>NZ_AP019307.1:0-1482651 GCF_003945325.1 Nocardioides baekrokdamisoli
GCAGACGGCGACCTGGGGAGAGGCTGCCCACGCGGCGGGCTTCGACGGCATGGTCTGGATGTCGAAGCGTTACGACAGTGAGAAGGCGTACGTCTTCTTCGGCGACCGGTGCGCGGACGCCTTCGAGCAGGACAACTCCTTCGCTCGGGCCTTCGCGCTGTCGGCGGATCTCGAGTGGCTGATCGACCTGGCTGCACCGCTGCGCATCGACGTACTGATCTGACCCGGTTGTCGACGGTCGGTAGCCTTCACCCACGTGAGCTTCCTCTCCCGCCCCCTGGACCTGTTCCGTCGCATCGCGATTGCCGAGGCGATCACGTGGGCGCTGCTGCTGACCGGCATGTTCCTCAAGTACGTGACCCACACGACCGAGCTCGGCGTGAAGGTCTTCGGGATGATCCACGGCGTCGTGTTCATCAGCTACGTCGTCACGACTGTGACCGTTTGGGTGGACCAGAAGTGGACGTTGCGACGGGGCATCGGGGCTCTGCTGGCCTCGATCCCGCCGTTCGTGACCATCGTCGTCGAACTCCTCGCAGTGCGCCGCGGCTGGATCGGGGCGTCGTGGCGGCTGCGTACGTCTGCGGATGCCGGCTTGAGCCGTCCCGAGTCGCTGGTGCGCTGGGTGCTGGTCGCGCCCGTACGCGGTCTTGCGGTTGCCCTCGTGGCTGTGGTGGTGCTGACCGGCGTGGCTCTGTTGGTGGGTCCGCCCGCTTCGTCCTGACTCGACGGCGGTCAGAGTGGCCGATGAGCCTCCGCCCGATGGGCGAGCTTCACGACCAGCAGGACGACGTCTTGCTCGTGGATTCGGTAGATGACTCGATAGTCGCCGCGGCGGGCGCTCCACAGGCCGGCGAAGTCGTCCTGCAAGGGCTTGCCGCGTCGGCGTGGCGCGTCGGCCAGGGACCCGAAGATGAAGGCCACCAAGGGTTCCGCGATGCGGGGTGGGAGTTTGGCCAGCGACCGTTGCGCTGGCGCGGAGACCAGGACGCGGTGAGTCATCCTCGAGAGCGCAGTCCGAGGTGCGCGCGCAGTTCCGTCTCTTCGAGGCCCCCGCCGGATGCGTACTCAGCGTCGGCTTCTGCGATGTCGTCGAGGATTCCGGCCTGCCGGCGCCAGAACAGGGTCTCCTGAATGGACTCCCACTCGTCCGCCGAGATCATCACGACCGCCGGGCGGCCGTTGCGCGTGATGGTGAACTGTTCGTGCTCGACCTGGGCGCGCTCGACGTTCTCTGACAGGTGCGCCTTGAAGTCCGACAGCGGGATGGTCTGCACGGATGCCACGTTACCACGAAAAGGCCATAAAACGGGTCCGAAATAGGCCTATATTCGGACCGGTCGGCCCCAGAGCCGGACGGTGTGACCTCGCCCAGCCTCGTTCTTCCGTCGAAGCGCTCGTGGTGGCACGCTCGAACCATGGGTCTCGTGGTCATGCATGCGGTGGTGTCGGTCGACGGGTTCATTGCCGACGAGCACGACGACGTCGGTCCGCTGTTCGAGTGGTACTTCAACGGTGACACCGAGATCGTCGAGGGCGCGCCGTTCCGGATCGGCCGGGCGTCGGCGGAGTACGTACGCCCGATGTGGGACGGGATCGGCGCCACGATCATGGGCCGGCGACTCTTCGACCAGACCAACGGCTGGGAGGGCAAGCCGCCCGCCGGAGATCACATCGTGGTGATCTCCCATCGCCCCAAGCCGGACGGGTGGCATCCCGAGGCGTCAGTGCATTTCGTCGACGATGTCGCCGAGGCCGTACGCACGGCCAAGGAGCTCGCGGGCGACCGAGATGTTGCCGTCACCGCCGGCGACATCGGCGGGCAGGCGTTCGCGCTCGGTCTGATCGACGAGGTGGCGATGGACGTGGTGCCCGTGGTCTTCGGGTCCGGCAAGCGCTACTTCGGCTCACTCGACTCGCAGCGGCAGCTCGAGGATCCTCACGTCAGGGTGATCGGGGATCGGGTGACCCACCTTCGCTACCGACTGCGGTCTCCGTGAGGTTCAGCATTCACTGGTCGACCTCCTCGAAGTGGCTGACCAACTCGGCTGCGAGCCGGTCCGGCACCTCGTCCGGGATCCAGTGGCTGACCCCCTCGAAGACGCTCAGTCGGTACGGCCCGGTCGCGTACGCGGCCGAACGCTCGATCGAGCCGCGCATCACCGCCTTGTCGCCGTCGCTCCACACCTGCAGCACCGGCACCGACGTGGGGGAGCCCAGGTCGCGAGGCTCCAGGACGGCACCGCGGTACCAGTTGAGGCCGCCCCGCCGCAGGCCGCGTACGCCGTTGCGTCGGGCATCGCGCGCGGCTGCCTCGCGACTCTGACCCGTGCCCATGAGCGACGCCGTCATGAATCGCTGCGAGCCGAGGACGAGCTCGGGCAGCCAGGGGAGTTGGAAGACGTACATGTACCAGGACGCCAGTCCTTGCGTACTCGTCGCCATCGACCGGATGAACGCGCCCGGATGCGGCACCGAGACAGCGTTCAGGCTGCGTACGAGCTCCGGCTGGTGACAGGCGACGTTCCACGCCAGCGCCGCACCCCAGTCGTGCCCGACCAGGTGGACAGGCTGTCCGATCTGGTCGACCATCGCGGCGACGTCCGTGCGCAGGGCGCTCCCGCGGTACGCGCTGCGTCCGGCCGGGCTGGCGGTCGGCGTGACGCCACGGAGGTCGGGGGCGAGCGTGCGGTAGCCGGCTTCGTTGAGCCGTGCGGCGACCTCGGCCCAGCTCTCGCCGTCCTGCGGCCAGCCGTGCAGGAGCAGAACGGGTACGCCGTCGAGCGGGCCGCTGTCGCGCGCAGGGAAGCGGAGACTGCCGTTGGTGAACGTGTCGATGCGAGTCATGGGGTCCTCGGGGTGGTCACGGTTGGGCGAGCAGGAGTTTGAGAGAGGAGGCGGCTTCGTCGAGTGGGCTGAGACTGCGTCGGATGCGGGCCTGGATGAGGGCGCCTTCGACGAGGCTCAGGGTGATCGAAGCCAGCAGCGAGGCGCGCTCGGACGGGATACCCGCGCGGACATAGGTGTCGTGCACCTGCCCGGTCCAGGTTGCGAAGGCTTCCTGCGCAATCGCGTCGACCTCCTCGGACGCCTGGTGCCCATCGATCACCACCGCAGCCACAGTGCACCCGGTCTGGTAATCGGACCTGAGCATGGCGTCCTTCCAGAACGCGGCGATCCCGTCGATGAGGTCAACGGGCGAGGAGCCGGTCTGGTCGATCATCGCGCTCACGAACTGTGACCCGAGCCGGGTCGTCTCGGCCAGGATCTGCTCCCGGCCGCCGGGGAAGTGGTGATAGACGGATCCGCGCGGAGTCTTGCTGTGCGCGAGGACGGCGTCGACCGTCAGGGCGTTGGCGCCGCGTTCCTGGAGCAGGGCGAGCGCGCTCCACAACATCCGCTCGCGCGTACTCGTGCCGCGCGCTGTGGTCGTCATCACGCCGCTCCGATCCTCAGTGGCTATGGACTAGGCCATAGTCTATACCAATCAACGTCGCTGCGATGGTGAAGGACCTCACATGACTGCCCCCGACCCCACGACCCTCTCCGGGTTGGAACTTCTCCGCGCCGGCACGTTGGTGACGGCAGACTTCCCGCACATCGGCCGACTGCTGGGCATGGAGACGCTCACGCTCGAAGAGGGCAAGGTCGAGTTCGCCATCACCACGAAGCCAGACTTCGGCAACCCGCTGGGCAGCCTGCACGGAGGCGTGTGCGCCACGCTCCTCGACTCCGTGATGGCGTGCGCTGTGCACACAACGCTCCCGGCAGGCGTCGGCTACTCCACCCTCGAACTCAAGGTGAACTACATCGGTGCCGTGAAGACCGACGGCGTACGCCTGGTCGCCACCGGGACCACGATCCACGTCGGCCGCACCACCGCTACGGCGGAGGGTCGGGTCCACGACGAATCCGGGCGTCTCGTCGCCCACGGCACGACCACCTGCATCATCCTGCGCGGGAAGCCCTGACCCGGACCGTCGAGGCGTCCGGTAGATCCCTGCGCCGCATGAGCAGACGACGAGCAGCGTCCCGCTCGGTGCCGCGTGACTTCCTGGCGAACCTCGACCTGAGTCATCTGCCAGGCGGATCGCATCTACCGGCGGCGTTGACGTGTCTTGGTGACGTGTCAGGTACGTCGCGAGGACACATCAACGCCGGGTGCCGCAGGAGCGATCTCGGGTGACCGATCGGCATGCCAAGTCCGGTTCGCCGGCAGCCTTCTCGCTCCGCGTACTGCGCGGACAGCCGTCTGGTCTGTCCTTCGGACGCGCGGGTCCGTCGAGCGGCCGCAACTCGATCGAAGGCGGCGGGGATTCAGCCTGGTGTCGTCACCGACGCGGATCCCTCAGAGCAACGCCGTCAGCACTGCATCCAACTGACTCAGATCCGTGTTGAGTGCCACCCGCGAGTCGTCGTACGACGTGTAGACGAACCCGTCGACGAGCCGGATCAGCGTATACGCCAGAAGTTCCGACTCCAGTCGCGGCTGGTACCCGTCGCGCTGGATCGCCTGGTCGATCATCTCGCGGACCCGCGCGACCGACGCAGGTTGCACCCGGCCGTCGCTGGCGGTGATGACCCGGAGCGCCTCGAGTTTGTGGTCGCTGAGGTAGGCGGCGAAGGGTGCGTGGTGGGCCATGGTCGCGCTGACGGCGAGCACGGTGGCCTTGATCCGTCCGGCGCTGGGGCCTGTGGTCACCTCACAGGTGTCCACGAGGTAGCGGAATTCCGCGGCCAGGACCGCGCCCATCAGTCCGTCGCGGGCGCCGTACCAGCGATAGATCGAGGTGCGGCTGATGCCGAGCTTCTCGGCGATGGCTCGCGCGTCGACGCGTACCCCTGCGTTGAACGCGCGGCGGGCCTCTCGCAGGACCTCTTCCGGCGTTGCCCCAGCAGGGCGGCCGCCGCGTGACGGCAGGGGAGTAGGCGAGGTCACAGAAGCGCTCACAATCACCCCTTTCTCGACAGTTTGGAACATGTTAGATTCTTTGTACCAATCTGATCAAGGAGTAGACATGCGGCGCACCGTGTACGGCGAGGACCACGAGGACTTCCGCAAGACCCTGCGGGCCTTCATCGAGACCGAGGTCGTGCCGTTCCACGACGAGTGGTTCGCCGCGGGCATCGTGCCGCGTGAGCTCTACACGAAGATGGCCGAGCTCGGTCTGTTCGGCATCCGGGTGCCGGAGGAGTACGGCGGCGCCGGCATCGACAGCCACAAGTTCGAGGCGATCCAGTACGAGGAGACCGCCCGTGCGGGCGTGACCTTCGGCGGATCCGGCGTGCACGTACTGCTCGCCCTGCCGTACATCCTGATGCTGGCGACCGAGGAGCAGAAGCAGCGCTACCTGCCGAACTTCGTGGCCGCCGAGGAGATGTGGGCGCTCGCGATGACCGAGCCCGGCACCGGCTCCGACCTGGCCGGCATGCGGTCGACCGCGAAGCGCACCGCCGAGGGCACGTACATCCTCAACGGCGCGAAGACCTTCATCACCGGTGGTGTCCACGCCGACCGCGTCATCGTTGCGGCGCGTACGAGCCCGGCCACCGCCGAGGACCGTCGTCACGGCATCTCGCTGTTCGCGGTCAACACCCACTCCGAGGGGTACTCGATCGGTCGCAAGCTCGACAAGCTCGGCCTGCGTACCTCCGACACCGCCGAGCTGTCCTTCGTTGACGTCGAGATTCCGGCCGAGGACCTGCTCGGCGAAGAGGGTCGCGGCTTCTACTACCTCGGGACGAACCTGGCCTCCGAGCGCTGGGGCATCGCGCACGGCGCGTACGCCCAGGCCGAGGCGGCGGTGCGCTTCGCTCACGACTACGTGCTTCAGCGTCAGGTCTTCGGACAGCCGGTGGCCGCGTTCCAGAACACCAAGTTCGAGCTTGCGGCTTGCAAGGCCGAGGTCGACGCCGCTCAGGCGGTGGCGGACCGCGCGCTCGAGGCGCTCGACAACCACGACCTGACCCCGGCCGAGGCAGCGTCGGCGAAGCTGTTCTGCACCGAGGTCGCGCACCGGGTGATCGACCGCTGCCTGCAGTTGCACGGCGGCTACGGCTTCATGAACGAGTACCCGATCGCGAAGCTCTACGCCGACAACCGCGTCAACCGCATCTACGGCGGGACGTCGGAGATCATGAAGACGATCATCGCCAAGGACATGGGTCTCTGACCCGATCACGACGAGGGCCCCGGCAATCGGCCGGGGCCCTCGTCGTACCTGGCGATACACCGAAGTGCTTGCCCGGGATCGCGGTCACGCTCACCTCAGACGCGTAGTGACGACTTCGGTGTATCCACGGGTACGCCGCGTGCTCCGGAGCCATCCGGGGCAGACGTGTTTCAACGGAGTTTCTCCTCCAGCCAGCCCTTGACTCCGCCAATCACGCCGACCACGTCCTGAAGGAAGCGCCCCAGGGTGTCACCGATGCTGCTGAAGGATTCGGCGTAGCTCGCCGCAGCCTCCTGCGCTGCCTCACTCAGGGGCGCGTGGGCATCGTCCTCGCGACGCGGGTAGTTCCCGGCAAGGATGCGGGCGTACTCGCCACTGTCCACCCACCGGCGCAGTTCCTTCGCGCGTACGACCGCGAACGGATGGCTGGCATTCTCGACCAATTGCAACCGCAGGAGCATGTCGCGCACATCGCCGGCCGCCTCGTACTCACTGGCCTGGGCGAGGAAGGATGGCGGGTCCAGATCCTCCAGATGGCCACCGCTCGCGACCTTCATGTGGACGCGCAGCGCGACCTGTGGATCCTGACACGCCAGCAGGGCGGCTCGGTCTGCGGAGAGCTCCGCCTTCCGGGACCATTCGAACAACGCGGCCACGATCACCCGAGTGCCCAGGCCGCCCAGCGGGATCGCTCCCAGTGCGCCGGAGAGGGCCAGAAGACGCAGCAGGATGGTCTGATAAACGGCGTGGCCGCTGAGCGCGTGCCCCACCTCGTGACCGATCACGAATCTGAGTTCCTCATCGTCGAGCAGATCCACCAGGCCGCTGTTGAGAACGATCATCGGCCGATTCATACCGATGGTCACGGCGTTGAGTTGCGGGTCTGCTAGCACGAAGAGTTCAGGAAGCTCAGCGACGTCCAGTGCCGCGCCCACGTCGCCCAGGAGCCAGTGCAGCCGGGTGAACTGTCGTTCGTCGACCTTCACCGCGCTGCCGAGCAGCGACAGCCGGACCGTACGCTCGTTGACCAGTCCCGACAGTGCCTTGAGGATCGTGTCGAATCCGCGCAACTTGCGCAGCGCCACAAGGGCCCCACGGTCCGCCGGGTGCTCCCACGCCCGGGAGCTGATCCCGGGAAGCTGGACTCTGGGCCGGACCGGTTGGTTCATGGGAGTGATTGTGCCGGGACCTCACAATGTGACGTCGCGAATCACGCCTCCTGGGTGGAAGTTCCCTTCAACCCCGAGGAGTCATGATGCCCAGTGCCAACAAGATGACCACCCCGATCGCCGTGGACCTCCCGGTGATCCAGGGGCGGTACGCCGAACTCGACCACTACACGGTCGGGTTCGAATCCTTCCCGGAGGACGTGGACCCGGCGCCCCTGTTCGCAGGATTGCCCGACGACCGCTGCCAGTGCCCCCACTGGGGTGTGGTCCAGACTGGTCAGATCACCTTCCGGTGGAGCGATCACGAGCTCGATGAGGCCGATGCGTGGGCCGATCAGGGTCGTGCGGAGTCGCTCGCCGCCGAGCGTGAGGCGCTCCTGGCTGAGCTTGCTGCCGATGCGCGCCTCGGCGGACGACCGCGGGTCGTGGGCAGCGGCGCCGAACGGGCACGAACGACCGTCCGCAAGGCCGTCGCGGCCGCGATCGATGCGATTCATGGAGTCGACCCGGTCGTCGCGCGTCATCTCAGCGCGAGGGTACGGACCGGAATTCGATGTCGCTACGAACCTGACCCCGACGTGCCGGTGGAGTGGTTGTTGTAGCAGCGAGGCTTCGCGCCGCTGCTTGTCGGCGCCGCCCAGACGATCACTGCGGGCCCACGAAATACCCACGCCCGCCCGCGGTGGATGGGTGATTCGCCCGATGCGGCCGGGCGCGTCCGCTTCCTAGCGTGGACGACATCGGCCACAACCCAGGAGCGACCATGAACGAGCACATCGAGACCGTCATCATCGGCGGCGGGCAGGCAGGACTGTCGACCGGACATCACCTCAAGCAGATGGGGCGGCCGTTCGTCATCCTCGACTCGAACGGTCGCCTCGGCGACCAGTGGCGTCGGCACTACGACTCGCTCGTACTGTTCACCCCGCGCAAGTACGACGGCCTCCCCGGACTGCCGTTCCCAGGTGAGCCGACTGGATTCCCGCGTCGCGACGAGGTGGCCGCGTACATCGAGGCGTACGCGCTGCACCATGAACTGCCGGTGCGTACGAACACGGCGGTCACCGGCGTGACACGACGCGAGGACGGCACCTTCCTGGTCAGCATCGAGGGCGGCGATCTCACCTGCGACAACGTCGTCGTCGCAGTCGGCAAGGCGAGTCAGCCCCGAGTCCCGTCCTTCGCAGCCGATCTGGATCCCGCGATCACGCAACTGCACTCCAGCGCCTACCGCAGCGTCTCCGACGTACCGGCCGGTCGCGTGCTGGTGGTGGGTGCGTCGCACTCCGGCGCCGACATTGCGTACGAGCTCGCGGCGACACATCCGGTCACGCTGTCGGGCCGCGACACCGGCCAGATTCCCGGGCGCCCCGAGGACCCGCGCTCTCAGCGGATCTTCCCGGTGATGTTGTGGACGTGGAATCACGTGCTGACCCGTCGTACTCCGATGGGTCGCAAGGTCATGAAGGCGATGCGTGCGCACGGGGCGCCGCTCTTGCGTACCAAGGCACCTGATCTGGCCGGCGTTGGTGTGGAACGCACTACTGAGCGCGTTGTCGAGGTGCGGGACGGAAGGCCGGTGCTCAGCGACGGAACCGTCATCGAGGCGACTTCGGTGGTGTGGGCCACGGGCTTCGGACACTCGTTCGGCTGGATCGAGGATCTCCCTCTCGCCGCTGACGGCTGGCCGGCGGAATATCGCGGCGAAGTGGCAGCGGTGCCCGGCCTCTACTTCTGTGGCCTGATCTTCCAGTACGCCTTCAGTTCGATGGTCTTCCCGGGCATTGGCCGCGACGCCCAGTATGTGGCTGACCGGATCGCGGCTCGGGCCCGGGCGACCGAGTCGAAGGCAGCCGAGCCGCTCGTCGGGCTGCGAGCGTGATGCAGGTCTAGGCTCGAAGGATGGGCAACGACGATGTCGTTGTACGCGGCCGCGAGGCTTTCGAACGACGGGACTGGCTGACGGCGTACGAGGGCTTGTCCGCCGCCGGCAGTGGCGCGCTCCGAGCAGCCGACTTCGCTGATCTGGCGACCGCCGCTTACCTCCTCTGCCGCCACGATGACTGTGTCGCCGCGATGCAACGGGCCCATCAGACCTACCTGGCCGGTGGGGACCTCGAGCCCGCGGTACGCACAGCGTTCTGGTTGTCCGTCGTGCTCCGCCAGAACGGCGAGTTCGCGGTCGCGAACGGTTGGATCGCGCGCGCCGAGCGTCTGGCTGAGGACCTACCGGAGGCATCCGTCGAGCGCGGCTACCTGGAATTCGCGCGGTTGATGCGCGACGTGCTGAGCGGAGACCACGCCGCCGCGGCAGATCGCGCCGAGCGCGTGGTCGAGGTCGGGCGCCGGTTCGGCGACGCGAACCTGGTCGGGTGCGGCCTGATGTCCCGCGGTCGACGGGCGATCTACTCAGGCGATCTCGTCGGTGGTTTCGGTTTCCTCGACGAGGCCATGGTGAGTGTGATCGCAGGGGAGATGTCGCCGCTGCTGGCCGGCATGGTCCTGTGCTCCTCGATCGAGGCCTGCCAGGAGTTGGGGGAGTTCGGTCGGGTCGCCCAGTGGACCCACGCCCTCGACGCCTGGTGCGCGGATCAGCGGGGACTCGAGATGTTCACGGGTACGTGTTCGCTGCACAAGGGTCAGGTGGCGGCGATGCACGGCGACCTTGCGGGTGCAGTGGTCGAATTCGAGGAGTCCATCGAGCGGTTCAAGCACGGAGGCCGTCCTCGCCCCCTGGGCTGTGCGTACGCCGAACTTGGCGACGTCCTCCGCGTGCAGGGCAGACATGCCGAGGCCGCCGAGGCGCTCCGGCTGGCCTCCGAATCCGGCTGGGATCCAGTCCCGCAGCAGGCGGCTCTCGACCTTGCCTGTGGGCGTCGCGCCGACGCGGCCGCGGCTGGACGCAGGATGCTTTCGCGCGCTGGCACCCCGATCCACCGGGCGCAGAAGCTGGTGTCAGTCGTCGACCTGCTCCTGGGTGACGGCGATGTTGACGGCGCTGCCGACGTTGTCAGGGAGCTGTCAACCGTCGTGGCCCGACTTGGCACCGTGCAGTTGCGGGCGCACGCCGCGCGAGCCGAAGGGGCATGGGCATTGGCGGCCAGTGACCCTGCACGGGCGGAGGTCAGCCTGCGGCACGCCATTGACCTCTTCCTCGAGTCGGGCCATGCGTACGCGGCCGCGCGAGCGCGCCTGTTGTTGGCAGACGCCCTCGCGGCGTTGGGGGGCCATGCCGAGAGCAGCCGGCAGGCCGACATCGGCCGTACGGCGTTGATGGCCATGGGGGCGGCCGTCCCGGCCGCAGTTCTGGCGCGGACTGATGTCGGCGGACTGACCGAACGCCAACTCGAAGTCCTGCGCCTCGTGGCCGCCGGACAGTCGAACAGAGACATCGGCCGTGACCTCCACCTCAGCGAGAAGACCGTCGCCCGGCACCTCAGCAACATCTTCCTCAAACTCGATGTTCAGTCGCGTACGGCCGCAGCTGCGTACGCGTTCGCCCACGGGGTCGCCAACTGACGTCGACCCCCGCGCGCGTGGAAGCCATGATGGAGGAGTGACCCTCCTGAGGATGGACGAACCCCGCGGCCGCCGACTCATTGCCACGACGGTGCTCGGGTCCGGGATGGGGTTCCTGGACGGCACCATCGCGAACGTGGCGTTGCCGCACATCGGGAGTGACCTGCACGCGAGCTTCGCCGAACTGCAGTGGGTGATCAACGGCTACACCCTCACCCTGGCCTCGCTCATCCTGGTGGGCGGATCGCTGGGAGACCGGTTCGGGCGCAAGCGCGTGTACGGATGGGGGATCGCCGGCTTCGCGGTCGCGTCGGCGCTGGCTGCGCTCAGCCCCACGGTTGGCGTCTTGATCGCTGCGCGCTCGATCCAGGGGATCTTCGCCGCGATGATGACGCCGGGCTCGCTGGCCATGCTGCAGTCCTCGTTCGAGGAGGACGACCGGATGCGGGCGATCGGCGCGTGGACAGGCACTCTCGGCATCGCCACGGCGGCCGGCCCGGCGCTGGGTGGTTGGTTGGTGGGGATCGACTGGCGTATCGCGTTCTGGATCAACCTGCCGATCGCGGCGATCGTGTTGCTCCTACTGCGTGCGGCGCCGGAGTCGCGCGACCCGAACGCGTCGAAGACGTTCGACCTTCCCGCAATGATCCTGACGCCGCTCGCGCTCGGCAGCCTGACCTGGAGCCTCACCGCCTGGCCCGCGACCGGAGCAAAGCCGTCGACGGTGATCCCGTTGGTGGTCGCCGCGCTGAGCGTGGTCGCGTTCGTGGTCCTGGAGCGGCGTACTCCCGACCCGCTGGTGCCCCTGCATCTCTTCCGCAACCGCAACTTCAGCGTGATCAACGTCGTCACCTTGTTCGTGTACGCGGCCTTGTCCGGTCTGTTGCTGTTCCTGTCCCTGTTCCTGCAGGTCACCGCCGGATGGACGGCTCTGGCGGCCGGTGCCTCGACCGTGCCGCTCTCGGTGGTGATGTTCTTCCTCGCCTCCCGCTTCGGTGCGCTCTCCTCGAAGATCGGGGTCAAACGGCCGATGCTCGCAGGTCAGGCGGCCGTCGCCGTGGGCCTCGCGCTTCTCGCCCTCTCACCGAGGCACCCGTCGTACGTCCTCGACATCCTCCCGGGGGTCATCGTCATGGGTCTGGGACTGTCGATGATGGTCGCTCCGTTGACCGGAGCAGTCCTGGCCGCGGCCCCCGAGCGGTACGCCGGGCTGGCGAGCGGGATCAACAACGCAGTCTCGCGGACTGCTGGCCTGCTCGCGGTCGCCGGCCTACCGCTGCTCGTGGGCCTCGCCGGCACGCAGTACCGCTCTGCGACGGCGGTCGGCTCGGCCTACCGGGAGTCGCTGTGGTGGTGCGCGGCGGGTGTGGCGCTCGCGTTCGTGATCACGGCTGTGGGCGTTGCGTCTGGTCGTTCTCACCCGCGGTGAGGTCGAGCCCGATGGCGACGAACGCGATCAGGTCGTCGATGTCGGCGGGCTCCGGTTTGGGTAGCGCGTGTCCGCCGTGGGCGAAGCCGATCCCCGCGTACACCAGCAGTCCGGCGCGCAGACGTGCGGCTTCGGCGGACGCGCCCATGTCGACGAGCGTCGCCTGCACTGTTTCGAAGATGAATGCCTCGGTCTCCTCGAGGACCTTGGCCACCATCGGGTCGAGCCGTGCCCATTCGCGAAGGGCGCGTTCGGTCTGCCAGGAGGTGTCGTCGACGAGTCGCAGTGCCATGGCCCGCAACCGATCCAGCGGTGGTACGTGCTGGATGACGTCCAGCTGCACCAACAGTTCGCGGGTCTCGGCGCACCACGTGGTCGCGACCGTGGTCATCAGCGCGTCGATGTCGGCGAAGTGCCAGTAGAAGCTCCCCTTGGTGACTCCGAGGTCGGCGCAGAGTCGGGCGATCTTCACCGACGCGGGTCCCTCAGCGACCAGAAGTTCGAGCGCGCGCTTCTCCCAGACGGCGGCGCTCAGACGTGGCTGACTGCCCTTTGTCGCGGGAGATGCTTGCGTGACCACGATCCGTACCTTACGGTATGGAAACTCCGTACCCAAGGGTATGGAACAAGCATGTGCCGCGCCCCTACCCGGGAGATGAACCGTGACAGTTGACTCCGCCGCTCGCGCGGGCCTTCGTACGCCGACGAACTTCCGCTACTGGGAGGCTCGTCAGGAGCCGGCCTGGCTCAAGCGTGAGACCTTCCTCCGCAGGTGGTTCAAGCACGAGCTGTTCCCGACCGACGAGCAGGCGGCTTTGCTGTGTGACGACCTCTACGGCGGCGACCCCGTCGCCGAGAAGTTCGTTGCCGAAGTGTTCTTCGGCGAGATCGGACACAAGCAGGGTCGAGCGATGCTGACCAAGGCGCTGACCGAGGGCATCGACGCCGTACCCGAGGCGCCTGAGTCGATGCGCGAGCTCTTCGCCGACTTCGACACCGTGCCCGAATGGGTCGATCGCGACCGTGTCGAGCGCGGAGCGGCGATCTGGCGTCGCTGGGGAACGATGCTGTTCAACGTCGCCGGCGTGATCACGTTGGAGATCTACACCGAGAGCGGCGTGGCCACCCCGCTCTCGCTGGCCGGGGGGTACGCCGGGGACAACGCGCTGCGCCGATTCCTGGAGTCCGCGAAGTTCTGGATCGACACCTCCGAGGCCGACGCCCTCTTCTCCCCGGGCTCCCATGGTCGCACCACCGCCATGCTCGTCCGGATCATGCACGTTGCCACGCGCAAGCGTGTCGGTGAGCACTCCGAGTGGGACGCCGAGAAGTGGGGTCTGCCGATCAGCCAGACCTACATGATGCTGACCCAGATCGGTGGCAGCATCGCACCTGCGCTGTCGCTGTGGTTGCTCGGGTACCAGACGAGCGCCCGCGAAATGCGTGACCTGCTGCACTTCAACCAGTACCAAGGACATCTGCTCGGCGTACAACCGAAGTGGAGACCCACGACCGTACGCGACTGCCTTCAGGTGCTCGCGATGGCGACTGCGGCCCGTTCCTATGACTCCGGTGCGCACGGCAAGGAACTCATCGAGTCCTTCCCCGCCGCGTTCGCGCCGCGCCCCGGCCAGTCACGACTCCAGCGGATTCGCTCGGCGTACAACTACCGGATCATCGCTGCGTACTGCGCGATCTGGATGGCACCGGCCACCCGCAAGCCGTACGACCTGCCGAACCCGTTCCCGTGGGTGCTCATCCTGCTGGCGCGCTACCCCCTGATCACGGCGGTCGAGCTGCTGCGTCGCCTGCCTGGGCTCAAGCAGGCCCATGAGGCCCTCATGGTGTGGCACCGCAGAAGTTGGTGGGAGGCCCAGATGGACGGCCGTACCGCCCACTTCGACGCCAGTTCCTCCCTCCGACGCTGACCACCACGACAAGGACATCTCATGACCATTGCGATCACCGACGCCTGGAACGGGCCGGGCAACAAGGACGGCGAGCTGAGCCTCGTCGTGCCCAAGGACCACGGGCTGCATGCCTCCACCAGCCGCCGGGCTTTCGAACACTGGTATTTCGACGCGCGCCTGGAGAGCGGGCACACCATCGTCGGCTTCCTGACGAAGCGACGCCCCGAGCAGGGCGCGAATTGCGACCCCTCGGTCGAGCTGATCGTGTACGGGCCCGACGGTTCCAAGATCGACGCACGGGTCAGCTTCCCGAAGGACCAGGCGCGCTTCTCGACCGACGACGTCGACGTACGGATCGGCCCGAACCGCTGCTGGGTGGATCGCTCCGGCCCGCTGCCGGTCCAGCGCGTCGTCCTCGCCGCAGGTGAGCTCGCGTTCGACCTCGCCTTCGCCAACGAGCTGCCCAGCTGGATGCCGGGCAAGGGTGAGACGTACTACGGAGCTCGCGACCACTTCGGCTGGGTCGTGGCAGCACCGCGGGCCCGGGTCAGCGGCACGCTGACGATCGGTGGGGCAGTCCTGGACGCCACGGGCATCGGGTACGCCGACCACAACTGGGGCGTCGGCGACATGAAGCGGATCATCGAGCGCTGGCACTGGGGTCGGCTCTACACCGATGAGCACTCGCTGCTCTTCGCGAACGTGATCACCCAGGCCCGCTTCGATCATCACCAGTCCGCCCCGCTGATGCTGGCGGACCGCGACGGAGTCCTCCTCAGCACGGGCGAGGTCACGCTCACCGAGGGGCCGATGCACTTCCACCCGGGAGCCAACCGCGAGCACCCGGAGTGGATCCAACTCGAGGTTCCCGGCGAGTTGACGTTGCGCCTCGACGTGGAGCGGATCATCGACGCCCAGGACCTGCTCGACGAGGTCCCCGTCGTCCGGAGCCGTGTGGTCAAACCCATCGTGCACAAGCTGGTCGGACGCCCCGGCTACTTCCGGTTCGACTCCAGGTTCACGCTGTCGATCGCCGGACGCGAGCCCGTCGTCGGCCATACGCTCCACGAGATGGTGGCCCTGCGCTGATCGCGCACGGAGAGAATCCGGGAAGTTGATGAACTCATGTCGGTGATCGTTGCGCCGCTCGTACGCCGGTTGGACACTCTCGGTGACTTCTTCCGGTTCGCCGGACGCGCCCTCGCCTCGATCTTCAAGCGACCCTTCGCCTGGCAGGAGGCGCTGGTGCAGGCCGCGATCCTGGCCCGCGTCGTGATGCTGCCGACCGCACTGGTCGCGATCCCGCTCGGAGCCGTCGTCGCGTTGCAGGTCGGCAGTCTGACCCAGCAACTCGGGGCGGAGAGCTTCTCCGGTGCGGCGTCCGTGGTCGCGATCCTTCGCGAAGGTGCACCGATGGCGACCGCCCTGCTGCTGGCGGGCGCCGGTGGCTCGGCGATCTGCGCCGACTTCGGTGCACGGCGGATCCGGGAGGAGATCGACGCCATGGAGGTCCTCGGGATCGACGTCATCAAACGGCTCGTGGCGCCGCGTCTGGTCGGTGCGATCCTGGTGTCGGTCGCCGTCACCGCCCTGGTCATGGGGGTGGGAATCGGCGGCGGCTACTTCTTCAACGTCGTGCTCCAGCACGGGACATCCGGCGTGTACGTCGCGTCGTTCCGTGCGCTCGCGACCCTGCCGGACATCTGGGTCAGCCTCGCCAAGGGCTTCGTGTTCGGGGTCATCATCGCGATCGTCGGTTCCTACAAAGGACTCCGCGCCGGCGGGGGACCGCGCGGTGTCGGTCAAGCGGTCAACGAATCGGTGATCACCAGCTTCCTCCTCGTCTTCGGCGCGAACTACCTCCTCAGCGTCGCCTACTTCCAGCTGGTGCCGCCCAATGCCTAGATCGCGCTCCCTCGCCGGGTACGAGAGTCTCCAGAATCTCGGCCACCAGTTGCGGTTCTACAGCCGATCGGTCGCCGCGACCCCGCGCGCCCTCACGCACTACCGGCGTCAGACGCTCGACGTGCTGTCCGATGTCGCCTTCGGGCGTGGCGGTCTGGCCCTGGTCGGCGGCACCGTCGGAGTGATGATTGCGCTCGCGTACGCCATCGGCGCGGAGGTCGCGCTGCAGAGCCATGCGTCCCTGGTACGTATCGGCGCGACGAACTTCGCCGCCTTCCTGTCGGCCTACTTCAACACCCGCGAGGCAGCGCCACTGATCGCAGGCATCGCGCTGGCGGCCACGATCGGCTGCGGCTTCACCGCACAACTCGGCGCGATGCGGATCAGTGAAGAGATCGACGCGATCGAGGTGATGGGCATCCGGTCCCTGCCGTACCTGGTGTCCACCCGGATGGCCGCCGCCGGCATCGCCGTGGTCCCGCTCTACGCGATCGGGCTGTTCTCCTCCTACCTCGCCACGCGGATGGTGACGGTGACCGGGTTCGGGCAGTCGAGCGGGACGTACGACCACTACTTCACGCAGTACCTCGCGCCGGTCGACGTGCTCTGGTCGTTCCTCAAGGTGTTCCTGTTCGCGATCGCGATCATCCTGATCCACTGCTACTACGGGTTCTTCGCCACCGGCGGCCCGGCAGGCGTCGGGATCGCGGTGGGGCGCGCGATCCGTACGTCGATCGTGGCGCTCACCCTCGGCGACTTCTTCATCAGTTTTGCGATCTGGGGATCGCACACCACCGTCAGGATCACCGGATGAATCCGGCGATGGCGCGAGACGGCCGGGAGGGGCGGGTCCTGGCCTCGCTGGGTGTTGCGTTCCTCGCCATCGTGGTTGGTCTGGTGGCGCTGTCGATCGCGTTCTACGACCACGCGTTTGCCTCTGAGGTCCCGATCTCGGTCCAGGTCGGCGAGGTGCCACCGGAACTCAACGTCGGCGGCGACGTGCGGATGAACGGCGCGATCATCGGCCGGGTCACCGGAGTGGCGCCCGACAGCGGCGGGGCCCGGATCAACCTTGATCTCGAGGCATCACAGGCGGCCGAGGTGCCGGCCGGCGCGCTCGTACGGATCCTGCCGACGACCCTGTTCGGGCAGAAGTACGTCGAGATCACCTCGACGGCCGATCCGGCTGCCGGACATGTGACAGCAGGCTCGGTGCTCCAGGAGGACCGGTCGGCGCAGGCCGTCGAGCTGACGACCGTGATGGATGACCTCTACCCGGTCCTCACCGCGGTGCACCCCGACTCACTCGCGGCAGCGCTGGGCGCGCTGGCGAACGGTCTCGACGGGAAGGGATCGGCGATCCACGACGACCTCCTCGCAGCCAGTCGCTATCTGAAGCAGATCAACGCACACGGGCCTGAACTCTCGAGCGACATCGCGCTGCTCGACCAGGTCAGTGGACGGTACGCGGCGCTGACGCCTCAGCTGATCGACCTGCTCAAGCAGGCAGGCACCGGCGTGACGGCGCTGGCGGGATCGAACCCGGTCCTCACGGCCTTCCTGGGCGCCGTGTCCCAGGCGGCGGACAGCGGACGTGCGCTGCTCGCGGCGAACCAGCAACAACTTGCCCAGGCGGCGCTTCTGTCCGAGCCGACGCTGGCACTCCTTGCGCGGTATTCACCCGAGATCCCGTGCGTCATCGGCGGGTTCCTCAAGAACGCCCAGGTCTCGGCGGCGGAGGTTCGTGGTGACCGCTTCCAGGGCTACTTCACCCTGGGCCAGCAGGCGAACGGCTACGCGGCCGCCGACCGCACCCGCAACGGGGACCTGGGCGTCGGCCCCGCCTGCCGCGGCCTCGTCAACGCTCCGGTGCCGTACCCCGCCGTGAAACTCAACGACGGGGTGCGGCGATGACGTCGTTGACGCCGTCGACGCGGCGGTCTGTGGTGGAACTCACCCTGCTGCTTCTCGCGGCAGCGGCCGTGCTGGTCACCATCATCGCGACACTGCGGCCGATCGGGCTCGCTGACCACAACGCCTCGTACGTCGCCGATTTCACCTCGGCCAGCCATCTCAAGGTGGGGGAGACCGTTCGTGTCGCCGGGGTCGAGGTCGGTCAGGTGACCGGGATCGACCTCACCGCCCAGGACCTCGCCGAGGTTCACTTCCGGGTCAGCTCCGAGGTGCCGGTCTCGAGCACCACGAAGGTGGCGATTCGCTACCTGGACCTCGCCGGCAATCGCTATCTCGCCCTGGATCGGGGCGCCACCGACGGGACCCCTCAGGGGTCGGCCACGATCCCCGTGGCGCGTACGACGCCGGCCCTCGACATCAACGACCTCCTCAACGGATTCCGCCCCCTGCTGCGGGGTCTGAACGGGGCTGATCTGAACGCCCTCAGCCTCGAGATCGTCCAGACGCTCCAGGGAGATGGCAACGGATTCGGGAATCTGATGGCTCACACGGCTTCGCTGACGCAGGGTCTGGCGGCACGCAGCAACTTGATCAGCGAGGTGATCGGCAACCTCAATGGGTCGATCGGTCTCTTCGCGGACCGCCATATCCAGCTCGAGGGACTCATCGCCTCGCTCAGCTCCCTGAGCGGTGGGCTGGCAGCCGACCGGGTGAGCATCACCGAATCGATCTCCCACATCGACGACATGACAGCGCTGACTGCCTCCCTGTTGAGTGAGGCACGGCCCTCGATCAAGGCCGATGTGGCGCAGCTGGGCGCGATCGCGACCACACTGAGTTCGCAGTACGGGCATGACCAGATCGCGTACGCACTCAACGAGCTGCCGGGCAAACTCGCCCGGTTGTCGTCGACCGCGTCCTACGGATCCTGGTTCAACTACTACATCTGCGGCGTCCGGATTGTCACCAGTGCCAGCGCCCGCGGCATCGATCCGGTGCTGGCCCACCTGCTCGAACAGATCCATCTGGTCGACAGCGCGGCGAGGTGCAGGTGATGGCGCGTGGGAAGGGACACTCGGATCGGCGTACCGGGGTCGTCGGTGCCGTCGTGGTGGCGCTCATCGTGGCGTTCGCACTCAACGCGGGGAACGTCCTGGGCTGGATCCGCGGCTCGACAGGCGGCTCGGCCGACTTCACCGAGATCGGTGGCCTGTTGCCGGGCGACCCGGTGGCGATCGCCGGCATCGACGTCGGCCATGTCACGAAGCTCACCATGGAGCCCGGCTTCATCCGGGTCAGCTATTCGCTGGACCAGTCGCCGCACCTCGGCGACGAGACCCGCGCGGTGATCGCGGTTCGTGACGTCCTGGGCAGCAAGGAACTCGACCTGGTGCCCGCTGGCACCGGGGTGCTGCAGGGGACGATTCCGATCAGTCGGACCCAACCGGTGTACGACCTCACGACGGCTTTCGGCGACGTCACGACCAAGGTCCAGTCCATCGACGTTCCGGCGCTGCAGAAAGCCCTGAACACGGTTGCCACCGAACTCCGCGGCTCGGGTCCGGATCTGCGAGGCGCGCTCAAGGGCCTGTCGGCGTTGTCGACGACCCTGGCGGCCAGGAATGACGATCTCGACGCCCTGCTGCAGCACGCGAACGTGCTCACTGCGTCACTGGATCGGAGCAAGGGCAACGTGGTCCAGTTGCTGCACTCGGCGACGCTGCTGCTCAACGCCCTCGCTCAGCGCAAGCAGGCCCTGTCGGGCTTGATCGTGCACACCCGTGAGTTGGCCGATGAGCTGTCCAGCCTGGTCGCGGACAACCAGAAGCAGATCGGTCCCGCTCTTCAGGCCCTGGGTGCCGTGGCGCTGCAGTTGGAGCAGCGTCGCGATGACCTCGCCCGGACGATCAAGGGCGTGTCCCTATTCGCCCGTGTCTTCGTGAACACCATCGGTAGCGGACCCTGGTTCGACTCCTACATCGGGAACGCGCCGGACTCCCTGAAATTGGAGAGCCCCCAATGACCCGGTGGATGAGGATCATCGCAGCGACCGCAGTCGTCGCCGTCTTGGTGTCGCTGACGGTCGTCCTGTGGGGTGGCGGGGCGTCAGCGCGCACGGTCGCTGCGGACTTCCCGCGGACCGTGGGCCTCTTCGTGGGTTCCGAGGTCCGGATCATGGGCATGAAGGTCGGCACCGTCAAGAGCATCACCCCGCACGGCACCTACAGCCACGTGGTGATGTCGTACGACGGCAGTCTCGAACTCCCCGCAGACGTCAAAGCCGCGATCGTGTCTCCCTCGGTGATCTCGGACCGCTTCGTCCAGTTGGCACCCGGGTACGTCAGCGGTCCGACGATGGGTGACGGGGCAACGATCCCGACGAATCGCACGGCCATTCCGGTCGAGCTGGACGACTCCCTCGCCACGACCACGCAGCTGGCCCAGGATCTGGGGCCCAACGGAGCCAACAAGGACGGCGCTCTCAACTCCGCGCTCCGGGCGTTGGCGGGCGTACTCGACGGCAACGGCACTCCGGCGCACGTGACCCTCCACCAGCTGTCGCTGGTCTCGGACACGCTCGCAGCGAACGCTCCGCAGCTGGCCGCGACGTTGGGGCATCTCGCACACCTGACCGGCGCGTTGCAGGCTCACAACGATGACGTCGTCTCCTTCAACACCTCGTTGGCTGACATCTCGCATGCGCTGGCCTCGGACTCCGGCGACCTGTCGGCCCTGCTGTCCACGTTGGCAACCACGCTCGGAACCGTGACGACGTTCGTCGCGCAGAACCGGTCCTCGCTGGCCACCGACGTCCACCGACTGGCATCGGTGGCCGCCACCCTGGCAGGGGAGAGGAACGCGCTGGCGGAGATCGCCGACATCGCGCCCATCGCCTTCCAGAACCTGGACGAAACCTACGATCCGCAAGCACAGGCAGTGCGTACGCGAGCGAACCTGTCGGTCGTCATCACCGCGCTGAACAACGCGGTCTGCGATGCGATGGTGAAGCAGGCGGGCGCGTCGATCCTGCCGGTGTGCCAGCAGACATTGCGGCTCGTGTTGGGGGCGGCCAAGTGACCGCCCGTCTCGTGGCTGTGTTCGCCCTGGCCGTCGTCGCGCTCACGGGATGCACCTTCCGCGGCCTTGCTTCCCTCCCACTGCCCGGGAGTCCGCCTGTGGGGGACCACTCGTACGTGGTCACTGCGGAGTTCGCCAACGCGCTGACACTGACTCCGGATGAGACCGTGCGTTACCGGGGTGTCGTGGTCGGTCGGGTCGAGAGCATCGCCCGCGACGGCTGGAACGCCCGGGTCACCCTCCGTCTCAACGCTGCTGATCAGGTTCCGGCGAATGTGTTCGCCCACATCGGTCAGAGCAGCCTCCTGGGGGAGAAGTTCGTCGCGCTGGAGGCCCTGTCCGCCCCGAGCGGTCAACTCGGCGCGGGCGCAACGATCGGTCTGGCGAACACCAGCAGTGGACATGAAGTGGAGCAGGTCCTCGGCTCACTGTCGCTGCTGTTGAACGGCGGTGGCCTCAGCCAGGTCAGCAGCATCACCAAGGAACTGCGGCAGGCGCTGGGGGACGACGGGGCGGCCCGTACGTTCATGGCCCAACTCGACCAGTTCGTGACGACCCTGAACCACAGCCGGGGCCAGATCATCGACACGATGCAGCACCTGAACGGGCTGACGAAACTCGTCAATGCCGAGTCCGGGGACGTCGCGTCCGCGATCGATCAACTGTCCCGGGCCACCCAGGTCCTCGCCGAGCAGAAGACAGCGATCGTGGCGATGCTGGGGCACCTTGATCGGTTCAGCCAGGAGGCGACCAGGACCGTACGCCAGTCCGGCAGTGCGATCGTTGCGGACCTTGCAGCCTTGCGGCCGGTCCTGACCCAGTTGGCTTCGACGGGCAACGATCTGCCGCGCGCGATCGAGCCGATCCTCAGTTTCCCGTTCCCGGACGTCGTCCTGACAGCGGTCGTCGGTGACTTCGTCAATCTGGATGTCCTGCTGGACCTGTCGCCGCTGATCATCGCCGGGCAGCTGGCTGGCCAACGCACCATCCTGACGGGCCCGATCAGCGGACTGACCGGCCTGCTGACACCTCCACCGTCGACGACTGGCAAACGGCCGAACCCGGCGCCCCTGCCGGGCGATCTGTCGAGCCTGCTGCCCGGACTCGGGGCGCTGCTGGGAGGGGGGTCATGAGGGCCGCCGTCCGGGTGCGACTGCTGGTCTTCGTCCTGCTCGGAGCCGTGGCCGTTGCGTACGTCGGCGGTCGTTACGCGGGGCTGACCGGGCTCCTCTCCTCGAACACGTACAAGGTCACGATCGAGTTGGCGCGAAGCGGCGGCCTTTTCCCGCGCGCCGAGGTGGACTGGCGCGGCACCACCGTGGGTCGGGTCACGGACATGACCGTCCAGCGGACCGGCGTCCTGGTGACCATCGAGATCGGGGATCGGTGGCGGATCCCCGACGCGCTGGTCGCGGCAGTCCACAATCGTTCAGCGGTGGGGGAGCAGTACCTCGAACTGGAGCCCACCCGCGATGGTGGACCGTTCCTGCACGACGGATCCAGGATCGACCAGAGCCAGACGTCCACACCCATCGAGGACCAACAGCTCCTGTTGGCGCTGCACCGCCTCACGACGAGCATCGACACCGGTGCGTTGCGTACGGTCGTCGACCAGGCCGCAGTGGCGCTCCAGGGGTCGGGTCCGGACATCGCCAACCTCATCACCGACTGGCGGATCATCCTCGAGCAGGCCAACAGCAGCTTGCCAGCCCAGCTCGCGCTTCTGGCCAGCGCCCACGACGTCCTGTCCACGCAGGCTCACCTGGCACCGGTGATCGCTGGATGGGCGCGCGACACTCTCACCGTCACGCGGGTGCTGTCAGGCCACGCCGGCGACCTCACCACCATCCTGGCTGCCGGGACGCGTGCAGCACGGACCCTGAACGAGCTGGCAACGGCCCTGCAGACGGCGCTGCCGCCGCTGCTGGCCGGTCTGGTGCCGGTGGCACAGTTGTTGAGTACGCGGGTGTCGGGTCTGGAGGAGACCCTCGTGGCCCTGCCGTGGGCTCTCGCGAGCGCGCAGACGCCGGGACGCAACGGGCTCGCCCACTTCACGTTCGTCGGTACGTCGGACCCGGCCGCCTGCCAACAGGGCTACATCCCACCCAGCAGGTGGCGCTCCGCCCTGGACTCGACGCGGTCGGCCGTGCCACCGACCATCGGGTGTACGCAGCCCGGAGCTGTTCCTCGCGGCGCGGCGAGCGTGCACGGGAACTGACATGGATGTCTGGGTCTGGATCGTCAGCAGCGCGTTGGCTGCGCTCTTCCTCCTTGCCGGCACGACGACGGTGATCAGACCGACATCAGTGCTGCTGGCCGACCCGAAACTCGGTCTGCTCGCAACCTGGCCACCCTGGTTGATCAAGGTGGTCGGAACGCTCGAGATCGCTGGCGCAGCCGGCCTCGTACTGCCACCGGCTGCGGAGGTGGCGACATGGTTGGCAGGAGCTGCTGCGGTTGGGCTGGCGGCGTTGATGGCCGGAGCGCTGGTCGCGCACGCGCTCAGGCGTGAGTGGCAACAACTCCTGCTCTGCTCGGCCACTCTCGTGATGGCGGTGTTCGTCGCCGCGAGTCGCCTCAGCTGATCCTGCGCACCTCGTCAGGGCTTCGACGGAGACCGGAGGAGAGCGGCGAGCGCGAGCAACTGCTCCACCTCGGTTCGGATGTCGCCGGTGTTGCCGGCGACCGGGATGGCCTCGCGCGATGCGGCGATGCGAGCACCCCAGAGCACGAGTGTGGTGACGTCGACCGCCGGGATCCGCCCGGCGCTGATCGCCTCGTCGAACACCGGCTGGACGATGGGTACGACGGCCTCGGCCAGGATCGGCGCGAAGTTGTCCATCTGACGTACGACCGTCCCCGGACTCTCCCGGATGACGAACTTCACCACCGGGTGGTCGGCCACCATCCGGATCATCACCTCGAGGGTCTTTGCAAGGTCCTCGTACGGGTTCTCGAGACGACCCAGTGCGGGAAGGATGTCAGCGGCGGCGCGTCGTTCCACTTCCCGCCGGATCAGAGCCTCGAACAGGTCGGTCTGGGAGCCGACGTGGCGGTAGATCGTCGGACGTGACACGCCTGCCCTCTCGGCGACCGACGTCAGCAGTTTGGTGGTCGGCCGACCGACCTCCGCGAGCACGCTGACCGCAGCGTCAAGGATCCGCTCGCGGACTGGTTCGTTCATCGACATGGTGTTCGCATTATCGCCGTGAATGGCTTCGGTGGCGTGCAGCGGTCATCTACCGGAGAGCGAGTGCGTCCCGGACTTCGGTGCGCGACGAGACGCCCAGCTTCCGCAGGACCCGGTCCACATGGGACTCCACCGTCCGGCGGGAGATCACGAGGTGGTCGGCGATCACCTGGTTGGTGTCACCTCGAGCCAGGAAGGTGGCGATCTCCCATTCGCGTGGTGTGAGATTCGACTGCGGGGTGGGGCTCGGCAGCGGCGCCCGACCGACGGCGACCTCGACGATCTGGGCAAGCGGTAGCGTCCGGCCGAGGAGGGCAATCGACTCGCTCACCCCCGACATCCTGCTCAGCGCGGCCCTGCTCTGGTCGCGTCGCCGCAGCAGGTACGGCATGCCGGCCAGTGGTACTCCCAACGTGGTCCAGATGGTGTCGGCCGCGGCGTCGAGGAATGCGGCTAGCGGCCCGTCGGCTCGATCGACCGCAGCCCACGCCAGCGCCTCAAGAGCCAACGCCGTGCCGAGCGCATCACCGAAAAGGGCCTTCGTCTCGAGCGCCTCGCGTTCGAGTTGGACCGACTCCTCGATGCTTCCGGACAGGAGCATGTCCACGCCGAGTCCCCATTGGGCGTACGAGGTCCAGTAACGCTCGCCGAGAGGCTGGGTCAGCGCGAAACACTCCCGGTAGCACTCGGCCGCGTCGTCCGGGCGGTGAGCCCATCCGAGCATGAGCGCGCGAAGAAAATGCAGATTCGCGACCCGGCCGGTGTCGCCGAGCTCCTGGAAGACGGAGATCGCCTCCTGGGCCACGCGCTCGCCGGTCGGGGCGTCGTTGCTCCAGGCCGCGAGGACTGCCCGGGCGTACAGCGCGCAACCACGTACGCGGGCGTCATCGGACCCCATGGACAACGCGAGGAGGTCGTCGTGCAGCCGCTGAGCGGTGTCGAGCGCACCCACCACGCACGCAACGAAGCATCCGACCCGAAGTGCCTCGGCCCGTTCGACCACGGCGCCGGTCGGTTGGGCAGTGGCCTTGCGAAGCCAGTGCAGGGCCTCGCTGGCGCCTCCGGTCGAGCCGACGTAGTGCTCGAGGAGAGCACACATGCGTAGCGCTGAGGCGGCGTGATCGGCGTGGCTGACGCTGTACTCGAACGCGAGTCGCAGGTTGGCCTGCTCGGTACGCAGTTGTTGGAACCACTCGACCTGATCCGGCCCCAACCATTCGGCGTCGAACTGATCGACCATCGCCAGGTAATGGTCGCAGTGGCGCCTGTGCCAGAGATCCAGTTCACCCTTCTCGGCCAGACGCGCCGCGCCGAACTGTCGAACGACCTCAAGCATCCGGTAGCGGCCAGCACGGTCGTGGACGTCGCGTTCGATCAAGGATTTGTCCGCGAGGCCTCTGAGGGCATCGTCTACCTCGTCAGCCGACAGGTCTGCTGCCTCGCAGACACCACGCGCCGCTTGGAGCGTGAACGTACCCGCAAAGACGGACAGTCTTTCCCACAGCAACTGCTCGCCCGGAGTGCACAGGTCGTGTCCCCATCGGAGGCAGGCCTCCATGGAGATGTGTCGTCCTGAACTTGCCGAGGTGGACACCAGTGCAGCCAACTGGTCCTCAATCTCCGCACCCAGCGCCTCGAGGCCTACGGTCCGCATACGGGATGCAGCCAGTTCGATGGCGAACGCGACGCCGTCCAGACGCGAGCACATGTCGATGATGGCGGACCGGTCATGCTCGCCGGGCGTCCAGCTGGGCGCCACCGCGAGAGCTCGGGCCGTGAACAACTCGAGGCCGTCGCGGGCGATGAGGGGAGGCACGGTGTAGAGCTGCTCGCCGACGACCCCGAGGGTGTGCCGACTGGTCGTGATCACCCGCAGGTTGCGGCAGCGCTGAAGGACGGCGGTGATGAGCGCGGCGCATTCGGGCACCATGTGTTCGCAGTTGTCGATGAGCAGCAACGACGTTCGATCACTGATGTGCCGGACCAGCATCCGCGGATCGAAGCCTTCAGCGAGGACGGATGCCCCGACGGCCTCGGCCACGGCATGGCCGAGGAGACCGGCGTCGGAGAGGTCCGCGAGCTCGACCGTCCACGCCGCGTCGTCGAGGTCGACGGCCAGTTGGTCGAACACCTCATACGCCAGACGCGTCTTGCCGACGCCTCCCGGCCCGACCAGGTTGATCAGACGGTGCTGTTCGACCAGGGCTCGTACGTCGCGAGTCTCCTGCGAACGACCGATGAACGGGGTGAGCGAGTACGTCCGAGTAGTGGCGCTCATGTGCAGATCGTAGGTCCAATCAGGGGTCGTGGTCCGTAGCGGTACGGAGGGATGTTCAGTGGGGGTGAGCGACACGTGCGTATGTCTCGCGGCCTCGTCTCGGTACTGGAGGAACAGTGCGTGGAAGCCCGGCGGCCCGGGCGGAGATCGGCTGCGCCAGTTACGTACCCGGATTCCGTACGACTACGGATGTGGATGAGACCCTCGGACGGTTTAGTTGACGCTGCTGAGCCCGCCTCGCTCCCCAGTTAGTGTCGGGCTCAGCCACCGATCACGATTGTGGTCTCGGAACGGCTGGGGTTGGGCGTAGGTCGCCGAACCCCAGCCGTCACTCGTTTGGCGGGCGCTCGCTCAAGTGATGAAGCCCCGGCTGCACATCCCTGCTCGATGTCGCTCACGGGCCGGGAGCGACAAGACCCAGGCGCTGTCCGGCGGCCACTGCTTCCGCTCGCGAACCTGCCCCCAACTTGCGGTAGAGACTGCGTGCCTGGGTCTTGACGGTGTTGAGCGACACGTACTCCGCCGCTGCGATGGTGGGCAATGTCAACCCTTGGGCGAGCAGCTTGAGGATCACCGTCTCGCGGTCGGTGAGTTCGGTGACGTCCAGGCTCGCCCGGGCGATGGACCGGCCGGTCAAGGCTG
The DNA here is from genome assembly GCF_003945325.1 of Nocardioides baekrokdamisoli. Taxonomy (NCBI): domain Bacteria; kingdom Bacillati; phylum Actinomycetota; class Actinomycetes; order Propionibacteriales; family Nocardioidaceae; genus Nocardioides; species Nocardioides baekrokdamisoli. The sequence goes on from NZ_AP019307.1 coordinate 27,208, forward strand.
CCGCTTCGTCCGGCAGTACGTCAGTGATGAACTCGCGATTCTCGACGTCCATGGCGCTGCCGAGTCGCCGCAGGCCGTGACGGTCGGAGTCTTCGATCGCCGACCTGAGAGCCTCGCGGGCTTCGTCCGTCCGACCCAGACGGGCGAGCGCGACGGCGCGCAGGACACGTACGCGGTTGCGGCGGCGAGGAGGTAGTCCACGCGCCGCAAGCATGGCCTCGGCTCTGGCAGCTGCAACGTCGTATTGGCCCGTCGCAAGTGACCACCGGACGCCAGTTGCCCCGAAGACCGTGGACGCGGCGACCTCGTCGCCCATGGCGGCGAGAGCGCGATTTCCTTGTCCGAGCACCAAGTACGCCTCGGCGCGTGCGGACTGGAGCAGGTGCTGGTGGATGCCGTCGGACTTCGCCGTACGGAACTGGACCCGTTGCACCTCGTCCGCGACCTCGATCAGCCGCTCTGCCTCTCCGGCCTCGAGCAGCATCATCCCGACCAGCATCAAGAGGAAGGGCCAGTTCTCATCGTCAGCAAACAGGTGTGGCACCAAGGAGCCGGCGTTGTGCGGTTCGAAGTCGCCGTCCTCCCACCTCACGTAGGCGTTGGCAAGGCGCGCGGTGCGCGCCACCACATCCGGCCATTCAGCGCCTTCCGGGATGGCGTCGTACGCGTCGAGCCACCTCGTCACGGCTGGCATGTCACCGCCGATGGCGGCGAGTACGGCGGCCTTCGTGGCCACATCGGCGGCGGCGAAGGGGACCTCGGAGTAGTCGCGGTACATCCATCCGGCCTGGTAGAACCGTCCGGCGATCGCGTCCTGCCCGCCGAGGTGGAATGACAGACCGGCTTGGGCACACCAGATGGTTGCCTGGTTCAGGATCCGCTCGCGAGTCGGACCCTGCCCGGTCCGCGCCACATGGCCTGTCCGTTGCGATATGTCCATCGCTTCCTTGATCCGACCGTCCTTGCGCAGGGCGCCGATGGCGACCCTCGTCTGGTGCATCAGCGTCGGAAGCCGGCCCGCAGCAAGGAATGCGCGGATGTCGTCAGGAGCCTTCGGGATGCTCACTGACGCCGTGTCGAGGGGCCACAATCCGATCGCGGCCGCGCGCATGGCGACCGTCGGATAGCGACGCAGCACGTCCTCCGGAAGCTCAGCGAGGACGCGACCGGCCAACGGCCGGAACTGGCTGTATTCGGTCCGCAGGGGCCAACGGTGCAGCGTCGTCGCGCATCGTTCCCAGTCCTTCAGCGTGTACGCGGCCGCCAGACCACAGTCCTGGATGCCGTGAGTGACCCGCACCTCATGGATGGTTCGCAGCATCTCGTCCTGCTCGTTCAGCGGAAAGGCCGCCGGATCCAGCAGCAATGACCGGAGCTTCTCGGGCAGGCTGAACAGGTCGCCGTAGGTGTCGTCGACCCTGCTGGTGAGCAACCCGTGGTGAGCCATGTGAAGGGTGGGGTCCTCCCACGGAGTCACCTGCTGCAGGCCGTGGGCCTTGACCTCTCCGGCGAGCGCGAGGTAGCGCATCGGTGGCAACCATTCCTCCGGCAGTGCCGGAAGAGTGAGTCGCCGGAGCCGCTCGTCGACGCGACGAATCTCCAGATCCACCGACGGTGCGTGGCCCGTTGCCACGTATCTGAGCAGATCGGCCACATGTCCCGGCCATCCGTTCGTGGCTGCATGCAGGCCCGTGACGTCGGCAGCGGCGGATTCGGGATAGCGAGCGAGCATCTGCTCAAGTTCGCCTTCGTCGAGCCTGAATGCGCCGGCGTAGACCGGGTACGCGCCCGCCGGGATGTGCGGCCATCGAGGAGCGGCCAGGACGACGACGCAACAGCGCTTGTGGTCGTGCGCCAGCGTGCCGAGTGCGTCGAGGTCGGGGATCTGGTCGGCCTCGAAGCTCAGGACCAGCAATCCGTCCGGCAGGGTCGCGTCCTCTGCGGATCGGATCAGATCCTCCAGATCAGCCGACTCGTCGAGGTTCGGGACGAGCACGGACTTCGGGTACGCCGTCGCAGCCCACGCATAGGTGGCGTGCCGGTGACCGAGACCCGGCGGTCCGTTCACGATGATCAGATGCCCAGGGCCCACGCCGCGCTCGAGCTGTTCGACGGCCTTGGACGGAATGACGTCGGCGATGTCCTTGGTCATCGTCGTCCGCTCCGGGACTCTGCGCTGCGGTGTGTGCCCAGCGTACGAAGGCGCGACGACGTGATCACGAACCCTGCCCTCCGGATGACTGCTCCAGAGTGTGGCCGCCAGCTGTCTCCAGACTGCGCCCCCTCGCCCCCCGACGTGAGGACAGTCTACGCCCCGGGTCCGCGGGTCCGTATTTGCGACCAGAGAGGAGCAGATCGAAGAGTTTTAGGGTGACACCGAGTTGCACCCTGGGTGAAACGGAGGGTGAACACCGAGTTACACCCTTTAGACGCGTGCCCTAACCCGTTAGAACTAGTAACCGCAAGCCAAACTATCCGGGGGGATACTCAGCATGAACCGTCTGTCGGTCGTAATTCCGGCTCTCAATGAGGTCGACAATCTTGAGGCAGTCATCGGATCCGTTCCGGTGGCGGAGCTCGCCGCCGCTGGCTGGGAGACCGAGATCGTCGTCGTGGACAACGCCTCGACCGACGGCACCGGCGACGAGGCTCGCCGCCTGGGTGCCCGTGTCGTGGAGCAGCCGAACCGTGGCTATGGGAACGCATACATGGCCGGCTTCGCTGAGGTCAGCGGCGATGTCGTCATCACTGGTGACGCCGACCAGACCTACCCGCTCGACCACGCAGTCGCGCTCGTGAACCACCTGATCGCGAACAACCTCGATTTCATCACCTGCAACCGACTCGGCCGCGAGAACCGCGATGCGATGAAGCCGTCGCACACCGTCGGCAACAAGGTGCTCAGCGCCATCAGCCGTGTGCTGTTCGGCAACCCCATCCAGGACTCGCAGTCGGGCATGTGGGTCTTCCGTCGCGACGTCTGGGCGACGCTCGACGTACGCAGCTCTGGCATGCAGTTCTCGCAGGAGATCAAGAACGAGGCGTACGCCTCCGGCGCCCGCTGCGGCGAGGTCGCCATCGAGTACCGCCCGCGTGGCGGTGAGGTGAAGCTGAACGCCTGGAAGGACGGCCTCCGCAACCTGTGGCAGCTCTTCGAGCACCGCTTCCGGGTGAACCGCGCGCCGCGCCTCGCTCTCGAGGCCGCCCGCACGCTCGAGATAATCGAGATCGACTCGTGGGCCGCGTCGGCCGCGAGCCCCGTAGCCAGCTGACCAGGCCGCTCGCGCCGACATGACTCCCTAGGCTCGACACGATCGGGACCTGCGCATCTGCCGCAGGTCACGGTCCTTCTCGGGACCGGCGGACGACTCTCGTCCGTCGTTGGACCAGCGCAGCGGGCCGGCATGCTTCACCCCACCTGATGCTGCCGCTCCTGCACGCGAGTCGAGGAATGTGGCGCGAGCTCTGATCAGCGCGGGCGGCGGCGGTCGGGCTCACAACGCCCGGCCGCCAGCCGTTACCCGTCGTTCCGACATGTTCGCGGAGGGAATACCGATGAGTTCGGTCAGTACGGCGTTCCGAGCGCGCCTTTCGCGTGCCGATGCCGTCACCACCGACGCCTTCCTGATCCTGGCCACCACGGTGGGGCTGGCCGGATTCGGCGGCGTGTTCTGGTTGATCGCCGGCCACGTGCAGTCGATCGCCCAGGTAGGTGTCGCCGGCACCCTTCTCTCGGCCGCCATCGTGGTCTCCTATGTTGCCCAACTGGGGATGGGCACGGCGCTGGTGGCCAGCATCCCGCGCAGTGATCGGCCTGCGCAGGACATCGCCCTGTCGTTGACTGTCACGGGTGGACTCGGCCTGGCGCTCGGCTACCTGACCGCGCTCCTCCTTCCCTTGCTTGCCCCAGCCACGACCGGTGCCCTTGCCGGATCGCGAGGCCTCGTCTATGCCGCCGTCGTGGCCGGCACGAGCGTCAATCTGACGACCGATTCGGTCTTCCTGGCCCGTCGCCAACTCCGTACGAATCTGATGCTCACCGGTGTGGCGATGGGCGTCGTGAAGTGCCTTCTGCCGTCGCTGTTCGTGAGTTCGGGGGCTTTCGGTCTGGTCCTCGCCAGCGGCATCGCGTCGATCGGGGCGGCAGTCGCCTGCGCGTACGCGGGGCTGCGTGGACTGCCCGCGGCGACCGGGTGGAAACCCTCGACGGCGTTCCGCGGGAGCTACCACATTGGTGTCGCGTCGTACGTCGTCGGGCTGGCCGAGTTCGTGCCGCTCGTGGCGGTGCCGGTCATGATCATCCGCTTCGCCGGCGCTGAACAGAACGGCGCCTTCTTCGTCGCCTTCCAGATCGCCACGATGCTGAATTCGGTGGCGTACGCCGTCGGCCGGGCATCGTTCGCGGACGGCTCACGGTCGTCGGAGCGCATCGGTCGGGCGATGCGTACGGCTGCGATGCTGATGGTCGCCGCCGTCGGTGGAGGCAGTGCCGTGATCGCGGCCATCGCACCGTTCCTGCTCAGCCTCTTCGGCGATGACTACGCGTCCCAGGGTGCGCCGACGCTGCGGGTTCTCTGCGCGGCCTCATGTGCCCTCGCAGTCACGTTCTGGATCGGCATCCTGCTCACGCTCCAACGGCGGCTTCGGGCGAGCATCGCCGTCGCCGTGGTGGCCTCGCTGGGCGTGGTGGCCATCCTCGCCGCGCTGCCCTCGACGAGCGCCCTGGCCGGCGCATGCGCCTGGCTCGGCGGGCAGCTCCTCGGGGCTGTCGTGGGAGCACTTCTTCTCATTCTCGGGCGAACTCAGAGGAGGACCTCATGAAGGTTCTGCAGGTGACCCACTACTTCTCGCCGCACGTCGGCGGGATCGAAGTCGTCGCGGCTGAAGTCGCCCGGGAACTGGTCGCGCAGGGACATCAGGTCGAGCTGCTCACCAGCGCGATCGGTTCGACCCCGGGGGAGCGGGTCGAGGACGGCATCCGGGTCCGACGAGTCCGGGCATGGAACGTCACCGAGGACCGCCTGGGCGCGCCGTTCCCGATCTTCTCGCTGGCCCTCCTCGCGGCGGCCTGGCGCATGGTCGGTCGGGCGGACATCGTGCAGATCCACGACACCCTCTACATGGGATCGTGGGTTGCTGCGGCCGTCTGCAGACTTCGCCGTACGCCGTACGTGGTGACCTCGCACGTCACTCATGTCGAGCACAGCGGTCCGGTCGACATCATTCAGCGGGTGGTCGTACGCACGTTCGGTGCGTTCGTCTTCAAGGGCGCCGCCCGCGTACTGCCACTCACCCGGTTCCAGAAGGAGTTCGTCGACGCTGCGGTCCCGGGTCTTCCGATGACTGTGCTGCCGAACGGAATTGATCCCGACCACTACCGACCAGCCGACCCGGGGGAGAAGGCGACGCTCCGTGCCAGGTACGACCTGCCCCTGGACGAGTTCCTGGTGCTGTACGTCGGACGCCCGGTGCCGAAGAAGGGCTTCGACATGGTCGATGCCGCGGGTGGACCCGGGTACCGCCTGGTCTTCGTCGGAGTGGACGCCGAGTCCGGTCGCGGTGCGGCGAACATCTATCTCGGCCAGCGCAATCGCGACGAGGTCGCCGAGATCTACCGCGCTGTCGACCTCTTCGTGTGCGCCAGCCGCGGTGAGACACCGCTGAGTGTTCTCGAGGCAATGTGCTCGGCTGTTCCGGTCGTACTCAACGACGACCCGATGCTGCGGGTCCTGGTGGACGAGGGTCGGGGCGTCACGTTCCTCGACATGGATCACGCTTCCCTGGTCACTGCCATCACCGCCGCCACCCTCGACCCGGACCTGACTGCAGGCGGCGAGGCCGCCCGGGCCGTGGCCATCACAGAGCACTCGTGGACCGCTCACGCCGAGACCCTGGTGGGCGTCTACCGGGAGATCCTTGGTCCAGATCCTGCGGAACGTCCCATCCGTGTCGCGGTGGTGGCACCCAAGTACGCGCCCGCGGTCGGCGGCGTCGAGCGTTATGCCGAACACGTCGTCGACATCCTGCGTGACACGGACGGGTTCGAGCCCGTGGTCATCACGACGCGCGCCGGCTGGCGTCGTGGAGTCGACACGCATGGCGGCGTGCAGGTCATTCGGCTGGGTGCCCCGATCACATTGAGCGCCACTCCGCTCAACCCGCTGTGGTGGTGGCAGCTTCCACGGCTGCTGCGCCGCCTGGGCATCGATGTCGTGAACGCGCATTCGCCGGTTCCGGGGTTGGGCGAGCTCGCCTGTTTCCGCTCCTCCGGAGCACCGGTGGTTCTGACCTATCACTCGGGCACGCTGGTGAAGGGCAACAGCCCGGTCGATCCGCTGCTCCGGGCGTGGGAACGATGGGTGCTTCCCGCAGCCTTCAGGCGCGCGGACCAGTTGGTCGCGGCGGGTTCGGTCTCGCTCGCGTACGGCACGGGGAAAGCAGAGATCATCCCTCCGGGCGTCGACTCCTCGGTGTTCAGCCCGGACGACGAGCCCCGCACCCGCACCGTGACGTACGTGGGCCGTGTGGAGAGCGCCTCCCGCTGGAAGGGCGTCCAGGTCCTGATCGATGCGTTTCCCGCGGTCGTGGCCGCCGTCCCGGATGTCTGTCTCGACGTGGTGGGCGACGGCGACGACGTCGAAGCCCTCCGTGCCCAGGCTGAAGCACTTGGGGTGTCGGACCGCGTGCGCTGGCTGGGGAATCTGCCGCCGGCCGAGGTGGCAGCACGGCTGAAGCGCACCACCGTGTGCGCCGTACCGTCGCTGACCGACGCGGAGTGCAACCCCACGGTTCTGATCGAGGCGATGTCGTCCGGCACGGCGGTCGTCGGCTCCCGCGTCGGAGGTATCCCGGACAACATCCGTGACGGTGTCAACGGCTACCTGGTCGAGCCGGCAGACCCTGTCGGTCTGGCAGACCGGCTGACACAGATCCTGAGCGATCCCGAGTTGGCCGCCCGGATGGGTGCCGCCGGCAGAGAACGTGCCGTCCAGACCTTCGATCACAGCGTGCGGAACGAACGTTTCCTCACGATCTTCCGACTGGCCAAGGAGGCCGCCCGATGACGAACACACACGCGCCTGACCTGCGGGTTGCCGTGGTCGCCCCGTTGTACGCGCCCCACATCGGCGGCGTCGAGCGCTACGCGGAGAAGGTGGTGCACGCGCTGCGCGACACCCCCGGCATCACCCCGGTCATGATCACGGCGGCGGCCGATCGGCGTACGACCATCGAGAACGTCAATGGGTACGAGCTGATCCGCCTCGGGTCCTGGATCGATTTCCGCGGAAGTCGGCTCAACCCGCTGTGGTTGTGGACGCTGCCCCGGTTGTTGCGACGCAAGAACATCGACGTCGTGTACGCGCACTCGCCGGTCCCCGGCCTGTCCGACATCGTGACCTATCGCTCCGCCGGTCGTCCGGTCGTGCTCGCGTACCACTCGGGAACCATGGTCAAGGGCGGCCGAACCGACCCGATCCTGCGTGCATGGGAGCGTTGGGTCCTCCCGCGCATCTTCGCCCGCGCGACGAGGCTCGTAGCCGCAGGCAAGACAGCCCTGGCGTACGCGACCGGTCGCGCGACGGTGATCCCGGCCGGGATCGATGTCGACACCTTCAAGCCGGATGGTGACCGCCGCGAGACGACGCTGACGTACGTGGGTCGCATCGAGGCGGCGTCGCGGTGGAAGGGGTACCAGGTCGTCGTGGATGCGCTCCCGGCCATCCTGGAGCGGGTTCCTGAGGCGTACCTCGACATCATCGGTGACGGCGACGATGTCGCGCTGGTTCAGGCTGCTGCCGGTGCACTCGGTGTGGGGGACAGGATCCGCTGGCTGGGCGGCATGGCGCCTGACCAGGTGGCGCAGCGTTTGCGTCGGACCAGCGTCGCGGTGGTGCCATCCCTGACGGACGCCGACTGTGCTTCACAGGTCCTGATGGAGGCGATGGCGTCGGGAACGCCGGTGGTCGGTGCGGCGGTCGGTGGCATGCCGGAGAACATTCGCCACGGCGAGAACGGGTTCCTCGTGCCCCCGGGTGACGCCCCCCGACTGGCCCACTTCGTCGCCGAAGTGCTTGCCGATCCCCAGCTGGCGGAGCGTCTCGGGAAGGCGGCGCGTCTGGATGCGGTGGAGAAGTTCGCCATCGCCGGCAGGCACCGGGCACTGTTGGAGATCCTCGCCGAGATCACCGGTCGCGACCTTGCGCAGAGCGTTACTGCCTGACTACAGCAACGGCTTTCTGGAAACTCGTCCACACTGGCTTGTGGGTGCCGTTGAGCCGGGAGAGTCCGAAGAAGTTCGAAGGATCCGGGCCGTACCGAAGGTCGATGTTCGAGTACCAGAACAGAGTGTCGACGCTCGGGTTGGCGACGGCCGCGGCGACGCCATTGGCTGCGATCGTCGCCTGGTAGGCCTCGGTGACGTGGTCGGTCGCGTACGGCCACATCTTGGCGGCGGTGCCGTCAGCGGCGTTGCCCGGACCCTGTGTGGGGGCGCCGAACTCGGTGACCCAGATCTTCTTCCCGGCGCACCTGTGGCTCGCGAGCACGGAGGTCAACGACATCTTGGTCCGGGTCATCATCTCCCACGGCGTGCCCCAGGTCGTGAGGGCGCTGGCGAGGTACGGGTAGGTGTACGGGTGTGACCCGACAGCGTCAAATGCCGAGCACGGGGTGGTCCGCAGCATCGTGTCAAGGAACGACGTGGCGCTGAAGTCCCGAGAGGTCTGACGGGTCATCACGAGCCCGCCGAGGATGATCTTTGCGTGAGGATCGGCTGCGCGAATGGCGGCGGACGTCGCCGCCAGGAGCTTCCCGTACGCGGCTGGGTTGGGGTTCGACCAGAACCAGTTCGAGTCTTCCTCGTTCCAGATCTCCCAGGTGTGGATCCCGAGCCTTGAGTAGCGGGCAGCGGCCTGTCGAGCGAACGCGGCGAACCTCGCGACGCTCGCCGGAGGGCAGATGCGGGTGGTGCAGTGCGCAGCGCGAGCCCACGCCGGCGTGTAGGCCAGAACCGGGAGGACGTTGATGCCGCGGGCGTGCGCACCCTTGGCCACGGCGTCGAAACCGGCCCAACGGTACGAGGTGGCCGAGGTCGGCTGGATGTCATCCCAGGCCATGTCCGTCCGCACCCAGGTGACGTGCAGAGCGGATGCCTCCGCGAGGGTCGAAGCCAGCTGGCTGGCCGACATCCAGGCGAGGCGATTGCCGTACGAGACCCCCATGCCGGTGCGCTTGATGGTCACTGCCTGGGCTTGCACCCTGGGCTGCACGGTGGTAGCGGTCGCGGGGGCCGTCAGGCTCTCACCGTCAGCCGGCGTGGCGACCAGTTGCACCATCACGGCGGCTGCTGCGGCGGCCGCGAGGAACGCGACCAGGCGACGCGCTCGACGCGTGAGCGCGCGACCGTCCTTGTTGTTGCCTGCCGAGACCACGGCAACCCCTCCCCCCGAGAGCTGACCCTTCGAGAAGCGGGTCTGCAGGGTTGAACATAGGGGCGTCGAGTTCGGGAGACAATGGTCAGTCACCCATTTGAATACGGTTCGAAAGGACTAGCGCTCGACGCAGCGATCAATAGACGACGAAGGGCGGAGCCGAGCGGGCTACTTCTGAGCGGCGGTGACTGCCTGGTTGAAGGCGGCCCACGCGGGCTTCGGCGTCCCGTCCTTGCGGCGCAGCCCGGACCATGACCGGGAGTCACGCGGATCGTCGCGGTCGGCCGCCCAGAACACGGCGGCCACCTGGCCGCGCTGTTCGGCGGCGCCGATGAAGTCCTTGGCCAGTTCCGCCTGGTACGCCTCGGTGACATGGTCGGACGGATGCGGCCACAACTGGGCCGGACTCCCGTCCGAGGAGGCGCCGGGGCCATCGGTCGGGGCACCGTACGCGGTGATCCAGAGCGGGATGTGGCTGTAGCCATCGGCGGCGAGCACGCTGAGCACGGAGTTGGTGGTGCCGGTGAGAACCTCCCATGCCGGCGAATTGGTCCCCGGCTTGAGCGGATACGTGTACGGATGCACGCCCACTGCGTCGGCGGAAGCACAACCTCCCGCCCGGCAGAAGGCGTCCATGAACGTGCGTGGGTCGACGCAGCTGACACCGTCGACGCAGGCGTCAAGTCCACCGACGACGATGGTCGCGCCAGGGTCGACGGACTTGGCTGCCCGCGAGGCGGCGGTGAAGAACTGGGCATAGGCACGTGCGTCCGGTTGCTGCCAGAAGGTGCCGGAGTTCGGCTCGTTCCAGATCTCCCACGCGTGCACGCCGTCGGGGGCATAGCGGCGAACAGCAGCGTCCATCAACGCCTCGACGTCGGTTGGTCGTGCCGGCGGGCAGGCCATTCCGGTGCATGCGCCGCGCGCCCAGGGCGGGGTGTGGCCGAGGACTGGCAATACATGGAGCCCGAGCGTGTGCGCGGTGGTCACGATCTTGTCGACGACCGTCCAGTCGTACGGGCCCGACTTCGTCGGCTGGATCTGGTCCCACGGCAGATCGACGCGCACCCACGTCGCGCCCACCGCCTTGGCGTCGGAGAGGGCTTCGGTCACGTCTGCGCCGTGTGCAAAGGCGAGGCTGTCGTTGAAACCCACGCCGATTGCCAGCGGTGCCCGGTGCCGGTCACCGTGGAACTCGGATGCTGCGGCCCAACCCCCGGCGAGCGCAACGGTGCCGATGATGGCGATGGCGACTGCCTTCCGTCGATCGCGCAACATGCTTCCGGGCCCCCGATGATTGTGGTGGTGGTCGGCGCTGGGCACGCCCCTCAAGACCATAGGCGCAGGTCGAGGTTCGCAGAGAGCGATGGCGGGGTGAAGTCGGGGGTGAAAGCCGGCGCGGCGCCCATGCCTGACCTGCGTCACTGTGAGTCACTGAGAGGCAGTTGAACTACCTGGTCAGTCGGGTGATGGGATGGCGGTCTGGTGTGCGGTGGCGTGTTAGCCTCGCGTAACTCGCGACTGAGGGGAGGGCGCCGCAATGCGTTGGAGCGGCGTACGACGACCGTGCCGACGTTGCGGACACCCGCACGACACTCACCTTCATGTCCGACACGGCAGCGACTGCTCCTTGTGCGAGTGCCAGTCCTACGCTCGGCCTTGGCTCTCGGTCCGTCTTGCTCCGCAGAGCCGTCGATCCGCCCGCTGACCACGCCACGCTGCCCGAGCCTCCAGATGTCGAAGCGCTGCCGCCGGTTGCGTGTCCGGAAGGACGTTCCGTGCGTCGGTTGACTCGTGGCCGCACTTCGGGGCGACGGAGACCCGAGGACGCGGAGCGAGATTTTCTGCCTGCCGTGCTGATCGGATTGGCATGCACCGCGCTGGTCCTGGGGCTCGGCGCCGTCGCCTCGCCGTGGGTGAGGCACCAACTGTCCCTGTCGTTCACGCACGAGCCGGTGTCGTACGTCGAGTTGTCGTTCAGCACCGATGAGGTCGCTCAGGCTTGTCATCCCGCTCGTGCGCGCGCCGTGGTGTCGTTCTCCGTCACCTCCCATGGCGACATCTCTGGTGACCTCTCCTACGTCGTCGGGGTGACCGACACGCACGGCACCCTGATCCAGAGGCACTCCACCGTGCTGGTCATGCCGGGCGTACCGGCGACGGCGACGACGCGGATCGCCGTCGGGTCGGGCTCGTACGACGTGTCCGTCTCGTTGGGGCGCTCCCACCTCGGAGTCCATTGCGGGGCTCGACGATGAGCAGGGGAACTCGGCGGCAGACCCGGCACCGGACTCAAACCGGGCGCCCCGCTGACGCACTCGTTGTCGCCATCGCCCTCGTGGTGATCGGGCACTGTGTCGTTGCGCTGGATGTCGCCGTCCCGGTCGTACGACCCGTGATCGGCCTCGTCGTGCTGATGGGCGTGCCCATGTGGGCCGTCGCCGGAGCTCTCCGCGGACCTGAAGCCACCGCCCGTTGGCTGTACGCGCTCGGCTTGGCCGTGCTCGGGTCGATGGTTCTCGGGCTGGCCATGAACGAACTCCTCCCGCTGGTCGGCATCGACGACCCGTTGCGAGCGCACTGGTTGGCAGTGCCGTCGACGGTCATTGATGTCGGGCTCCTCATCTGGCGTCGCGATGCCGTCCGTTGGCGGGTCCGGCGACCGAGGCTCGACGGCTTGACCGCACTGGCGCTCCTCGGCCTGGTGCTCGCCGTCGTCGGGGCGATCCGCCTGAACAACGGGGCCGACAGTGCCGTGGCCGTATGCGCCCTCGCGCTGGCGGGCGCTGCGCTGGGCGGGCTGTTCCTGCGTACGCGGAGCGACACCCCCAGGGACGCTCGCGTGCTGTACCTCGTGAGTCTGACGCTGTTGCTGGCAACCTCACTGCGTGGTTGGTACACGACGGGTCACGACATCCAGAAGGAGTATCTGGTCTTCCAGTTGACCTTCGATCCGGGTCGCTGGCAGATGTCGAATTTTCCGGACCCCTACAACGCGTGCCTGAGTCTGAACGTCCTGCCCACGGTCTTCGCTGACTTCACCGGCATCTCCGGTCCGCTGCTCGCCAAGACGGTGCCGCAGTTGATCTTCGCGGCGTTGCCGGTCGTCCTCTTCCTGCTGAGCGTCCGGCTGGTCCGACGTAGCGCTGCACTGCTCGGCACGCTCGTCACCATCACCTTCCCGACCTTCGCGGTCGACATGCCGTACATGGTTCGTCAGGAGGTCGCGTTCCTGTTCCTCGCGTTGCTCTTCCTGGCCGGGACCGAGACGGCCTGCTCGGTGCGGTGGAGCCGTAGGGCAGTCACGCTGGCCGTCCTGGGCGTTGTCCTGTCGCACTACAGCACCAGTTATCTGATGGTGATCACGCTGGGGATGGGCTGGGCACTCTGGCACGCGCTGCGCATGCTCCTGCGCCGGCTCGGACAGGATCCGCCTGAGGACCCTCCGCGCATGCTCTCCTTCGGACCGTTCGCTGTGGCCGCGGTTGCCGTCATGGTGTGGGTGGGGCCGCTCACCCACACCGGAGGACATCTCGGCACGGTGCTCGGCGATGCCGCCGGTGGGCTGGTGGGGTCGTCGTCCACGTCCGTCTCCTCGGATCTGGCGGCCACCATCATTCCGATCGCCACCGAAGCACCACAGACTCGTCTGGACCACTACTCGAAGACGCAGCTAGAACTGGCCCAGCCCGAGCGTGCTGCCGGCGAGTTGCTCCCCGTCACCCACGCCCAGGCGTACCCGCGGATGGCTCCGAACGTGACTCGATCCTCGACGCCCGTGGGACGGGCGCTGGATGCGATGGCCGTTCCGGCCGCGACCGTGAACGGCATCTTCCAGTCGATCTTCGGCAAGGCGATCCAGCTGGCCTTGCTGCTCGGCCTCCTGATCGTCCTGAAGGACCGGGGGACCCGCGGCTGGTTCACGATCGAGTATCAAGTGCTCAGCCTGGCAACGTTCGTCGCGCTGGCTCTGGCCACCGTGGTCCCCGGACTGTCCGTCGAGTACGGCATCTATCGGGCGTTCCAACAGGCCCTGTTCGTCCTCGCGCCGGTGGTGGCCGTGGGTTGCTGGGCGATCTTCCGGCGACTGGGGCCGGCCGTGCGCCCGCTGTTGGTCGCCGGCTACATCGCGTACTTCTCGACGATGACGGGCGTCCTCGGTGCGACACTCGGCGTCGGCCTGCCTCAGATTCACCTCGACAACACCGGCGACTACTTCACGACCTATTACGGCACGGACCAGGATGCTGTCGCAGCGCGCTGGACCGCCGCGCAGTATCCGTCCACGGTCGTTGTCGGCGAGTACGCCGGCTCGCGGCTGATGCAGTTCCTGCCGGGTGTCACGCTCGACCGGGATCGGCTCTATCCGGGCAGGGTTCCGCGTACCGGATGGATCTTCCTCGACTCCGACATCGTGGACCACGGCATCAGCGTCTCGTCGGTCGCCGGCGGTGACCGCGCGACGTACGTGTATCCCGCTGAGCTCGTGCGGGCGCATCGCAATCTGGTGTACAGCAACGGTTCCGACGAGGTCTATCGCTGAGGGTGAAAGTCAGGGTGAATCCGCTCGCTTCGCCTTCCCCTCGGCTGTGCGTAGTGCTCGAATGGTGTGCTGCAGCCTTGGCGACTCGCCGATGGTGTGGCACGGGGGAAGGTGGATCGCGTTGATGAGCTACGAGGAGTACGTCTCGGAGACCCGGGCGAAGAGCGTGGTCACGTCTGACCCTCTGAGCGAGGGCACCGTGGCATCGCTGGCCAGGGAGCTGCGCACCACGTACGCACTTCGCGCCGACCTCGAGAGCGAGTTGGCTCAGGCCGCGGCCGCTCGTCGGGAATCGGCCGCGCAGGCCGATGTCACGATCTCGCAGGCCCAGACTGTCGCGAACTCGCTCGTGTCGATCGCCACCGATGAGGCGGCACAGATCCGACGTGACGCGCAGACGCAGGCGCAGGCGATCCGCGAGGCCGCCGAGCGCGATGCTGAGGTGATCCTGGAGAGCGCCTTCGAAGCGGCTTCAGCCGCCAACGCTGCCCGGATCAGTGGACTTGAGCGGGTCGCAACGGAGCTGCGGCGTTCGATGGAGTCGACCTTCAACTCGTTGGACCGGATCGAGGGCGAACTGGCGGCTGAGTCGGATGCCGTCGTCGCGCCGGAGCCGGAGGCCGACAGGGCCCAGCTGGCCGTCGCTGACGTCGCCACGGCCGAGGTCGTCAAGAGCAAGGTCGCCGAGACTGAGGTTGCCGATACCGAGCAGGTCAGCACCGCGGTCGTCGCGATTGAGGCCCCGAACACACACGCGACCCTCGCCGAAGAGGACCACAACCTGGATGTTCCCGAGCGGCTGGTCGATCGTCGACACAAGCGCCTCGGTCCCGTCGAGCGGGACAGCGATGTACTGACGCGCCAGCGCGGGTGGCGCAAGTAGCGCTCGGATTGCGCTGACGGAGACTCGATGTCGAACGACCAACGCGATGTCGCCGTCGGTGTAGAGGCTGTGACGTCCTGGACCGGCGTTCCCGCCGGCGCCACACAGACCGCGGGCTGCGGCGGTGTGCCCACATTCTGGTTCGCGTCCAACGGCGAGCACGGACCCTTCGACCAGCTCGCCACGGCGCTGCGACGACGCGGCTATCGCGTCGTTCGGCTCGTCCCGACCCAGGCCTCCGTCTCGGTGAGGCTGGCTGACCGGCTCATCTATCACCGGACGGTGACGATCGAGGAGTTCGTCAGGGGGACTGCTGGGCCGTTCGCCGACGAGGAGACCCTCGACGTCCAGTGGTACGAGAGTGTCGTTCTCCGGATACCGGATGAGGCGATCGACCGCTTCCCGGCGCACATCGCCGACCGGTTGCGGCACCGCAGGTTGCTCTGCGACAAACTCGCTGTCGCTCGACTTCTTGAATCGGCGGGGGTTCCCGTCGCGCCGCATCTCGCCGCTTCCACGCACACCGACGCCGACGCCATCGCCTTGCTTGGCCTGCCGCTGATGGTCAAGGCCGCGATCAGCTCCGGATCACAGGGGGTGATCGAGGCTGCGACTGCCGACCAGGTCGCGCAGGCCGTTGCAGATCTCGGTGTCGCTCGGGATCACGTCTTCTTCCAGCCCTTCCTGCCAGGGTCGGTGCTCAACTACGACGCCGTGGTGGGCGCCGACCTCATCCCGCTCGCGGAGGCTGCCGTTCGGCAGGTACGACCAGCGGACAGCCCGCGTCGTACTGGACTCGAGATCGTCGACGATCCGGAGCTGCTGGCGTACGGGCGCAGGGTGTGCGCTGCCATCGGAGTCGTAGGCCCGGTCGACCTGGATGTGATCCGCGGTGAGGACGGCCCGATGCTCATCGACGTGAATCCCCGTCCGTGGGGCACGATGATGTCGCTGAGCGGTGCCGGAGTGAACTTCGACGCGCACTACTTGACGGCGGTCGGCGTCGAGACTCCCGACGGTGGACTCGCGAAGGTCGGGGCCGTCGTGGGGGTCTTCCCCGACGTGGTCGCGTACGTGCTGACGACCCGCGGCGTGCTTGCTGCAGTCCGCACCTTCGTTGAGGCAGCGGCCGCCATTGGGCGGCGCACGGGGTTCCGGTATCTCGTCCACACACTCGCGATGAGAGTGATCTGGCGCCTCTCACCGGCCGCTGCGGCTGCTGAGGCGCGAGCCTTCGGCGGTCAGTGACACGCATCTGACCCAACGCAGAACGTCCCCCGGCGCCCCCTAAGGCACCGAGGGACGTGTCCGCGAGTCAGTCCACGATCAGATGTCGTAGTACAGATGTCACTCCAAGCGTCTCCGCAGGTCAGACGCACGGCCTGGTGCTACTGGGCGGACGAGTTCTAACAAATGTCTAACAACTCCACGGGTTCGATCAGATGAGTCGCTTCGTGAATCCTGCGCGAGGCATAGGTGTCAATGAGGGTGAGTCGCACGGCCAGTAGCCAAGTCAGGGCGTCTCGACACCGGCCGAAGGTGACTTCGATCCACGCTCTTGAGGCAGGGCTTCTCGGACCCAGATTCAGGAGAGGTGCCGTCGGGTTAGCTACGCGTCCGGTTGGCTCGGTCCTTGCGCAGGCTTGATCTCTTCGGCAGCGTCTGTGTCCGCGCTGAGAGCGCCCACATTGACGGCAATCGTGACCAACTCGTCGTCCGTAACCTTGTTCCTTGCGCGCCGGTAGCCAGCGGTCCGGTCTGCAGAGGTTCCGTCGGTCTCGAATATGTGGGACTCGATCAAGATTGAGAGTCGGGGGAGTTCGAAGGTGTCATCACTCGGGGCAGCACTGTCTTCGTCCGAATCAGTAGCCTTCTTGTGGCGCGGCACGATGTCTGCGAGTGTCATCGACCCCTTCTTCCTGACGTAATCGAGACTACGCCGGTTGTCAAGACCCTTTTGTGGTTTGTGAGCGTCGAACGCAGTTTCCACCAGCACCAGAGCGCCACGATGCCGTAGAAGCCAATGATGATTAGACCAATGACTGTATATGGAACGCTTGAGCCGAACGCTTGTACTTCGTAGCCCTTTTTGGGCAGTGCCCACCAGCTGCTGTATGCGAACGCCAAGAGTGTTAGAGCGAGAGTGGCAGCCCGTGCCTGAATCGTGGCCTGACCTCGGTTGCTTGGATGTGCGAACGTAAGGACGGGGGCAAGCGATCCTCCGATCGCCAACACAATGAGGGTCCCGCCTGTTCCTGTGAAGAACCCAAGACTTCTACCAACTGCCAGACCGACCGCCAGGATCAGTCCCATCGCTGCTGCTAGAAACGGGCCGAGCATCGCTCCCAGCGGAAACTCTGCCCACTCGATGTAGAGGGACGGCTCACCCTCGATCGCGACCCCGTTCTCGATGTATGTGTGAGAGAAGGGGGTCGGCGCTGGTGCGTGAAGCCAAGCCGCACCTGCGATAGGTGGCGTGGAGTGTGGCGTGATTCGCGGGAGCCGCCTCGATTTCGTTCCCTTTGATGGCGGCTCCTTGACTGCGACGCTGACTGCGCGAGCGTAGGTTCCTGGCGGTGCCTCTACCTTGACGTGGTAGTTCTTCGTCCACTTCGACAACGGCACCTCGACGGTGCAGGTCACAGGGTCGTCATTGAGGAGGCGTAACAGGAATCCGGTGCGTCGCCGTTCCGAGGGATCATCGGACTCAATCGGTCTCGACGGTTCACGAGTCGTCCACGTCAATGTGCACTCGTTCGGACCCTTTGGCCAGATTTCGGCGATGATCAGGTAGGCGTCTGCGAGATGGCGGCAAAGAGACGCGAACGACTGGACCATGGTCGGGTCAGCCGGACTTGTATAGCTTGCGGCAGGGGCCCACACATCGGCGCCGTCATCGAATAGGCGGGCTAAGGCTTGATGCGCGCGAGTCGTATTGCCGCTGACCAACAGGAGGAAGTCTGGCTCTGACCGCTTCATGTCGGCCACGAATTCAGACTGGGATCCGTATGTTAGAGCCGCCTGAAGCCGGATGAGCTGGAGCGCCGTCTCGATGTGCTGTTGGTGGGTCATGAGCGTGACGGGGCCAGCATCGCTGGCGACATCACCGAGTGTGAGCAGCGAGCCCTTGGATCGCGAAGCGAACGGGATACGCAGCGCCTGACTTCTCGGCTCCGCGGCCGGGTCAAAGAGGCCGGGATCGGGGTGCACCCTCATGGTCGCAGTCCGGTCCAGTTCGTCCCATCCGTAGGTGATTTCCTCATGGATCGACGCCACATGCTCGCTCTGGAACAGCAGCACGCCGAGGGTAGTGAGGAGCGAGGCGGTCTCTATCGATCTCGCTACTTTGAGTTGATTGTCCTCGGTCTGTCCTGTCACGAGTACCTCCTCGCACGCTAGACCCGGTGTCCGGCGGCCTGTTCGACGGCAACTTCTGCTAGCTGGTGGCTGAGGGTAGCGATACATCGAAGGAGGGATTGGTAACGAAACGAGGAATGCTCGAATATGAGCCAAAGGGTGCAGCCTCCGTACACCGCGTTCGAGTCGCCTGACGTTCGACATCACATCGCGTTAGCGTCGCCAACTGTAAAGACGTCCTTGGGTGCACCACGGTCGTCGGCGCTGCTGCTTTCTCCGCAGCGTGGGCTGGTCCACATGCCTAAGGTGCCGCATCCCCGCGCAAACCGTGGTTGCGTATGCGGCGAGCTTCGTAAGCGCGATCTAGTGCACTCTTGGTGGAGTCGTCCGCGCCAGGCATCAGATGGGTATAGACGCGAAGCGTGAACCCAGGGTCCGAATGCCCTAGACGCTCGGACACTTCGCGGATCGAGACTCCTCCTGCGAGCAGTGTCGACGCGTAATGATGACGAAGCGCGTGCATCCCGTGGTCTCGCCTGGCCTCGATGCCGGCGGCCGTGACTGCGGGCTTCCAGATGTAGTCGTTGATGTAGTTCTTGTTCAGTGCCTTGTGCTCGCGCGAGGTAAGGATCAGCTTGACGGTGACTAGCGTTCCGTCTTTGATCCCGCTGTCTCCTCTGGGATCCGACCACGGCAATGTCACATCGACCGGCGGGAACTCGGCCAGGTACGCAGCCAACTCATCTCGCAGGTAGTTGGGAACTGGGACCTCGCGCGTCTTGCCGAACTTCGGGGGAGCGAAGTGCAACTTGGAACCCACCATCAGAACTTGGCGTTGTATGTGAACGGTGCCCTTGAACCAGTTGATGTCGGTTGTCGCCAAGCCGAACATTTCTCCCTGACGCACGCCGAGTCCACCGCCGATGGCTGCGAAGGGCCTGTACCTCGGCACCAGCTTCGATTCGATGGCGTCCACTTGTTCGCCGGTCCAGGGCACGACCTTCCTGTGCTCGACCTTGGGCCTCTCGCTCTTCAGCGAGGGTGCCGAACAAGGGTTCGATGCGATCCGCTTGTTGTCGACAGCAAAGTTGAGGACCGCGGAGACGTTCGTCAGGACCAATCTCCGGGTGGAATTGGCGCCCGAGAGCCCGTGAAGCCAGCCGGCGATCACTTCTGGGGTAATTGCTGCCAGCGGAAGGTGACCGAGGACGGGGTAGACATGGTTCTTGAACCGGGATTCCATTTGGAGACGTGACGTCGCAGCAAGACGGCGGACCTTCAAGTAGGTCTCCGCATATGTCTGGAACGTGACCTTCCCGGATTGGTGGTCTACGTAGCGCCCTCGAGACTTGTCTGACTCGATGTCGGCCGCCTTCTGTTCGGCGTCTACTTTGCGGTCGAAGCGCAGTGTGCGCTGGCGGTTACGGTCGTCGCGAAACCGAACTTCGTAGCAGAGCTTCCCAATGCCCTGCTCTTGGTGTCGCTTGAAGATTGCATCGGGGTGTTCGGCGCGGACGGAAGTTACGTAGAGGTTCGCGTCTCCCTTCGTGTCGAACTTCTGCACATTGCGGCTTCCAAAGGCGTCGCTCGGAAGGCCCCATGCGACGACGAAGGGGCCGTACTTGATGCGTACAACGCTCGCCATAGTCGGGCAACGTTATCTTCAGGCGGGGCGCGCGAGCACCCAGGCGCGGACACTGGTCGGGAAGAAGCGGAGGTTCTTCCCGACCTTGAACGCTGGCGGGCCAGCATTGCGGTGCCGGAGCCAATACAGAGTGTTGACCGTGATGCCTAGGTAGTTCGCCGTCTCCTCGGCAGTCCACAGGCGTTCGTCTGCGTCGCCCGCTGTTGGGGCGGCTGGCGGTGGGCCGGACACCGGTTCTACCGGACTCGACTGTGGACGCGCTTTTCGTCCACGTGGCACATGCGGAGCCACAACCGGAGGGATTGTGTCGGACATATTGGTTTGGTGTGCGGGTACACGTACGGGGCCGGTGGCACGCGCCGTGCGATCAGGAGACTGGGTCACATCCATACCGGGTCCGGCGGCTGCACGATCCCGCGACGGGGACAACCCGTAGCCCAGCAGATCTGGGCTGGACTACGGAGCAGAGGCGTTGCCTCAACGCACGAGGGAAACCTCCGAGGTTGCCGCACCCTTCTGCGCTCGAAGGATGCAGATAATGCCGGAGGGGGTCGATGAGGTCGCGCTGAGCGATGCCATTGGCCCCGGACGTGGACGGTTCATCTGGCCTTGATGGGCTCAGTTGCGAGTCGTCCGGGGCTTGGGGTAGAGGAGGGCGAGCATGGTTCCGCGGGTGTTGTCCGGTCGGACGAGGGCGTAGTGGTGGGCCTTAGCCCACGCTTCGGTTGCCTGCGTGTCGGGGTAGCGACCTTCGAGGTTGTAGAACCAAACGCGATGGTGCGGGCCGGCTGCCAGCGCCGCTCGGTCAAGTGCGGCGGCAATGGATGCGCTTGTACCGCAGAGCGGGTAGCCAGGGAGGCCAGCGGTTCCGTCGACTGTTTCGGGGCACAGGTCCATAGTGGTCGGCCCGTTGACCAGGTAGGCCCTGAACTTCTGCTGGGTGTGGATCGAGCGAACGATGCGAACCGGTCCACCCCAGTAGTAGCCAATGGCCCAGGTCGAATCCACGTTGGCCAGGATGGCGTCCCCGGGCTGGTATCCGGCTTTGATGGAGGCAACGTCGGCCGCGGTTGGTTGCTGAGGGACCGAGTGTTGGCGACCGTCGCGTAAATGCCAGATCGCAACGCACCCGACTAGGAGGACCGGCAGCCAGACCCCGCCGCTGCTGGCGCGGATGCGTGAGACCCAGTACGCAGTCCCAATCGCAACAGTCACGGCGTAAGCAACCGCGGCGAAGGTCATGGTGCGCTCATCAAACATCGGGTACTGCTTCATCGCGGACAGGCAACCGATTTCGAGGAGCAGCATCGGGAGAAAGGCGCCCGTCGCTGGCTGCCCAAGTCTCGCCAAGGCGATCGCAGAGGCAATCAACAGGGGGACCGCGATGACAGCCGGACCGACGCCTACGGAAGCGAACCACGCTGGCGCGAGCCCCCAGAACCAATGCCACGTCGCGACGGGGCCCTGGGACACCGGCAGGAACCAGTTGGTCCAGTAGTGCCGAAGCCCAGGGATGTTGCCATTCGCGTAGAACTCGAAGTAGACGAAGGCAACCAGCAGGGCGGATGTGACGCCAACGGCAAAGATCTGCCGGAGGCGCTGCCAATCTCGCTGGATAAGTGCTGCCGCGCCGAGAGATGCCAGCCCTGCAACCAGCGCGAGCGCCGCGGGATTCGCGAACATGAACAGCGCGACGCCCGCTGCGGCGAGAATGCTCAAGCTCCGCCACCCCGGACGCCTCTCCGTTCGGGCGGTCAAGGCCAGGATGAGCAGTACGCAGAATGCATCACACGTGTATTGCTTGAGGTCATTCCGCACCAGCGCTGCCGGCGAGACCAACGCCAGCACGCCGGCGGAAACTGCGGCGATGCGCGCTGTAGTGACGCTGCGCCATGGCAGCGATCGGGCGTACCAATACGCCACCAGGACGACGAGGGCAGAGAAGGCCAGCGGGATCATTCGAGCTGAGTGCGGCACGGACGACGGAGCCAGGCGCAGGAGAAGGTCCCAGCCGATAGGAGTCGAGGCGATTACGCCCTGAACGTTATGAAGCGGCGCCTTGATCGAGATTGCAACCCAGGCCTCGTCATTCCAATAAGGAGTGCGCAACATGTAGGCAACGTCATGGACCGCAAGAACGAGCGCCGCGAGGACTGCAGATAGTGCGATGTCGACAGCAGTCACGTCGAGAGTGCGTTGCGGTCGTATCCAGCCCGCCAGCCGCCGCGGATTGGGTACGTCGGTCGGCCCCACACGCCGCTGCATGGTGGTCACCGTCGACGATCTCCCCGATTCAAATCGGCGCCGCCAGACCTTTCGTTGGTTGCGCCGCCTTCAAAGATGCCGAGCGAAGGGTGCAAGTGGCGTGCGCTGTTGGGCTCATCAGTGGCTCAACTTCACGGAGAGATGAGCCGATACACCTCCTCGGAAGCAGCTGACGCGACCGCGGGCACGGGGCAGCTGTGGCCCGCAAGTGGATTGTTCGCCGCGGCGCTGAGGACCGTGTAGCGAACGCCCTGGAAGATTTGCGCATTGGCCAGAAGATGTAGACGGATCTGCATCTAAGGGCAGTCGGTGTCGATGCCATTTGGCTGAAGAGACGGATCCGGCCTCGCGCCGATCGTCGCCTCGTGGGGATTGGGGTTACGGGTCATCTAGCCCGTTCGGCACGTCGGTATATGTCGGCGTATTGGAGAGAGGCGCGGCCAGCAGTGCAGTTGGTGTTCCTGCTGCGGTTCGCAGCGGCGGCGGCGGCACTCCATCAACCCAGGCTTCGAGCCGCCGAGGGAGGTGTTGGCTGGGTGCTGGTCACTGCGGCGTTCTATGTGCTCAACGGCGTCTCCGACGTCGCGGGGGACAGGGCCAACGGTTCAACCCGCCCACTTGCTTCAGGCTTGCTTAGCGTGCGGGGTGCCGTGGCTGGATTGATCCTCTTGGGGCTTCTCGGCGTCGCTGCGTGCTTTGGTGCTGGTCTGATGTGCGGCGAGCTTGCTTGTGTACTCGCAGTTCTCGGCGTCTGTTACTCGATTGGACCGAGGTTGAAAGAAAACGCGTTCGCCGCAGCACTGACGATCGGCGGCGGCGCGGGCCTTACATACGTGGCCGGGTGGTCCCTTAATGGCGCGCCGTCAGCGGCGCACGTGGAGTTTGCGGGGGTCCTTTCGTTCTGGATCGCCGTAGCGTGTGCGACCAAGGACTTCTCTGACGTTGAGGGCGATCGGCTCGCGGGCCGTCATACGGTCGCAACCATGCTTGGTGTGAAGGGAGCGTCCCATCTGGTCTCTCTCTTGAGCGCCGGCGCATCGGGGGCGCTGCTGCTCACCTCCTGGCTTGCTCACTTCGAGATCGTGCCGGCGCTGCTGGTCGTCCTGGGATCTTGGGTGCTCCCGTCTGCTGGCTCCCGAGCCGCTCGTTCCACCGGCCGGCGACCGAAGCGCTCGGCCTACCGGGTATACATGGCCACGCAGTACGCGGCGAATGGCTCGATGATCGTGTTGGGATCCGCCGCGTGATGAACATGTGCGTTCGGGGGCGCGTCGGGAGGAGCGGTGGCGGCGGTGTCAGTCTCAGGGGACCCGTGGAGCAGCGCTCGCGGCAGGATGGCCGAGGACTATCTCGATCAACTTTCAAAGCGGGGCAGTCCGTTGACAATGGCCGGTGACGCAGTGCTGGACCAGTTGAGGGAACAGTTTCTGAGCGTTCTAGACGAAGCGGCTGGCGTCGTCCACGACAGCGATCGGCCCATCTCCACGACTATCGGTCGCGACCGAGCGGCAAATGGGATTCACCCCTCGGAATCGTTGGCAGCTGCACACGTCATCTTTGTGGCTGCGCTCCCAGACTTATCAAAGCATTTCGCCGCCGAAGGTCATTCCAACCCGACCGAGATGGCAGCGACACGTCTCAGTGAAGTGATTCTCAGACGAATGGCCGTTGCTGCGAAGGCCTACGTCGAGTACCTCCTCGAGAAAGCCGCGACGGCACACGCTGACGAAGCTCGACGGCTCTCGCGTGAACTTCACGACGCTGTAGGACCTACGGTCGCTGTTGGGCTCCAAAACCTGGACCTGATCGCGCACTACCTCGAATCCGATCCAACGAAGGTCGGGGAGAAGATCCAGGCTGGTCGCGAAGCCATGCTTGAGGCGATTACCCTCGTCCGCAATCTTTCGGCCGAGACGAGATTGTCCGTGGCACCGGAAGAGCTGGCGCTGACTCTGAATGGCTACCTTTCAACGCTTGGGGCCGGTATTCGGGTGGGGCTGAACCATGACGTCGACCTCAGCAGGGTGCCGGCTCACTACGCCCGGGAGATCTTCCTCATTGTTCGCGAGGCTGTTCGGAACGCGGTCAAACACGGTGCGCCCAGCGAGGTGACGATCGATCTGCTGGTCGTCGGACCGACCTTTACTGGTGTGGTCACGGATGACGGGGTTGGTTTCGACACAACTGTGCCGACGCAGAGCGGGACCGGTCTGGCGTCGATGCATGAACGCGCTGCGTTGATCGGCGGGACCATCAACATCGAGAGCGAACCGAGCCAGACCCGTGTGGTGCTGTCAGTGCCGCTACCGATCGGAGACTAGAAGTGACCATTCAGGTAGTCGTTGCTGATGACCACAAGATGTTCAGGGCGGGCGTCATCGAACTCTTGCATACCTTTGACGACCTCGAGGTGGTAGGTCAGGCGTCGACTGGGGTGGAGACGTTGGCTCTGGTCCAAGACCTACAGCCTGACGTCCTGTTGCTCGACCTGGATATGCCCGACACGGTTTCAACAGGATTTGAGAGCGTTACCACAGCTGTAGCCGTAAGAACCGCGAGCCCGGGAACCAAGGTCGTCGTGTTGACGATGCACGATGACGCGGACCTTGTGCGGAAACTCATCCACGCAGGCGTCAGCAGCTACCTGGTGAAGAGCGCCGGTCGCGAGGAACTGTACGCAGCGATAGCGGCGGCCGCCCGCGATGAGAACTCCGTCATGGTCAGCGTTTCGCGGGCGACGGCCACCGCACTGTCGTCCGGACTTACGGAGGGGCCGAGCATTCTCACGGCACGCGAACACGATGTCCTGCAGTGTTTGGCGCGTGGCGGAACCAACCGCAGCATCGGACGCGAACTGCATCTGGCTGAGGCAACAATCAAGCGCCACCTGGCCACCATCTACAACAAACTGGACGCCCATACCCGCCTCGAGGTCGTTCGCAAGGCGCATGCGCTTGGCCTCCTCAGTTAGAGGTCCAGTCCAATTGTTGCGGCTGGCTGCTCGAGCATGATCCTCAAGACTTGAGCCGCTGGCTCCGGGCGTCGCCCCGAGGCGGATGACCTGTCTCTGGTCCAGAATGAGGTGCCTCCGGCAGGGGCATGTGCTTAGTCGCCACTGAGGCGTAACTCAGGCACGGCGACCGCACTCTCCGCGAGCTGGCAGCCGGGAGACGAGAAGCACCGCCGCTTCATCGCCTCTCTCAGGGGCCCTGCCTGTACGTCCGTTCACTCGCTGCCGGTGAGCGCGGCAGATGTTCCGGGAACTTGAACAGCGTTGGGTAGCGGTCTGACGCGCTTGACTCGCCTGCCTCCCGACAGTCTGCCTCGGCGTCAGCGTGGAGCAGTTGGGTGGACAGATCGCCATTGCATCGATCGTAATGATCGTCACTGACAAGGTTCCGGCCCGTTGGGCACCCTTAGATCGGCCAACCCGTGACGTCGGGACCGAATTCGCTTATTGCGGTGAAGCACCGGTTGCAGAAGGCGACGATGAGCGGCTCGCAGTCCCAACATCCCGGTGACCGAACGTTCTCGCAGTGGCTGCAATGCCTGGCGCGACCCGTGATCGTGGTCAGCCACTCCGCGGGTCGAAGACAAGGTGCTGCTTCAGGCGGTGTTACGGCCCAGGTCGGATCCCACATGCAGTTCCCGAAGATGACTGCGTTGCATCGCAGCCTGGACGGATCGTCGTCGGCCCGCTCGATGACGGCAACCGCGGACTCCAGTTCCTTGACGAAGTCGTCGAGTGTGCCGTGGGAGGGGAGTGGCCGTGCGGCGGTCGTGAAGCAGCAGCACTGGGCCACGACCCGGGGCTCGGGCGAGGTCATCGAAGTCTCCAATCGAAATATTGCTACTCATAGTCAACGTTCCGGTTCGATGCGGATCCGTCCGTGTTCAAGTCGTCACATTTCGGTGGCCGCACTCCTGCCGCCGCGTGCGTGTGGCGACGTGGACACGGTCGCGGTCGCGTTTGCGCATGGTCTAGGGCATGACGGAAGCGCGACGGTGGCGGCATGTTGGTCGCATGGAAGACCCGACCCCACTAGCTCTGCGACTCCGCCCCGGAGTAATCAGCACCGTCTGTAAAGACATGGGGATCAGCCGGCATCGGTTGGCAAGGCGAATGGACGTCCACGCGGAGACCCTGAGGCGGGCCGACAGTGGGGAGACCGGGAGTATCTCTGGCCGGTTCATCGCCTCGCTCATGACGGTGACCGACAAGGAATTCGACGAACTGTTCGAAATCGTCGAAGAGGGCTGGGAGCTCGCAGAGTAGGACGGTGCGGTGCCCCGCATTCGCGCGGTCGCATTCCCGTGGGCGGATGGACGCGTGCAATTAGGCACGCCGATTGCGCTCTAGAAATCCGTCTGTGAATTCGAACCAAGCCAACTGCGCAGGAGAGCGGACCGTCCGCTGCGCGTCATGCAATGCGAGCCCCGACGTCATCTTGTTGTGGACGCGTCCGCGCCCGTGTGAGACGACGGCGTCGGCGGGCACACGTACGGGACATTCGTCTATGGGGACCAGGGACGAGCACATATCGGCGACTTCGGATGGTGATGAACTGCTCCTCAGGCCTGTCGGTGAGCATGAGGCTGCGGAGTTGCTCGGACTCTCGCGCGAGACGCTAATGGCCTGGCGGTCCCGTCGGCCTGGTTACGGCCCACCGTACGTAAAGATGGGGAAGAGTGTCCGGTACCGCCGCAAGGATCTTCTCGACTGGATGGAGGCCAGAGTGGACCGGGGCGAACGCACGACGGTCCGGATACCGACCCGAGGCGTTGCGCGGCCGCCGGCTCAGACCGCTGGAGCAACGGGACGGACTGGGCCAACGCCACGGCGGAAGAGAGTGCTGACCGCGCCGCCGTAGTAGCAGGCGGATGACATCTGATCAGGGTTTGCTTCAGTCAGAACCGCGGAGACCGACCAGCAGGTGGAGCCACCGCAGACCTCTAGGGGCTGCGGAGGGGCTTACAAGAACGGATTCCGCCTCCGGCGCGGATGCCAAGTTTCGCCACGGGGACGACCGCGGTGTTGTTCCAGGCGGCGCCTGAGTTCTTCTTGTGGGGTTTGAGCCTTGGCGGTTTCAGGTCGGGCGACCCTGGTGAAATCGCCGTCGCCCAGGCGAGTCGCGCGCTGGCTCCAGATGTGGTTCAGCCTTTGCTCCACGGGCTTCGCGGAAGTAACGGAGTCCAGGCCGACGTCGCTCAGGACATCCTTGAGGACTTCAGCGATTGTGGGGGAGATGGACTCCATCTGCTCGGCGATCTCAGCGGCGATCAATTCGCAGACGAAGTCGATCGCGGCGCCGCGGGCAGTGGAGATTGCCGTTTCTGGGTCTGCATCCACCTGCAGCGAGGAGAGCAACTGTCGTGCGCTGCTCCAACGAGAGGATGCCTTCGTGTGGGCGTACTCCCCAAGCGCTGTGTTCAGCGGGCGCAGGCGCCTCCACCCGGCGTCTTCAAGCCAGTCGCGCGGGGTCGTCTGCTCTCGTTCTTCCAATCGGGCGGCCTTCTCGGGCTTTAGGCGCCAGACTCGCAGCCTGGCGGTCTGTTCAAGGAGGCATCGCAGAACGCTCATTGCGCGATCGTCGTCCTCCAGCCACAGCCAATAGGCGGAGCGCACACCAGAACCCAGGAGGCTCGCGGCTGCGCTGGATGGCACATTCTCGTGCCACGCTCCGACAAGAGAGGTCGCTTCTCCGAGGAGGATCCATTGAGCGATGCGGCCGCCGAAATTGAGTTCGCTGAAACCTTCGCCGATGACGCTTCGCTCGTACTCCATAGCGTCAAGCGCGGTGGAGATGCTGCGTGAGCGGTGCCACCCGAAAGCAATGGTCAGGTATTCGTTGTCCCGCCACATTCGGCCGGCTGGTTTGCGGCCTCGAACCGTGGCTTCGTAGAGGTCCGCCAACGTGTCGGCGCTTGCGATCGCCTCGGCAGAAAGCCCCTCCATCGGAACCAACGGGGCGAGCACAGATAGTGGTGGGTACGCCAGTTTCCTCGTGGATTCTTCAGAAACCGTCCGCTTCTCGAGCAGGGCAGGAGGGTTGCGGTCGTCAACGGTCTCGAAGGCTTGTTCGTCACGTTCCTTCTGAGCGTTGGCGTCGTCAGTCTGATAGCCGAGGTCTCGCAGCATCGCCTTTGTGACGCGAAGGCGGTGCTTGGTTGTGTCGAAGTCTGCGCTGGAATACCAGTCCAAGCTGCCCTTTAGGAGTGCTACGTCGTTCAGATCTCCGCGGGCCAGCGCCATCGCCGCAGCACCAGTTCGAACTTGACGAAGACAGAGCGTGATCGCATCTGTGACCGCCTCGACTGCCACATGCAACGAGTCCGGCCACGCATGACCTTCCAGCATCCCGAGAGCATCCCAACCGAGGGCATTTGGATCCCAGCGTGCATGCATAAGTTCGCTGAGAATCTTGTACGTGAGGGGCGGACAGATTTCTCGACCATCAGTCGTTTGGACGTGCTCGTGATCGAACTTTGGCTCTTCTCCGGAGGTGCCACCCTCTGACAAGGGTTCGACGTCAACCGGTGTTGACCAGTCCTCGTG
Source organism: Nocardioides baekrokdamisoli (assembly GCF_003945325.1). Taxonomy (NCBI): domain Bacteria; kingdom Bacillati; phylum Actinomycetota; class Actinomycetes; order Propionibacteriales; family Nocardioidaceae; genus Nocardioides; species Nocardioides baekrokdamisoli. The sequence goes on from NZ_AP019307.1 coordinate 55,888, forward strand.
AAAGGTTTCGGTGCTACTCCAGACGCGCGCAATGAAGTCGAGGGTGGACTCGCCTTCGTTCTGGGACATGGACGCGTTGTGCGCACGGTGCATCAGCCACCGTTCAAGTTGATTGCGCGCGACCGTGGCTGCACCAACGATCTGGCCGCACATCAAGAGGCGGGTCGTCGCGACGGCGCTGTCTACGCCCCACAGAAGGTGATCGGGCCACTCTCCGTAGTAACTGCAAGGGGGCCGGGTGGAAGATGCGCCGGCGCTGAGCAAGGTCGGGGTTAGGTGCACAATCGGGACTAGGGCGCCAAGGAGGAATTCCTGTTCGATAGGCGACGGACGTCTGATCCGGCCCATGCGCGCGGTGTGACGCGCAATCAGAGCCTCCTCGAGACGCTTCTTACCTAGCTTGGCGACCCTCTCGTAGCCAACGATGGTCTGGGGCACCCGTTGGCCGCGCGCGTCGATCTTTTTGGTGTGCCGGAGCTTCTCCTTGTCGGTCAGTCCGCGTGTACCTTGGCGACGATCGAACTTGCGCTTACTGGCCTTACCCACCCTGAATCCTCTCGTCAGCACGGTGGCGGTTGCGTGCTATGTGAGCGGTCCGCGATCGCGGTCACTCGATGTCGGGCATCAAGTTTGCGGGATGCCGATGCGCATGTTCTATCGAATTCTTTCCGTGGCATCTACCGGTTGCGGGGGCGGACTGGGCCGGCGCCTCGCCGCAGGGGAGTGCTCTCCGCCCCCGTTGTAGCAGTTAGATGACATCTGATCAGGGTTTGCTTCAGTCAGACCAGGCGACGCCGACTTCCACTGGTGGAAAAATTTCCTGCTCGGTCGCGGAAACTACAAATGCCCGGACTCTGGTTTGGCATGAGCGAAAATCTGCCATTCAAGTCCCTGTCCCTGACCGCCCTCACCGGTGGCGCTTGCCGCATGTTCGATCGTTGGTGTGGCGTCGTAGCGATGGCTGTTGAGGGCCTCCTTCAGAAGCTTGCCTTCCGCGTCTCCCTTGCGTGCTCCCTTACGGCGAGCGTCTTCAAGCCTGAAATCCGGCAACATCTCCGCGATGTCGGTGTGCTTCTTTCCCGGGGGGCCCGCCGCGAGGAAAGGGCTGAGAAGCGGGCATGGGCCGCAGAGCTTGACAACCGTCAGAATTGCCGGCGCGTGCCTGCGGTTCTCAACGAGTGGGACGCCGCCGCCTATCTCGGCCTTCGTCCGTGGGTGCTCATGCGCCTGCGTCGGGCCGGACGGGGGCCGACCTACTTCCGGGCTGACAGGTGGACGTTCTGTCGCTACGCCGTCGAAGAACTCGACAATTGGAAAGCGGCCCGGGCGGGGGAGTGAGTGGGCCGTGGGTAGGTTCAGTGTGCGCCCTGGCGGCGGCCCCATTTGAACCTGCGGCCCCCTGACACCCAGTCAAGTTGAAACTCAAGTTTCCCGCTCAGCCTTGACCTCGAGGACCATTTCGAGCGCTTCGGTGGACTGTCGCAAGCGATCCTGCGCCCTGCGACTCAGAACAGATCCTGCGGTTGAACGTCAAGCGCGACTGCAACCCGCCAGATGTTGTCGAGGCTGATGTTTCGTTCGCCTCGCTCGACGCCGCCGACGTAGGTCCTGTCGAGGCCAGCTGTGTGACCGAGTGCTTCTTGCGAGAGCCCATGCTCGAGACGGAGTGATCGAACCTTGGCTCCGAAGGCTCGGCGACGCTGGAGAGCGAGTTCGTCGGGCACGCCCAAACGCTTCCGCGACGCTGACTATGAGTCGACGGACTATGAGTAGCATCTGGTCGTCATGGTCCGAGCCTCGCTCAGATATTTCGAACGGGGGATGAGCGCTCGGTTCGTCAACTGCGAGTGGGGGAGACCTGCGGCGAGTGAATTTGGAAGGGTTGACGCGGTGGCAGTAGTCAGTTCTGGGCATCGTTTGCCGGTCAACTTGAAGGCCATGAAGGGTTATCGAAATGACGAATCAAGAGATCACGAACGTGTCGACGTCCGAGTGCCCGGGATGGTGCAACGCGCACGCTCCGGGGCTGGACTCAAAGGAGCCCTACCTGCACATCCGCTCGTGGCCCAGCGGAGTCGTCGTCAGCGAGTACTGGGAGCAATGCGAGCTCGACCGGTGGGCCATGACCGAGCGCGGCATCCAGATTGAAGGCCTCCATCGGGATCGCGGCCCCCTCGATCGGAGCCGTGCTGCGGACGTTTCGCACGATCTGTTGGAAGCGATTGAGCTGCTCGACTCGATCGGCGGCTTCTATGCCCTGGGAGATGCAGGGTGAGGCCGTCTACCAGACTGCTGCAGCACTCCTACGAGGAGGTTCTGGCGGTCTTCACCAAGTACGGCGGCAGTGATCCACACGTCTAAGGATCGGTGGCTCGGCGCGCCGACACCGACGACAGTGACATCGACTTCTTCGCGACCTTCGAGACGAACGAGCCGTGGGGTGGTGGCAGATACGAGGTCGAATACGAACTCCAGCGACTCCTGGATGCCGTATCGGGGTCCAGGACTCCAACATCCAACACAACAATCGCAACGGCCATCGGGTGCGACGCGACATGGTCAGCCTCGCTACGCTCTACACGCCTGAATTCCACAACCTTCCGCCGTCGCACCCCGTCGAGTGGACCGATGGCCCTCGGGCCGAGCTCGAGCGGCAGTTCGGTTGGCGACTCGTCGACCATCTCGAGCTCATCGTCTACTGGTGCGACGAACTCGCCGACATCGTTGAGGACGCTCGTGAATACGACCTCGAGGGTCGGCAGGAGGTGGCCACCCTCAGCATGCGGACCGTCCTGGGGAACATTGGGTACTTCTGCCACGAACTGGGCCTCGTACCACTTCAGTTCGCGCGATGGGACGGACGTGAGCGAGCGGCGGGTAACCGCGTCCCGGGCGCCTTCGTTGCTGGCTGGAGGACCTGGGCGATGTGGGACTGGCGTGGTAGCGCCGACCCGCACTTCCAACCAACCGACGATCCTCGCCAAGTCCGTCTTTGGGCGACAGAGAAGGCGCCAAGGTTGCGCGCGCATTTGTTCGGCATCCTCGACGACCGGCCCTTCGGAGGGCTCGGATGAAGCAGGCTGAGCTGATCGAAGGACGCAAGTACGCCTACCGGTCGTGACTGGGTGACCCTCTGCTGCCAGTCACGTTCCTCGGGCCTTGTCGGCAGCGCCGATGCCGGGTGCGTTCGGCGCGTGCCACCCGCTCCATCGCGAGGCGCTCTGCGTCTGTAATGTCGCGGTCCCGCCAGATATTGCTCAACCCGGCGCGCAACTCACCAGTCGATCGCTATTCGGTAGTGCTGAACCATCTTGAGCGACTTAGCACAACGAGATCGAGTGCGGCGCCGACACCGAAGGAGAAGGACACCAACAGGAACCCTTGGCTGCCGTGCCCCACCAAGTAGCACAACGCGATGGATATGCCGGCGTACCCAAACACTGACGCAACGAATCGTGCGGTCGGTATTCGACGAAATCCTGCCGCGGTCAACAAAATTCCAAAAACGAGCCACAAAACTTCCACGCATAAACCAACAATTGGCACAGTCACCCAAGTCAGGACCATGAGCGCGTAGATCGACCCGCCGAAGTAGAACCACAACCCGATACCGTGCAAAGTAACTGCCCAGTTTGGGAGTCCCTCCCAATTACCTCCGCTCTTCACTAGCTGCTTTCCTTAGACGTCGGTTCACCATATGTCGCCATCCTGGTGGTAGTCCTCCACTGTGCCTACATACACCCACCATCCAGGACCTCCGCTCCAAAAGAGTAACCGGGCATATGTGTAGACGATGGTGTCGGCCATAATCCGGTATTGCTGTGGGCCGTGAACCTTATTGGCCCATCTCCATTGCCAGTAATAGGTCGTGTTAACCCAATTGCCATAGTAGGCGAAGGTCGCGAATGGATCCTTGGCCAACACTTTGGCGACTATTCCGTTCATCAGGTTTTCAGTCCAATGGGTGTAACCGAAATATCCTGCGATGCCGTTGGTCTGTTTGTAGTAGAAATAGTAACTCTTGTAGTAAGTGTGCCAGGAGCCCGCCGCTCCCGAGAGATCTCCTCGGTTTACCGGATCTGACGGATATGCGTAAGTGGTGTGATTGCCGCCGTACACCGGGTCAGTGGAGGTGAATCCTCCGGTCGAGGGGTTATAGATTCGTGCGCCCATCAGCATCAGCCCGCTGTCGACGGTCGCCCTCTGAGACGTACCCGCCCAACCGTATCCAATCCCGGCGGTGATCGCCGACGGTGTGTTCTCCAGCGGGTTGCCGTATTCGTCTTGGTCGGACCATCCGCTGATCCCTACAGCTGGCGTCGTGTTGGAGGTCACGTCGGCGGTCGCAACCACATCCCCGTTCGGATCAGCCAACGTGATCTGGGCACTAGTCGATCCGCTCGAGGTAATCGTCAAACCTAGGTCCCCGCCCAGGCTCGTGGCGTACCGAGTCCGGGTCGTAGCGCCACCGTTGGTGACGTCAACATAGGCCGGGTTATCGGAGGTGTCGTCGTAGGTCCGAGCTGTGGTCGTGACCACGGACCCAGCGGTCTCTGTCTGGATCGAGCGCCGCTGTGACTGGTCCAGCGTGAACGTCGTACTCGAACTTCCCTGGCTGATCGATGCTACGGCGTCAGTGTCGTAATAGCCGAGCGTGATATTGCCACCGCCTGACTGCGGGGCGTCGGCTGCCGGAAGCGTGGTCTGGCGCCCGAACGCATCGAACACGTAACCGCTGTTGGTCGTCCGGTCGCCGGCGTCCCATCCCCAGGTGCGGGTGCTGGTGCCGGAGCTAGTCTGACATGTGCCGTCGGATGCTGCGGGCGCTGTGGCCAGGCTGAGTCGGTTGCCATTCTTGTCGAACGCGTACGACCGCGTGACACAGCCTGCACCGTTGGGCTCACCCGTTGAGCTGTTCACCCCCGCGCCCGCGGCGGCGGTCCGGTCCTGGACCTGGGACAGGCGACCTGCGAGGTCGTAACTGTAGGACCGGTCGAACGGTGCTGCCGCCAAGGTCTTGGTGGGGTCGATCCCGCCGGTCACGTAACCACCGGCGGCTGGCGTGTTCTCCCGGGTGATTCGACCCAGGCTGTCGCGGGTCAGCGTCCAACCCAACCACGGGCCGTTCGGGTTCACGCTGGTGGAGTTGTCCGGGTTCACTGTGGTGACTTGACCTGAATACGTCATACCGACCACCTGTTCTGCGGGGTCAGTCTGAACCTTCTGGGTGACACCCGCAGGAAGCTTCTGGACCACCAACGCCCCGGATCGGTCATAGGCGCCCGCGAACGCGATGTTCCCGCCAGGACCACCAGTAATCGTTTCGCTGGTCGGCATGCCACGGTTCTCAGCGTTGCCGTTGGCGTCGGTTCCATACCCGAAACTCTTGGTGCCTGCAGTATCGGCGATGCTGCTGACCTGACCCGCGGAGTTGTAGGTCGTGGTCGTGGTCACAACCGACGACGGTGAGTACCCAATCGTCCGTCCCCAGCTGTCGTATCCGGTCGTGATTGGGTCGCCGATATGGCCACCGCTGCTGTTCAAAGCCCACACTCTGACAGCCAGCCCGGTTGACGGGTCGTAGTCGATTCCAGTGCCGTTGACTGGAGTCGAGCCGGTCAATCCGGATGCTGTTGTACGTGAGGTGATCGGGCGCCCTGCACTGTCGAAGCTGATGCTGCGGGTCCGGGTAGCACCGTTCGCAGTCTCTATCACAGTGCTCGGCACCAGATAGGTGTTGTAGGCGCTGTCCGTGGTTGTGACCTGGTCGTGACCATTCGCCTGCGCGGCAAAGTAGGTCTCGCAGACCGATCCGGCCCATTCGGGGTGGCCACCGCACTGTGGCACGCCGCTGTTCGCCGCGACGGTGTAGTAGACGGTGTCTCGTGTCCCGGCGTCTGACCCATTCGACATCGGCTGGGACTGGCTGATCACGCGGCCTTCGCTGTCGTAGCCGGTGCTCTTAGTGATGTCACCTGATCCGCCGTCGACGACCTGGGTGTTCGAGGTCGGGAGTCCGAGCTCCCAGGATGCCTCGGTGTTTCCATATCCGGTCTTAGTGATGTGCGCGGTGTCGGTCAGGTCACCGTTGGAGATCAGCGGGGAGGACACCGTCTGAGTAACGCTGGTCGGCAGTTCCCAGCCCTGGTTGGTGGTGGGGTTCACCCCGTTGTCGGGCGACCCTTGGTCGTAGGTGGTGTGGGTGTGCGGCCGGGCGGACACAGTGGTGCCGTTGGCCAACGCGACGGGTCGGCTGGGCAGCCACACGTCCGTGATCACGGATCCGGAAGGCGTCGACGCGGGCCCGTTCGTCGCGGTGTTGTACTGCGTGATGGTCCCGACGGTGTTGGGGTCGGCCCCGTAGGTAAGGACCTGGTCAATATCCGTCGGCGAGATGGTCTTGATGACCTGCTGGGTGGACGCGTCGTAGTCGATGGCGCTCCGCTGCCAGTCCCCTGCGCCGTAGGTGGCGGCGTTGACGGTGAACCCCTTGTCGTCGGTGGCTTGGATCTGGGCATAGACCCAATTCGAGGATCCAATCTGCGAAGGGTCGATGCTGCTGACAGGGTGGTTCTGACCGAACACCGCGTACGCATGCGTCGGGGCGGCCGCCTGGTCCCACTTCCCAACCGTGCCGGCCGACAGGTCAGGTAGACCGCTGCCGGAGGTCGGGACGTTGTAGACCACCGACGTCAGGGTCGCGGTCCCGCCACCAGCAGAAGCCGGGTTGGGGCGGGTGAGGTTCGCGAACTTAGTCGGCGACCCGGCGTAGTTGATGGTGTACGGTGCCTGGCCCGGCGGGGTCAGCATGGTTAGACGGTTGCCGGAGTCGTAGCCGTAGGAGGTCGACAGGTTCGTGCGAGGGTCGGTTTCGGTCACCAGACGCCCAGTGTTGTCGTACTTGTAGGCGGCCACCGGGATCGAGTCCATGCCGGCGCCACCAGACTTGGTCGGGTTGTAGATCCGTAGATTGATCGAGGACACCTGCCCGGCGAAGTCACCAGAAGCGGTTGACGTTGCGGTGGTTGTGGTCGCGTAGTTGATGTCCAACGCGCGGCACCCGGGTGCGAGGGTGCCGGTTGCGGGGCAGTTGCTTGCGGTCATGCCGGTCGGGATCGGCGCCAGGATCCGGGTCACTCGGCCCGAACCGTCGAGGGTGTAGGTGGTGGTTCCGCTTCCGGGCTGCGCCACCGATACCGGTGCGAACACACCCGCAACACCGGTTCCGGGGGCCGTCGTGGCGTGGAAAGTGGTTGCCGTGCCATCTGCCTCGGTCACAGCAACGACGGTGGAGGAGCCAGTTCCGGATACGGTCGCCGAGACGCCCGCAGCGATCGTGTCGGGATCCACTGCGGTCCACGATCCAGTGGTCAGATTGCCACCGGTGCGGCGAACAGGTCCGCCGGCTGGTGCGAACACCATCGGAGTGCCCTGCGCGTCAACCAAAGCCAGCGTTCCGTCGGTCTGGGTGTTGTCGACCAGCTGGTCACCAGCCAGGCCACTGCCCGCGGTCCCATCCAACGACGCGGTCCACCCAGGTCCGAAGACCGATTCGGCAGGGTCAACCGGACCGGCGAACGTCGAGTGGGTGCGAGACAGCGACAAAGTGCCGTTGTATCCGGGGACTGTGACGTCGGTGGCAGTCGTGGTGAACTCGCCGGTCCACAATGCCACCTCACCGGGGCCCGCGTGGGTGGTCGGGAAGCCGTTCCCGAATGCGTGCGGCAGCCGAATGGTTCGCACCTGCTGGTTGGTCCAAGTGCAGTAACTGGTTCCGGGATAGGTAACACACACCTGAAGTTCCAGCGTCGTCGGCACGCGTGGGTCGAGGTTGATGCCGGCGGCGGCGTCGCGGGTCGCGGTGGTGGTGTCCCAGGTTCCAGAGATAGAAACGCCACCGGTGCCCGGGTTGTTGGCAACCGTCAGAGATGTTGCGTCGTTCCACCCGGTGTTGGCATCGCCGCCGTTCGGCAGACGCCAACGCAGTTCAGCCGTGGCCTGGCCACCTGAGGGTGGGGCAGGGGCGCTGGCCTGAATCGCGACGGTGCTGGTGGTTTGGGTAACCGCGGAAGCTGACGGGCTGTTCATGGCAACGGTGCCATACCCGAACCCGTACGACGGAGACTGCGAGGATTTCACGCCCGACGGCGACTGCGCCTGCGCGAGGACCGAATGCGCACCAGCTGTGTTGGGAACGCTGATCGTTGCCTTCGCAACATTCGGGTCAGAAGACGGGCTGATCGTGGCCGTCTGCTGGCTGCCACCGTCAACCGTGTAGAGAACTGCATTCGGCGCCGATGTCCCCGACCCGGCGGCAGAGATCGTGCACGAGACCGCTGACCCCGGAGCCGTGGTGGCCCAGGTGCCGTTGGCGTATCCGGGGCAGCTGATCACTGGCACGGCTGGCTGGGTTGCTGCGACCTTGAAGGTGTAGGTACCCGTCCACGGTCCCCATTGCATCGAGTCCGATGCCTTGGACCGCACGTAGTAGGTGCCGTCCGGCAGTGCAGGCGAGGGCTGGCAGGAGGCCGAGGCTGCCGAGGCAACAAATCCGCTCTGGCACTCCGCGACCAAAGACCCGGAGTTGAACGCGGTGGAGTTGTGGACCTGGATGTCGACCTGGACGCTGTTGCTGTCGGGGTCGGTTGCCGAGGCCGCTAGTGCGGGCGTCGAGGTTGCGGTATACACGTCACCGTTGGGGTAGGACACCGACGGTGAGGCCAACGAGGCGACCGACGGGCCGTTGGGGTATCGGTCGTACTGCACGTTCAGGACGGGGTCGTTCGTCGTCTCCATCGAGTCGAACTGCTTGACGTACGTTGCGTCGGTCTCGTTGGCTGCACGGAGCCCGATCGTGTTGATGGACTGGGAGTCGTTCAACATGTTCTGAACCAGTGTTGTCGTGTCAATTGCCACCCAGTCGGCAGGACATGAGCCACTGGCCCCAAGGGTCTGAGTTGACGAAGCCTGCATCGATCCCCAGTAGTTCTGGTTGCCCCAACCCCACGAAGGACCTGCAGTGCCGGTCATGTAGTACGCGTCCCATTCACGGGCCGAGCACGTCCCCGAAAGGGAATTGCGGAGCTTCAGGTTCGCTCCGATGACGTACTTGCCCTTCAACGAGGACAGGTCGAAGTTGATGAAGGAGCGTGTGTTGGCATTGGCCGAGGCGGAACCGACCTTCAGTACGGTCGAGGAGGCGAAGTTCGTCGTGAATCCCTGCTGGATGTAGGTGTCCCACACCGGGTTCAGCGACGACATCAGATACGTGGGGTCGACCGTCACCGGGAACACCGTCGACGGGTCGTTCAACCACGAGGCGTCTGGCGTAATCACCAGCGTCGCCTGCCCGGGGTTTTTCACGACCACCTGCAGCGATACCTTGCTGTAGGAGGCTGGCGACTCCTGCGGCGTGCCGACGCGCGAATCCCATGCGAGCGCCGCAGGGATCCGCGACCGGACTACACCCTTGTTGTCCACGAACGACACCGACCCGTCGGACTCTTGCCGAACATCGAGGCCCTTAGTCTTCAGTGGCAGCGACCACGACAAACCGCTGGTGCTGACAGCCGAGCGATAGTTGATCACGAACGACTGCTCGAAGCCCGATCGAAGCGCCTGGATCTTCATGTCCACACCCGGAGCGATACCCGCGTATGTTGCCGTCGCGTCGCTCAGCGTCGGCTTCGGGAGCTTGCCGGGCATTCCGAGGGAGACCGTGCGGCCGCCGGGGTCTCCGAGCGAAATCGCGCCGCCAGCGCCGGCCCCCGGCAGCTTGAGCCCGTTCTGGGTAGTTGTAGGAGCAGCGCCACCGTCAGGCGTCGTGCCCAACGTCAGGTCGACATTTACCCAGTGCCCGTGAGAATCCCGGAAGCGCTGCTGCCGCGAGTGGATTTCGGTCTTCCAGGATCCGTCGGGCTGGGCCCACGTTTGCGACGTTTCAGTGCGCTGCGATAGATCCTCAACCGGGACCCCCTCAGACCGAGCCGACAGCATGGCTGAACGGCCATCGGGGCGTTCTGTCACCAGGGGCGCTGCAACCTTCGTCGCTGCGGAGGCGACCGCCGCAGGCATGACACCAAGCCCTGTCGACACTACGGCGACCGACACTGCGATCACACATGCACGCTGGAACGACCCAGAAGAGCGAACCACAACAACCCCCACAGTCACGGAGCCGACACGGCATCCGAACGGAATCACACAACTTCGGTGACGGACCTGCGGTCGGTCACTCAAACCCACGTTCTCGCCCGCGATGTCAATGTCGCCACAGGGTCAAAGATGGGTGCGCGATGCAACAGCAGGCGGCTGTCCACTCACGCAGACGCATTGCTATCGGAAGTACAGGCCACCGAGATACCCCACCGCGCCCCCTTGACCCATTGTTGATCCGAATGGCTCACCCGGCCTGCACCCAGAGCGGACCGCACGGCAAAGAAGGCCGGAAGTCCCCATCGGAACGGCCTCCACCCGACCTCGATGAAGTGCCGCGCAGGCCATCGCAACCGGCTACCGAAGAGCTCGTTCCGACGATTCGGCCTGCAACTGTGAGGCGACGGTTCATTGGGCAGTGTCGGGGACGGCTCGGACAGCGCGATGCTGGAATCGTTCTGGTCCTCGATGCAGATCGAGCTCGTGAACCGCAAGAAGTGGAAGACCCGGATTGAGCTATCGAACGCGATGTTTGAGTAATTCGAGATCTTTTACAACCGCCAACGGCGGCATTCCGTGCTCGGCTATCGCACCCCAGTTGAGTACGAAGTACCCTCCGAGAACAACCCCATTCGAGCCTGACACTCACCACCGAAAGTGGAAACCAAGGCGGGGGTCACGTCACGCTGTCACCTGATCGTGCAGCAGTCCCGAACGGTGGTGACGTGGGGCCCGTCTAGCCCACATGCGGATCCTGCTCCATCGTTCAGAACCCAAAGACGCGTATGCGACGTACCTTCGCCCCGTGACTTCGAAGGCGGCTGCACGTACTCCTCGCCCCGGGTCTATGTGGCTATATGCGCGCTTGCCACATGCTTCTGTTGCGACGGTCGGCGACTTGCAGCTGGCTGATGACGGTCGATGCGCACGCGCTCGGCCTCTCGGCGAAGGCGACTCTGTAATCGTTTCGTCCGCGCGAGCGTTGCCGTGTGCTGCGCCGATCGATCGCGATGTCTGCGTGATCGAGCTAGCTCGCTCGAAGCGACACGTAGAGGCGCACGACGAGGGAGAGCTGTTCCCCCTAGTGTTAACGCGTGCGCGAAGTCGAACCTGCCGTGTTCCTGATCTCCAGACCTTCAATCGATCTGGCGGAGATGGCGAGGTACTTGGAGACCGTCGGCGGTAGCAGCTGGATGGATCGCATTGACTCTGAGGGTGGTCCTGCGGGGGAGACCTTGGCCGAATTCATGGGCCGCCTCTGCTACCGGTCATGGGCTCCAGGTCTCAACGCGAACGTCACTTCTGTCAGGTCGAACAGCACGGAGTATCTAGAAAACATTCTGCGAAGTGCCCACGGCAGCGTTCTTGAGCACATGAATTACTCATTCGTTTTCCAGAACGTGAGCCGCGTATTCACCCACGAGCTAGTCAGGCATCGTGCCGGCACGGCGATCAGCCAGGAGTCGCTCCGGTACGTGCGGTTGACTGACCTGCGATTTTCGCATCCGGACTTCGTTCTGCAGGACTCGGAATTGTTGGCAGCGGCCGATGAGCTTCTCGCCTCGATGGAGCGGTTTCAGGCGTTGGCTGCGCAAGCGACGAGCCTCGATGATGGCGATTTTGGTACAAAGAAGATCGTGACGTCGGGAGCGCGGCGTTACGCCCCGGAAGGAGTGGCAACGACGATCGGATGGTCTGCGAACGTTCGGGCGCTGAGGCACATCGTCGCGCTTCGAACGGACCCCTCAGCTGAACAAGAGATTCGCGTCGTGTTCGCAATGGTCGGCGAGTTGATGAGGCGCGAGCTGCCAGCGCTATTCGCCGACTTTGAAGTGGCCGACAACGGGGCCTGGATCCCCGCATACCCCAAGGTCTAGCCGGTGTTAACTATTGCGGGCCCTGCTTCGCCGGGGATCGACGCCGGCCCGGTTCGGCCGATGCATGGCTTTGTGGATGGCGGGTCGCCGTTCGGGGCATCGCGGATCCGTGACCGTTCCTCTGGCGGACACGGTGAGCCGGAATGGGTGAGCTTCCGCGAGCTCGTAGGGTCACTGCCGGCTGAGGAGCTCACTCACGCGATCCATCCATACCCGGCCAGGCTCCTCCGACAGATTCCACGGTATCTCCTGGCTGACGATTCGATCATGGATGGCGTCGAGGCGGTCATTGACCCGTTCTGCGGTTCAGGCACTGTCCTTCTTGAGGCGCGTAGGGCCTCGGTTTCCTCGATTGGGATCGACCAGAACCCAGTCGCGGCACTCGTGTCGCGGGTGAAGACCCAAGACCTAAATCGAGCTTTGGCCGCCCGCGCCGCCGTGGACGTAGTCAGGTCGGCAAAGCAATCTCGTCAGATTTGGGAACCTCCGAAGTTCGCAACTCGCTGGTTCGATCCCGCGGCGCTCTCGGTTCTTGGCCGCTTGGTGATATCCATCGGCCGAAGTGGCACCACTGGCGCGGAACGCGACTATCTGGACTTGTGTCTAGCCCTACTCGCTCGCCAGATAGCAGCGACAGACAAACATATCCCCGTGCCCGTATCGCCCAAGGAGCGGGCTCCGGCCGTGATGACGCGCGACGTATGGGCCGCGTTTGAGCGGATTTCGGCGACCCTCGCCGGGCGCCTCGAAGCGCTCGACGGCTTGCCGGATCGTGAACCGGTGGTCGTTGAGGGTGATGTTCGGTCGGCTGAGGTGTGGTCTTCGATCCCGCAGCGAGATGAATTGATTCTGACGAGCCCACCGTATGGGGCTGCCCAGAAATACGTACGGAGCACTAGCCTGGAACTCGCGTGGCTCGGCAAGATTACGAACGCCGGTACTGCAGGACTTGAGCGGGGGAGCATCGGCCGGGAGCACCTTTCGCGGTCAACCCAGGCTGCGACCCTCGAACGGCTCGGACGGCTGAGCGTCATTCAGGATGAGATCGATCGGCTCCGCGACATCAACGTTCGTCGGGCCGCGATCTACGCCGCGTACTTCGACGACATGGCACTTGTTCTTAACAATGCCCACGACCGTCAGTCGGTCCGCCGACTCGTACTCATCTCGGGGCCCAATCATGTGTGCGGGTCCGAGCTCGACACCCCGAAGCTTCTGGCGGACCTCGCGGAGAGCAGCGGCTTCAAACCCACGCACGTCTACCGTGATCGCATTCGTGGAAGGTCGCTCCTGACGACTAGGCGGGGCCTGGCCCCGGCTGCTCGCTACGAGCAAGTCGAAGTATTTGAGCGAGGCTAGGGGCGAGCATGAGCAAGATCTATGACGACGCTTGCGAACGGATCCGCACACTCTCAGCGCATGTCTGGGAGAACCGTGTGAGGAAGCCCGACATCGACAGGTGGCTAGACAACTTCAACGGTGGGAGTCAGATCTCCGAGGAGGAGCACGACCACGCTATACACCTTCTATCGCATTTCAACCATTTTGGTTTGCAGGAGATTAGGGTGCTACTTGTCGCGCTATATCGAGATCTGTTCCGGTATCCGATCGTTGAAGAGATACGAACTAGCAATGGTGGCACTGTTGAATCGAGTCTCATTGAACCTGCATTCGCGGCTCAGCTGCGCGCAACGCGGTTCATAGGCATGGGCAACCCGTCTGAGAGCGGCTCTCATCTCCTCTACTACTTCCGGCAGGTAAACAAGCTTGAGAAGTCACAATTCTGCCACCACCGAGAGCTGTTTGAAGGAGCGCCCGGGCCAACCGCGACACTGGCGTCCGGAGTCCGGCGCATCGTGTTCATTGACGACGTACTCGGCTCGGGGGAGCAAGCTAGCATCTACGGAAGAAAGATGCTCCCCGAGTTGAAGAGGGCTGCTGCCAACTCCGGCGTCGACCTCGAATTGATCTATTGCGTATTGTTCGCCAAGCCCGATGGTCTCCGTGTAGCGAATGGCACCCTTTTCGACCATGTCCGTGCCGTCCATATCGTCGACGATTCTGAGCTGGCATTCACTCCGGAGTCGCGTGTCTACGCAGCGTGCGTGCCGGGTCTTTCCAGAGAAAGCGGCGAACGGATGGCGCGCTGGTACGGTAACTCACTCTTTTCGCCGGGTCCTGTCGGATACGGCGACGGGCAGATGTTGCTCGGCCTCCACCACAACGTTCCCGACAACACCCTACCAATCATTTGGAGTAACACGGACGGGTGGTTCCCAATCTTCGAGCGCTATGCTAAGGAACTTTAGGAATGTTGCTGAACCCATTTGAAGTTACCAAGGCCGTCGACTTTTCTGACGATGAGATTCTCGATAAGTTCGTTGATTTCCCGAAATTGACGTTCAACGCCATTGTCAACCCGGCGAGTCCGATGCCGCAGTTTCTTGTGAGCGGCAAGGGCGGGGGCCGCACTCATCTGATGCGGTATTACTCGTACCCGATCCAGAAGCGCCGGGCGACCAGGCAGGGAAGTAAGCTCCTGGACTCCATCAACTCGGATGGATACCTCGGCGTCTACATGCGATGCAGCGGGCTAAATGGATTGAGGTTCACCGGCAAAGGCATCGATGACGAGGCGTGGCAGACCGTATTCGCGGCGTACATGGATATCTGGATCACCGAGAATCTGTTGAATGTTCTATGCGATATGCAACATAACGGTGCGGGCTGGTCCATTGAGCAGATATCCAACTTCTGTGCAGCGATGAACGTCCTGCTTCCGCCGGCCACAGATCCAGACGAGGTGCGCAGCACCACCCTCGACTTCGTTATCGAGTCTGTTCGCGGTGCAAGACGCGATATGGATCGTGCTGTCAACGACGCGGCTTTCACGCGTGAGCTACACGTCGAGGTCTACGGATCGCCGGGAGATTTGGTCTTCGGTGCAGCAGCGTCTGCGTCCCGCCACCTACACGGCTTGGGCTCAGTCCGGTTCACATACCTTGTGGACGAGTTTGAGAATCTTTCCGAGGCTCAGCAGATGTACCTCAATACTCTTATCCGTGAGAAGCAACTCCCCTGTTCATTCATGATCGGATCGCGAACTCCGGGCGTTCGAACGCACAAGACGTTAAGTGCTGGAGAAGAAAACCGGAAGGGTTCCGAATACGAACTGATCGAACTCGACAACCGATACCGGGAGGACGCCGGAAGCTACGGCGAATTCTGCGCACGGCTTGCGCTCAACCGTCTGAACCGCCTCGACCGCAGCGGTGGGATCGATTACGTCGCGAGCGAGGCCGAGCTGAGGGCGGTGCTGGGAGGCGCGTCGGGAGATGTTGACCACGTCCAGGCGTTGGTGTCGCTCTTGGCCAAGAAGTCGGCGCCCCACGAGCGACCGCATCTGAAACGACTGTGGGACGTTGTGTATGAACAAAGCGATAACGAGTCACTAGCCTCGCAGATAGTGACTGCAGTTGCCGTCGAGGAGAACCCGGTAATTGAGCGCCTCCGGATCCACAGGTTCTATCAGTCGTTACGGTCGACCTCCGGCCAACCAACGTTGGAAGGGGCCAGAGAGGCTGCAGCGTTTCTGCCATCGGTCGGGCGACTGAGTCGAGAATCAAAGAACTACGTCGGCCTGTGGCGGGTCGACATGACTGCACATGTCTACAACTCGATTCAGGAACGGATGCCTCAGCAGGGCCTCGACAAGCTGATAGAAACCTCCGGCTTCTTGCCAAGAAACTTCCTGATCATCCTGAAGTCGATCGCTCGCTATGTAGATTTCGCGGGCGGTGAGCCGTTTGTCAAGGGCAGTACCGTCGACGCCAAGGCGCAGCTAGCCGGTGTCGCCGACGCATCGTCCTGGTTCGTTAGTGATGCTCTACCTTCCGGCCCGCTTGGCAACGCATGTGATATTGCGATTCGGCGGTTGGGCAACTTGCTTCAACGCGCCAGGTACTCGGACAAGCCCAATGAGGTCGGGTATGCGGCGTTCTCGATCGGATCTGGCGCGTTAACTGAAGACGCTCAGCGAGTCTTGGACGCATGTGTCTCTCACGAGCTTCTAGTTGAGATTCCGAATGGTCGGTCGGCTCGGAATTACGGCCCTCGGCTACGGAAGTATCAGTTGCATCCCATGGTGGCTCCATCGTATTCGCTTCCTACGAGCCGGCGCGGCGAGATGAGGTTGGTGCCTGCCGCGGCCTCCGCGGTCTTCGATGCCGAAGTTCCGGAGTCGGAATACCTTGTGGTTCTTAACGCACAGCTTGCGACTATGAAGGCGCCCTTCTCTCGCAAGCGTTCATCCAAAGAAGAGCCTCTGTTCGATGCGTGACCACACCTACTTGAACAAGCGCACCGTTCGCTTCGCCGACCTTGGTGGGCTGGACTTCGACATCTTCGTCTCCTCGGACGATCAGTCCGACCGGGTTCGTAAGGTCGCGGAGGCCGTCAATGTGCCGGAGGGGTATTGGATCCTGCATCCTGAGTACGACCTCGACGCCGCGGGGAGATCGACAGCGTTTGCCGAGATCGCCGTCGACTCAGGGGTCGCGGAAGTTGATGCCTGGCGCACGATTTGGCAGCAGGTGCTAAACGGTCGCCCACCTCAAGGGCTGCGGGTATGCATCGACATTTCTGGAATGATGCGGCCATTCATTGCCGTGTTGCCTGTGATCCTGGCCAAGCTTGGGTTCGGCACGGTTTCTGTGCTGTATACGGATCCGACCAACTACGTTTCCGGGCCGACAACCACCTTCTCCAAGGGTCGCGTTGACGAAGTACGACAAGTGCCCGGGTTGGAGGGCGTTCACACAACGTCGACCGACCCTGCCGATGTGCTGATTATCGGCGCGGGCTACGACGACTCGTTGATTCGTGCCGTGGCTGACTACAAACGTTCAGCGTCGTCCCACTACATCATGCTTGGCCTCCCAAGCCTCCAACCGCATATGTATCAGGAGAGTCAGATCCGGCTCGCCCTTGCAGAGGAGTCAATTACGGACTTCGCCTCGAAGTCGTTCTTGCACGCGCCTGCGAATGATCCGTTCGTGACGGCTAGCGTCTTGAGTGCTCATGTCGCGGAGCTACGGCAAACGCGTCCGGACTTGAACGTCTACCTGTCGCCTGTCGGACCGAAGGCACATGTCCTAGGCTTCGGGTGGTACTTCGCATGCGAGGAGCTTCAGAAGCCGACCAGCATCCTGTTCCCGTATGCACCGTCATACTCCACGGGCTCAGCCGCAGGCTTATCGAGGTCCCACCTCTACGAGCTTGATCTGACGTGGATCGATCTGCCAGCAATTACGCGCTAGCGTACGCGCTGAACTTCGACCGGTGGTTCGGGATGAAGGCTCGAAACTCCGCCTCGACGATCTTGTCTGAGTCGATGAGATCGATGAGGATCCGTCCATATTCCTTTGCGAGTCGCAGAGTGGGACTTGAACTATCGAGAATCGAAAAGCCGATCAGCACCGATTCGTCAGAAGCGATGACGATGGGGTTCCTGCCGCGAAGGCCGGTTTCGGCGATGTGCTCGATGTTTACGATCTCGTCGGCGGCCAGCGGCACGGACAAGGAGACATTGATATGCGCGCGCACCAAGGCTTCATGCGGAGCGGGCGTGCTCCCGCTGAACTCATCTTGTGTGTCTGACGGCTCGTCGGCGACGTCACGGAGCCACCACGCTTCGCCGTCAACCATGTAACCGCCGCCAAATGTTTAGAACGAACACCCGCAACACGAAAGTTGGGGAGCTCGTCAAGTCTACTGAGCCTTCGGGCGTGTCGCCACCCCTTGGTTTGGGAGCTGCGTCACCGTCGACGCGTATGCACCAGGGTCCCCACGCGATGTTCCGCGAGCTTCCATTTCACCCGCAGTAGATGCGAGCAGGCGCGCGGATTGATCAATGACGGATGTCCGCACAGCCATGTTCGATCCTCCTCGCGCACTCTAAGATTCTGTGCCACGAGCGTCTTCGCATGCCGCAACGATCGACCCGGCCTGAGCTCGGGGCCAGGGCTGGCGCCGTCGCGGTAGCTGGATGGCTCACCGTCGATGCTCCGCGCTTGGCGTGGCGAACTTCTAACAAATTTCTAACGGCGGAGAGCAAAGACCCTCAGACGGCCCAAGACAACCGGAGGTGTTTCAGGCTCCGGTGACCCACGTTTATGCAGGTCAGAAGCGCTTACCGGCACGTTTGCCCAGGGCAGAGGCAGGATCCCGAAAGAGTCGGTTCTATACGTCGGCGGGAGTCTGCGACGGCGCTTCGACGTCCTCATGAGCTGGATTCTCGGCAAGCGAGTCGCTGGGATCTCGGCTCGGAAGCGGTAGGCGTCGCCTCTGGTAGTCAGCGGCTGGGGCGGGTGCAAAGTTCGTCACGCAAGGAGGTCGCGTGTTCCGTTCCAGTTCCAGGGATGAGAACGCCGACTACATCCAGTGCGTCAGGGGCATCGGGGCGAGTTCGGGTCGACGATCAAATATCTGACCGTGTTGGCCGGCAAATAGCTGACGATCGACGATGGATTAGTGCCGCCCCGTCCCCTCTGCCGTGCTCGAGCCGCTACTGGATCTAACACGACAAGATCACCGCCGCGATCACCCAACTTCCAGAGTGGGTGGTCCCAGGCGTTGGGCCGTGTCAGCGTGGGCGACGTCGGATATAGGCAAACACCCGTCACGGCGTAGCCATCGACGTGGTCGCCCGTGCCGGTCCAGATCGTCGATGATCTGGACGCGAGGTCGGCCATGCTTGCCAGGACGACGGCAATGCAGGCCAGCGATGTTATCGCCCCCATTAGCCAGCTCATTGGCGGGGCGTAACGTCCGCGATACGTGACGAACCATACGCCCAACAGAACGGCCACACCGCCACTAGCAATCATCAAGGGCACAGCCGTCAGGGCGCCGATAGTGGTCACGTTCAAATCGATGCCGTCGACTGGCACCCCCATCTCCGCGAAGAAGAGCGTGGCCATCACTCGAGCCAAGACCCCAACCCCGGCCAAGATTGTCGTCGCGCCGATCAGTCCTGAAGCAAGGCGTGGTGGAGTCCACATCCGACGCAGCGGGACCCAAAACAGGGCCACCACCGAAATCGCTAGTCCGACGCCTGCTGTCGCGATCGTGGCCGTCAGGGACTGTGGCGGCCACATGAACCCGGCTGCCCAGCCAACGCAGGCCCCAACAAGCAGTGCCGCTGCTAAGCCCCAGCGCTTCAACCTTGGCACAGCGCCGTCGGCGAATGAATTGATCCGCAGGGCCGCCGCGACGTGAGGGAAGAATTTGCGAGGGGACGAGCCGGTAGCTGGTCTCTGGTCGTCACGGCCTGTAACGAGCGTCCACTTCAACACGTACTCCACCGCAGCCGCGGCCAGCGTGACCAGCAGAAGGGCGCTCGGTGGAAGCCAGCGCCAGATCCAGCCGTGGAACACGCGGTGTGCCAGATAGCCGTCTGCAATGGCGGCGGCGAACACGGTCAGGGCGATAGCAAGCAGCGTCCAACTCTGAAGCGTTCGCGTACTTTTGCTTTCTCGCGCGACGGGATCAATCGGCTCATTTCGACCAGTGGCCCGGCGATCTCCCAACGCGCTGCGTGCGTCTTTGGGCCGGTCGGACGTCGTGTAAATCCCGTCAGGGCCAACTGGTCCTGCGAGTTGGCTGGCGTCTTCGTGTGCAACGGCCCACAGATGGAGGCGGGCTAGGTCCGGCGCACGGGCATAGACCGACACGGAGTGCGGATTCACCCGATACATCGCCAAAATGGTCTGAACTTCCGCTGCGATGGCGTTATGGAGGCTCGTCGGCTGCTGACCGAACCGGCTGGCAACGGCGGTGATTAGCGCAAATTGGTCGTCGGCCTCGTCGACACGATCCAGCGCTTGCCAACCGCGGGATTGCAGAGCGTGGACTGTCAGATCTCGGTCAGGGATCGAGACGAGGATGTCTACCCGGCAGACCCGGCTGGGCGCGTACCGAGCGACCCATTTCGCTTGAACCGAATCCGCTGTGCCGATTCGAACAGGTGACGCTGTCACTCGATGACCGGCCCCGGCGGATCCAGCGCCAGATGATGTCTGGACCTCCTCTGCACCTACAGTCTTTGTGTCGGGCTTCTTCAAGGCTCCTCCTCCGAGAGGTGGACGTCGACTTTGGCGGGCGACGTTGACCTGGGTCAGTGGGCAGAGATCTTGGCTGCAGGGGCTGATAGAAGCCGATGCAGTTAGGTCCCGTAGCGGCTGATCTTCGCTGACCAGCGGCTGGCGTGTGGGTGCGCTCTCCAGGCGCTAGCCGAAGGTGACCCGATCGATGTAAGCGATGTACATCCACGTTAGACGCGTTGGCCATTCAAACACCCGTGGTTCCCCACGGTCGTCATGAGGATCTTTGTGTCTGCGCCCCCAAACGAGGCGGTGGCGACGGGGTCTGCCGTCCATCACTGCAGTGTGTCTGAGCGCCGATGTTCAACAAGTTGGAACGGTGGGCATGTCCTCGGAATCTGGGCTACGTGCTGCAGGGCCTGTTCGGAGGGCTGCGTCTTCCCGAACGAGGAAGTAGCGAGGTCAGAGGCCGCTAGGTGTAGCCGACGTAACCCGTTCGGTCCAACATCGGCGCATTTGTGGCGCGACGGCGCAAGAGCACCTCGCGGCAGGCTCGAACCGCAGTACTGTCCCGTCATCAGTCATGAAGTGCGTTCTGAACGAGCCCAGTGGGCACAGGGGGATCAGTGAAGAAACTCATCTACGCCTTGATTGCGGTCGTCAGCTTCAGTACCGCGTTCGGGGTCAGTGTTGCGTTTGGGGAATCGCTAGGAAATACCCAACAGGCGTACGTGAACTCAAACTTCTTTTATGACGCAGATGTGAATATCGACGCGAGGTCACTGAACCCGGGCGACCACCAATGCATCCTCTACAGCACGCTTGTAACGGACCCGGGGGCACACAAGCAGGTCGAAGCTGGCCTTGCGGGGTGCACCGCGTGGACGATCGACGGCACGTGCCATGACGGCCACATGTTTGTCGAGGTGTCGCCCGATCCGAACACCTACAACTGCACCCAGGGTGCTGCGTTCAGTACGTGGACCAACTACAACACGTGGGTGGGGCACGTCGTAAGCACTCAACAGATTCAAGCGGGTACGGCCGACGGAACCTGGCTACAAACGGGCGTAAGTTCTTCCGACTATCTACAAGATCTGACATGGGTTGAAGATGAAGGCGTTGCCGCATGCCCCGGCGCCGGCAACAACGCCAACTTCAACTCTTGGGAATACCTCGGCCAAGACAAGCAAGAACACTGGGCCACGAACCTCGGGAACCCGGTCCACGCCGGTTACGGTCCGTGCTGGCAGATCAGTGCACTTTCTGGAACAGGAGCGTTCAATGCGACGCGATAGGACTACAAGGCAGTTGGCCCCGAAGACTCGCGTCGGCGCACGTATCGCCGTCGCCGGAACCGGGACGGGCTTGATCATTGGCGGCATCGCGGTCGCTGCAGGTGCCGGCACCAATGTTGTGCCGCCGCGGATTCAAGTCCCACCGGGCGTTTACGCAGCCCAGACCGCAACAGGTCCAGGAACGCAGGCTGCCGGGGCAGCGTCGAGCGCCCTTGCGGGGCTCGCCCAGGAGCGGATCGTGCGAGGCATCAGCTTCGTGCCATCGTCAAGTGGGACTTCGTCGTTGCCGATGGTCCAAACGACGTTGAGCTCGAACGCCGGTCCGGATAGTCAGGGCGGCGAAGTCAGGGCGACGTGGCTTGGCGCGATCGCCGAGGGTGCGGTTTCGGATCGGCAACATACGAACCAGGCATCGCTGTTGCAGGTCATCGGCGGGGGACAGGTAGTCGAACCGAACGCGAATGGGACAGGAACGACGACGTACTCGCTCGGCGCCGCGAACGTAGCAGCCGGGCAAGTCCTCCCTTCCCCCTCGGATTCTGCCCTCACGACTCGTGCGTCTGACGTGGCGGCGAAGTTTGGCCTGACCGTTCAGAGTGTGACGCTCACGCACCCACTCGGGACAGCATTGGACGTGACTTTCACCGTGCCAGACGGCCTAAGCCCCACGTGGACGATGGACGATCTGCGGACTGCCCTGGCAGGCGCACCCATCCAGCTTGACGGTGTTCTGATCACGTTGGTCTCGCCGACTGGAACGCCCTTGCTTGTGTCTGGTGCCACCTACCGTGCTGGATTCGGCGGGCTGTGGTTCGCGACAGGACAAGACGTTCGCTTTGGCGCCGGCCACGGCTCTCAGTACAACCCTGGTACGGGCCCGCAGGCGAGCCCGTCCAACTAAGGATCGGATCCGGCCGTTCGCCCAACGGCCCCGACAGGTCGCGTGCCGCCGGCTCCCATAGACCCTTCCGGTATGTGGGAGCCGTCTGCATCGTCATAGTGGGGCTGGAGCCGACGGTCGATTGGGGCTCAGGCAGTCGCGACGCCTGGTACTAATGCGGTTGGGGCGTCGTTCAACACCACTAGAGTCACCTTGACTCGGAGCCGCGGGGCAGTACACCTCCCGCTGCTGCGGCAGTCCCGACCTCGCACCTTGGTGTCTCTCCGAGCGCGGACATGGCGCTGGGTTCGTCCTTGCCTGTCTCGGCGAGTCGACCGACCGCTGACTGACGTGGGTCAAGCCATTCGCACTGCCGGTTCTGGGCGGCCAACTCGCGACTCTGTGTTTGCACCCACGCCGAGGTCGAGGGTGCATCGGTCTGAGACGAAGGACGGGTTAAGTTCTGATGATTCGCATTACGGCCATCCGAATTGCGGGCGGTAGCCAGCGTCAGCACATCACGCGATTGTGGTGGATCAACCCGGAGAACTTCGAAGACCGGCGGGAGCGCACGCGCCAACGTTGTTGAGAGGATCGAAGACGACGGCGGAAGTGCTTACATCCAAGACGCGTCTGGTAACCGAGTTGGAATCAGGGTTGTCGCCCCTCAGACAGGGACGGGTATCTCCAGACGTACGCGGATGCCGTGAAGACAGACAACTTGCTTCATCTGCCTCAGAAATCGGCCGACCACCTCTGCTCGCCGGTGACCGTCCTCATGACGGGTCAACCGCGAGCTGAGGGACCTGGGCAGTACTTGGACGAGCACGTGACGAAATTTCGCCTGTTGCTGCTGGGCGCAGAGCCCCGGGGTGTAACAAGTTGAGGGCTGGCATCGGCTCTCCTGTCTGAGCGTGCGATCGGTAGAGAGCGCAGCTAGGAAATTGAGTTGGGGGACTAGTGGACTGGATGTCGGTTGATTGGTCCGTTGCGGCACCCGGGGTAAGCGCCGCGGCGACGGCTGTTTCGTCGGTAGCGGCATTGGCATCGTGGCGGCAGGCACGCAGAAGCCAGCGCTCCGCAGATGTTTCTGCGCGTAAAGCCGACATTGACTTCGGCCTCTCACTACTCGGCGTTAGGCCCGCCGTCTACCTCGAAATCGATCGCGTCGAATATCGCTGGGTAGCGCCGATGGGACGTGGCATGGCGGAGAGAAGGGTACCGACGGAGGCGATGACGCTGGACGAACTGATCGAGGCCGAAATCTTTGGCGAAGTCGAGATGCGTGGCCACCTTCGTAACGGTGATGTCCCGCTTCTCCTCACTGTTCGCGATCACCCGCACTCACTGAGAGACTCGTGGAGGCCGTCGGAGAACGAGTCGGTCTTCCGTCTCGGCGGGCCAAGGCACGAGCCCCAGCACCGAGCGTTGCTGGATGCTGGAGCGACGGTGAAGTTTGTCTGGACGGACCGCAGATCTGCCGTTGAGTGGATCGGGCTTCGCTCGCTGCACGGGCGAAATCTGTACGGCGACCCAGAGTTGGTTCTGCCGCGACTGCGTCTAGGTGACTGCCTCCGCCAACCACACAAGATGCTGGACCCGGCTTGGAGGATGCACATGCGGTGCGTGCAGATCGCCCGATCGGGATTCGAGCTGGTTGCGGAGTCTCGCGGGGCAGACCGCCTCATCACCGTTTGGAGAGCCGAAGTCGTACGGACACCGATGTCGTCTGCGGGCCGTGTCGGTGACACGCTTGCGTGGACGTGCCAGAAGCCGGATACGGGACCGGTCGATGACGACCAAGTGATCTACCGATATCGATTCGACAACACTCTTGCTCGTCTCCAGCCGGCCTCGGCGCGGTTCCTTCCAGGCCGCGCATGATCGTGTAGCAGGTAATCGCCGAACGTCAGGCAAGAGGCTCGGCCCGGCTAGTGATGGACTGTTCTTTGCCGCTGGACAGATCGTCAACTTCTAACAAATGTCTAACAACGGAAACGCGGAGACCCTCAAACGACCTAAGGAAACTAAAGGTGTTCGAGGGTCTCGCGCGTCACGTATGCACAGGTCAGAAGCCCTTTTCGTCACGTTTGTGCAGGTCAGAGGCTTGCGACACGGACATCCGGTTCTAGATGTCGTAGTAGAGCTCGAACTCGTGCGGGTGCGGGCGCAACTGCACCGGCAGGATCTCGTTGTTGCGCTTGTAGTCGATCCAGGTCTCGATCAGGTCCTCTGTGAAGACATCACCGACGGTGAGGAAGTCGTGGTCGGCCTCGAGAGCGTCCAGCACGGCCTCGAGCGACGTCGGGACCTGAGCGATCTCAGCCTTCTCGTCGGCGGGGAGCTCGTAGATGTCCTTGTCGATCGGAGCCGCCGGCTCGATCTTGTTCTTGATGCCGTCGATGCCGGCCAGCAGCAGCGCCGCGAACGCCAGGTACGGGTTCGAGGACGGGTCCGGGAACCGGGTCTCGATGCGCTTGGCCTTCGGGTTCGAACCCGTGATCGGGATGCGCACGGCCGCCGAACGGTTGCGCGAGGAGTACACCAGCGAGATCGGGGCCTCGAAGCCGGGCACCAGGCGGCGGTACGAGTTGACCGTCGGGTTGGTGAACGCGAGCACCGCCGGCGCGTGCTTCAGGATGCCGCCGATGTACCAGCGAGCCAGGTCCGAGAGGCCGCCGTAGTTCTTCTCGTCGTAGAACAGCGGCTCGCCGTTGTTCCAGATCGACTGGTGCACGTGCATTCCCGAGCCGTTGTCGCCGAAGAGCGGCTTCGGCATGAAGGTGACCGTCTTGCCGGCCTCCCAGGCCACGTTCCGGATGATGTACTTGAACTTCATGATGTCGTCGGCAGCCTTGAGCAGCGTGTCGAACCGGTAGTTGATCTCCGCCTGGGCTGCCGTGCCGACCTCGTGGTGGGCGCGCTCGACGAGCAGGCCCGCACCCTCAAGGGCCTTGACCATATCGTCACGCAGGTCCTGCGTGCCGTCGGTCGGCGTGACCGGGAAGTAGCCGCCCTTCGTACGCACCTGGTAGCCCCGGTTCGGGGTGCCGTCCGGGTTCGTCTCGGCACCCGTGTTCCAGACACCTTCGGCAGAGTCGATGTGCACGAACGAGTGGTTCATGCCGGTCGCGAAGCGCACCGAGTCGAAGATGAAGAACTCCGCCTCGGGAGCGAAGAACGCGGTGTCGCCGATGCCGGTCGTGGCCAGGTACGCCAGCGCCTTGCGGGCGATGTTGCGCGGGTCGCGCGAGTACGCCTCGCCGGTGATCGGGTCGTGGACGAAGTACATCATCGCCAACGTCTTGGACTTGCGGAACGGGTCCACGTACGCCGTGGTGACATCCGGGTAGAGCGCCATGTCCGACTCGTTGATGGTCTGGAAACCACGGATCGAGGAGCCGTCGAAGGCCATCGGGTCCAGGTTGAACGAGGACACCGGCACGGTCAGGTGCTGCTGGATGCCCGGGAGGTCGACGAAGCGTACGTCGACGAACTCGACGCCTTCGTTCTTGATGAATGCGAGGAGCTCTTCGCCAGTGGTGAACATGTGACGCACCCTACAAAGAAATGAGGGCCTGCGGGAGTGGCTCCAGCCACTGCACAGCGGACGTTCAGGGCGGCCCGTCCCATGCCGCAGAGGTCGGCGTGTCCCTATTGTTCATTGAGGGGGCGAGCGAAGGGCCGGAAGATCTGTGCCACTGGTGATGCGTCGTGCTGCCCGCCTGCTCGGGTTGGCGCTTCTGGCCGGCTGTTGGGTCGCGTTCGCCGTTGCGCCTGCGTACGCGGGGGCCCCGCCCGCGCCCGTCGTGACGACTCCGTCGGGCTCCACGGTCACTGTGCTGGTCGGCGCCCAGCCGATCCACTTCGCGGGGACGGTCACCGGACCGATCGTCGCGGGCACCGACCGGGTGTTCGTCGTGCACAACGACGGCTCCCTCGACCCGCCGCAGATCTGCAACATCGTGCTGTCGTCGACGGACTGGGCTTGCGACTCCTCCGCGACGTTCGTGGTGGGGACTTATCAGATCGACGTGTCCTGGTTCGCGAATGACCCGAGTTTCAGTGGCACACCGCAGAAGACGACGCTCACCGTCCACGTCCTACCGTACTCCACTCCGACGCCCACGCCGACCCCTACGCCGACGCACACGCACTCCGCCTCGCCGTCTCCGGCACCTACCCACGCTCCGCCGCCTCCGACGCATTCCGTACCGGCTCCGTTGCCCGTGCCGACTACCAGCGCAACACCCACGCCCACTCATACGCCCAGCCCCACTCCAACGCCGACCGTGACGCCGGCGGCGCCGACCGTCACCCCGGCTCCGCCCATCCCGGTGGGCTATCCGCGTTGGCTGCCGACTGACCACCCGAAAACGGTGCTCGGTATCGGGGTGGCCGTCTTCACCGTCCTCGCGCTGATCGGCCCTGCAGGTCTGGCCCTGAGTGCCGGGGCAAGTGCGGGATCGGCGGCCCTCACCATGACGGGTGCTGTGGTCGGTGGGGCCGCGGTGGCTGGCTCCGCCACCAGTCACAGACGCGGCAAGGGGTCAGTCGCGTCGGCGAGTACGAAGAGTGCCGCCTTCAGCGGGGCCGGCGCAGGTATTGGCGATCAGTCGAGGACGTGGCGATGGCCCGGCTGGCACGCGATCGATGCCCTGAGCCTGGTGGTTCCACGCTGGTTGGCTCCGCGCTCGCCGCTGACCGCGCGAGTGCTCGCCGACGGCTCGTACCTGCGCGCGATCTTCGGGTCCGCATGGCTCCTCGGCTGCCCGGCAGGTCTGGTCCTGGGGATCGTCGCTGGTCGACACAACGACGGACTGCCGATCCCGCCGAGTGTGACGATCACCGCAGTCCTGCTGGTGCTGGCGATCATCGACGCCGGCTGGGGCGCTGCCGGGCTTGTCGGGTTCGTGCTCGCGATGCTGGTGGCACCGTCACACCTTGTCGGATTCGCGCCGCAGGTCCGTTCCTTCCTCGGCCTTGCCGCATTGTGGTTCGCGATCCCGCTCATCGCCGCGGCCGCGCGGCCCTTCCGGCGCGTCGTGGGCGACGGACGTCGGTACACCTGGGACCGATGGGCCGACACGGTGATCGCCGCGTTGTTTGCTGGCTGGGCGGTGCAGAAGGTCGTACGCGGTCTGCCCGGCCTCTCCGGACTGGACCTTCCCATCGGGCGCCACAGCAGTGAGCTCGCGCTGCTCGCGATGGCAACGGTCGTCGTACGCGTCGCCCTGGAGGAATGGGCTGCACACGCGTACCCGCTGCGACTCGCGGTGGTCTCGATCGGAAAGCTGCCGTCTCCCGGAGCCGGTCAGAAATACTTCGCGACGCTCGTCCGGACCGTGCTGTTCGTGTTCCTGGCTGTTGCGTTCATCGGGAACTGCTGGCAGTTGTGGGTCGGGGCCGCACTGTTCCTCCTGCCCCAGGTTCTCGGCATCCACGAGAAGTCGTTCCCCAACTCGGAACGTCTCCATCGGTTGCTCCCCGTGGGGGTGCTGAAGACGCTGGTGATGCTCCTGATCGGGACCTTCTTCGTCCGCTGGGTGTTCTCCTGGCTGCACGACCCGAGTCGGATGCTCCGTGACGGGTTCGTGCTGCTGGCTCTGCCGGGACTGGCTCTCTCGCTGATCGGCCTCTTCGGCCATGACGGCCCCGATCAGCGCTGGACGTGGCGGCGGCAGCTCCTCGGTGTGCTGATCGTGGCCGTGACCGCGGGTCTGGTGCTCACCGGTTGGTGACATCCCGGCCGACGCCTCGCTGTGAATGCGGCGCACTCAGTCGCGAAGCGTCCCCAGGACGCGATGGTGTCCCGCGTACACATTCATCGAGGATCCGCGGACGAATCCCAGCAACGTCAGGCCCGCTTCCTCAGCAAGGTCGACCGCGAGGGAGGACGGAGCGGACACCGCCGCGAGGATCGGGATGCCCGCCATCACAGCCTTCTGGACGAGTTCGAAGGACGCGCGGCTGCTGACCATCAGGATCGTGCCGCGCGCGGGGAGCCCTTCGGTGCGTACGCAGGCGCCGATCACCTTGTCGACGGCGTTGTGTCGTCCCACGTCCTCCCGCGCCGCGATCAGGTCGCCGCTGATCGTGAACAGGCCCGCCGCATGGACGCCGCCGGTGCGGTCGAACACCTGCTGGGCGCTGCGGAGTCGGTCCGGGAGGGTTGCGAGCACGTCGGGTGACACCCGAGCCGGGTCGTCGCTGACCGACCAGGCCGAGGCGGTGCGTACGGCGTCCAGCGAGGCCTTGCCGCACAGGCCGCACGACGAGGTCGTGTAGAAGTTGCGTTGCACGGACGTGTCAGGCTCCGGCACCCCGGCCGCGAGGCGTACGTCCACGACGTTGTAGCTGTTCGAGCCGTCGACCTGCGCCCCGGCGCAGTAGCGGACGGTGACGACGTCGCCCGCCGAGCGGATCACGCCTTCGCTCAACAGGAACCCGAGCGCGAGGTCGAAATCATTGCCCGGGGTACGCATCGTCACCGTGAGCGGATGCCCGTTGACGCGGATCTCCATCGGCTCCTCGACGGCGAGGACGTCCGCGCGTTGGTCGACGGCACCATCGCGTACGCGGACCACCGGACGCCGCATCGTGACGCGGCCCATCTCAGCCGTTCTCCGATCCGGCGACGTGCCGCTCGAAGCGGACGATGACGCCCTTCGAAGCGGGCGTGTTGCTGATCTCCGCAACGCTGTCGAGGGGGACCAGGACGTTGGCCTCGGGGTAGTACGCGGCGGCGGACCCCCGGGCCGCCGGGTAGGCGACCAGACGGAACTCCGGTGCGCGCCGTTCGACCTGATCAGTCCACTGGCTGACGATGTCCACCAGGTCACCGTCGGCGAATCCGAGTTCGGCGATGTCGTCGGGGTTCACCAGGACCACCCGCCGTGCGTTGTGGATGCCCCGGTAACGGTCATTCATGGCGTACGGGATGGTGTTCCACTGGTCGTGGGAGCGCAGGCTCTGGAGCACCAGGTGCCCGGGCGGTGGCGTGAGCACGGTGAAGGCATTCGTGGTGAACTCGGCCTTGCCGCTGGCGGTGTTGTAGACGCGGCTGTTGACGGGATTGGGGAGGTTGAATCCGCCCGGTTGCGCCACCCGCGCGTTGAAGTCGGTGAACCCGGGCACGACGCGGGAGATCCGGTCCCGGATCAGTCCGTAGTCGCCGATGAAATCGGTCCAGGGGATCGAGCCGGCGGGGAGCGTACGCGCCGCGAGACGCGAGATGATCGCCACCTCGCTCAGCAGGTCGGGAGAAGCCGGGTGCAGCTTGCCGCGACTCGCATGCACGTCGCTCATCGAGTCCTCGACCGTCACGAACTGCTCGCCGGTGCCCTGCACGTCGCGATCGCTGCGGCCGAGCGTCGGCAGGATCAGTGCCGTCTCACCGCAGACGGTGTGGGACCGGTTGAGCTTGGTGGAGATCTGCACTGTCAGCCGGCAGCGACGCAACGCCTGTTCGGTGACATCGCTGTCGGACATCGCGCGGACGAAGTTCCCGGCGACGCCGACGAAGACCTTGGCCTCGCCGTCGCGCATCGCGCGTACGCCGGCCACCGAGTCGTACCCGTGCGTACGCGGGGAGGTGATCTGGAACTCGTCGTCGAGTGCGGCGAGGAAGCTCTCCGGCATCCGTTCCCAGATGCCCATCGTGCGGTCGCCCTGGACGTTGCTGTGTCCGCGTACGGGGCACACGCCGGCACCCGGTCGCCCGAGGTTGCCGCGCAGGAGCAGGAAGTTGACGATCTCCCGGATGGTCGGCACACCGTGCCGATGCTGGGTGATGCCCATCGCCCAACAGACGATGACCGACTTGCTGGCGAGCACCCGGCCGACGAGCTCCTCGATCTCGGAGCGGTCGAGGCCCGTGGCCTCCAGGACCGCGTCCCACTCGACGGCGCGTACGTGCTCGGCGAACGCGTCGAAGCCGACGGTGTCGGAGGCGATGAACGAGTGGTCCATGACCGTGCCGGGGGAGGCGTCCTCGGCTTCGAGCAGGAGCCGGTTGAGCAGTTGGAAGAGCGCGAGATCCCCGCCCGGACGGATCTTGAGGAACTGGTCCGCGATGACGCTGCCGCGACCGATGACACCGCGGGCCACCTGAGGATTCTTGAAGCGTTTCAGGCCGGCCTCGGGCAGCGGATTGATCGCCACCACTGACCCGCCGTTGCGCTTGGTCTGCTCCAATGCGGTGAGCATCCGTGGGTGGTTGGTGCCCGGGTTCTGCCCGACCACCAGGATCAGGTCCGAGGTGTGGATGTCGCCGAGGGAGACGCTGCCCTTGCCGATGCCCAGGGTCTGGTTCAGTGCCGACCCGGAGGATTCGTGGCACATGTTGGAGCAGTCCGGCAGGTTGTTGGTGCCGTACGCCCGGGCGAACAGTTGCAGCAGGAAGGCCGCCTCGTTGCTCACCCTGCCGGACGTGTAGAACATCGCCTCGTCCGGCGAGGCCAGGTCGTTGAGTTCGTCGGCGATCAGGCCGAACGCGTCGTCCCACCCGATCGGCTCGTAGTGGCTGCTGCCCGGCCGCTTGACCATCGGTTCGGTCAGGCGGCCTTGTTGGTTGAGCCAGTAGTCCGACTTCGAGTCGAGGTCGGCGACTGGATTTGCGGCGAAGAACTCGCGGGTGACCCGTCGAGTGGTCGCCTCATCGGCAATGTGCTTCGCGCCGTTCTCGCAGTACTCGTTCGCGTGCCGGTGGTCGCCCTCGGGCCAGGCGCAGCCCGGGCAGTCGATGCCGGACTTCTGGTTGATGGTGAGGAGGGTGAGAGCGGTACGCCGCGGAGACGTCTGGGAGAGCGCGTACTCCAACGCGTGCGCAACCGCGGGAACTCCCGCGGCCCACTCCTTCGGCGGCGTCACCGTGAGGTCGTCGGTCGGATCCACCCGCTGGTCCACGTCAACTCTTCTCGTCAGATCTTGAAGTCAGCGTATGCCGCGTCCGCTCCCCGTGTGCAGGGGAGCGGACGCGGTTGGATCACTGCGGGTAGCCGACGACCACCGGGGCGTTCCAGGCGTTCAGCGTGGCCGAACCCCACTTGCCGTACGCAGCGTTCGGGAACATGATCCAGTCCCGACCCCAGTGCGATGCGAGCTGGGTGGCGCGGACGTGCTGCTGGTCCGAGGTCAGCCCCTTGAACGAGCCGTCAAAGTCGACCAACTGGTCACCGAACTGCATCAGCAGGGTGTGGTTCTTCTCGATCGACGCCCGACGGACTGCCTTGGTGTTGGCATCCGTCGTGTAGAGCAACGTGTGGCTCGCGACGGCCTGCGGCAGTCCCAACGTGTTGAGGGTGGCGAGCGTTGCGCTGATGTTCTGCTGGTAGCGGTCGGAGACGTAGTAGATCGCGACGTGCTTGCTGTTGGCGTAGGCGAAGAACCACCGCGCGCCTGCGGTCAGCGTCGGGTTGCCGTGCAACTCCCAGTCGTTCCAGGTGTCCCAGCTGGTGTAGGTGTGGCACTGCTCGAGGTCTCGAGCCAGGAGTGCCGAGTTGTCCAGCACGGTCTCATCGAGGTCCGTCATGATGGCCAACGGCTTGTGCGACGTCCGGGCGACCTTGCTGGCCAGGATGCGGTCGAGCTGGTCCGCGGCGCGGCGCCAGGTCTGGATCTGGAGGGCGGCGTTGTTCGCCGACTGCTGGTACTGCAGGGCGCGGTAGTACTGCGTCACCGGGTCGCTGCACGGGCTGGCAGAAGCCGCACTACCGCTCGACGAAACGCCGAGCACGAAGGCTCCGGCAGCAGCTGCGGTGACGAGGGCGGAGGTCGCCGCGACGCGCGACTTCCGCTGGAACCACTTGGTGTTCATCCTGAGTTCTCCTTGTGTTCATCTGGGACGGACTGAGGCCCGCCGACCGGGTGCGCGCCGGTCGGCGGGCCTCAGGTGGTGCGTGCTACTTCAGCCAGGCTGCGACCTTGTCCGGGTTGGCAGCGATCCACTTCTGGGCCGCGGCGTCCGGGGACATGCCGTTGGAGGAGATGTACGTCGAGACCAGGTTCTGGTCGTCGTTCGTCCAGGTGAAGTTCTTGATGACATTGACCGCCGGCGAACCGGAGTTGGCGAACTTGGTCGACATCAACTTGTTGAGGTTGTACGGCGGGTAGTCGCAGGCGACCTTGGCCGCGTCGGCGTCGCAACCCGTGGTGTAGGCGGGCAGGTTCACCTTGACCAGCTTCATCTCCGAGAAGAACCACTGCGGCTCGTAGAAGTACGCGAGCAGCGGGGTCTTGTTGGCCTCAGCGGTCTTGAAGCTCTGGATGAGCGCCGCTTCGGAGCCGCCGACGACGACCTTGAAGTTCAGCTTCAAGTTGGTGACCAGAGCCTGGTCATTGGTGACGTACGACGGGTCGCCGTCGAGGAGCTGGCCCTGGCTGCCGGACTCGCTGGTCTTGAACATGGAGGCGTACTTGTTCAGGTTCTGCCAGTTGGTGATGTCCGGGTACTTGGCCGCCATCCACGGTGGTACGTACCAGCCGATGACGCCTTTGTTGCCGGTCTGGCCGGCGTCGACGACCACCTTCTGCTGGGTGATGTACTTCGCAACCAGGTCGTCGTGACCCCAGTTCTCCAGGATGGTGTCGACGGTGCCGCTGGCCATGCCGGCCCAGCTCGGCTGCTCGGAGAGCTTCACATAGTTGACCGTGCACCCGAGCTTGCTCGTGAGCACGTTGCCCACGACGTACGCGTCGGATTCGTAGCCGACCCATCCGTTGAGGGCGATGTTGACGTTGCCGCAGGCCTTGCCGCCGGTGCCGGCGTTGTTGGAGATGCCTCCACCTCCGCAGGCAGCGAGCGACAGGGCCAGGACCGCGGCGACGCCGACGGCACCGACACGGGCTGAGCCGCGTTTGATTCCACCGATCATGCGATGTTCCTTTCTAGATGGCTGTTGCCACATGGTTTGTGCAAACTCTGTGCGTGTGCGCCGGGGTGCCGAGTGCCTCACGACTTCTGTCGATCCACCGCCGACTTCGCGATCCGATCGAGCATGATTCCGAGGGCGATGATCGCGATACCCGCGGCCACCCCCTTGCCGAAGATGTCTCCTTGGACGGAGCCCGAGACGACGATGTAGCCGAGGCTGCCGGCGCCGACCATGCCGCCGATGACGACCATCGACAGGACATAGAGCAGGCCCTGGTTGGCGGCGAGTACGAGGGAGGGCCGAGCCATCGGCAGTTGCACCTTGCGGATCATCTGCCACGAGGTGACACCGTTGGACCGGGCCGCCTCGATGATCGTCTCCGGGACGCCGAGGATGCCGTCGGTGACCAACTTGATCGCGATAGGGGCCGCGTAAGCGATGCCGGCCACGATGGCGGTGAAGCGGGTAGGCCCGAACAGCGCCAGCGCCGGTACCAGATAGACGAACGGCGGAATGGTCTGGAAGGCGTCCAGGATAGGCCGGACGAGCACCTCGGCTCGTCGGTTCCGACCCATCCAGACTCCGACGATGATCGCCAGGATCATGGTGAGGGCGGTCGCGACGAGCACCGAGGTCAAGGTCACCATCGCGTCGTTCCACAGGCCGACCCCGAAGATCACGCCTTCGCAGACGGCCGAGATCACCAGCGGACGGAGTCCGCCGATCACGAATGACAGCGCCAAGATGATCGGGGCCACCAGCCACCAGGGAGAGTTCGCCAGGACGTTCTGCAGCGGGTTGAGGGCGCCGTAGCTGACCGCGTTCTTGAACTCGAGGGTCACCTTGTCGATGTGGCTGACCACGTTGTTGGTCACGTCGTTGATCCAGGTGGACAGGTGCCCGCCGACCGTCCAGGAATCCTGGAACTTCGCATAGTCCAGCTGACTGCGTGACAGGTAGATCATCATGGCCACCACGAGCACGCCGCCGCACAGTGCGATCCGACGACGCAGGACCGGGTTGATCGACAGGACGCGACCGAGCAAGCCTGGGCGGGCGACGGTTCGGCCGATCTGGACGATTCGCCGACCGGTACGTTCGCTGACGGCGGTGGTGGTGCGGTCCAGCATGATCGCCATCACGACGATGAGCAGGCCGGGGACTGCGGCCTGACCGACGTTCAAGGCGTTGAGCGCGCTGAGGACGTCGATGCCGAGACCGGGGCCGTTGACGTACGCCGCGATGACGGCCATGGAGAGCGCAGCCAGCGTGCACTGGTTGATGCCGAGCACGATCGTGCGGCGCGCCATCGGGAGTTGCACCTGGCGCAGCAACTGCGATCGGGTGACTCCGAGGGAGCGGGCGGCCTCGATGGTGGTGGGCGACACCGAGCGGATCCCGTGCTCGGTGATCCGGACCAGTGGGGGCAAGGAGTAGATGACGGTCAGTACGACGGCGCAGGTCGCGCCGGGACCGAAGAGCATGAAGATCGGGAGCAGGTAGCAGAACGACGGCATCGTCTGCATCGCGTCCAGGATCGGTGTGATGATCCCTGACACGGTCCGGCTGCGGGCCATCACGATGCCGGTGGGGATTCCGACCAGGAGACTGGCGACGACCGCGATGGCGGTGACGATCAGCAGGTCCATGCTGCTGGCCCAGAAGCCCAACCAGGCGAACAGGAAGAACGACACAGCCACCAGGACGGTCGAGCGGACGCCAGCCACCAGGTAGGTCACCCAGGTGGCGATGCCCAGCACCCCGAGCCAGCCGATCTGCGGGACCGGACGTACGCCGGCCGGGTGCGAGATCCACTGGCCGGCCTGCGTGACCAGCCAGTTCACGAAGGTGGAGACCTGGCCGAGTACGCCGTGGAAGAACCAGTTGGTGAGCGAAGCGGCCTGGATGTTGTCCCGGATGTGGTTGAGCCAGGTGTCGAACCCATTCAGCTGCGCGAAGGGTTGGCTGAGGGTGCCTGTCCCGCGGAAGATCAGCCAACCGACCAGCCAGACCGCGAGGATGACCGCGAGCTTGAGGCCGGTGCGGCGCTTCTTCTCGGGTACGACGAGCGGCTGTTCCTCCTTGCTCGCCGGATCGAGGGTCCCAAGCGCGGACATCAGTCGCCCTCTTCGGCGACGATCACGCGCAGGATGTCCTGGTCGTCGACCACACCCACCACGCGGTCGCCGTCGACGACCCGACACGGACCGCCGTGATTGAGCACGACACGGGCGGCGTCGCGGACGATGGTGTTGCACTGCAGCACCGGACCGTCCAGGCCAACCGCCTCGGTCGGCGGCCGCATGACCCACTTCAGGGTCAGCACGTGCGACTTCGGGACCTCGCTGGTGAAATCGCGTACGTAGTCGTCGGCCGGTGCGCCGACGACCTCGTCGGGCGTACCGATCTGGACGATCTCACCATCACGCATGATCAGGATCCGGTCACCCAACTTGAGTGCTTCGGAGAGGTCGTGGGTGATGAACACCATCGTCTTGCCGACCTCGCGATGTAGCCGGATGACCTCGTTCTGCATGTCGCGACGAATGAGCGGGTCGAGCGCCGAGAACGGCTCGTCGAACATCAGGATGTCCGGGTCGGCTGCAAGCGCCCGCGCCAGACCGACGCGCTGCTGCATGCCGCCCGACAGTTGGTCGGGGTAGTTGTTCTCGTAGCCCGTCAGGCCGACGAGGTCGACCATCTCCTGTGCACGCGTACGGCGGGCGGCCTTGCTCTCGCCGCGCACCTCCAGCCCGAAGGCGACGTTGTCGATCACCTTGCGGTGGGGGAGCAGCCCGAAGTGCTGGAAGACCATGGACACCTTGCGGCGCCGGGTGTCCAGGAGTGCCTTGTCGGCCATCGCCGTGATGTCCTCGCCGTACAACGTCACGGTGCCGGCGGTGGGCTCGATCAGTCGGGTGAGGAGGCGTACGAGCGTGGACTTGCCGGAGCCGGACAGGCCCATGATCACGAAGACCTCGCCGGGCGCGACGTCGAAGGAGACGTCGCGGATCCCGACCACGTGCCCGGTCTTGGCCTGCAGATCCTTGCGGGAGAGGTGGGCGTCCGGGGTGTTGATGATCTTGTCGGCCTTGGGTCCGAAGATCTTCCAGAGTCCGTCGACGTGCAGCGCGACCTCGCTGTCGGATGCGACGTTCTCGCGGTGTGAGGGCGATTCGGTGACGGTCATGCCTGAGCCTCCTGGCGCGGGTGCTGCTGGTTGCGGCGGTCGCCCGTGGGGTACAGCGGGCTGCCCGCCCGGTAGCTGTACCAGGGCGCCTTGTCGGCGGCGAGCGGCGTCTGACCCAGGATCAGGTCCGCGGCCTTCTCGGCGACCATCATCACCGGGGCGTAGATGTTGCCGTTCGTGACGTACGGGAAGACGCTGGCGTCGGCGACGCGCAGCCCGTCAACTCCCCACACCTTCATCGAGGACGGGTCGACGACCGCCATCTCACCTGTTCCCATGGCTGCGGTGCAGGAGGGGTGCAGGGCCGTCTCGGCGTCCTTGCGTACCCATTCAAGGATCTCCTCGTCGGTCTCCACCGATGGTCCGGGTGAGATCTCGCCGGCGTTGAACGGGGCGAAGGCCGGTTGGTTGAGGATGTCGCGCGCGACCCGGATCGCCTCGACCCATTCCTTGCGGTCCGTGGCCGTCGAGAGGTAGTTGAACAGCATGGACGGGTGGACCTTCGGGTCGGTCGACCTGATCCGCACCCAGCCGCGGGTGTCGGCGTACATCGGACCGATGTGGACCTGGTAGCCGTGCCCCTTGATCGGGCTGGTGCCGTCGTACCGGATCGCGATCGGGAGGAAGTGGAACATCAGGTTGGGGTAGTCCACGTCGTCGTTGGAGCGACAGAAGCCGCCGCCCTCGAAGTGGTTCGTGGCGCCCAGCCCCTTGCGTTGGAAGAGCCACTGCCAGGCGATCTTCGGACGCTGGTGCCACGCGAGGCCCGGGGCGATCGAGACCGGGAGCTTCGACTGGTACTGGATGTAGACCTCGAGGTGGTCCTGGAGGTTCTCGCCGACTCCGGGGAGGTGGTGCACGACCGGGACGCCCACGGACTCGAGGTGCTCACGATCGCCGATGCCGGAGAGTTGGAGCAGCTGCGGAGTGTTGATGGCGCCGCCGCACAGGATGACCTCTCCGGCGTGCACGGTGCGGTGGCGTACGGCCTTGCCCTTGCCGTAGACCCCAGGGCCCTGGTCGAACTCGACGCCGGTCGCGCGAGCCGTCTCTGACGACGTGTCGAACAGGATCTTCGTGGCGTACGCGAACGTCTCCACGTCGAGGTTCTTGCGGTCCATCACCGGGTGCAGGTACGCCCGGGCGGCCGACCACCGGCGGCCGTTCTTGACGTTGCGATCGAAGGGCGCGAAGCCCTCCTGGCGGTAGCCGTTGACGTCGTCGGTCAACGGGTAGCCGGCCTCCTGGGTGGCCTGGAAGAACGCTCCGAACAGAGGGTTGTCGGCCTTGCCGCGCTCGAGGTGCAGTGGGCCGCTGCCGCCGCGCCACTCGTCCGCACCCCGGGAACCGTCGGCCAGGAACCGGCTCTCCATCCGCTTGAAGTACGGCAGACAGTGCGCGTAGTCCCAGGACTCCATGCCCGGGTCCTTGGCCCAGCGCTCGTAGTCCATCGGGTTGCCGCGCTGGAAGATCATCCCGTTGATCGAGCTCGAGCCGCCGAGGACCTTGCCGCGCGCGTGATAGATCTTGCGCCCGCCCATCGCCGGCTCGGGATCGGTCTCGTACTTCCAGTCGTAGAGCTTGCTGCCGATCGGGAAGGGAAGCGCCGCCGGCATGTGGACGAACGGGTCGATCTTGTAGTCGCTATGACCGGCCTCGAGGACGAGCACGGTCGTGCCCGGGTCCGCGCTCAGCCGGTTGGCGATCGCGCAGCCGGCGCTGCCGCCGCCGACGATGACGTAGTCGTAACGCTCGAGCATGATGTCCTTCAGTTCTCGGGGTTGAACCAGTGCGTTGCCGCAGGTTCGAGGTTGGTCCAGATGTGTTTGGTCTCGCGGTACTCCTCGAGACCGGCGAGGCCGAGCTCGCGCCCGGTGCCGGACTGCTTGAAGCCGCCCCACTCGGCCTGCGGCACGTACGGGTGGTAGTCGTTGATCCAGACGGTGCCGAGCCGCAGGCGGCTGGCCATCCGCTGACCCTTGCCGGTGTCGCGGGTCCAGACGGCCCCGGCCAGGCCGTAGATCGTGTCGTTGGCCAGGGCTGCTGCCTCGTCCTCGGTCCGGAAGGTCTCGACGGTCAGGACGGGTCCGAAGGACTCCTCCTGGACCACCGACATCTCGCTGGTGCAGCCATCGAGGATGGTCGGCAGGTAGTAGAAGCCGTCCGCCAGGTCAGGGTCGCTCGGCGCGGCTCCGCCGCAGCGCAGCGTGGCGCCCTCGGCCAGTCCGGCCGCGACGTACGCCGTCACCTTGGCCAGGTGGGCCGCACTGGTGAGTGGCCCCGTCTCGGCCCGTGGGTCCTGGGGGCCGCCGAGCCGAATCTGTTGCGCGCGAGCGACGAGTTCGTTGACGAAGTCGTCCTTGATGCTCTCCTCGACGAGCAGCCGGGCTCCGGCCGAGCACACCTGGCCGGAGTGCAGGAAGACGGCGGTCAGCGCGTTGTCGAGGGCGGCGTCCAGGTCGGCGTCGGCAAAGACGATGTTGGGGTTCTTGCCGCCGAGTTCGAGGGCGACCTTCTTGACCGTGCCGGACGCTGCGGCCATCAGGTGTTTGCCGACGGCCAGGCTGCCGGTGAAGGAGATCAGGTCGACTCGCGGGTCCTCGGCAAGCGGCGCACCCGCAGTCGGACCGGCACCCAGGATCAGATTGCCGACACCGGCCGGAAGACCGGCCTCCTCGAGGATCCGCATCAGGTGGATGGCGGTGTGCGGCGTGATCTCACTCGGCTTGAGGACGAACGTGTTGCCGGCGGCGAGGCAAGGGGCGACCTTCCAGGAGGCCTGCAGGAGCGGGTAGTTCCAGGGAGCGATCAAGCCGCAGACACCGACCGGTTCGTGCACGACCCGGCTCAGGACGTCAGCCCGGCCGGTGTCGACGATGCGGCCGGCTTCCTCAGCCGCGATGGTGCCGTAATGACGGAAGACGCCGATCACGTCCGCGACGTCGTACGCGGCCTCGACCAGACGCTTGCCGGTGTCCATCGCCTCGGCCAGCGCAACCTTGTCGGCATCGCGCTCGAGCAGATCGGCAACGCGGTGCAGCAGGGCCGCGCGGTCCCGAGTCGGGGTGGTGGCCCAGGTGCCGTGGTGGAACGCGCGGTGAGCGGCTGCGATCGCGTCCTCGGTGTCGATGGAGGTTGCCTCGTCGACCACGGCGACCAGATGGCCGTCTGCAGGACAGTGGATCGCGCGCGTCTGCCCCTCTCGGGCTGACACCCACGCTCCGTCCACGTACAGATCAGACATCTCTCGGTCCTCCTTGTTGCGAAATATGCAACACGATGCTTATTTCGCAACGCCTTGTTAGGAGAATGGACGAGACACAGGTCACACGTCAAGGGTTCTCGAGCAACTTTGCGGTTCCGTTTGTGTTACCACCGAGGTCGCCTTGCGGCAGCGATCAGTCGTGATGCCACCAGCCGAGGCGGTGGGACACCTCGGTCGCAGCCGCGAGGAGATCCGGGATGACGCCCGCGATGCGCTCATCGGTCAGGCGGAAGGACGGGCCGGACACGCTGAGCGAGGCGATGACGTCGCCGCGTACGTTCCGGATCGGCGCTGCGACGGCGCTCAGGCCGATCTCCAGTTCGTTGTTCGCCAGGGCGTACCCGACCTGGCGTACGTGCGCCAGCTCCTCTGTGAGCCGTTCGTGCGACGTGATCGTCTTCTCGGTCAGTTGCGGGAGTTCCCGCACGGCGAGTCGTACGGCGTCCTCGCTCATCTCCGACAACAGCACCTTGCCGTTGCTGGTCGCGTGCAGCGGGATCCGTTGGCCCACCCAGTTGTGGGACTGCAGCGCCGAGGTGCCCGCCACCTGGTCGACATACAGCGCGGCGGTGTCGGCGAAGACGGCGAGGTTGACCGTCTCGCCGGTGGTGGTGGCCAATTGGCGACAGACGTCACGGGCCTCGGTCACGACATCGAGACGCGCCGTCGTTGCGCCGGCGAGCCGCAGATTGCCGGCACCGAGTCGGTACAGCCCACGTTCGCCGACCTGTTCGACCATCCGGTGAGTCTCGAGCGTGGCCAACAGTCGGAACGCCGTGGACTTGTGCACGCCCAGTTCGGCGGCGACCTCCGTCACGCCGCTGTCGCCGTTGCGCGCCAGGATCGCCAGGATGGTCATCGCCCGGTCGACCGACTGCACCGATGTGGTGGCGCCGGTCATCTCTGCTGCCTCACTCATAGTCGGCAGGCTAGACCTGCTGTTGCGCATAGTGCGACAGGCCGGCCGTGGAAGAAACGGCTGCGGCTTCGGTGTCGTGTGCCCTAGCGGAACACGACCGTACGACTGCCGTTCGGCAGCACGCGGGTCTGGGAGTGCCAGCGGACGGCGCGGGAGAGTACGAGTGCTTCGACGTCGGCTCCGGCCGCGACCAGCTGCTCGGGCATGAACGTGTGGTCCACCCGGGCAACTTCCTGCTCGATGATCGGGCCCTCATCGAGGTCGCCGGTCACGTAGTGAGCCGTCGCGCCGGTGAGCTTCACGCCGCGTTCCCACGCCTGGTGGTACGGCTTCGCGCCCTTGAAACTGGGCAGGAATGAATGGTGGATGTTGATCGCCTTGCCGCTGAGCTTGCGGCACATGTCGTCGGAGAGGATCTGCATGTAGCGCGCCAGTACCGTCAGATGGATGCCGTGTTCCTCGATCCGCCGAAGGATCGTGGCCTCCGCGGCGGCCTTGGTGTCTGGCGTCACCGGGACGTGTTCGAAGTCGATCCCATACGAGCGGACCATCTCCTCTGCGTCACGGTGGTTGGAGATCACCAGCGGCACCTCGATCTGCAGGTTGCCGGTGCTCGCCCGGAACAGCAGGTCGTTGAGGCAGTGCAGTTGCTTCGAAACCAGGATCAGGGTGCGGTACGGGGCCGCGGCCGACCAGAGTTCGTACGTCATCCCGAATCGCTCGGCGACCGGTCGGAACTGCTCGCGCAGCGCGTCGGCTGAGGTTGCTCCGGACGTCTCGAAGTCGATGCGCATGAAGAACTTGTTGTTCTCGAGGTCGCCGAACTGCTGGCTCTCGCGGATGTTCCCGCCGATGTCGACCAGGAAGCCCGTGACCGCGTGGACGATGCCGGTGCCCTCGGGGCAGGAGAGCGTGAGGACGTAGTCGCCCAGCGCCTCGTTCGTCGTGGTCGTCATGACTTCCTCTTTCGGATCTCTTCGTTGATCGCCGGCAGGATCTCGTGCATGTCGCCGATCACCGCATAGTGCGCCTTCGCCACCATCGGTGCTTCCTCGTCGGTGTTGATCGCGACGATCGTCTTCGATGACGCCATACCTGCCCAGTGCTGGATCGCTCCGGAGATGCCGCAGGCGAGGTAGAGGTCGGGGGAGACCCGACTGCCGGTCTGGCCGACCTGTTCGTGGTGGGGGCGCCAGCCGAGGCTGGTGACCACCCGGGAGACGCCGAGACTGGCGCCGTCGAGCATCCCGACCAGGTCGAGGAGCTCGCCGAACCCGTCGGCGCTGCCCGCGCCGCGGCCTGCTCCGACGACCACCCGGGCGCCCTTGAGGCTGCCCGACAGGTCAGGCTCCGGCTCGGCGGTCGAGGTGACGCGCGCGACCAGATCGGCTGCCTCCACCTCGGGCTGGAACTCGACGAGGTGACCGGCGCCGGCGCTCGGTGCCTCCTCGGCGGCCACTGCGTGACCCGCGACCGTGAAGATCGCTGGCCGCTCGTCGAGGACCATCTCCTCCCATGCCGATCCGCCGACGACCTGCCGCGTGACGGTGAAGGGTGCGAGCCCGCCGAAGGCGATCACGTTCGCGGCCATGGCGACACCGGTACGCGCAGCAACGTGCGCAAGGACCTCGCCGCCGCGGGGCGTACCGGCGGCCGTGACGACGACTGCGCCGGTCGTGTCGCGT
Organism: Nocardioides baekrokdamisoli; assembly: GCF_003945325.1. Classification (NCBI taxonomy): domain Bacteria; kingdom Bacillati; phylum Actinomycetota; class Actinomycetes; order Propionibacteriales; family Nocardioidaceae; genus Nocardioides; species Nocardioides baekrokdamisoli. The sequence continues at coordinate 98,133 of NZ_AP019307.1, forward strand.
ACCGACTGCACCGCGGCAGCCCAGGCGGCGCCGCCGTACGCGCTGAAGGCGTCACCCGAGGCGTGGTGCACGTCGCGGACGCCGTACGCGGCCAGTTGCTCGGCCAAGGCAGTCGGGTCGCAGGGCAGGTCGCCGATGACGACGGCGTCGATCGGCACGCCTCCGCCGGATGCGGACAGGCCGCGGGCGAAGGTGATGGTCTCCCGGGAGACCTCGACGGCGCCGGTGACGTCCGTCTCGACGAGGACGACGATCATCGCAGGACTCCCAACTTCTCGAAGAGGTCGACGACCGCCGCGGCGGCCTCGGGGCCTGTGCCCAAGATCTGCACCTGGCTGGGCTGAGGAGGCGGCAGCGTGAGGCGTACACGCTTCGTGCCGGTCGGTGCTCCGGCGGGCTCACGGACCTCGATCTCGACCTTCTTGGCCTTCATCCGGCCCGGAACGCTCGGATAGCGCGGTTCGACACCGCCCTCGAGCACGGTGACCACGGCCGGGAGTGGCACCCGGTAGATCTCGTGACCCTCCGGCCCCTTGACCCCGGCGACGGCGTGACCGTCCTTGATCGTGACCGTCGAGGCACCGTTGACGACGGGGCGTCCCAGTTCGTACGCCAACCGGATGCCAACCTGGAAGTCGCCGCTGTCGGCGGCGTCGTTGCCCAGGAGGATCAGGTCGTGGCTGCTGCCGTTCGCTTCGTGGTCGCGTACGACGGCGGCGATCTCGCGGGCGACATCGCTCGGACCGTACGCCGAGGAGTCGGCCCGGACCTGGGTCGCCGCGGTGCAGCCCATCGCGAGGGCCCCGCGCAACTGCTCCTCCGCGGATTCGTCGCCGAGGGTGAACAGTGCGCCCGTCCCGCCGGTGGCCGCACTGATCTGGACGGCCAGCTCGACGGCTGCCTCCTCGTGCGCGCTCACCGTGAAGCCGGCGTACCGGCCGTCGACGTTCTGACCGTCATCGGTGATGACGACCTCGCCGGTGGAGTCGACGACGCGTTTGATGCAGACCAGCACGTTGTTCATCGCATGCGCTCGTTCTCTGGGTCGAAGAGGGACGTGGCGTCGATCGAGCCGACGACCACCGGGTAGAGCTCCTCCATGTAGGAGACAGCGAGCTCGGTGCCGATGACGGCCTGCTCGGGCGGCAGGTACGCGAGCAACACGTGCTTGCCCAGCGACGGGGCAGAGCCCGCACTCGTCACATACGGGTGCCGTCCGTGTCCGTCGGTGAGCGTGCCGCCGTCGCGGGTGAGGATCGGCTCGCCGCCGAGCATGTAGCGCTTCATGCCGGACTTCGAGGTGTGGTCCTCAACCGTCAGCGTGCAGAGCACGGTCCTGAGCGGCTCCTCGCGCTGGGCGAGGTACGCCTCGCGGCCGACGAAGTCCGCGGCCTTCACCTTCGGTCGCTGCATGCCCGCCTCGACGATCGATCGCTCGGCGTCGAGTTCGGCACCGTACGCGCGGTAGCCCTTCTCGATGCGGCCAGTCGTGCCGTACACGCCGATGCCGACCGGGATCGCGCCGTGCGGCTCGCCTGCCTCGAGGAGCCGGCTCCACAGCGCGGCCGCGTCGCTCATCTTCACGTAGAGCTCCCAGCCGAGCTCGCCGACATAGGAGATCCTGGAGGCCAGGACGGTGATGTCGCCGACCTGGATCTCGCGGCAGTTGAGCATCCCGAAGGCCTCGCCCGACACGTCGTCGGAGGTGACCGAGGCGAGGATGTCGCGTGCCTTCGGGCCCCAGAGGCCGATGGTGTCGATCTCGCTGGTGAGGTCGGTCAGGGTCGTCGAGCCTCCGGCCGGGATCTGGTCGCCGAAGGTCTTGCGGTCGACGGTGCCGTGGGCGCCGCCGGTGACGACGCGGAAGTGGTCGTCGCCCAGGCGCATCACGGTGAGGTCGGAGATGAAACCGCCCTTGCCGTCGAGGACCGGGGTGTAGATGACCTTGCCCGGGGTGACATCGCACTGGGCCACGCAGGTGCGCTGGACGGTCTCGAGTGCCTCGGGGCCGACGATGTCGAAGACCTGGAAAGCACTGAGGTCGATCACGCCGGCCGCCTCGCGCATCCGCAGGTGCTCGGCGTTGATGATCGGGCTCCACCAGCGGGAGTCCCACTCGTGCTCGCGCGGCATGACGGCGTCGCCGTACGTCGCCAGCAGGCCGGCGTTCGACTCGTACCAGTGCGGACGCTCCCAGCCTGCGGTCTCGAAGAACACGGCACCGAGGTCCTTCTGGGACTCGTGCATCGGCGCGAGGCGCTGGTTGCGGTCGGAGGCGTACTGCTCGGCCGGGTGGACGATGCCGTACGTCTTGATGAACGCCTCGGTGGTGCGCAGACGCGCGTGCTCGCGGCGCTGGTGATGGTCGTGGAAGCGGGCGATGTCGCTCATCGCGACGTCGATCTCGGAGTGGCCGTGGGTCATCCACTCGGCGACCGCGCGGCCGACGCCCGGTGCCTCCTTGATCCACACCGCAGCCGCGGTCCACAGACCCTTGACCTGGCTCTCGCCGAGGATCGGCATCCCGTCGGCGGTGAGCGAGAGGAGACCGTTGATGGCGTAGCGGATCTCCGCGCCGTCGGCGCCGAGCAGGTCCGGCATGAGTTCGTACGCGGTCTCCAACTGCGGGTCGAAGTCGTCGGAGGTGAACGGAAGTTCGGTGGGGGAGAGCTTGGACTGCTCGATCGTCGGGATGTCCTCGGGCTCGTGCAGGATCGCGCGGTGGGCGTACGAGCCGACCTCCATGTCGGCACCGTGCTGGCGCTCGTAGCAGAGCGCGTCCATGTCGCGGATGATCGGGAAGTTGATCTCGCCCGGGAGACCGGAGAGCTGCGGGCAGGGGCCGACGCTGATCATCTGGTGAACGGTCGGATAGAGCGGGATCGAGACGCCGGCCATGTCGCCGATCTTCGGGCTCCACACGCCGCAGGCGATCACGACGTGCTCGGCGTCGATGTCGCCGCCATCGGTGCGAACCCGGCGGATCCGGCCGTCCTCGACGTCCAGGCCGGTGACCTCGACGTTCGGGACTGTGGTGAGGGCGCCGGCCGCAATCGCGCGGTCGCGCATGATCGTGCCCGCACGGAGCGAGTCGACGACACCGACGGTCGGGGACCAGAAGGCGCCGAGGATGGCGTCAGTCTCGATGAACGGGACCTTCTCCTTCACGAACTCCGGGCCGACGAGTTCTGCGGGGATGCCCCAGGCCTTGGCGCTGGACATGCGTCGCCGCAGTTCCTCCATTCGCTCCTCGGTGCGCGCGATCTCGAAGCCGCCGGACTGGGTGAAGACACCCATCTCCTCGTACTGCTTGACCGAGTCAAGCGTGAGGTCGGTCATCTCGCGGGAATGGTCGACCGGGAAGATGAAGTTCGAGGCGTGACCGGTCGAGCCGCCCGGGTTGGGCAGCGGGCCCTGGTCGATCTGGACGATGTCACGCCAGCCGAGTTCGGCGAGGTGGTGGACCAGACTGTTGCCGACGATGCCGGCGCCGATGACGACGACCTTCGCAGAACTGGGTACCGCGGCCATGTGCTCTCCTGAGTTGCAAATAACGCAACACGATGCGTTATACGAGACAACCGTAGTTTTCTCTGTGGGGAGGCGCGTGTCAATGGTTGGTGGGCAGGAAATGTGATCCGGATCTCGCCCTGGTGCCTTCTGGTACGCCCGGTCGCATCTGCCACGGTTTCTGTCGGTGGTCGCCAGTAAAATTGTGGCAACACCAGGAGATGCCATGACCGCTTCGCACGACACCCATCCGGTGTTGGCATGCGTACGCGGCATCCAGACGGCCCTGACCGACATCGCGGACCTGGACCCGACGTTCATGCCAACGAAGGACAAGGCCTCGGCGCTGATCGTCCTGAGCAAGGCCCTGGCTGCAGCTTCGGCACTTCATGCTCGGCTGCTGGCCAGCGCTGGTGATGTGGCCATGGACCATGGCGCTCGGGATGCCGCGGGTTGGCTCGCTGCCGAGGAGTACGGGGACTATCGGACGGTGCGCCGCTCGCTGGATTTGGGCAGGTCGTTGGAGTCGGCCCCGGTGGTGCTGTCGGCGTTGGCCGAGGGCCGGATCGATGTCGACAAGGCACAGATCATCCTTCGTGCCCTTGATGGACTGCCGGCCGATGTGCCCGGCGAGCTTCGGGACCGTGCCGAGGTGGCGCTGGTGGAGCAGGCGGCGGAGCTTCCTCCGAAGGCGTTGGCTCGGGTGGCGCGTCACCTTGAGGCGGTAGTGCATCCGGAGGCGGCTGATGCGGCCGAAGCCAAGGCGCTCTTGCGGGAGGAACGGTCGGCGTGGGAGAAGACGAGCCTGCGGATTCTTGATCGGTTTGACGGCACCGCCCGGATCACTGGTGTTCTGCCCGCGGTGTCGGCGCAGCGGTTGCGGACCTATCTCGAGGCGCACGCCCAACCCCGCAAGCACGACGGGGAACATGCTCGGTCCGATCAACTGGCGGGCCAGGCGTTCTGTGACCTCTTGGAGCGCATCAACCCGGACACGGTGCCGAGGCACGGTGGTGACGCCACTGTTGTCATGGTGACCATCCCGCTGGCCGACCTCCGCGCCGAGCTGGGTGCTGCCTCGATCGGTGGCGCGGATTCGGACCATCGGATCAGCGCAGCCGAGGCACGCCGATTGGCCTGCACTGCCGAGGTCATCCCCGCCGTCCTGGGCGGCCGGTCTCAAGTCCTCGACCTCGGTCGTGCCCAACGGTTGTTCACGCCAGGCCAGCGCAAGGCGCTGCGCACCCGACACTCCACCTGCCAGGTCCAAGGCTGCGACGTGCCCTCGACCTGGTGCGACGCCCACCACGAAGACCCCTGGTCCCGCGGTGGCCGCACCGACCTCAACAACGCCCTGTTGGTCTGCGGCCACCATCACCGAAGACTTCACGACACGCGATATCTCGCGGTCAAAGTTGGCAGTCAGGTCCAGCTGCACCGGCGGACATAGGCCGATCGCGTGAGCCTCCTGGGTTTGAGCCCAAGCCCGTTTGGCCGAGGCTTCCTCAGTTCCTACTCGAGGACGGAAGCGCACTGATCTGCCGAGATCAGGACGGACTGAGCTAGGCAATGATCCTGGGATTGAACGAATAGGGCGGCGCGGCTGCGAACCCTGGTGATCCGCTGTGGGACGCGGAGATGCTCAATATCCCGCTCTTGCCGGTGAGTGCGATGCTGACCACCACACCGGTGGTGCTATTCGCCGGCACCTTGTATGTCTTCGTCACCCCCGGCGTGCCGGAGACATACAAATAGACGTACCCGCTTGGCGTGCCAGAAGTCTTCACGTACACACGGATTGGGTAATAACGGCGCGCTCCAGAAGCGTACGGATGGGCGCCGCTGATCGCGACCCGTGTTGTCGCGCTGGGCGCAGCGGGAGTGACCCAACCGGACCGGGTTGACGGCACGGAGGTCCCAACGCTGTTGGTTGCGGTGACTGTGAAGCTGTAGGTCGCGCCGTTGACTAGACCTCCAACGGTCGCGCTCATCCACTGTCCTTGAGGGACCGTGCCGTTGATGGTAGTCGTCGCACCGCCTGGGCTGACCGTGACGGTGTAGTGAGTGATCGTCGAACCCTCGTTGGCTGGTGCGGTCCACCCGACTACTGCCGATCTGTTGCCGGCAACCGCGGTCACATTCTGCGGCCCATCTGGAGGCCCGGCGGGGGTTGAGGAGATCGATGTCGCCGAGCCCGGGCCGGCCCAGTTTCGGGCTGCAACGGTGAAGGTATAGGAGTGTCCGTTGTACAGGTTCGCCACCGTGCAGGAGGTCGCTGTGGACTGTTGCGCCGACGTGCAGCTCGGGGCCACGCCCTGGTTTCCGGTGACGTCTTGGGAGGTGATGTCGTAGCCGCTGATCAGGGATCCGCCATCGGTCGCGGGCGCGGTCCAGGAAAGTTGCACCTGGCCGTTCCCCGCTGTCGCGGTGAGCCCGGTCGGTGCGGAGGGCACGGTGAACGGGGTGACCGAGTTGGATGGTGCCGAGGACCCTGATGTTCCGACGGCGTTGGTTGCCGTGACAGTGAAGGTGACTGGGGCCTGTGGAGTGAGGCCCGTGACCCAGCACGACAGGCTGTGTCGGGTGTACAGGTCGAGGTACCCGAGTCTCATGTCGAGGGTCGGGGAGCACGTGTGTCCCGCACCGTCCGAGACGACGTAATTGGTGACCGGGATGCCGCCGGTGTCCAGTGATGGCGCAAAGGTGACATCTGCGGATGCGGCCCCGGCTGAAGCGGTGACGTTGGTGGGAGCCGACGGGGCGGTCGCCGAGGTCGGCGTGAGTGCGAGCACGTAGCCGCCCGCCTGGTTGCGGACAGTGTTCGCGATGTATACGGTCCCTTGTGGGCTGACAGCGATCGCGGCTGGCGTGAGGCCTGTCTGCTGGGCCCAGCCGAGCGTGGCGGCTTCGTACCAATAGCTGTTGCGGTCGCCTTCTCCGTCTCCGTCTCCACCGATGATGGACAAGGTGCCGTCGGGGGTGACCTTGATGACGTAGGTGTAGTCGATGAAGTACATGTTGCCAGCGGCGTCACCCGCCATACCCAGAGCCGAGAGATCAGAATCGATCGCTGGCCCCGGGACCAACGACGTCTGGTTGGTGCCGCCCGCGAGTACTGTCGCCGAGCCATTCGGAGTGATCTTGTAAACCCCGGTCGCCCCATCCGTGGCGTAGACGTTGCCGCTCGCGTCGACCCCGATCGGCCCCTGGCTCACTCCGATCGACGTGGCTGGCGCCGGCCAAGAGCTTGGGGTTGAGGTACCGCCGCCGGCGAACAGCGATAGCGTCCCGTCTAGCCCAACCCTGTAGATATTGCCTGACTCAATGTAGAGGTCACCGGCGGGGTCGGCTGCGATTGCAGTCGGTGACATCGGGCTCGACACGGCCGGGCCTGCCACCGGCGTGCCATTCTGGCCGTTGCCCGCGATGATGCTCAGGACCCCACCGGGGGTGATCTTGACCACGGACCCCGTCTGTGCGAGGTACAGGTTGTTGGCCGAGTCAACCGCCATCGCTCCGCTTGCGCGCAGGGGGCTCGATAGTGCTGGCCCAGGAATGGGCGCTCCTGTAGTGCCGTTGCCAGCGAACATGCTCAGTGTTCCGGAACCGTCCACTTTGGCGATACCTGTGCCGGTGGAGACGTAGAGGTTTCCCTGCGAATCAGCCGCTACCGCCTCGGGCGTCATCGGACTCATCGTCGCTGGCCCCAGGGTGAGAACTCCCTGGCTGTCACCGGCGAGCAGAGAGAGGGTGCCGCTCGGCGTGACCGACTCTAGGTAGCCGCTGGGCGAGGTCCAACCCGGAGCGTGCACGCCGGAGTCGCTGATAACGAGGTTGCCAGCTGAGTCGAAAGCGACATCCTGCGACAGCATCGGACTCGAGGTTGCAGGGCCGGGTTTCGGAGGATAGGTGGTCTGGCCGGGTGTATATCCAGGTCCGGCATATCCAGCGAAGGTCGAGACCGTCCCATCCGCGATCCGATAGACCCGGTCGCCGCTCGCCAAATACAGGGCGCCTGATGAAGAAACCGCAACGCTGCTGGCCTTCATCTCGAACGGCACGGCAGGCATCGGCCCCATCCCGCCGTGCATGCTCGGGTCCGGACCTGCGGCGATCGAGAGCGTGCCGCCCGAGATCTCCTCGACGTACGCACCACCAGCCAAGTAGATGTTTCCACTCTGGTCGAGCGCGATCGAACCAGTCTCAACGGGGCTGTTCATCGCGGGCCCCGGAACAGGGTCGCCGTTGGCGGCGTTGCCAGCAACGTAGGACAGATGCCCGTCGGAGGAGATCTCGACCACGTAACCCCGGTCATCTGTGAGGTACAGATTGCCCGTCCGATCGATCGCGATCGCCCGCGGGTAAATCGTGCTATCGAGCGCCGGCCCAACCGTGGGCCACCATTGTCCGTTGGGGTGGCCAACGCCGGCAATGATCGAAAGCACCCCAGACGGGTTCACCTTCTCGACGTAACCGAGCGCATCGGCGATGTAGACATTCCCCACGCCATCGACTGCGACGCCAACCGGGGACATGGCACTCGCAATAGCCAGCCCTGGTTGAGGAGTTTGGTGGGGTATCGCCGGATTAAAAGCGCCAGCCCCGGCGATGATTGAGATCATCCCGTTCGGGGTCAACTTTTCGACGTCGCCTGCGTCGACAAAGTAGATGTTTCCAGCAGAGTCGCTGGTGGTGGGGCCCGGATAGATCTGACTGGCCATCGCAGCCCCGTTCGAAGCCACACCCATGCGGCCAGCGGCAAGCGCCACTCGGTAAGCACTTGGCGATGGCGTCGATGCTCTTGCCCGACTGATCGGCACAGTGAAGGCGACAGCGATGAGCGCTGCGACCGTCAAGAGTCGTCCACCGCTGCTCCGCATGCTGAACCTCCCGAGAATTAGACGGATCGTACGACTACGCATGACGCGCTTCGGTCGCGCCGTGCGCTCAGTGCCTGCGCTGCCGACCACCACGATCGGGCCGGCGCGTGGGTTCACTCGTCGTCGCAACTGCAATCGTCGACTCGCGGCACACGCGCCTACCACAGAGAGTCTGGCGACGTACCCACAGAGCGCACATCGGTACTGACACGCAAACGACTACCTAACTCACAGAAGGCCTGCTGGCGCGTCCAAGAAGTCGTATGAGCCTTACCGCTGTCTCAATACGAATTGGGCGACCAAATCGCACCCATCTGCCGCAGCCGGTGGACCTTCGATTGACCGCTGAGGAGTCAGCCGCGAGGTGTCCAACGCGAGCGTGCCGGGACGACCGGACTAAGCAGCGACCCGAAATCGGTCGTTCTGCTGCTTGATGCACAACAGAACCTCCATCGATCCGTCCATTCGGGCGGCAACGCGAATCGTCTCTCCCGCGACCGTGACAAAACGAGCGACGCCGAGTCGATTGAAGTCGCCACGGGCGACTGCATACTCAGCGAGATCTTCGACCCGAACTTCCCGACAACGCCGTTTCCCGACGAACGAGACCGAGCCCTCGTTGATCGAGACACTCGTCACCACGTTCCGCATCTGAAGCCAGGACGCAACGCCGATCATCGTCCACGCAGTACCCAGAATCAGAAGCGGAATCGAACTGCTGCTGTGCACCGCTGCTGCGATGGCAAGCATCAGACAACCGCCCCCGAGAGCAACGCTTCGCCCCACCGCGATGTACCGGAGCCACCACCTCGACGCCCGCGCACTCACCACACGCACAAGTATGCGCGCCCAAACACAGCCGTCCCCGGATGGTCATCTGTCTGGCGGACAGCCCAAGCCTTACGGAGGAGGTCGGCCCGACGATCCAACGTGTCGCACCCTGTTCTGCCGCAACCCCGGGCAGCGAGGTGACCCGCTAGCACCGGCCACGCGTATTGATGACGAACTCTCCGACCTGCAGTGCCAGCGCAGGAGGGGTGGAGGGAGAGTCGTCCGACCACATGAACGTGACCGGCTTCCCGGCCTCCAACTCGCTGAACGCTTGATGCCACGGAGCGGTCGAAAGGCTTCCCACCGCTGTCGCGCCGAGTAGGTGAACGCGGAGCACGTTGCCCTGCTCGGTGTACGTGCCAGTCCAATCGTTCACGCCATCGTTCCCCGAAACGTGGCCTCTGGTGTCGAACGTGATCCAGGAGCCGGGTGGTGCCGGGCGGGGATCCGGCGCTGGAGACTGATCCGCACCGGTTCCCACGCACGGAATCAGAAACCGCCCGTGGAGCCCGAGGCCGACGCCAATGCCTGTCATCGCTGGGCGGGCAGGCGGCGGCGTGGCCGGACGCGGGATCGCCTCACGCAGGCTCCCGCAGGCGACAAGTGCGATGGTCGCAAGGAGCAACGCAGCGGCAGAGGCAAGGCGTTGAGTCATGAGGCTGTCATCCCGACGAGATTGGTCACATGAGTGTGACGCTCTACCTCGTCCTACGGGTTCCCAGCCTCGCTAGAAGCCCCGCACCACCCGTCCGGATTTGCCGCGATCACCGCCAGAGTGTCACCACCGGCTCAGGCGTCGATCAGCAGATCCGTCTTGGCCGTCGAGCAGCAGGGCAGGAACTTGCCAGCGGCGATCTCGCGCGCGCGGATGCCGCCCTGGTGGTTCATCTCGACCTCGCCGGACAGTTTGAGTGACTTGCAGGAGCCGCACATGCCTTCCTGGCAGTTCGCGCTGATGCGTACGCCGTTGCGCTGGGCCACGCCGAGGATCGCTTCGTCCGGGTCGATTCGCACGTTGAGTTTGCTGCGTACGAACGACAGCGTGAGGCTGCCGGTCCCGACTGTGGCGAAGTCGCTGGGATCGACCGATACGGCAGGCGCGGCGTCCGGTTCGGTCTCAAGTTGATCGACGTCAGCAGCGCCGAGGTCTGTCTCAAATGTCGACGTCGGACCGTACAGATCGGCCGCGTCCGTCGCCGGGCCGTCGGCCGCGATCTGGCTCGCGTACGCAATCTCCTCGTCGTACTCCAGAAGGGTCTGCCGGTCGCCGGTGAAGTACTCCATGTTGAACGAGGTGTCGTCCACCCCGACGTCGCGCACCAACCGCTGCACCGCCTCGAGGTATCCGGCGGGGCCGCAGGCGTACACCTGTCGGCCATTCGCGTCGGGTGCGACCTCGTTGAGCATCTGGGTGCTCGGCCGGCCGGCGAGCCATGCCCACGTGTCCGGGACATTGCGATCGCCCAAGGACCAGAAGACCTTGATCCGGGAGTCGGCGGCGGCCAACTGCTCGAGTTCCTGGGCGAAGGTGAACGTGCCCGCCTGCGCTGCGTGATAGAGCAGGACGACATCGACCCGACCAGGCAGGTCGTGGATCGTCCGGATCATCGACATCAGCGGCGTGATGCCGGACCCGGCTGCGAGGAGCAGATAGCGCGCGCGGCGATCGCTGTCGGGCAGATGGAAGGCGCCCACGGGCCCGAGCATCTCGAGCAGCATGCCGGGCACGAGATGGTCGTGAGCCCATCGCGAGACCTGGCCCTCGGGGTCACGCTTGACGCTGATGGAGAACGTCCACGGGCGGGTCGGGGGACTGGAGATCGAGTAGCTGCGGTCCACCGGTTCGGCATCGGGGCCGTCGACCGGGAACGCGATGTTCAGATACTGGCCGGCGCGGAACGACAGCGGCGCCCCGTCGGTCCGGCGGAACACGAAGGTCTTCATGTCGCCGACCTCGGGGATCACCTCGACGCACTCGGCAGTGAACTCCTGCGGCCGCCCGGGGGCAAGCACTCGTGTGAGCTCCGTGGAGGAACTCCCGAGCGCCCGGTTCCACGGCATCTCCAGCCCACGGATCCGCTCCGGCTTCGCAGGTGCGTACGGCGACGTGCTGAGCGTCATGCCGCGGGCACTACGCCGAGGTGCTCACGCATCCGCTGCGTGTACCAGTTGATGAAGGCCTCCACCTGATACTCGCTCTTCATGTACGGGCCCTGTTCATAGACCGGGCTCTCTGCGCCCAACTGGCACAGCTCGACGAAGGCCTTGTCCTGGAGGTTGGTCTGCTTCCAGACATTGGTGAGTTCATCGATGTCGTAGTCCGTGCCCTCGACGGCGTCATCGGCGACGAGCCACGTCGTGCGCACCATCGTGCGCCCCTCGTCGAGCGGGTAGACCGCGAAGGTGACGATGTGGTCGGACAGGAAGTGGAACCACGAGTTCGGCTGGAGGTGCAGGGAGCATCGGCCGAGTCGGAAGTCCCGAAGGTCGCCCAGGAGCTTCTTGGACAGTCGACGGCCGGTCTCGGAGAAGGACTCACCGGCGCCGTCGAGCGATTCCCGTGAGATCCGGAAACCTGCGATGCGGGTGTCGAGCTCTTCGAGCACCTCCCAGTGCAGGCCGTACCGGTCGCAGCGCTCCTGCAGGGCGCGCTCGGCGGCCTGATTGCGTTCCCACACCTCTTCGAGGTGCGGCGGGATCATCCCCTCGGTGAGCCCCCAGGTCGGGAACAGCGAACACGCCAACTCGGGGTGTCCTACGCAGTGGTAGCACTCGCGGTTGTTCTCCATGACGAGCTTCCAGTTGCCCTCTTCGACGATGGTCTGCTGGTAGGCGACCTTCGTACGCGCGATGTCGTGCGGCGCGAGGTAGGGCTCGATCAGCGGGATGACATCGTCGAAGTCGGTGGGCGGCTCGGGCGCCAGGCACACGAAGATCAGGCCCGCCACGACGCGGGTGTGGGCCTTCTTGAGGCTGAAGCACTTCGGGTCGAACTTCTCGTCCGGTGCCGTCGCCGCGTGCAGCAGCTCGCCGTCGGCGGCGTACGTCCAGGAGTGGTAGCCACAGACGATGTTGCCGACGGTGCCCTGGGTCTCGGGCAGCAGCCGCGCGCCGCGGTGCCGACACACGTTGTGGAGCACGCTGACCCCGCCCTCATCGGTGCGGAGCACGATCAGGGAGTACGGGCCGTAGTCGACCGTCACGTAGTCGCCCGGCTCGGGGATCTCGGCGATGCTGGCCGCGAACAGCCAGTACGTCCCGAAGATGCCGGTCATGTCGGCCCTGAACACGTCGCGATCGGTGTAGAACGGTGCCTCGAGCGAGAAGCCGGCGCGGCGCCGTTCCAGGAGCTCCGGAAGGTTGCTGGTGGCCTCGTGGGCTGTGGCAGGCGACATGGCGGGCGACGGGGTCGACATGGCAGCGAGCGTACGGCCGCCGCCGAGTGGGTGCAATGTTTTGCCATCGATCATGCACAATATCCGCATGATTGATCACCGGCTCGCCACTTTGCGTACGTTCGCGTCCTGCGGCACGGTCACGGCAACGGCCGAGTTGACCGGGCTGTCGCCTTCAGCGGTCTCGGCCCAACTGCGGGAACTGCAGCGTTCCCTCGACATCACCTTGTTCGTCCGGTCCGGCCGCGGTCTGAAGCTCACTGCGGCCGGGCAGTTCCTGGTACGTCGTTCCGACGTTCTCGTCGAGGAGTGGGAGCGGATGCGCGCCGGGGCGCTCCATGCGGGGGAGGAGGCGCCCGCGACGTTCGCGATCGGCGGCTTCTCGACGGCTGCCTCCAATCTGCTCGCTCCGCTCGGGGCTCATCTGCGTGCCACCCGCCCCGGCCTCCAGGTGCGGGTGACCGAGGCGGACCCGGTCCGCTGCCTGGACCTGCTGACCGCGGGGCGCCTTGACCTGGCCGTGATCGTGGCGACGCAGGCCGGTGCGGCGGCCGTCGGCGACTCGCGATTCGAGCAGGTCGAGCTGCTCGACGACCCGCTGGACGTCATGGTCCCGGCGAACCATCGAGTGGCTCGGCGCGAGTCGGTGTCGTTGGAGGAGCTTGCCGAGGAGGACTGGATCACCGAGGCCGCCGGGGGGCCGTACCGGGCGCTCTTCACAGCTGCCTTCGTGGCCGCCGGTCTGACTCCGAAGGTGACGCACGAGGTGATCGAGTGGGAGACGGCGATGGCGCTGGTCGGCGCCGGCCTCGGACTGGGTCTGCTGCCCCGACTGGTCAGCCTCGCCGGAGCGGACAACGTGGTCCGCGTACGCCTGGGCGGGTCGACGAAGCCCGTACGGAAAATTGTCGCCGTGACCCGTCCGGGAGGTCGCGCCTCGGTGCTGGTCCGGGACTCGCTGGCAACGCTGCATGCCCTCGCCCAGGAGACGTTGAAGGCGCGCATCGCTGAAGAGTTCTGATGTGACCCAGGACACGCTCAGCCCTTGACAGCGCCTCCTCCGGGCGTCACGATCCTGAAAGTCAGAAGAAAACCAACTGATATTTCAAGAACGAAGGGCTCGACGATGAGCGCAGGGACAGCTACCAACAGGGCAGTGGCGTACAAGGGTGCGGGCGTGGTCGAGGTCATCGACACCGAGTACCCCTCGTTCGAACTCAAGGACGGTCCGGGCGTCAACCCGATCAACGTCGGCCGCAAGGTCCCGCACGGTGCCATCCTGCGCACGGTCACGACCAACATCTGCGGATCGGACCAGCACATGGTCCGTGGTCGGACCACTGCTCCGGAGGGTCTCGTGCTCGGCCACGAGATCACCGGCGAGGTCGTCGAGGTCGGCCCGGATGTGGAGTTCATCAAGGTCGGCGACATCGTCTCGGTGCCGTTCAACATCGCCTGCGGCCGCTGCCGCAACTGCAAGGAGGGGCTGACCGGCATCTGCCTCAACGTGAACCCGGACCGTCCGGGGAGTGCGTACGGCTATGTCGACATGGGCGGCTGGGTCGGCGGTCAGGCCGAGTACGTCCTGGTCCCGTACGCGGACTGGAACCTGCTGCGATTCCCCGACCGTGATCAGGCGCTGGAGAAGATCCTCGACCTCACGATGCTCTCCGACATCTTCCCGACCGGCTTCCACGGTGCTGTCACCGCAGGCGTCGGCGTCGGGTCGACCGTGTACGTCGCCGGGGCCGGCCCGGTCGGGCTCGCCGCAGCGACCGGTGCGCAACTCCTCGGAGCGGCGTGCGTCATCGTCGCGGACCTGAACGAGGAGCGTCTGGCTCAGGCCCGAAGCTTCGGCTGCGAGACGGTCGACCTCACCAAGGGCGGTCCGCAGGAACAGATCGAGCAGATCCTGGGCGTACCCGAAGTGGACTGCGGGATCGACGCGGTGGGCTTCGAGGCCCGCGGTCACGGCACTGGAGCGGGCGAGGCGCCCGCCACGGTGCTCAACGACCTGATGGACATCACCCGCGCCGGCGGCGCATTGGGCATCCCCGGGTTGTACGTCACCGGCGACCCCGGGGGCATCGACGACGCCGCCAAGAAGGGCGCGTTGTCGCTCAGCCTCGGCACCGGCTGGGCCAAGTCGTTGTCCTTCGCCACCGGTCAGTGCCCGGTGATGAAGTACAACCGCCCGCTGATGATGGCGATCCTGCACGGCCGCGTCTCGATCGCGAAGAACGTCAATGCCCAGGCGATCCCGCTCGAGGACGCTCCGCGCGGCTACGCGGAGTTCGACGCCGGTGCGGCGACGAAGTACGTGCTGAACCCGAACGGATACATCAAATAATCAGCCCTCGCCGGCGCCTCCTGATCTGTCGATCGGGAGGCGCCGTCGGACGTCAGCGGCAGGAACCAGTCATGGCAGTACGGATCGACGGCAACCGCGTCGCCCGGGAGATCAAGCAGGAACTCATCCCACGGGTTGCGGCGCTGAAGGCTGAGGGCGTACGCCCCGGGCTCGGCACGATCCTCGTCGGCGACGATCCCGGCAGCCACTCGTACGTCGCCGGGAAGCATCGCGACTGCGCGGAAGTGGGGATCGACTCGATCCGGATCGAGTTGCCCGGGACGGCCTCCCAGGCAGAGGTCGAGTTCGCGGTTCGTACGCTCAATGCGGACCCGAACTGCACCGGATTCATTGTGCAACTACCGCTGCCCGGGCATCTGGACACGCATCGGGTGCTCCAGCTGATCGATCCCGACAAGGACGCCGACGGCCTGCATCCGGCCAACCTCGGCAAGTTGGTGCTCGGCATCCCGGGACCGCTGCCGTGCACGCCGCGCGGGATCATCGAACTCCTTCGCCACCATGACGTCCCGATCACTGGCGCGACGGTGTGCATCGTGGGGTGCGGCGTGACGGTCGGCAAGCCCCTCGGGCTGATGCTCACCCGTCCCAGCGAGCACGCCACCGTCACCCTCTGCCACGAGAACACCCTGGATGTCGCCGCACACGCCCGTGCCGCCGATGTGATCGTTGCTGCCGCAGGCGTGGCCCACCTGGTGCGTCCGACCTGGGTACGCCCGGGGGCCACCGTCCTCTCAGTGGGCATCACCCGGACCATCGAGGGCATTCTCGGTGACGTGCATCCCGAGGTGGAGGGCATTGCCGGCAAACTCAGCCCGGCCACCGGGGGAGTCGGACCGATGACCCGGGCGATGCTGCTGACCAACATCGTCGAGATCGCGGAGCGTACGCTCGCCGCCAGGCCGGCGGGGATCCTCACCCGGGCCTGAAGTCGGTTCGCGCCGTGGCCCCAGTCTGTCTGCGGTGGGTGGTCGCGGATCCTCCGGACGAGGATGATCAGCGTCCATGGTCGCCCTTGAACTCGTCGCCATCTTCGTCTTCGGGGTGTCCGGCGCGCTGACCGCCGTCCGGCTGCGTCTCGACATCGTCGGTGTGATCGTGCTGGCCACCGTCACGGGCATCGGTGGCGGCATCATCCGAGACATCCTCATCGGTGCCGTCCCGCCCGAGACCGTACGCGACTGGCGCTACATCCTGGCCCCGGCCCTCGGCGGGCTGGCGACGTTCTTCCTGCACCCCGGTCTGGATCGCGTACGCCGTCCGATGCTCGTGTTCGACGCGGTCGGCCTGGGCCTCTACAGCGTGGTGGGTGCGCTCAAGGCCTCTCAGCACGGCCTCGGGCCGATGCCCTCGGCGATCATGGGGCTGATCACAGGTGTCGGCGGCGGCGTACTGCGCGACGTGCTCGCCGGTCAGCCGCCGTTGCTCTTCCGGACGGGGGAGTTGTACGCGATCCCGGCCCTGCTCGGGTCGAGCCTGGCGATGGTGGGCCACTACCTCGACCTGCCTCGCCTGCTGGTGATCGTGGTGGCCGCGGGGACGACGATCACCGTCCGGCTGATGGCGGTCAGGCGAGGCTGGGTCGCACCGGTGAGTTCGGAGACTCCGCCGCTGTACGGCCAGGCGCTGGAGGTACGAGCGCGCCGCGGGTCGCACCCGGATCGACGGGCCAGACCGGGAAGTCGGCGCCTGCGACGACGATCCGGCGCGGACGGTGGCTCGCCTCCGGACGCCTAGATGAGCGCCCGGATCTCGCTCTCGAAGTGGATCACGTGCTTGCCGGCCAACTCGGCCGCGCGGTCGCCGTCACCGGAGATCACGGCCTCGAGCAGCGGTCCGTGCTCCTCGATGTGCGCGGCGAGGTCCGGCAGCCGGTCGATGAACAGGCACCAGATCCGGTTGGCGAGGTTGTCGTACCGCATCAGCGTGTCCTCGAGGTACGCGTTGTGCACCGCGGCATAGACCGACCGGTGGATCCGCAGGTCCAGCAGCATCAGGTCGCGGGCCGTACGCGTGCTTCCCCGGGGTCTGCCGAGTTCGGCCAGGATCGCCCGGAGTTCGGCACGTTCCTGGTCGGTCGCCCGCTCCGCAGCGCTGCGGGCGGCGATGGGCTCCAGGTGAGCGCGTACCTCCGAGATGTGCGCCAGGTCGGTGATGTTCACGTCGGTCGCGAACGTCCCGCGGCGCGCGTACGCCACGACCAGGCGCTCGTGGGCGAGTCGCTTGAGAGCCTCCCTGATCGGGGTGCGGCCGATGCCCAGTGCGCTGCCGAGTTGGTCTTCGTTGATCGGGCTTCCGGGCGCGATGTCGAGCATCACGATCCGGTCCCGGATCTCCCGGTACGCACGGTCGGCCAGTGATTCGGAGGTCTCCGCACTCGATTCCGGAACTCCCGCGAGTGGGCTGTTGACGCCATTCCCCATGTGGCGTACGTTACACGAAAGACTGATATATCAGTTTGATTCCACTTCTCGAACCCGCTGCCACCGCCCCTGGAGAACCCTGATGACCGGACTGCTGGACCAGAACCTGGCCGACCTCGACCCCGACGTCGCTGCTGCGATCGGTGCCGAGCTGCACCGTCAGCAGTCCACGCTCGAGATGATCGCGAGCGAGAACTTCGCGCCGGTGGCTGTCATGCAGGCGCAGGGCTCGGTGCTGACCAACAAGTACGCCGAGGGGTACCCCGGGAAGCGTTACTACGGCGGCTGCGAGAACGTCGACGTGATCGAGCAGATCGCGATCGACCGGGTCACCGCGCTGTTCGGCGCCGAGGCCGCGAACGTCCAGCCGCACTCGGGTGCCCAGGCCAACGCCGCCGCGATGTTCGCGTTGATCGAGCCCGGCGACACCATCCTCGGTCTCGACCTGGCGCACGGCGGTCACCTCACCCACGGCATGCGGATCAACTTCTCCGGCAAGCTCTACAACGTCGTGGCGTACCACGTCCGCGAGTCGGACTTCCTGGTCGACATGGAGGAAGTGGAACGGCTCGCCAAGCAGCACCACCCGAAGCTGATCGTGGCCGGCTGGTCGGCGCACACCCGACAGCTCGACTTCGCCGAGTTCCGTCGGATCGCGGACGAGGTCGGCGCGTACCTGATGGTCGACATGGCTCACTTCGCCGGCTTGGTCGCCGCCGACCTGCACCCCAGCCCGGTGCCGTACGCGGACGTCGTCACGACCACCACCCACAAGACTCTCGGCGGCCCTCGGGGCGGCGTCATCCTGTGCAAGGAGGGGCTGCTCAAGAAGATCAACAGCGCTGTCTTCCCCGGCCAGCAGGGAGGCCCGCTGGAGCACGTCATCGCCGCCAAGGCCGTGGCCTTCAAGGTGGCTGCGACCCAGGAGTTCCGCGACCGTCAGCAGCGGACCCTCGACGGGGCCCGGATCCTGGCCGCGCGGCTCAGCGAGGCGGATGTCGCCGCCGGAGGCGTCTCGGTCCTGACCGGTGGCACGGATGTGCACCTGGTCCTCGTCGACCTGCGGAACTCCGAGTTGGACGGCCAGCAGGCCGAGGATCGACTGCACGCGATCGGCATCACCGTGAACCGGAACGCGGTCCCGTTCGACCCGCGCCCGCCGATGGTGTCCTCTGGTCTCCGGATCGGTACGCCGGCGCTCGCCACGCGCGGCCTGGATGTGGCCGCCTTCACCGAGGTGGCCGATGTCATCGCGATCGCGCTGCGCGGACCGATTGACGACGCCGATCTGGCCGAGCTGCGGACCCGGGTCGAGAAGGTCGCCGCGGCCTTCCCGCTCTACCCCGACCTGGAGGCGTGATGGCCGGCGGAGACTTCGGTGCGCAGAAGGAATGGCTCTGGCGCAGCGCCGAGCCGAAGGCCTCGTACGACGCGATCGTCGTGGGTGGTGGCGGGCACGGCCTGACGACGGCGTACTACCTGGCCAAGTACCACGGCATCACCAACCTCGCTGTCGTCGAGAAGGGCTGGCTCGCCGGCGGCAACATGGCCCGCAACACCACCATCATCCGTTCCAACTACCTGTGGGACGAGAGCGCCGCGATCTACGAGTTCTCCCTCAAGCAGTGGGAGCAGTGGCCCGACGAGCTCGACTACGACTTCCTGTTCAAGCAGTGCGGGGTGCTCAACCTCGCGCACACGCTCCAGGACGTACGCGACTCCCAACGGCGGATCAACGCCAACACCCTCAACGGGGTCGACGCGGAATGGCTGGACCCCCAGGACGTCGCCGACTTCTGCCCCATCGTCAACGTGTCCGACGACGTCCGGTACCCGGTGCTCGGCGGTACGTTGCAACCACGCGGTGGCATCGCCAAGCACGACCATGTCGCCTGGGCGCTGGCACGGGCCCTGGACTCGATGGGGGTCGACCTCATCGAGAACTGCGAGGTCACCGACTTCATCAAGGACGGCAACCGCGTCACCGGCGTGGTCACCTCACGCGGTCGGATCAACGCCGGCGTGGTCGGCCTCGCCTCGGCAGGTCACAGCAGCGTGCTCGCCGCCAAGGCAGGCTTCCGCCTCCCGGTGCAGTCGCACCCGCTCCAGGCTCTGGTGTCCGAGTTGTACGAGCCGGTGCACCCGACGGTCGTGATGTCGAACCATGTCCACGTGTACGTCTCGCAGGCTCACAAGGGCGAGTTGGTCATGGGAGCCGGCGTCGACTCCTACAACGGGTACGGCCAGCGCGGTTCCTTCCACGTGATCGAGCACCAGATGGCGGCGGCGCTCGAACTCTTCCCGATCTTCTCCAGCGCCCGGCTCCTGCGTACGTGGGGCGGCATCGTCGATGTGTCTCCGGACGCGTCGCCGATCATCGGGTCGACCCCGGTCGAGAACCTGTACGTGAACTGCGGGTGGGGGACCGGCGGCTTCAAGGCGACGCCGGGCGCCGGTTTCACCTTGGCCCACACCATGGCGACCGGCGAGGCGCACGACCTGAACAAGCCGTTCGGGCTGGAGCGCTTCGTCACCGGTGCCCTCATCGACGAGCACGGCGCCGCCGCCGTCGCCCACTGACTGTGTCCATCACAAGCTTCGAGAAGGACAAGCAATGCTGCTGCTGACATGTCCCTGGTGCGGTCCGCGGGACGAGACCGAGTACCACTACGGCGGGCAGGCCCACGTGCCGTACCCGGAGGACCCTGCCGCGCTCTCCGACGAGGAGTGGGCCCAGTACCTGTTCTACCGGGACAACCCGAGCGGACCGTACGCCGAGCGCTGGTCGCACAGCGGCGGCTGCCGCAAGTGGTTCAACGTCGTGCGTGACACCCGGACGTACGACTTCCTGGCCGTCTACAAGCCCACTGACCCACGCCCCGAGATCGAGGTGACCCGATGACCTCGCAGTCGCACCGTTTGCCGGCTGGTGGCCGGATCGACCGCTCTGCCGACCTGACCTTCACGGTCGACGGCGAGACGTACGTCGGCCACCCGGGCGACACGGTGGCTTCAGCGCTGCTAGCCAACGGCCGGATCCGTGTCGGCGACTCGATCTACCTCGGTCGCCCGCGCGGCATCATGGCCGCGGGTGCGGAGGAGCCGAACGCGCTGTTGCAGATCGGCGGCGCTGTGCCCGAGCCGATGGTCCCGGCCACCACCCGCGAGCTCGTCGAGGGCTTCACCGCGACCACGCTGTCCGGCCTCGGTGTCCTCGACCCGGCCGGCGACCAAGCGACGTACGACAAGGCCTTCATCCACGCGGACGTGCTGGTGATCGGCGCCGGTCCGGCCGGGATCGCGGCGGCTCTGTCGGCTGCGAAGTCGAATGCGCGAGTCGTCCTCATTGATGACCAGCCCGAGATCGGTGGCTCGTTGCTGTCGAGCCGTCGCGAGCAGGTCAACGGCCGCCCCGCTGTCGAATGGGTTGCCGACGCCGCTGCGCGTCTCGCGGCTTCCGCCGAGGTCACCGTCCTCACCCGGACCACCGCGTTCGGGTCGTACGACGACAACTACGTCCTGGCCGTCGAGCGGCGTACGGGCCACCCGGGGGCTCACGAGGGGAACGGCAGCTCACGGGCCCGCGTGTGGCACATCCGCGCCCAGCAGGTCGTGCTCGCCACGGGGGCGCACGAACGCCCGATCGTCTTCCAGGGCAACGATCGGCCAGGCGTCATGCTCGCCGGTGCGGTGCGTACCTATGTGAACCGCTACGCGGTCACGCCTGGCGACGCCGTCGTGGTGGCGACCACCAACGACAGTGCGTACGACACGGTCGAGGACCTGCTGGCCGCAGGCGTCAGTGTGGTCGCGGTCGTGGAGGCTCGGGACACGCTGTCCCAGCGCGCTGCGCAGGTCGCTGCGCGGGGCGTACACATCCTGGTCAGCTCGGCCGTGGTTGACACGTCAGCCGACGCGATCACAGGCCGGCTCAACGGCGTATCCGTCGCGCCGCTGGACGACAGCAACTCCGCAGGAGCGGCGTGGGATGAGTTCGCATGCGACGTCCTGGCCGTCTCCGGAGGCTGGAACCCGCTGCTCCACCTGTTCACGCAGCGCAGCGGCAAGACCAGGTGGCACGAGGAGCTGAGGTCCTTCGTGCCTGAGGGCAGCGTGAAGAACCAGCGGGTCGCCGGATCGGCGACCGGTGCGATCACTCTCGCGGACTGCCTGCGTGGGGGATCCATCGCTGGCGCCCGTGCGGCTGTCGCAGCCGGGTTCGAGGCCGAGGCGCTCGAGTTCGTCGGGAGTGCTCCCGTCCTCGATCGCCGTCAGGCCCGGGACGTCTGGCTGATCCCCGGTCCGAGCGGTACGCCGGCGGAGTGGGATCAGCATTTCATCGACCTCGGTCGTGACCAGACGGTCGCGGACGTGTGGCTGGCGACGAGTGCCGGCATGAGCAGCGTCGAGCACGTCAAGCGTTACACCTCGATCGGGACCGGTGCCGACCAGGGCAAGACGGCCGGGGTCAACGCCGCGGCCGTGATTGCGGAGGCGCTCGGTGGCGAGGGCATCGCCAAGGTGGGTACGTCGAGCAACCGCGCGCCGTACTCGCCGGTCGCCTTCGCAGCGCTGGCCGGTCGTGAGCGCGGTGCGCTGTTCGACCCGGTACGGACCACGCCTGTCCATCCGTGGCACGTCGCCCACGGCGCGGAGTTCGAGATCGTCGGCCAGTGGCTGCGGCCCTGGTACTACCCGCAGGCTGGGGAGGACATTCACGCCGCCGTCGAGCGGGAGACCGGTGCGGCGCGTACCGGTGTCGGCATGATGGACGCCTCCACCCTCGGCAAGATCGAGATCGCCGGCCCTGACGCGGGTGAGTTCCTCAACCGGATCTACACGAACGCGTACAAGAAGCTGCCGGTCGGCTCGGCGCGCTACGGGGTGATGTGTCGGCCCGACGGGATGATGTTCGACGACGGCGTGACCCTGCGGCTGTCCGAGGACGTCTACTACATGCACACCACCACCGGCGGTGCGGCCGGCGTACTCGACTGGCTCGAGGAGTGGCTGCAGACCGAGTGGCCCGACCTGAAGGTGCACTGCACCTCGGTCACCGAGCAGTGGTCCACCATCGCCGTGGTCGGGCCGAAGTCCCGCGAGGTCATCGCCAAGGTGGCGCCGGATCTCGACGTCAGCAACGAGGCCTTCGGATTCATGACCTTCACGGAGACGACACTCGCCTCGGGCATCCAGGCCCGGGTCTGCCGGATCTCCTTCTCCGGCGAGCTCGCCTTCGAGATCAATGTCTCGGGTTGGTACGGCAAGGCCGTCTGGGAGGACGTGTACGCCGCCGGCGCCGAGTGGGGGATCACCCCGTACGGCACCGAGACCATGCACGTCCTGCGCGCGGAGAAGGGCTACCCGATCGTCGGGCAGGACACCGATGGCACGGTGACGCCGCAGGACGCCGGGATGGACTGGATCGTGTCGAAGGCGAAGGACTTCATCGGGAACCGGTCATACACCCGGGACGACACGGCGCGTACCGATCGCAAACACCTGGTCGGTGTCCTGCCGGTGGACCGCACCACCGTTCTCCCGGAGGGGGCGCAGCTGGTCGCCGTCGGCACACCGCTGGACCAGAAGCCGGTCCGCATGGAGGGGCATGTCACCTCCAGCTACCGCAGCGTCGCGCTGGAGCGGCCGTTCGGGCTGGCGCTGATCAAGGGTGGCCGCGACCGCATCGGCGAGATCCTGCTGGCCACCGTCGGTGACCAGATGATCGAGGTCGAAGTGGCACCAACCGTTCTCTATGACCCCGAAGGGACGAAGCGCGATGGCTGACCCGAGGACGTTGCGGCGTAGCCCGCTGACCGACGTCGACATGCCGACGAGCGAGCGCGTACGCCTGCGCGAGCTGCCGTTCCTCGCGATGGTCGGGGTGCGGCTGGACCCCGACGGCGAGGCCGCGATGGTTGCTGCCCGCGCCGTAGGTGTGCCCCTGCCGACGAGCTGCGGCGACGTGGCCTCGACCGACGTGCGCCACGTCCTCTGGCTGGGCCCGGACGAATGGTTGGTGATCAGCGACGAGCCGCCGGCCGCCTTGTTGGCCGCCCTCGCCAATCCGCTGGTCGGTCACCATGCGGCCGTGGTCGACCTGTCCTCGAACCGGACGACTCTGGAGCTGACCGGTCCGGCTGCGCGCTCGGTCCTGGAGAAGGGCTGCCCGACCGATCTGCACCCACGGGTCTTCAGCCCTGGCTGTGCGATCGTTACGACGATCGCACGGACCCCCGTTCTGCTCTGGCAGATCGGGCCCGAGAGCTACCGGATCCTGCCGCGCTCGTCGCTGGCCGCGTACGTCTCGGCCTGGCTCGCGGACGCGATCGTCGAGTTCAGCTGATGGCGCTGTCGGCGTTCGACCTGTACTCGATCGGCATCGGTCCCTCGTCCTCGCACACGGTCGGTCCCATGCGGGCCGCGAAGCGATTTGTGGACGGTTTGGCCTCGGCTGGTCAGCTCGCGGACGTACGACGGGTGCGTGCCGAGCTGTTCGGCTCCCTCGGCGCGACCGGGCACGGTCACGGGTCGCCGAAAGCCGTCGTCCTCGGGTTGGAGGGCGAGGACCCGGCCACCGTCGACACCGAGCTCGCAGACGCCCGCCTGGACGGCATTCGGGCCGCGCACTCGTTGCACCTGGCCGGCGAACACCGCATCGACTTCGACTTCGATGAGGACCTGATCATGCACCGGCGGCGTACGCTCCCGGCCCACCCGAACGGGATGACCTTCGCGGCGTACGACGCCGACGGGGTGGAGCTGCGTCACCGCACCTACTACTCGGTCGGTGGGGGATTCGTCGTCGACGAGAATGCGGCCGGGGCCGACCGGATCGTGGTCGACGAGACGCCGCTGCGCTACCCCTTCACTACGGGTGCCGAACTGCTCGCGATCTGCGCCCGGGAGAACCTCTCGGTCAGCGACGTGATGCTGGCCAACGAGCTGGCCTGGCGTACCGAGGAGGAGATCCGCGCCGGCATGCTCAACCTCTGGGCCGTGATGACAGCGTGTGTCGAGCGGGGATTCCACCGCGAGGGCGTCCTGCCGGGCGGCCTGCAGGTCCCGCGGCGGGCGCCGGGGATGTACCGCGACCTCTCCGCGCGGTGGACGACCGATCCGCTGCACGTCATGGACTGGGTCAACGCCTTCGCGCTGGCGGTCAACGAGGAGAACGCCTCGGGTGGCCGCATCGTGACAGCACCGACCAACGGAGCCGCCGGCATCATCCCGGCGGTGTTGCACTACTACGTACGCTTCGTGCCCGGCGCGAACGAGGACGGCATCGTTCGCTACCTGCTGACTGCGGCCGCGGTCGGCATCCTGTTCAAGATCAACGCCTCCATCTCGGGGGCCGAGGTCGGCTGCCAGGGTGAGGTCGGCTCGGCCTGCTCGATGGCCGCCGGAGGCCTGGCGGAAATCCTGGGGGGCACGCCGGCGCAGGTCGAGAACGCCGCGGAGGTCGGCATCGAACACAACCTCGGCCTGACCTGCGATCCCGTCGGTGGTCTCGTACAGATCCCGTGCATCGAGCGCAACGCGATGGCCTCGATGAAGGCGATCAACGCCGCCCGGATGGCGATCAACGGCGACGGCAGCCACAAGGTCAGCCTCGACAAGGCGATCAAGACCATGCGCGAGACCGGCGCCGACATGAAGACGAAGTACAAGGAGACCGCCCGTGGCGGACTCGCCGTGAATGTGATCGAGTGCTGAGCAGTCCCACCCACTGAGGACGGTCCCACGAATGTTCAACAAGGTATTGGTCGCCAACCGCGGCGAGATCGCGATCCGTGCGTTCCGGGCAACTCGCGAGATCGGTGCCAGCACGGTAGCCGTCTTCCCGCACGAGGATCGCCGGTCCGAGCACCGGCTCCGGGCCGACGAGGCGTACGTCATCGGGGAGATCGGACACCCGGTCAAGGCATATCTCGATCCGCAGGGGATCGTCGACGTGGCCGTCCGCTGCGGGGCTGACGCGGTCTACCCGGGGTACGGCTTCCTCTCGGAGAACCCCGCGCTCGCCGAGGCCTGTGTGGCCGCGGGAGTGACGTTCGTCGGACCGCCGGCCGAGGTCCTGACCCTGACGGGCAACAAGGCCCGGGCGATCGCGGCGGCGAGGGCTGCGGGCGTACCCACGCTGGCGAGTGTGGAGCCGTCGACGGATGTCGAGGCGCTGATCGCGGCGGCGGAGGCGATTCCGGCACCGCTGTTCGTGAAGGCCGTGGCCGGTGGTGGCGGGCGCGGCATGCGACGTGTCGATGACCGTGCCGACCTGCGCGAGGCGATCGAGGTCTGCATGCGCGAGGCGGAGGGCGCGTTCGGCGACCCCACGGTGTTCATCGAGCAGGCGGTGATCGACCCGCGGCACATCGAGGTCCAGATCCTGGCCGATGGTGCAGGCAACGTCATCCACCTCTTCGAGCGCGACTGCTCGGTCCAGCGCCGACACCAGAAGGTCATCGAGATCGCGCCGGCGCCGAACCTGGATCCGGAGCTGCGGGACCGGATGTGTGCCGACGCCGTCCGGTTCGCGCGCGAGATCGGGTACGTCAACGCGGGCACTGTCGAGTTCCTCCTCGACCCCGCGGGTGCGTACGTCTTCATCGAGATGAACCCACGCATCCAGGTCGAGCACACGGTGACGGAGGACGTGACCGATGTCGACCTGGTGCAGTCCCAGTTGCGGATCGCGGCCGGGGAGACGTTGGCGGACCTGGGTCTGTCCCAGGAGTCCGTACGCCTGCGTGGTGCAGCCTTGCAGTGCCGGATCACGACCGAGGACCCGGCGAACGGCTTCCGGCCGGACACCGGTCGGATCACCGACTACCGCTCGCCCGGGGGTGCGGGCGTACGCCTCGACGGCGGCACCACGTACACGGGCGCCGAGGTGTCCGCACACTTCGACTCGATGCTCGCGAAGCTGACCTGTCGAGGCCTGACCTTCGAGAAGGCCGTGCAGAAGGCGCGCCGGGCAGTGGCGGAGTTCCGCATCGGCGGCGTGTCGACGAACATCCCGTTCCTCCAGGGCGTGCTGGCCGACCCCGACTTCGCAGCCGGTCGGGTGACCACAGCGTTCATCGAGACGCATCCCTGGTTGCTTGCCGCGCAGGCCACCACAGACGCGCCGACCCGGCTGCTCAACTACCTGGCGGACGTCACGGTCAACCAGCCGTACGGTCCGCCGCCGACGTCCGTCGATGCAGTCAGCAAGTTGCCGATGATCGATCTGACTGCGCCACCTCCGAGCGGAAGCCGCCAGAGGTTGTTGGAGCTCGGTCCTGTCGGATTCGCACGCGCCCTGCGGGAGCAGACGGCGGTCGCCGTGACGGACACCACGTTCCGGGATGCACACCAGTCCTTGCTCGCGACCCGGGTCCGCAGCATCGATCTGCTCAATGTCGCCGGACACGTGGCGAGGCTCACGCCGGAGTTGTGGTCCGTCGAATGTTGGGGCGGTGCGACGTACGACGTGGCCCTGCGGTTCCTCTCCGAGGACCCCTGGGAACGCCTGGCCGGCTTGCGCGAGGCGATGCCCAACATCAATCTGCAGATGCTCCTCCGGGGTCGGAACACGGTCGGCTACACGCCGTACCCGACGGCGGTGACCCGCGCGTTCGTGGAGGAAGCTGCTGCGACCGGCGTCGACGTCTTCCGGATCTTCGACGCCCTCAACGATGTGGACCAGATGCGGCCGGCGATCGAGGCCGTCCGCGAGACCGGGACCACGGTGGCCGAGGTCGCGCTCTGCTACACCGGCGATCTGTCGAACCCCGGCGAGCGGCTGTACACCCTCGCCTACTACCTGCGACTGGCTGAGCAGATCGTCGACGCCGGAGCGCATGTCCTCGCGATCAAGGACATGGCGGGACTGCTGCGTGCCCCAGCCGCGCGGATCTTGGTGACCGCACTGCGACGGGAGTTCGACCTGCCGGTCCATCTGCACACCCATGACACCCCGGGTGGACAACTGGCGACCCTGGTGGCGGCCATCGAGGCCGGTGTCGACGCGGTGGATGCCGCCTGCGCCGCAGTGTCCGGGACGACCTCGCAGCCGTCCCTCTCCTCCCTGGTCGCTGCCACCGACCACTCTGAGCGCGAGACCGGGCTGTCCCTGGAGAACGTGTGTGCCCTCGAGCCGTACTGGGAGGCCACCCGGCGGCTGTACGCGCCGTTCGAGTCGGGCCTGCCCGCTCCGACGGGTCGGGTGTACACCCACGAGATCCCCGGCGGACAACTCTCCAACCTGCGCCAGCAGGCGATGGCGTTGGGTCTGGGGGAGAAGTTCGAGGCGATCGAGCAGATGTACGCCGCCGCCGATCGGATTCTCGGCCATCTGGTCAAGGTGACACCGTCCTCGAAGGTCGTGGGCGACCTCGCGCTGCACCTCGTGGCCGTGGGCGCCGATCCGGCGGCGTTCGAGGCCGACCCCGGCACGTTCGACATCCCCGATTCGGTCATCGGCTTCCTCAACGGCGAGCTGGGTGATCCGCCCGGCGGTTGGCCCGAACCGTTCCGTACGAAAGCCCTCGCCGGGAGGACATGGTCACGGCCCGAGCCGAAGCTCACTGCCGAGCAGGAACGGGCATTGTCGACGGATCGACGCCGCGCCCTCAATCAACTGCTGTTCCCGCGGCCGACGCGGGACTTCGAGGCTGCGCGGGGCGCGTACGGCG
The DNA here is from genome assembly GCF_003945325.1 of Nocardioides baekrokdamisoli. Taxonomy (NCBI): domain Bacteria; kingdom Bacillati; phylum Actinomycetota; class Actinomycetes; order Propionibacteriales; family Nocardioidaceae; genus Nocardioides; species Nocardioides baekrokdamisoli. Next base: position 126,219 of record NZ_AP019307.1, read on the forward strand.
ACCTCTCCGTGCTGTGTACGCGCGACTACCTCTACGGGATCCAGCAGGGCGAGGAGCACGCGGTACGTCTGGCCGAAGGTGTCTCGCTCCTCCTGGGGCTGCAGGCGATCTCCGAGGCCGACGACCGGGGCCACCGCACGGTGATGTGCACGGTGAACGGCCAGTGGCGCCCGATCAGCGTCCGCGACCGGTCCATCGCGAGCGCGGTTCCGGCGGCGGAGAAGGCCGATGCCGGGAACCCGAACCACGTCGCGGCTCCGTTCGCCGGGGCAGTGACACCGACCGTGACGGTCGGAGACGCCGTGGCGGCCGGCGACAAGATCGCCACCATCGAGGCGATGAAGATGGAGGCCACCATCACCGCTTCCTGTGCCGGCGTCGTGCAGCGGATCGCGATCGCCGGGACCCAGATCGTCGAGGGAGGCGACCTCATCGCCGTCCTGGCTGGGTGAACGACGAGGGCCCCCGGCTGACGCCGGGGGCCCTCGCGGGATCGATCTCGATCAGGTGCGCATCACTTGATGCGGTGCCTACTTGTTGCTGTGCCTACTTGATGAACAGCATCTCCTGGTACGTCGGCAGGTCCCACAGGTCGTCGGCGACGACGGCCTCGAGGGAGTCAGCCGCACCACGAACGGCGAGCATCGCCGGGAGGATCGCGTCGCGGTAGTACGCCGCCTCCTTGATGCCCTCGTGGTGATGCGCGTCGGCCTTGGCAACCTTCAGGTCGGCGATGCCCTTACGGAGCGCACTGACGAGCTCCGACACGGCGAGCAGGTCCGACTTGTCGGCCTCGACACCGGCAGCGATGAGCGAGGACACGTTGTCGGCCAGCTCGGTCTGGTACCGGATCGCGGTCGGGAGGATGACCGTCTGGGCGATCTCCTCGGTCAGGTTCGCCTCGACGTTGATCGCCATCAGGTACTGCTCGAGGGCGACCTCGTAGCGAGCCTCGAGCTCGGCCTCGTTGAAGACGCCGTACTTCGAGAAGAGCGCCTTGGCCTCCGGGGTCTGGTACTCCGGGAGCGAGTCGACCGTGGTGTCGAGCTTCTTCAGACCACGCTCGACGGCCTCTTCGTGCCACTCGGTGGAGTAGCCGTTGCCGTTGAAGACCGCGGCACCGTGGTTGGCGATGACCGTGGCCAGGACCGACTGGACGGCGGCGTTGAACTCGGCGCCGCCGTTGATGGCGGCCTCGATCTCGGTGGCGAGGTAGTCGAGCGCCTCGGCCATGATCGTGTTGATCGTGATCAGCGGGGCCGCGACGGTCTGAGCCGAGCCGACCGCGCGGAACTCGAAACGGTTCCCGGTGAAGGCCATCGGCGAGGTGCGGTTGCGGTCGCCGGCGTCCTGGGTGAGGACCGGCAGGCTGTCGACACCCACGGAGAGGGCGCCCTTCTGCTTCGACGAGGTCGCACCACCCTTCGCGATCTGCTCGAAGACGTCCTGCAGTTGGTCGCCGAGGAAGATCGAGATGATCGCAGGCGGGGCCTCGTTGGCGCCCAGACGGTGGTCGTTGCCAGCGGACGCGATCGAGACGCGCAGCAGGCCGCCGTACAGGTGCACCGCGCGGATGACGGCGGCGCAGAACACGAGGAACTGGGCGTTGTCGTGCGGGTTGTCGCCCGGGTTCAGGAAGTTGCCCTGGTTGCCGTTGCCGAACGAGAAGTTCACGTGCTTGCCGGAGCCGTTCACGCCGGCGAACGGCTTCTCGTGGAAGAGGGCTTCCATGCCGTGACGCTTCGCGACCGACTTGAACGTCGTCATGATCAGCTGCTGGTGGTCGGCGGCCAGGTTGGCCTTCTCGAAGACCGGAGCGATCTCGAACTGGCCCGGGGCCACCTCGTTGTGGCGGGTCTTCGCCGGCACGCCGAGCTTGAACAGGGCGCGCTCGGTGTCGTGCATGAACGCCAGCACCCGCTCCGGGATGGCGCCGAAGTAGTGGTCGTCGAACTCCTGGCCCTTCGGCGGCTTGGCGCCGAAGAGCGTACGGCCCGCGTTGAGCAGGTCAGGACGGCTGTTGACGAACGACGTGTCGACCAGGAAGTACTCCTGCTCCGGACCGCAGTAGGACACGACGTTGTCGATGTCCTTGTGACCGAACAGTGCCAGGACGCGGGTGGCCTGGTCCGACATCGCGTTCTGCGAGCGCAGCAGCGGGGTCTTGTAGTCGAGCGCCTCGCCGGTCATCGAGACGAAGATCGTCGGGATGCAGAGGGTCGAGCCGTTCGGGTTCTCGAGGATGTACGCGGGGGACTGCACGTCCCAGCCGGTGTAACCACGGGCCTCGAACGTGGCGCGGATGCCACCGTTGGGGAACGAGGAGGCGTCCGGCTCGCCCTGGACGAGGATCTTGCCCTGGAACTCCCAGATCGCGGTGCCGTCGCCGACCGGCTCCATGAAGGAGTCGTGCTTCTCAGCGGTCAGGCCGGTGAGCGGGTAGAAGACGTGCGCGTAGTGCGTGACGCCCTTCTCCATGGCCCAGTCCTTCATCGCGGCGGCGACGACATCGGCGATGGCGGGGTCGAGCTTGTCGCCCTTCTCGATGGTCGCGGCGACGGACTTGTAGACCGACTTCGGGAGGCGCTTGGCCATCACCGGAAGCGAGAAGACGTTCTCACCGAAGATCTCCGGCGAGTCGCTCGTACCGGTGAAGAAGGTGGCCGGGGCCTCGTTGGCCTCGATCTCGCGGATCGCACCCTGACGGGTCGGGTTCGCAGTCACGTATTGCTCCTAGAACTGAGGACTGTGCTCGTCACACGAGCGGTGTTCGCGGCTACCGTAGGCGCGTCGTATGACATGGGATCGCCCAGATGTTACGGGCGTGTTACAGGTTCACATCGTGGGCCCCGGCGTACGCGCTCCGATGGCTGTTGCGGGGCGGTGGGTAGGTTGTCCGGGTGGTTGCCGAACTTGGCTTTGATAACGCTTCCTGGGCGCACCGGATGCTCGCGTTGGCTGTCGACTGGCTGGCGTGCATCGCCATCGTGGTGGCGGTCGTCGGCAGTTACAAGACGTCTCAGTCCTTCTCGCTCGGAATCCTTGGCGCCTTCGTCGTGGAGTCCGCGATCCTCACTGCCACGGTCGGCGGATCATTCGGCCAGATCGCGACCCGGCTCCGGGTCGTACGCGTCGACGGCGACCGGCGTCCGCTCGATCTGGTCCGGGCGTTCGCGCGACAGATCCTGGTCGCCTTGTTCGTGCCGCCGCTCGTGTTCCGCCCCGACGGACGGGGCCTGCACGACCTCGCCGTCGGTACGGCCACCGTTACTCTGGCCACCTATCGTGACCTGGTTCACACTGAAGGAGAGCGATGATGTTCGCCCCCAAGCGCGTTCTGGCGGTTGCCGCCGTTGCCGTGATCGCGCCGCTGACGGCCTGCGGTTCGCCGTCGACGAGTACGCCCGGCCTGTCGATGTCGATCGCACCCGCCCCGGCGGCGGGGACCATCCTGACCGCGGCTCAGGTCAAGGACATCGTGAAGGCGGCGGGAGCCAACCTGACGTCGGTCCACGAGACGATCAAGATCGCCACCCGGGCCGCGGACATCACCGGCGAGGGCGACATGACCCGAGCCAATGGCACGATCGCCATCCAGATGACGATGACTGTGCCTCAGCTCGGTGAGATGCAGGCCCGGCTGGTCGGGCAGGCGTTCTACATCAAGATGAATCTTCCGCAGCTCGGTGGCAAGTGGATCAAGATCGACCTCACCGACAAGAACAGCCCCCTGGGCCAGATGCTCGGCTCGGTCACCGCGATGTCGCCGTCGCAGATGTTCGATCAGTACTCGGGCGGCCTCATCGGTGGGACGTTCCTCGGCACCGACACGATCGGCGACCACTACGTGATCAACGTCGACACCGCATCCGCTGCGAAGCACCTGCCCGCCGGGATGGCGACGAACTCGCTGATCCAGAAGGGCATGAAAGCGCTTCCGAAGTCGATCAAGCTGAATGTCTGGGTCAAGGGCGGACTGCTTCAGCAGACGGTGGTCGACATGGGCCCCGCCGGAACGGTCACCGTCACCCTCAGCGACTTCGGCAAGACCGTGGACGTCGTCGCGCCGCCGACCGCCGAGGTCACCTCCATCCCCGGTCTCGGATGATCGGCAGATGAGGCCTCCGCGCGGTCCTCGGGGCGTTGGTGTCGTTGTCGGTGCTGCTCTGGCCGTCGTGGCGGTGGTCGTCGGGGTGATCCTGCTGGTCACCGGTGGGTCGAAGTCGATCGACAACACCAAGGTGGGCGGCACTCTCTCGGGCGACCGGCTCCACCAGGTGTTCGGTCACCTCTTCGACGGGGTCCGGACCGTGCACGTGGAGTACGTCCCGAGCGGGGGCCCGGCCGTTGGCTCCGCCGATGCCGTGATCGGGCCGCCGGTGCAGGCGAAGATCACGCTCTCCAACCCGTCCGCGCCCGGCCAGGCCGGGACCGTGATCATCACCGGCGACAAGGCGTACCTCCACGCCGCCAGCCTCGGCTCGAAGTGGATCCTGACCTCGAGTGCCGACGACGGCATCAGCAGTGCGCCCGCCTTCGGCCAGACGAACTTCGAGCTGCTCTACCTCGGGCCGCACACCGTCGGGACCTACAAGGGCTCAGCGACGATCGCGGGCATCAGCACGCGCGAGTACGTCCTCACGGCTTCGACATCGACGGCGACGCCATCCGCGACCAGTGCCTCACAGACGATCGCGACAGTCTGGATCGACAACACCGGCCGCCTGATCCAGTACACCTACAGCCCCACCGGGGATGGCTCCTGGGTGACGGCGACGTATTCGAAGTGGGGCGAGCCCGTCACCGTTCAGGCTCCGCCGGCGAAGGACGTGACCGTCCTCAGCGGCACCATGTGACCGACAACGTCGCGACGCTCACAGACAAACCCGGCCGCCGGCGAACACCTTTCGACGGGTCGAGGGAAATAATGACGCCGTCAGTTACTTCCCTCGAAGGTTGCCTCGTTGGCCTTTCATCGAGGTCGGCATCGGCCCCTTCGGGATGGGCGCCGCGCCGCGCTGGGCGTCAAGCGCCTTGAGCCGCTGGAAGATCTCGGTCAGATCGCCACCGGTGACCTGACGTCCGAGCTTCATGACCTTGCCAGAGAGTTTCGGGAGCGGAATCTCGCCCTCGCCGTTGCCGGCGACCAGTTCGTGGATCGGGGTCTCGGGCAGGACGCGACGGGTCTTCTTCTTCTCGGTGTCCAGCAGCGCGCGTACGCCCTTGGGGTCACCCTCGCCGATCAGGACGACGCCCGGAGGGCCGACGACGCGGTGGACGATGTCCTGGTTGCGGTTGAAGGCGACAGCAGGGGTGGTGGTCCATCCGCGGCGGAGCATGCCGAGCGCGGCGACGGCCGCGCCGGGCTGACCCTCGATGCGGGCGTACGCGGCGCGCTGCGAGCGGCGCGAGAAGTAGAGCAAGCCGAGGATGAAGGCGCCGAGCAAGCCGCCGATGACCTCGAAGATCACCTGGAAGACGCCGTGCGCCGGCAGGATCATCATGAGGCCGACGCCGATCGCGGCACCGATGACGACGGCAAGCAGCAGCTTCAGACCGAAGAGCCGGTCGGCTTCGCGGGTGATTCGGTACATCTCCCGAATCTGCTGCGAGCGCTTCATCTGGGACGGGTCGGTCTGCGACATGGAATATCTCTCTTCGTTCTACCGTGTCGTGTTCACACGGGTGGCGCTGTGAGCTACAGGGTCCGGGCTTCGAGTGCCTGACGGTACAACCGGCCGGCACGGTAGGACGAACGGACGAGGGGACCGGACATGACTCCGGTGAACCCGAGTTCGGTGGCCTCGTCACGCAGTTCGATGAACTCCTCCGGCTTCACCCAGCGCTCGACCGGGTGGTGGCGCAGACTCGGCCGTAGATATTGGGTGATCGTGATCAGTTCGCACCCGGCGTCCACGAGGTCGCTGAGTGCCTCGGAGATCTCCTCGCGGGTCTCGCCCATGCCGAGGATCAGGTTCGACTTGGTGACCAGGCCGTACGCGCGGGCCTGGGTGATCACGTCGAGCGAGCGCTCGTAGCGGAAGGCCGGACGGATCCGCTTGAAGATCCGGGGGACCGTTTCGAGGTTGTGCGCGAGCACCTCGGGACGGGCGCTGAAGACCTCTTCGAGGAGGTCCGGCTGGCCGTTGAAGTCCGGGACCAGGTTTTCCACGCCGGTGTCCGGGTTGAGTGCGTGGATGGCTCGTACGGTCTCGGCGTAGAGCCAGGCGCCACCGTCGGGGAGGTCGTCGCGCGCGACACCGGTGATGGTGGCGTACTTCAGGCCCATGGTCTGGACCGACTCGGCCACGCGTCGCGGCTCGTCGCGGTCCAGCGGCTCCGGCTTGCCGGTGTCGATCTGGCAGAAGTCGCAGCGCCGGGTGCACTGGTCGCCGCCGATGAGGAACGTCGCCTCGCGGTCCTCCCAGCACTCGAAGATGTTGGGGCAGCCGGCCTCCTGGCAGACGGTGTGGAGGTTCTCCTCCTTCACCAACTGCCGCAGATGCGTGTACTCCGGACCCATCTTCGCGCGGGTCTTGATCCACTCCGGCTTGCGCTCGATCGGGGTCTCGCTGTTACGAACTTCGAGGCGCAGAAGTTTGCGGCCTTCGGGGGCGAGAGTCACTCGGTCAGCCTACCTGCGCTCGGGAGGGAAACATGTGTTGCCGGGGTCACGTGAGAATGGCTCTGATCACAGGGTGGGCGTGAGCAGGTGTACGCCACGCTTTGGTTCTGGCTTCGCTTCGTAGTCCGGCGTCGACACGTACGGCTCCCAGGCGAGGTACGCGCGGAACTCGCGCTCCAGGACCGGAGCGATCTCGGCGACGGTGACATCGCGTCCGAGCTCGCGGGACAGCGAGGTCACCCCGGCGTCGGCGATGCCGCAGGGCACGAAGCGGTCGTACCAACTCATGTCGACATCACCGTTGATGGCGATCCCGTGCATCGTGACGCCACGGCTGACGCGGAGCCCGATGGCAGCGATCTTCCGCTCGCCGGCCTCATCCTTGACCCACACACCGGACCGGCCGGGGATCCGCGCAGTCACCACGCCGAACCCGGTGCAGGTGGAGATCAGGGCCTCCTCGAGGCGGCGTACGAAGTCCACGACCAGGACGTGCGAGGGGAGTCGGACGATCGGGTATGCCACCAGCTGGCCGGGGCCGTGGAAGGTGATCTTGCCGCCGCGGTCGACGTCGATCACCGGAGCGCCACCCGAATCCGACGGCCGCTCCCAGGGGTCGGTCCGCTTCCCGGCGGTGTACGTGGGCGGGTGCTCCAGAAGCAGCACCGTGTCCGGGCGTACGCCCTCGACGACCTCGCTGTGGATGGCGCGCTGGAGGTCCCAGGCCGCCAGGTAGTCCAGCGTGCCCAGGGCCTCGAATCGCAGCTCAGACGTCACGGCACCGATGCTTCGACATCTCAGACGTCGAAGTTCCCGCTCTCGAGCCGGTCCTGTACGTCCACCAGGAAGCGACCGGCATCGGCGCCGTCGATCAGGCGGTGGTCGTAGGTGAGGGCCAGGTAGACCATGTGGCGGATCCCGACGGTGTCGCCGAGGACCGGGTCGGTGAGGACGACTGGACGCTTCACCACGACGCCGGCGCCGAGGATGGCAGCCTGCGGGGTGTTGATGATCGGCGTCTCGAACAGGGCACCGGTCGACCCGGTGTTCGTGAGGGTGAAGGTGCCGCCGGACAGTTCGTCCGGGCTGATCGTGAGCGAGCGGCTGCGAGCAGCCACGTCGGCGATCTTCTTCGCCAGACCACTGACCGAGAGGTCTCCGGCGTCCTTGATCACCGGGCTGATCTGGCCGGCCTCGGTGTCGACCGTGATCGAGAGGTTCTCGCGGTCGTAGTAGTTGATCTCGCCCTTGGCCAGGTCGATCCCAGCGTTGAGTTTCGGGTGCACTCGAAGCGAGTCCACGACGGCCTTGGCGAAGAACGCCGTGTAGGTGAGCTTGACGCCTTCGCGAGCCTCGAAGTCGGCGTGACGAGCCTCGCGGATCTTCGCGATCGACGTGACGTCTACCTCGACGACCTGGGTGACCTGGGCCGCGGTCTGCAGCGAGGTGACCATCTGGTTGGCGATGATCGTACGCAGGCGGCTCATCGGCTCCGTCTTGCCGCGCAGCGGCGACGGCGCCTCAACGGCCGCCGGTGCCGGGTCTGCGGCCGGCGTGCCGGCTGGGGCGCTCTTGGCGGCAGCCGCGGCCAGCACGTCTTCCTTCCGGATACGTCCACCAACGCCTGAGCCGGTCACGGTCGCCAGGTCGACACCGTTGTCGGCGGCCACCTTGCGTACCAGCGGAGTGACGTACGAGCTGGCGCCGGTGCTCGGGGCGATCGGCGCAGCAGGTGCCACCGGAGCTGCAGCCGCGGGGGCGGCTGGCGCCTCGACAACCGGAGCGGGCGCGACCGGGGCTGGCGCAACAGGAGAAGCGATGGTCGCGTCGGTCGCGGCAGCGGCGATGGCAGCAGGCTCGGGGTCAGGGGTCACGACGGGTGCGGCAGACGCACCGGCAGCGCCGATGACTGCCAGAACCGCACCGACCTCGACCGTCTCGTCCTCGGCGACCTTCTGGGCCAGCAGCGTGCCGGCCATGGGCGAAGGGATCTCGGTGTCGACCTTGTCGGTGGAGATCTCCAGCAGACCCTCGTCGACCGCGACGGTGTCGCCGACGGCCTTGAGCCAGCGCATGACGGTGCCTTCGGTCACGGACTCGCCCAGCGCCGGGAGTACGACCTCGGTGCCGCCTGCCGTCGGGGTGTTGTCGGCGGTGGCCTCCGGCTGAGCCGGAGCAGCAACCGGGGTCGGCGCCGCCGCGACAGGGACCGGGGTTGGGACCGGGGTTGGGGCAGGGGCAACAGGAGCGGGGGGCGCCGCAGCCGGGGCAGGCGCAGCCGGCGCCTCGGCCACCGAAGCAGCGGCGACAGGAGCGTCACCGGCGGCACCGATCACCACCAGGGGCGCACCGATCTCGATGGTGTCGTCCTCCTGAGCCTTGATCTCCAGGATGATGCCGGCCACCGGCGACGGGATCTCGGTGTCGACCTTGTCGGTGGAGATCTCGACCAGCGGCTCGTCCACAGCGACGGTGTCGCCCACGTTCTTCAGCCAGCGGGTGATGGTGCCTTCGGTGACGGACTCGCCCAGTGCCGGAAGGGTGACTTCGGTGGCCATGAAGAACCTTTCAAATACGTTCGTCGCTGCACCTGTTGTAGCGGAATTCGTGATGCTCCAAAAGGCGATGTGCTCATCCTTGCACCACAGGTGACACAGCGGCGCAGGACTCCCACCTATTCCGCGGCGGCAAGCCCGCGGGCGTACGCGATCAGGGTGGCGACGGCCGCACCGGTGCCGCCGGCACTGACGGCGCCGTACGCTCCGCCGGCATTCCAGGAGGAGCCGGCAATGTCGAGGTGGGCCCATGTGTGGCCGCCGACGAACTCGCGCAGGAAGGCCGCGGCATACAGTCCGCCACCCCAGCCGATGCCGTCGACCTGGAGCAGGTCGGCGACGGTCGACTTGTGGACTCGATCGACGATCGCGTCGGGGATCGGCATCGGCCACAGTGCCTCACCGGCGCCCGCCCCCGCCTCGACGAGCGCGTCCACGAGTTCGGCGGATCCCATCGCACCGGTGATCCGGTCGCCGAGGGCGCTCACCATCGCGCCGGTCAGTGTCGCGACATCGATGACGACGTCCGGTCCACTCTCGACCGCCCGGCCGAGCGCGTCGGCCAGCAGCAGTCGACCCTCCGCGTCGGTGTCCAGGATCTCGACGGTGGTGCCGTCGTACTGGGTGATGACGTCACCCGGTCGCATCGAGGTGGCGGAGATCGCGTTCTCGGCGATCGGGACGAAGGTGCTGATCGTCAGGGGCAGGCCCCGGGCGGCGATCGCCAGGGTGGCCTGGACCACGGCTGCCGCACCAGCCATGTCGGACTTCATCGTCTTCATGCTGCTCCCGGGCTTCAGGTTCAGACCGCCCGAGTCAAAGGTGATGCCCTTGCCCACCAGAGCGAGGTGCGTCGTGGCTCCCTCCGGTGCGTACCGGAGCTCCACCAGCCGCGGCGCGGCCGGCGAGCTGAGTCCGACGCCGAGGATCCCGCCGGCGCCGATCTTCTCCAGCGCCTTCTCCGCGTACACGTGGGCCGTGACTGACGGCACTGATGCCACGGCGGCAACGATGGCATCGGCGAAGGCCGGGGGAGTCAGATCGTTGGGCGGTTGGTTCACCCAGTCGCGGGTCGCGGCCACAGCCGCGGCGACAGTTTCGGCCCACGCGAGGGCCGCCTGGTTCGCCTCGTCCTTGGGGTGCTCTGTCAGCACGGAGATCTGCCCGGGCTTCTCCGGCGCCGGAGCCGATTTGTACGGCGTGTACGTGTAGCCGCCGAGGATGTGACCTTCCACGATGGCGTTGATCAACGCCGGTGAATCTGCGGGCAGGGCGAGTGCCACTGAGGTCGCATTGGGAACCGCGCGCGCGGCGACTCCGGCGGCGGCTCGTACGGCGTCCGCGGTGACGGCCGGACCGAGCCCGACGAACACGACCAACGAGGCTGAGACCTCGTCGTTGACCGGCACCCGCAGGACCTCCCCGGCCTTGCCGGTGGCTCCGAGTGTGGCCAGAAGTCCACGGAGCCTGCGCCCGTACGCGGTGGCGAGATCCTCTCCGCCGGGTGCGATCGAGGCGGCGTTGTCGCCTTGGAGCAACCCGATCACCACGGCCTCGGCGCGCGTACGTGCGGGGGAGGCGGAGCGCAACGTGTAACCCATGCCCGGTGAGTCTAGGTGTGGCCCGGTGAGCCGCCGATAGGGTCGGGGTATGGCTGATCTGCTCACGTCCCCGCTCCATGATCGTCACGTCGCGCTCGGCGCGAAGTTCGGCGAATTCGGTGGATGGTCGATGCCGCTGGAATACAGCGGTGTCGTCGCCGAGCACACCGCTGTACGCACCGCGGTCGGGCTGTTCGACGTGAGCCACCTGGGCAAGGCGACCGTGATCGGTCCGGGTGCAGCCGCGTACGTGAACTCGGTGCTCACCAACGACCTCGCCCGCATCGGTCCCGGCCAGGCTCAGTACACGCTGATCTGCGATGACGCGACGGGCGGTGTGGTCGACGACCTGATCCAGTACTACCGCGCCGACGACGACATCTTCCTGATCCCCAACGCCGGCAACACCACGGAGGTCGTACGCCGCCTCGCCGAGGCCGCTCCCGAGGGCATCGCGGTCACCAACCGTCACCGCGACTACGTCGTACTCGCCGTCCAGGGCCCGAAGTCGTCCGAGGTTGTGGAGGCGCTCGGTTTCCCGACCGACCACGAGTACATGAGCTTCGCCGTAGCGGCGTACGAGGGCGCTGAGGTGATCATCTGTCGCACCGGCTACAGCGGCGAGCGGGGCTTTGAACTGGTGGCGCCCAACGACGTGGCCCAGCAGTTGTGGGATGCGATCCTCGACGCGGGTGCCGACCACGGCATCCTGCCGATCGGGCTCGGCGCCCGCGACACCCTGCGTACGGAAATGGGCTACCCCCTCCACGGTCAGGACATCTCGCCGACCATCAACCCGCTCGAGGGCGGCGCCGGGTGGGCCGTGTCCTTCAAGAAGCCTGCCTTCTGGGGGCGGGACGTGCTGCTCGCGGTGAAGGAGGCTGGCCCGAAGCGGACACTGCGCGCGATCAAGCAGATCGACCGGGCGATCCCGCGCGGACACATGTCCGTGCTCCACAACGGTGAGGTTGTCGGCGAGGTCACCTCGGGCACCTTCAGCCCGAGCCTGAAGCAGGGCATCGGTCTCGCGCTGATCTCGACCGAGGTACCGGCCGACGCCACGGTCACCCTCGACGTACGCGGCAAACAGGCGGCGTTCGAGCAGGTCAAGGCCCCCTTCGTCGAATCGCACGTCCGATGAGCCTGCCGACCGACGGTTTCGGCGCCTGGCGCTGGGTACTGCACGCCGAGGACGGATCGGACGTACGCGTTGACGGATACGACGACACGTTCGCCAGCCAGTCTGACGCCGAGTCGTGGATCGGTGAGGTCTACCCGGACCTGCTCGATCACGGCGTCGTGGCCGGCACGCTGGTCGAGGGTGACCGTGAGGCCTACCGAATGAGTCTCGAGGCCTGATGAGTGAGGGGTGAGGAGTGAGGTCGAGCGCCTCGCGGGCGTTTCGTCAGGTCGACGTTTTCAGCGCCGAGCCGCTGCTGGGCAATCCCGTCGCCGTCGTGCACGACGCTGATGACCTGACAGATGAACAGATGGGCGCGTTCGCGCGCTGGACGAACCTGTCCGAAACGACCTTCCTGCTCCGCCCCAGCGACCCGGCGGCTGACTACCGGCTCCGGATCTTTACTCCCGGCGGCGAGTTGCCGTTCGCCGGTCATCCCACGCTCGGCAGCGCGCACGCCTGGCTCGAGGCCGGGGGAGTCGCGCGCGGCGAGGCTCTGGTGCAGGAATGCGCCGTCGGTCTGGTGACCTTGCGGCGTGCGCCGCGGTTGGCATTCCAGGCGCCCCCTCTGCAGCGGTTCGGGCCTCCCACGCCCGCTGAACGGGCTCAGGTCGCCGCCGCCCTGGGCATCCATGACTCCGCGATCCTCGACATCTCCTGGATCGTCAACGGACCCCGATGGATCGCCGCCGAGCTGGCGACGGTTGATGAGGTCCTGGCGCTCACGCCGGACGCGTCGAAATTCGTCGACATGGAGATCGCCGCATTTGCCCGGTATCCGGTAGGAGGCGATTGCGCGATCGAGGTCCGAGCCTTCCCGGTGCCTCTCGGGATTTCCGAGGATCCGGTCACCGGGTCGCTGAACGCCGGCCTCGGACAGTGGCTCGCTGGGTCCGGCCTCCCGAGTCAGTACGTGGCGAGCCAGGGGACGGTGCTTCAGCGCCGCGGGCGCGTACACATCGCCAAGGAGTCTGACGGGACCGTCTGGGTCGGCGGGGACACGGGTACGACCTTGGTCGGCACGGCGACCTTCTGAGACGGTACGCCTCTGGATCAGAGCAGACCGGAGACCGAACGCCGGGAGGCGGCCATCCGGCGCGAGATCCCGAAGGCGATGCCTGCCATCGGGAGGAGGGCCAGCAGGTTCCACCCGAACAGCGAGACGACCTTCTCAGCGGCGTGGGCGACCTGCTCGACGACCTGGATCACCGGGTTCGTGGACGGAGTGGGCGCTTGCGGGATCACTGTCGGCTTGGCCGGGGTGGGCGTCGTAATCCTGGCGGCGGCCTTCGTCGGCGCCGGCGTGACGTGTGTCGCCGAAGTCGTCGGGGGCTTGTGGTGCTGCGGCTTCACCGTCGGCTTGCCGTGGTTGGGCGGTGGGGGCGGCGTCGTGGTGCCCTGCGTCGGAGTGGTGGGCTTGCCGCCGAGCAGTGTCGAGAGGGTCTTGGGGACGGATCCGACGACCGTCGGGACTGCATGCACCAAGGTCGGCACGCTGGTGATCAGGCCACCGGTCACTCCGGTGACGATCGGGACGACACAGGTCAGCAGGGTCTGGCACTGGGGCTGCGTAGGTGTCGTGGAGGCAGCCTCAGCGGGGGAGGCAACGCCCGCAAGGGGCAGGCCGAAGCCGACAACTGCGACGACGATTGCGTGTCGACGTGCCACGTTTCCACCGCCTTCCGGGGCGCTCGAAGAGCGAGCGTAATCGTTGGGGTCCGGCTCCGGCCCCACCGAGTGGGCCTAAGGCAGTAGGCACAAGGGACTAGGGAGTCGGTGTTGGACAACACTCCTCAGACCGTCGTCGGAACTGTCCGTGGTGAGGCATAGGGTCATGGATGTGAAGCAGTATCTGGATCTCGTGCAGCGCATTCTCGATGAGGGTGTGGAGAAGACCGACCGGACGGGCACCGGGACGAAGTCGGTCTTCGGCCATCAGATGCGCTTCGATCTGCGTGAGGGCTTCCCGCTGGTGACCACGAAGAAGGTGCACACGCGGTCGATCTTCGGTGAGTTGTTGTGGTTCCTCCGTGGTGACACCAATGTGAAGTGGCTCCAGGAGCGCGGCATCACGATCTGGGACGAATGGGCTGACGCGAACGGCGACCTCGGGCCCGTCTACGGCTACCAGTGGCGCTCCTGGCCGACCCCGGACGGTCGCCACGTCGACCAGATCGCCGGTGTGATCGACCAGATAAAGGGCAACCCGGACTCCCGACGCCACATCGTGTCGGCGTGGAACGTCTCGGACATCCCCGACATGGCACTCGCCCCGTGCCACAGCCTGTTCCAGTTCTACGTGGCCGATGGCCGACTGTCCTGCCAGCTGTATCAACGCTCGGCCGACGTCTTCCTCGGAGTGCCGTTCAACATCGCGTCGTACGCGCTGCTCACCCACATGGTCGCCCAGATCTGCGGCCTGGAGGTCGGAGACTTCGTGCACACGTTCGGCGACGCGCACCTCTACCTCAACCACCTCGATCAGGCTCGTGAGCAGCTGACGCGGGATCCGCGTCCGCTCCCGACGCTCATCCTCGACAAGTCCGTCAAGGCGATCGACCAGTTCGAGCTCGAGCACCTCCAGATCGTCGGGTATGACCCGCATCCGGCGATCAAGGCGCCGATCTCCGTATGACCCGCTTCTCGAAGCGCTGCGTGCTCGTCGCGGCTGTGGCCGAGAACGGCGTCATCGGGAACGGCCCGGACATCCCGTGGAAGATCGCCGGGGAGCAGGCCGAGTTCAAGGCGCTCACGCTGGGACACATCTTGCTCATGGGTCGCACGACCTTTGAGTCGATCGGGCGGCCTCTGCCCGGGCGTACCACCATCGTGCTCACCCGCGATCCCGCCTGGTCCCACGAGGGCGTACTCACGGCGGCGAGCGTCGAGGACGCCCTGGCGATGGCCGACGACCTCCCGGGCGATCTGATGGTGGCGGGCGGCGCTCAGGTGTACGCCGCAGCGATGCCGTACGCCACAGCGCAGGTGATCTCGCGGGTCCGTCTGAGTCCGGAAGGCGATGTTCATTACCCGGCGTACGACGAGGGCGAGTGGACCGTCACCGCGACCGAGTCGCACGAGTTCTACGAGCGGGTGTTCCTGACTCGTGCGCATCTGGCGACGGATGTGTCCGACTAGTTCTTTGGACTGCGTCCGCGGGACCGAATGGTCAATTGACCCCATTGGTCACTGTCACCACACTGTTCACACGCCGCCCGCCCGGACGGTGAACACAATGGGGGAACATCTGTGGCGAATCGAATCGTTCGTGCGGCAGGCGCCACGGCGCTGGTCACGAGCCTCGCGATGGGCATCATGCCGTCGGCGAGCGCAGGTACGCCCTTCACCTACGCCGCCGGGGCGTCCGCAGGACGAGCCCCGACCGCATCGACGGTCGCGTCGCACCTCCAGGGCGCGGCGCCCGGACACGCCCGGATCACGGGAGTGAGGATTCGCCGGGACTCGACGTACGTCTACATCCAGATCGCCGTCGTCAAGGTCATCCGTGCGCGCAGCGACGGGACGTGGGTCGCGGAATCCGACGCCGGACTGCAGTTCTCGACGCCGAGGACCATGAACCTGGCGTCAGCCCAGGTCGGGACCGAGGGTCCGTCAGGGACGATCGCATGTGGGACACGGGTCGCGAAGGTGGCGACGGTCAACTACGCGGCCAACACCTACGACTTCAAGATCCCGTCCGTCTTGTTCGGCAAGTGTGGAGCTGCCCGAGGGACGCCCATCACGGTGGTCGCGGACTCCGAGCTGTGGGGCTACCAGTCGTCCTCGCCGTACCAGTACGGCGTGTGGACCTCGACGGCCAGCAGCGGGAACTACGTCTTCCGTTACTGAGCGCTCGGCGTCCGGACGGTCGCGCATCCTTTCGACCGTCGCGCACGGCAACCGATAGCCTGAACCGGTGACTTCACCCACTGCTCCGTTCGGCCAGCTCCTGACCGCGATGGTGACCGTCTTCGAGAAGGACGGCTCCATCGACTTCGAGCAGACGCAGAAGGTTGCGAAGCACCTGGTGGCCCACGGCCACGACGGACTGGTCGTCTCCGGGACGACCGGAGAGTCGCCTACGACGACCGTCGCGGAGGACGGTGACCTCATCCAGGCCGTACGCGACGCCGTCGGGTCGTCGATCAAGCTCGTCGCCGGGATCGGTACGAACGACACCCGGACCACGCTCGAACTCGCCGTGCAGGCGGAGAAGGCGGGCGCCGACGCGCTGTTGCTCGTGACGCCGTACTACAACAAGCCCGGCCAGGCCGGCATCGAGCACCACTTCCGCCAGGTCGCCGAGGCCACGAAGACGCCGATCATGCTGTACGACGTCCCCGGACGCACCGGGACCAAGATCTCGCCCGAGGTGTACGCCAACCTCGCCTCGATCGAGAACTTCGTGGCGGTCAAGGATGCGGCCGGTGACGCCGCGCAGGCCGATTTCCTGCGTGACCACGGCTACATCGTGTACTCCGGTGATGACTCGCTCACCCTCGACTTCATCCGCCACGGTGCCGTCGGCGCCGTCTCGGTGGTCGCCCATGCTGCCGGCCTGCAGATTCGCGCGCTGATCGAGGCCGCAGTCGCAGGTGACTTCGCCGTCGCCGAGGCGATCGACGCGCAGTTGCAGCCTGCGTACGCGGCGATCATGGGTGTGGCCAACTACGGCGCCACCACCGCCAAGTCCGCACTGCAGCATCTGGGCGTGATCGACAACCGGTCGGTCCGATCTCCCTTGATCGAACTGGACGCGGCCGAGCATGCCGCCGTCCGGTTGGGCCTCGCGTCGGCTGGACTCCTCTGACATGCATCTGACGAACCTGCTGCCGCCGCCCGACCTCGAGTCGGGCACCCTGCGTGTGATCCCGCTGGGAGGGCTCGGAGAAGTCGGCCGCAACATGACCGTGTTCGAGTACGAGGGCCGGGTCCTGGTCGTCGACTGCGGCGTGCTCTTCCCCGAGGAGCAGCAGCCGGGCGTCGACCTGATCCTTCCTGACTTCGGTCCGATCCGGGACAAGCTCGACGCCATCGAGGCGGTCGTGCTGACGCACGGCCACGAGGACCACATCGGCGCCCTGCCGTACCTGCTCCGCGAACGCAACGACATCCCGATCGTCGGGTCCCGCCTGACCCTGGCACTGGTCGACCCGAAGCTGCGCGAGCACCGGCTGCGTGAACCCGTCCACCACGTGGTGCGCGAGGGCGACCGGATGTCCTTCGGACCGTTCGATCTTGAGTTCGTCGCGGTTAACCACTCCATCCCGGACGCGCTCGCCGTCGCGATTCGTACGCCTGCTGGCATGGCCCTGGTCACCGGTGACTTCAAGATGGACCAGCTGCCGCTCGACGGCCGGATCACCGACCTGCGTGCGTTTGCCCGTCTCGGCGAGGAGGGAGTCGACCTCTTCCTCACGGACTCGACCAACGCCGAGGTCCCGGGATTCACCACTTCCGAACGCAACATCACGCCCGCGATCGAGCAGGTCTTCCGTACCTCCGAGCAGCGGATCATCGTCGCCTGCTTCGCCTCCCACATGCACCGCGTCCAGCAGATCCTCGACGCAGCAGCCAAACACGGCCGCAAGGTCGGGTACGTCGGACGATCGATGGTCCGCAACATGGCCATCGCAGCTGATCTCGGCTACCTGACCGTCCCGGACGGTGTCGTACGCGATGCCAAGGAAATCGCGGAGCTGCCGCCGTCGAAGCAGGTGCTGCTCTCCACCGGCTCGCAGGGCGAGCCGATGTCGGCGCTGTCCCGGATCGCCAACGGCACCCACAACTTCGTGCACCTCGCCCCCGGCGACACCGTGCTGCTCGCGTCCTCGTTGATCCCCGGCAACGAGAACTCGGTCTCCCGGGTCATCAACGGCCTGACCCGCCTCGGCGCGAACGTGGTCCACAAGGGCAACGCACTCGTGCACGTCTCCGGCCACGCATCCGCAGGCGAACTTCTCTACACGTACAACATCGTGCGGCCCAAGAACGTGATGCCGGTGCACGGCGAGGTCCGTCACCTCGTCGCCAACGCCGACCTCGCGCGCGCCGTCGGGATCGAGAATGTCGTGCTCGCCGAGGACGGTTACGTCGTTGACCTGCGCGACGGTGTGGCGTCCATCGTCGGCAAGGTCGATGTCGGGCTCGTCTTCGTCGACGGCAACACCGTCGGCGACGTCACCGAGATCGAACTCAAGGACCGCCTCATCCTCGCGGAGGAGGGGTTCATCTCCGTGATCGTCGTCGTCGACTCCGTCTCCGGAAAGGTCTCCGCCGGCCCCGAGATCCACGCGCGCGGCCACGTCTGGGAGGACTCGGACTTCGACCCCATCCGGCAACCGATCATCGACGCCGTCAACGCGGTCATCGCCGAAGGCGCGACCGACACCTACGCGATGCAACAGGCCGTACGCCGCACGATCGGACGGTGGGTCGGGACGAAGATGCGGCGACGCCCCATGATCATCCCTGTCGTCATAGAAGCCTGACGGCGCGTTCGCTGCGTTGCTCTTCGGTCGCGAGCCCTCAAGGCTCGCTTCCCTCCGGCGCCTTGCGACCGCGCGCGTCAACTTCTATGACGCTCGATTGGGTTACGCCAGGTGGCGTTCGATGGCGACAGCGTCTCCGTTCAGAGGGCGTGCACGACTCCTGCGATCAGCAGCGCCTGGCCTGCGTAGTACGTGACCATGACCGCGAGCAGCGGGCCGCCGGTGGGCTGGCGGAATCGGCGCCAGGTGAGTTGACGTCCCAGGTGAGTGTCACTCAGGGCGAAGATCGTGGCGCCTGCGGCGATGAGTGCGCTCCCCGTGAGCCATCCGGTGACGAGCATCGCGCCGATCATCAGCGAGTACGCCCCCAGCGGTACGGCCAGGCCGAGCCCGTCGACCTTGAGCGCAGTCGGGAGCAGGTTCCGCGTCGCCCACAGCAGCAGGAGCAGGATGCCGACCGACACCCCTGACCAGCCGGGGGAGGGGAGTCCGAGGCTCACGAAGGCCGCGACGTAGGCGGCGTGGCCGATGAAGAACGCGATCACGCCCAGGCGGAATCGGCCCAGGGGGGCATCGCCGAGCAGCCCGATGTCGCCGAGGGCGCCGAACACGACTGCCGCCAGCAGCCACACGCCGGCCTGGTGATGCAGAACGCCCGCCGAGACGGCGGCGAGACCCATCAGCGGGACGGTCAACGGCTTCGCCCACCGTTCGATGTCGCCGCGCTCGCGTATGACCGCATAGAAGTCGGTCAGAGCGAGAACACCGGCGAGAACCGAGAAGAGGACGACCACGTCGCCACTATTCCAACTCCGGGCCCGACAACCTCCGGGCGACACGCACCGGTGTGGTGCGTGGGACTGGAGTGAAAATCGCATAGTTTTGTGACATGGCGACCCGTACGTCTTCCCCGACGGGTACGCGGAGCACGAGCAAGTCATCCAGCTCGGGCACGCGGACTCGTAGTACGACCAGTAAGGCCACTCCCAAGTCGGCCCAGCGCAAGCCTGCCCAGCGTCGCCCCGCGACGCGCGGCAAGAAGCCAGTGCCCGGCCGGAATCCGATGGCCGTGGTGGCGGCGGCCGTGATGACCGCCCTCAAGGCCATCTGGATGTCCTTCGCCCGACTGACCGGCGGCATCGTCCGCAGTTTCGGGCACCAGCACGAACTCGACCCGGAGATGCGCCGCGACGGCATCGGCCTCCTCCTGCTTGCCTGTGCGGTACTCAGTGCCTCGGCCGTCTGGTTCGAGATCGGCGGCCCGGTCTTCCACATCGTCCAGATCACCCTCACGGGCGTCGTCGGCAAGGTTGCCTGGGTTGCTCCTCTGGCCTTCGGTGCCGCCGCCCTGCGTACGATCCGGCACCCGCTGCCGCACGGTCCGACCGGCCGCGCCCTCGTGGGCTGGTCCGCCATCGCGATGGGCACGCTCGGTGTCGTCCACCTCGCCAACGGCAACCCCCACCCGGTCGCCGGCGACGCGTCGAACCTCCGCAGCGCGGGCGGTGCCGTGGGATATGTCGTGTCCAGCCTCCTGCTGGATCTGATGCGCAGCGCGTACCTGGTCGTGCCGACGCTCGTGCTCCTGGCCTTCATCGGTCTGCTGATCGTGACGGCCACACCGCTCTACGAGATCCCTGCCCGCGTCCAGGAGGCGATCGACAAGATCACCGGACGTGTCGTCCACGAGGGCGAGTACGACGAGTTCGCACCGCGTGAACGCCGCAGTCGGCGTCGCGGCCTGTACGCCGACGACGACAGCCTCATCGACAGCTTGATCGGCAAGGAGGCGTACGAGACTCCACTGCTGCAGGACCCGTTCGCGCTGCCGGAGGACGACGACGCGTACGACCCCGAGCACTGGGAGAAGTCGTCGATCGATCTGGATGACGCCGACGCGTACGAGCCGGAGCCGCTCGAACTCGAGGACATCAAGACGCAGATCATCCACCAGGGCGACGCGACGAACCCGCGGATGGCCGTGGTCCCGGCCGATGCGCCGATCACCAAGGCCGCGCTCGCTCCGCCGCACAGCCCGGTGCCGGCGCGCGCCGAGCAGCTCAAGCTGGGCGGCGACATCACCTACACGCTGCCGGACGTGAAGCTCCTCAAGGAGGGCTCGCCCCACAAGGCCCGCTCCAAGGCCAGCGACGACGTCGTGGGCCGCCTGCGCAACACCTTGGCCGAGTTCGGCATCGACGCGCGCGTCACCGGCTACACCCGCGGCCCGACCGTCACCCGGTACGAGATTGAACTCGGCGTCGGCGTGAAGGTCGAGAAGATCCTCAACGTCCAGAAGAACATCGCGTACGCGGTGGCCAGCGAGAACGTTCGGATCCTCTCGCCGATCCCGGGCAAGTCCGCCGTCGGCATCGAGATCCCGAACACGGACAAGGAGATCGTCTCGCTCGGTGACGTACTCCGCTCGGCCGTGGCCACTGGGGACCACAACCCGATGGTCGCCGGCCTCGGCAAGGACGTCGAGGGTGGCTTCGTCGTCGCCAACATGGCGAAGATGCCGCACCTGCTCGTCGCCGGCGCCACCGGCTCGGGCAAGTCGTCCTTCATCAACTCGCTGATCACCTCGATCCTCACCCGGTCCACGCCTGATGAGGTCCGGATGATCATGGTCGACCCGAAGCGCGTCGAACTGACGGCGTACGAGGGTGTCCCGCACCTGATCACGCCGATCATCACGAACCCGAAGAAGGCCGCCGAGGCGCTCGCTTGGGTCTGCCGCGAGATGGACCTGCGGTACGACGACCTCGCCAACTTCGGTTTCAAGCACATCGATGACTTCAACAAAGCCGTACGCACCGGCAAGGTGCAGGTGCCGCTCGGCTCGGAGCGGGTGCTGCAGCCGTACCCGTACCTGCTCGTGATCGTCGATGAGCTCGCCGACCTGATGATGGTCGCGCCGCGTGACGTCGAGGACTCCGTCGTACGCATCACCCAGCTCGCCCGCGCCGCCGGTATCCACCTCGTGCTGGCCACGCAGCGGCCGTCGGTCGACGTCGTCACCGGTCTGATCAAGGCCAACGTGCCGTCGCGACTGGCTTTCACCACGTCGAGCCTGGCCGACAGCCGCGTCATCCTGGACCAGCCGGGCGCCGAGAAGCTGGTCGGTCAGGGTGACGGGCTCTTCCTGCCGATGGGCTCCTCGAAGCCGATCCGTATCCAGGGTGCGTGGATCAGCGAGGCCGAGATCAAGGCCATCGTCAAGGCGTGCAAGGCGCAGGCCGAGCCGGACTACCGCGAGGACGTCACCGTTCCGGCGGCGGCGAAGCGTGACCTGGACGACGAGATCGGCGATGACCTCGACCTGGTGATCCAGGCCGTGGAGTTGGTCGTCTCGACGCAGTTCGGTTCGACCTCGATGCTGCAGCGCAAGCTGCGCGTCGGGTTCGCGAAGGCGGGCCGGCTGATGGACATCATGGAGAGCAGGGGCGTGGTCGGTCCGTCCGAGGGCTCGAAGGCTCGTGACGTCCTGGTCAAGCCCGATGAGATCGACAGTGTGCTGGCAACCCTGGGAGCGATGTGATGACTGACCACGCGATGATCGAAATCCGCCGCAACACCCGCCTCGCGACCGTCATCGCCACCGGCGCTGGCGCGGTCGCTCTGGCCTTCCTGATCAGGGGCGGCGCTGTCAGCGCCGCCGTCGGAGCAGCGTTCCTCGCCCTCGCACTGGCTGCCGGGTGGACCCTGATCGACGGCCGGACGCCTTTGATGGTCGTCGACGAGCAGGGCGTACGCATGCGCCTCGGTCGTGACTGGCGTGGCATGCCCTGGGCCCGCATCGACGAGATCGAGCACATGCCGCGTCCCGCGGGTGCCGCGGGCATGTGGCGTGACGGTCGGCTGGCGATCCTCCCGACGGACGAGTCTTCGGAAGTGATGGCTCTCAGCGACTCCGGTGCACGTCAGGCTGCCTGGACCCAACGGCTCTTCGGCGTACCGTTCGCGGTGCCGCTCGGCATGACCACCACCGTCGTCGGCAACGGCAAGCCGCTGACGATCGCCCTGGCCGAACTGGCCGGCACCACGACCCGGGTCGTCGAGATCGACCCGAGCGCGGAGGACGTCGAGGACCATCACGTCCCGATGGTGGAGGACACCGGCGCCTTCACTGCCGTCGGACCTTCGTGGAGCGTCGAACCGACGACCGACCGGGTCGGACCGATCAGTTTTGAGTCACCGCTGGTGGCCGCGCGGTCCCACGAGGCCGGCTCGCCGTCTCCGGAGCCGCCAGTGGCGCTCACCGCTGTGCCGGCGATGCGGGACACCGCTCGTCCGATGCGCGTCGAAGCGACCTTCGAGCCGATCGTGTCCGGTGCCAACGCGCTGGCTGTCGACTTCGAGCCCCACACCGTGATCGAGATCGTTGAGCTGGATGTCGAGCCCGAACCGGCGATCGTGCCGGTCATCGGCCCCCGGATCGCCGCTGCCCGCAGCCATGTCGGCCTCTCGGTCGAGGACCTCGCGGAGCGTACGCGGATCCGCGCACATGTCATTGAGGCGATCGAGGTCGATGACTTCGCCGCCTGCGGAGGCGACTTCTACGCGCGGGGCCACCTGCGTACGCTCGCCCGCACCCTCGGTCTCGACGCCGACGCGCTGCTGGAGACCTACGGCGAGTTGTACGGCTCGGCTCCGATCGATCCGCGCGAGGTCTTCGCGGCCGAGTTCGGCCACGACACCCCGACGAAACCGCTGGCCGGCGGACCGCAGTGGTCGGTCCTGATCGCCTCAGCCATGGGTGTGGTGTTGCTCTGGTCCGTGGTGCGCCTGTTCACCGCCGGCGCAGCTCCCGAGGCCGTGCCGGGCATCTCGCTCGAGGGCAACGTCACCAGCCCGTACGCGAAGATCGCCCCACCCGTGCCGGTGGTCATCAACGCAGTCGGGTCGGGTGCGCACGTCGTGATCACGGATGCCTCGGGCAACATCGTGTTCAGCGGTGATCTCGCGTTCGGTGGGACCAAGACCATTCAGGCTGTGCCGCCGCTCAAGGTGCAGAGCTCGGACGGGTCGGTGACGGTCGGTCTCAGCGGTGGCCAGCCGACGCCGGTCGGCACCAGCGGAGCTCCCGCATTGCGTACCTACAGCGGCAACTGAGCTGTCATTCCACCGGTTGCAGCCGGAACACCGGGATCGTGCGGTCGGTGCGTGCTGCGTACTTGGCGTAGTTCGGCCACAGGGCGACCATCACGGTCCAGGCTTCGTCCCGCTCGGCACCGGCCAGTTCCTTGGCAGTGATCGCGGTCGGTCGTCCGCCGAGCAGCATCGTCGGATCGGCTGCCGCCCGGAGATTGTTGACCCATACCGGCAGGGTCGGCCCGCCGAAGTTGGATCCGGCGACGAAGACGCTGTCGCCGTGCGGGACGCAGAGCAGCGGAGTCGTACGCGGGACTCCGCTCTTGCGGCCGGGCACGGTCAGCAGGACGCCTGGCAGGCAGGCCACGCGCAGGATGGACCAGCGCCCGGAGGTCCTGCGCTGGATGAACTTGTCGATCGCCGTGATCTGCGGGAGCAGGCGCGGCAGCCAGGCAAGCGAACCGATCCGGATGGCAATGCCTCGCAGGAGGCGACCGATCCAGTCCTGTCGTGGTGTCGTGGGGAGCGATGGGCGTAGGTCGTCGATCACGACCTGACTCTAGTCGCGTACGCGGCAAGGAGTCGTCGCAGCGGCACGTCCCACGGGATACTGCTGTGGATGAGTACGAAGCCGCTGTCCGTCGCGCTGGTCACCCTCGGGTGCACCCGGAACGAAGTCGACTCCGAGGAACTTGCCGGACGCCTGCAGGCGGGCGGGTTCACGCTGGTCGCCGACCCGCAGGACGCGGACACCGTCCTCGTCAACACCTGCGGGTTCGTGGAGCAGGCGAAGAAGGATTCCGTCGACACGTTGCTGGAGGCTGCTGACCTCAAGGAGCATGGCAAGGCGAAGGCGGTCGTCGCGATCGGCTGCATGGCCGAGCGGTACGGCAAGGAACTCGCTGAGTCGCTGCCGGAGGCCGACGCCGTCCTCGGCTTCGACGACTACCCGGACATCGCCGCGAAGTTGCAGGCCATCGTCGCCGGTGGGCACCACGAGGCGCACACGCCGACCGACCGTCGCTTGCTGCTCCCGATCTCGCCGGCGGAACGGTCAGCGGGATCCATTTCCGTCCCCGGTGTGTCCGCGGATCTGGCCGCCGGTTTCGAACGCTCCCGTCTGTCGGACGCGCCGTGGGCGCCGCTCAAGCTGGCTTCGGGCTGCGACCGCCGGTGCACCTTCTGCGCCATCCCCACCTTCCGTGGTTCCTTCGTCTCACGTCGGCCCTCAGATGTCCTCGCCGAAGCCCGCTGGCTCGGGGAGCAGGGCGTGAAGGAGTTGTTCCTCGTCTCGGAGAACTCGACCTCGTACGGCAAGGACCTCGGCGACATCGGCTTGCTGGAGACGTTGCTGCCTGAGTTGGCTGCCGTCGACGGCATCGAGCGCGTACGCGTGTCCTACCTGCAGCCGGCCGAGACCCGGCCGGGTCTGATCAAGGCCATCGGCGCGACGCCAGGTGTGGTGCCGTACTTCGACCTGTCCTTCCAGCACGCCTCCAACCCGGTGCTGCGCCGGATGAAGCGGTTCGGTGACCCGGAGAGCTTCCTCACCCTCCTCGAGCAGGTGCGTGCGTACGCGCCCGAGGCGGGGGTGCGTTCCAACGTGATCGTCGGCTTCCCCGGTGAGACCGACGAGGACCTGCAGACGCTGACCCAGTTCCTCACCGACGCGCGGCTGGACGTGGTCGGCGTGTTCGGCTACAGCGACGAGGACGGCACCGAGGCCATGGGCTTCGACGGCAAGATCGACGCGGACGAGGTCGAGGAACGCGCCGCGTACGTCCGCGACCTGGTCGAGGAACTGACTGCCCAGCGGGCAGAGGAGCGGATCGGGCAGACCGTACGCGTCCTCGTCGAGGAGACCGGCGAGGAGGTCATCGGCCGTGCAGCGCACCAGGGGCCCGATGTGGACGGAGTGACCAGCCTTGTCGGGGACGTTGACCACATCCGGGTGGGTGACCTCCTGGACGCGGTCGTGAACGCGAGCGCCGGGGTCGACCTGATCGCTAAGGTCTGAGCGTGCGCCAGAACCTGAACGTCCCCAACGTCCTGACCACGCTCAGGATCGTGTTGGTGCCGTTCTTCGGGTACGCGCTGCTGCACGACCACGGCAACGACGGCTGGTGGCGATTCTGGGCATGGGCGATCTTCGCGGTCGCGATGTTCACCGACCGCATCGACGGTGAGATCGCGCGCAAGCACAACCTGATCACCAACTTCGGGAAGATTGCCGACCCGATCGCGGACAAGGCGATCACCGGCATGGCGTTCATCGGGCTCTCGATCACCGGCGACATCTGGTGGTCGGTGACGATCGTCGTCCTCGTCCGCGAGTGGGCGGTGACGATCCTGCGCCTGAGCATCCTCAAGAAGGTGGTGCTGCCCGCTGACCGACTCGGGAAGCTCAAGACGCTCCTGCAGGTCTTCGCGCTCGGTCTTTTGGTGCTGCCGTTCCAGTTCGCGGCTCCGGGTCATTTCTGGCACACGCCGGGTCACGTGCTGCACCTCGTCTGGGAGGTCCTGCTGGGGGCTGCCGTGGCCATGACGCTCTGGTCCGGCGCCGCGATCTTCCGCAGCGCCTGGCAGCAGCGCCACCTGTTGCGATGAGTTCCGTTGCGACTGAGGTCGTACGCCTCGCTGGTGAGCGCGGGATCTCGCTCGCGACCGCTGAGTCCCTGACCGGTGGCTTGGTGGCCGCCGCATTGACCGACGTCCCCGGGGCATCGACAGTGGTGCGCGGCGGCATCGTCGCGTACGCCTCTGACGTGAAGGTGTCGCTACTCGGCGTACCGGAGGATCTGGTTGCCACGTCCGGCGTCGTGTCTGCCGAGTGCGCCCGCGCGATGGCCATCGGCGTACGCGGCGTACTGGCCGCGACCTGGGGTGTCGCCACCACGGGCGTCGCCGGACCCGGTTCGCAGGAGGGCAAGCCGGTCGGCACGGTGTACGTGGCCGTCGCAGGTCCTGATGATGTCGATGTCGAGGAGTTGGCCCTTGCCGGGTCGCGCGACGACATCCGCTCCGCCACGGTGGAAGCGACGCTGCAACTCATACTTCGCGTCCTGCGTCGGGAAGAACCAGCCGTCAGGTAGCGTTGAGCGAACTAACCGGCGCACGCTGGGGCAGACCAACGAGGAGGAAGCATGGTGGTGTTCCGGCGCCTCCTCGGTGACGTCCTGCGTGCCCGCCGCCTCGAGCAGGGCCTCACGCTTCGTGAGTTGTCCAGCGAGGCTCGCGTGTCGCTCGGCTACATCTCGGAGATCGAGCGCGGCCACAAGGAAGCCTCATCCGAACTGCTTGCCTCACTCTGCACTGCTCTCGACATGCAGTTGTCGGAGGTCCTCTCGGCGACCTCGGCTGCGGCGGCGATCGAAGAGGCTGCCACGGCTCCGACCCCGTTGGTGCGCAAGCCTGCGGCTGCTGTCGCCTCCGCTGCCTGACCGGTTCAGGATCTCAGTCGCAATCCTCGCGGTGTCACCACGAACCCTGCCGCCTCCAGGGCGGCTCTGATCGGGGTCTCGCCGCCTCCGAGGACGGCTGAGCCATCTGCCTTCTGGATCGTGAGTCTCCCCAGTGCACCGGCTCGTGCCGCTGCGGCGAGCGACCCCGCGGCGGCACCCAGATCATCGACCGCGAAGGTGAGCAGGGTCTTGCCCCCGCGCTCCACGTACAGGGCCAACTCGCCGTCGACGAGGACGACCACAGCGCCGGCTTTGCGTCCGGGCCGATGCCCATCGGCGGTCGCGGGCCAGGGGAGTGCGGCACCGTAGGGGTTCGCGGGGTCGGTCGCGGCGAGCGTGACGGCTGCCGAGGAATGCTGATCGGTGTACGTACGGAGTCGGTCAACGGCGCCGGGTGTTCCGAACTGAGCCGCGCCGAGTCCTTCGACGAAATATCCGCGCCGGCAGCGTCCAACGTCCTCGTACGCCGACAGGACCTTGTAGACACCGGAGAAGCCACCCGGAAGGTCGGCCGCGATCCCGCGCGTGACGATCCCGTAGCCACCCAGGAGTCGTTCGGCGGTGGCTTGCGCCCGCAGGGTGACGTCGACCGACGCGGCCGGAAGCAAGGACCAGCGTCCCGATGTCTGAGGGGGCCCGGTACGGACGACAGCGCGGGCCCGGCTCCCCACGCGCGGCCGGGCAGCGGTCTTGTGTGCTCCGCGGCCGCTGATCAGCGCCCGGATCGGCGCCAGTGTGTCGTTGCTGATGTGACCGGTCCAGACGAGTTCCCACAGGGCGTCGGCGATCGAGGCATCGGGGATCTGCGCGCCCTGCTCCTCGCGTACGGCACCCGCCAACTGGTGGAAGAACCAGGCTCCGCCGCCGGCCAGGGCCTTGAGGATCGACCAACCGATCGCCCCGTCGTCCGTCGGGTGGGGGATCGGAAGGCTGAGGCCGGCGCTGTCGGCCAGATGCAGCGAGATCCAGCCGTCGTTGCCGGGAAGGCTGCCATGACCGGCCCACAGCACCTCGCCGCTGGCGGTGAGCTCATCCAGGAACGCCGGTTGATAGTCGCTCACGCGGGCGGGGAGGACCAGACCCTCGACCGCGCTCGCCGGGAGCACCAGGCCGGCGATCTGGTCCAGCGCCGTGAGGACTCCGTCGATCCCGCGCAGACGTCGACCGGTGACGTTCTGCCACGCGGGGAGGAACCGTCCGAGCACCGCCGGCTCGACCGGCTCGATCTCACGGCGGAGCTTCGCGAGCGAGCGTCGACGGATCTGTCGCAGGACCTCTGCGTCGCACCACTCGATCCCGCTACCCGCAGGTCGGAACTCACCCTCGAGGATGCGTGGGCGCAGCCGTTCCAGGCTGTGGCGCACCACGGCGGCGCCCAGCCCGAACCGTGACGCGACGTCCTCGATGGTGAACGGCCCGTGCGTCCGCGCGTATCGGGAAACCAGATCGCCCAGCGGATCGGCGACGGGCTCGGCGAAGGCACTTGGTACGCCGGGCGGGACATTGACGCCCAGGGCGTCGCGGAGCCGGCCGATGTCCTCGATGGCCGCCCAGCGCTCCTCGCCGGCGATGCGTACGGGCACCACCCGGCCCGTGAGCGTTTTGAGGGCGGACGCCGGATCGCAGATGGCGCGAAGCCCGACCTCGGGCACCGAGAGCGGACCGAGTACGCGCAGAAGGTCGGCCACCCCCTCCTCATCGCGGGCGCGCCGATCCGGTGCCGTGCGCTGCAACTCCGATTCGAGTTCGTCCAGGACGTCGGGGTCGAGCAGCTCGCGCAGTTCGGCCCGGCCGAGCAGTTCGGCCAGCAGGCCCTGGTCGAGGCTGAGCGCGGCAGCCCTGCGCTCGGCGAGTGGGCTGTCCCCGTCGTACAGGAATTCGGCGACGTAGGAGAACAGCAGGCTCCTCGCGTACGGCGACGGCTGGTCGGTCTCCACCTCGGTCACTCGAATTTCGCGCGTGCGGATCCGATCGAGCACGCCGACGAGCGCGGGCAGGTCGTAGACGTCCAGCAGACATTCGCGCACGGCCTCGAGAACGATCGGGAAGCTGGGGTACTGCGATGCCACCTGCAGCAGAGCAGAGGACCGTTGCCGCTGCTGCCACAGCGGACTGCGACGCCCCGGGTCGCGGCGGGGGAGCAGCAGCGCCCTGGCGGCGCACTCGCGGAACCGGGCAGCGAACAGTGCGGAGCCACCGACCTCGGTGGTCACCAGGGCCTCGATCTCGTCAGGCTCGAACAGGACCAGGTCGGCTCCCGGCGGCTCCTGATCGGTGTCGGGGATCCGGATCACGATCCCGTCGTCGGTGGCCTGCGCAGGTGCGTCCACCGCGTATCTGTCTCGCAGTCGGGCGGTGATCGCCAGCGCCCACGGTGCATGCACGGCACGGCCGTAGGGCGAGTGCAGAACCAGACGCCAATCGCCCAGTTCGTCGCGGAACCGCTCGAGCACCAGCGTGTGGTCGCTCGGCAACTGTCCGGTCGCCGCCTGTTGCTCATGGAGGTAGGTGACCAGGTTCTCCCGGGCGTACGCATCCAGCCCCGCTGACTCCGCCCGCGCGAGCGCCTTGGGCCGCGACAACGCGGCGACCTCGCGAGCGAATCGACCGATCGCTTCG
Organism: Nocardioides baekrokdamisoli; assembly: GCF_003945325.1. Classification (NCBI taxonomy): domain Bacteria; kingdom Bacillati; phylum Actinomycetota; class Actinomycetes; order Propionibacteriales; family Nocardioidaceae; genus Nocardioides; species Nocardioides baekrokdamisoli. The sequence continues at coordinate 155,845 of NZ_AP019307.1, forward strand.
CCGAACTCGGCGGGGCGTCCCATCGTGTCGCCCTTCCAGAAGGGCAGTCGTCCCGGTTGGCCCGGGGCAGGGGAGACGAGGACGCGGTCGTGGGTGATGTCCTCAATACGCCAACTGGTGGTGCCGAGGGTGAAAACGTCGCCGACCCGGGATTCGTACACCATCTCCTCGTCGAGTTCACCGACTCGGCGACCGACCCCGTCGCCGGCGAGGAACACACCGAACAGCCCGCGATCAGGGATCGTGCCGCCGCTGGTGACTGCCAGCCGCTGAGCCCCGGGCCTGCCAGTGAGGGTCTGCGAGACGCGATCCCAGACGATGCGTGGCCGGAGCTCGGCGAACTCCTCCGACGGGTAGAGGCCCGCGAGGAGGTCGAGCGTCGCTTCGTACGCGGACCGGGGGAGTTGGTGGAACGGCGCTGCCCGTCTGACCAGGGCGAACAGTTCGTCCACGTCCCATGGCTCCAGCGCGACGGTGGCGACGATCTGCTGGGCCAACACGTCCAGCGGATTCGCCGGGATGGTGAGCGCCTCAATGGCACCCGATCGCATCCGTTCGACCGCGACCGCGGTCGGCACCAGATCTCCACGGTGCTTCGGAAACAGCACGCCCTTGGACACCTCGCCCACCTGGTGACCCGCGCGCCCCACACGCTGGAGGGCGCTGGCGATGCTGGGTGGCGACTCGATCTGGATGACCTGGTCGACGGCGCCCATGTCGATGCCGAGTTCCAGGCTGCTGGTCGCGATCACCGCGGGCAGTCGTCCGGCCTTGAGGTCGTCCTCGATGGCTGCACGCTGCTCCTTGGCGACCGAGCCGTGGTGCGCTTTCGCCACGACCGAGTCGCTCATGTCGTTGAGTCGGGACGTCAGACGCTCGGCGAGCCGGCGTGAGTTGGCGAAAACGATGGTGGAGGTGTGCGAGGCAATCAGTTCGGCCACACGCTCTTCGACATGGGGCCAGATGGAGTTGGTAGTGCCGTCCTCCTCGGTACGCGACAGGTCGGTCATGTCCTCGACCGGCACCTCGATGCGCAGGTCCCATTCCTTGTGGCTCGGAGGAGCCACGACGCTGACCGGAGCGGCGCCTCCGAGGAACGTGGCCACGTCCTCAATCGGCCGCACCGTGGCCGACAGTCCGATCCGCTGAGCAGGTGCCGGGAGCAGGGCGTCCAGCCGCTCGAGCGACAGCGCGAGATGAGTCCCGCGCTTCGAGCCTGCGACCGCGTGCACCTCGTCGAGGATCACCGTCTCGATCCCGCGCAGCGACTCGCGAGCACGTGAGGTGAGCATCAGGAACAGCGACTCGGGTGTCGTGATCAGGATGTCCGGAGGGCTGGTCTGCAGCCTCCTGCGGTCCGCCGCCGTCGTGTCCCCACTGCGTACGCCGACTCGAATCGGGGGCACAGTCGATCCGAGGCGCGCCGCGGCGTGCTCGATCCCGACCAGGGGAGCTCGGAGGTTGCGCTCCACATCGACGCCGAGTGCCTTCAACGGGCTGATGTAGAGCACGCGCGTGCGCACGGACTTCTCCGGAGGCGCGGTCGTCAGCAGACGATCCAGCGACCACAGGAACGCACTGAGGGTCTTGCCTGAACCGGTCGGTGCCACGACGAGCGCGTGCTGCCCCGCGGAGATCGCGTCCCAGGCCGCCAACTGGACAGGCGTCGGGGCGACGAACGACGCATCGAACCAGGCCCGGGTCGCGGGGCTGAAGCGGTGCAGGGACATGGAGATCATCCAAGCACCGCGCACCGACAGTTACCGTTCCGTGCCCCGCAGTCGGTCGAAGCACGGGACGCAGACGTTGCCGTCGACGGTGGCGGCATAGCGACCTGCGGGCTTCGGGTACTGCTCGCCGCATCGTGCGCACCATGCCAACGGGACATCGTGCGGGAGGACGACCGCGTTGCCCTGCGCAAGGGCTGCAGTGGCCGGGTCGTTGCCGTACGCCGCGCGCACCAGCCATCCGGGCGACTCGTCGCGAAGCCGTACGCACACCTTGCAGGTCACCGGATCGACCGTCGGCAGGAAACGCCCTGCGTTCGTGAAGTTCTTGCGTCGGCACGCGCGTCGGGTGATGGCAGTCCCGTCGCGGTCCCACAGGCCCAGATGAACAGTGGTGCCCTTCTTCCCAACGCGGATGTTCATCGACATAGGGTGGCACCGATGAGCGAGCCGTACGACGAGATCGAGCCGGACACCAAGGACTGGACCTGGGTGGTCACGGAGCCCTGCGCCGAGTGCGGTTTCGTCGCCGCCGCGGTGGACGTCGCCCATCTGGGCGCACACCTGCGGGAGACGACTGCCGCATTCCTCCCCTATCTGGCCGTCGACGATGCAGTCGCTCGTCCTGACGCCCGGACCTGGTCGGTCCTCGAGTACGGCTGCCACCTGCGCGACGTCCATCGGATCTTCTCGATGCGCGTGACCCGGATGGTCACTGAGGACGAGCCGCATTTCGCGAACTGGGACCAGGACGAGACCGCCCGCGAGGAGCGGTACGACCTCCAGACCCCCGGTGTCGTTGCGCTCGAGCTCGCTGAGAGCGCCGACGACGTTGCGTGGATCTATGAGTCGGTCCCGGTCGGCGCGTGGGATCGGCGCGGGATCAGGTCGAACGGAAGCGTGTTCACCGTCGACTCCATCGGTCGGTATCACCTGCACGACGTCGTCCACCACCTCTGGGATGTCAGTGGCGTCCGGTGGGGCAGCGATGAGGGTCACTGAGTTCTGGTCCCGCATGGAGGAGGCTCTCGGTGGCGCGTACGCCGGTGTCTGGGCGTCGCAGCACGTGATCGCCGAGCTCGGCGGACTCACGGTCCAGCAGGCGCTGGCGTCGGGCGAGCAGCCGAAGTACGTCTGGCGCGCGGTCCACGAGACCCTCGGTCTCCCCGCGAACCAGCGCTGAACTGACCCCACGACACGCCGATTCTTCGGCGTGATTCGAACAAACGTTCGGGTACGTTATCCACAGGAGACGGATCGACGCTCGAAATTGTCGGTGGCCACACCTAGCGTCCTTCCAGCGATGACAACGAGAAAAAACACCCGACCGAACAGTACGAAGGCAGGACACATCATGGCTGGTGGAGACCGCGAGAAGGCGCTCGACGTAGCGCTCGCAAACATTGAGAAGCAGTTCGGCAAGGGCTCGGTCATGCGGCTGGGCGATGACACCCGTGCTCCGCTGGAGGTCATCCCGACCGGATCGGTCGCCCTCGACATCGCGCTCGGCATCGGCGGCCTTCCGCGCGGCCGTGTCGTCGAGATCTACGGTCCCGAGTCCTCCGGCAAGACGACCGTTGCGCTGCACGCGGTCGCCAACGCCCAGCGAGCCGGCGGCGTGGTCGCCTTCATCGACGCAGAGCACGCGCTCGACCCCGACTATGCGAAGGCGCTGGGCGTCGACACCGACGCCCTCCTGGTCAGCCAGCCGGACAGCGGTGAGCAGGCGCTCGAGATCGCCGACATGCTGATCCGCTCCGGCGCCCTCGACCTGATCGTCATCGACTCCGTTGCGGCGCTCGTGCCGCGCGCCGAGATCGAGGGTGAGATGGGTGACAGTCACGTCGGTCTGCAGGCGCGACTCATGTCGCAGGCGCTGCGCAAGATGACCGGTGCGCTCAACAACTCGAACACCACCATGATCTTCATCAACCAGCTTCGCGAGAAGATCGGTGTCATGTTCGGGTCGCCGGAGACGACGACCGGTGGTCGTGCGCTGAAGTTCTACTCCTCGGTCCGTCTCGATGTGCGTCGCATCGAGACGCTGAAGGACGGCACCGACATGGTCGGCAACCGCACCCGCGTCAAGGTCGTGAAGAACAAGGTCGCGCCGCCGTTCAAGCAGGCCGAGTTCGACATCATGTACGGCAAGGGCATCAGCCGCGAAGGCGGCCTGATCGACGTCGGTGTCGACGCAGGGCTGGTCCGCAAGGCCGGCGCGTGGTTCACGTACGAAGGGGACCAGCTCGGTCAGGGCAAGGAGAACGCCCGCAACTTCCTGCGCGACAACCCGGACCTGGCCAACGAACTCGAGAAGAAGATCCTCGAGAAGCTCGGCATCGGTGCGACGTTGGACGCGCCTGCCGAGGTTGCCGCCCAGCCGGCAGGCGTCGAGGACTTCTGAGCCGTGGCTGACTCGTCAGCGGCGTCGTCCGGACCTGAGTGGTTCGGCGACGCCGCCGCGGGCGTTGACGCCTGGCTGGCGTCAGCCCGCAACGCCGACCTCACTCATGCCCGGCCAGCCGTGATCGGCAGGTCGCGGGCAGCGGAGGAGAAACTTCCCGAGGACCCGGCGCGAGTGCTGCCGGAAGCAGACGCGGAAGCCGTCGCCCGCAAGATCCTTCTCGACCAACTGACCGGTCAGGCTCGGTCACGCCACGAATTGGCCGGCAAGTTGGCGAAGAAGAACGTGCCGACCGAGATTGCCACGGCCTTGCTGGACCGGTTCGAAGAGGTGGGGCTGATCGATGATGCGGCCTTCGCCCGCTTGTGGATCGAGAGTCGTGGCAGTCAGGGCAGAGGTCTGGCGAGTCGTGCGCTGGCGCAGGAGCTGCGCAGGAAGGGCATCGACGACGAGGTCGCCCGTCATGCACTCGAAGAGGTCGACAGGGACGCCGAACGTGACGCCGCGAACGACCTGGTACGTCGGAAGTTGCGATCGATGACGGCCCTGGACGACCAGGTGAAGACCCGTCGCCTCGTCGGGATGCTGGCCCGGAAGGGGTACTCGCCCGGTCTTGCGTTCGCAGTCGTACGCGAGGAACTCGGTGCCGCCGCCGTCGGCGACCTGCCAGACTCTGGCCTGTGAACTCTGCGGCATCCCCAGGCACCGCCACCGGGCTGGAGCGCGTACGCGTGACTCGGTATGTGACGCCGCTTCGCGAGGGCGGCAGCCTCCCCGGCATCGTCGAGGGCGCTGACCTCGGGACCTACGTCTGCAAGTTCCGGGGAGCAGGCCAAGGTGTTCGGGTGCTGGTCGCTGAGGTCATCGCGAGCGGCATCGCGCGGGCACTCCGCATCGCCACACCGCGGTTGGTGGAGTTGGATCTGGATCCCGCGATCGCGCGCTATGAAGCTGACGAAGAGGTCCAGGACCTCCTGCGTGCGTCGGTAGGCAGCAACCTGGGCATCGACTTCCTTCCAGGTGCGTTCGGCTTCGACGGGGCCGGACAGGTGGACGCGCAGGACGCGGCCGCCATCCTGTGGCTCGATGCGTTCATCGCCAATGTCGATCGCAGCTTCCGCAACCCGAATCTGCTGGTGTGGGGCGGTCGGCTGTGGGCGATCGACCACGGCGCAAGTCTCTACTTCCATCACGGCTGGTCCGGCGGCGTGACCGATCCGCAGCGATTTGCTGACCTCGCGTGGTCGGCGGACGACCACGTCCTCCGTGAGTACCTGCCACAACTGGCCGAGACCGATGCGCGGCTCCGGCCGATGCTCGACGAGCAGATGCTGATCGACATCGTGGGAGAGATCCCGGAGGAATGGCTCGAGCCGGTGCCTGGGGCCGAGACGACGGAGGACGTGCGGAGTGCGTACGTGTACTTCCTGACCGCTCGGCTGGCGAGCCGGGCGTGGCTCCCTGAGGTCACCGCATGAGTCCGTACCAGTACGTGACCCTGAGGTGCGTACCGCGGCCGGATCGCGAGGAGTTCCTCAACGTGGGAGTCGTGCTGTTCTGCGAGGACGAGCAGTTCCTCGGGGTTGCCTCGGAACTGGACGAGGAGCGGGTCCGAGCGTTCGCTCCCGACCTGGACATCGCCCGGCTTCGTGATTCGCTGCAGGCGATCCGTCGGGTATGCGCCGGCTCGGCACACCATGGCTACGAGATCGGCGTGCGGGCGACCGCGTACGGCACCCGGCAACTGGCGGATACTCCGTCGGCTCGCTTCGGCCTGCTCAAGGCGCCCCGCAGCACGGTTCTGCAGCCTGGTCCCGTGCACGGCGGCATGACCGACGATGCCCAGGCCGAGTTGCAACACCTGCTCGGTCGCCTCGTCGGCTGACACCGCGTCCGCGGGCAGGCCCGCCATCGCTAGGCTCGAGAGATGAGGATCCGACCCGCCATCGCCCGCTTCCTACTCAGGGTGACGGGGTGGAAGTTGGTCGGCACCCTCCCGCCACGAGGCATCTTCGTGGGCGCGCCACACACCTCCAACTGGGACTGGGTGGTGATGCTGCTGATCGTGTGGAGCAATCGCACCCAACCGCAGGCGCTGATCAAGCAGGAGTTCTTCTCCGGGCCGTTCGGACCGATCCTGCGCGCCACGGGCGGCGTTCCGTTGGACCGCGCGAACCCGGGCGAGACCGTACGGGCGCTCCTGAAGGCAGCGGAGGGCGCAGACGAGTTCCAGTTGACCCTCGCGGCTGAAGGCACCCGCAGCAAGGGCGAGTACTGGAAGTCGGGCTTCTACCGGATCGCACAGCAGACCGGCCTGCCGATCGTCCTGGGATTCGTCGACGGTCCGACGCGTACGCTCGGAGTCGGGCCGAGCATCGTCCCGTCGGGCGACGTCGTGGCCGACATGGACCGCATCCGCGCCTTCTATGCCGACAAGCGGGGGATACGCCCGGAGAACCGGACGGAGCCCCGCCTCCGCGAGGAAGCCGACCGTTCGCTCTGATCGGTCCGGGCTCGCCGGACCAGCCAGCGGTGGCTCAGACAGGGACCAGTTCGACTGCGCCGACGGCGAAGCGCGCCAGGATGGTCCGGGCCACCTCGGGGTGAGCGCCGAGCGGCTCCGACACGGCCACCGCACCGGCCTCGAGGGCGAGCTCTGCCGCGACATCGGCGAGCTTGCCCGGCGCGAGGAAGAGGGAGGCGACCGCGATGTGGCGACGTCCCTCGCCGCGGAACGCGCGTACCGCCTCACCCGTCGCCGGCGGCGTCGTGGCTGCGTACGCGGCTACGACGGGCAGCTTGTGGTGCGTTCCCCAGATGCGTGCCAGTCGGGCGACGGCCTGGGTGACGAGCGGATCGGCCGATCCCGCTGACGCGAGCACCAGTGCGTCGAGTTCGCGTACGCGGGCCGCTGACAGGGCGGCACGGAGTCGCTCGTCGAGAACTTCGAGGAAGCGCGGCTCGAGACCGAGCACGTCGGTGACCCGGATCTGCAGGTGCGGGTGCGCGGCGAGCGCCGTCTCGATGACCGTGGGAACGTCGACGGTGGCGTGGAACGCCTCCGTGAGCAGCAGCGGGACGACCACGATCTCCTCGTGACCCTTCTTCGCCAGCCGGTCGATGACCGTGGCGAAGGAAGGCTTGGCGAGGTCGAGGTACGCGCCCTCGATGGTCAGATCCGGTCGCTGCGAACGAAGTTCGGCGATGAGCGCCTGGATCGTCTGGGCAGCGCGAGGGTCACGCGAGCCGTGAGCCAGTGCTACGAGAGCCGGTGCTGTCATGACGCGTCGTTCCTTCCTGTGCGAGTGCAGTCTCAGGCGTGTCTGCGGTGGGAGCCGAGGCTCAGGTGTGGATGCCGCATTCGGTCTTGTTGGAGCCAGCCCAGCGGCCGCTGCGCGGGTCCTCACCCGGAGCGACACGGCGGGTGCACGGCTCGCAACCGATCGACGGGTAGCCGTCGTAGGCCAGCGGGTTGACGAGGATTCCGTTCTCGGCGATGTAACGCTCGATGTCGTCGTCGCTCCAGCGTGCGATGGGGGACACCTTCACCTTCTGGCGCTTGGCATCCCAGTCCAGCACCGGAGCGATGACACGGTTGCGGGTCTCCGCACGACGCAGGCCCGTGGCCCAGGCGTCGTAGTTGCCGAGGGCGGCATTGAGCGGGTCGACCTTCCGCAGCTTGCAGCACAGGTCCGTGTCACGGTTGAACAGGTCCTTGCCGTACTCGGCGTCCTGCTCGGCGACCGTCTGGCGCGGGGTGATGTTGATCAGCGTCACCGGCATCGTGGCCGCCACTGCATCGCGGGTGCCGATCGTCTCGATGAAGTGATAGCCGGTGTCCAGGAACAGCAGATCGATCCCGGGGACCGCCTTGGAGGCAAGATCGGCCACCACGGCATCGCCCATCGATGACGCCACCGCGAACCTGTCGCCGAACGTCCCGGCGGCCCATTCGATGATGGCCGATGCCGGTGCCGCCTCGAGCTCTGCGGCCCAGATGGACACCAGTTCGCGCAGTTCCTCAGGGGTACGCCCGGAAGCCTCCGTGCCACGGGCAGCGCGAGCCAGTTCGGTGGCGGCAGTGGTTGTCATGATGTCGTCTCCAACACCACATCGCCCCGCACAAATTCCTCATCGGCGCGCAGCACCCACGTGGTGAAGGTCTCGCCGGCTTCGCGCTGGGCGAGGTAATTGGTGACCAGAGCCGTCACGTAGTCGTCCAGGCCCTTGCTGGTCACCTTGTGCGCACGGAGCTTGCGACCGAAGTTCGCCTGGGCACCCAGCGCACCGCCGAGGTGCACCTGGAAGCCCTCGACCTGGTTGCCTTCGTCATCGAGAACGAGCTGGCCCTTGAGGCCGATGTCCGCGGACTGCGTACGTGCGCAGGCGTTCGGGCAGCCGTTCACGTTGACAGTGATCGGGGTGTCGAGGCCCGGGAAGCGCTTCTCGAGCTCGTTGATCAGGTCGAACGAGCGCTGCTTGGTGTCGACGATCGCCAGCTTGCAGAACTCGATGCCGGTGCAGGCCATCGTGTTGCGGCGCCAGTTGGACGGGCGTGCCGACAGGCCGACGACGTCGAGATCGTCGAGCAGGGCGTCGACCACCGTCGCCTCGACCCCGATCAGGACGATCTTCTGGTACGGCGTGAGCCGGGCTCCGGCGACGCCGTGCTTGTCCATGACGTCGGCGAGGGCCAGCAGCAGCGTCCCCGAGACGCGGCCGACCGTCGGCGCGATGCCGACGTACTTCTTGCCGTCCTTCTGGTCGTGCACGCCGATGTGATCGCGGTGACCCAGCGGCGAGGCCGGCGACTCGAGCGAGACCAGTTCCTTGCCGAGGTACTCCTTCTCGAGCACCTCGCGGAACTTCTCCACGCCCCAGTCGGCGACCAGGAACTTCAGACGCGCCTTGGAGCGCAGACGGCGGTAGCCGTAGTCGCGGAAGATGCCGGCGACACCAGCCCAGACGTCCGCAACCTCATCGAGCGGGATCCAGACGCCCAACTTGCCGGCGAAGTGCGGGTTGACCGAGAGTCCTCCGCCGACCCAGACGTCGAAGCCGGGGCCGTGCTCAGGGTGCACGGTGCCGACGAACGCCACGTCGTTGATCTCCGGGGCGGTGTCGTGCGACGGGTGGCCCGTCAGCGAGGTCTTGAACTTGCGGGGGAAGTTCGAGAACGCCGGGTCGCCGAGGTAGCGCCGCTTGATCTCCTCGAGCGCCGAGGTGCCGTCGATGATCTCGTCGGCAGCGATGCCAGCGACAGGGGAGCCCAGGAACGGACGCGGCGAGTCACCGCAGGCTTCGAGCGACTGGAGGCCCACGGAGTCGAGCTTGTCCCAGATCGTCGGGACGTCCTCGATCTCGATCCAGTGGTACTGGATGTTCTCGCGGTCGGTGACGTCTGCGGTGTCACGGGCATGATCGCGACCGATCTCACCCAGCGCGCGGACAGCAGCGGGCGACAGCAGCGCGCCGTCGGTGCGTACGCGCATCATGAAGTAGCGGTCGTCCAGCTCCTCCTCTTCGAGGATGGCCGTCTTGCCGCCGTCGATCCCGGGCTTGCGCTGGGTGTAGAGACCCATCCACCGGAAGCGGCCTCGCAGGTCGGCGGGGTCGATCGAGTCGAACCCCTTCTTCGAGTACGTGGCGATGATGCGGCCACGTACGTTCAGCGGGTCGTCGTCCTTCTTGGACTGCTCGTTCTTGTTGAGCGGCTCTGTGTAGCCGAGAGCCCACTGACCCTCACCGCGCTTGGGGCGGGGGATCTGCGTGAACTTCGCAAAGTCGGGCTTGTAGCGGCGATCAGCCATGCGGAGGCGGGTTCCTTCAGGGAGTGGACGCGGGGACGAACGTCTGCGGCTGCCGGGGCGAGTGCCCGTGGTGGCGTTGTGGCCGCTCAGGAGAGCCAACAGATCGCGCTGCGTACGCGCCCGTAGTCCACGTGGCGACGAGCCACGAGGTGTACGTGGGTTGCAGGCGAGACCATGTCAAGCAGTCTCACGCCTCGGACGGGTGTTCTCCAAATCGTGATCCCATGTGGTGAGACCCGCGTCCGCCATATGGACGGTCTGGTTTCGACAGGCTCAACCGACGGCTCCGCTGGCTCAAGCAACGACACCGTTGGTCGAGCCCGTCGAGACCTCACTAAGATCTGCTCCATGGCTGACGTCTCCGCACTGACCAGTTCCGCGTACTCCCAGGCACTCGAGGTCATCGCCTCGGTCGAGCCGCGCATCGCCGAGGCGACGCGCCAGGAGCTCGCCGACCAGCGCGGCTCGCTCAAGCTCATCGCGTCGGAGAACTACGCCTCGCCGGCCGTGCTGATGACCATGGGCACCTGGTTCTCCGACAAGTACGCCGAGGGCACCGTCGGTCACCGCTTCTACGCCGGCTGCCAGAACGTCGACACCGTCGAGACGATCGCATCGGAGCACGCCAAGGAGCTGTTCGGCGCCGAGTACGCCTACGTGCAGCCCCATTCGGGCATCGACGCGAACCTGACGGCCTACTGGGCGATCCTGGCGCACCGCGTCGAGGGCCCGTGGTTGCAGAACGCCGGCGTCAAGAACATGAACGACCTCAGTGAGGCCGACTGGGAGAAGCTCCGCAACGAGCTCGGCAACCAGCGCCTGCTCGGCATGAGCCTCGACGCGGGTGGGCACCTCACCCACGGCTTCCGCCCCAACATCAGCGGCAAGATGTTCCACCAGAACCAGTACGGCACCGACCCCGTGACGGGCCTGCTCGACTACGACGCCGTCGCCAAGAAGGTCAAGGAGTTCAAGCCGCTCATCCTCGTTGCCGGTTACTCCGCGTACCCGCGCCGCGTGAACTTCGCCAAGATGCGCGAGATCGCCGACTCGGTCGGGGCGACCCTGATGGTCGACATGGCGCACTTCGCCGGGCTCGTCGCCGGCAAGGTCTTCACCGGTGAGGAGAACCCGGTCCCGTACGCGCACGTCGTCACCTCGACCTCGCACAAGTCGCTCCGTGGTCCGCGCGGCGGCTTCATCCTCGCCACCGAGGAGTACGCCCCGTCCGTCGACCGTGGCTGCCCGATGGTGCTCGGCGGTCCGCTCTCGCACGTGATGGCTGCCAAGGCGGTTGCCTTCGCCGAGGCGAAGACCGAGTCGTTCCAGACGTACGCGCAGAACGTCGCCGACAACGCCCAGTCGCTGGCCGGCGGCTTCCTGTCGCGCGGCGCGAAGCTCGTGACCGGCGGCACCGACAACCACATCGTGCTGCTCGACGTCACCTCCTTCGGCCTCACCGGTCGTCAAGCCGAGTCGGCGCTGCTCGACGCCGGCGTCGTCACCAACCGCAACTCGGTCCCGTCCGACCCGAATGGTGCCTGGTACACCTCCGGCATCCGCTTCGGCACGCCCGCGCTCACCACCCGCGGCTTCGGCCACGACGAGTTCGACAAGGTCGCCGAGCTCGTCGTCGACGTCCTGAAGAACACCACCCCGAACGCCACCAAGGACGGGGCCGCGTCCAAGGCCACCTACACGCTGGCGGACGGAGTCGCAGCGCGTACAAAGGGTGCCTCGGCGGAGATGCTGGACAAGAACCCCCTCTACCCGGGCCTCGAGCTCAGCTGACGGAGCGTGGAACTGGCCTGACGGAGCGCCTGCGGCGTTGCTCTTCGGTCGCGGGCCCGCGAGGCCCGCTTCCCTCCGGCGCCTTGCATTCGCACGCGTCAGGCCAGTTCCACTTGCACGCGGGCCAGCCGGCCTTGACAGAAGGGGTTCGCGCACGCGCGAGTAACCGGTGCTCGGGCCTAGCCTCGAGATTCACCCTCTTGAGAGCGAATCCGCGATGAACCACAGCGCCGACCTGACCGACCGCCGAGCCGTACGGGAGAAGGATCGGGTCGACGCTGCGCACGCACGCAGTTGGCAACTCGTGAACGCGCTGTGGGCCGACCAGTACGACGCGGCGCAGTTGGGTCGGGCGGACGCGGTGATCCTCGACATCGAGGACGCGGTCGACGACTCGAAGAAGGACCTGGCTCGCGAGTACGTCGTGGAATGGTTGGGCGGGGGAGGCACTGCCTGGGTCCGGATCAATGACGTCACGACCGATGCCTGGCGCGCCGATGTCGAGGCGTTGGCCGGCCTGACTGGGTTGGCGGGCGTCGTACTGGCCAAGGCCGAGTCCGCCGCGAGCGTCACGGAGACGTTCCGAGCCTTGGGCGGAACCACGCCGGTGACCGCACTCGTCGAGTCTGCGCTCGGTGTGGAGGAAGCGGTCGGGATCGCCCGGGCGGAGGGAGCCTTCCGGCTCGCTTTCGGGGGCGGCGACTACCGCAAGGACACCGGGGCCGAGAACACGCCGCTCGCGATGGCGTACCCGCGCAGCCGCCTGGTGGTGGCCTCGAAGATCGGCGGTCTGACGGGCCCGATCGACACTCCCACGGTGTCCTCGACCCACGGCGTCATTCGCGAACAGTGCGCGGACGGGGTCTCCATGGGCATGACCGGCAAGTTGTGCCTGGACGGTGAGCAGCCCGTCGTGATCAATGAGTCGATGAGCCCGACCTCGGCGGACGTCGCCTGGGCAGTCGGTTTCGTGGAGTCGTTCGAGGCCGGCGGGCGTGTCATCCGGGACGGGTCCGACAAGCCCCGTCTTGCTCGTGCCGAGATGATCCTGCTGCGGGCCGACTACTTCCGCATCTCTCTCGGCTGAGCACCGGCCGGGACGTGCACTGGCGTCGCCGGGACGTGAAAGAACCGCTGGCGTCTCGGGTCGCCAGCGGTTCTGGAGGAACGATACTCCCGCGGATCGACGTTTGGAAAGCGAGCTTGCTGTCCTACGCCTGTGTTACGCACCACTGGTATGCCATCTCCGCCAGCACACCTACTCTGACCTGCGGAAACTCGATCGGGCTACCCCTTTCGGGGGATGAGATTCGAGCCGTTCGGATCAGCGCTGAGTGAGGATCAGCGGCCCGTCTGCGGTGATCGCGACCGTGTGCTCCATGTGCGCGCCACGGGACTTGTCGGCGCTGCGCAGCGTCCAGCCGTCCGGGTCCGTGTAGATCTCATCGGTGGTGTGCAGGAACCACGGCTCGATCGCGATCACCAGACCGGGCTGCAGCGGGAACCCGCGCCGAGCCTTGCCGTCGTTCGGGACGTGCGGTTCTCCGTGCATGGTCCGCCCGACACCGTGGCCGCCGAACTGAAGGTTGATGCCGAGACCGGCGCCATGTGCGACCTCGCCGATGGCGGCAGAGATGTCACCGATCCGATTGCCTGCCTGTGCTGCGGCGATGCCTGCCTCGAGCGCCCTCGTCGTCGTTTCGATCAGGCGTACGTCCTCCTCGCGGGGCGTACCGACGATCACGCTCAGCGCGCTGTCGCTCACCCAGCCGTCCACGCTGGCTGCGAAATCGACACTCAACAGGTCGCCGTCCTGCAGTACATAGTCATGCGGGAGGCCGTGCAGGACGGCGTCGTTGACGCTAGTGCACAGCACCTTGCCGAACGGGCTCGCGCCAAAGCTCGGGTGGTAGTCGATGTAGCAGCTCTCGGCGCCGCGGTCCTTGATCATCTGGTGGGCGAGGGCGTCCAGTTCCAGGAGGTTGACGCCGACTGTGGCCTTCTCCTGAAGCGCCGTGAGGACGCTCGCGACGAACGCCCCGGCAGGCTTCATCTGCTCGATCTGGGCAGGCGTACGCAGTTCGATCACGGTCGAAAGCCTAGGGCTCACCAGCCGCGTTCACGCCATTCGCCCAGATGGGGACGCTCGGTGCCCAGTGTCGAGTCATTGCCGTGCCCCGGGTAGAACCACGTGTCATCGGGAAGCCGCTGGAAGATCCGTTCCTCGACATCGGTGATCAGTTCCTGGAATGCGGCCTCGTCACCGAAGGTGGCGCCGACGCCGCCGGGGAACAGTGAGTCGCCGGTCCACAGATGGGGGCTTCCATCGGGGTCCTGGTAGAGCAGCGCGATCGAACCGGGGGTGTGGCCGCGGACGGCGATCACCTCCAGCGCGCACTCGCCTACGTGGACCCGGTCACCCTGGCTGAGCCGGCGGGTCACGGGGACATCGGTGGCAGCCGTGATTGCGTCGGCGTCAGGCTCGCCGGCGAGGATCTCGCGGCCGTCGGCCAACGCCGGCAGCGCACGGTGGTGGTCCCAGTGCTGGTGCGTGGTGATGATCGCGGTGACTCCGTCGAGGAGCGGCGCAAGAGTTGTGGGCTCGTCGGCCGCGTCGATCAGCAACGCCTCGCCGGTACGTCGACAGCGCAGGACATAGCAGTTGTTGGACATCGTCGGGTCGACAGCGACCTTCGTGATCTCGAGCTGCGCAAGCGTGCGTACGTCTGCCGGTCCGCCCGGCTTCACCTCACCCGTGTAGCTCACGTGTCCATCATGCCCGGCGGCACGACAGAATTGTCGGGGCCGCCTGTTAGGGTGGCGAACATACGTTCGAACAGGTCGAGGGGGAGACGCGTGGCGGATCAGTTGGTCATCCGGGGTGCGCGGGAGCACAACCTCAAGGATGTCTCACTCGAGTTGCCCCGTGACTCGCTCATCGTCTTCACCGGCCTGTCCGGGAGCGGCAAGTCGAGCCTTGCCTTCGACACGATCTTCGCGGAGGGTCAGCGGCGCTATGTCGAGTCGCTGAGTGCGTACGCGCGGCAGTTCCTCGGCCAGATGGACAAGCCGGATGTCGACTTCATCGAGGGCCTGAGCCCGGCGGTGTCGATCGACCAGAAGTCGACGTCGAAGAACCCGCGATCGACGGTCGGGACGATCACCGAGGTGTACGACTACCTCCGGCTGCTCTACGCGCGCGCCGGTCGCCCGCACTGCCCGACCTGCGGTGCGCCGATCGAACGTCAGACGCCCCAGCAGATCGTCGACCGCATCCTCACGATGGAGCAGGGAGCCCGTTTCCAGGTCCTCGCGCCGGTGGTCCGCGGTCGGAAGGGTGAGTACGTCGACCTCTTCCCGCAGCTGCAGGCGCAGGGCTTCAGCCGCGCGCGGGTCAATGGCGAGACCTACACGTTGGACAGCCCGCCGACGCTGGAGAAGCAGAAGAAGCACACCGTCGAGGTCGTCATCGACCGACTGCAGGTCAAGGAGTCGAGCAAGCGCCGACTCACCGACTCGGTGGAGACCGCGCTGGAGTTGGCCGGCGGCCTCGTCGTCATCGACTTCGTCGACTCTGGTGAGCAGCACAAGTTCAGCGAGCGGATGTCGTGCCCGAACGAGCATGCGATCGACACCGATGAGCTCGAGCCTCGTTCGTTCTCGTTCAACAGCCCGTTCGGGGCCTGTCCGGCGTGCACTGGCCTGGGCACCCGGATGGAGGTCGACCCGGAGCTCGTGATCCCGAACCCGGACGCGACCCTCGGCGAGGGCGCCGTCCAGCCGTGGAGTCAGGCCCACGTCCAGGACTACTTCCTGCGTCTGCTGGGCGCTCTCGGCGAGGAGTTGGGGTTCGACCTCAACACCCCGTGGCGGAAGCTGTCGAAGGGTGCCCAAGAGTCGATCCTCAACGGCCACCGCACCAAGGTCCACGTGGTCACGACCAACCGTTACGGCCGCCAGCGGGCGTACGACGCCGAGTTCGAGGGCGTACGTACCTACATCGAGCGCCGTCACAAGGATGCGGAGTCCGACGTCAGCCGCGAGCGGTTCGAAGGGTTCATGCGGGAGGTGCCGTGCCCGGCGTGTGGCGGGTCGCGACTCAAGCCGGTGTCCGTCGCCGTCACGTTGGGTGCCAAGGAGTCCGGAGGCAAGGGCATCGCGGAGGTCTGCGCCATGCCGATCGCGGACGCGGCGGCGTACCTCAACGCCGTCGTTCTCACCGATCGCGAGAAGCAGATCGCGGAGCGAGTCCTGAAGGAGATCCAGGAACGGCTGCGCTTCTTGCTCGACGTCGGACTGGACTACCTGTCCCTCAATCGTCCGTCCGGCTCGCTCAGTGGTGGTGAAGCCCAGCGGATCCGACTGGCGACCCAGATCGGGGCAGGTCTGGTCGGCGTCCTGTACGTCCTGGACGAGCCGTCGATCGGTCTGCACCAGCGTGACAACCAGAAGCTGATCGAGACGCTCGTCCGCCTCAAGGAGCTCGGCAACACACTGATCGTCGTCGAGCACGACGAGGACACCATTCGGGTGGCGGACTGGATCGTCGACATCGGCCCCGGCGCGGGTGAGCACGGCGGCCACGTGGTGCACAGCGGCACCGTCAAGGCCCTGTATGAGAACGAGGCGTCGCTGACCGGTCAGTATCTGTCGGGCAAGCGCTCAATCCCGGTGCCGGAGATCCGTCGACCGCGACAGAAGGGCCGCGAGCTCAAGGTCATCGGTGCCCGGGAGCACAACCTGCGCGACATCGACGTCTCATTCCCGCTCGGGCTGTTCGTCGCGGTGACCGGCGTCTCCGGATCCGGCAAGTCGACCCTGGTCAACGACATTCTCTACACGAGCCTCGCCAAGGAGATCTACGGCGCTCGCGCGATCCCGGGCAAACACAAGACGGTCAAGGGGCTCGAGCACGTCGACAAGGTCATTCACGTCGATCAGAGCCCGATCGGGCGTACGCCCCGGAGCAACCCGGCGACCTACACAGGTGTGTTCGACCACATCCGCAAATTGTTCGCCTCCACGCCGGAGGCGAAGGTCCGCGGCTATCAGCAGGGGCGCTTCTCCTTCAATGTGAAGGGCGGCCGCTGCGAGGCCTGCGCCGGCGACGGGACGATCAAGATCGAGATGAACTTCCTGCCGGACGTGTACGTCCCGTGCGAGGTCTGTCACGGCCAGCGCTACAACCGCGAGACGCTCGAGGTGCACTACAAGGGCAAGTCGATCGGTGAGGTTCTTGACATGCCGATCGAGGAGGCGGTCGAGTTCTTCGCGGCTGTCCCGACGATCGCGCGTCACATGAAGACACTCGTCGAGGTCGGACTGGGTTACGTACGCCTCGGCCAGCCGGCGACCACGCTGTCGGGCGGTGAGGCACAGCGCGTCAAGCTCAGTTCCGAACTGCAGAAGCGCTCCACCGGACGCACCATGTACGTCCTCGACGAGCCGACCACCGGCCTGCATTTCGAGGACATCCGCAAGCTGCTGCTGGTGCTCGGCAAGCTCGTGGACCAGGGCAACAGCGTGCTCGTGATCGAGCACAACCTCGACGTGATCAAGACCGCGGACTGGTTGATCGACATGGGTCCGGAGGGTGGCTCCGGCGGAGGCATTGTGGTGGCCGAGGGGACCCCGGAGCAGGTGGCGAAACATCCGGACAGCCACACGGGACGCTTCCTGCAGCCTTTGCTCGGGGCCTGATTCAGGGCGGATTCACAGCGGGTGACAGAGGGTGGCTCGAGTCGACGCCCGTAGGGTGACCGCATGGATGCGAACACTCCGATCAGCCGCCGGATCGTCTTCACGGGACTGGGATCCCTGGGGATCGCCGCAGCTCTCGCCGGATGCGGCACGACGCCGACGTCGGGGACCCAGCCGAGCACGCCCGCCACCAGCGGGTCACCAAGCGGTGGTTCGAGCAGCGGCGCCGCGCCGACGCCGCTGGCGACCACGTCCGAGATCCCAGTCGGGGGCGGAATCATCCTGAGCGACCAGCGCCTGGTCATCACGCAACCCACGGCGGGCACATTCGACGCCTTCAGCGCGGTCTGCACCCACCAGGGTTTCAACGTGACATCGGTCGCTGACGGAACGATCAGTTGTGCTCACCATGGATCGACCTACAGTGCTTCCACCGGTCAGGTCACCGGTGGCCCGGCGCCGAGCGCGCTCACCCCGGTCGCGATCAAGGTCAAGGGCGGCAGCATCTTCGCCGCCTGAGCGAGGCCGTCGGCCGGGCCCGACGGGAATGTCGGCGCCGGCCCATAGGCTTGTCGAATGGCCCACCCGCAGTCGTACCGTCCCGCGCCGGGAGAGATCCCGACGCAGCCGGGGGTCTATCGATTCCGGGACTCGACGGGCCGGGTGATCTATGTCGGCAAGGCGAAGTCCCTGCGACCGCGCCTCTCGTCATACTTCCAGGACATCGGCAACCTGCACCCGCGTACGGCCACGATGGTGACGACGGCGGCGAGCGTCGACTGGACCGTCGTCGGCACCGAGGTCGAGGCGCTCGCGCTGGAGTACTCGTGGATCAAGGAGTACGAACCGCGCTTCAACGTGAAGTATCGGGACGACAAGTCGTACCCGTGGCTCGCGGTCACCCTGAGTGATGAGTACCCGCGGGTGATGGTCGGGCGGGGCGCGAAGCGCAAGGGCACCCGCTATTTCGGCCCGTACGGCCACGCCTGGGCTATCCGCGAGACCGTTGACGTGCTCCTGCGGGTCTTCCCGATGCGGTCGTGCTCGAACGGTGTGTTCAAGCGTGCCGAGCAGATCGACCGACCCTGCCTGCTGGGCTACATCGGCAAGTGCAGCGCGCCGTGCGTCGGCCGGGTGACGCCGGAGGAGCACCGCGCGATTGTGGACGATTTCTGTTCGTTCATGGCCGGACAGACGCAGGGCTTCGTCCGCCGCATCGAGAAGGACATGTACGCCGCCTCGGACAGCCTGGACTTCGAGCGTGCAGCCCGTCTGCGAGATGACCTCGGAGCGCTCAACCGAGCGCTGGAGAAGCAGTCGATCGTGCTCGGTGACGGAGCCGACGTCGACGTGATCGGCCTGGTTGAGGATCCACTCGAGGTTGCGGTGCAGGTTTTCCACGTGCGCGGTGGGCGCGTGAAGGGTCAGCGAGGCTGGGTGGCTGATCGGGTCGATGACTCGACGACCGGTGACCTCGTCTCGAATTTCCTGGTGCAGTTGTACGGATCGGAGGAGCCGGACGCGATCCCGAAGGAGATCCTCGTCCCGGCGAAGCCTGCCGAGGCGATCATCGTGGAGGAACTGCTGAGTGAGCTCCGCGGATCGAAGGTGTCGGTACGGGTCCCGCAGCGCGGTGACAAGAAGACGTTGCAGGAGACGGTCACTCGCAACGCCGAGCAGACCCTCGTGATCCACAAGACCAAGCGCGCCTCCGATCTCACAACTCGCAATCAGGCCCTTGAGGAGCTCCGGGACGCTCTGGAGCTTGCCGAGGCCCCGTTGCGGATCGAGTGCTACGACGTCTCTCACCTGCAGGGCACCGAGATCGTCGCCAGCATGGTGGTGTTCGAGGATGGCCTGGCGCGCAAGAGTGCGTACCGGCGCTTCATCATTCGCGATCAGGACGGCTCCGACGACCTGGCCGCGATGCGCGAGGTGATCGGCCGACGGTTCAAGCGTCTCATTGATGAGACCCGCGATGCGGGGGAGGACGGGCCGCTGCTGATCGACCCGGACACCGGGCGACCGCGCGGATTCGCGTACGCCCCGGGGCTGGTCGTGGTTGACGGGGGACAGCCGCAGGTGATCGCTGCGACCGAGGTTCTCGCCGAGCTGGGTCTGTCCGACATTCCGGTAGTGGGGCTGGCCAAGCGACTCGAGGAGGTGTGGCTGCCCGACCAGGAGGATCCGGTGATCCTGCCGAGGTCCTCCGAGGGGCTGTACCTGCTCCAACGTGTCCGGGACGAAGCCCATCGGTTCGCCATCACCCATCACCGCAACCGGCGCTCCAAGTCGATGGTCGAGTCGGTCCTGGACGGCGTGCCCGGACTCGGTGAGATCCGACGCAAGGCCCTCATGGTTCGGTTCGGATCGGTGCGAAAGCTCCGGGCGGCCACGGTCGAGGAGATCGCGCAGGTGCCGGGCATCGGGATGCGTACCGCTGAAGCGATCAGGAATGCGGTCGCGGACGGAACGGGATCTCCTAGGGTGGCGGTCAACACGGCGACAGGTGAGGTGGAGGAAGTCTGATGGCGCAACGTTTGGCCGCGAATGGTGATCTCGGCGAGGTCGTGATCGTCACCGGCATGACCGGCGCCGGTCGCAGCACTGCCGCCAAGGAACTCGAGGACCTCGGCTTCTACGTGGTGGACAACCTCCCGCCCGACCTCCTGGTGAGTGTCATCGAGCTCGTCAACGCGAATGCCGGCCCCGCCCAGAGGATCGCGGTCGTGGTCGACGTACGCAGCGGGTCGTTCTTCGGCAGCCTGCGTGAGCGGTTGGCCGACGGCATCGGTCGGCCGTACACGCTGCTCTTCCTCGACGCCAACGACGAGGTCCTCGTACGCCGCCAGGAGGCGGCGCGTCGTCCGCACCCGCTGCAGGGCATCGATCGCCTGTTGGACGGGCTGGAGCGTGAGCGCGCCGTCCTCGCCGACCTCCGTGCCGAAGCTGATCTGGTCATCGACACGACCAGCCTCAACGTGCATCAACTCACCGAGCGGATCGCGAGCGCCTTCGGTACGCCGGACACCACTCGGCTCAAGGTGAGTGTGATCAGCTTCGGTTTCAAATACGGGCTGCCGGTCGATGCCGACTTCGTAGCCGACATGCGCTTCCTGCCGAACCCGCACTGGATCCCCGAACTCCGCCCCGGCAACGGCCGTGACAATCCCGAGGTCGCCGAGTACGTGAAGAGTCGGCCGGGGGCAGCGGAATTCCTGGGTGGCTATGTTCCGGTCCTCGAAGTCGTCGCCAACGGCTACCTCCGGGAGGGCAAGCGATTCATGCGGATCGCCATCGGCTGCACCGGCGGCAAGCATCGCAGTGTCGCGATGGCCGAGGAGATCGCACAGCGGATGAGCAACGACGGTTTCGACGCCCGGGCGATCCACCGCGATCTGGGCAAGGAGTGATCCGGTGACGACCAGGAACCCCAAGGTCGTCGCGTTCGGTGGTGGACACGGCCTGCACGCATCCCTGTCAGCACTCCGCCTTCTCGAGGAGAGCAAGGAAGTCGCCGACATCACTGCGGTCGTGACGGTCGCCGACAACGGGGGATCGTCCGGCCGGCTCCGCAAGGAGTTCGACGTGCTCCCGCCAGGCGACCTACGGATGGCGCTGGCGGCTCTCTGCGGGCGCAGCAACTGGGGTGAGACCTGGGCGAGCGTGCTCCAGCACCGCTTCGCCGGCAGCGGGGAGTTGAACGGTCACAATCTCGGCAACCTGCTCATCGTCGGGCTCTGGGAGCAATTGGGCGACCACGTCCAGGCACTCGACTGGGTCGGCCGCCTACTCGGCGCTCGCGGCCGGGTGCTCCCGATGGCGCTGGTCCCGATGGACCTCGTCGCGGACGTGCACGGTCTGGCAGAAGATCCCAAGGCCACGACTGAGGTCCGTGGCCAGGTGGCCATTGCCACAACGAGCGGCGTGATCGACTCCATCCGCCTCGTGCCTGAGGACCCGCCTGCAGCCCCTGAAGCGGTTCAGGCGATCGCGGACGCCGATTGGATCGTGCTCGGTCCCGGCTCCTGGTACACCTCGGTGCTGCCCAACTTGATGGTGCCCGCACTGCGTGAGGCGCTCGCGACGACATCGGCCAAGGTCGTCGTCGTGATGAACCTGGACGAGCAGGCGGGGGAGACGCAGGGGCTGGGCCCCGCCGAACACCTCGCGGTGCTGGTCCAGCACGCTCCGGAGATCCCGATTCACACCGTCCTCGTCGATCCGGAGATGGATGGGCTGAGCGACCTGCGGCAGACGGCAGCGGCGTGTGATGCGCGGCTGCTGGAGCATGTGGTCGCGGTGCCGGGAACCGCCCGGCACGACCCCGAGACCTTGTCGAAAGCATTCGCCGCGATCTTCGCCGAGACCGGCGCTCAGCAGGCGGCCCGGGCCTGACGGGTGTTTGACGTACGTGGGAGACTCCGGGCATGGCGATGACGGCACAGGTGAAGGCTGAACTCGCGAACACACCGATCACCAAGATCTGTTGTCGGCGAGCAGAAGTGTCCACGACGTTGAGGTTCGCGGGTGGGCTCCACCTCGCCAACGGACGTGTGGTGGTGGAGGCAGAACTCGACACCGGAGCGGCTGCACGCCGACTCCGCAAGGACATCGCGGAGCTGTACGGCCACCAGGCCGAGGTTGCGGTCGTGCAGGCCAACGGGTTGCGCAAGGGGGCTCGCTACATCGTGCGGGTAGCCCGCGACGGCGAGGCGCTGGCGCGCCAGACTGGCCTCCTCGACGCAGCTGGGCGGCCCGTACGCGGTCTGCCGCCGGCGGTCGTGTCCGGCGGAGTCTGTGACTCGGTCGCGGCGTGGCGTGGCGCGTTCCTGGCTCACGGTTCGCTGACAGAGCCCGGCCGCTCGTCCTCGATGGAAGTGACTGCCCCCGGATCCGAGGCAGCACTTGCGCTGGTCGGTGTCGCGCGGCGTCTGGGCATCCAGGCGAAGGCCCGCGAGGTACGCGGTGTCGACCGGGTGGTGATCCGTGACGGTGACGCCATCGGGCAACTCCTGGCTCGTCTCGGGGCGCACGAGTCGCTGATGGCCTGGGAGGAGCGGCGCATGCGCCGTGAAGTACGCGCCACCGCGAACCGTCTGGCCAACTTCGACGACGCGAACCTCCGCCGGTCGGCCCGCGCAGCGGTTGCTGCTGGCGCGCGTGTCGAGCGCGCTGTCGAGATCCTCGGTGCAGACATCCCGGATCATCTCCAGCTTGCCGGGAAGTTGCGCCTGGAGCACAAGCAGGCTTCCTTGGAGGAGCTCGGTCAGCTGCACGAACCCCCGCTGACGAAGGACGCGATCGCCGGCAGGATCCGACGGTTGCTGGCGATGGCCGACAAGCGCGCCGAGGAGCTCGGCATCCCCGGAACCGAGGCCTCGCTCACGCCGGACATGCTGGTCGACGACTGAGGGTCCGGACGCTCGAACACGCTGCTCCGGATGGGTATGCGCGCAGCGCGCTGATAGTTAGAGTTTCGACTCGGGTCGTCGTTGGGCCCAAACCCAGGCAGGGTCAATGAAGACCCTCACCCCACAGGAGTCGTCATGACTGTCCGCGTAGGTATCAATGGATTCGGCCGGATCGGTCGCAACTTCTTCCGGGCGGTACGCGCCTCGGGTCTGGACATTCAGATCGTCGGCGTCAACGATCTCTCGGACGTCAGGGTGTTGGCTCACCTGCTCAAGTACGACACCATCCTCGGCATCCTCGACGCCGAGGTCACCGCCGCTGAGGGCGAGATCACCATCGGCGACCAGGTCGTCAAGGTGTTCTCCGAGCGGGACCCGGCGAACTTGAAGTGGTCCGAGCTCGATGTCGACATCGTCGTCGAGTCGACCGGCTTCTTCACCGACGCGACCAGGGCACGCGCCCACGTCGACAACGGCGGCGCCAAGAAGGTGATCATCTCCGCCCCGGCGACCAACGAGGACGCGACGATCGTCATGGGCGTCAACGAGGGCACGTACGACCCGGAGCACCATGTCGTGGTCTCGAACGCCTCCTGCACGACGAACTGCCTTGCCCCGGTGGCGAAAGCGCTGCACGAGGGCATCGGCATCGAGAAGGGGCTGATGACGACGATCCACGCGTACACGGCCGACCAGAACCTGCAGGACAACATCCACAGCGACCTCCGCCGTGCCCGCGCCGCGGCCGTCAACATCGTGCCTACTGGCACCGGAGCCGCGAAGGCGATCGGTCTGGTCCTGCCCGACCTGAAGGGCAAGCTCGACGGCTACGCGCTGCGGGTGCCCACGCCGACGGGTTCGCTGACCGACCTGTCGTTCGAGGCGTCCCGGGAGACGACCGTCGAAGAGATCAACGAGATCGTCCGCAAGGCCGCCGACGGCAGGATCCTCGTGTACTCGACGGCCCCGATCGTCTCATCGGATATCGTCACCAACCCGGCGTCGTCGATCTTCGACGCCCCGCTGACCAAGGTCATCGGCAATCAAGTCAAGATCGCGTCCTGGTACGACAACGAGTGGGGCTACTCCAACCGACTCGCGGACCTCGTCGCCTACATCGGAAAGACTCTTTGATTCATGGGCTCTCACGCCGCTCTCGCCCCCGAGTTCCTGGACAGCGTCGCTGGCAAGCGCGTCCTCGTACGCTCCGACCTCAATGTCCCGCTCAAGGACGGTCAGATCACGGACGACGGTCGGATCCGTGCCTCGGTACCCACCATTCAGGCGTTGGCTGCCGCGGGTGCCCGCGTGGTGGTGACCGCGCACCTCGGCCGACCCGACGGCGCTCCGGACCCCGCCTACTCGCTGGCTCCGGTCGCGAAGCGGCTCGGCGAGTTGCTCGGTGCCGATGTCGCATTCGCCACGGACACTGTCGGACCTTCGGCTCAGGCAGTCGTTGCAGGCCTTGCCGACGGCCAGGTTGCCGTCGTCGAGAACGTCCGCTTCAACGCTGGCGAGACGTCCAAGGACGACGCCGTCCGCGGCGCCTTCGCGGCGGAACTCGCCCGGCTGGCCGACGCGTACGTCTCCGACGGCTTCGGCGTCGTACACCGGAAGCAGGCCTCGGTGTACGACATCGCCACGATCCTTCCGCACGCGATGGGCTCGCTCGTCGCTACCGAGGTCGATGTACTCAAGCGGCTCACCGAGAACCCGGCGCGGCCTTACGTCGTGGCGCTTGGCGGCTCGAAGGTCTCGGACAAGTTGGGAGTCATCGACAACCTCCTGGAGAAGGCCGACAAGCTGATCATCGGCGGCGGCATGCTCTTCACCTTCCTCAAGGCGCAGGGGTACGAGATCGGCGCGTCATTGCTCGAGGAGGACCAGATCCCGACCGTGCTCGACTACCTCGACCGTGCGAAGGCGTCGGGCGTCGAGATCCTGTTGCCGACCGACATCGTGGTCGCCGACTCGTTCGGTGACGCCGCCTCGGCGCGTGTCGTGCCTGCGACCGAAATCCCGGCAGGCACGCTCGGTCTCGACATCGGCCCGGAGTCGGGCAAGGCGTTCGCGGCAGCCCTCGCCGATGCGAAGACCGTCTTCTGGAACGGCCCGATGGGTGTGTTCGAGATCGCCGCCTTCGCGGAGGGCACGCGAGCGGTGGCCGAAGCTCTCACCAAGGTCGACGGCTTGTCGGTCGTCGGCGGCGGCGACTCGGCGGCGGCGGTGCGTACGCTCGGCTTCTCCGACGACCAGTTCGGTCACATCTCGACCGGCGGCGGCGCCTCGCTGGAGTACCTCGAGGGCAAGACCCTCCCCGGCATCACGGTCCTGGAGGCCTGATCATGGCCCAGCGCACATCAACGACTCGTACGCCCCTCATGGCCGGCAACTGGAAGATGAACCTCAACCATGCTGAGGCCGTCTCGCTGGTCAACAAGCTTGCGACCGTCCTGCACGACAAGAAGCACGACTTCGCCAAGGCGGAGGTCGTCGTGGTGCCGCCGTTCACCGATCTGCGTTCGGTGCAGACCTTGGTCGACGGCGACCACCTCTCGATCAAGTACGGCGCTCAGGACGTGTCCATCCACCCGAATGGCGCCTACACAGGCGAGATCTCGGCAGCGATGCTGAGCAAGCTGGGATGCGCGTACGTGGTCGTCGGGCACTCCGAGCGTCGTGAGTACCACGGTGAGACAGACGCGCTGGTCGCTGAGAAGGCGGCAGTGGCGTTGGCCGCGGGGATGACGCCCATCGTGTGTGTCGGCGAGGGCATCGAGATCCGTCGCGAGGGTACGCACGTTCCTCATGTGACCGCGCAGGTCGTCGGATCCCTGGCCGGCCTCAGCGCCGATCAGGTCTCAGCGAGCGTCATCGCGTACGAACCGGTGTGGGCGATCGGAACCGGTGAGGTGGCGACGCCTGCCGATGCGCAGGAGGTCTGCAGGGCCATTCGGGCGCAGTTGGCGGAGTCGTACGGGGATGAGGTCGCTGCCAAGACCCGCGTTCTCTATGGCGGTTCGGTCAAGGCAAGCAACGTTGCGGCGTTGATGGCTGAGACGGACGTGGACGGTGCGCTGGTCGGCGGTGCGAGCCTCGTGGCCGAGGAGTTCGCGGGCATCGCGCGCTTCTACGACTTGCCGGTGCTGTCCTGATGCCAACTGGCGTCGCTGCCTGACATAGGATCCCCACCGTGGAAATCTTCCTCACCTCGATCCTCGTCCTGACGAGCCTGTTCCTCATCGTCCTGGTGCTCTTGCACAAGGGACGCGGTGGTGGCCTGTCCGACATGTTCGGTGGCGGTGTGTCCAGTTCGCTGGGTGGCTCGTCGGTCGCTGAGCGCAACCTCGACCGTCTCACTGTCGGCATCGGCATCATCTGGTTCGCAACCGTGATCGGGCTGGGTATGTACCTGGCCTACCGCTGACGCGAAGCACCATCGCCGCTCATTGGGCGGCACTTGACCTGCGCCGCAGTGGCGGCATCAATCCTGACTACGTAGAAGAGGACACGCATGGCTGGCGGAGGAAACGCGATCCGTGGAAGCCGAGTCGGCGCTGGGCCGATGGGCGAAGCGGAACGGGGCGAAGCCGCTCCGCGGAAGGCAGTTGTCTACTTCTGCGCCCACGAGCACCGCTCGGTGATCACGTTCGCGGTCGAGGCCACGGCGCCCGACTCGTGGGACTGCCCGAAGTGCGGCCTGCCGGCCGGTCTCGACGCGGAGAATGCTCCGCCGGCACCGAAGATCGAGCCGTACAAGACGCACCTTGCGTACGTGAAGGAGCGTCGCTCGGACGCTGAGGCTGCCGAGATCCTCGATGAGGCAGTGCAGTTGCTTCGGTCCCGCCGCAAGTCGGGCGAAGTCATCTTCTGAGCCTCTGGGTTCATTCACAGTGGGGCGGGTACCGGGATTCCGGCCCGCCCCACTGTGTTTCTGCTATCCGCGGTGGCTGCCCCGGCTGTCCCGGCTGTCCCGGCTGGCTCGAGTACGTCGACCGGTGACGCGAAGTCCGATCGCACCCACCGCACTAGCACCGCCGAGAAGGCCCACCCAGCCGCTCGGGCCACCCGTGTCGGGTAGTCGCTCGGGACTCGGGGGAGTCGGCCGCGGGTTCCCGTCCCGGGGCGGTCCCAGGACCGTCTGCACCTCGTCGCACTGATCGGTGTCGGCGTCCAGCGCTGCATCCACGGTCGGGCCGTCGTTGGCCTGACAGATCGGACCGCCGTCGACCGGCGCCGGCGGGGTGACGTCAGGCGAGTCGACGCTTGCCACGTTGACGATCCGGGTCCCCGGCGCGGCCCTGACTCGGCCTCGGAAGCTCACCGACGCAACAACCCCGGCGCCCAGGTCACCGACGGTCCACGTGTTCCTGGCCAGATCGAAGGTTCCCTGGGTCGGCGGATGGGTCACACGCAGCGTGGAGCGATCCAGGCCGGCCGGATAGGTGTCCTCGACCCGGACGTCTCGTGCTCCGACGGTGCCGTCGACGCGTACGTGGATCGTCCATGTCACCGTTCCGTCCGCGGTTACCCCGTCCGCGTGTTTGTCTATGCGGAGCCGCGGAGACGACACCTCGGCGACGTCGCACTGGTCAGTGTCGGCGCCCACGTCCTGATTGTTGCGCTGACAGTGGGCGCTCGATGTCGGTTGGTAGGGATTGCTCGGGTTCTCGACGTACGCGAGGTTCTGGAACGGCTTGGTGCGGTCGGCACCGACGGTGATCGTGGTTGTCAGGGATGACGTGACGGTCCGGCCGGGGGCGAGATCCCCGATCACCCACGTGCGGGTGCCGGGGTCGAAGGCGCCGGCGGACATGTTGGCGAATCGGACCGATGCCGGATCATTCCCCGGACCACCGAGATCATGGACCCGCACGCCCCGCGCCGTGCTCGCCGACGGGTTTCGCACAGTCACCGTGTAGTGCAGCGTGTCCCCGTCCATCCAGCCGTCAGCGGACTCGAACTTCTTGGCGATCTGGAGCGAAGAGCCGTCAGTGACAGTGCTGGCTGCCGCTGCCTTGATCATCTGCAGACGGGTGTGAGTCGCCTTGGCGTACGCGATGTTCTCGAAGCGATCTCCTCTGCGGCCGCCGACCGGGTGCCACGTGATGGTGTTCGACCTGGTCGCTCCGACCGGCAGCACGCCACCCACGATCCGGATGGCGGTCGCCGAGGAGGGATCCGTCGGAGGGGTGGAGGACCACATCGGCGATGGCGACGCGAAGGATCCGTTGGCTCCCGCGTTCGGATCGGTGCTGATGCTCGCGGGCGCTGCGGTGGCGTAGTAGACCCGGTCGCCCGGAGACGCCGTGACCGAGTCGATCTCGTAGGTCCCGTGGAAGGCCGTTCCGCGGGCGTCACCGTTCCATGGAAGGACGTCGATGGTGTCTGTCTGGGCCTGATCGACCGTGTCAAGGTTCGCGAGGTCGAGCCGCCAGGTGTCCGTACCGCCTGCTGCGAACGTTGGGGAACCAGCGGACTTCGTCAGCAGCGTACGTCCGTCACCGGCATAGGCGACGTCCGCGCTGTCCTCGGCGGTCTCGACCCCGGCGTTGCCGGTTGCCGGCCCGCTCGCGACCGTGGCAATGACCGTGTTGCGGCGTACGCCTTCGGTGAACGAGATCCGGCCACGGTAGCTGATCTCGGTGTCGACGTTGACCGGGCCGCTCTGGGTCCACACCAGTCGGGTGGAGCCGTCTGCGTTGTGTACGACCGAGTCGGGAGCGCGTGAGGCGCTCCCGTCCACGTAGTCGACGCCGGCCGGCATCTCGTCGGTCAGGGTCCAGGTGGCCGATCCTGCGCCGAGGTTGGCGTCGGCCCCGGTGTGGAGCGAATAGGTGACGACGTCGCCGGCGCGTACGTCGGGCTGCGAGACGGTCTTGTGGACGTACGGCCGTGCGCCGAGGATCCGCATGACGTCGCGCAGCGAGTCCGTACCCGGGTAGGAGAGTCCGGGCGTGCGCGTGTTGAGTGTCGTCAGGTCGCTCGACCGCTTCCACACACCGGTCCGATCGGTGGCGGACCCAATCGTCCACACCGCGTCGCTCGGGGTCGCGGTCTGCGCGATCTTCGCGGCAGCGTGCATCCCGACGCGCGTCGGCGTCGTCGAGAGTGGCGAGGCCGCGGCGAGCTTGGCCGGATCGACTGTCAGCTTGATCGCAGTGATCGAGGCAGGGTCGCTCACCGACAGGTGTTGCTCCTCGGTGCAGCGGCAGTCGTCACCCGCGTGATTGAGCACGACGTACGAGACCGGCGTGAAGTTGACGCTGCCGCAGTCGAATGCTGCGCGGGAACCGGCCGCCGGTAGCGGTCCGGTGTACACGGACCAGCTGTACGTGCCAGCCGGCAGCGCGGCGATGTCCGTCGCGCTGGTCGGCTGGAGGTTCGGGATCACGTCGCCGGTGAAACTGGCCGGACCGTCCAGGACCTCGCACGTCGACCACTCCGCGCGTGCCGGGATGGCGGATGCCGGTTGGCCGCCCCAGATCCCGTTCGTCGAGTTGGTGATGAGCTGATCCCCGGGCGTTGCGTAGTAGGACGCAGCCCATGGACCCCCGCCTCCGACGACCCGGGAATCCATCGGTGGGGCGAACCCGTCCGGGTGGGCCCAGTTGTGGGCGTATCCGCCGGGAACCGTGATGGCCACGGCCTCGGTGTTGTTGCTGAGGTCGCTCTCGGTGACGGCTGTGCCGGAGGTCGTGGTGGCGACCGTGCGCTTGACGCTCAGTTCGAAGGACGAGGTGGCGGGGAGCACTCCGTTCGAGCTGGTCATCGGAAGCCCGAAGGCGGCGAAGACGTGACGGTCCGGGGGAAGGTTCGAGCCATCGGCTGCGGTTGTCGGCGGGTTCAGGGCCGCTCCTGAGCGGTATCCGGTCAACTGAACGTGGAAGACACCGGGGGCAGTCTGGCTGATCGTGCACGCGTCCGGCATCGGGGCCTGCGACGAGGTGTACGGCATGGAACTGGGCGCGGTGCTTGACGCAAGGGGTACGCAGGGGCCCTGGGTCGGCGTGATCGCCGCGGGGGCATTCGTCGAGGTCTTGTTGGCCACAACCACGTCGAAGGAGATCGGCCCACGCAGATCAGCGGCACCGGCGGGCAGCGCGATGGCCACCGGGAACGTCGAGTGCCACGCCGTGTTGGCCTGGATCCGCTGCGCCTCATTGAAGACGACATCGATGCCCGGCGCCGCGGTGACGGGAACGGGCGGAAGCGAGGTGCTGGTCGTCCCGTCGGTCACCTCGACGCGTACGGCGCCACCGTCCGCTGCATGCGCAGTGACCGTGAAGTCGACTTCGATGGCCGTGCCGAATCGAACCGGTCCGAGATTGCATCGCACCGAGGAACCCCCGGCGGTGACCGCGGATGCCGGATCGCCGTCTGTACGACAAGCGGACGGAAGGCGGGTGAAAACGCCGTCAGCGGCGGTGAAGGTGACCACATGGTTGCTGGCCGCGCCCTCCTCGCCGAGATGGTCGTTCAGGTTCACGTGAGCGACACCGCGAACCGGCTCCCCGTTGCCGACGGATGCCGGCGCGCCGGTCCAGCTGAGGTCGAGCTCGCTGACGGGGAGAGCTGAGGCCGAGCCGCCGAAGACGGCGAAACCTGCCGAGCCGACAGCTGTCGCGGTGAGTGCGGCGGCGACCCTGGAGCGCCAGGGTCGGGCCGGCCTGCGGTGCGGAAGATGGTTGGACATGTGTGCCCCTTCTAGGCCTCGGGATGCGGATGGACGCGGAGATAGGTCCGGACCAGTTCGCCGAAGATGACGAAGCGGTCCGACGTGTGGAAGAGCTCGGCGCAGGTCAGCAGGGTGATCAGACGCGTGCTGTGGGGCGGGCTGATGCCACCTCGGTCAGGGTTGCGCGGAGACGGCGCCAAAACCCAGGACGCGCTGTCGGCGACGCGGAGGCTGCCACCACTGCCGCTCGTGACCCGATAGATGTAGCCGGACGTGAGCGTTTCGATGACGATCTCGTCGCCGATCTGCAGGCGCTGCAGGTCACGGAACGGCTCCCCATGGGTGACCCTGTGGCCCGCCAGGACCACGTTCCCGACCTCTCCCGGGTGGGCGCTTCCGACGACATGGCCCACTCCCAGGGCAAGGCTCGATGAGCCGGTACCCTCGACGAGGGGCACGGCGTACGCCGACCCGAACCGGGGGATTCGGACCAGTCCGTCCACTGCGACCCCGCGACTGATCGCGCTGGGCGCCTGTCTGTGCCACGCGGAGAACAACGCTGCGACGGCCTGGTGCTGGCGCTGGCTGGCCACGAGATTCGTACCGACGAACTGCCAGGCCAGGTGGCCGGCGCAGACGAGCGTGACGCCAGCGAAGGCACTACCCAGGAGCCGGCGCGAGCGGCGTGCCCGTCGGCGTTGAGCGATCCGGCGACCCCGAGGCCGGCGGAGGCGACGGGGTCGGCGGGGCGCGCGGCGGCGCGGTGCGTACGGCATGGGGAGATCCTCAGGCAGCGTCTCGACGCGTCACTGCGCATGCTTGATGCCCTGTGGAGGAACGCCGCGGTGTGCCTGCCTGTGGAGAAGGCGTGGCCGACCTACGATGTCGGCAGGGCTACTCGGGGCCTGTGTCGTCGCTCGGCAGTCGTCGTGGCGACGCCTTCGCTTCCCCGAGCATGAACGGCCTCATCATCGCGACCCAGCACCGCCCCACGCCTCCACGGAAACAGTCACCCTCGGCTGTGCGGCGTACGCCGGCGTCCTC
This sequence comes from Nocardioides baekrokdamisoli, assembly GCF_003945325.1. Classification (NCBI taxonomy): domain Bacteria; kingdom Bacillati; phylum Actinomycetota; class Actinomycetes; order Propionibacteriales; family Nocardioidaceae; genus Nocardioides; species Nocardioides baekrokdamisoli. Next base: position 187,413 of record NZ_AP019307.1, read on the forward strand.
GGGGAGGGCGGCACACGTGCGCAGGCCGACGGTGCCACAGAAGTCGCCGGTGCGTATGCGAAGGCCGGCTCCGCCCTACCGCCCGAACTACTGGTTGGTCGGGGCTCTGGCGATGGCGTTCGTCCTGCTTGCGGTGGCCTTTCTGGTCACCATCGCGATCCTCTGGAGCCTCGTCGGACCGCCCACGACCGCGGTCATGGTGCTGGTCTACGTGACGACGATGTACGGGCTGTGGCGGGTGGGCGTCAGCCGGCTCTAGAGCCCACTCGCGGCGGCGCGGTCGAGGAACCAGACCGTCTCCGCGAGGCCACGCACCCGCCTGGCCGGCAGATCCGCGCTGGTCGTGGCGTCAGCGACCGCAGCTGCCTTGTCGGGTCCGGTGACCAACAGCCATACGGACTCGGAGTTGTTCAGCGCCGGGACGGTCAAGCTGATGCGCTGGGGCGGTGGCTTGGGGGAGCCTGTGACCGCGATCGCGGTTGCTTCGTCGGCGCCGAGCCCAGGTGCGCCCGGGAACAGGGATGCGACGTGACCGTCCGGTCCCATCCCGAGCATCGTCACGAGGAAGGGCTCCTGCCGCCGGGCGAGTTCGGCAGCGTAGGCTCGCGCGCCCTCCTCGACCGAGCACGCGGAGCCCGTGCTCGGCATGGCATGGATGCGCCCCGCCGGCACGCCCAGGACGTCCAGGAAGGCCGTGTGGGCGTGCAGCGCGTTGCGATCGGGCGACGTTGTTTCGACGTACCGTTCGTCGCCCCACCAGAAGTCCACGGCCGTCCAGTCGACTGCCGAGTCGGCGCCGACCCGTGCCACCTCGCGGTGTACGAGGTCCGCGACAGTCCCGCCGGTCAGGCAGACAGCAGGCACCAAGCCCGCTGCCTGGGCCCGCGCCAACGCATCCACCAGCGCCAGAGCAGCCGCTGCCGCGAGCTCCTGGGGAGTCTCGTAGACGCGGATGGAGACCATCGTTGCTACGCGTCCAGCAGTTTGATCAGGTCGTCGATCGCCGCCGGCGCGGCGAGGTGCAGGCGAAGGATCGGACGACCGTGAGCTGCCAACACCGATCCGTCACCGACCGCTTGCGAGATGTGGAACTGCTGGAAGGTGAACGGGCGACCGGGAATCTGCAGATCCGCAGCAGGCTCCGAGGTGACCTGCAGGTAGACCCCGTTGGCCGGGCCGCCCTTGTGGTACTGCCCGGTCGAGTGCAGGAAGCGTGGGCCCCAACCGAACGTGATCGGTCGTCCGGTGCGCTCAGCCAAGGTGTCGCGTACGCCCTCGAGCGCGACGTCCCGCGAGCGATCCAGGTACGCCTGGACGGCAAGGTAACCGTGCCCGCCGTCGATCATCCCGACCAACGCCGCCACTGCGTCCGCGGCGGTCGTGAAGGAGCCCGGAATGTTGTGCGCGAAGACGTCGTACACACCGTCGGTGAACGCCGGAGCCGGAGTGCCCGCGCCGCCGTCCAGAAGGTCGCGAGCGGCAGCCTTCGCCGCCTCGACATCGGGTTGGTCGAAGGGGTTGATGCCGATGATGCGCCCGGCAATGGCAGTCGCGTACTCCCAGAGCAGCATCTGGCCGCCGAGCGTGCCGTCGACGTGCACCGCCCAACCCGACACCGGCGTCATGGGGACGTCGGTGGGACCGAAGGTCGCGAGGACCTCGTCGGCGCTGGAGGGTACGAAGTCCGGCGCCGTCGTGGACCCGACGACGACCGGCAGGATGCCCTTGCCGTCCTTGCCGGTCGATTCGGCGATCAGCTGTTCGGCCCAGTCGCCGAACCCGGCGTAGGAGGCCCCGGCGTCGGCCAGGACGAGTTTGTCGACGCCGGCGTTCGCAGCAACGCCCATCAGCGCCCCGAGTTGCAGCGCCGGGTTGTCCGGCGAGTCCGATTCGAGGGCTTCTCGTACGGCCTCAGCCTCGTCGAGCAAGGCGTGCGGGTCGACGCCTGCCAAGGCGGTCGGGACCAGACCGAAGGCTGTGAGGGCCGAGTAGCGGCCCCCGACGTCCGGGTTGGCGACGAACGTCCGGTAGCCGGCGTCTCGCGCAATCTGCTCGAGCGATGAGCCGGGGTCGGTGACCACGACGATCCGCTCGACAGGATCGATGCCGGCAGCGATGAAGGCTGCCTCGAAAGCGCGTCGCTGACTGTCGGTCTCGACGGTGCCGCCGGACTTCGACGAGACCACCAGGATCGCCCGCTCAAGGCTGCCGGAGAGCGCGGACCGGACGAAGTCGGGGTTGCTGGAGTCAAGGACGACCAGCGGTACGCCGGCTGCCTCGGCGATGACCTCGGGGGCCAACGACGATCCGCCCATGCCGGCGAGGATGACGTGGTCGAGCCCCCGGGATGCAAGGTCAGCGGCGAGAGCCGAGACCTCATCGGCCAATGATCGAGAGGTCCGGGAGAGGTGCGCCCACGCAAGGCGCTTGGCGGCCTCCGACTCAGCCGCAGGGCCCCACAGAGTGGCGTCGCCGGCGCCGATCGCGCTGGCAACACCGGCCTCGACCAATGCCGTCAGCGCGGAGGCGTACGCCGTCTCGTCAGCGACTGTGACGCGAACACTCGCGCCGTACCCGAGGTCCGCCGTCATGCCGACATCTGGCCCTTCACGGTCTCTTGCAGTTCCGCCCAGGACTTCTCGAACTTGTCGACGCCATCGGTCTCGAGATGCGTGAACACCTCGGCAAGATCGATCCCTAGAGCCCGGAGCCGGTCGAAGACCTCGCGGGCCTCAGCCGCCTTCCCGGTGACCTCGTCACCGGTGACCTCGCCGTGATCGGCGAACGCCTGCATGGTCTTCTCCGGCATGGTGTTCACGGTGCCAGCGACGACCAGGTCGGCCACGTACAGGGTGTCCGCGTACGCGGGATTCTTCACACCGGTCGAGGCCCAGAGTGGACGCTGGGCGTTCGCGCCGGCGGCCGCGAGGGTACGCCAGCGGTCGCTGATCAGGACCTGCTCGAAGGCGGCGTACGCGAGCCTCGCGTTGGCCACCGCGGCCTTGCCGCACAGTCCGAGCGCCTCCGGCGAGCCGATCGCCTCCAGGCGGGCATCGATCTCTGTGTCGACGCGGGACACGAAGAACGACGCAACGCTGCGGATGCTCGACAGGTCGTGCCCGTTCTCCCGAGCCTGCTCCAGGCCGGTGATGTAGGCGTCCATCACCTCCATGTAGCGCAGCGGAGAGAAGATCAGCGTGACGTTGACCGAGATCCCGGCTGCGGTCACGGCGGTGATCGCCGGCAGGCCGGCAGGCGTCGCCGGGATCTTGATCAGAACGTTGTCGCGGTCCACGGCAGCCCACAGGGCCTTCGCGGAGGCGATCGTGCCGGCGGTGTCGTTCGCCAGAGTCGGTTCGACCTCGATCGAGACTCGGCCGTCGTCGTGGGTTGAGGCGGCGACTGGCGTGAGGATGTCGCAGGCGTTGCGGACGTCGGTGGTGGTGAGGTCGAAAATGACGGCGTCGACCTCGGCGCCACCAGCGACGAGCTCGCGCACCTGGGCGTCGTACCGGCTGCCGTTGCTGATCGCGCCGGCGAAGATCGTCGGGTTCGTCGTCACACCGACGACGTGCGACGTCGCCACGAGGTCGGCGAGGTTGCCGGACTCGATCCGGTCGCGTGACAGATCATCGAGCCAGATGGAGACTCCGGCGTCGCTGAGTTCCTTCAGTCGGTCAGTCATCTCGCGATCCTTTCCCGTCGGTCCGGTGTCAGCCGCGCGCAGCGGCGATGGATTCCCTGGCGGCAGCGGTGACCGCCTCAGGAGTGAAGCCGAAGTTGCGGAACAGTGTCGCGGCGTCAGCCGAGGCGCCGTAGTGCTCGATGCTGATGATCCGCCCGGCGTCCCCGACGTACTCACGCCAGCCCTGCTTGATCCCGGCCTCGACGGACACACGTGCCTTGATGGCGGGCGGGATGACGGAGTCGCGGTACGCCTGGTCCTGTGCCTCGAACCACTCCACGCACGGCAGCGAGACCACCCGAGCCCGGATGCCCTCCCCGGCGAGTGCCTCGCGGGCTGCCACCGCGTACTGGACCTCGGAGCCAGTCGCGATCAGGACGACATCCGGGGTGCCGTCGGTGTCGAGGAGTACGTACCCGCCGCGCGCGACGTCTTCGGTGGTTGCGTAGCCGCCCTCTCCGCGAGGGAACGTGGGCACGTTCTGGCGGGTGAGGATCAGTGCCGACGGGCGGTCGGTGTGCTTGAGGATCTGCAGCCAGACGGCCGCGGTCTCGTTCGCGTCCGCGGGGCGGATCACGTCGAGCCCCGGGATCGCACGCAGCGCCGCAACGTGCTCGATCGGCTGGTGGGTGGGTCCGTCCTCCCCGAGACCGACGGAGTCATGCGTCCAGACATGGATGACCGGGGCGCCCATGAGCGCGCCGACGCGTACGGCCCCGCGCATGTAGTCGGAGAACTGCAGGAAGGTACCGCCGAACGGGCGCGTGGGGCTGTGCAGCGCGATGCCGTTCATGATCGCGCCCATGGCGTGTTCACGGATGCCGAAGTGCAGGATCCGGCCGTTGTTCGGGTCGCCGGTCCACTCGTGGTTGCTGCGGTTGGCCGGGACGAACGAGGACGCGCCCTCGATGGTGGTGTTGTTGGAACCGGCGAGGTCGGAGGAACCACCCCACAACTCCGGGAGCACCTTGGCGAGCGCATTGATCGTCTTGCCGGACGCGGAGCGCGTTGCGACCCCCTTGGCATCAGCCGGGAACGAGGGTAGGACCGACTCGAGGTCGGCAGGCAACGCGCGGGACTTCATCCGGTGCAGCTGTGCCGCCAACTCCGGGTGGGCGGCCGACCATCCGGCGTACTGCTCATCCCACTCCTTGCCCCAGATCGCGCCGCGATCGAGCAATCCGCGGGTGTGGTTGAGGACTTCCGGGTCCACATCGAAGGATTTGTCCGGGTCGAAGCCGAGGACCTTCTTGGTGGCGGCGACCTCATCGGCGCCGAGAGCCGAGCCGTGGGCAGCCTCGGTGTTCTGCGCGTTCGGAGCTGGCCAGGCAATGATCGTGTCGAGCACGATCAGGCTCGGCTTGTCCGTGACCGCCTCAGCGGCCCGGATCGCGTCGTAGAGCGCCGGGACGTCCTCGGCGTACGAACTGCCGCCGTTGGTCCAGTCGACGACCTGGGTGTGCCAGCCGTACGCGGCGTAGCGCGCAGCAACGTCCTCGGTGAAGGCGATGTCGGTGTGACCCTCGATCGAGATCTTGTTGCGGTCGTAGATGACGGTGAGGTTGCCGAGCTCCTGCGTACCGGCGATGGAACTCGCCTCGCCGGAGACGCCTTCCTGGAGGTCTCCGTCGGAGCAGATGACGTACACGTGGTGGTCGAACGGGCTCGTGCCCGGCGCCGCGGTGGCGTCGAACATCCCGCGCAGTTTGCGCTGGGCCATCGCCATGCCGACCGCGTTCGCCACGCCCTGCCCGAGCGGCCCAGTGGTGACCTCGACGCCCTTGGTGTGGCCGTACTCGGGGTGGCCCGGCGTGAGGCTGCCCCACGTACGCAATGCCTCGATGTCGGCGAGTTCAAGTCCGAAGCCGCCGAGGAAGAGCTGGGTGTAGAGCGTGATGCTCGAGTGGCCGCAGGACAGGACGAACCGGTCGCGGTTGATCCAGTCGGTGTCCGCCGGGTCGTGCCGCATGACCTTCTGGAAGAGCAGGTACGCAGCAGGTGCCAGACTCATCGCGGTGCCGGGGTGGCCGTTGCCGACCTTCTGCACCGCGTCCATGGCCAGCACGCGGCATGTGTCGACCGCCTTCGAGTCGATCGCGGACCAGTCAAGCTTCTCCGGGAGTGCCACGGACATGTCCTTTCGACGAGAGCGGTCTCTCGATGCGTGCAAGCCAAGGCGTCTCCGTGTACGCGCGGGCGCAGGGAGACGGCGAATCCGAGCCTACCTATCCTGAGGGATAGACTCGCCACCGCATCCAGCATCCAGCGCGATCCGTGAGGACCTACCCGTGACGCATGTCAGCGACCCGATCCCGGACGTGGTGTCCGTGGACCGCGTTCGGCTGGTCGACGTCATCGCGGCGTACGTGGGCCTCACCAAACCGCGCGTGATCGAACTGTTGTTGCTCACCACCGTCCCCGTGATGTTCTTCGCCACCGGGGGAGTGCCCAAGCTCGGTCTCGTGATCGCCACCGTGATCGGTGGCACATTGTCGGCTGGCTCGGCGTCGGTCTTCAACTGTGTCTATGACCGCGACATCGACGAGCAGATGCGGCGTACGCGCCGTCGCGCACTGCCGCGACACATCGTCTCGCCGACCGCGGCGCTGATCTTCGGCGTCGTGCTTGCGGTGGTCTCCACTGCGGTGCTCTGGGCCTGGGTGAACCCTCTCTCGGCTGCGCTCTCACTGGGTGCCAACGCGTTCTACGTGTTCATCTACACGATGCTGCTCAAGCGCCGTACCACCCAGAACATCGTCTGGGGTGGCATCGCCGGCTGCTTCCCGGCGCTGATCGGCTGGACCGCGGTCCGCGACACGGTCTCCTGGGAACCGTTCGTGCTGTTCCTCGTCGTCTTCTTCTGGACGCCACCGCACACCTGGGCCCTGGCTATGCGCTACCGCGAGGACTACGCCCAGGTCGATGTGCCGATGCTGCCGGTCGTGAGGTCCGCTCGCGCAGTCGCTGCGCAGATCGTGGCGTACTCGTGGGTGATGGTGGCGACCTCACTCGCGATCGTCGGTTCTGACCGGATCGGCTGGTTCTACCCGGTCGCGGCGCTGATCCTCGGTGGAGCGTTCCTCGTCCAGGCACACCGGTTCCACACGCGTACCAAGACCTCCGACGACCTCTCCGTGCTCCAGCCGATGGAGTTGTTCCACAGCAGCAACCTCTACCTGTCGCTGCTCTTTGTGGCCGTGGCCATCGACCCCCTGATCACTCGTTGACCCGCCGAAAGGTGAGGGAATCCGCGGTGAAAGGTGAGGACTTCTGCGGTGAGATGTGAAGAAGTGCGGGCCGAGATGACCGCGCGTCACCAGCGGTACGGGTCGTACTTCGTGTTCAGCAGGTACTTCAACTCAGCGAGCCAGCGTTCCAACTCGACGGCGATGAAGTCTCCGCGGCGGACCACCACGTACCGCCACCCGCGCTTGATCAGGCGGCGCCGCCGTTCGTGGTCGGCCGCGTCGTACTCGCCGCCGTGGAACTCCTCACCGTCGTACTCCACCGCGACCATCTGGTTCTCGTAGGCGAAGTCCAACCGGTACCTTTCGCCGTCGTACGCATCGACCCAGACCTGCGGCGTGGGGGTGGGCAGTCCGGCGTCGCGGATGGCAAGCCACACCCACGCCTCGCGTGGAGACTCGTACCGTGGGTCGATCAGCCGGGCGAGTTCCCGGAGCTGTACGACGCCGCGCCGGCCCTCGAAGCGAGGGATCTCGCTCTCGAAGTCTGCAGGCATCAGGCCGTGCCGTCGGGTGAGCTCGCAGAGCGCGGCGTACGCCTCGCGCCGGCGCAGGCGACATCCGAGGTCCAGAGCCGTACGCAGGGGAGCCGTGACTTCGAGGGTGCCGAGACGGACGATCTCCTCGTCGGTGAGGTCGCGTCTGCCTCCGGCGATTCCGTCTCTGCGTACGGGTTCTCGGCCGTCGATGCTGCAGACGTCGACCGGCGGCGGGTCGCCGTGCTCAGCCCACGTCATGGTGTCCACGCCGTGCAGCCAAGCCGCGCGTCGACGTAGATCTCGTGGAGTACGGGTCGAATCCTGCCGCGGTTGACGAGGGTGAAGAACTCGTGTCGCTTGAGGCCTGTGCCTTCGAGGTCGCTTCGGGTGAAGGGTGTTTGAGGCAGATCGATCATGCATAGATCGTGGTGGCGGCAGGATGACTGCGACATCGACGCTGCGCGGTCTGTGCACGACCTACGTGCCCCGGGGTGCTGTGGAAACGAAGGGGACCGTCAGGTGGCCGTCGCGGCATTCCTTCACCTCTCGGCGCTGAAAACCTCACCGTTCGGCGCTGTAAACCTCACCGTTCGGCGCTGTAAACCTCACCTTTCGGCGCGGTGGGGAGAGGGCGAGCCAGGCGCCTGCGATGAGCACGACCCCGCCGATGATCTCGGCTGCATTCGGTCGCTCGCCCAGGAAGATGGCCGAGGCCACCATCCCGACCGGCGGAACGACCAGGACCCACGGGACGACGCTGGCCGACGAGTAGCGAGCCAGCAACCCGTTGAAGATCGTGAATCCGGCGACGGTCGACAGGATCACGGTGTACGCCGTGGAGGCCAGCGCGGCCCATCCGAAGGTGCCCAGTCCGTGGGCGACTCCGCTCGGTCCGCTGACGGCCAGGGCCAGGACTGCGAGTGGGACCGGCGGTACGAGTGAGGCCCAGACCGTGAGCGGGAGCCCCGACGGTGCGCCGGAGCCGCGAGCGATCACATTGCCGATCGCCCACGTGATCGCAGCGAAGCCGACGAGGACCACGGCTCCCAGTGAGATCGCTCCACCCCGGCCGATCCCGACGACGACGAGTCCTGCCGCAGCGACCGCTACGCCGAGAAGAGTGCGCACTCCCGGACGTTCGCGCAGCGCGATGGCTGCGAAGGCGATCGTCAGGGGCACCTGGGCCTGCAGCATCAGAGCGGCAAGTCCGGCGGGGAGGCCGGCCGCCATCGACAGGTAGAGGAAGCCGTACTGACCAGCGAACATGAACAATCCGACGCCGATCACTGCCCGGGCGCTGGCTCGGGGCCGTGGGATGAAGAGCGCGAGCGGCGCGACACCGAGGAAGCGGATCGCCGCGAAGACCAGCGGTGGGACATCGCCCATGCCGGCATCGATGACGACGAAGTTCACGCCCCAGATTACCGCCATCAACGCGGCCAGCAGGCGGTGGCGGGGACTCATGCCCTGAGCATGCCGGGGCTCCGGCACTCAGGCGAGTGAATTACGCCGCTCCAACAGCACCCAGGTGGAGGCTGCGGCGACCAGTGAGGCGCCGAACATGTGCGCGGCCACAAGGGGGATCGGCAGGTGCGTGAAGTACTGGACGAACCCGATGACCGCGTTGACCACGACCGCAGCGAGGAGCGCGTACGCCGCCGGGGAACGACGGAGGACGACGAGGGCGATCGTGAGGCCGGTGAGGAGCATCACGGCATCGGTGTGCAGCTGCGCGGTCTGAAGCGCCGACAGTCCGTTGCGGTGCGCCTTCTCGTCACCAGCGTGTGGGCCGGCGCCTGTCACCACGGTGCCGAGGTAGAGCACCGCAGCGGCGGCGAGACCCTGTGCCACGCCGAGGACATCCGGCGCGCTGCATCGGCCGAGCACGGTGAGGAGCAGGCGTACCGACAAGGCGATGATGGCCATCGAGAGCATCAGGTGGAGCGAGACGACCCATGGGTTGAGGTCGGTGAGCACGGTGATGCCACCGAGTACGGCCTGCGCGGGGATGCCGAGGGCGATCCACACGGCCTGTTTGCGGTGCGGCGTGGTCCATGCGGCTACCACCGTGACGATGGCGATCACGACCAGGACGTCAGTCAGTGACCGGTTGGAGAACTCAATGATCTTGTGGTGGTTGACCGCACCGTGGGGCACGAGCGAGTTGCCCTGGCACTGCGGCCAGGTCGGACATCCCAGACCGGAGCCGGTGAGGCGTACGACGCCGCCGGTGACGACGATCAGGATGTTGGCAATCAGGGTCGTCCAGGCCAGCGGCTGCAGGTACGGCGCCATTCGGTTCGTGATGTCTTTCACTCCCATCTGAAGGTCCTGGCTGTCCCCACCGCCGCCACCGCGGCCCACACGGCCAGGACCAGCAGCGACGCCCACGCGATCCGGCCATCGAGCAAGCCGGTACGCATTGCGTCCCCGAGCGCGCCCGACGGGAGGAACTTGGTGATGTGTCCGAACTCGCCGTACGAGGTGCGCGGGAGCACGACCGCCCCACCGGCCATCAGCAGCAGATAGAGCAGATTCGCGGCCGCGAGAGTCGCCTCGGCGCGGAGGACGCCAGCGATGAGCAGACCCAGCGAGGCAAAGGCGGCGGTCCCGAGGAGGGCGGCCATCAGCGCGCCGGCGAGCCCGGCAAGACACAGCTGCGGCGACCAGCCGAAGAGGAGCGCCACCACGGACAGCACCACGATTTGCAGCACCTCGACCGTGAGCAGTCCGAGGATCTTGCCGACCAGAAGACCACCGCGAGACAGGGGAGAGGCCCCCAGACGTTTGATCACGCCGTACCGACGCTCGAATCCGGTGGCGATTGCCAGCGAGGCGAACGACGTCGACATGACCGCCAAGGCGAGTACGCCGGGGGCGATCGTGTCGATCAGTTCCTGGGGTGTCTTCGCGAAGGACAGGCTGAGGTGCTTGCCGCCCTCGTAGCCACCGATGAGGACCATCACGGGGATGACGATCGCGATCAGCAACTGCTCGCCGTTGCGCAGCATCAGGCGTGATTCCATGCCGGCGTGCGCGAGCACCATGCGCCAGAACGGTGCGGCGCCGGGGTGAGGGGTCAGCTCAGTCATGCTGGATCCCCCTGCCGGTGAGTTCGAGGAAGACGTCCTCCAGCGACCGCTGACCGAAGGTCACGGACTGGATCCCGATCCCGTTGTCCGTGGCCCAGGTGTCGACGGCGCCGCGCAGGGCGGCTTCCTGGGCAGGAGTGAGATCCCGGTCGATGACCAGGCGCACCGTGGCTGAGGATCCGCGGGTGAGTTCATCGGGCGTACCGGAGGCGATCAGGCGACCACGATCGATGATGTGCACCTGGTCGGCCAACTGCTCGGCCTCTTCGAGGTAATGCGTCGTCAGAACAACTGTCACACCCGAGGTGCGCAGCTCGCGCAGCAGCTCCCACGTCGTGCGACGCGCGGCAGGGTCCATGCCTGCCGTCGGTTCGTCGACGAATACGAGCTCAGGGCGGCCGACGAGAGCCAGAGCGAGCCCGAGGCGCTGCTGCTGGCCACCGGAAAGACGGCGGTACGGCGTACGTCCGCACTCCTCAAGAGCCAAGCGATCGACGAGGTAGTCCAGCGGGAGGGGGTTGGCGTGCAGCCGCGACACGTGCCGCAGCATCTCGAGTGCCTTGACGCCTGACCACGCGCCCTGCCCCTGCAGCATGACGCCGATGCGCGGCATCAGGGCCTTGTGGTCGCGTACCGGATCGAGACCCAGGACCCGAACTGAACCCGCATGGGGTCGGCGGTATCCCTCGCAGGTCTCCAGCGTCGTGGTCTTGCCGGCACCGTTCGGGCCCAGGACTGCCGTGATCGTGCCTTGCTCGACCGTCAGGGACAGGCCGTCAACGGCGGTTTTGGAGCCGTACGACATCCGCAGATCGCGGACTTCCACAGCGGCAGGCACGGCGGCGAGTCTAGGTGACGGAGTGGGGGCCGACGCCTTGCGGGGCTACTTAGGGTTACCTTCTTTGAAACCCGGCCACCATTAACGTCACAATGGTGTTGTGAAATTCGACGAGGCGGCTGAGTTGGTGCGTGAGGCTGATGCCTCGCTCGCGCCTCAGCACGGCGAGGAGCGTGGCACCCGCCGTCGCATCGCCCGCTCGATCCTGGTCGACGGGGCCAGCACCGCGGCCGACCTGGCACAGCGGCTGGACCTCACACCTGCGGCCGTACGCCGACACCTGGATCTGCTCCTCGAAGAAGGTGTGATCGAGGTCCGTACCCACCGTGGCCCGGTGAGCCGCGGTCGTGGTCGACCGGCGCGCGCCTACGCATTGACGGAGAAGGGCCGCGAGGCTTTCGAGAAGAAGTACGACGACCTGGCGGTGCAGGCTCTTCGCTTCATGCAGGAGCAGTCCGGTGACGAGGCCGTACGCGCCTTTGCGCGCAAGCGCGCGGGCTTCATCGGCGACCGGTTCGCGGCCGGACGCGCCGACAATCCTGAGCTGAGCAACGCCCAGGTCCTCGCGCAGCTCTTCACCGATGAGGGCTACGCCGCCGGCGTACGCGACCTGCCTACGGCCGAGCAGCTCTGTCAGGGCCATTGCCCGGTCGCGCACGTGGCGGCCGAGTTCCCCCAACTGTGCGAGGAGGAGACGAACGCGATCTCCGACGTCCTCGGCACTCACGTCCAACGCCTCGCCACCATCGCCCACGGCGACGGTGTCTGCACAACAGTCATCCCGCATGGGATGGCCCAGAGAGCGCAGCATCCATCACAAGAAGGAGTACGTCGATGACGTCCACCGAAATTGAGCAGGTTGCTTCGAACAAGATCGAAGACCTCAACCCCGAGCTCAAGGGCATCGGCAACTACGAGTTCGGCTGGGCCGACAAGGATGTTGCCGGCGCCAACGCCAAGCGCGGTCTGAACGAGGATGTCGTCAAGGACATCTCCTCGAAGAAGTCGGAGCCGCAGTGGATGCTCGACCTGCGACTGAAGGGTCTCGACCTCTTCGGACGCAAGCCGATGCCGAACTGGGGTTCCGATCTCAGTGGGATCGACTTCGACAACATCAAGTACTTCGTGCGTTCGTCGGAGAAGCAGGCGGCGACGTGGGAGGACCTCCCGGAGGACATCAAGAACACGTACGACAAGCTCGGCATCCCGGAGGCGGAGAAGCAGCGCCTGGTGTCCGGTGTCGCGGCTCAGTACGAGTCCGAGGTCGTCTACCACTCGATCCGTGAGGACCTCGAGGCTCAGGGCGTGCTCTTCCTGGACACCGACACCGCGTTGCGCGAGCAGCCGGAGCTCTTCCAGGAGTACTTCGGCACGATCATCCCGGTCGGCGACAACAAGTTCGCCGCGCTCAACACCGCGGTGTGGTCGGGTGGCTCGTTCGTGTACGTCCCGCCGGGTGTCCACGTGGACATCCCGCTGCAGGCGTACTTCCGGATCAACACCGAGAACATGGGCCAGTTCGAGCGGACGCTGATCATCGTCGACGAGGGTGCGTACGTGCACTACGTCGAGGGTTGTACGGCGCCGGTCTACAGCTCGGACTCGCTGCACTCGGCCGTCGTCGAGATCATCGTGAAGAAGGGCGGCCGCTGCCGCTACACGACCATCCAGAACTGGTCGAACAACGTCTACAACCTCGTGACCAAGCGTGCCGTCTGCGAGGCCGGCGCCACCATGGAGTGGGTCGACGGCAACATCGGCTCCAAGGTCACCATGAAGTACCCGGCCGTCTACCTGATGGGTGAGCACGCCAAGGGCGAGACGCTGTCGATCGCGTTCGCCGGCCCGGGTCAGCATCAGGACGCTGGCGCCAAGATGGTGCACGCCGCGCCGAACACCTCATCGTCGATCCTCTCGAAGTCGGTCGCCCGCGGCGGCGGCCGTACGTCCTACCGTGGTCTGATCCAGATCAACGAGGGCGCTCACGGCTCGAAGTCGAACGTGCTCTGTGACGCCCTTCTCGTGGACCAGATCTCGCGGTCGGACACCTACCCGTACGTCGACATCCGCGAGGACGACGTCTCGATGGGCCACGAGGCCTCGGTCTCGAAGGTCTCCGACGACCAGCTCTTCTACCTGATGCAGCGAGGTCTGCAGCAGGACGAGGCGATGGCGATGATCGTGCGCGGCTTCGTCGAGCCGATCGCCAAGGAGCTCCCGATGGAGTACGCCCTCGAACTCAACCGCCTCATTGAACTGCAGATGGAAGGAGCCGTCGGCTGATGTCGGTAGCCCTCGACTCAATCAACAACATCCTCGAGCTCGACAAGGTCGAATCGCACCTCCACCCGGCGGGCTCGTTCGACGTGGCGGACCACCCGGTCCCCACCGGTCGCGAGGAGATCTGGCGGTTCACGCCGCTCAAGCGCCTGCGCGGTCTGCACAAGGACGCTCCGCTCGGTGGCGTCAGTTATGTGCCGACGTTCGACGCGCCGGAGAGCGTACGCATCGAGCTCGATCACAGTGGCCGTTTGAAGGGCATCAGCGGCCTGGTGCCGTGGGACCGGATCTCGGCGCGCGCCCTGGCCGCGGCGGGCCGGACGCTCGAGGTCACGATCCCCGCTGAGACGGTGGTCGACCGCCCGGTGTTCATCACCATCACTGGTACGGACATGCTCGAGGCCACGGCGACGCACGCGGTCATCCGCGCCGAGAAGTTCTCCAAGGCGATTGTCGTGATCCGCTTCGAGGGTTCGATGACACTGGCGGACAACGTCGAGGTCATCGTCGAGGACGGCGCCCAGTTGACCGTCGTCAGCATCGACGACTGGGCTGATGACGCGGTCCACGTCGGTCACCGGCACATCCGCGTCGGCCGCGATGCGCACTTCAAGCACGTCGACATCACCTTCGGTGGCGACGTCGTACGCCACGACACGACGACTGACTACGCCGCTCCGGGCGGTTCGGTGGAGATGCTCGGTCTCTACTTCGCGGATGCCGGTCAGCACATCGAGCACCGGTTGTTCGTCGACCACACAGCCCCGAAGACCAAGTCGCACGTGGTCTACAAGGGCGCGCTGCAGGGCGAGGGCGCCCACACCGTCTGGATCGGCAACGTCCTGATCCGCAAGATCGCCGAGGGCATTGAGACGTACGAGGAGAACCGCAACCTGGTTCTCACCGATGGTGCCCACGCCGACTCGGTGCCGAACCTCGAGATCGAGACCGGCGAGATCGAGGGTGCCGGCCACGCGTCCGCGACGGGTCGCTTCGACGACGAGCAGCTGTTCTACCTGCGCTCGCGCGGCGTCTCCGAGGCTGAGGCCCGCCGCCTGGTCGTGCACGGCTTCTTCAACGACCTGATCAAGCAGATCGGTGTCCCGGAGCTCGAGGAGCAGCTGGCCTCGACTGTGGAGGCTGAGCTCGCCAAGAACGTCGGGGAGAGCGCATGAGTGCGGCTGAAGGGCACTGGGTACGCGCCTGCGCGCTCGATGATCTGGCGGAGGGCAAGGCCCTCGGTCTGACCATCGATGACCAGGATGTCGCGATGGCCCGCGAGGGCGACGAGGTGTTCGCCATCGAGGACCAGTGCTCGCACGCCCTGTACGCCCTCTCTGAGGGCGCGGTGAAGAACTGCGAGATCGAGTGCTTCCTGCACGGCTCGACGTTCAACCTCCGCACCGGCCAGCCCGACGGGCTGCCCGCCACCATTCCAGTCGCCACCTTCCCGGTCGAAGTCCGGAACGGCGACGTCTACGTCGATGTGACCACCACCCTGAACGGAGTGACCCCGCAGTGAGCAAGCTCGAAATCAAGGACCTCAAGGTGACCGTTGAGACCGAGGACGGTCCGAAGGACATCCTCAAGGGCGTCACCCTGACGATCAACAGCAACGAGACGCACGCGATCATGGGCCCGAACGGGTCTGGCAAGTCGACCCTCGCGTACTCGATCGCCGGTCACCCGAAGTACACGATCACCGGCGGCGAGGTGCTCCTCGACGGCGAGAACCTGCTCGACATGAGCGTGGACGAGCGCGCCAAGGCGGGTCTCTTCCTGGCCATGCAGTACCCGGTCGAGGTGCCCGGCGTGTCGGTCGCCAACTTCCTGCGTACGGCCAAGACCGCGATCGATGGCGAGGCCCCCAAGCTGCGTACCTGGATCAAGGACGTCAACGGCGCGCTCGAGAAGATGAACCTGGACCCGGCGTTCTCGCAGCGTTCGGTCAACGAGGGCTTCTCCGGCGGTGAGAAGAAGCGGTCGGAGATCGCTCAGCTCGACCTCCTCGACCCGAAGGTCGCGGTCCTGGACGAGATCGATTCCGGGCTCGACATCGACGCGCTCAAGGTGGTCTCGGACGGCATCAACCGCTTCGCCGAGCGCGACGACAAGGGTGTTCTGCTCATCACCCACTACACGCGCATCCTGCGGTACGTGAAGCCGGACTACATCCACGTGTTCGTCAACGGCCGCGTCGCGGAGACCGGTGGTTCGGAGCTCGGTGAGGAGCTCGAGGCGAACGGGTACGACCGCTTCTTGAAGGCATCGGTCTGACCATGTCTGCGCTGCCCGGGTTGCTTCCCGACCTCGAGATCGTCCGCAAGGATTTCCCGATCCTCGAGCGTACGGTCGCGGACGGGCAGCGACTGGTCTACCTCGACTCGGCCAACACCTCGCAGAAGCCGCAGATCGTGATCGACACCATGGTCGATCACCTGGAGCGGCACAACGCCAACGTCGCCCGGGCGATGCACACGCTCGGGTCGGAGTCGACTGAGGCATTCGAGGGCGCGCGCGACGCAGTGGCGTCGTTCCTCGGGGCACCGGAGCGCGATGAGATCATCTTCACCAAGAACGCCTCCGAGGCGATCAACCTCGTCGCGAACACCCTCGCGTGGGGCGACCGGGCGTTGAAGCCGGGCGATGTGGTGGTCACCACTGAGATGGAGCACCACTCCAACATCGTGCCGTGGCAGATCCTGACGCAACGAACGGGCGCCACCCTGAAGTGGTTCTCCCTCACCGACGACGGCCAACTCGATCTGTCGAACATCGACGAGCTGATCACTGAGGACACCACGGTCGTCACACTGACCTGGGTCTCGAACATGCTTGGCACGGTCAACCCGATTGCACGGATCACCCGGCGGGCCCACGAGGTCGGTGCCCTCGTCGTCGTCGACGCTGCCCAGGCTGCACCGGTGCTGCCGATCAACCTTGCTGCGATGGCACCGGAGGAGCGCCCCGACTTCGTGGCGTTCACCGGCCACAAGACCGTCGGTCCGACCGGCATCGGCGTCCTCTGGGGCGCCCGGTCCGCGCTCGAATCGCTCCCGCCGTTCCTCGGCGGCGGCGAGATGATTGCCACGGTCACGATGGCGCGGTCCACGTACGCGGGGATTCCGCACAAGTTCGAGGCTGGGACGCCGCCGATCGTCGAGGCCGTAGGCCTCGGTGCCGCGCTGACGTACCTGAGCCATCTCGGCATGGAGAACGTGCACCGGCACGAGCAGGCGATCACCGCGTACGCCCTCGAGGGCCTGCGCACTGTGAGGGGCCTGACGATCATGGGCCCGGCAGACGCGGCGGTCCGCGGGGGAGCGATCTCGTTCGAACTGGCCGGCGTGCACCCCCACGATGTTGCCCAACTGCTCGACTCCCGTGGCATCGCGATCCGCGCCGGCCACCACTGTGCCAAGCCGGCCCACGCCCGTTTCGGAGTCCAGGCATCGACCCGGATGTCGTCGTACCTGTACACGACGCCGGCCGAGATCGACGCGCTGGTCGAGGGCCTGGAATACACCCGCAGCTACTTCCGTTTGGACGGCTGATGAGTACTCAGGCCAACCTGGACGCGATGTATCAGGAGATCATCCTCGACCATTACAAGAACCCGCATCACAAGGGTTTGCGCGATGAGTACGAGGCCGAGGTCCACCACGTCAACCCGACCTGCGGCGACGAGATCACGCTGCGGGTGCACCTCCATGACGGAGTCGTGGCCGACGTGTCGTACGACTCCCAGGGATGCTCGATCTCGCAGGCCTCCGCCTCCGTCCTGACGGACCTGGTGATCGGCAAGAGCGTCGACGAGGCGTTCGCGATCCAGGAGGAGTTCCTGCACCTGATGCAGGGCAAGGGCGCGGTGGAGCCCAACGAAGACGTGCTCGAGGACGGGATCGCGTTCGCCGGAGTGGCGAAGTTCCCGGCTCGGGTGAAGTGCGCACTGTTGTCGTGGATGGCGTGGAAAGACGCCACGAGCCAGTCGCTTGCGACTGGCGACCTGGCCGCACCCGCGGCCACCACCCAATCTATGGAGGGCCAGTCATGACGCTGACCATTGAAGACGTGTCCGAGGCCATGAAGGACGTCGTCGACCCCGAGCTCGGCGTGAACGTCGTCGACCTCGGCCTCGTCTATGGCGTACACGTCGACGGTGACGAGGTCGTGCTCGACATGACGCTCACCTCGGCGGCATGCCCGCTGACCGATGTCATCACCGATCAGACAAACTCGGCACTCGAGGAACTCGCCTCCAACGTGCACATCAACTGGGTCTGGATGCCGCCGTGGGGTCCCGACAAGATCACCGACGACGGTCGCGAGATGTTGCGGGCCCTCGGTTTCAACCTCTGAGAGCGGGCTCTCAGGTCAGCTGTGCGCCCAGGCCACTCTGAACTGCTGCCCGTCGGGAGACAGCGGGCCGGGTTGGGCCTTGACGATGCCGCTGGCGGCCATGGTGATCTGATTCGGGTTCAGCGATCCGATCGGCGTGCCGTTCACCTGGGCGCCGGTGAAGGTGACCGACCCGAAGTTGGCCAACGGCAGCACGCCGCGGCCACTCGACGGAGCCTCCGCGATCACCTCGGCTGATTGCAACTGCGCAGTTGTCAGTGACCGGGTCACCGTCCGGGTCCACTTCGTACCGTCAGTCAGCAGCAGGGTGAAGTTGCCGGCGCCGTCCGAGGTGACGGTCGCGGTGATCGTGTCGCCGGGGGAGACCGGGTTGGTGAAGTTCACCGGAGCAGCCGGATACATCTCGTACCAGCCGTAGTACGCGGGCCTCCCGCGGGAGCAGTCCGCGTCCGTACCTGTCTGCTCGACGCTGCTGCTGCCGTCGCCATCAAGACCGACCCAGAACGAGGAGTATGCGTTCTTCTTGCCCGAGCAGGTGACACTCGGCTGCACCCAGGACGCGGTCACGCGGGTGTATCCGCCAGCGGTGACGTCGTAGCCGGACCAGTTCGTACTCGTCCCGGCCGTCCCTCGACGAAGGGCGGAGTGATCGGTCGCACCTGTTGCTGCCTGGCTGACCACGGTACTGCCTGCTGCGAGCAGGAGGACTGCCGAGATGTGTGCTGTGCGGCTGACGACGTGCTGCGACATGCTGCGCCTCCAAGGACGACTGCTGCCCCCCGCTTACGCCACGATCGTACGCCGAAGAATCAGTGGCCGTGAGCGTTGTGCGCGACGTACTCGGCCCAGATCTGGTCGCGATCGGACCCGCTCAGCGGCCGGGCGTCAAGTACGCCGTCGTCCACCTCCACGACCCCGCGCTCCAGTTCGGCGACGGTGAGCCAGTCGGGACCGTAGTCCTCCATCTGGCACTCGCGAGTGCCATCGGCCCACATGACGTCGAAGACCATGAATTCGCGCTTCACCCAAAGCGCCGGGAACGTACGAATCCGGAGGATCTCGGACGCGATGTGGCCGACCACGATGCCATCGCGGGACAACTCCCAGGCGGCGTCGCGGAACGGGTCGAGACGAGCGTCCGCGGGCCAGTTGCCCGCAGTCAGGATGCCCACCTCAGCGACCGGAGCTGCGACGTCCGCCGCTGAAGTTCGCGGCGCTGTGGCCGCCACTGGACCGCTGCCCGGTGCGTGCGCCCTGACCGCTGCGGTTGCCCTGGCCTGACGGCTTGGTCCCGCCCGACTTGGGCGCACCGGCGTTCGGCACTCCAGCCTTCGGGCCGCCCTGGCGCTGACCCTGCTTGGGCGCCGCAGCACCGGCGCCGCTGCCCTGGCCCGCCGCACGACGGCGACGCTTGCGCTGTGCGTTGGCACCCTCTGACCGGGTCTCGCCTTCGGCTTTGACGATCTGGCCGTGCATCGGTGCCGGAACGAACGCCCCGCCGCGGAACCGCTCGCCGGGGGCGATCTCGTTCATGATCGGGTGCGATGCGCCGCTCACGCGGGTGGTCGTCGGGTTGATGCCCGCTGCCCGCGTCAGGTCGCGTACGTCCTTGGTCTGGTCTGACGTCATCAACGTCACCACGACGCCCTCGTTGCCGGCGCGAGCCGTACGACCGGAGCGGTGCAGGTATGCCTTGTGCTCGGACGGCGGGTCGGCGTGGATGACCAGGGTGACGTCGTCGACGTGAATGCCGCGCGCGGCGATGTCGGTGGCCACGAGCACGGTCGCGTCGCCGGCGTGGAACGCGTCCATGTTGCGAGTCCGCGCGTTCTGGCCGAGGTTGCCGTGGAGTTCGACAGCCGGGACACCCTCGCGGTTGAGCTGGCGAGCCAGACCCTTGGCGCCGTGCTTGGTGCGGGTGAAGACGACCGTGCGGCCCGGCGCGCTGACCAGATCGGTGAGGATCGCGAGGCGCTGGTCGCGCTCGATGTGCAGGACGTGGTGCACCATCGTCGCGACGGGCGACTGCGCCGAGTCCGCCTCATGAGTGACCGGGTTGGTCAGGAACTGCTTGACCAGCGCGTCGACGGCCTTGTCGAGGGTGGCGGAGAAGAACAGTCGCTGGCCATTGCGCGGGGTGGCCGCGAGCAGGCGGCGTACGCCCGGGAGGAAGCCGAGGTCGGCCATGTGGTCGGCCTCGTCGATGACGGTGATCTCGACGGACCCGAGGGTGCAGTGACCCTGCTTGATCAGGTCTTCGAGGCGGCCCGGGCAGGCGACGACGATGTCGACGCCCTTGCGCAGCGCATCGACCTGCGGGTTCTGGCCGACGCCGCCGAAGATGGTGCGTACGGTCAGGCCGGTGCCGGCAAGGAGCGGCTCGAGGGACTCGACGATCTGGCCGACGAGCTCACGCGTCGGCGCGAGGATCAGGGCACGAGGTGCCTTCGGACGTGCCTTGGAACCGTCCGCGAGGCGCGCGACCATCGGAAGGAGGAACGCGTACGTCTTGCCGGAGCCGGTGCGGCCGCGGCCGAGTACATCGCGGCCGGCGAGCGAGTCGGGCAGGGTCGCCGTCTGGATCGGGGTGGGGTCGGTGATGCCCTGCGGTGCGAGGGCGTCGATGAGGCGTGCGGGCACGCCGAGGTCAGCAAAAGAAGACATGAAGTCACTCTCAACAAATGCTCGCCGACATCCGGGTCCAGCGGGCGCTGGTCGGAATGACACGGAACACCGGCTGAATCAGCGCGGCACTGCGACGTGGGACAACTCGCGGCAAGACGAAACGAGTCGACAGATTGAGGGTACGGGTACGACGGCCCTGACGGGCAATCCCCGCGCGTGGCTCTATTGCGAATCTGCGGTGAGGAACGGCAGGAGGGCGGCGATGACGGCGCCGGGATTCTCGACCTGCGGGTAGTGCCCGGTCGCTGGACCGTCGTCCAGGTCAACGATGGTGGCGTTGGGCATCCGCTCGCGCAGTCGAGGGATCACATGGCGGCCGCTGATCGGATCGGCTGGCCCCCAGATGAAGAGCGACGGGCCTTCGTAGGACTCCAACGACTGCCGCCAGCGGGCGGCGTACGTCCTGCGCTCGTCGATGTAGCGCAGCACACGGTGCTGGACTGCCTTGCCGTTGTCGTACGCGATGGAGCGCCACATCTCGTGCAGGTCCGCCCTCGCCGGGACGCGCCCCATGATCTGGTGCATCGCCGCGGTGAAGGTGCGCTCGCTGATCACCGGAGCCATCAGTCGGCCGAGGGGGCTGTGCAGAAGTCTCTGCGTCGCGATCGGGCGGTGCAGATCGGGGTAGAGGCCACCGTTGAGCCAGACCATCCGAGTCACTCGCGCCGGGTTGCGGGCTAGGAGTTCCTGGGCGACTGAGACGCCGTAGTCGTGAGCGACCAGCGCCGTGTCACCGATGTCGAGCGCCGTCCACATCGCTTCCACGAGGTCAGACTGCTCGAGCAGCGAGTAGTCGTACCCGCGCGGCTTGTCGCTGGCGCCGAAGCCGAGCAGGTCGAGCGTCGTGACCCGCATCCCGGCCTCGACGAGCGCCGGCACGATTGCGCTCCAGTCGTGCGAGGACGTCGGGAAGCCGTGGATCAGCGTGACCGGGCTGCCACCCGCCGGACCGTCCTGGCGTACGAAGATCTCGTGATCGCCGAGGACGATCCGATCTCCGCCGGCAATCCAGTCGTCGAATGTCGTCAGCATGTCCCGATCGTGCCACCCCCGGACCGGGTACCGTCGCGGTGTGACGGCAGTCGTGGAGACTCGGGGTCTCGTCAAGACGTTCGGATCCGTCCGTGCCCTGGACGGGCTGGACCTCAGCGTCGAGGCCGGGGAGGTACACGGCTTTCTGGGCCCGAACGGCTCCGGCAAGTCGACCACCATCCGGGTCCTGCTGGGACTGTTGCGCTCCAGCGGCGGCGAGGCGCAGCTCTTCGGACGGGATCCGTGGCGCGAGGCGGCGGAGTTGCACCGGAGGCTTGCGTACGTCCCGGGCGACGTCAGCCTGTGGCCGAACCTGTCCGGCGGCGAGGCGATCGACCTGCTCCTGCGGATGCGGGGGATCGACCCTCGCACCAGTCAGAAGGCTGCGTTGTTCGAGCGGTTCCACCTCGACCCGACACTCAAGGGCCGTGCGTACTCCAAGGGCAATCGCCAGAAGGTGGCGTTGGTGGCCGCCTTCGCTGCCGAGACGGACCTGTTGATCCTCGACGAGCCGACGAGCGGTCTCGATCCGCTGATGGAGCGGGTGTTCAACGAGTGCGTCGGAGAGTTCAAGGCCCGTGGAACCGCGGTCCTGTTGTCGAGCCACATCCTGTCCGAGGTCGAGCGACTTGCCGATCGGGTGACGATCATCCGCGAGGGGCGTACGGCCGAGTCCGGGACATTGGCCAGCCTGCGGCTGCTTCGCGGAGGTCGCTTCGACGCGTCGTTGGAGGAGTTGTTCCTGGACGCGTACACGTGAACACCGCTGGCTGGGGCTTGTTGCTCAGGCATGCCGGGCGTCGCGACCGTTGGTTGATCACGAGTTGGGTCTCGGTCCTGGCGACGCTGGCGTACGCCTCCGCGGTCGCGACGCCGGCGCTCTTCTCGTCGCTTCAGCAGCAGATGGCTGCCGCCACCGTGATCAACCGCCAGCCGGCGCTGGTCGCGCTGTACGGCCCGATCCTGGATGTCTCCAGCACCGGCGAGCTCGCGATGTCCAAGATGACCGTGTTGTACGCCGTCTTCGCCGCCGTCGTGTTCGTCGTCCTCGTACGCCGACACACTCGGGTGGAGGAGGAGACCGGACGGGCTGAACTGGTCGGAGCGACCGCCGTCGGGCGCAACGCCGCTGTCGTGGCCGTGCTGACCGAATGCGTGCTGCTCGCGCTGATCATCGGGGGATGCACCTGGACCGCCTGCGTCGTCGGTGGATTGCCCGTGGCCGGTGCAGCCTGGTTTGCGCTCAGCTGGGTCGGGACAGGACTTGTGGCGACAGGCGTGGCGCTGGTCGCCTGCCAACTCTCGGCGAGTGCGCGTACGTGCGCTGCCGTCGCAGCGTCCGTCATCGGCGCGGCGTACGCCGCTCGTGCCGTCGGCGACACCAACGCCGCCCTGCACTGGCTCAGCTGGGCCTCGCCGCTCGGTTGGAACACCCAGCTACGCGCCTGGTACTCACCGAGGGAGTGGGTGATCGCTCTCTACCCGGTGGCGTCAGCAGCGCTCGCCGCAACAGCCCTGGCGATCAGGAGCCGACGCGACCTCGGAGCAGGTGTGATCCCGCAGCGCCCGGGTCGGGCCCAGGGACGGCTCCGCTCGCCCTGGGGGTTGGCCATACGCCTCCATCGGCTGTCACTGGCTCTCTGGGCGGTCACGCTGCTGGTCATCGGATACCTGTTCGGGTACGTCGCTCCCGGCCTGGACTCCCTGCTGCGCGATGCCATCGGCCAGCAGATGGTCGATCGGCTCGGCGGGGCGTTGATGTCGGCCGTCCTGTCCCTGACTGCTGTGACGGTCACCGGCCACGGCATCTCGCTCATCGGGGCCGCAGCGGCTGACGAGGAGTCGGGTCGCGCGGAGATGGTCCTCGCCACCGCGATCTCTCGCAGAGGTTGGGCGGGGCCGACCGCAGCGTTGGTACTGCTTGCGTCGACGGTGTTGATGAGTGTCACGGGGATCGGCCTGGCCCTGGGGTACGGCGCCGGGCGAGGAGCCGATCCGTGGCGATCACTCGCCGCGGCATGGTCCTGGTTGCCCGCGATCTGGTGTGTCCTCGGTGTCTTTGGTGTCATGTACGGACGTCGACGTCGTGCTGCCCCCTTGGGTTGGGCGGTACTCGGTGGCTGTGTTGCGGTCACCCTCATCGGGCATCTGCTGAAGCTCCCCACGTGGATCGTGGGCATCTCGCCGTACTCCGACATCTCCGGCTACCCGGCCCAGAGTTGGAACTGGACGCCGATCGTGGCGCTCCTGGCCCTCGCGTTCGCTACAAGCGCTGTGGCGTGGTGGCAACTCAGGGCCCGAGACATCGGTTAGCGTCACAAGCGTGTGGGAGCCCGACCCCGAATGGCACCCGCTTCCGGGCGGGCTCGGCCCCGCCACGCTCGGAGTCTGGCGTGCGTCGGTCGGCGACCAGCCCGTCGTCATCAAGCGTCTCGTACGCCCGGGTGCGGATGCATCGGTGGCACTGTCGGATCCCGATCACTTCGCGTACTGGCGCCGTGAGGCCGAGGTGCTCGCTTCAGGCGTTGTTGCTTCGACCGCTGGCATCCGCAGCGGCCCGGCCGCCGTCGACGAGGACCCCGACGGCATCACGATCACCACGGAATACGTGGAGGACGCCGCGAACAACGGATTGTTCGTCGCGCATGCGCTCGGTCGGTTCACCCACAATGACCTGAGTGGCGTACGCCATCTTGCCCGCGGCCAACTCGGTGCGCGGCTGGCGCAGAGCGAGCAGCACGGCGGCTGGCCGACCCTGGGGCGTACGCAGGCGGGTGCCGTCACCGACAGGTTGTGGGCGCGACGAGCGGATCTGGTCCGGGCGCTGGCCGACGTACGCCAGGTGCCGGCTCATGGCGATCCGACACCCGCGAACATGCGCGGCCGCGACGGCGACGACGTGGTCGCAGTCGATTGGTCGACGGTGGGCTTCGGGCCGCTCGGCGCGGACCTCGGCCAGTACGCCCTGAGCGCCCGCGAAGCACTCGAGCCGCTGTTGGAGGCGTACGCCCTCGGCGCCGACGTCGATGTTGAGGACGCTCGCCTCGGGGCGTACACGACGGCCGCCTTCACGGCCCTGACGCGAGCTGAGTGGTCGCTCTCCCGAGCGATCCGGTACGACGCCCCGATCGAGGCGGTGTTCCGTCATCCGGCCGTCGCTCCGCACCTGCGGGTGATGACGAAGGTCGCCGCGGAGATCGACTGGCTGCTCTCGCGGAATCTCTGAGAAGGGGGCTCCCGACTTAGAATTCAGGCCTCATGATCACCGTCAATCAGGTCGAAGTACGCGTCGGCGCTCGGCTTCTGATGGAAGACGTGACCTTCCGGGTGGGCCCGGGCGACAAGGTCGGCCTGGTGGGCCGCAACGGAGCCGGGAAGACCACCCTCACCAGGATCCTCGCCGGCGACAACCCGCCGGCCGCGGGCACGGTCACCCGGACGGGCGAGATCGGCTACCTGCCGCAGGACCCGCGGGTGGGTGACCCGGAGGTGCTCGTACGCGACCGGATCCTCTCGGCGCGCGGCCTGGACGACGCCGTCCGGCGGATGCGGCAGGCCGAGGAGCAGATGGCGTCGGAGGATCCGAAGATCCACGACAAGGGCATGCGACGTTTCGGCCGGGCGCTCGATGACTTCGAGGCCGGTGGCGGGTATGCCGCCGAGGCGGAGTCGCAGCAGATCGCGCACAACCTCGGACTCGCACAGCGCCTGTGGGAGCAGCCGCTGAAGACCCTCTCGGGCGGACAGCGGCGCCGTGTGGAGCTCGTACGCATCCTGTTCTCCCAGGCCGAGGTGCTCATCCTCGACGAGCCGACCAACCACCTCGACGCAGACTCGATCATCTGGCTGCGCGAGTGGATGAAGACCTTCCGCGGAGGGTTCATCGTGATCTCGCACGACAACGACTTGCTCGAGGAGACCGTCAACAAGGTCTTCCACCTCGACGCGAACCGTGCTGCGATCGACGTCTACAACATGGGCTGGAAGCACTACCTGACCCAGCGCGAGACCGACGAGGCCCGCCGCAAGCGCGAGTCGATGAACGCGCAGAACAAGGCCAAGACCCTCACCGATCAGGCCAACAAGATGAAGGCGCGTGCCTCGGGCGCGAGCGCGGCCCAATCGATGCTCAAGCGTGCTGAGAAGCTGATGGTCGGCATCGAGGGACAGCGCCAGAGCGACAAGGTCGCCGCGATCAAGTTCCCCTCGCCTGCTCCGTGTGGCAAGACGCCGCTCATGGCCGAGGGGCTCTCGAAGTCGTACGGCGCCCTGGAGGTGTTCAGTTCGGTCGACCTCGCGATCGACAAGGGTTCGCGAGTGGTCATCCTCGGGCTCAACGGTGCCGGCAAGACGACGATGCTGCGCATCCTCGCCGGCGTCGACAAGCCGGACACCGGTCAGCTGATCCCGGGCCATGGCCTCAAGTCCGGCTACTACGCCCAGGAGCACGAGACGCTCGACGTGAAGCGCACGGTGCTGGAGAACATGCAGTACGCCGCTCCGCAGCTCACCGACTCCGAAGCACGCTCCGTCCTTGGCTCGTTCCTCTTCATCGGCGACGACGTGCACAAGCCGGCCGGCGTACTCAGTGGTGGCGAGAAGACCCGCCTCGCCCTGGCAGCCCTGGTCGTTTCGGCGGCGAACGTGTTGTTGCTCGACGAGCCGACCAACAACCTCGACCCGGCCTCCCGTGAGGAGGTCCTCAACGCGATCCGTGCGTACCAGGGGGCGATCATCCTGGTCACCCACGACGAGGGTGCGGTCCACGCACTCGAGCCTGATCGGGTGCTGATCCTGCCCGATGGTGTCGAGGACCTCTGGAATGCCGAGTACGCGGAACTGGTTTCGCTAGCGTGAGTGGGACGACGCCGTGAGCATGATGGGTCCGCCGGGCGGGATGAACCTCTGGCGCAACCTGCGTGCCGACAAATCTGTCGTCAACAGTGAGCTCCCCAAGGGGATCCTGTGGCGGATCCTGCAGTTCGCGCGACCGCACCGCCGGCTGATCCTGGCGTTCCTTGTCGTGACGATCTTCGACTCGATGATCGTCGTAGTGAACCCGCTGCTGACCCGGCACCTGATCGACGGCGGGATCCTCGGCCATCGCTTGTCGCTGGTGTGGCAGCTCGCGGGCGCCATGGCTGCTGTCGCTGTGCTCGACACCCTCGTACTCGGACTGGCTGCGCGCTATCTGTCGGCACGTATCGGCGAGGGTCTGATCTTCGACCTGCGTACGGCCGTGTTCGCGCACGTCCAGCGTCAGTCCCTGGCGTTCTTCACCCGCACGCAGACCGGTGCGTTGGTGTCGCGGCTCAATACCGACGTGATCGGCGCCCAGCGAGCGTTCACCTCGACTCTCACCAACACTCTCGGCAACCTGATCTCGGTCGTCGTGGTCGGTATCGCCCTGTTCGCCCTGTCCTGGCAGGTGACTCTGGCGTGTCTGATGCTGTTCCCGGTCCTGTGGTTGACCTCGCGCTGGGTCGGTGGCCAGATGGCGGATCTGTCCCGCCGACAGATGGACGGCAACGCGGCCATGGGTGCCGTGATGACCGAGCGCTTCAACGTCGGTGGCGCGATGTTGCTCAAGCTGTTCGGCCGTCGCGCCGACGAAGATGCGCTGTACGCCGCGAAGGCCGACGTGATGCGGGTGCTCGGAGTGAAGGTCGCCACTCTCACGGGGGTGTTCGTCGCCGTCATGTCGTTGGTCCCGGCGCTTGCGACGGCGGTCGCGTACGGCGTCGGTGGCTGGCTGGTCCTCGACGGCCACGCTTCGATCGGGACCCTGACCGCGCTTGCCGCGCTGATGCTGCGGCTGCTGACTCCGTTGCAGTCGTTGTCGAACGTACGCGTCGACGTGATGACCGCGCTGGTGTCCTTCGACCGCGTCTTCGAGATCCTCGACCTGCCGTCGCTGGTGCAGGAGAAGGCCGACGCGGTGGCCATCCCGGCCGGGGATTCCTCGGTCCGTTTCCGGCACGTCGCCTTCACCTATCCGTCGGCTGACGAGGTCTCCCTTGCATCGTTGCAATCGGTCGCGCGGACCGAGGCCCACGACGGCCGCTCGGTCCTGGTCGACATCGACTTCCACGCCGCTCCTGGGGAGTTGGTGGCACTGGTCGGTCCCTCCGGTGCCGGCAAGACCACGATCACGCACCTGCTCGCCCGCCTCTACGACGCGTCCGAGGGCGCGGTCGTCGTCGGAGGCGTCGACGTACGCGATGCGTCGCTGGAGTCGCTCGAGGCTGCCGTCGGATACGTCACGCAGGACGCATACATGTTCCACGACACGATCCGCGTCAACCTGGCGTACGCCCGCCCGGACGCGACCGACGACGAACTCTGGGCCTCGCTCAAGGCGGCCCAGGTCGCCGAGCTCGTGGAGCGGCTGCCGGACGGTCTGGACACGGTCATCGGTGACCGCGGATACCGCCTCTCGGGCGGGGAACGCCAGCGTCTTGCGATTGCCCGACTGCTCCTCAAGGCTCCCCGAATCGTCGTTCTCGATGAGGCGACTGCGCATCTGGATTCGGAGTCGGAGGCAGCGGTCCAGCGTGCGCTGGAGGCCGCTCTCGTCGGGCGTACGTCGTTGGTGATCGCCCACCGGCTGTCCACCATCCGCAACGCCGACCAGATCCTGGTGGTCGACGACGGACGCATCGTGCAGCGCGGCACACACGAGGAACTGCTCGCGAGCGGCGGGTTGTACGCGGATCTACATCGCACGCAGTTCCGCGATTGAGCGGTGTTTGACCCCTACACTGCGGACGGATCGATCCACCTCGGGAGGTGACATGTCTGGACGCTTGGTGCCCCGGTTCGTGGCCGTCGGGCTACTCGCGGTGTCGCTGCTCACCGGCCCTTCAGCCGTCGCGGTCGACCCGAGGACGAACTCGTCCACGAATGGCTTGCAGGCATGCGACGAGTACAGCTCGGCGTCCTATGTCAGCAACACCTGCCTGTCCGGGGCGCTGTCCGCCCTCAACGCGGCGCGTGCGAACGAGGGTCTGGGCCGATTCCTGCTACCCAGCAACTTCCGGAGCCTCAGCGTTCCGCAGCAGATGTTCGTCCTGGTGAACATCGAGCGCGTGGACCGGGGTCTCTGGCCGGTCTTCGGCGAGTCGAGCCGGCTCAATCAGGTCGGAGCCGCGAGCGGGGCCTCCGGCATGGACATCCTGCCGTGCAACAGCTGCTGGGCAGCCGCGAACTGGGCTGGCACGCTCAATGCCTTCTGGAGCCACTTCCTCTGGATGTACGACGACGGCCCCGGCGGACCGAACGGCTCAGACCCGTGGGGTCACCGGCACAACATCCTGGTCAACAACTTCCCCGGACCGCTCCTGATGGGCGCCGGTACGGGGAGGAACGGCACCGGCGAGGTGTTCGAGGGTGCGGACACCTCCGATCGCGCCGACGTCCTGACCTGGACGTACGAGAGCGCGTACTTCACCCCGATCCACACTCCGACCCTTCATGTGCCGTTGAGCACCAACGTGATCCAGATCCAGCTCAAAGGGCACAGCCACACCACGGTGAAGCTCCAGGTGTGGAACGGATCGGTGTGGTCGACGCTGGCCAACTACGTCACCCCGGGTACGGCGGCTGCGGCCGCGTTGTGGACCAAGTCCGTCGCCCTTCACCGCGGCCGTTACCGGATCGCGGCGATGGGGAACACGCGCTACACGCGAGTGATCAGCGGCACCGTCACCGTGCTCTGATCCCGACTTCCGGCGCGTTCGCGTCACACGAATGCAGCGAATGGCATGTACTGGGAGAAGTAGCGTCTCGGGAGGATCCATGCCAATGAACCGCATCATCCGATCGGTCGCGCTGCTGCTCGCGGCTGATGTCGTACTTGCCAGCTTCGCGACGTTCGGTTCGCCGTCGCCGGCGACGGCGGCCGTCGCGCCTGTCTGGACTTGTGTCGTCGTCCCCGCGAGCACGCCGACGCCCACGCCTACGGCGACTGACACTGTCTCGCCCACACCGACGGGGACACCGACGCCTCCGCCGGCCTTGACGCCGCTGGTGCAGATCGCCGGCGAGCACAACGAGATCGACGAGACGCGTACGTTGATCCAGGTCCAACTCAAGTCGCCCGGCGGCGACTGCCTCGGCGGCACCGTGGTGCTCTGGGAGTTCATCGGGGGAGTCTGGGTTGAATTCCGCACGCTCACTGTCCCGGACAGTGGTTCGTTGAGCCTGTGGATCTCGGCCCGGACGACCACGGCGTGGAGGGCGTACGCGGCCCCGACCGTCGCCCGCCATGCCGCGTGGTCACCTGTGTTCACGCTCTACAACACTCCGCCGAAGCGCGCGATCACGACGCCGTCCTGGCTTCCTCATCCCAGCCTCAAGCCGGCTCAGGCCCGGGCCGTGGGCCACGGGGCCAACCCGATCATCGCCCCGATCTCGGACACGTTGTGGGCCCGAATGGTGAAGGCCTCCTGGCACCCGGGCTGCCCGGTCGGACGCGCGGCCCTACGGACGTTGTCGGTGAACTACTGGGGCTTCGACGGGTTCCGCCATCGCGGCTTGCTGGTCATCGCTGCCTGGGCCGGACGCGACTTCGTGGGCGCGTTCAATGGGCTCTATGCCAATTCGATCCCTCTCCGCTACGTCTATCCGGTCGACATCTTCGGATGGTCCTCGCAGACCAACGGAGCCAACGACTATGCCTCGATGCGTGCCGACAACACTTCGGCGTTCAACTGCCGGTGGGTCGACGGTTCGCCCGGTGTGATGTCGCCGCACTCCTGGGGTGGCGCGATCGATCTCAACACCTTTGAGAACCCGTACGACTCGGCCACCGGTTGGACACCGACCGCAGCGTGGGCCGGTGTCGAGATCAACCCCTATGCCTGGCGACACACGTGGGACACAGTGGTGTCGATCATGCGTGCGAACCGGTTCTCGTGGACGTACGGGACCAGCGACCCACAGCATTTCGACGCCCACTGATCCGTTGGGAAGATGACGATGAGCACAGGGATCCGAGGCGGTCTGATCGTCCTTGCTACTGCCGCACTGACGGCATGCGGCTCGATGTCGGCCGGTACGCCGACCGTGTCGCCGAGCACGACGCACTCTGCGACCCCTTCTCCCTCAGCAAGCAAGACGGCGACGACCGCGACGGTCCAGCCCGTGCCGGATGCCGACTCGATCGCGCAGATCTTGTTGGAGATCCCGGTGGGTCGGAGACCGGCGTTCCTAGATCCGTACGGCACCGGGATCCACGGCGACCGACTGGGCCTGGGGCCTAGTCTGCGGATCTCGGGCTACCGCGCCGATCCGTTGTTCGTCTGCATCCAGCACGTCGACATGACGGCGGGCACAGCCGGCGGCTGGACCGCGTACGCGGTGACTGCCCACGGCGTACAGCGGTCACATGGCGAGAGTGGACAGTGCCCGCCGGCACCGGGTCGAACCCGGGTGCTGGAGTAGCACGGTGCTGGACTGACTACTTCTCGCCAGCGTCGGCATACGCCTTCTTGTACGCGTCCTTGACGGCCTTCTTCTTGGCGTTGCGTTCCAGATGAGCGCGTCGGCGTGCGTCCATCGTCGCCGCGAACTCCGGGTCGATCTCGGTCCGGCGCTCCTCGTACGCGAGGTACCCGAATCCGAAGAGGGCGAGGATGCCGAAGAAGTACCACTGCAGACCGTAGAAGAAGTGCGGGCCGTCATCGAGAGTCGGATAGTCCGCCGGGGTCATCCCCGGCGCTGCGTGAGGAGCGTTGTCGGCGGCGGTCTTCTCCGACTGGAGCGCGACCCAACCGCCGTAGACCGGCACCGGCCAGTCCTTGCCCATCGCGGCCTGGACCGCCGTGCTCGAGATCGCTCGTGTGTTGGCCCCGCCGTTGACCTGGTTGACGGCGGTCGACGGACCGGTGCCGTCCTGCTGGAGCCACCCGGTCACGGTGACGACGCCCGATGGCACGACGGGGGCGGGCGTGGGCAGGTTGATGGAGTCCTCAGAACCCACCCAGCCGCGGTTGACGAGCACGATCCCGGTGGCGGTCATGAGCGGGACCACCATGTCCACGCCCGACTGCGAACGGTCGTTCGTGAGGTAGCGCCAGATGATCATGTGGCTGGTGTCGTACGTGCCAGTGGCCGTGACGTGACGCCACTGGTTGCTGTTGCTGACCGTGGGGCCGGTGGACGTCGACGTGATCGGCTTCATCACCTCGGCGACGGAGGCGGTCGGAGCGTGTTCGTTGATGCGGACGATTGCGTTGTTGGCCTGACGGGTGTGCAGCCGCCCGAACTGCCACTGACCGAGCAGCCAGCACGCGTACGCGCTCAGGGCGACGGCGACCGCGAAGAGCGCCCAGCGTCGGGACAGCAGGAACCGGAACGAGCGCACGACAGAACAGCGTACGCGGACGCGTGAGGCCATCGCGTGGCACGTCACTAGACTGGCTTGATGCTGGCGTTGGCGGATCGATTCGGGCGGGTGGCGACCGACCTGCGCGTGTCCGTCACGGATCGTTGCAACCTGCGGTGCACGTACTGCATGCCTGCCGAAGGCCTGGCCTGGCTTCCGTCGCCGAGTCTTCTGAGCGACGACGAGATCGTGCGTCTGGTGACGATCGGGGTGCGCGATCTGGGGATCACCTCGGTGCGTTTCACCGGTGGCGAGCCGCTGATCCGCCCGGGGCTGCTGGGGATCGTGGCTGCGGTACGCGCGTTCTCGGCTGATGTCGAGCTCTCGATCACCACCAACGGCCTCGGACTGGCGCGGCTTGCTGTGCCGCTCGCTGACGCCGGCCTCAACCGGGTCAACGTCTCACTGGACACGATCCGGCCGGAGACGTACGTCGATCTCACCCGGCGCGACCGGCTGCACGATGTGATCGAGGGCCTCGAGGCCGCGTCGGCCGCAGGGCTCGGACCGGTCAAGGTGAACGCGGTCCTGATGCGGGGTGTGAATGACGATCAGGCGCCCGAGCTGCTGGCCTGGGCGCTGGAGCGCGGATACGAGCTCCGCTTCATCGAGCACATGCCGCTCGATGCCCAGCACGGGTGGGATCGGTCGACGATGGTGACTGCCGCGCAGATCCGCGAGTCGCTCTCGTCGCGCTTCAGCCTCACCCCGGCAGACGTCCTGCGCGACGGCGCGCCGGCCGAGCTGTTCGACGTGGACGGTGGACCGGGCCGGGTGGGTGTGATCGCGTCGGTCACGCAGCCCTTCTGCAGCGATTGCGACCGCGTACGCCTCACGGCCGACGGTCAGTTGCGGGACTGTCTGTTCGCGACTGAGGAGTCGGACCTGCGTACGGCTCTGCGTCGTGGCGACACCGACGCGGAACTCGCTCAGCGTTGGGTCGACGGGGTGGCCGGCAAGCGCCGCGCGCATGGCATCGATCGGGACGACTTCGTCCAGCCCGACCGCCCGATGTCCGCCATCGGCGGCTGAAGCCGGCTCAGCGTGGCGGTCGACCGCCACGGAGCTCGGGTCGCCCGTACGGGCTGTCGTCGAGGGTGAAGTCCTCGCCCTTGCTGTTGACGGCGTTGGCCATCACCACGGCGACGTACGGCAGGAAGAGCGATGCGGCGAGCAGCGTGATCCAGAGCCAGGTCACATGGTTGTACGCCGCGACGACGCACCCGATGAAGCACAGGGTGCGGATGGTCATCGAGATGGCGTATTTGCGTTGGCGTCCAGCCATTTCGTCCTGACGAGACTGCGGGGCCGTGGTGATCCGGATCGGCGCCGTTCGCTTGCTCACTCTGTCCATCGTACGTGCCCCGCGCCGGCCCGTCGCCTTCGTCTACGCTGCCTCCATGAGCAACCGCACGTACGGCATCAGCGAGGTCGTGGGCACGTCCCCGATCAGCAGCGACGACGCAATCAGGAACGCGGTCGCCCGCGCGTCCAAGACCCTCCGTCACGTCGACTGGTTCGAGGTCATCGGCGTACGCGGTCAGATCAAGGACGGCGGAGTCGAGCACTTCCAGGTCACGATCAAGGTCGGCTTTCGGCTCGAGGACGAATGACCAGTCACACTCTCATCCTGATCCGGCACGCCAAGGCTGAAGCGGCCGCGCCGACCGATCACGCGCGGCGGCTCTCCGAGCGCGGCCACACGGACGCCGGCGAGGCCGGCGAGTGGTTGAGCCACCAGGACGTCGAGCCCGACTCGGCCCTCGTCTCGGACGCGGCGCGTACGAGCGAGACCTGGGAGGACATCGCCGCCGCGGCGGATTGGGACCTTGATGCCGCCGAGTACGTAGGCGACCTGTATGCCGCCGGCCCCCATCGGATGCTCGAACTGGTCCAGGAGACCTCCGAGGACATCCGGGTCCTGGCCGTGGTCGGGCACAACCCGACGATCAGTGCGCTGGCCGAGTTCCTCGATGACGGGAAGCAGGACGAGGCCGCCTCCGCCGATGTCGCTGCGGGCTTCCCCACCTCGGGGCTCGCGATCCTCGAGTTCGAGGGCAAGTGGGAGGACCTCGATGAGGCCGGGGCGTCTGTCATCGGGTTCCACGTCGGGCGCGGCTGATCAGATCTGGGCAGCGACAAGTGGCACGTCGGAGCCGTCGTCCTTCAGAAAGTGGCACGAATTCGTGCCACATTCGAACCTCGCCGCCCCGGCTTGTCGGCGGACGCGTGCCCTACTTCGACCAGACGATCTCATCGATCATGTGGCGCGAGCGCCAGCCATCCGCTGTGCGTACGAGCTGGTGGTGGTAGTAGCCACCGACGAGCCAGACCGATGTCATGTCGTTCGGGCCGGGAGCGGTCATCGGATTGAAGAAGTACGCGGTCGCACGCGCTTTGTCGCCATGGAGTTCGATCGAGACCTGGGCGATGAGGTGCTGCCAGGCACTGAAGCCCTCGAGATTCCTGATGAACGGGATGGCCTCATCGAGTGATCCAACGGGCCCGCCGGGGGAGGAGTAGTCCAGGACTGCATCGTCGGTGAACACATTCCGCAGGTCGTCCCACTTGCTTTGGTCCACTGCACGTGTGTACGCAGTGATCAGGTCCGTGATCTCTTGGCGGTCGCTGAGCTCGGCGAGGTCCATGGGCCTACTGTTCCACGAAACTAGAACGTGTTCCATAGGTGTTGCATCTGCCACGCTGTGCCACGTGGAAACGAGTGCGACGCGCCTTCACAGCCTGACCGGGCTGCGGTTCGTTGCAGCGCTCGTGGTGGTGCTGTTCCACGTCTACGTCCACACGACGGGCTCTGTGCATGCGGCCATCGGGCCGATCAGCCGCGCCGGATTCGTCGGCGTCCTGTTCTTCTTCGTTCTCAGCGGCTACCTGCTGACCTGGGGCGCGAGGCGCGGTGTCTGGGACTTCTACCGTCGTCGCTTCGCGCGGATCTACCCGGCCTTCATCGCATCGCTGATCTTCGGGACTGGTGTCCTCTTCGTCCTCGGCAGGCAGCCCGGCATCACGAGCCTCCTCAACCTGGTGCTTCTGCAGTCGTGGTCGCCACATCAGCTGTCGGTGAACGTGATCAACGAGCCGGGCTGGTCGCTCTCCGCCGAAGCGTTCTTCTACGCGTTGTTCCCGGCCGCGATCGTGTGGGTGCGTCGCGGGAGCCGTCGTACGTTGGTCGCCGCGAGCATGTTGTCGTGGGTGGCGGTTGCAGTGGCTGGATACCTCGGTCACTGGTCGCTTCTGGATGATCAGACACAGGAGTTTCTCGGGCGTCTGCCCCTCCTGCTCGGCGGCGCATTCCTGGTCGGGATGATTGCCGCTCGGGCGCAGCACGAAGGTTGGGCGCCGAAGATCTCGCTGCGTGCTGCGGTGGCCTCTGCCGGTGCGCTCTACCTACTGTGTTGTTGGGAGCCGATGGCGCCGAGTGCCAACCTCATCCTGCTGCCCGCTCTCGTTGCTGTCGTGATCGCCGCCGCACAGGCGGACCTCAACGGTGCTCGGTCGATCTGGCGAACTCCCACGATGCTGAAGCTCGGGGCTGAGTCGTACTGCCTCTATCTGTTCCACTGGCCGGTCCTCGACCTCCTCGCGCGGAGGCCGCTCGCCCTGCCGTCCATCTGGGTCGCCGTACTCGTGTTGCCGATTGCAATGTCGTTGGCACACCTGGTGCACCGAACGGTCGAACAGCCGGCGGAACGATGGCTACGTCCGGGACATGATCTGAGTGCCGCTGACGTGGGTTGACGCTCGAAGCTGCCTCAGACGGCGGGACTAGGGGTCACAAACCCTTCGTCGGCGTCGGCGGCCTCGATCTCCTCGCGGGTGAACCCCAGCAGATACATGATCGTGTCGAGGTACGGCACGTTGATGGCGGTCTCCGCGGCGCTACGTACGGCCGGCTTGGCGTTGTAGGCCACGCCCAGGCCTGCGGCGGCGAGCATGTCGAGGTCGTTCGCGCCGTCGCCGATGGCAATGGTCGAGGTCAACGGGAGACCGAGCTCGGCCGCGTACTCACGCAGCGCCTCCGCCTTGCCGGCCCGGTCGACGACCTTGCCGAGCACGTTGCCGGTGAGCTTCCCGTCGACGATCTCGAGTTCGTTCGCCCTCGCGAAGTGAATCCCCAGCTCCGCAGCGAGTCGGTCGGTGATCTGCGAGAAGCCACCGGACACGATCGCGAACCGGTAGCCGAGGCGGCGCAGCGTACGCACCATCGTGCGGGCACCCGGGTTGAGCGAGATCTGGTCGTAGACGTCATCGAGCGCACTGGCCGGTACGCCGGCGAGAAGCTTGACCCGCTCGCGCAGCGACTGTTCGAAATCGAGCTCGCCACGCATGGCACGTTCCGTGATCTCTGCGACTTCCGGCTCGCAGCCGGCGTGAGCGGCGATCATCTCGATGACTTCGCCGTCGATCAGGGTCGAGTCGACGTCCATCACGATCAGCCGCTGACCACGGGTGTGCAGCGTGGCGGACTGCACCGAGATGTCGACACCGGCGTCCGAGGCGATCAGGGCGAGCGCCTCGCGCAGGGCGGCCTTGTCGGCGCCTGAGACGTGCAGGTCGAACGCAGTGACCGGGTACGCCGCGAGGCGGATGATCCGGTCGATGTTGGCGCCGGCTTCGGCGATGCCGGTGGTGATCTGAGCCATGGCGTCAGCGGTGAGCGGCGTACCGATCACCGTGACACGGCTGCGGTGCCGACGCTGGCTGGGCAGACCGTTGCTGCCCTCCTCGAGCTCGATCGTCATGTCGAGGCGGCGCGCCGTCTCCTCCAGCGCAGCGCGGAGGTGGCTGTCGTCCTCGGGGGCAGTCACCAGCAGGCCCAGCACGAGTCGCCCGCGGAGCACGATCTGTTCCAGATCGACCACGTCGACGCCCGCGGTGGCGAGGGTCGCCAGCGTCGACGACGTCACGCCCGGTCGGTCGCGGCCGGTCAGGGTGATCAGGAGGGTGCTGGTCAGGTCACTCATCGCACCCCGAATCGTAGTGGTGCCAACCGGTGGTGCGACGCAGCCCGTGTCAGCGGGCGTGGATAGGGTTGGCGGCATGGCCGCGGTGCTCGAGTTCAAGGACGTCTCGGTCCGCCGTGACGGCACCGCGTTGCTCGACTCGGTCAACTGGTCCGTCGAGGAGGACGAGCGGTGGGTGATCCTCGGCCGCAACGGAGCGGGCAAGACCACGCTCCTTCAGTTGTCGTCCGGACTGATGCACCCGTCCTCGGGTGCCGTGAGCATCCTGGGCGAGTCGCTCGGGCGTACGGACGTCTCTGAACTGCGTACCCGGATCGGCCTGACGTCAGCTGCCCTGGCTGAGCTGATCCCCGGCAACGAGTGCGTACGCGACGTCGTCGTGACCGCCTCCTACGGGGTCATGGGCCGCTGGCGTGAGGAGTACGACGAGCTCGATCACGAACGGTCGGACTCACTGCTGCAGGAGATCGGCATCCGGCACCTGGGTGATCGACTCTTCGGCACCCTGTCGGAGGGTGAGCGGAAGCGCGTCCAGATCGCGCGAGCGCTGATGACGGACCCTGAGCTGCTCCTCCTGGACGAACCAGCTGCGGGCCTCGACCTCGGCGGCCGGGAGGACCTGGTCTCCACGCTGTCGACGCTGGCGTACGACCCGGACAGCCCGGCGACGGTGCTGGTCAGCCATCACGTCGAGGAAATCCCTCCCGGCTTCACCCACGGGTTGATGCTGCGCGGGGGACAGGCGATCGCCCAAGGGCTGTTGCACGAGGTGATGACCGTGGAGAACCTCAGCGCGACGTTCGGTCTGCCGCTGGTGGTCGAGCGCACCGACGACGGCCGCTACGCGGCTCGCAGGCGTACGCACCGCGCCTGAATCTCCTCGTCACTGTCGGTGTCCCCGGCTAGGCTCGACCCGTCGATGAACTCGATCGTCGACGAACTGAAGGAGACGTCGTGGGTATTGCTCTGATCGTTGTGGCCGCGCTGCTGCTGGCCTTGGTGCTGACGTCGATCCGGCAGGTGCCGCAGGCGAAGGTCGGCGTCGTCACCATGTTCGGCAAGTACCGCCGAGTCATGAATCCCGGCCTCAACTTCAAGGTCCCCGTGATCGAGAAGGTCAACTCGTACGTCCCGGTGCAGAACCAGACCGCGCAGCTCGAGTTCGTGGCGATCACCATTGACCAGGCCAGCGTGAAGTTCGCGACGACGATCATCTTCACCGTCAAGGACCACTCGGCCGAGACGATGCAGAAGGTCGCCTTCCTCTTCATCAACGCGTCCTCGTTCCAGACCGCGATGACTGCCCAGGTCGAAGCTGCGGTCCGATCCTTGGTCGCCACCAAGCAGCAGTCCGAGGTGTTGGGGCTGCGTGGCGAGATCATCAACCACGCCAAGGAGACGCTGGACGAGCAGCTCGAGAGCTGGGGTTACCTACTGGTGGATCTGGCGATCAACGACATCCAGTTCGATGCCGAGGTGATGGCCTCGATGTCCCGCGTGGTCGCTGCGAAGAACTCCGTCATTGCCGCCGAGAACGAGGGTCAGGCGCTCCTGGTCAAGCGGACCAAGGAAGCCGAGGCCAACGGTGCCTTCATCCGGATCGGTGCCGAGAATGAGGCCAAGGCGGCCAAGCTCCGTGGTGAGGGTCTTGCGGCCTTCCGGACCGAGCTGACCAAGGGCATCTCCGAGTCGGCGGCGGATCTGGCGGCAGCCGGGGTGGACCCGTCGTTGGTGGCCTTCGCGATGTGGACCGAGACCGTGGTGCAAGCAGCCAAGGACGGGCAGGGCAATGTCCTGTTCCTCGACGGTTCCGTGTCGGGCATGGAGGAGACGATGAAACGCCTCCAGGGTCTCCAGGCGTTGCAGACGCCGATTGTCCCCAAACCGTCCAAGGACGCCTAGAACTGGTGGGCGTGCAGCCAGTCGTCCGTGGTCGCGTACGCCGCTTCGCGGACGGGCGGCGCTGACAGGACGACATCGTGGAGCGCTCCGGGGACGGCGGCGTACGTCACATCCGGGCCGAGCAAGGTCGACCGGCGCTTGATCTGCGCGACGTCGAGCACGATGTCGTGGTTGTGCACTTCCGGTACGGGGTCGGTTGGCCAGATCGAGGCGTCGGACGACAGCACCAGCACCGGGACCGGGATCGACAAGCCACGGTGCACGCGCGCATGCCCGCGGCGGATGGCGTTCACCCAGCCCAGGGTGACCGGGAACGAACTGACCGGCTTCAGGTCGAGGTCGAAGTCCCATTCGCCGCCGTAGTCCCGATGGAGCGACTGCGTGTAGAGGCCGCTGACCTCACGAGGGATCACCTTCAGCGGTGCGAGCTTGGCCCCGACGCGCGCGACCGCGGTCAGGATCACCCGCTGCGCTGCGCCGCCCTGCAGGTCGAGCCACGGCGAGTTGAGGACCATGCCGAGGAGTTCCTGCGGGCGTCGACGGTCCACCCAGAGAGCGGTCGTCAGGCCGCCGGTCGAGTGGCCCGACAGGATCACGCGGTTGTGGCCGTCCCGTTCGGTGATGCGCTGCCAGGCCGCATCGAGATCCTCGTCGTACTGACTCAGGTCGGACACATACGCCTTGGTCTGGCCCGGACGCATGGAGCGGCCGTACTTGCGCAGGTCGAGGGCGTAGAAGTCGTACCCGCGATCGGTCCACCACTGCGCCAGGTCGCGCTGGAAGAAGTAGTCCGAGAAGCCGTGGACGTACAGGACTGCCCGGTCTGTGGGTTGAGGAGCTGCGAGGCGTACGAGGGTGGCGGCCACGGCCCCCTCGAAGTCCGGCGTGAGTTCGATGGTCTCCGCGGTGAAGGGTTGGCCCAGGACGTCCTCAGTCACGCCGACAGTCTGTCAGGCCGCGCTCGTACGTCGTCGACGAATGCGGTCGCGGGTGTCCAGGGCCAGTGCGGGGTGGTTCGACGTGAGCAACCAGGCCATGCCGTCGCGGAGCCACCAGCGCAGGTGCGGTGCGTCATCGACCGTCCACACCAGCAGCGGCAGGCCCCGGCTGCGAGCCCAACGCTGCACATTGAGGGTCGCGAGACTGTGATGCACGACGACCACGTTGGCGCGGGACTCCTCGATCATCCGGCTGGGGAAGAGCTCGTTGTAGCGAGTCGAGAGCCGTTCGTGCCACGCCATTCCACGAGTGAGCCGACCCAGTGAGAGGCCGACCTTGAGGTCCAGACCTTCGGCATCGGCCCAGTCACGGACCGCGCGTACCGAATGGACGTGGTTGGTGGTGACCAGCACCCGGCCCGGATCCTTGAGGATCTCGATCGCCGTCCTCACCGCATCGATTTCATACGGCAGATTGAAATCGTCGTAGAGGTAGTCCGGGGAGTCGAACTTGAAGTCGATGTGGGCACCGATGCGGTCACCCAGCGCGTGCAGGAGGTCCTCGTACGCGAGGAGCTCGCGCCCCTCATGCGGGATGTCGTGGGAGATGACGAACTCGCCGGTGAGCATCCGTTGCACGTCGAACTCGACGAAGTCCACGCCGAGGTCGACCGAATGCTGGAGCGCCTGAAGGCCGTTCTCGCCGTGGCGGTCGTCTCCGGCGCCACAACGGTGGGCCGAGATCAGCACTTCGGGCGTCGGCGCGGGTTGCATCAACACATGCCGAGCATGTCCCGCAGTCCGCAACCGACAGGGGCCGCTCAGGCAAACGTCGAGCGACGATCCTTCGAATTACTCTGAGCCCTGACGGTGCTCGCCGTGCGCGACCAGGGCGAGGGAGTACAGCGGCCGGTTGAGCACCTCGACGTACGTACGCCCCACGTAGGACCCGATGACGCCGATCATGATCAGCTGGATGCCACCGAGGAAGAACATGCCCACGCCGAGGAACGCCCACCCGGCGACGGCGTGCGCCGGGAAGAACAGGCGGACCGCGATGGCATAGAGCCCGGCCAGGACCGAGAGCACGGAAATCGTGATGCCGACACGGGAGATCGCCTTGAGGGGGAAGGTGGAGAAGCCGAGGATGCCGTCCGCCGCCAACCTGATCATCTTGCTCAGCGGATATTTCGACTCACCGGCGAAGCGTGCGTCCCGGTCGAACAGCAGCGCCTCCTGCCGGAACCCGATGTTGGCGACGATGCCGCGCAGGAAGCGGTTGTGCTCGCGATACTTCACGACCACGTCGAGCGCCCGCTTGTCGATCAGCCGGAAGTCGCCGACGTTCTGCGGGATGTGGGTCTCGGCCATCCGGTCGAGCAGGTAGTAGAACGCGCCAGCGGTGGCCTTCTTGAAGAAGGTGTCCTTCCGGGTACGGCGCTGGGCGTAGACGACGTCCGCGCCAGACTCCCAGCGCTCCACCATCTCCAGACTGACGGCCGGCGGATCCTGCAGGTCGGTGTCCATGATGACCACCGCGTCGGCACCGGCCTCGTGGGCGTGGTCGAGTCCGGCGGTGACGGCGATCTGGTGACCGAAGTTGCGGGCAAAACTCAGCACCGTGACCCGCGGGTCCTGCTCGCGCATGGCCAGCAAGTGCTCGATCGATCCGTCGCGGGAACCGTCATTGATGTAGACGAACTCGAACCGCAGGTCCGGGCGGGCCGTGGTGGCCGCGACCAACTCCTTGTGGAACGTCTCGATCCCGTCGGCTTCGTTGTAGACCGGCAGGACGTACGCGACATGCTTCCCAGTACTCATGGTCCGTCGATCGTATCGGCCCGTACCTGCGCGGGACTTGTTTGTCGGCTGTGCGGAGTCAGTGTCGGTACGTGCCGACGATCACGGCCCTGGCCAGCGTGTGGAACGCGAGATGGAAGCTGGCGACCGTGGGTGTGGAGGTCGGCTCCACCGGCAGGTGCTCGATGTCCACGGCATGGATGACGAAGAAGTAGCGGTGCACCTGGTCACCCTGCGGCGGCGCGGC
The DNA here is from genome assembly GCF_003945325.1 of Nocardioides baekrokdamisoli. Classification (NCBI taxonomy): domain Bacteria; kingdom Bacillati; phylum Actinomycetota; class Actinomycetes; order Propionibacteriales; family Nocardioidaceae; genus Nocardioides; species Nocardioides baekrokdamisoli. Next base: position 229,364 of record NZ_AP019307.1, read on the forward strand.
CCCTGCGTAGGTGGGCGTCCCGAAGTCCCCATTGAGGTGGTACGCCCCGGCGGGAAGGCTCTCGTTGCTCGCGCCGGCTCCGCCCACGACGCTCGTGACCGAGGCTGGGACATCGACGACAGCCCAGTGCCAGAAGCCGCCCGGCACCGGCGCATCAGGGTCGAAGCAGGTGACGACGAAGCTCTTGGTCTCGGCGGGGAATCCGCTCCAGGACAGCTGCGGCGAAGTGTTGCCGTGCGCGTACACCTGCGTATCGGCGAGCGGCTCACCGGCGCGTACATCGGTGCTTGTCACTGTGAATGACGGGACCTTCGGCAGCAGGTCGTACGGATTGGGCTTGACCGGTCGCTCCAGGCTCATGGCTCGACGCTAGTCCGCCGCGGCGGCAGGAATCCAGCGAAGGGGCCGGAGTTCGCCAGAATGTCCTTGTGTCCGACTTCCTGGTGAGCGACTTCCCGACCTACCCCGCCGGTCTGCGGCTGAACGGACGCAAGGTCGTCGTCGTCGGCGGTGGGGCGGTCGCACAGCGGCGTGTACCTGGCTTGATCGCCGCTGGGGCGCTCGTGACGGTGGTGTCGCCGGATGTGACGCCCTCGATCGAGGGACTGGCCGCCGAGATCACCTGGATCGCACGCGACTTCGAGCCGTCGGATCTCGACGGCTCCTGGTACGTCATCGCGGCGACCGACGACGCTGCGGTCAATGCAGCCGTCGGCGCAGCGGCCGAGGTACGACACACCTTCTGCGTACGCGCCGACAGCGCTGCCGAGGCGACCGCGTGGACTCCGTCCGTCGGTCACCATGACGGCATCACCGTTGCGGTGATGAGTGATGGTGGAGCACACCGCAACCCGAGGCGTACCGCCGCATTGCGGGACGACATCGTCGCCGGCATGCAGGACGGCCGCATCGACGCGCGTTCGGCCGACCATTCGCCGGGCGTGGTCCTCGTCGGCGGCGGGCCCGGAGACCCGGACCTGATCACCGTCGCCGGACGCCGTGCGCTCCTGGATGCCGATGTCGTGGTCGCGGATCGGCTGGCGCCTCGCGAACTCCTCGGCATGCTCCGCGACGACGTCGAACTGATCGACGTGGCCAAGCTGCCGCGCGGGCGCTCGGCCTCGCAGGAGTTCATCAACTCCGTGATCGTCGAGAAAGCGCTCGAGGGCAAGCGGGTGGCCCGTTACAAGGGCGGCGACAACTTCGTGTTCGGACGCGGCTTCGAGGAGATCATTGCGTGCCGTGAGGCGGGCGTACCCGTACGCGTCATCCCCGGCCTCACGTCGCCCGTGTCGGTGCCCGGACTGGCCGGTATCCCGGTCACCCACCGAGGGGTCACGCACGAGTTCACGGTCATCTCCGGGCACATCCCACCGGGTCACCCTGATTCGCTGGTCAACTGGGCTGCCGTCGGTCAGATGACGGGCACGGTCGTGTTGATGATGGCGGTCGAGAACGCGCCGGCGATCGCCTCCTCTCTGCTGGCCGGCGGTCGGCCCGCATCGACGCCCGTGGCGGTCATCTGCGACGGGTCCATGCCGACAGAACGCACTGTCTTCTCGACGCTGGGGACCCTGGCTTACGACCTCGTGGTGCATTCGGTGCTGCCGCCGGCGATCATCGTGATCGGCGAGGTCGTACGCCTGGCGCAGCATGGCTGAGATCATCGAGATCTCCTCTCCGGAGGATCCGCGGCTGTCGGACTTCCGGGATCTGCGCGACGTCGCGCTGCGCAAGTCGATCGACGCCTCTGAAGGCCTCTTCCTGGCCGAAGGTGCGAAGGTCGTACGTCGCGCGGCGAGCAAGGGGTATCAGGCTCGTTCGTTCCTGATGGCACCGCGCTGGGTCGAGGAACTCTCGGACGTACTGGCGGCGCACGAGGCGCCCGTCTATGTGATGTCCGAGGCGATGGTCGAGAAGATCACCGGCTATCACGTCCACCGGGGTGCGCTCGCGTCCTTCGCGCGGCCCGAGTTGGCTCCGGCCCCTGAGATTGTGGCGGGCGTACGCGGGGAGCATCGGCGCATCGTCGTCCTGGAGGACCTGGTCGACGACGGCAACATCGGCCTCGTCTTCCGTAACGCCGCCGCGCTCGGGATCAACGCGATCCTGCTCACGGACCGAGCCGCAGACCCGCTCTATCGCCGGTCGATCAAGACCAGCATGGGCAACGTGTTCAACGTCCCGTGGACGCGCGTGCGCGGCCTTGAGGACGCCTTGGCGGTTCTTCGCGGCGACGGCTATGTGCCGGTCGCGCTCACGCTGACTGACGACTCCATCACCCTCGATGAGCTCGTGGCGAAGGATCTGCCTCGGCTCGCTTTCGTGTTCGGCACCGAGGGTGCGGGCGTACATCCGAAGACCGAGCAGCAGGTCGACCACTGCGTACGCATCCCTATGGAGGCCGGGGTCGATTCACTCAACGTGGCTGCTGCTGCCGCCGTCACCTTCTACGCAACCCGGCCGCGCTGACCGCCGAGACCCGACATCCGTCAGGTCGAAACCCGGCATCCGTCAGGTCGAAACCCGGCGAATGTCAATCACCAGCGGCGTGACGAGTACGTGGACGCGAGCGCTGTGCGGAGCCGCGTGGTCCACTCGTCCAGTCGCTGCGGCTGGAAGTCGCCTTCCTTCACCACGATGAACGTCCAGCCGAGCGCCTCGAGGTCGCGCCGCCGGCGTTCGTCGCGTACGCGCTGCTCCACTGTCGAGTGGAATTCGGTGCTGTCGTACTCAACAGCGACGCGAGCCAGCCGGTAGGCGAGATCGAGCCGATAGGTGGGTTCGTCACCGATCGGGATCCACACCTGTGGTTCTGGCGCGGGCAGCCCTGCATCGATGATCGCCAACCGCAGCCAACTCTCACGAGGTGATTCGGAGCGCGGATCCATGTAGTCGATGAGTTCCCGCAGCTGCACCACGCCGCGACGTCCACGAAAGCGCGGCAGGTTCGCTCGCATGTCCGACGCGGTGACACCGTGCAACCTTGCGAAGGAATCCAGGGCGGCGAGCGCCTCGCGTCGGCGCAGCACGCACCCGAGGTCGAGCGCCGTACGCACGGGTGTGGTCAGTGTGACGCCGTGCAACTCCATCAGATCGGACGGATGCAGGGTGCGGTTGCGGCCGCGTACGTCAGACCGTTCGATCCGAGGCCCGCCGGGCGGTGCGCAGAACTCCAGGGGCGGATCATCGTGCGCCTCGCTCCAACCGTAGGTGTCGATGCCGTGGAGCCAGCCGGCTGTGCGGTCGACAGCGACGTTGCCGCGCCGGCTGTTGGCGACGATCGCTCTGGCGCGCGCCATCAACGTCTCCGGGTCCGTCGCCGGCACGTAGACGCCGTGGCTGATACGGCGCAGTCTCGAGTTGCGGTCAGGACGGCGGAAGGGGATGACGACAGCGCTGGATGGGTTGCTCATGGTCAGCATCTTGAACCGGCCGGGATCAGATTGTCTGCCAGCAATTGTCAGCCTGTGGATAACTGTTCGCGGCCGCCATTCGCCGGGTCTCGGGGTGGCAGACGCCGGGTTTCGGCGTGACGGATGTCGGGTTTCGGCGGGGGTCAGGGGACCGGCCAGGTCAGCGGATAGTCCGGGGCAGCCTTCTGCATCTGCTTGTCGAGCTTCTTACGGGCTTTCAGGGAGATGCGGTCGCCGAAGACGATCCCGTTCAGGTGATCCGTCTCGTGCTGGAGGCACCGTGCCAGCAGTCCGCTTCCTTCAAAGCGCACCGGCTCGCCCGAGAGTCCCTGGCCGGTGACGGCGGCAAAGTCCGGCCGGGCACACGGCACGTACGCGCCGGGCCAGGACAGGCAGCCCTCGTCGTCGTTGTCGAGCCGGCGCTCCGCGCCCACGGGCAGTTCGAGGACGGGGTTGCAGACGACGCCGACGGTGTGGCGCCCGGTCTCATCGGGGCAGTCGAAGACGAAGACTGCGGAGTCGGCACCGATCTGGTTCGCGGCGAGTCCCACGCCCTCGGCGGCGTACATCGTGGCGACCATGTCGGCGACCAACGACATGAGCCCGTCGCCGAACTCGGTGACGCGTACGAGGGTGCGTCCCATGACAGGCTCACCCCAGCGAGTGATCGGCCGTACCGTGCCGCCGGCGGGCAGAGATCCGTACGGGGCGATCGGGCTCTCGGTCACGGGACAGGAACTTAGTCGGACACGCCGGATGGCACACACTGGCGCGTTCTGTAACTCCGAGTTACAGTTTGGCCCATGTCCCAGAACCCCGTTACGCGGGCCGGCGGTAAGCACGGCCTGGCTCGCAAGGAGAAGCGCGACCCCATCGGGATCGCGGTCCTTGCCCTGAACAAGCTCGCTCAGAGCCCGTTCCTCGACAAGCTGAACATGCGCAAGCCTGCGGAAGAGGTCATCTATCAGGCCACCCGCAGCGGCTTCAAGATCGCCTCATCGGCCGGTCGGGCATTCGCCAAGAAGGGCACCAAGGGCGCCCCGGGCGTCAGTACGCCGAAGGCGACGGGCAGCGGACTGTTCGACCTGACGCCGACCGAGGATGAGCAGATGCTCGTCGACGTCGTCACCGAGTTCGCGGCCGAGGCCGTACGCCCCGTGGCCGCCGAGGCCAACGAGGCCGCCCAGACCCCGATCGAGGTCCTCGGCGCAACTCTCGAGATCGGACTCCCGATCCTCGGCGTGGCCGACGAGCTCGGGGGCATTGCCGAGACCCGCTCAGCGGTGGCAGGCACGCTGGTCCACGAGGCGCTCGCCAAGGGCGACATGGGCATCGCGGTTGCTGCGCTCGCACCGGGCGCCGTCGCGACCGCGCTCAGCCTCTGGGGCACCGACGAGCAGCAGAAGACGTACCTCCCGGCCTTCACCGAGGCGCAGAACGTGCCGGCCGCCGCGCTGGCGCTGACCGAGTCTGCCGTCTTGTTCGACGTCTTCAAGCCGAAGACCACCGCTGAGCGCAAGGGCGACAAACTCGTCCTGAACGGCGAGAAGACACTGGTCCCGCGGGGCAAGGATGCCGAGCTCTTCATCATCGGCGCCCAGCTCGAGGGCAAGAACGTCCTCGTCATCGTGGAGAGCGGCGTGGAGGGCCTCAGCGTCGAGGCGGACCCGGCGATGGGCCTCAAGGCCGCCAGCCTCACCAAGATCCACCTCGAGAACGTCACGGTCGACGCCGACCAGATCCTCGGCGCCACCGACGGCTCGACCTACACCGAAGCCGTACGCAACTCCCGCCTTGCCTGGTGCGCGCTGTCCCTGGGCACCGGCCAGGCCGTGCTCGAGTACGTCACCGAGTACGTGAAGACCCGTGAGGCGTTCGGCGAGCCGATCGCGTACCGCCAGGCGGTCGCGTTCATGGTCGCCAACATCGCGATCGAACTCCAGGCCATGCGTCTGGTGACGTACAAGGCGGCCTCGCGCGTCGCTCGGGGCGTCGACGCCTCCCGCGAACTCGGTCTCGCCCGGAAGTTGTGTGCCGACAAGGGCATGCAGATCGGCCTCGACGGCGTCCAGTTGCTCGGTGGTCACGGCTTCACCAAGGAACACCCGGTCGAGCGGTGGTACCGCGACCTGCGAGCCATCGGCATCCTGGAAGGAGGCGTCCTCGTCTGAGCCCCGGCTCAGTCGAAGGAGAACAGCCATGATCTATCTCGAAATCCCCAAGAAGCACCGCACGCTCATCGACCAGGCTCACCAGGTCGCGATGAACATGCTTCGCCCGATCTCGCGCAAGTACGACCTCGCCGAGCACGAGTACCCCAAGGAACTCGACATGCTCGCCGCGATGATCGACGGCCTCGATGCCTCCGGCGCCTCCGAGGGCGCTGGTGCGACCGGCGTACGCCGTGACGCCGATGCCGACAAGTCCAACAAGAACGGCGCCAACATGGCCTCGGCGCTCTCAGTGGCCGAGATGTGTTGGGGCGACACCGGTCTGACCCTGTCGATGCCCCGTCAGGGTCTCGGCAACTCGGCCATCGCCTCGGTGGCGACCGATGAGCAGCTGAAGAAGTTCAAGGGCACGTGGGCGTCGATGGCGATCACGGAGCCGTCGTTCGGGTCGGACTCCTCGGCGATCACCACGACCGCCAAGGTCGACGGGGACGCGTACGTGCTGAACGGGGAGAAGATCTTCGTCACCTCGGGTGAGCGGTCGGACTCGATCGTCGTCTGGGCGACGCTCGACAAGTCACTCGGCAAGGCGGCGATCAAATCCTTCGTCGTCACCAAGGACATGCCCGGTGTGAAGGTGGAGCGACTCGAGCACAAGCTCGGCATCCGTGCCTCCGACACCGCCGTGATCACGTTCACGGACGTACGCGTGCCTGCGGAGAACTTGCTGGGTTCGCCGGAGATCAACGTCCAGGAGGGCTTCGCCGGTGCGATGGCGACGTTCGACAACACGCGTCCGCTCGTGGCGGCGATGGCCGTCGGCTGCGCTCGTGCCTCGCTCGACCTCACCCGCGACCTGCTGAAGCAGGCCGGGGTCGAGATCGACTACGACAAGCCGGCGTACCTGCAGTCCGCAGCGGCGGCCAAGTTCATCCAGCTCGAGGCCGACTGGGAGGGTGCCCTGCTCTTGACGATGCAGGCTGCCTGGATGGCGGACAACAAGAAGGCGAATTCGCTCGAGGCATCGATGTCGAAGGCGAAGGCCGGCCGCGTCGGCTCGGATGTCACCCTGTCCTGCATCGAGTTGGCGACCGGCGTCGGCTACTCGGAGTCGGAGTTGCTGGAGAAGTGGGGCCGTGACTCCAAGATCCTCGACATCTTCGAGGGCACCCAGCAGATCCAGCAGCTGATCGTGGCTCGCAGGATCCTCGGCTTGTCCAGCTCCGAGCTCAAGTAGCAGTCGTTAGGGGAGTACGTGCGCGGCCGTCAGGAGCCCGCGCGCAAGGCGGCCGAATCGGGCCGCCGAGCACGGAGCGACGCCGCGGACGCGCCGTACACCCCTAACGGGAGGAGCGGGCCGTTCGGCCTTTCACCACCCCGACGAACGCCTGGATGCGGTCGCCGTCGTCGGCCTTGTCCCACACCAGCGCGACCGTGCTGGGTTCCAGATCGCTGACGACGCGGTACGTCGCGTCCTTGCGGTGGAAGAGGCGTGCCAACGACATCGGGATGATCGCGACGCCCGTACCAGCGGCAACGGTCTCGATCGCGTCCTTGACCGACATCTCGGGCCACGAAAGCTGTTCGACTGCCGGCGTCCACCCCGAGGGGTGGGGGAGTACGAGCTGCTCCTCATCCAGGTCCGCTGTGGAGAGCTCCTCCTCGAGAGTCAGCAAGTGCTCGATGCCCATGACCGCGACCGGCAGTTCTTCGTACAGCCGCACCACGTGCCTGTCGGTGGTGTCGACCGGCAGCCGCACGATGCATGCGTCGTACTCCCGCAGCGCAGCGTCCTGATCGGCTTCTTCGACGGGGACCAACTCGAGCGGCTCTGCCTGCTGGTCGCGCCATGCGCGCGCCCACTTGTCAGGGGTCGAGCCGAGGACGAAACCGATCCGAAGGGTCACGGCCTCAGCGTAGGGCGCTGAGGCCGGACGACGTCAGCGAGGCAGGTACGCCGCCATTCCTGACCACAGGATCGAACCGACGCCGGTGAGGGTGTCGTATCCGATGCCAGCCGTCACTCGGGGGTCGTTGCCCGCGTCCGCTGCTGCGCCATTCGAGCCACTGCGTACGTCGCGCACGAACTTCTTCGCGGCGGCGGCCTTGTAGATCCCGCCGTGGAGGTCCGGCACGCCCCGGGTACGCCCGAGCGAGGCGAGCAGGTCGACGAACAGTGCTGCCGACACTGGGGTCGCCAGGCTCGTGCCGCCTACGAGCAACTGCCCGTTGGAGTTCGCAGCGGGGTCCGACGTGGTGATCAGGAGGCCGGTCGCGGGATCGGCGTCGGCTGCGATGTCCGGGACGAGCCGTCGACCGCGGCCCGCGAACGGCGCAGCGGTGACATAGATGCGCTGGTAGGCGGGCGTACCGAACACGGTGGACTGGCCGCCCCCGGTGCCGCCCTGACCGGTGCAGGTCGATTGGGAGGTGCAGGACCACGCAGTCTCGGTCCAGTTGGAGCCGCTGTTTGCCACACGGGATGTGGTGGCGCTGGCCAGCCGCGTGCCGCCGACGCCGATGACGTACGGCGAGGACGCCGGGAAGTCGACCGCGGCGCTCGGGCCGGGGCCGCCGAGGAGCCCTCCACCGAGAAGTCCGCCGCCGGAGCCGCCGTTGTCGCAGTCGTAGATGCCGATGTCGCCGGCCGGGGCGAAGATGTTGACCCCCGCAGCGACGAGCGACTGAAGGATCGGCTGGACCGCCTGGATGTTGCTGATCCCGGTGGCTGACTCGCACCCGCCCCAGGAAGTCGACAGCGCTGCGATCCGTGGGTTCCGTACGCGAGCGTGACTGTTGCCGAGGACGTCGTCCAGGACAGCCGAGAAGGCGTCATTGAAGCCGGCGTTGCTGTTCGGCGCCGAGTAGAGCTGCTGGGCGGAGTACGGACTGACCCCGAGGATCGCTTCCTGGTCCAGGCCCACCTCGACCTGGCCGTTGGAGTCCGTCGCGCCGCCATCGACGCGTACGGTCCGCAGCTGACGGGTCGCGACCGGATCCGGACGCCCCATCCGGGCGGCGTACCTGGAGAGATCGTTCTGGTTCCAGTCGGAGAACTGGATGGTCGCGACAGTCAGCGGCCCGTTGCGGCTGTTCCCTGCGCCCGGCGGGACGCGAGGAGCGGTGTACGCGTTGCGCAGGTCGTATGGCGAGGCCGCGCGGACCACGGACGAGTGCCACGCAGGCACCGACGTTGTCGTCGGGTTGGCGAGTCGGACCAGTCCAGCCAGCGCTGTCGGGACGCGCGGGTACGGTGCGAGCGCCTGCGTAAGGGTGGTTGGGTTGATCGGCAGGAGGCCGAACAGTGCCGTCACCAGGTTCTGCGGCGCGGAGACCGTCATCGTCCAGGACGACTCCTCAAGGACCCGGAATCCCTGCGACGTCAACATGTGGGCGACGGAGATGTGGGTGGCTGCCGACGGCAGCAGAGTTGCGAGCTTCGCACGACGTTCGCTCACCGAGCCGGTCGTGTCCGCTGCGAGCGCGGCAAGCGCGGTCGGATTCGGTGCAGCGAGCGTCAGCGTGATCTCGACCGGATTCGTTCCCGCGTACGCGCTCGGCGACCCCTGGACGGTGATCAGTGATGCTGCTGCGAGGCTGAAGGCAGCGGCGTAGCGGGCAGTGCGCTGGCGCATGTGTCGCTCCGAGATGTAGGCGATCGATCGCGACACCTTAACCCGCCTGCCGGTGGCCCGGGACCCTCTTGCAACAACCCGCATGGCGCGCGCCGATTGGGACAGAAGTGGTCGTTCCGGTAACGTTCGACCCGCATTCGCGCGGGTGGCGGAATAGGCAGACGCGCTAGCTTGAGGTGCTAGTCCACGTATAGTGGGTGGGGGTTCAAGTCCCCCCTCGCGCACGCGATTGCGAAAGGCCCCGGTCCATTCGACCGGGGCCTTTCTCGCTGCATGGCGTACGTCCGCAGACCTACGATGCCTCATGACCGAAGCCCGGATCACGCACGTCGGCGGCCCCACGGCCCTCATCGAGGTCGCCGGGTGGCGGATCCTGACGGACCCGACATTCGATCCGCCCGGCAGGCGCTACTTCTTCGGCTGGGGCACGACCTCGCGCAAGTTGGCGGGACCGTCGATCGCCCCCGACGAGCTCGGGTCGATCGACGCCGTCCTGGTCACACATCATCACCACGGGGACAACCTGGATCCGGCGGCAGTCGCACTCCTCCCGCAGTGGGGCACCACGATCACGACGGTGAAGGCGGCCGCGGCCCTCGGCCACGGCGCGGTCGGCCTCAGGACGTGGGACACCACCACCCTCAGCGCGCCCGGCAAACCGACGATCAGGATCACCGCGACGCCGTGCCGGCACGGACCCGTCGGCAGTGACCCGATCACGGGTCCGGTCGTCGGGTTCTCGTTGGCTTGGGAAGGTCAGAGCAACGGCGAGCTCTGGATCACCGGCGACACCGTCCTCTTCCCGGCGCTGCGCGAGGTGCCGGCGCGGATCAATGTCGGCACGCTGCTCATCCACCTCGGGTCTGTCAGGTTCCGGTACATGTCCGGCTGGTTGCGCTACACGATGGACGCGCGCGAGGGCGCGGCGCTGATCGACCTCGTCGGCCCCGCGCATGTGATCCCGGTGCATTACGAGGGCTGGTCGCACTTCCAGCAGGATCGCGACCGCGCCGAACCCGTCCTGGCTACCTCGAAGTACGCCGACCGGATCACCTGGCTCGATCCGGGTGCCTCGGCTGTCGTGGACGTCTGACGTCGCCGGTAGCGTGGTCGCCATGCCCCTTGCTGAGTCCGAGGTCGTCGAGCTCGCCCACGATCTGATCCGTATGGACACCAGCAACTACGGCGACGGGTCCGGACCCGGCGAGCGGACCGCAGCCGAGTACGTCGCCGCGAAACTCGACGACGTGGGTATCGAAGCGCGGATCATCGAGACCGGTCCCGGCCGGGCGAACGTGATCGCCCATTGGGGACCGCGTACGGATGGGTCGCTGCTCGTTCACGGGCACCTTGACGTCGTCCCGGCGGTCGCAGGGGACTGGCAGACGGACCCGTTCGCGGGCGAGATCGCGGACGGCTACCTGTGGGGCCGTGGCGCGGTCGACATGAAGGACTTCGACGCGATCGCTCTGGCCGTCGTCCGTCAGCGCGCACGCGAAGGCCGGATGCCTGCGCGCGGAGTGACCCTGGCGTTCACAGCAGACGAGGAAGCCGGCGGTCACCACGGGGCCGAGTTGCTCGTACGCGATCACGCGGACCTGTTTGCGCACTGCTCGGAGGCGGTCGGCGAAGTGGGCGGCTTCTCGACCACCGTACGCGGGCGTCGGATGTATCTGATCGAGGCAGCCGAGAAGGGCATGGCCTGGCTGCGACTGACCGCGCGCGGCACCGCCGGGCACGGCTCGATGGTGCATCCTGACAACGCGGTCAGTCGACTCGCGACGGCGGTGGCGCGTGTCGGCGCCCACGACTGGGGCGTTCAGTTGACGCCCGCGATGCGCACACTTCTGGCAAGCGTGGGGGAGTTGGCGGGGGTGGAGGCCACACCGCAGAGCGCTCCGGCACTGATCGAGGAATTCGGCCCAGCGTCGCGGATGCTCGGCGCTGCGATCCGTCAGATCTCGAACCCGACGGCGCTGCAGGCCGGCTACAAGGTCAACGTGGTGCCGTCCGAGGCGTCTGCGCTCCTCGATGGGCGATTCCTGCCCGGGACGGAATCCGACTTCTTCGCCACCCTCGCCGAATTGGTCGGCCCGGGTGTGGAGATCGAGGAGATCTCTCGTCAGGCCGCCTGGGAGGAGCCGTTCGAGACACCGCTGGTTGATGCGATCACCAAGGCCATCCTGTCCGAGGACGCCGATGCGCTCGTCGCTCCGTATCTGATGTCGGCAGGGACGGACGCGAAGCACTTCCGCAAGCTGGGGATTGCCACGTACGGCTTCGCGCCGCTGCGACTGCCGGACGACCTGGACTTCACCGCGCTCTTCCACGGAGTCGATGAGCGGGTGCCGATCGATGCGCTCGAATTCGGCACCCGGGTGTTCGACCGGTTCCTTGACCTGGCCTGAGCCGGCGTACGCGGCTCCTATGCGGTCCGTTGCGCCCGGATGATCTTGCGGCGCAGCAACACCTGACGCCTGCCGTCCCGACCGATCCGGAGGCGATCGAGTGTCCACCCGCCGTACTCGGCACGCTCCACGAGGAGTTGGCGCACCGCCGACCTGCTCAGATCACTGGAGAAGGACACCTCATCGAATTCCCATTCCACTCCATCGCGGGGCGGGCGGCGCTCGATGAGTCCCATGTGATCTCCCAGGTGAACCGTTCTATTCAGCAGATACGTCGTCCAGGGCCGCCACCAACTCCGGCGGCAGCGCCTTGTCCGCGACTGACAGGGCAGCCTTGAGTTGTGCTGCGGTACGCGCGCCCAGCAGGGGTGCGGTCATGCCGGGGCGATCCCGTACCCATGCCAACGCAACCTCCGTCGGCGTCCATCCCAGTCCGTCCGCTGCCCGGCAGACCGCCTCGACGACGCCGCGCCCGTGGTCGTCGAGATAGGCCTCGATCCGAGGTCCGTACTCGTCGGTCGCGCCGCGCGAGTCGCTCGGAGTCCCGGACCGGTACTTCCCGGTGAGAGCACCGCTGGCGAGTGGAGACCAGGCAAGGACGCCGAGGCCGGTGGCCGCGGCAGCAGGCAGGATTGACTCCTCGACGCGGCGGTCGAGGAGTGAGTACTGGACCTGCGTACTGGCCAGGGGCGTACGCCCCAATACCGACTGGAGCGTCGCGGCCTGAGCCGTCTGCCAGGCGTTGTAGTTCGAGATGCCCGCGTACATGACCCGACCACTGCGGACGGCGTCGTCCATCGCGGCGAGCGTCTCCTCGATCGGAGCGTTGTCGGACCACACATGCATCTGCCACAGGTCGACGTGATCGAGCTGGAGCCGCTTGAGCGAGGCGTCGAGCGTCTCCAGGATCGCCTTGCGGGAGGTGTCGAGCTCACGCTTGGAGCGGTCGCCGTCGCGGAACGTCACGCCTGCCTTGGTGGCGATGACGAGATCCTCCCGCCGCCCGACTTCCCGGAGGAGGTGGCCGAGCAACTCCTCAGATGCACCGTTGCCGTAGACAGCGGCGGTGTCGATCAGGTTGCCACCTGCGTCGAGGTAGGAACGCAGCTGATCGCGGGCCTCGTGCTCATCGGTCTCACGCGCCCACGTCCATGTCCCGAGGCCGAGGTCGGTGACCTTGAGGCCTGTGTTGCCGAGACTGCGTTGCTGCATGGTCAGAACATATCCGCGGGGGACCCCGGTTCCGCGGAGCGGCTCGCTAGGCTGCGGACATGCGACCTTGGACTGGCCCTGCCGTTCCGGCCCTGCCCGTACGCGCCCCGGAGCTGTCCTTGTATGACACGGCGACCGGTGCCGTGCGCCCGACGACGGGCAGTTCGCTCTACGTGTGCGGGATCACGCCCTATGACGCCACCCACCTCGGCCACGCGAACACCTACATCGCCTTCGACCTGCTCGTCCGGGCTTGGATCAACGCCGGCCACGAGGTCACGTACGCCCAGAACGTGACGGACGTGGACGACCCGCTCCTGGAGCGCGCCCTGAAGGTCGGTGCGGACTGGACCGAACTGGCGCAACGGGAGACCGCCCTCTACCGCCTCGACATGGAGGCGTTGCGCGTGATCGCACCGACATCCTTCATCGGTGCCGTCGAATCGATCCCGATCGTGCTCGACATGATCGCTCGCCTGGAGGCGAACGGAGCGACCTACCGCGTCGACGACGACATCTACTTCTCCACGGCAGCGGATGAGGCGTTCGGCTCCGAGTCGGGTCTGGATCGCGACACGATGCTGAAGCTGTTCGGCGAGCGTGGCGGCGACCCCGACCGGGCAGGCAAGCGCGACCCGCTCGACCCGTTGCTGTGGCGTGCGCACGTCCCCGGTGAGCCCGGCTGGGACTCGCCGTACGGTCTCGGCCGACCCGGTTGGCACATCGAGTGCGCGGCGATCGCCGAGAAGTACCTGGGGGAGTCGTTCTCGGTCCAGGGTGGCGGCGCCGATCTGGTGTTCCCGCACCATGAGATGTCGGCTTCGCACGCCCACGTCCTGGGCGACGGCTTCGCGTCGCACTACGCGCACGCGGGTCTGGTCGGGTACGACGGCGAGAAGATGTCGAAGTCGCGCGGCAACCTCGTCTTCATCAATTCGCTGCGGCACTCGGAGATCGACCCGTCGGCGATCAGGTTGGCTCTGTTGCGGCACCACTACCGCGAGACGTGGGAATGGTTCGACAACGACCTGTGGGATGCGGTGGACACCGTTCAGCAGTGGCGGCACGCGACCTCGCACGACGCAACCGCCCCGAGCGACGCTGTGGTGACGGCGGTTCTGGCTGCCATGGCCGATGACCTCAATGCACCGGCAGCCGTCGTGGCGATCCAGGAATGGGTCGAGGCGACTCTCCGGGGCGACACGTCCCAGCCGGGTGGCGGCGAGGCGATCAAGCTGGTTGCGGACGCGGCTCTGGGTCTCGTCCTCTGACCCCTCGCCGAGACCCGGCATCCGTCACGTCGAGACCCGGCATCCGTCACGTCGAGATGCGGCATCCGTCACGTCGAGATGCGGAGTTCGTCACGTCGACATGCGGCGTTTGTCAGGCGGACGGCTGAATCAGGTCGGCTGCGCCGATGACCAAGATTCTGCTGATCGGTCTGGACGGGCTCAATCTCGATCCGACATTCGACTCCTCGGCACCGGCGGCTCCTTTCCTCGCTGATCTCCGCGCGCGCTCGACGTACGCATCGATCACGATCGACGGACCCACGATCTCCGGACCGAGCTGGGCGACGCTGCTCACGGGAGCGACGTACGCAGAGCACGGCGTCGCCGACAACACGCTCGTCGGACACCGCCTGGAGGCGTACCCCGATCTGTTGACGCAGGCTGCGACTCACGGCGCGACGACGTTCGCAGCTGCGGGTTGGGGTGCATTGGTCGACCCGGCCGGCCCCGGCCCGATCATCCGTACACGTCCTGACGACCAGCGCGCCGGTGGCCATCGGATCATCTGTCGCGACGGAGAGACCTACGGCTACCGGACGGTCGACGCCGAGATTGCGGCATTCAGCGCGTACGCACTCCGCGAAGCCGGCCCCGACGTCTCGTTCGTCTACTTCTGCGACGTCGATGACGCCGGTCACGTGTACGGGGCGGAGAGTGCGGAGTACCGGGACGCGATCGGCCGGGTCGACGCGCTGACTGAGCGTCTCTGTGCGACGGTCGAGCGGAGATCCGCACTGACCGGGGAGGCCTGGTTGGTGACCATCACCACCGACCACGGCCATCGACCCGAGGGTGGGCACGGTGGGGATTCAGCCGCGGAGCGATCGTCGTTCGTGATCGGTCACGGGATCGGCCGAGGCAATCCGAACTGGCCGTCGTCGATCCGACCTGAGTCGCTGACGCCGTTGCTCCTGGCCGAAACCGGGCATCCGTCGCGCGAAACCTGACATTCATCGGGTCTCGGCCCGCCAAACGTCGGGTCTCGAGGTGGCAGATGTCGGGTTTCGGCGACTACCGGGAGTCGCCGCGGCGCTTGAGGTAGCGCTCGAACTCGCGGGCGATCGCTTCGCCGGAGGCTTCGGGGAGCTCGGAGGTGTCGACCTCCTCCTCGAGTCCGCGTACGTACTCCGCCACGTCCTCGTCCTCGGCCGTGAGTTCCTCCACGCCACGCTCCCAGGCTCGCGAGTCCTCCGGCAGATCGCCGAGAGGGATCGGGCACTCCAGCAGCTCCTCGAGCCGGTTGATCAGCGCGAGCGTTGCCTTCGGGCACGGCGGCTGGGACACATAGTGCGGGACGGCGGCCCAGTAGGACACTGCGGGAAGGTCGTGCTGCTCGCAGGCGTCCACCATCACACCGATGATCCCTGTCGGGCCCTCGTACGCGGACGGTTCGAAGCCCATCCGGTCCACGATCTCCGGTTCGGAGGAGTAGCCCTGCACCTGGATCGGCCGGGTGTGCGGTACGCCGGCCAACAGGGCACCGAACGTGACGACCATCGCCGCGCCCAGCTCGTCCACTGCCGCCAGCAGTTCGGCCACGAACTGACGCCACCGCATCGACGGCTCACTGCCCCGGATCAGGATGACGTCGTGGTCGAGCCCGGCGGGGGAGGCGATGAGCACCTGGGTCCCCGGCCACGTGATCGTGCGATGGCCGTTCTCGTCGAAACCGACAGTCGGTCTGTTGACCTGGAAGTCGTAGAAGTCCTCAGGGTCGATCCCGCCGACCGGCTCTGCGCCCCAGACCTCGATGAGGTGATCGACAGCGCCGCTGGCCGCATCCGCGGCGTCGTTCCACCCGTCGAAGGCCACGATCACCACAGGATCGACCAAGTCCCGCACGTCTGCGATCTCGATCATGGCCTCCACCATATAGACTGATCCCCGGCCGAGAGGCGTTGCAACGGGCCTGTCGTGAAGACAATCCCGCCACGCTCGGCCCGCCCCCGACATGGCGTCGGGGAGCCCAAGGACGCCTTCCGACATCGGAAGGACACCCGTGAGTCTGACGCCCACTTCGCTTGAACCGGCGCTGCGCCCCGACGCCACCGCAGCGCTGACTGCGGCACTGAGCGACCGCATCCTCGTGATCGACGGTGCCATGGGAACGATGATCCAGCGTCATCAGCCCGGCGAAGCCGAGTATCGCGGCGAGCGCTTCAAGGACTGGCACTCCGACATCAAGGGCAATTCCGACGTCCTGGTCCTCACGCAGCCCGACATGATCCGCGACATCCACAAGGAGTACCTCGCCGCCGGCGCGGACCTGGTGGAGACCAACACCTTCGGCGCCACGACCATTGCCCAGGCTGACTTCCACATGGAGTCGCTGGCGTATGAGATGAACTTCGCCGGCGCCCGGCTGGCCCGCGAGGCCGCTGACGAGTTCAGTACGCCGGAGCGGCCGCGATACGTCGCCGGTGCGCTTGGCCCGACCAACCGGACCGCATCGATCAGTCCCGACGTCAATGACCCGGGCGCCCGCAACGTCTCCTACGACGAGCTCGTCACTGCCTATCTTGAGCAGGCCAACGGTCTCGTCGACGGCGGCGCGGACATCCTGCTGATCGAGACCATCTTCGACACCCTCAACGCCAAGGCGGCGATCTTCGCGGTCGAGACGATGTTCGAGGAGCGCGGCCGTCGGTGGCCAGTGATCCTCTCCGGCACCATCACCGACGCGTCGGGACGTACGCTCAGCGGCCAGACGACCGAGGCGTTCTGGAACTCCGTACGCCACGTCAAGCCGCTCGCGATCGGCCTCAACTGCGCGCTCGGTGCTGCCGAGATGCGCCAGTACGTCGCCGAGCTCAGCCGGCTCGCCGACTGCTTCGTCTCCTGCTACCCCAACGCCGGGCTCCCGAACGCATTCGGTGAGTACGACGAGACCGCCGACCAGATGGCGGCGGTCGTCAAGGAGTTCGCCGAGTCGAAGCTCATCAACATTCTCGGCGGCTGCTGCGGCACCACCCCGGACCACATCGGCGCGATGGCGCGTGCCGTCGAAGGGCTGCCGGCGCGCCAGCCGTCCGCGCAGGCTCCGGCGATGCGGTTGTCAGGCCTCGAGCCGTTGGTGATCAACGACGACTCGCTCTTCGTCAACGTCGGCGAGCGTACGAACATCACCGGCTCCGCCAGGTTCCGCAACCTGATCAAGGACGGCGACTACGACACCGCCCTCCAGGTCGCGGCGCAGCAGGTCGAGGCCGGCGCGCAGGTCATCGACGTCAACATGGACGAGGGCATGATCGACGGCGTTGCCGCGATGGACCGCTTCCTCAAGCTGGTCGCCTCCGAGCCCGACATCAGTCGGGTGCCGATCATGGTCGACTCCTCGAAGTGGGAGGTCATCGAGGCCGGGCTCAAGTGCGTCCAGGGCAAGCCGATCGTCAACTCGATCTCGATGAAGGCCGGCGAGGACGAGTTCCGTACGCAGGCGCGGCTGTGCCGCAAGTACGGTGCCGCTGTGGTCGTGATGGCCTTCGATGAGGACGGCCAGGCGGACAATCTCGAACGACGCAAGGAGATCTGCGCGCGGGCGTACAAGATCCTTGTCGAGGAGGAGGGCTTCCCGGCGGAGGACGTCATCTTCGACCCGAACGTCTTCGCTGTGGCGACGGGCATCGAGGAGCACGCCACGTACGGCATGGACTTCATCGAGGGCACGCGCTGGATCAAGGAGAACCTGCCGGGCGCGAAGATCTCCGGCGGCATCTCCAACGTGAGCTTCTCGTTCCGCGGCAACAACCCGGTCCGCGAGGCGATCCACGCCGTCTTCCTGTTCCATGCCATCCAGGCGGGCCTGTCGATGGGCATCGTCAACGCCGGCGCGTTGGTCGTGTACGACCAGGTCGACCCGGAGTTGCGTGACGCGATCGAGGACGTGGTCCTCAACCGCACTGCCGACACCCAGGCAGCCACCGAACGGCTGCTCGAGTTGGCCGAGGCGCACCGGGGCACCGGCGAAGTCGTCGAGGCCGCGACCGAGGAATGGCGCAGCCTTCCGGTCCGTGAGCGGATCACACACGCGCTGGTGAAGGGCCTCGACGCGTTCGTCGAAGCCGACACCGAGGAACTCCGAGCCGAGATCAAGGTGGCCGGTGGGCGACCGATCGAGGTCATCGAGGGCCCGCTGATGGACGGCATGAACGTCGTCGGCGACCTCTTCGGTGCCGGCAAGATGTTCCTGCCGCAGGTCGTGAAGAGCGCCCGAGTGATGAAGAAGGCCGTGGCGTACCTGATCCCCTTCATCGAGGAGGAGAAGGCTGCGCTCGGAACCACCGGCGAGAAGGACACGAACGGCACCGTCATCATGGCGACCGTCAAGGGCGACGTCCACGACATCGGCAAGAACATCGTCGGGGTCGTGCTGCAGTGCAACAACTACGAGGTGATCGACCTCGGCGTGATGGTGCCGGTGCAGAAGATCCTCGACGCCGCCCGTGAGCACAACGCCGACATCATCGGCCTCTCCGGACTGATCACTCCGTCGCTGGACGAGATGGTGACGGTGGCGACCGAGATGCAGCGTCAGGGCTTCGAGATCCCGCTGCTCGTCGGCGGCGCCACGACATCCCGCGCGCACACTGCCGTGAAGATCGACGGCAAGTACGACGGTCCGGTGGTGTGGGTCAAGGACGCGTCCCGCTCGGTCCCGGTGGCCGCCGCTCTGCTGAGCGACGAACAGCGCCCGAAGCTGATGGCCGACGTCAAGGACGACTACGACGCCCTGCGTACGCGCCACGCGGCCAAGCACGACCGTCCGATGGTGACGCTGGAAGCCGCTCGTGCGAACGCGCCTCAGATCGACTGGTCGTCCTACCACCCGCCGCGGCCGCACATGCTCCTCCAGCAGGCTCATGATGTGACTTCGGCGATCACGCCGACCGGCGAGCGCCAGTTCGTGAAGGTGTTCAAGGACTACTCGCTCACCGAACTGCGCAAGTACATCGACTGGCAGCCGTTCTTCAACGCCTGGGAGATGAAGGGCGCCTTCCCCGAGATCCTCAACAGCCCGACCACCGGCCCGGCGGCGCGCAAGTTGTACGACGACGCGCAGGCGATGCTCGACCAGCTGATCGAGGAGAAGTGGCTGACCGCCAACGGCGTCATCGGCCTGTTCCCGGCCAACGCGGTGGGTGACGACCTTGAGGTCTACACCGACGAGACCCGCACTGAGGTGCGTACGCTCCTGCACCACCTGCGCCAGCAGGGCGAGCACCGCGAAGGCGTGGCCAACAAGGCCCTGTCCGACTACATCGCGCCGAAGTCCACCGGTCTGAAGGACTACATCGGTGGCTTTGCCGTCACGGCTGGTCTGGGCTCGGTCGACAAGGTCATGGAGTTCAAGAAGAACCTCGACGACTACAACGCGATCCTCCTGGAATCCATCGCGGACCGGCTTGCGGAGGCGTTCGCGGAGCGGATGCACGAGCGCGTACGCAAGGAGTTCTGGGGCTTCGCGCCCGACGAGCACCTCTCGAACGTGGAACTCATCAAGGAGCAGTACGCAGGGATCCGTCCGGCTCCCGGTTACCCGGCGTGCCCCGAACACACCGAGAAGCAGACGCTCTGGGAGCTGCTCGACGTCGAAGCCAACGCCGGCATCGAGCTGACCGAGTCGATGGCCATGTGGCCGGGTGCCTCGGTCTCCGGGTTCTACTTCAGCCACCCCGAGTCGCAGTACTTCGTCGTCGGCCGCCTCGGTCGCGACCAGGTCGCGGAGTACGCGGAGCGCAAGGGCTGGACGCTCACGGAGGCGGAGCGCTGGTTGAGCGCGAACCTCGGGTACGACCCGGAGGACTGAGACACCCGTCAGAACCGCGTGGCGCCGGAACTGTCGGTGACGGTCGTGGTGCTCAGCGCATTCCCGCTGACGTCCGACAGGCCGGATGCGGGTGTGTAGCTGGGCTCCGTGGCGACCGCTCCGGAACCGGCACTGCCCGAACTGACGCTGCCCAGCTTGATTTGCAGTTGGCCGGACGTGTCCAACGACACGCTTGAGGCGTTGCTCCCGTTGCCACTGAACGCGACCGGTCCGGAAGTCACGTACGCAGTCGTGTGGAGGTCAATCTGTCCGATGTTGACGGTGCACCCTGAGGCGGTCACGGTGAGGATGTTTGTGCCGCCGGAAGCGGTGATGGTGACGGTCACCACGCCGTTGCCAGACAGCGTTTGGGTCCCGCTGTTGGTCCACGTCGAGCAGAACTTGGTCGCGTCCATCTGGCCGGCGAACTGAATGGTCACCGTGTCGCCCTTGCCAGCGGTGCCATTGTTGCCACCTAGCACGATGCTGTTGACCTTCGCGCCGCTGACGGTGACGGACTGCTGGACCTGGGTGGCGGTGTTCCAGTTGGCATTGCCGGCCTGGTTGGCGTCGACCTTGCAGATCCCGCTGGTGTTGAACGTGACGACCCCACCGCTGAGCGAGCAGACCGAACTGGTGGTGGCGTCGATGGTGATCGCGACGGTCAGGCCCGAGGTTGCCGTGGCCGTCGGGGTGTAGGTCGTACCGACAGTGACGTTGTTCGGTGCGGTCGAGGTGAAGCTCACCGTCTGGCTGCCCTTGGTGCTGACGGTGATGGATTGCTGGACCTGGGTGGCGCCGTTCCAGTTGGCGTCGCCGGCCTGGTTGGCGTCGACCTTGCAGGTGCCGAGGGTGTTGTAGGTGACAACGCCGCCGCTGATCGAGCAGACCGAGCTGGTGGTGGCGTCGATGGTGATCGCGACGGTCAGGCCCGAGGTTGCCGTGGCCGTCGGGGTGTAGGTCGTACCGACAGTGACGTTGTTCGGTGCGGTCGAGGTGAAGGACACGGTTTGGTTGCCCTTGGCGACGGTGAACGATTGCGGAGTCGCCGACCCTGACAGGTAGTCGCTGTTGCCGGCCTGGCTGGCCTGCACGGTGCAGGTGCCCGCCCCGACGAACGTGATGGTCGCGCCGTTGGTGCCACCACTGGTGCAGATCGTTGGTGTGCTGGTGGCGAAGGTGACCGCGTTGCCGGAGCCACCTCCGGTCCCGGTTGCCGTGTACGTCGCACCGCCGACCGTGGCCCCGCCGGGGGCCGTCGAGGTGATGGTCACCGTCTGGGCGCCCTTGGCCACAGCGAAGCTCTGTTGGGTCTGCGCTGCCGCCAGGTAGTCGGTGTTGCCGGCCTGGTTGGCGTCGAGGACACAGGTGCCTGCGTGGACGAAGGTGACGACGGCGCCGGCGATGGTGCACGCGCCGGCCGAGGCTGCGTCGATGGTGAAGGTCACGGCGTTGCCGGACCCGCCGCCGGTCGCTGTGGCGGTGTACGTCGCGCCACCGACAGCTGCGCTACCCGGCGCCGTCGAGGTGAAGGTGACGGCCTGAGATCCCTTGCCGACCGCGATGGACTGCTGGACCTGGTTCGCCGCGTTGTAGTTCGCATTGCCGGCCTGGTTGGCGTCGACGACGCACGTGCCGACATGGGCAAAGGTCACGACTGCGCCGGAGATGGTGCACGAACCCGCGGACGTGCCGTCGATGCTGAAGGTGACGGCGTTGCCCGAGGCGCCACCCGTCGCAGTGACGGTGTACGTCGCGCCACCAACAGTTGCGCTACCCGGCGCCGTCGAAGTGAACGTGATCGTCTGCGACGCCTTGGCCACGCTGAACGACTGCTGCGCCTGTGCAGCCGCCGCGTAGTTGGTGTTGCCGGTCTGGTTCGCGTTGATGGTGCACGTGCCGACGCCGACGAAGGACACGGTGGCGCCGGACAGCGTGCAGACCGGTGTGGTCGCGGAGGTGAAGGTGACCGCATTGCCCGAGGCGCCACCCGTGGCGGTGACCGTGTACGTCGCCCCGTTGTAGGTGGCGGCGCCGGGAGCCGTTGAGGTGAACGTGATCGTCTGGGAAGCCTGCGCCACGCTGAACGACTGCTGCTTCTGCGGGGCGGCCGTGTAGTACGTCGATCCCGCCTGGTTGGCGTTGATCGTGCAGCTGCCGACGCCGACGAACGACACCGTCGACCCGCTCACCGTGCAGACACTGCTCGTCGCAGAAGTGAACGTGACCGCGTTGCCCGAACCGCCACCGGTCGCAGTGACGGTGTACGTGCCGTTGTACGCCGGGCTGGCCGGATTCGACGTGAACGTGATCGCCTGGCTGGACTGGACCACGGCCACCGAGCCGCTGGGAGCCGACGAAGCAGTCCACGAGTGATACACCGCGACGACGGCGTACGTGTAGGTCCCCAGCGGCACCGAGGTGTCCTGGCAGGTGGTGGTGCCAACGGTCGATGTCGGAGTGGTGCCGCACGCGGCTGAGGTGACATTGCCGGAGTTCGTACGCGTGACGTAGTAGCCGGTCGGCGCAGGAGAGCCGGACGAGCCGGTCCATGTCACGGTGACGGTGCCGGTCCCGGCGGTCTGACTGCCCGCCACCGCTGTCGGAGCGGCCAGCGTGCCGGTCGATGCCGTACGCGATCCGCTCCCGGTGCTGGTCCAGTAGGCGAGTGCTCCGCCCGTGATCGCGAGGATCAGGGCCATGGCCGCTGCCACCACCACGAAGGGGCGGTTCCAGCGGCGCGCCCAGCCGCGAGCCGCGCTCACAGCCCACTCCCGGTGCCGGCGTACGCGAGCAGGACCGTCGTGGACTTGCACGCGTCCTGATTGACCGGAAGGTCGAGCATCGAGATCGTCGGCCATGCTGATGTCGGGATGCCCAGCTGCTGGAGCGTGAGGGTGGAGTTCGCCGGGATCTGCAGCGGGATCAGGCCGTGGTACTGCGCGAGCGTGAAGTTGCTGGTCGCGCAACCGGCCTGGTTCGTCCCCGTCATCGACACGGTCAAGCTGTCGACCGACAGCGTCGAGTTGGCGGTGTTGGTGATCGCGAGGTTGATCGGCGACGTGCTTCCGGGGGAGAGCGCGTCGACGGGCTGGCCGCTGATGGTGAACGGCGGTCCGACCTGTCCCGGCCTGGTCGGCGGCTTCGCCCTCAGCACCAGATAGGCGAAGGAGCTTTCGAGCTCAGTGCCGGCTCGGCCCTGGGCCATGATCCTGTACGTCCCGGGTTTCACTCCGGCGGGGAACGTCGCGTGCACGGTCACGAAGGTGCGGCTGTTCACGGTGGGTGCGGTGAGGGTGACTCGTGAGTGCAGCGGGAATCCGTGCACGATCAGGCTGACGTTGGGGCCGGGCGCCGGACGGAGCCCCTCCAACCGGATCGAGTAGTTGACCGCTCCTCCGACGAGAGCCGTACGCAGTGGTGGCGCCAACCGGAGGGTGAACGTCCCGGGCTCGCTGACCACGACGGTGACCGGGAAGCGGACAACGGTGCGACCGGCGTAGGCGGCGACTGTCACGTGATAGGTGCCGAGCGGGGTGGCCAGCGCTGCAATGAAGTCGACGGCGTCAAAGGATCCGTATGGCTCAGCGGTTGCATAGATCCTGCTGGTGATGCCGCGCGGCGGGTCGACGACCCGGAGCGAGGGCCGCTGGGCGCCGGTGTAGTTGACGCGTACACCGATGGCGACGTGCCCACCAGCTCGTACGTGGACGGTGGTGACGTCCGGACGGACCGACAGCGCGGCGTTGCTGCCTGTCGAGGAGCCGAGCACCAGGGCACACGTCATCGCAACCAACAGCAGAGCTGTGGTTGCGGCCCGCGGCAGCAGGCGGCGTGCGGGTGACGGCATTGTCGAATTCCCCGGTGTCAGCGTGAGCGGGAGACGGGTGCCCTCGGCGGGGCGGACCACCTGGCCCGCCCCGCCGAGGTCATTGCCTCAGGCAGGTCGTCAGTTGCTGCTGAGGACCAGGGGGACGCTGACGCCCTTGCAGTTGTCCTGATTCGTCACGAGGTCCTTCAACGCGATGGTTGCGGTGCCCCACGTGCCGCCGGTCGACACGGTTGCGTTCGTGGGTGACGGCTGGGTGATGGTGAAGTCCGCCGGCGTGCACGGGTTGGTCGTTCCGACCGAGAAGCTCGGGTCGACCGCGACGGTCACCTGACCGACGTAGATCGCAGCACCGTTGGGAGTCGTGAACGTGCCGCTGATGTTTGCGCTCGGTCCCCCCGGGTAGAGCCCGGTGATGGCTGCGCTGGTCACGTTGATGGTGACGGTCTGGGTGCTGGCGGTCGAGGCGCTGCTCGTGCCGGAACCAGTGGACGTCCAGTATGCGTAGGCGGCACCTGAACCGGCGGCGAGGACGATCGCGGCGGAC
Source organism: Nocardioides baekrokdamisoli (assembly GCF_003945325.1). Classification (NCBI taxonomy): domain Bacteria; kingdom Bacillati; phylum Actinomycetota; class Actinomycetes; order Propionibacteriales; family Nocardioidaceae; genus Nocardioides; species Nocardioides baekrokdamisoli. The sequence goes on from NZ_AP019307.1 coordinate 253,680, forward strand.
CCGACGGCGATGTACTTCTGCTTCTTGCTCAACTTCTTCATGGCAACTTCCTTGAACTCGACGGAGCGACTGCTTGCCGAGCCAGGCGATCGCGAGAGGCTCGTTCAGTCTTGTCCAGGAAGCGAGGCCGCGTAGGTCTAGTTATCTCCCCTGAAAGGGGGAACTAACGCCTGGACGAGGCCGTGATCACAATGCCGGGATGTGCCCGAACCGGCCCTTGTTGTAGTCGTCCATCGCGGTGACGAGTTCGGAGCGGGTGTTCATCACGAACGGCCCGGCCCACGCGATCGGCTCGGCGATCGGACGTCCACCCAGCACGATCACCTCCAGCGCCGGCATGTGTGCGTCCTGGCGCACGTCCGCTGAGAGCGAGACGTACTCACCGGACCCGAGGACGGCCGCCTGACCGTGGTGGATCGGCTGACCGACGCCACCGACGCTTCCACGTCCGGCCATGACGTAGACGAGTGCGTTGAAGTCCTTCGGCCACGGCAGGTCGATCCGGGCGCCGGCCGGCACCGTGATGTGAGTCATCGCCATCGGCGTCGTCGTCGAGCCGGGTCCACCGACGGCTCCAGCCGTGGTCGGCAGCTCGCCGGCGATGATTCGCGCCAGCGAAGCGCCATCGGCCGAGGACACGAGCCCGACTTCGGTGGCGCGCAGGTCCTGATACTTCGGCTGGGTCATCTTCTGGTCAGCAGGCAGGTTCACCCACAGTTGCAGGCCGTGGAACAGCCCACCCGCGGCGACCAGCCACTCCGGCGGCGCCTCGATGTGCAGCAGGCCGCTTCCGGCAGTCATCCACTGCGTGTCGCCATTGGTGATCGTGCCGCCGCCGCCATGGCTGTCACGGTGATCGAACTGGCCGTCCATGATGTAGGTGACCGTCTCGAACCCCCGGTGGGGGTGCCACGGGGTGCCCTTGGGCTCGCCCGGCGCGTACTCCACGGCACCCATCTCGTCGAGCATGATGAACGGGTCGATCAGACTGAGATCCAGGCCGGCGAACGCGCGCTTGACGGGGAAGCCCTCTCCCTCGTAGTCCCGCGGCGCGGTCGTGATCTGCAGGGGAGTGCGGCTGCGATCGGCGATGCCCGGCTTGATCAGGCGTGGCAGGACGGTGGTGTCGGCAACGGTGATGGCGGGCATGGTGACCTCTTTCGTCTGTAGTTGAAGACTAAACCACAGTCATCCACGGTGCATTCCCTCCCACATATCAACCGTAGGCTCTCCTCCTGTGGACCATCGTCTCCCTGCCGCCGTCCTGTGGGACATGGACGGCACCCTCGTCGACACCGAGCCATTCTGGTTCCAGGGTGAGTACGCGCTGGCGGAGGAGCACGGCGGGGAATGGACCCACGAGGACGCACTCAATCTCGTCGGCAACGACATGTTGGTCACCGGCGCCTACCTGCGTGACCGCTGGGGCCTGGAATTCACGCCCACCGAGATGGTCGACAAGCTTCACGACAAGGTCGTCGCGAGCATTGCAGCTTCCGACGATGTCCCGTGGCGGCCCGGTGCCCTCGACCTGCTGGAGTCGCTCAACGAGGCCGGCATTCCGTGCGCCCTGGTCACGATGTCGTGGGACGTGATGGCGCTGCCGATCGTCGCCCGCCTGCCGCGGGGTCGCTTCGATGCAGTCATCACCGGCGACAAGGTCGTACGCGGGAAACCGCACCCGGATCCATATCTCGAGGGTGCGGCCGCGCTGGGCGCTCGTCCTGCCGATTGCATCGCGATCGAGGACTCCAACACCGGTGCCACCTCGGCGGAAACTGCGGGTTGCACTGTCATCACCGTCGAGAACCATGTCGCCCTCGCTCCCGGGCGACGACGGATCGCCCAGCCGACCCTGGTCGGGCTCACGCCCACCCGTCTGGGCGAGCTACTCCTCGACTGAGGGCAACGCCGGGGGCGTGCCGCCGAACTCGGGGCAGAACTCCTGATAGCTGCACCACGAGCACAGCCGCGACGGGCTGTGGCGCCAGTCGCCGCTCGCCTGGGCAGCCTGAATGGCCTTCCAGATGGCCTCGATCTTGCGTTCTGTGGCCCGGAGATCGGCCTCGTCGGGCTGATAGCGAAGGACGTCACCGGAGCCCAGGTAGATCAGCTGGAGCATCGCCGGGATCACGCCACGCGTCTTCCACCACACCAACGCGTAGAACTTGAGCTGGAACAGTGCCTTCGCCTCGAACATCTCGCCAGGCGCGCGGCCGCTCTTGTAGTCCACCACTCTCACCGAGCCATCGGGCGCGACATCGATCCGGTCGACGAAACCTCGCAGGAGCAACTTCGACTCGAGCACGGACTCCACATAGAGCTCGCGCTCGGCTGGCTCGAGACGCGTGGGGTCCTCGAGATCGAAGTACTTCGACAGCACCGTCCTGCACGACTCGAGCCAGGTCGCGGCGGCGGCCTCGGACTCGAAGAGACCGTCAACATCCTTCTCGCCGGCGCGTACCTCGTCCCATGAGGGCGACACGAGCGCGTCAGCGCGCTCCGGCGTCCGCTCGGGCGCCGGCAGGTCGAACAGCTGCTCAAGCACCCGGTGCACGACCGTGCCGCGGACCGCATCGACCGACGGCTCCTCGGGCAACTTGTCGATCGAGCGCAGCCGATACATCAGCGGGCAGGTCATGAAGTCCGAGGCGCGGCTGGGGGAGAGGGCACCGAGCACATTCACGCCGTCGACCGGTGTCGAGACAAGGTCGGCGGGTGATGTCGTACTCATGAAGCCGACCCTAGGCGAGCCCACGGACATTTCGTCCCGAGGCGCTCAGGGCGTGCCCTTCTCATCGATGTAGATCACGCGCCACGAGCCGTTCTCTTTCACCAATTGCACCTCAAGGTACGCATGCGGGGAGGCGTCGAATGCGTAGACGATGTCGGTGTAGGTGCCGATGTTGGTCGACGTGGAGACGTTGCTCGAGACCCGGTGATGCGGACTCGAGAAGACAGCTCGGCCCGAGGTGACGCGAGCCTGAAATGCCGACTCCGGGACCGCTGCCTGGAACTTGGGGCTCGTCAGCGCGTACGCCGCCGGTACGTCGCCGCGCTGGAGGTCGCCCACGAACTCGTCGGCGACGTGTTGGGCCCCAGAGATGCTGCTGACAGCCCAGATGATCAACGCGGCAAGGCCGGCGCAGATCAACGAGGAGACGACGACCGCGACGATGCCCAACACCTTGGCCGCCGTGCGGCCCTTGGCCAGGGCGAGCGTGATGATGCCGAGTACGAGCCCGACTGGTGCCAGGAGCACGGCCAGGATGACGGCCACGATGCCGAGCACGGGGGTCTTGGCAGGCGCCGGCGCGTAGGTCGACAGTGGAGGCATTGGTGCCAGCGGACCCACCGGCGGCGTCGGAGGAGTGGGAGGCGGCGTCGGATCGTTCACGCCAGACACCCTAGAACTGTCGACCCGCCAAGGCGTCGACCTACCCGATACCCTTCCCGACATGGCTGGCAAGCAGGACCTCCACCCCGTCGGTGGGTTGCGTCTGGGACATGTCACGGGCAGCCCGGTGTACGTGACGCCGTCGTGGTTCCTGTTCGCGATCATCTTCTCGCTCGCCGTCGGGCCACGGGTCGACTCCATCGAGCCAGGCCTGGGCGCGTGGAAGTACCTCGCCGGCTTCGCCTTCGCCGTGGTGCTGCTGGCCTCGATCCTCATCCATGAGGCTGCTCACACGATCGCGGCCCAACGGCTCGGGTACGAGACCGGCCCGATCGTGCTGCACTTCCTGGGCGGCCACTCGACGATGCTTGCTGAATCCCGCCGTCCCCGGGACCAGTTCATCGTGGGAGTGGTGGGGCCGCTCGCCTCGCTGGCGATCGCCGGCGTGGGTTTCCTCGGGTTCCTCGGGCATCCGACCGGGCTCATCCGCGCAGCCGTCTGGGAGCTCGCCGGGGCGAACCTCATCGTCGGCGCGTTCAACCTGCTCCCCGGCCTGCCGCTCGACGGCGGGCTGGTGCTGCGCTCAGGTCTGTGGGCGCTCACCAAGAACGCGGCGACAGCCACGCGGATCGCGGCATGGTGCGGCCGGCTCCTTGCGATCCTGGTGCTGCTGGTGCCGTTCGCCCTGTCCGTCGCGAACATCTACGAGGTGTCGACGGTCAACTCCGTCCTCTTCGCCCTCGTCGCGCTGACGATGTGGACGTCAGCATCCTCGGCCCTGGGGCGTACGCACCGCGATGCCATCCTGAACCGGATGGCCGACATCCATGTCCGCGATCTGACGCGGCGTACGCTCACCGTCCCCGACGACCTGCCGTTGGCCGAGGCCGTACGCCGCGCCCACGAGGCGGAGGCCGGCTCGATCGTCACCGTGACAGCTGACGGGCGGCCGTTGGGAATCGTCCACGAAGGAGCCCTGGCGGCCACACCCCAGGACCGTCGTCCGTGGCTCGCGACCTCGACGGTGACCCGCGCGTTGACTCCCGGGCTGACCGTCCCGGCCGACATCGGCGTCGTTGACCTCCTCAAGTTGATGCAGGCCGAGCCGTCCACGGAATACCTCGCCCTGGAGGCTGACGGCTCCATCTGCGGGGTCGTCTCCGCCGCTGACGTGGATGCCGCATTCCGCCAGTCCGCGCAGTAGCGTCCGGGCCATGAACGAGGCGCACGAGACCGACGACGTACCCGCCGAAGCATTCAGCGGCGTGCACCGTGGGCCGCTCCGTGAAGGTGAGTGGGTGCGTCTGACCGACGCCAAGGGCCGTCGTCACAACTTCGAACTGGTCGCTGGGAAGCGCTTCTTCTCCAACAAGGGTCACGTCGAGCATGACGACCTCATCGGGCGTGACGAGGGCTTCACCGTGATGGCCTCGACCGGCAGTGAGTACCTGGTCTTCCGCCCGCTGCTGAGCGAGTTCGTGGTGTCGATGCCGCGTGGCGCAGCTGTGGTGTATCCGAAGGACGCGGCCCAGATCGTCGCGTTGGCCGACATCTTCCCGGGGGCGCGTGTGGTCGAGGCCGGTGTCGGCTCCGGCGCGTTGACCTGTTCACTCCTCCGCGCAGTCGGTCCGTACGGTCAGCTGACGTCGTTCGAGCGCCGCGAGGAGTTCGCCGACGTGGCCCGGAAGAACGTCGGTCAGCTCTTCGGTCAGCACCCGCCGACGTGGTCGCTCGAGCTCGGTGACCTCCAGGAGCAACTCCCGGCGCGTGGCCTGCGCGCGGACCGGATCATCCTCGACATGCTGGCGCCGTGGGAGTGCGTGGATGCCGTCGCCGACGCCCTGTACCCGGGTGGCGTCGTCTGCGGCTACATCGCGACGACCACGCAGATGTCGCGGTTCGTCGAGACGCTGCGCGCGCACGGCGGCTTCACCGAGCCGCAGGCGTGGGAGTCACTGGTCCGCGACTGGCACGTCGAAGGGCTCGCGGTGCGCCCCGGTCACAAGATGATCGGCCACACCGCCTTCCTCGTCACCGCCCGTCGACTTGCTCCGGGTGAGCGCCCGCCGCGCAAGACCCGCCGTCCGGCGCCCGGTGCGTACGGGCTGGATTACACCGGGCCTCGTCCGGTCGACATCCCGTCGTACGAGGACCTGCTCGCAGCCGAGCAAACCAACGACTGACGGCGCGTCGTACGAAATCAGTTCATCTGTCTGGCCCTCGCGAGTAGGGTCGAAAACAGGAGGTGGACCGATGACGACATCCGACGCCGACGGCCTGCGAACGGGCGGCAGCGCCGCGGATTCCGATCCGCGCGCGCACATCGCCTCGCTCACCGCGACCAACGAACGCCTGGCCTCCACGCTGCGCGACGCACGCGATCAGATCGTACGACTGAAGGAAGAAGTCGACCGTCTGGCCCAGCCGCCGTCGGGCTTCGGCGTCTACCTGGGTACGAACGACGACGGCTCGGTCGACATCTTCACCAACGGACGGAAGTTGCGGGTCTCACTGTCGCCCGCGGTTGAAGCCACTGACCTGCGCCGTGGTCAGGAGGTCATCCTCAACGAGGCGATGAACGTCGTCTCCGCGCTCGCCTTCGAGAAGATCGGCGAGGTGGTGATGTTCAAGGAGCTCCTCGCGGACGGTGAGCGAGCACTGGTGATCAACCACGCCGACGAGGAACGCGTCGTACGCCTCGCAGACCCGCTGATGGACTCCTACATCCGTGCCGGCGACTCCCTGTTGGTCGAGTCGCGCAGCGGCTACGCGTACGAGAAGGTCCCGAAGTCGGAGGTCGAGGAACTCATTCTCGAAGAGGTTCCGGACATCTCGTACGAGTCGATCGGCGGGCTGGGCGACCAGATTGAGCTGATCCAGGACGCAGTGGAGTTGCCGTACCTCTACCCGGAGTTGTTCAGCGAGTACGAGTTGCGCCCACCGAAGGGCATCCTGCTGTACGGCCCTCCCGGCTGTGGCAAGACGCTGATCGCGAAGGCGGTGGCGAACAGCCTCGCCAAGAAGGTGGCTGCCAAGACAGGCGCCGAGGGCAAGTCGTACTTCCTGAATATCAAGGGCCCCGAACTCCTCAACAAATACGTCGGCGAGACCGAGCGGCACATCCGGCTGGTGTTCCAGCGAGCGCGGGAGAAGGCGAGTGCCGGGACTCCGGTGATCGTCTTCTTCGATGAGATGGACTCCCTGTTCCGGACGCGCGGCACGGGCGTGTCCTCCGACGTGGAGAACACCATCGTTCCGCAGTTGCTCAGCGAGATCGACGGCGTCGAGGCGTTGGAGAACGTCCTGATCATCGGCGCCTCCAACCGGGAGGACATGATCGATCCCGCGATCCTGCGACCCGGCCGGCTCGACGTGAAGATCAAGATCGAACGCCCGGACGCCCAGGCGGCCCGGGACATCTTCAGCAAATACCTGGTCAACAGCCTCCCGCTCCACGCCGAGGATCTGGCCGAGTTCGGTGGGGACAAGCACAGCGCTCTGGCGGCGATGATCGATCGCACCGTCGAGCGGATGTACACCGAGACCGAGGAGAACCGCTTCCTCGAAGTCACGTACGCCAACGGCGACAAGGAAGTCCTCTACTTCAAGGACTTCAACTCCGGCGCGATGATCCAGAACATCGTCGACCGTGCCAAGAAGATGGCGATCAAGGACGTCATCGAGCACGACAGCAAGGGGCTGCGGGTGAGTCACCTGCTGCAGGCATGTGTCGATGAGTTCAAGGAGAACGAGGACCTTCCGAACACCACCAACCCGGACGACTGGGCGCGGATCTCGGGCAAGAAGGGCGAGCGGATCGTCTTCATCCGTACGCTCATCACCGGCAAGCAGGGCACGGAGCCAGGTCGGTCGATCGAGACCGTGGCGAACACCGGTCAGTACCTCTGAGCCTGCGTCTGTTAGAAACGTCGGCGTGGTTGTCGAGAGCATCGTCGCATCGGTCCTGGTGGTCGCGGTCGTGGCCTACGCCGTCTATCGGCGTACGCATCCGCGCGACTGAATCAGCAGGACTGTCGGTGACCGCGTCTAGCGTCAGGTCCCATGCACAACTTCCTGCTTGCGATGTGGCACTGGATGTCGACGGCGGGGTTCGCCGGGCTCTTTGCCGCGGTTGCCGCAGGCCTTGCGCTCACGGGCGTCATGAAGACGGCGAAGGCAACCCAGAAGGCTGCCGACACCAATGCCGCGGCGACGCGTGACGCCGCACGAACAGCTGCAGAGAACCAGTGGCGCATCACGGCACGAGACCGCTGGTGGGAGAACTCCCGGTGGGCTATCGAGCTTCTTGCCGGCGACGCGGCCAGCTTCAATGTCGGGTACGCAGCTGTCCTGGCTCTCGTACAGGATTCGGATGCGCAAGAGCATGAGATCGACATGCTCACCGCCGTCGGTGCGTCGTATTCGCTCGACCAATCAGGCACACTGGGTCTGGACGACGAGCAGGAGGTGACCACCAATGGCCAAGACGACTAAGCCCATCACGCTGGCGGGCCGGGCGACTCTTGAGCGCCGAGCGCTGATGGCGAAGGTGGTCCTCGAAGGGGACAAGCGTCTCGGCAGGCAGAGCGACCCCCGAATTGTTGCCCTGGCCAAGTCAGCACCTCCCAGCGGGCGAGCCTCGGCCTGATCGAGCCGTGAGTCCAGATGACCGCGTACGGTTGAAGCATGACGGTCCGACGGGTCATGGGCACGGAGATCGAGTACGGCATCTCGGTCACCGGGAACCCGCACGCCAACCCGATGACCGCGTCGAGCCAGGTGGTCAATGCGTACGCCGCGACGTCGCTGCGCCATCGGCGCGCACGGTGGGACTTCGAGGAGGAGTCGCCGCTGCGCGACGCCCGTGGGTACGACATGAACCGTGCGGTCGCTGACCCCAGTCAGCTCACCGATGAGGAACTCGGCCTCGCCAACGTCATCCTCACCAACGGCGGACGCCTGTACGTCGATCACGCGCACCCGGAGTTCTCCACACCCGAGGTGACGTCACCTCTCGACATCGTGCGGTGGGACAAGGCGGGCGAGCGGATCATGCGAGCCGGTGCCGAGGCAGCGCGACGGATCCCGGGCAATCCCGAACTGGTGCTCTACAAGAACAACACGGACAACAAGGGCGCCTCGTACGGTGCGCACGAGAACTATCTGATGCGCCGCGAGACGCCGTTCCCCACGATCGTGCGCGACCTGATCCCGTTCTTCGTGTCACGGCAGGTGATCACTGGCGCCGGGCGCGTCGGGATCGGTCAGGACGGCCGGATCCACGGGTTCCAGATCAGTCAGCGCGCCGACTTCTTCGAGGTGGAGGTGGGGCTCGAGACCACCTTGAAGCGCCCGATCATCAACACCAGGGATGAACCGCATGCGGAGCCGGAGAAGTACCGTCGTCTGCACGTCATCCTCGGCGACGCCAACCTCGCCGAGATCTCCACGTACCTGAAGGTGGGGATGACGTCTCTGGTCCTGGCGATGATCGAGGATGGCTTCATCCAGCGCGACCTCCGGATCGAACGTCCGGTCGCGGAGTTGCGTGCGGTCTCGCACGACCCGACGCTGACGCACACGATCGAGATGCTCGACGGGCGTACGGTCACGGCCATCCAGTTGCAGGCGGAATACCTCGAGCTGGCACAGAAGTACGTCCAGGAGCGGTGGGGGACCGACGTCGACGACCAGACGGCCGACGTCCTCGCGCGCTGGGAGTCCACCCTGGATCGTCTGGAGCGCGACCCGATGGCGTGTGCCGACGAGTTGGACTGGGTCGCCAAGCTCAAGCTGTTGCAGTCGTATCGTGACCGCGACGGCCTGGATTGGGACGACGCGAAGCTCCACCTGATCGATCTGCAGTACGCCGACGTACGCCCGGAGAAGGGCCTCTATCACCGGCTGGTCGCCGCCGGGCGAATGAAGACCTTGATCGACGACGACCTCGTGGCGTCGGCGGTGGCGCACCCGCCGGAGGACACCCGGGCGTACTTCCGCGGTGAGTGTCTCCATCGGTTCGCCGAGTCGGTGGCAGCGGCCAGTTGGGACTCGGTGATCTTCGACCTGCCCGACCACGACTCGCTCCAACGGGTGGCGATGAGTGAACCGCTGCGCGGCACCAAGGCGACTGTGGGGCCGCTGATGGAGAGCGTACGAAGCGCGTCAGAACTGTTTGAGCGTCTGACTCACTGATCGCGTGGCAGCATGCAGAGCATGACCGACTTCGCGTACACCCAGCACCCGCACGTGGAAGCGCGGAAGGCCGCCGGACCACCCACCAGGGCGAAAGCGACCGAGACGATCCATGGCGACAGCAAAGTCGGTCGGGTCAACGCCAAGATCGGTCTGAGGATCACGATGATCGTCGGCACGATGTGGGCGGCGTACGCATTCTTTGCGCTGTCGGTGGTGTCCCTGCCGAGCGCGCTCCAGTCGCACAGTGCGATTGTGATCGTCGCCTGGATCGCGCAGACCTTCCTCCAGTTGGTGCTGCTGCCGATCATCCTCGTCGGTCAGAACCTGCAGGCGGCGTCGTCCGATGCGCGCGCCCAGGCCACGTACGACGACGCCTCGGCCGTGCTCGAAGAGGCCAAACAGATCCAGGCGCACCTGCTGGTTCAGGACGAGGCAATCAAGAGCATCCTGACGCACCTCAACGGCATCGGCGGCTCGAAGTCCTGAGTAGCCTCGCATCATGATCCGCCGACGGGTGGTGTGGATAGCGTTGACTGCGGTCCTCGCGCTCCTGGCCGCCGCCTTCGTCGGGTGGATCCTGATCGGGAGGCCGACGACGTCGTACTACGTGCCCTCGGATTCGATGTCGCCGACGATCCGGGTAGGCGAACGGATCTTGGCCAGAGGTGTTGGCGGTGGGTACACGCCGAGGCGGTTCGACGTGATCGTCTTCTCGGACCCTGGCGGCTGGCTGGGCGATCACCAGGGCGGCCATGTGCTGAAGCGAGTGATCGGCCTTCCGGGAGAAACTGTCGCCTGCTGCACGTCGTCGGGCCAACTGACCGTCGACGGATCCGCCTTGAACGAGTCCGGGTTCCTGCCGCGCGGCCTGCCCTGCGATGGTCCCGCGAGACAGGACAACGGGCACTCGGTGCTTGGCGGGTGCAAGGGCTGGTCTGCGGTGGTGCCGCTCGGCGCGCTGTTCCTGATGGGTGACAACCGCACCGAATCGTCCGATTCGTCGTGGCATTTGTGCAGCCCGGGCGAAGGGCTGATCATGCGCGGAACCGGAGTGCCGTGCTCGCTGGCCTTCGTTCCGATCAGCGACGTGGTGGCGATCGTCGTGTCCTAGATGCGGCCTCACTACGTGAGGAATCCGGCGTGGACGTGGTCATGGTGCGTCTGGTCACTGAAGAACTGGGGCGCAGCACCCAGGAGGACTGGCCCGCCGACGTTGTACGACCCCAAGGCCGCGAGGGCTTCCATGTACGCGGGAACGGCGGGGTTCGGCGCTCCGGCAGCGACGACCGGGACCTGGTCGATCGCCCACGTGTCGAACGCTCGCCCCCGCGGATGATCGCTGAGACGGGTAGTTCCGAAGACGTACTGAGGGTGGCCCGACCGCACGACGCTGACCGCGATCGGCCACCGCTTCGACACCGCCAGCATCGTCTCCAACACGCTGTCGTGGACCTGACCGGCCTCCACATCGCCCCGCGCTGCCGGCGGGAGTGAGATCCGGGACGTTGCAAGTACGCGCCGCGCTGCCGTGCTGAGTCCAGCTTGCGGTCTCCCGGGGCTGGACGGGCGGACCAAGGTCACCTGCCACGCAGTGCCGGAACGGATGAGGCGTACGTCGAAGGTGTGGCCGTCGGAGACGATCCGCCCGTGGTCGAGGGCCCAGCTCTCACACACGACCAGCACGCTCGCGGAGTCGCTGAGCAGCCCGCCGTACTGCGCGTCGATGACGTGAAGCCGCCGTCCGGAGACGTTCCCGGCGCGCTCGATCCGGCGTACTGCTGCCAACTTCGCCTCGACCTGAATCTCGCCCGGGTGAGGCTGCCACGACATGAAGGCGGGCAGGGTGGTGGCTGGCTTTCCGTCTGTCCGCGCGGCTGGCAGAGCCGTCGGCGGAGCCGGCCGCGCCCGGCACGCGGACATCGCCGAGGCGGCCGCCAGAGCAAGTGCGGCACGTCGGCCGATCGCCGGATCGGGCGCCATGAAGCGAGCGTACGTGCCGCGCCGAATCGGGCGTGTCGGATGCCCCCACAGTGCTTGCTCACTGGACTAGGTTGAGTGGCATGGCACAGGAACAGAAGCAACCGCACGCTTCGGAGTCCGACGTCGAGGAGACGGACGTCGATCAGGTCGAGACTCCCAAGCACGACGCGCTCGACGCTGACATCGACGACATCCTCGACCAGATCGATGACGTCCTCGAGGTGAACGCTGAGGACTTCGTCAAGTCGTTCATCCAGAAGGGCGGCGAGTGAACGAGGCACGGCTGCCAGGTGCGTACTCCGCTCCGGGCAGCGCCTCGTTCACTGACTTCCTGACCTCGCAGGCCCCTGATCTGCTGCCGCTGAACCGCAACCTGGGCAAGGACGCCTCGGACCTGGCCCCTCACGGCACCACGATCGTGGCAGTGACGTTTGCTGGAGGAGTTCTCCTGGCCGGCGATCGGCGCGCGACCATGGGCAACATGATCGCCTCGCGCGACATTCAGAAGGTCTTCCCTGCCGATGAGTTCTCCGCCGTGGGCATCGCCGGCACGGCCGGGCTCGCAGTCGAGATGGTGCGGCTCTTCCAGACCGAGCTCGAGCACTACGAGAAGATCGAGGGCACCACGCTCTCCTTCGACGGCAAGGCCAACCGCCTGTCCGGTCTGATCCGCAACAACCTCGCGATGGCGATGCAGGGTCTGGCAGTGGTTCCGCTCTTCGCCGGGTACGACCAGGCCACAGGCGTCGGCCGGATCTTCTCCTACGACGTCACCGGCGGAAGGTATGAGGAGACCGGGTTCCACTCGGTTGGCTCGGGATCCGTCTTCGCACGAGGATCATTGAAGAAGTTGTACCGTGATGGCCTGTCCGCCGAGGACGCGGTCACGGTGGCCATTCAGGCTCTGTACGACGCGGCCGACGACGACTCCGCGACCGGTGGTCCGGATCTCACCCGCCGGATCTTCCCGGTCATCCATCTGATCTCGTCCAGCGGTGGCGTGCGTGTGCCCGACACCCAGGTCGCGGCGGTCGCCGATGCTGTCGTGGCGGGCCGAATGACATCCCCCAACGGCCCGATCGCCGAGTTGGACGGAGGCGCGCGATGAGCATGTCGATGGGCTATGTCAGCCCCGAGCAACTGATGAAGGACCGTGCGGACTTCGCCCGCAAGGGGATCTCGCGCGGTCGGTCGGTTGTCGGTCTGCAGTACGCCGACGGGTTGCTGTTCGTTTCCGAGAATCCGTCCGCCGCGCTGCACAAGGTCAGCGAGATCTACGACCGGATCGCATTTGCTGCCGTCGGCCGCTACAACGAGTTCGAGAACCTGCGGATCGCCGGCGTACGCCTCGCCGACATGCGCGGCTACGCGTACGACCGTCGCGACGTCACCGGGCGCGGGCTAGCCAATGCGTACGCCCAGACGCTCGGCTCGATCTTCTCCAGCGGCGGCGAGAAGCCGTACGAGGTCGAGCTCTTCGTCGGAGAGGTCGGCGACACGGTGGAGGGTGATCAACTCTATCGCCTGACCTACGACGGTCAGGTAGCGGACGAGCACGGGTACGCCGTGATGGGCGGCGCTGCCGAGACGGTCGACGAATACCTGAAGGCCAACTACGTGGAGAGCCAGGACCTGCCGGCCGCGGTACGCATCGCGGTCAGCGCGCTGGGTCACAACAGTGCCACGCCACGCACGATCCCCGTTGATGACCTGGAGGTGGCCGTGCTGGATCGCACGCGGCCCCAGGCCCGGAAGTTCCGTCGGCTGCGCGAGCCGGAGCTCAACGACATCCTCGGCTGACTGCTTGGGATGCCCGGCAGGCGCCTTGCCAACACTTGCCTATCGAACACGTGTTCGATACAATCGAACCATGACCACGCTCGCCGCAACCGACCGGGACACTCCGGCCGACGTGTTGTGCGCCGTGGTCGCGTCCCGAGAAGCCGCACGACTCGCAGAGGTCGGATCGATGATCGCGGCGATCGAGTGGGCGGACATGCACCCGGCGGAGTCGCTGACGCACGCCGCGACCGTCCCCGGTACGGATCGAGCCATCGCGATTGCCGGTGACGGAGCCCCGTTGGTCGCCGAGTTCGCACTGGTCGAGCTGGCGACGGCGCTGGGGCGCTCAGCGGAGTCGGCGCGGATCTGGCTCGGCGCGACAATGGAGATCCGTTTCCGCCTGCCACGCATCTGGCACGCCTTGACCCATGGCTCCCTTGAGCCGTGGCGTGCGCGTCAGATCGCTGCTGAGACGATCGCTCTGCCGTCCGGCGGAGCGGACTGGGTCGACGCCCAGGTGGCGCATGTTGCTCACACTGTCGGGCCTGCCCAACTCCGCCGGACGGTGGCGGAGGCGGTTCGCCGCTTCGACCCGGACCTGGCGTACGAAGCTGCCGTCGCTGCAGCAGAGGACCGTCATGTGACGATCCACGACCGCGAGATCATCGGAGGGTGTGTCGCGATGACCGCGGTCCTGGACGTCGCCGATGCCCGCGACCTCGAAGCGGCGGTGGCGAAGGGCGCGCACGAGATGCTGTTGCATGGCTCGATCGGCTCGCTCGATGTCCGCCGCGCCCAAGCCCTCGGCGAGATCGCTCGCCACGAACTGGCTCTGGATCTCGGTGCGGAGGGCACAGGTCGCGACGCCACCGTGTACATCCACGTCGACCGAGGCGCTCTTGATGCTGAGTACGGTGACCCAGCCGTCGCACGGGTCGAAGGTGGCGACTTCCTGATCGACATCGACCGGATGCGTGAGTGGCTCAGCGTCCGCGGTACGCGCGTGTCGATCAGGCCGGTGATCGATCTGGAGGACGATCGCATCAGCGGCGGGTACGGGCCGAGTGAGGTCCTCCGCGAGCAGGTCGTGTTGCGCGACGGCCGCTGCGTCTTCCCGCATTGCAACCGCGCGGCGCGCCGCGCTGATCTCGATCACATCGAGCCGTACGCATCCGGTGGCGACACGGCCAGCAGCAACCTCGCTCCGTTGTGCCGACTCCATCATCGGGCGAAGACCCACGGCGGCTGGTCGTACACGACCGGTGCGCCCGGCGAGTACGCCTGGTTCGGACCGCACGGACAGTCCTTCTTCACCACGCGGGCGACTACGTCGCCCCTTGCCCCACCCCGACAACGAACCCGCCCCTGACCCCGCTGAGAGCCTTCAAGCGGGGTTACAGGCATGCAAGTGTCCTGCGCTGGAGCCATCCCGGCGCCGCCGGGCCCCTGACACGCCGGGTCCATCCATGGCCACCGGTCCGGGACTAGGGTCGTGACATGGACCGCCGAATCTTCGGGATCGAGAACGAGTACGGCGTCACGTGCACGTTCAAGGGCCAGCGGAGGCTGAGTCCCGACGAGGTCGCGCGCTACCTCTTCCGCAAGGTCGTCAGTTGGGGTCGGTCCAGCAACGTCTTCCTCCGCAACGGTGCCCGGCTCTATCTCGACGTGGGCAGCCACCCTGAGTACGCGACGCCCGAGTGCGACAACATCCTCGACGCGGTCACACACGACAAGGCCGGTGAGCGCATCCTCGAGGGCCTGATGATCGAGGCGGAGGAGCGCCTGCACGAGGAGGGCATCGCGGGGGAGATCTACCTCTTCAAGAACAACACCGACTCCGCCGGCAACTCATACGGCTGCCACGAGAACTATCTGGTCAGCCGTGAGGGCGAGTTCTCGAAGTTCGCCGACGTGCTGATCCCGTTCCTGGTCACGCGGCAGATCCTGGTCGGCGCCGGGAAGATCACGCAGACACCGCGGGGCGCGCTGTACGCGGTCAGCCAACGAGCCGAGCACATCTGGGAAGGCGTCTCGAGCGCCACCACCCGCAGCCGTCCGATCATCAACACTCGCGACGAGCCACATGCGGACGCCGAGCGCTATCGCCGACTGCACGTGATCGTCGGCGACTCCAACATGTCCGAGACCACGACCATGCTCAAACTTGCCAGTTGCGACCTCGTGCTGCGGATGATCGAGGAGGGCGTGGTGATGCGCGATCTCACCCTGGAGAACCCGATTCGGGCGATTCGGGAGATCGCCCAGGACCCGACCGGCCAGCGCAAGGTACGCCTCGCCAACGGCCGCGAGGCGACCGCGCTCGAACTGCAGGGGGAGTACCTCAGCAAGGCGCGCGACTTCGCCGATCGGCGCGAGCTCAGGAGTCCGGCGATCGTACGCTCCCTGGATCTGTGGGAGCGGGGGCTGAAGGCCGTCGAGTCGGACGACCTCGGGCTGGTCGACCGCGAACTCGACTGGGTGATCAAGTGGAAGATCATCGAGCGCTATCGCGCCAAGCACGGCCTGTCGCTGTCGCACCCACGCATCGCGCAGCTCGATCTGGCATATCACGACATCCGTCGCGACCGCGGCTTGTTCTACCTCCTCCAGAACAAGGGCGCCGTGGCACGTACGACCACCGACCTGAAGATCTTCGAGGGCAAGTCGATCCCCCCGCAGACGACGCGCGCCCGTTTGCGTGGTGACTTCATCAAACGCGCGCAGGAGCGTCGTCGGGACTTCACTGTGGACTGGGTGCACCTCAAACTGAACGATCAGGCGCAACGCACGGTGCTCTGCAAGGACCCGTTCCGGTCAGTCGACGAACGCGTGCAGCGACTCATCGAATCGATGTGAAGCCGCGTTGCGGCGGCCGGGTAGGGTGATCCACCGTGCGTACCCTGAGCCGCCTCTGCGTCCCCGTCCTGATCGCCTCGGCGACCCTGCTGAGCGCCTGCAGCACGAATGCCGGGTACGGCAACCCGGCTGGCTCGGGTCTCTCGACGGTCACGGTCACCGGTGACTTCGGCAAGCTCCCGACCGTCTCCTGGAAGGCCGTTCCGGACTACCCGTCGAAGACGACCGTCCAGACCTTGATTCCGGGCACCGGCGACGCGATCCCCGCCGACCGCGGCGTGGAGGCGAAGATCTACGTCTCCGACGCTCAAGCGGTGCTGCAGAAGCAGTCGTTGTGCGCGGCCACGGGTGGCGCCTCGGCGGCTTCCTGCTCGACCAACTTCCCGCTGATCGCTCCGGCAACTGACCTGATCAAGACCCTCCAGGGCGTTCCGTATCAGGTGCTGGCGAAGACGGCCACAACGATCTCGATCCCGCCCAGCACCACCGGCATCTTCAGCCTGTTCCGCGCCGGAGCGCACGTCGGTTCGCGCGTGATCGGGCTGATGCCGTCGTCGGTGCTCGGTGGTCTGGTGCAGTCCGACAGCATCCCCGCGATCGGGATCGGCAACCACGACGCGGTTCTCGTGGTGATCGACTTCATCAAGCTGGACGCGCCGTCCCCGAAGGCCACCGACGTCCCGGCCTCGCAGATGCCAGCCCTGGTGTTGAAGAACGGCAAGCCGGCTGGCATGACGTTCACCGGTGTCACGAAACCGAATGCCACCGAAGGGCTGAAGCGAGTGGTCCTGACCCAGGGGACGGGCGCTGAGATCACCTCGAGCTCGACCATCACCTTCGACTACCTCGGCTCGATCTACGGAGCCGCCAAGCCGTTCCAGGAGAACTACAGCGGTCAGGCGATCAGCTACCCGCTGGCGCAGCTGGTCCCGGGTTGGCAGATCGGCCTGACCGGGCTGAAGGCCGGCAGCCGGGTCCTGCTGGAGATCCCGCCGTCGCTCGGCTACGGCGCGAAGGCGCAGACCGGAATTCCGGCCAACTCCACGCTCTTCTTCGTCCTCGACATCGTCTCCGTCAGCTAGTCCTGGCCTCTACCTGGGAGGGTCCGTGTCGGCAGCGAAGACCGAACGGCTGATGAATCTGTTCATCGCCTTGCTCGTGGCACGCCACCCGGTGCCGAAGGAACGACTCCGGGAGTGGTTCTACGCCGACTCCAGCAGCGATGCGGCGTTCGAGAAGACCTTCGAACGCGACAAGGAAGAGTTGCGCTCCCTCGGCGTGCCGATCGAGGTCGCCAGCCTGGACGGATACTTCGAGGACGAGGTCGGCTACCGGATCCGTTCGGAAGCCGCCCAGCTGGCCGACGTCGATCTCACACCGGATGAAGCGGCGGTCGTCGGTCTCGCTACCCGCGTGTGGGAGCAGGCGACCATGGCCGACGCCGCGACCGAAGCCGTCCGCAAACTGCAGGCCGCCGGCGTCCAGGTGGACACCAGCGCCGTCGACATCGCGCCGCCGCGCGTACGCGCCGACGAACCCGAGTTCGAGGTCTTCCTGAACGCCGCGCACGAGCGGCGGGAGATCAGCTTTTCCTACCGCGGCCCGCGGGATCCGGAGGCGAAGCCACGGCGGCTGCAGGCGTACGGCGTGGTGCGGTACTCGGGTCGTTGGTATGTGGCCGGGTACGACCTCGACCGCGCGGCGAGCCGCATCTTCCGGCTGAGCCGCGTGGTCGGCGAGGCCAAGGCCGTCGGCCCGGCCGGTGCGTACGAGGCCTTCGACGTGGACCTGAAGGCGATCGCGCGGGAGTTGGCACCACGCCCGTCGAACGTCGAAGCCGCCGTCCTGGCGCGCGCTGGGTCCGGGCACGCGTTGCGACGGTGGGCGACATCGGTCGAGGCAGGAGTCACCGGCCCGGACGCGGACACGACCTGGGACCGCCTGACGATCACGGCGGTGTCCGGCGATCTCGTCGGCGAGATCCTGGCCTGTGGTGCGGACGTCCTCGTCGAAGGCCCCGAGGGCCTGCGTACCGTCGTCGTCGAACGCCTTCAGGCGGTGGGCGCGTGAGTGCCAGCAAGGCCGCGCCGCACGGCGCACGCGAGCAGTTGGCACGGCTGTTGCGGATCGTCCCGCACCTTGACCGAGGATTCCGTCTTGATGAGGCCGCGGCCGAGTTCGGCGTGTCCGAGGCCCAACTGCGCAAGGACCTCGACGTGTTGCAGTGGTGCACGTTGCCGGGTGCTGGGTACGGCGACTACATCGAGGTCGACATGGAGGCGCTCACCGAGAAGAACGGCGACCGCGTCATCAGGGTCTCGAACGCGGACTACCTGACCCATCCGCTCAAGCTGACCCCGACCGAAGCGACCGCCCTCATCGTGGCGCTCCGCGCGATGAGGGGCAGCGCCAAGCCGGAGACCCAGGAGATCGTCGACCGTGCACTGGCGAAGCTCGAGAGTGCTGCCGCCGTGGCGCTGCCCTCCATCGAGGCAGGGGAGAGCGCGCCTGATCGAGTGTCTGCCGACGTACGCTCCGCGGTGAACGATGGTCTTGCGCATCACCGCCAGGTACGGATCCAGTACTTCGTGCCTGCGCGCGACGAGGAGTCCTTGCGAACGGTCGACCCCCTGCGGGTCGTGACTCGTCAGGGGACTGAGTACCTCGACGCGTGGTGCCACACCGCTGAGGCGCCGCGGAGCTTCCGGCTGGACCGCATTCGATCGGCGACTGTGCTCGAGGCGCCTGTGGTCACCACGGTCCCCGAGGACGAGCCCGGAGAGCTGTTCGCGAGCGGACAGGCACAGATCGCGACCGTACGGCTCGCGCCCCAGGCACGATGGGTGACGGAGTACTACCGGCATCGAGACGTCCGCGAACTTCCCGATGGGGGCGCCGAGGTCGATCTGGAGGTCGGTGACCGACGCTGGCTGTTGCGGCTACTCCTACGGGTCGCGCCGTACGCCCAGGTGGTCGCGCCGGCGGAATGGAACGACGACTTCCGTGTCGAAGCACGCCGTGCTGCCGACGCGTACCGCCCGGCGGACTAGACTTGATCCACAAGCATCACCATCGCAGTGAAGGACCGCTGACATGACGTACCCCCTGATCGGAATGCCCGAAGGCTGGGAGTGGCTCGTCCTCCTCGTGATCGTCGTGCTCGTGTTCGGCGCAGCGAAGTTGCCTGACCTCGCCCGTGGCAGCGGCCAGGCCCTGCGCATCTTCAAGGCCGAGGCACGTGGTGCCAAGGAGGACGAGGTCAAGGCGAAGGCTCTTCTCTCGCCTGAGGCTCGCCAGGCCGAGGAAGCGGAGAAGCTCGCGACGCTCGACGCCAAGCAGGCTGAACTCGACGCGGAGCGCGCCAAGATCACCAACCCTGACGGCTGATCCATGGCAGGCGGCATCGTCGCCATCCTCCGCGGCCGCCCCGTCCACCCGGTCGGCCCTGACGGGCGGATGGCCGTCTCGGACCATCTGCGCGAGTTGCGGAGCCGACTGATCTTCTCGGCGCTCGTCTTTGGCGCGCTCTTCGTGGTGGCGTTGTTCCACTACCACGAACTGTTCGACGTCATCGCTCGTCCGTACAACGACGCACGCGAGCAGTTGCACGCCCAGCAGACGATGCCGACGACGAACGGCGTGACCGGCGGCTTCCTGCTCTACATGAAGATCTGTGGCTGGGCAGCCGTGTTCGCAAGCTCGCCGTTCTGGCTCTACCAGATCTGGGCCTTCGTCAGCCCGGGTCTGCACCGACACGAGCGACGACGTACGCAGGCCCTGGTCGCGATCACCGTCCCGTTGTTCCTGGGCGGCGTGGCACTTGGCTACTGGACCCTGCGGCTGGCACTACGTGGACTCATCGGGTTCAACGTGGCCGGGTTGACGAACCTGGTGGATTTCAACGGTTACCTCACGTTCTTCATCCGTACTCTGCTGGTGTTCGGGCTGGCGCTCGAACTTCCGGTCTTCGCGGTCCTCCTCAACTTCAGTGGCGTCCTCAGCGCCCAGGCGTTCCGGTCGGCCTGGCGCTGGATCGTCGTGGGCACCTTCACTGGCGCAGCGATCGTGGCACCGTCGCCGGACCCGTTCACGATGATCATCCTGGCCGGCGTCATGTGCGTCCTCTTCGTCATCGCCGGCGCGATCGCTCACGTCAACGACAAGCGCCGGGCACGGGCTGCGCCGAACTTCGGTCTGGACCCGGACGAGGCGTCTGAGCTGGACCTCAGCAGCGAGGTACCCGGAGCATGACCAGGCGGATCGCGTACGTCGCGAACGCCCAGGCCGGCGCACGCCGCAGTCGCCACGTCGATGACACCGTCATCTCCCGATTCGTACGCGCCGGCGCCGAGGTCGAGGTCATCGAGACGTCCTCGGCGCATCTCGCCGCCGAGCGGATCCGGCGGGCGATTGCAGGTGGTGCCGACACCGTGGCGACCGCCGGGGGCGACGGCAGCGCTCATCTCGTCACTCAGGTCATCGCCGGGACCGATGTGGCACTGGGACTGATCCCTGCGGGCACCGGCAATGACGCAGCCCGTGCACTTGGCCTTCCCCGGGACAGTCCCCTTGCGGCCGCCGATCTGATCCTCAACGGGACGCCGCGCAGCATCGACCTGGGCAAGGTCGGCGCCAGCTGGTTCCTGACCATCATGGCTGCGGGCTTCGATGCGATCGCGAACGACCGGGTCGGCCGGATGTCATTCCCGCGCGGCCCGTCGGTCTACACCGCCGCCGTCCTTCGCGAACTGCCCAGGTTCGATCCGATCTCGTACGTCCTCGACCTCGACGGCGAGCAGCGCGAGCTCGACGCGATGCTCGTAGCGGTCGGCAACATGGAGTTCTACGGCGGCGGCCTGCAGATGTGCGCCGGCGCCGACCCGACTGACGGACTCTTCGACATCGTGATCATCCACCCGACGACCCGGCTCGAGCTGCTGAGGATCTTCCCGAAGGTCCGTGGTGGTGGCCATGTCACGCACCCGTCCTTCGAGCGGGTACGGGCGAGGTCGGTCACGGTCGCGGCGGCGGGCATGCCCGCGTACGCCGACGGGGAACGACTCGGGCAGTTGCCGCTGACCGCGACGTGCGTGTCCGGAGCGTTGCGGGTGTACGCACCGCAATAGGCTCACATCATGTCGGACGATACGGATCTCAGTCCGGCCGCGGCGTACGCCGCCTCCCGGCGCAAGCAGGGCTACCCAGTCTTCAACGACTTCGCCGGGCTCTATTCCTTCGGGCTGGACGACTTCCAGGTACGCGCCTGTCACGAGATCGAGGATGGTCGCGGGGTGCTTGTTGCGGCACCGACCGGATCCGGGAAGACGATCGTGGGGGAGTTCGCGATCCACCTGGCGATCGCCACCGGCCGCAAGGCCTTCTACACGACGCCGATCAAGGCGCTGAGCAACCAGAAGTACAACGACCTCGTCGCACGCTACGGCGCCAGCAACGTCGGCCTTCTCACCGGAGACAACGTCGTCAACGGCGAGGCGCCGGTGGTCGTGATGACCACCGAGGTGCTCCGCAACATGTTGTACGCGAGCTCCTCCACCCTGACCGGTCTGGGCTACGTGGTCATGGACGAGGTGCACTACCTGGCCGATCGCAACCGTGGCGCGGTGTGGGAAGAGGTGATCATCCACCTGCCCGAGTCGGTCAGCGTGGTGTCGCTGTCCGCGACCGTCAGCAACGCCGAAGAGTTCGGTGAGTGGTTGACGACCGTACGCGGCGAGACGACGACGATCATCGAGGAGAAGCGGCCGGTGCCGCTGTTCCAGCACGTCATGGTCGGTCGGCGGATCCTGAACCTGTTCGCGTCCTCCGATGTCGATGCCCAGGCCGGCTTCGTCAAGGAAGGTGCCCTGGTCAACGACGAACTGATGAAGATCGCCCGGGACGACTGGGCCAGCAGCCGGATGCGAGACCGACGCGCTCCTCGCGGTGCCGCGGGCCAGGGTGGGCCGCGACAACCGGGCAACGGTCGGCGGGTCTGGATCCCCGCTCGGCCCGACGTCATCGCTGCGATGGAGCGGGCGAACCTGTTGCCGGCGATCATCTTCATCTTCAGTCGCGTCGGCTGTGACGCCGCCGTCCAGCAGTGTCTGGCCGCAGGTGTACGCCTCACCACGGCGGAGGAGCGCGACGAGGTCATCAAGCGGGTGGACGGTGCGTGCCGAGACCTGAGCGTCGAGGACCGGCACGTCCTCGGCTATCACGAGTTCCTGGATGCTTTGTCGCGCGGTGTCGCCTCGCATCACGCCGGGATGCTTCCTGCCTTCAAGGAGATCGTCGAGGATCTCTACGTCGCCGGGTTCATCAAGGTCGTGTTCGCCACCGAGACCCTCGCCCTGGGCATCAACATGCCGGCCCGTACGGTGCTCATCGAGAAGCTGACGAAGTGGAACGGCGAGGTGCACGCCGATCTGACGCCGGGGGAGTACACCCAGCTCGTCGGGCGTGCGGGACGCCGTGGACTCGATGTCGAAGGTCACGGCGTCGTCCTGTGGCAGTCCGGAATGAATCCGCGTGAACTCGCCGGCCTCGCCTCGACGCGTACGTACCCGCTGAAATCCAGCTTCCGACCGTCGTACAACATGGCCGTCAATCTCGTGCACCACTTCGGCCGCGCCCGTTCCCGCGAGTTGCTCGAGCAGTCCTTCGCCCAGTTCCAGGCGGACCGCTCGGTCGTTGGCATCGCCCGCCAGGTCCGGAAGGCCGAGGACGCGCACGCCGGGTATGTCGAGGCTGCGGTCTGCGACAGGGGCGACTTCATGGAGTACGCCGGGCTGCGCAATCGGATCTCCGAGATGGAGAAGGCCTCAGCCCGGGATCGCCGCGCAGACCGGCGGGTCGAGATCGTCGCCTCACTGGAGCAGCTCAAGCCGGGCGACGTGATCCAGGTGCCGACCGGGAAGTTCGCCGGACCCGCGCTCGTGATCGATCCGGGCTTCGATCCCGACAGCCCGCGACCGTACGTCCTGACGGTCGAGCGCCAGGCTCGCCGGCTCGCCATCATCGACTTCAACCGGCCCGTCGTGCCGCGTGGTCACATGCGACTGCCCCGCGGGTTCAACGGCCGGGATCCGCAACAGCGGCGCACGCTCGCGATGCAACTGCGTGAACGGGTCAAGGACATGCCCCATGACCGTGAGGTCGCGCGCGACCGCCAGACCAATGACCCCCTGGAGCGTGAGATCGCGGACCTGCGCGCCCAGATCAAGCTCCACCCGTGCCACGAGTGCCCGGACCGGGAGGACCACGCGCGGTGGGCCGAGCGCGCGTTCAAGCTGTCCCGTGACACCGACGGTCTGCGTCGACGTGTCGAGGCGCGTACGAACACCGTCGCGCGCCAGTTCGACCGCGTCTGCGACATTCTGACGGCCTTGGGCTACCTCGACGGCGACACTGTGACGGATCGCGGCCGCCGACTGATGCGGCTCTACTCCGAACTCGATCTGCTGGCAGCCGAGTCTCTGCGAGCCGGACTCTGGGACCAGCTCAACCCTGCGGAGCTCGCAGCCGCCTTGTCGGCCTTGGTCTTCGAGGCTCGTCGAGCCGACGACGGCGCGCCGCGGGTTCCGGGAGGCAAGGCCGGTGAGGCCCTGCGCGAGATGGCGAAGTTGGCTGGCGAGCTGCAGTCGCTTGAGCGCGAGTACCACCTCGACTTCCTGCGACTTCCCGACCCGGGCTTCGCCTGGGCCGCATACCGCTGGGCCGAGGGCGACGACCTCGATGACGTCCTGGGCACCGTCGACATGGCGGCAGGAGACTTCGTCCGCAACATGAAGCAGTTGATCGACGTCGCCGGTCAGGTCGCAGACGCAGCCGGGGACAGCCCGGTGCGTACGACCGCCCGCGGTCTGATCGGCCGGCTCAAGCGCGGGATCGTCGCGTACTCCACTCTCGACTGACGCCGAACCGTGAGGTTTTCAGGTCCCAACCGTGAGGCTTTCGCGGTCCCCTAGGGTGTCCCCGTGGACGTGAGCCCGTACGACGCCCTTCTGCTGCTCTCCTTCGGTGGCCCTGAGAAGCCCGACGACGTGGTGCCGTTCCTGGAGAACGTCACGCGCGGCCGCGGGATCCCTCGCGAGCGGCTGGTCGAGGTCGGGCAGCACTATTTCGGTTTCGGCGGCCGGTCGCCGATCAATGACCAGAACAAGGCGCTGATCGCGGCACTGGAGCAGGCATTCGAGAGCCTCGACATCACCTTGCCGATCTACTGGGGCAACCGGAACTGGGAGCCGTATCTCCCGGACACCGTCGCGCAGATGGCCGCCGACGGCGTGCAACGGGCGCTGGTGCTCACCACGAGCGCGTACGCGTCGTACAGCTCATGTCGGCAGTACCGGGAGAACCTCTGGGATGCGGTCCAGCAGACCCCAGATGCTCCCGTGCTCGACAAGCTCGGCCCGTACTTCAACAGCCAGGGGTTCGAGAACGCGGTCTCGGACAACGTGGTCGTCGCTCTCAAGGATCTCGGCGATGCCGCTGCCGGAGCGCGGCTCGTCTTTGTGACGCACTCGATCCCCAATTCCATGGCTGGAGCCAGCGGACCCGACGGCGACGCGTACGTCGCTCAGCACCGCGAACTCGCCCGCGCCGTCACGCAGGACGTCGAGGCCTTCTTCGGATGCCCTCACGACCACGATCTGGTGTTCTGCAGCCGCTCCGGGCCTCCGCAAGTGCCGTGGCTCGAGCCGGACGTCAACGACCACCTCGAGGCACTGGCTGCCGATGGCATCACCGCTGCGGTGCTGATCCCGATCGGCTTCGTGTCGGACCACATGGAGGTCATCTACGACCTCGACACCGAAGCGTTTGCGACGGCTCAGCGCCTCGGAATGGACGTACGCCGCGCAGGCACGGCGGGCACCCACCCGACGTTCATCCAGGGTCTGATCGAACTCATCACCGAACGAGCAGCCGTCGAGCGCGGCGAGAACTCCGAGCGATCCGTCTCCGGAGTCAAGAAGCCGACATGGGACCGGTGTTTGCCCGGCTGTTGCGCCACGGCCACCGCCCGGCCAGCCTTGTGCGGCACGGTGCACGGGCAATGAACGAAGAACTTCTCGCCCTCGCCCAGCGCGCGGCCCGCGCGACAGCCGATCTCGTGCGCCCCCAGATCGGCTCGGCCCGGGTCGCCGCCACCAAGTCCAGCGCCGTCGACGTCGTCACCCAGGTCGATCGGGACAGCGAGGCACTGATCCGCTCGATCATCACCGCGGCTCGTCCTCACGATGCGATCGTCGGCGAGGAGGAGGACGACCGCCCGGGATCCAGCGGCGTCCGCTGGATCGTCGATCCGATCGACGGCACCGTGAACTTCCTCTACAACCTGCCCGAGTTCGCGGTCTCGATCGCCGTCGAGGTCGCCGGCGTCACGGTCGCCGGCGTGGTCATCAACATCCCGCAGCAGATCGAGTACGCAGCCGTCCGTACGGCCGACGGCGTGCGGTCGACCCGCAACGGCCAGCCGATCAGCGTTCGCGCGTACGCACCGCTGGCGGAGCGGCTGATCGCGACCGGGTTCTCCTACGACTCCGGTCTGCGGGCGCTCCAGGGCGCAGCAGCGGCCAAGTTGCTCCCGTCCGTACGGGATCTGCGGCGTCACGGCGCCGCGGCGCTGGAGCTCTGCCACGTGGCCGAGGGCTGCGTTGACGGCTACCTCGAGGAGGGGACCAACGTCTGGGACTACGCCGCTGGAGCACTCATCGCCGAGGGCGCCGGAGCGACCGTCGAGGTCCTGACAGGCTCGGGCGGCCGCACGCTGGTGGTGGCCGGACCAGCGGACGGCTTCGACGAGCTCCTTACAGCCGCTCAAGCGTGCAGTTATGTCGCAGATCCCGTCTGAAACCCACATCCGCGCGCCGGAATTTTCATGACCTTGCACACGTTCGGCCTGTGCAGTGTGAGTCGAGATGCAGATGGGCCGCATATGTGGCACTATCGCGGCTCGTGCTGGGCCGAACAGCACATTCTCGGGATCAAGCAGGGCGAGGGAGACCACGATGGCGACTGACTACGACGCACCGCGTAAGGAACAGGAAGAGCAGTCCGAGGAGAGCATCGAAGAGCTCAAGGCGCGGCGCCACGACAAGAACTCGGGCAAGGTTGACGAGGACGAGGTCGAGGCCGCGGAGTCATTCGAGCTCCCGGGCGCCGACCTGTCGCACGAAGAGCTTGCCGTGGAGGTCAAGCCGGAGCAGTCCGACGAGTTCACTTGTATGAGCTGCTTCCTCGTGCACCACCGCAGCCAGCTGGCAGACCCCAAGAAGAACATCTGCCGCGACTGCGCCTGACGCGCGACATACGAAAGGGCCGCTTCCCCATGGGAGGCGGCCCTTTCGTATGCGAGACCTACTTCTTCTTCTTGGCCTTGGCAGGCTTGTCCAGCAACTGTGGCGGGAGCTCCCCGGTGGAGTGCTGGTAGTAGCGCGCGGTCGCGCGCTCGGCGAGCAGCTTTGCCACCGCGACGCCACCGGTGCTGAGGAGGGTCCACAGGACCGCTTCACGTCCTGCAATCTCCGGACTCGCGAGCTTCTTCGACTTGGGGGGCTTGGCGCCGGTCGCTGCTGACCAGCCTGCGTCGAGGCCCTTGGTGGCTGCCTTGGTGGCAACGCCGGTCGTCAGGTTGGACATCACCTTGTAGGCCTTGGAGTCCTTCGGACCCTTCACCTTCTTGGACTTCTTCGCCTTCGCGTTCGCCATGGTCAGAACCCTAGCGCGCTGGACTGATCAGTCGGAGATGATCTCTGCGGCGAGCGCGGCCGCGAGTGCGTCGGGGTGGCGCGAGGCGAGCAGCCAGTACGGCGTCCGGTCAGCTGGATCGTTGAGTTCGACCTTCACAGCACGCCGCAGATACGGCCGCAGAAGCAGGTACGCACGCGCGTCGGCCTTCGGGCCGGCGATCTGCCAGGCCTCCTCAGCCGTCAGGGACTGCGCTGATCCGAGATAGGTGGTCTGGATCTTCGCCTTGCCGGCGTACAGCCATCCGTCCCGAACCTCGATCGCAGCGCTGCCGTAGCTCTGCATCGCGAGCGCGAACAGCAACACGATCGTGCCGATGATGGTCCATGCAAGGACGCCCGGCACCCACAGGAAGACAGCGATGAAGACGGTCGCAATGAACATCACGCCTTGTGCCCACCAGCGCAGCGGCACGCTGAGGCGTTCGCGATATGGACCAGTCATGGTGGCTCAGTCTGGCATTCCCTCCTCAGCAGTGTTGAATGGACCCTTGTGAGGTTCCGCTCCCGCTCGTCAGAGCCCAAGACGGCTGGCTCTCCCGCTGAGGCGGTCGAGACCCAGCCGGCATCCGGTCCGTACGACATCGACGCGCTGCCGCCAGGGTGGGTCGCCGAGGAGCTGCTCGATCTCGGGTCCGTCCTGCTGGCACCGGTCGAAGGTGTCGAGTTGCAGATCCAGGTCGACGAGGCTTCCGGCCTGCCAGCGGCGATGCTTCTCGCCAACGTGGATGGCGCCGTGGAGCTGCGGGCTTTTGCGGCACCTCGTGGCGGTGGCCTCTGGGCCGAGGTCGTGCCGGCCCTGCGTGATGACGTGATCGCCAACGGTGGCCTGCTTGCGGACAGCGAGGGACCGTGGGGCCCGGAGGTCCATGCGACCTTCACCGTCACGACGCCCGACGGTCAGAGTGGCAACCAGCACACGCGCATGATCGGCATTGACGGGCCGCGCTGGATGCTCCGCGCAACCTTCCTCGGCAAGCCTGCTCTTGAGCCGCACAACGCCCAGTCGTGGCACGACCTGCTCAACAGCGTGGTCGTACGCCGCGGCGGGCACGCCGTGCCCAAGGGCGAGGTTCTGCCCCTGACCCTTCCCGCCAATGCAAAGCCGGTGCACCAGTGAACCGCGTACGTCTCCGAGGGTCGAAGACTTCGACGCCGACCCCTGTGGCTCCTGAGCCGCTCCAGGCACCGATCACCCCCATCGATGCACCGACCACGGGCACGATCTCGATCGTGCAGAACCGGGACCTGATCGAACTGGACGGCGTCGTCGAGGCTGTACGCGTCGCCGACCACGGTGGTTCGCCGGCCGTCGAGGCCGACTTCGTGGACGGCACCGGGCAGTTGCGTCTGGTCTGGCTCGGGCGACAGAAGATCGCAGGCATCTGTGAGGGCGTCGGCATCCACATCGAAGGTCGTGTCGGGGACTGCTCCGGGGTGCGTACCGTGTTCAACCCGCGGTACGTCCTGACCAGCCCCTCGGATGACTGAGACAACTGTCGACACCGTCGAGGCATTCGTACGACGGCAGATGTCGGCCTCTCTCGGAGGTCGGCGCGGGATGCTCGAAGCAGCCGTCCCGGGCGTGGCCTTCACGGTCGCCTGGCTGTTCTCGAAGAACATCACGACCGCACTGATCGCCGGCGGGCTGATTGCTGTGGCCGCCCTTCTCGTCCGGATGGTTCAGCGCTCCGACCTCAAGCATGTGGGCAACGCCATCCTCGGCCTCGCGCTCGGATGGGGGATCGTGTGGGCCATCAAGCATGCCGGAGGAAGTGCGCAGCATCAGGCTCTAGCCTTCTTCGTTCCTGGAGTAGTTACGAGCGGGATCCAGGCGATCGTGATGGCGATCAGCTGCGTCGTCCGCTGGCCGGCCGTCGGGTTCCTGCTCGGCGGTGCCACGGGAGATCCCATCGCATGGCACCGCGACCGTCAGGTCGTACGCCTCTGCTCCCAGCTCACCTGGCTGCTGCTGGGGCCGCTCGCGATCCTGGTCGCGATCGAGGGACCGCTCATCCTGGCTGGCTGGACCGGCGCCATGAACGCCGACACCGCGGTGTCGACCCTCGCCATCATCAAGCTCGGCGTCGGTTGGCCGCTTCGAGCTGTGATGTGGGGCGCGATGATCTGGCTGCTGGGCCGGAACGCCACGCCGCACGCCGAAGCGACCGGTCAGTCCTCGTCTTCGTCGTCCGGGTGATCGGGCCTCGGAGCGAGCAGGTTCGCCAACTCGTCCTCGTGCTCGGCCGCGACCACGAAGATCAGCTCGTCGCCGGCGCTCACCTCGGTGCTCGGCTGCGGGGCGATCACATCGCCGCCGCTCAACACGGTCGTCAGGACGCAGTTCGCCGGTAGCGGCAGGTCAGCCACCTTGGAGCCCGCGTACGGGCTGTCCTCAGGAAGCGTGATCTCGACGAGGTTGGCGGTGTTCTGACGGAAGCTGAAGAGCCGCACCAGATCACCGACCGAGACTGCCTCCTCGACGAGCGCGGACATGATCCGTGGTGTCGAGACGTTGACGTCGACACCCCACGCATCGGTGAAGAGCCATTCGTTGTTCGGGTGGTTCACGCGCCCGACGGTGCGCGGCACACTGAACTCGGTCTTGGCCAGCAGCGAGGTGACCAGGTTGACCTTGTCGTCGCCGGTGGCCGCCACAACCACGTCGCAGCGCTCGAGGTGCGCCTCCTTCAGGGAGGACAGCTCGCACGCGTCGGCCAGCAGCCACTCGGCCTCCGGCACGCGCTCAGGTCGAATGGTGTCCGCACTCTTGTCGATCAGCAGGACGTCGTGACCGTTGCGGATGAGCTCACGGGCAATGGAGCGGCCGACAGCGCCTGCTCCGGCGATGGCTACGCGCATCTCAGGCCTCCTGCTCAGGTCCGTTTGTGATGACGGTGTACGCGTGGCTCGCGTTCTCCTCGCGGATCACGAGATGCAGGACGTCGCCGTCCTGGATCACGCTCTCGCGGTTTGGCAGCACGCCTTCGCCAAGCCGGTCGATCCACGCGATACGAGACTTCGCGGCCAGCTGGAAGTCGACAGTGCGCTGACCGATCCAGCCGTCCGGCGCGTTCACGGTGTCGAGCCGGATCGTGCCGGAGGGATCGCGGTACGCGGGCTCGGCGCCAGCCGGGAGCAGGCGTCGAAGGATCTGGTCCGCCGTCCACTTGACGGTGGCCACCGTGCTCACGCCGAGCCGCTCGTACACCTCGGCGCGGCCGGGATCGTAGATGCGGGCAACGACGTGCTCGACACCGAAGGTCTCGCGGGCGACACGCGCCGCGATGATGTTGGAGTTGTCACCGCTGGACACCGCAGCGAACGCGTCGGCGCGGCGGATTCCGGCCTTCTCCAGCACCTCCTGGTCGAAGCCGATCCCCGTCACCTTGGTGCCGTTGAACCCAGGGCTCAACCGGCGGAAGGCGTCGGCCTCGATGTCGATGATCGACACCGTGTGATTACGTTCCTCGAGGCTACGCGCCAGCGTCGAACCGACGCGGCCGCAGCCCATGATCACCACGTGCACGAGCGATGACGCTACCGCAGCCGCGCGGCCACTGCGGCCGGAGAGGGCATGTCGGCCCATTGAGTCTGCAGTCGTGCTGCCGCGGTGATCACGCCCGATCCCGGATCCAGCGCTCGACTCGCCGCAGCGAAGACGTCCACAGGCGCGATCGGCCCGTGGAGCGCCACCGCTGCGCCGGCGTGCGCCAGCGCCTCCGCGTTGCCGAACTGGTCGGCGCCGCGGGCAAGGATCACCTGGGGCAACCCGAGGGAGATCGCGGCCGCACAGGTACCGGATCCTCCGTGGTGGACGGCCAGGTCGACATGCTTGAGCGCCTCGTCCTGCGCGATGAAGTCGGCCTGCCGGATATTGGCGGGCAACCCGACGATCGGTCCCTTGCCGTGGCCGGTCACGACGAGGACATCGGCATCGAGCGATCCGAGTCCGTGGGCCATCGAGCCCAGGACGTCGGGGCGGTTGAACACCGTGCCCAGAGTCACCAGCACCCTCGGGCGTGTCCTGGGCTCCAGGAGCCACTCGGGCACGAACGAGTCGTTCGACCACGGCACCGGTTGGATGCGAAGTCGGTCCACGACCGGCTCGTCAGCCCGTCGCAGCACCGGATGCGTGGGATCGATCAGTGGCTCGTACAGGTCGCGCCACGTGGTGGTTGCCGGGAGCCGGTCCCGGTGTTCATCGGCGGCGTACTCCGCGAATGCGACATTGAGTCGGCTGGGCGCCGTGATCGCGAACGAGTACGCACGCACGCCGTGTTCCAGAGCCGCGACACGCGCCCCGACATTGAGGTACTCGGTCACGACCGCGTCGGGTCGGTATGTCTCGATCACCGGGCTGAGCGCGGCGCGCATCGGTTCCCCGACCGCCCGAGCCATCATCGTGGCGACGGTGTGCTCGTACGCGCCGCCGCGCTTGAGCTGGGCGCTCACCTCGGCATTCGCCAGATCGAAGTCGTGCTGTGTCACCGCCAGCGCGATCGTCCGGACCGGCAGCCGATCGGTGAACGGGTGACCTGTGGCAAAGGCCACCTCGTGCCCGGCCTCGCGGCAGGCGATCGCGAGCGGCAGCATCGGGAAGACATGTCCGTACGCCGGGAGCGCTGAGAACAAGATCCGCACCGCGCCAGTATGTCGGGGTTGAATGGCACCCGTGGAGTGGACCGTCTGTGGCGTGGTCGTGGAGTGGCGTGGACCGTCGCCGTACTTCTTCCTGCCGATGAGCGTCGAGGACAGCGCCGAGCTCAAGATCGAGGCCGCCGGCCTGGAGTACTGGGGCCAGGTGGCTGTCCTTGTCGAGCTCGGTGGCGCCACCATCGAGACCGCGCTGTTCCCGCAGGGGGACCGTTACATGGTGCCGCTGCGGGCCGCGGTCCGGCGTGCCGAAGGCCTCGAGGTCGGCATGGAACTCACCGCCACCGTACGAATCCGCTACGACCGGTGACGCGGCACTAGATTGACGCGGGTGAAGCGCCACACCCGCCCCCGTCAGAACAAGGGCGCAAGCCACGTCGGTGAACGATTCGAGGTCGAGGTCGGGCCTGTTGCCCACGGCGGCTTCTGGATCGCACGGCACGAGGGGCGGGTGATCTTCGTACGCCATGCCCTCACCGGCGAGAAGGCGATCGTCGAGGTCACCGAAGGGTCGGACGGCGACACGTTCTGGCGCGCAGATGCGGTCGAGATCCTCGAGGCATCCCCCGACCGGGTGCAGGCACCGTGTGAGTACGCCCGCCCCGGCGGTTGCGGTGGCTGCGACTTCCAGCATGTCGCGGTCACGGCCCAGCGTGATCTGAAGGCACAGGTCATCAAGGAGCAGTTCCGCCGGTTGGCGAAGCTGGAGGTCGACATCACGGTGCAGCCCGTACATGGCGACAAGGAGGGACTGCGGTGGCGGACCCGGCAGACCTACGTCGGCCCCGGCAAGGGCATGCGCAAGCATCGGTCCCACGACGTCATCCAGATCGACGACTGCCTCATTGCCCGGCACGACGCGCGCGAGGGCGGCGAAGGCAGCCTCACCGAGACGGTGGACGCCGCTGGCACGCAGCGGACGTTCCAGGTCGCAGCGGACGGGTTCTGGCAGGTGCACCCCGGCGCGCCCACCGCACTCGTCGAAGCCGTGCTCGATGCGCTCCAGCCACAATCCGGCGAGTCGGTGCTCGATCTGTACTCGGGCGTCGGACTCTTCAGCTCGTTCCTCGCCGAGCGAGGCGCGTCCGTGACGGCGATCGAGGGCGAGAAGGTCGCCAGTGAGTACGGCGCCGGCAACGTGCTGAAGGCCCGGTCCATCACCTCGGACGTGGCTGCCTGGCTTGCCCTGAACCCGGGGGAGTCGGACCTCGTCGTCCTGGACCCGCCGCGGGCCGGTGCTGGCCGGAAGGTGGTCACCGCCATCGCCGACCGTTCGCCGCGGGCGATTGCGTACGTCGCCTGCGATCCGGCCGCGCTGGCGCGCGACGTGGCGACGTTCGCCGAACTCGGCTATCGGATGTCGGATCTCAAGGCGTTCGATCTCTTCCCGATGACGCACCACGTGGAGTCGGTGGCGCTACTCGTTCCCGACCGGGTCCTCGCCTAACAGGCTCTTGCGGGTCGTCTCCGTGAAGCCCTCGCCGGCAGTCTCGATGGCTCGATAGAGCGACTGCGACAAGGTGTCGTGCGCTTCCTGCAGTTGTTGACTGCGGGCCCGCGTACGCGGGATGCGGTTGAAGACTCCGAACGAGACCGAGGCCAGCGCGCCGTGGCCCACCCGAGCGAGCGATGCACCGATCTGGACGACGTCGTTCACGGCGTCGGTGGCGTCGGCGACCGGTTGCCGCCAGGCGCGAATCCGCCGGGCCTCAGCACGCCACGCCTCAGTGCGTACGAGCCGGTTGCGAACGGTGCGCGCGTGGGCGCTCAGTGTCTGCCAGCGGATGTAGAGGTTGAGGGTGAGTGCGGTCACGCCGGTGGCGGCGCCGAGCGCGAGCAGCGCCAGGATCAGATCAGTCCGCAGCATGGATCAGCACCTCGGCGACGACGCCTTCCTCAGCGAGCTGTGAGGAGATCTGCTTGGCCGCCTCGTTGTAGACCATCTTGGTGATCGCGTCCGGCTTCCAACTGCCGACCAGCGATGCGGCGCGTACCTGCGAACTCGCGAGCTCGATCGGGTTGAGGATCTCGATCGTGATGATCGGCCGGTTCGGCACAGCGGGCACCGGGGGAGCCGGGGGCGCGTCGACGATGCCGTCGAGTTCAGCGGCCAGATCGGCGATCCGCAGCTCCAGCACCTGAGCCTGACGGCGCATCAGCACGTACGCGGTCAGGCCGCACGTGGCCACGATCAGGGCGGCTGCGGCGATGGCGATGCTGATCCAGGTCACGCGCACATCTTTGCCTATCGGAGGGCCTCGCGGCAGGTGCGACTCGACAGTGGTATCTTGACATCAAGAGACATTTGAGATGTGGACACCCGTCTATCCCTCCTCGCATTGGACGCGGCAGGATGAGAGTGTTGGCCGGATCACATCGGGACTGCCTCTGACAGGCACAGCACCGCATGGATGTACCTCACAAGGAGATGAGCGAGTTGGCGAGCAAGGACAGCTTCGGGTCCAAGAGCACCCTGGACGTGAACGGGACCGCGTACGAGATCTTCCGTCTCGACAAGGTCGTCGGCGAGGGGCTTGACGTCGCCTCGCTCCCGTACTCGCTCAAGGTCCTGCTGGAGAACCTGCTTCGTACCGAGGACGGTGCGGACATCACCGCCGCCGACATCAAGGCGCTGGCCGGCTGGGACGAGACCGCCGAGCCCGACAAGGAGATCCAGTTCACGCCGGCGCGCGTGATCATGCAGGACTTCACCGGCGTGCCGTGCATCGTCGACCTGGCCACCCTGCGCGAAGCCGCTGCCGAGCTCGGTGGCGACGCATCCAAGATCAACCCGTTGTCCCCGGCCGAGATGGTCATCGACCACTCCGTCATCGCCGAGGTCTTCGGCAGCGCCGACGCCTTCGAGAAGAACGTCGAGATCGAGTACCAGCGCAACCGCGAGCGCTACCAGTTCCTGCGCTGGGGCCAGACCGCGTTCGACGACTTCAAGGTCGTCCCGCCGGGCACCGGCATCGTGCACCAGGTCAACATCGAGCACCTGGCTCGTACGGTCTTCACGCGCGTGGTCGACGGCGAGCTCCTCGCGTACCCCGACACCTGCGTCGGCACCGACTCCCACACGACCATGGTCGACGGCCTCGGCGTCCTCGGCTTCGGCGTCGGTGGCATCGAGGCAGAGGCCGCGCTGCTGGGTCAGCCGGTTTCCATGCTCATCCCGCGGGTCGTCGGCTTCAAGCTGACCGGTGACCTGCCCGAGGGCACCACTGCCACCGACCTCGTCCTGACCATCACCGAGCAGCTGCGCAAGCACGGCGTCGTCGGCAAGTTCGTCGAGTTCTACGGCGCCGGCGTCGCGAAGCTGCCGCTCGCGAACCGCGCCACCATCGGCAACATGTCGCCGGAGTTCGGCTCCACGGTGGCGATGTTCCCGATCGATGACGAGACCATCAACTACCTGCGTCTGACCGGTCGTGACGAGCAGCAGCTCGCGCTCGTCGAGACGTACGCCAAGGAGCAGGGCCTCTGGCTCGACCCGAACGCCGAGCCGCGCTTCTCCGAGAAGCTCGAGCTCGACCTGTCGACGGTCGTCCCCTCGATCGCCGGCCCCAAGCGTCCACAGGACCGTGTCCAGCTGACCGACGCCAAGACCTCGTTCGAGGGCTACCTGCCGTCGTACACCTCGCAGCCGAACGCCTCGATCCCGGTGACCCTCGCAGACGGTACGAGTTTCGAGCTCAGGAACGGCGCGGTCACGATCGCCTCGATCACCTCGTGCACCAACACGTCGAACCCGTCGGTCATGCTCGGTGCTGCGCTGCTGGCGAAGAAGGCCGTCGAGAAGGGCCTGACCAGCAAGCCGTGGGTCAAGACCACCCTTGCTCCCGGCTCGAAGGTCGTCACCGACTACTACGACAAGGCCGGCCTCACGCCGTACCTGGAGAAGCTCGGCTTCGACCTCGTCGGCTACGGCTGCGTCACCTGCATCGGCAACTCGGGTCCGATCATCCCCGAGGTCTCCGCCGCGGTGAACGAGCACGACCTGGCCGTCGTCTCGGTGCTCTCCGGCAACCGCAACTTCGAGGGTCGCATCAACCCCGACGTGAAGATGAACTACCTGGCGTCGCCGCCGCTCGTCATCGCGTACGCGATCGCGGGCAACATGGACGTCGACCTGTTCCACGACGCCCTGGGTCAGGACACCGACGGCAACGACGTGTTCCTCAAGGACATCTGGCCGACGCCGGCCGAGGTCGAAGCCACCATCGCCTCCGCGATCGACCAGGACATGTTCACCAAGGACTACGCCGACGTGTTCGCTGGTGATGCCCGCTGGCAGAACCTGCCGACCCCGACCGGTGACACCTTCACCTGGGACGAGGACTCCACGTACGTCCGCAAGGCGCCGTACTTCGACGGCATGTCGAAGACCCCGTCGCCGGTCACGGACATCGAGGGTGCCCGCGTCCTGCTCAAGCTGGGCGACTCGGTCACGACCGACCACATCTCGCCTGCCGGCAACATCAAGAAGGACTCGCCGGCCGGTCAGTACCTGACCGAGCACGGCGTGGAACAGCGCGACTTCAACTCCTACGGCTCGCGCCGAGGCAACCACGAGGTCATGATCCGCGGCACGTTCGCGAACATCCGTATCCGCAACCAGATCCTCGACGGCGTCGAGGGCGGCTACACCAAGGACTTCACGGTCGACGGCGCTCCGCAGGCGTTCATCTACGACGCCTCGCAGAACTACCAGGCCGCAGGCATCCCGTTGGTCGTCCTGGCCGGCAAGGAGTACGGCTCAGGGTCGTCGCGCGACTGGGCCGCCAAGGGCACCTCGCTGCTCGGCGTCAAGGCTGTCATCGCCGAGTCGTACGAGCGCATCCACCGCTCGAACCTGATCGGCATGGGTGTCATCCCGCTGCAGTTCCCGGCTGGCCAGAACGCCGAATCGCTCGGCCTGACGGGCGAGGAGACGTTCTCGATCTCGGGCATCACCGAGCTCAACGAGGGGCGTACGCCGAAGACCGTCAAGGTCACCGCCGGCGACAAGTCCTTCGACGCGGTCGTCCGTATCGACACCCCCGGTGAGGCGAACTACTACCGCAACGGGGGCATCCTGCAGTACGTCTTGCGTAACCTGCTCAACGGCTGATCAAGCCACGACGAGGGCCCCCACCGCATCGGCGGTCGGGGGCCTTCATCGTCGTGAGGCACGATCCGGTGGTGGGTCCGTCAGCGGGTCGGCATGACCAGACCTCGCGCGATGCGGAGGACGACGTCGGTCGGGAGTGCATGTCTGTTGCCAGCGCCGGGTTCGCTCGTCACTGTGATGGTCACGCCGGCGACCTTCCACCAGATGTACGTGATTCCCGCCGGGCCGCGCTCGTCGATGAGAAATGCGGTGTGTCCGCTCACCGTGATCGGCTCGATCGGAGTTCCGGTCATCTTGGACAGGTCCGGAGCCGACGGCCATGGCGTCTGGCTGATGCGGATCGGACCATGCTGGTCGTCTCCTCGGAGTCCGTACACCCGCGTCCACCCGTCGGCCGGAAGATTCAGGACCGGTGTCACATTCGACGGCAGGAAGCCGGGTGCAGACAGGCTCTGCTCGGTGACATACGGGATTGGCTTCCCGGTACTGTCGTCGATCAACCGGCGCCTTCCCAGCGGTTGCTGCAGCACCAGCGAGATTCGTGTGAGTCGGAGGTCGATGGGCATACAGACCATGTCTCCGTCCGGCTCATGCCCGGTCAGACGGATCCGTACGTCGGCGTGTGTCGCCATCACGACAGCCGAGAAGTTGCTCTCGCAGGCGCCGTGCTGACCGGGAATGATGACCGTGCGGCCGTCGGTGGAGACGAGGGCCTCGCGGACCGGCAGAACGCTGACAGGGCCGTTCGGTACGGCAAACGTTGCCCGCGAAGTGGTCGGGGCTGCAGCGGGCGTGGCGGTGCCGCAGGCGCTCACGACCAGAGCCAACACAGCAAGGGCAACTGGACGGCGCACTGTCTCCTCCAACGATCGGTGTTGCTCCTGATGACGTTGCGACCCGAAGCTTTGGTTCCGTCTCAGACCGGGCAGGGAGATCCTTCGCAGCACGGCCGGATATAGCCGCAGCCGTCGCAGCGTTCGTGCGAGGTCTCCCAGCGCATCCGGGTGCTGCAGTTGGGGCATGGTTCGGTCAGATCACCCATGCCTCCCACGGTAGCCAGACAACAGCCTTCCTCGGGGTAGCGTTGGGCCCGTGTTGGTCGCCTTCTCCGTCGCCCCCAACGGCACCGGTCGCTCCGACGGCTCAGTCGCGGACGCGGTCGCCGCCGCGGTCCGGGTCGTCCGCGAGTCAGGCCTGCCGAACCGGACGTCCTCGATGTTCACCGAGGTCGAGGGGGAGTGGGACGAGGTCTTCGATGTCGTCAAGCGCGCCACTGACGCGGTGGCTGCGTACGGATCGCGGGTGTCCTTGGTGCTCAAGGCTGACATCCGGCCGGGGTTCACTGGCGAATTGGATGCCAAGCTCGAACGCCTCGAGTCCCACCTGCACGGTTCCGGCGAGTGAAATTTGACCACCGGGACGCGGCAGGGAACCTTGTCTCTGTGAAGCGTTGGAGACGTCTGTCGACCGGCCTGGTGGCCGCAGCGTTACTGGCCACCTCGGCGTGCGGCTCATCAACATCGCAGACTGCCCCTTCGACAACCACGACGACCACCACCTCTGTCGTGACCCCCAGTGGGACGCCTACCAAGAGTGTCGTGTGCGCGAGCGGCACGCCGATCTACATGGTTCAGCCGTACGCGGCGGTGCAGGCGCTGACCGCGGCGTACAAGCCAGTGATCGCCTCGCTGTCGAAGTCGCTCGGTTGCGCGGTCAGGTTCCAGGTTGCGAGTTCGATCCGGGCGGAACTCTGGAGTGCATCTCACGGCAAGGTCACCTTCGCGGAGTTCGCGGGCCTCGGGTCAGGGTTCGCCCTGGGGGGCAAGCACCCGGCGATCGAGGTCCTGGCGACGTACGAGTCCGACTTCAACGGGACGCCGGCGGCCTTCATCTCCGCTCTCTACGACGATCCGCGGTACGGGGACGTCGACCTGATGGGTCTGGCCGGCAAGCGGGTGGCGTTCACGACACCCGGCAGCCTCAGCGGCGACTACTTCCCGCGTGCTGCGCTCACCGAGGCCGGCGTGATCTCCAAGGTGACGATGGTTTACACCGGGTCCCACCTGAAGGCTTTGCGAGCCCTCACGTGCCCGCTACGCGCGGAGGTACTGCGCACGTCCTGCACGAAGTTCAACTACGCCTCGCTCAACTCGCGCGTGATGGGCCCGGCAGCGGA
The DNA here is from genome assembly GCF_003945325.1 of Nocardioides baekrokdamisoli. Taxonomy (NCBI): domain Bacteria; kingdom Bacillati; phylum Actinomycetota; class Actinomycetes; order Propionibacteriales; family Nocardioidaceae; genus Nocardioides; species Nocardioides baekrokdamisoli. The sequence continues at coordinate 292,589 of NZ_AP019307.1, forward strand.
GTCCCACGAGTGGGATCCCGGCAAGTACACCCAGATCTGGCACTCAGACGCGATCCCGTACACCGCGATCGGGGTGTCGACTGCCCTCCCGTCGGAGACGCGCAAGCAACTCCAGGCAGCTCTGCTGGCCGTTCCTGCGGCGGCCGTGCACGGCATCGCGCGCCTGATTCAGTTCGATGCCCCGAAGATCGGCACCGGGATGGTTGCCATCAGCAGCAGCAACTACTGCCTGAGCTCGAACCTCGACCTCTGTGACGTGATCAAGACCCTCAAACTGACGCCGGCCCAGGTGCGACCACTCGACGGCGAAGGGCTCTAGTCCGAACCTGATGTGGGCACGTCATCGCCGACCGGCAGAAGCCCTGACGATACGATCAACCGCATGGGTCATCTCGAGTCGCTCACCGGTCCTCGCGACCTCGACCCGCTTGATCACGACCAGTTGCTTGCCCTCGCCGCGGAGATCCGCCAGGCACTGATCAGCACGATCGCCCGGACCGGCGGCCACCTCGGGCCCAACCTCGGCGTCGTCGAACTGACCATGGCCATCCACCGGGTCTTCGAGTCGCCGAAGGACCGGGTCATCTTCGACACCGGCCACCAGTCGTACGTGCACAAACTGCTCACCGGCCGCGCGGCCGAGTTCGACAGTCTCCGCCAGGAGGGCGGCCTGTCGGGCTATCCGAGCCAGACGGAGTCCGCCCACGACATCGTGGAGAACTCCCACGCCTCCACCGCGCTCTCCTACGCAGACGGGCTCGCGAAGGCGTACACGATCACCGGCGAGGACCGACACGTCGTCGCGGTGATCGGCGACGGGGCGCTGACGGGCGGCATGGCCTGGGAGGCCCTCAACAACATCGCGATCGCCCACGACAGCAAGCTCGTGATCGTGGTCAACGACAACGGCCGGTCCTACACACCCACCATCGGTGGCCTGGCGACGGCGCTGACGGCACTGCGCACGAACCCGAAGTACGAGCCGTTCCTCGACATGGTCAAGCGACGCCTCAACGCCGTCCCCGGCGTCGGCCCCACGGCGTACGAGGTCTTGCACGCGGCCAAGAAGGGACTCAAGGACGCGCTGGCGCCTCAGGGTCTGTTCGAGGATCTGGGACTCAAGTACGTCGGCCCGGTCGACGGTCACGATCTCGAGGCCATGGAGCATGCTCTGCGCCAGGCCAAGCACTTCGGGGGCCCGGTGCTGGTGCACGCGATCACCCGGAAGGGCTTCGGCTATCAGCCAGCCGAGGACCACGAGGCCGACCAGTTCCACGCCCCCGGCGCGTTCGACATCGAGACGGGGGAGGAGACGCCGAAGGGCAGGATCTGGACCGACGTCTTCTCCGACGAGATCGTCGCCATCGGTGAGCGCCGTCCGGATGTCGTCGCGTTGACCGCGGCGATGATGCATCCGGTGGGCCTGGACGCGTTCCAGAAGCGGTTCCCGGAGCGTACGTTCGACGTCGGGATTGCCGAGCAGCACGCGGCCACGTCTGCGGCGGGTCTTGCGCTGGGCGGCCTGCACCCCGTCTTTGCGGTGTACGCCACCTTCCTCAACCGTGCGTTCGACCAGGTGCTGATGGACATCGCGCTGCACAAGCTCGGCGTGACGCTGGTCCTGGACCGGTCCGGTGTGACCGGCCCCGACGGTGCCTCGCACAACGGCATGTGGGACATGTCTATCCTGCAGCTGGTGCCGGGCCTGCGCCTGGCAGCTCCGCGTGATCCGGCCCGACTGGTCGAACTGCTCAACGAGGCGATCACCGTGTCCGACGCCCCGACCGTCGTACGTTTTCCCAAGGGCGGGCCACCGGCCGACATGGACGCCGTCGATCGGATCGGTTCAGTCGACGTACTCCGGGCCGACGGCTCCAAGGATGTGCTGATGGTCGGCGTCGGCGCCATGGCCGCCGTGGCGATGCGAGCCGCGGACCTGATCGCTGCCGAAGGCATCGGGGTCAACGTCATCGACCCCCGCTGGGTGAAGCCGGTCTCGCCCGATCTGGTGGCGTTGGCGGCTGAGCACTCCCTCGTCGTCCACATCGAGGACAACGGGGTCCAGGGCGGCTCCGGCGCAGCGCTGATGCAGGAACTCGCCGCCCAGGGCGTTCAGCGGCCGATCCGGCTGCATGGCATTCCGCAGGAATTCCTCGAGCATGCCGAGCGCGGCGCGATCCTCGAACGGATCGGCCTCACTCCGCAGGCGATCGCCCGCGACACCCTCGCGGCCTTCTCCGCCCTCTGACCCGCCGAAACCCGGCATCCGTCACGCCGAAACCCGACGTCGGCCACCCCGAGACCCGACACTTGGCGTACGAAAACCAACGAGGGCGCCGGCCGAAGCCGACGCCCTCGCTCGAGTCTGTGACTCAGTGGAACTTCTTGCCCGTGACCTTCTCCGAGATCCCCTCGCGGTCGAGGAGTTGGGTCAGACCACCGTTCCAGAACTGGAAGCCAGCGCCGGTGATCATGCCGAGGTCGATGTCCTCCGGGCCCTGGGCCACGCCCTCGTCGAGCATCCGCCGAGCCTCGTCAGCCAGCGCCTCCAGCGTCTGCTGGCGTACGTCCGACGCCTCAAGCACAGTGGTGCCTACGGTGAGGAGCGCCTCGACCTCCGGGTCGACGGTGCGACCGTCGGGGCCGAAGTACGACGCCTTCTTCGCCTCGACGACCTTGTGAAGGTTCTCGGACAGGTAGAACCGGTCCGGGAAGGCTTTCGCCAGCGTTTCGTTGTTGTGGTAGGCGATGGCCGGTCCGACGAGCGCCATCAGAGCGAACGGCGGCATCGGCGTGACACCGGCGAATGCCGCGTCGACCGTGGCGATGGGCGTGCCCTCGTCAGCGATCTTCGCAACGGCGCCCATGAAGCGACCGAGCAGACGGTTCACGATGAACGACGGGCTGTCCTTGACCAGGATGGTCGTCTTGCCGAGACCCCGACCGGTCGCGAAGGCGGTGGCCAGTGCGGCGTCGGAGGTGTTCGAGCCCTTGATGATCTCGAGTAGCGGCATGATCGCGACCGGGTTGAAGAAGTGGAAACCCACGACTCGCTCCGGGTGCTTGAGCTCCGAACCCATCTCAGTGATCGACAGTGACGAGGTGTTGGTCGCGAAGACAGCCGTCTCCGGCGCAACGGCCTCGGCCGCAGCAAAGACCTTCTTCTTGACCGACATCTCTTCGAAGACCGCTTCGATGATGAAGTCGGCGTTGCCGAACGCCTTCGCATAGTCGACCTCGGCGGTGACCAGGGCCTTGAGGCGGTTCGTCGTACCGACCGAGGCGCGGCCCTTGGCGAGCTTCTTGTCGAGTTCGGCGTGGACGTACGCGACGCCCTTGTCCGCACGCTCCTGGTCCAGGTCGACCATGACGACCGGCACCTTGAGCTTCGAGACGAACAACAGTGCGAACTGCGAGGCCATCAGACCGGCGCCGATGATGCCGACCTTGGTCACAGGCTGCGCCAGCGACCGGTCCGGGGCACCTGCAGGACGCTTGGCGCGCTTCTGCACGAGGTCGAACGAGTACAACGACGCGAGCAGCTCCGGGGTCGCGGCCATGGCGACCAGCGCGTCGTCCTCGGCGGCGAACCCTTCGTCGCGGGTCGCGGTCTTGGCGCCGGCAAGGAGCTCGACGGCCTTCTTGGCTGCCGGGGACTTGTCGCCGGTCTTGGCCCAGGCGAAGAAGCCGGCGTTCTTGACGGCCTCGTCCCAGGTCTCGTCCCGGGCGATCTCCGGACGCTCGATCTTGATCTGGCCGTTGAGCACCGCGTCGGCCCACAGCATCGACTGCTCGAGGTAGTCCGCACCGTTGAACTCGACATCGGCGATGCCGGCCTCGACGACCTCGGAGCCCTTGATCACCTTGCCCTGGTTGAGCGGGTTGCTGATGAACAGTTCAGCGGCCTTGGCCGGACCGATGAGGTTCGGCAGCAGGTACGCGCCACCCCAGCCGGGCACCAGACCGAGCATGACCTCGGGCAGACCCACGGCCGGGACGGAGTCGATCACGGTGCGGTAGTTCGCATGCAGGGCAACCTCGAGGCCACCGCCCAGGGCGAGACCGTTGATGAACCCGAACGACGGTTTGCCGCCCTCGTCACCCAACTTGCGGAAGACCGCGTGTCCGAGCTCGGCGATCGTACGGATGCCGTCCGAGCCGCCCGACTGCAGAGCAGTCAGATCCGCACCGGCAGCCAGGATGAACTGCTTGCCGGTCACGGCGATCGCGTCGATCTCGTCGTCGGCCAGCGCCGCGTCGTACGCGGTGTTGAGGGAGACGAGGCCCTTCGGGCCGAACGTGTTCGGACGGGTGTGGTCGAGACCGTTGTCGAGCGTGACCAGGCCGAGGACCTTGCCCGAGGGCAGGGTGACCTTGCGCAGCTTCGCCTCGGTGACGACCTCGTCGTCGCTGAACAACTTCTCGACGTCTGCGAGCAGCGTGTTGATGTCAGTCATCACTTGTCACCCTTCCAGTTCGGGTTCTCCCAGATCACGGTGCCGCCCATGCCGATCCCGATGCACATCGAGGTCAGGCCGTACCGGACCTCCGGACGCTCCTCGAACTGCCGCGCGAGCTGCGTCATCAGGCGCACGCCCGAGGAGGCCAGTGGGTGGCCGAACGCGATCGCGCCGCCGTACGGGTTCACCCGAGCGTCGTCATCCGCGATGCCGAAGTGCTGCAGGAATGCGAGCACCTGGATCGCGAAGGCCTCGTTGAGCTCGAAGGCCTGGATGTCGTCAATCGTGAGGCCGGCCTTGGCCAGCGCCTTCTCGGTCGACGGGATCGGGCCGACGGCCATGATCTCGGGGGCAACGCCGGCGAAGGCGAACGAGACCAGACGCATCTTGATCGGCAGACCGAGTTCGAGAGCCACGTCCTCGGCGGCGAGGAGACACGCGGTGGCACCGTCGTTGATGCCCGCCGCGTTGCCCGCGGTCACACGACCGGCGGGACGGAACGGCGTCTTGAGGCCCTGCAGCGACTCGAGCGTCGTCTGCGGACGCATCGGCTCGTCGGTGGTGGCCAGACCCCAGCCGTGCTCGGCTGACTTCGTCGCCACCGGGACCAGGTCCGGCTGGATCTTGCCGGCGGCGTACGCGGCGGCAGCCTTCTGCTGCGAGGCCACGGCGTACGCGTCGCAGCGCTCCTTGGTGATGTCCGGGTAGAGGTCGTGCACGTTCTCCGCGGTGTTGCCCATGACGAGCGCGTCCGGGTTCACGATCCGCTCAGAGACGATCCGCGGGTTCGGGTCGACGCCCTCACCCATGGGGTGACGGCCCATGTGCTCGACGCCGCCGGCGATGGCCACGTCGTACGCACCGAAGGCAATGCCACCAGCGACCGCGGTGACCGAGGTCATCGCACCGGCACACATGCGGTCGATCGCGAAGCCGGGCACCGTGTTCGGCAGACCGGCGAGGAGCGAGGCGGTACGCCCGATCGTCAGACCCTGGTCGCCGATCTGCGTGGTCGCCGCGATGGCGACCTCGTCGATCCGCTCCGGCGGGAGGTTCGGGTTGCGGCGAGTCAGCTCGCGGATGCACTTGATGACGAGGTCATCGGCTCGCGTCTCGGCGTACTGTCCCTTGGCCTTGCCAAAGGGGGTACGTACGCCGTCAACGAACACGACCTCACGGGCAGTTCGGGGCACCGTGTCTCCTGATGAGAGGGGATTGAGTCGAAACTGGATGTTACTCCTCAGTAACTTTGAGTACAGCCCGTGGGACTGTGGCTCGCGTCACGGGAATATCCTGTCCCTTGGAGGGGCTGCACAACAGTGCATCCGCTTACCGGACTTCGAGGGGGATTTACTGATGGGCAAGTCCCGCTTCGTGCACATCGTCGATGACGTGCCGGCCATCAACGAGGCTGAGCGTCTGACGATGGTCGTCGTGCTCGATGGATTCCTCGATGCCGGCAATGCGAGCGCCCGCGCGGCGCGACACCTCGTGGAGGCCTCGCGTACGGCGCCCGTGGTGGCGACGTTCGACGTGGACGCGTTCCACGACTACCGGGCCCGCCGGCCGGCGATCTCCTTCATCCGTGATCACTATGAGAACTACGACGCGCCGCGGCTGGTCGTCCGGCTGCTGCGCGACGCCGGGGACGAGCCGTATCTGCTCCTGCACGGTGCCGAGCCCGACAACCGCTGGGAAGCCTTTGCGAAGGCCGTCCGCGACGTCGTTGAACGTCTGGGCGTGACCCAGGTGATCTCCATGGGATCAGTGCCGATGGCCGTGCCGCACAGCCGTCCGCTGAACATCACCCACCACGCGAACAACAAGGACCTCGTACCTGACGGCAGTTCGTTCGTCGGCGAGCTCCGGGTGCCGTCGAGCGCGCAGTCGTTGGTGGAGCTGCGGCTGGGGGAGTGGGGCCACGACATGCAGGGATTCGTCGTGCACATCCCGCACTACCTCGCCCAGCTCGACTACCCGCAGGCGTCGGTGGTGCTGCTGGAGCGAGTCGAGCGCGCAGCCCGGATCACGGTCGACCTCTCGACCGTGCGGTCGGAGGCTGTGACCCGCGAGGAGGAGATCACGAACTACCTGCGCGAGCACGACGAGGTCGCCGAAGTCGTCCAGGCGCTGGAACGTCAGTACGACGCGTTCGAACGCGCCGAAGCCAGCGAGTCGAATCTGCTCGCTCCCAACCAACCACTTCCCACTGCGGAAGACTTGGGTCGAGAGTTTGAACAGTTCCTTGCCGGCCTTGACGAAGGTAACCAGAACGAATGACGGAGATGGCAGATCGGACGGCGCGCCAGGCCGTCGATGATCTCGTACGCGTCCTCGACCTCGAAGAGGTCGACGAGGACCTGTTCCGCGGAGCACCGGCTCCCAACGAGCGTGGCCGGGCCTTCGGCGGACAGGTCGCCTCACAGTCGTTGATGGCGGCGATCCGTACGGTCGGCGAGGGACTCACCGTGCACTCGATGCACTCGTATTTCCTACTGGCGGGCGACCCTGACAAGGCGATCGTCTATGACGTGGACCGGATCCGGGACGGCCGCTCGTTCGCCACCCGTCGAGTCGCGGCGCGCCAACACGGGCGCCCGATCTACTACATGACGGTGAGCTTCCACCGGCACGAGGACGGCTACGACCATCAGGACCTGATGCCGGAGGTGCCGCCTCCCGCCGCCGGCCTCGACATGCTCGAGATGATGGCGAAGGGCGGCTTCGCCGAAGGCGAGGCGCTGGCGAAGGAGTGGGCAGCAGTCGATGTCCGCACCCTGGGCAACTCCCAGCGCGGCCTGGTCCCGTCGAAGGAGCGCCCGTCACAACAGCGCGTGTGGTTGCGGATCGCCGAACGCCTGCCGGACGACCCGAACCTGCACCTCGCAGTCTTCACCTGGGCCTCTGACATCTCGCTGCTCGGGGCGGCGCTGGCAGCGCACACCGTACGCAGCGCGCACGTCCAGATGGCGTCGCTGGACCACACGATCTGGTTCCACCGACCGTTCCGTGCCGATGAGTGGTGGCTGTACGACCAGGAGTCTCCCTCCGCCCAGGGCGGCCGGGGTCTGTCGATCGGCCGCGTCTTCACCGAGGACGGGGTCCTGGTCGCCACCACCGCCCAGGAGGGCATCATCCGACCGCCGCGTACGTCGTCGGCCGAAGTCGGCACCCTCGCCTGACGTCGAACGCAAGAAGGCCGCCGGTCCGTGAGGATCCGGCGGCCTTCTGTGCAGCTCAGAGTGCTTGCGTACGCCCCAGCAGGTGGATCGTGTCCGACCCGGACTTCGTGAGCGAGAACGCGTACCCGCCGGGGATCGGCTTCGAACCGAACGCCACCTTCGACGGCAGGAACGTCGGCTTGCGGAACGACGCATCGACCTTCACGGCATCCGGCAGACGGCTGTCGATCGCGGCGACGCTGCGCGCCATCGTCCAGAAACCGTGGGCGATCTGACGCTTGAACCCGAGCGCCTTCGCCGTGATCGGCGTGAGGTGGATCGGGTTGATGTCACCTGACACCGCTCCGTACTTGCGGCCGAGGTTGGCCGGAAGGTTCCACGTGACAGGGCCGGCCGGGACACGCTCGTACGTGTCGGGCCACTCGGCGTCGGGGTTGCGCTTGCCGCGGCTCAGGTACGCCGACGTCTCCTCCCAGACCAGCTCGCCGTCGATGCGAACCGCAGTCTTGAACAGGAAGATCGACCCGGCCGGGTGCGGAACGGCTGCGCCCACCGACATCTCCACGTCGAGGGTCTCGCCGATCCGGATCGGACGGTGCTGCGAGATCGAGTTGTCCAGATGCACCATGCCCATCGCCGGCACCGGGAAGGAGCGATCGCTCAGAGCCTTCAGTTGCAGCGGGAACGACAGCATGTGCGGGTACGGGAGGGGGAGCGTGTCCTTCAGTTCGAAGCCACACACCTCCGCGAACGGCGCCACCATCTCGCGAGTCACCGTCACCGGCGGACGCGTGAAGACGAAGCCGTCGTAGCCACCGACCTTGCTGATCCCGGGAAGGGACCCGATGACCGGAATGGCCGGGAGGGCGGCCTTGACCAGGTCCGCCACCCCCGACTTTCCGTCGAACGTCTTGGTGGTCGGCATCTCAGGCGCCCAGCATCATCTGGCCGCAGACGCGGACCACGTTGCCGTTGACCGCGGTCGAGGCCGGCGAGGCGTACCAGGCGATCGTCTCGGCGACGTCGACCGGCAGACCGCCTTGCGACATGGCGTTGAGGCGCTGGCCGACCTCACGGGTGGCGAACGGGACCGCGGCGGTCATGGCCGTGATGATGAACCCCGGGGCAACAGCATTGATCGTGATGCCGTCCTTGAGCTGGGTGGCGAGCGAGTCGACGAAGCCGATGACGCCGGCCTTGGAGGCGGCGTACGAGGTCTGCCCGAGGTTGCCGGCAATGCCGGCGATGGAGGCGACGCCGACGACGCGACCGTTCGCGTTGATGACCTTCTGCTTGAGCAGTTCGTCGGTGATCAGTTCCGGGGCGAGCAGGTTGATCTCGAGGACCTTGCCGAAGCGCTCAGGGGTCTGGTTGGCGAGCTTCTTGTCCATCGTCACACCGGCGTTGTGCACGACGATGTCGACGCCACCGTGGTTGTCCTTGAGGTGCTGGGCGATCCGCTGCGGAGCGTCTGCGGCCGTGATGTCGAGCGTCAGCCAGTCGCCGCCGAGTTCATTCATGACCTTGACGAGGTCGTCCGCTGCCTGCGGCACGTCCAGGCCGACGATCTTCGCGCCATCGCGGTGCAGGACGCGGGCGATTTCCTCGCCGATGCCACGGCTTGCGCCGGTCACGAACGCGACCTTGCCCTCGAGCGGCCTGGTCCAGTCGGCGACGGCAGCAGCCTTCTTCTCCTTGTGCGCACCGATGCGGGCGACCTGGCCCGAGACGTAGGCCGATTTCGGGCTCAGGAAGAAGCCGAGCGTGGAGAGCAGCGAGTTCTCGTACCCCTCGGCCACGTAGACGAGCTGAACGGTGCTGCCCTTGCCGATCTCCTTGCCGAGGCTGCGCGTGAAGCCCTCCAGACCGCGCTGAGCGATCTTCTCGGCACCTTCGACGAGCTCCGGCGGCGTACCGATGACGATCACCCGGGCGCACGACTTCAGGCTGCGCAGCACCGGCGTGAAGAACTGCTGGAGCTCGACCAGACCCGCGACATCCGTGATGCCGGTGGCGTCGAAGACGAGGCCCTTGTACTTCTGGCCATCGGCGTGGGCGTCCACGCTCTCGATACCGAGCTGGGCGAGGAGGCCGGCGAGGTCGTCAGCGATGCGACCACGACCGCCCGTCAGGACGGTTCCCTTCACCAACGGGTCACCTGCGGAGTAGCGGTCCAGGGCGGTCGGCTGGGGGAGACCGAGGTTCTTGGCCACGATCTGGCCGATCTTCGACTGGGTGAAGCTCTGGTACTTGTCGCTCATCGGGACTCTTCCTTCAGGGAGGGCTGTATAGGGAAAATGTAACTCCGTGTTGCAGAATTGGATCAACCCGCCCTCCAACGGAGAAGGAAACACTTCATGTCTGACCTGCGTCGCGTCGCGATTCTCGGCGGCAACCGCATCCCGTTCGCTCGCTCGAACGGTGCCTACGCCACTGCCTCCAACCAGGAGATGTTCACCGCCGCTCTTGACGGTCTCGTAGCCCGTTTCGGCCTCGAGGGCCAGCGCCTCGGCGAGGTCGCCGGTGGTGCGGTCCTCAAGCACAGCCGGGACTTCAACCTGATCCGCGAGTCGGTCCTCAGCACGAAGCTGTCGCCGCAGACCCCGGGACTCGACATGCAGCAGGCATGTGGCACCGGCCTGCAGGCGATCAACTACATCGCCAACAAGATCAAGGTCGGCCAGATCGAGGTCGGCGTCGGCGGCGGTGTGGACACCACGTCTGACGCCCCGATCGCGATCGGTGAGAAGCTGCGCAAGAAGCTCCTCAACGTCAACAACCAGCGCTCGACCGGCGACAAGATCAAGGCGCTCGCCAAGATCCGCCCGGCGGACATCACCATCTCGGCACCGTCCAACGGCGAGGTACGTACGGGCCTGTCGATGGGTGACCACGCGGCCATCACGGCCCTGGAGTGGAAGATCACCCGTGAGGCCCAGGACGAGCTCGCGGTGAAGTCGCACCACAACATGGCAGCGGCGTACGAGGCCGGTTTCATGGATGACCTGATCACGCCGTTCCGTGGCCTCGACCGCGACAACAACATGCGCGGCGACTCCTCAGTCGAGAAGCTCGCCACGCTCAAGCCGGTCTTCGGCAAGGGCGAGGCCGCCACGATGACGGCGGCCAACTCGACGCCGCTCACCGACGGTGCGTCGGTTGTCCTGCTGTCGACCGAGCAGTGGGCCAAGGACAACAACCACGAGGTGCTCGCGTACTTCGTGGACTCCGAGGTCGCGGCTGTCGACTTCGAGCACGGCGCCGAGGGCCTGCTGATGGCGCCGGCGTACGCGGTTGCCCGGATGCTGAAGCGCAACAACCTCTCCCTGCAGGACTTCGACTTCTACGAGATCCACGAGGCGTTCGCCTCGGTCGTGCTGTCGACGCTGGCTGCCTGGGAGGACCCGGTGTTCTGCAAGGAGCGCCTCGGCCTCGACAAGCCGCTCGGTTCGATCGACCGTTCGAAGCTCAACGTCAAGGGCTCATCCCTCGCCGCCGGGCACCCGTTCGCCGCGACCGGCGGTCGCATCGTTGCGCACACGGCGAAGATGCTGGCGGAGAAGGGCAAGGGCCGCGCGCTGATCTCGATCTGCGCCGCAGGTGGTCAGGGCGTCGTCGCCATCATTGAGGCGTAGTGAGCGCCTCGTAGCAACTCAGTCAGTGACTGGCCGCGGCCTCCGGGTCGCGGCCAGTGCTGCTTCCCGGAGGTAGCGGCGTACCTGCTCGCGCGGCAGCGGACGAACGATCGGCTCGCCGTCCTCGCCGTACGCGATGAAGATCCCGAGCCGTGCTTGCTGCAGGGCGCCGAGCGCACTGGCGTAGAGCATGTTGGCCATGACCGCGGGCTCCTCCACCTCGAACTCGCCCGATGCGCACCCGGCCTCGACAACGCGTACGAAGCTGCGCAGGCAATCCGCGATCAGCTGGCCCAGTCGCAACAGCGCCTCCTGGGGGACCTCGCCCCGCAGTTCGGCCCAGGCCTGACTGGTGAGGACCTGCGCGCAGTCGACAAAGGCCGGGTGGTCCATCGCATACAACGCAAACGTGTCGACGGTGCGCACCAGACGGTCGGTGGGGGAGTCGCCCTCGTCGGAGGCGACGGCGAGCGTCGCACTGAGCTCGGTCAGGTAGTTGACCATCGTCAGGGCGAAGATCTCGTCCTTGCTGGAGAAGTGGCGATAGACGATCGCGCGGTTGATCCCGGCTGCGCGCGCGATGTCCTCGATCTGGGCGTTGTTGACGCCACGCTCCTCGAACAGGGCACGCGTGGCGCTGAGGATCTCGCGCTTGCGCTCGCGTCGGCGCTCCGCTGTTGCGTTCCGCTGGGCGGTGCGTCCCGGGTCGCCAACGGCGTGCGTACGAGTGGCGGCCATGCCCGAAGTCTAGGCTGCGGCACGTGCAGGAGCAGGGACCGGCTACCAGGGTGTGGCGGCCGGACCACGCGCTCGACCTTCGGCTCCTGCTGGTCCATCGGCACGGCGCGCAGGACTCGTCGTACGGGCTCGAAGGCGGACCGGACGTGCAGGCGGCTCGCCATTGGCGCGGCGTACGCACTCCGATCGGCCCGGGCACCATGGCGATCTCGCGGGCATCGGGTGGCGTCCTGGCGGAGGCGTGGGGACCGGGTCGTGACTGGTTGCTGGACCAGGTGCCGGACCTGCTCGGCGAGTCGGATCGGCCCGAGGAGTTCCGACCGTCCGATCCATTGATCCGTGATCTGCTCGCCCGGCACGGATCGCCGCGTTACGGCAGATCAGGTCGCGTCATCGAGGCACTGGTCCCGACGATCTTCGAGCAGAAGGTGACCGGTCAGGAGGCGTTCGCAGGCTATGCGAACCTCCTCCGGCGATTCGGCGACGTGGCGCCCGGCCCCAGGGACGACCTGAGGATCCTTCCGTCTCCCGACTCACTGCGCAGCATCCCGAGTTGGGACTGGATCAAGCTGCCGATCGACTCGGGCCGATCGCGGCCGCTCCTGCGGGCGATGGCCGTCGCGGACGCGCTCGAGCGCGCCGAACAGCTGTCGGCAGAGGTCCTCGGTCAACGGCTGCGCAGCCTCCCCGGAATAGGGGAGTGGACCGAGGCCGAGGTGCGGCAGCGTACGCACGGAGACCCCGATGCGGTCAGCTTCGGTGACTACCATGTCGCGGCCAACGTCGGATGGGCGCTGACGAACGCACCGTGGACCGACGACCAGATGCGCGAGTACCTGGAACCGTTCACCGGGCACCGCCGCCGAGTGGTCGATCTGATCACCTCGTCGGCCGGCGCACGACCCCGTCGAGGCCCTCGAATGTCGCCGCGTACACACCTGCCGAAGTAGCCCTGAGCGTGTCTCGCTCCGGTCTAGACCAGTGGCCACCGGACGGACATGAAGTCGAGAAACTTGATGTGACCCAAGTAACTGCGACAGTGTGTTCGCCGTTACACTCCTGAATTCCAGATCAACTGAGGGGGCGAGTGGTGGGATCTGTTTCCCATGCCTGCGTGGCGACGTCCACGGGGTGCTCACGATGAGCTTTACCAGCGACATGACCCGGCGCGCGAAGGCTGGGATCACGACAGGTGGCAACCTCGTCCAGCTCGGTGCCGAGTCCTCGACGTTCGTCATGGTCGACATCATTCGGCGCAAGTTCAGTTGGAGTGAGTTCTTCCTCCAGGCGTGGTTCATGGTCCGCGTTTCGCTGGCACCCACGATCCTCGTGTCGATCCCGTTCGGCGTCATTCTTTCGGTCCAGATCGGTGCAGTTGCCTCACAGGTCGGCGCGGTCTCCTTCACCGGCGCGGTCAACGGCATCGGCGTTCTGCGTCAGGGAGCACCACTCGTCGCGTCCTTGATGATCGCCGGCGCGGTCGGATCTGCGATCTGCTCCGACATCGGCGCTCGAACGGTCCGTGAAGAGATCGACGCGATGAAGGTGATGGGCATCAACCCGGTCCAGCGTCTGGTCTCGCCGCGCGTACTCGCCGCGCTGGTCGTGTCCCTCATGCTCGCCGTGATCGTGGCCATGACCTCGATGGCCACTGCCTTCATCCTGGTCGTCGGCGGCGGTCAGGTCTCATCCGGGACGTACGTGAACTCGTTCGTGGCGTTCAGCAAGCCGTGGGACCTCTACATGGCCCTGATCAAAGCCCTGATCTTCGGCTTCATCGCCACCATCGTGGCCTGCCACAAGGGCCTCTCGGCACGGGGCGGTCCGAAGGGCGTGGCCGACGCGGTCAACCAGGCCGTCGTCCTCTCGGTCATCCTGCTGGCGGTCGTCAACGTGGCGCTCACCGAGGTGTACGCGATGTTCTCCGGAGAGGGAGTCTGATGGCGAGCGTCCTGTCCCGAGTGACGAATCCTGTCGTCGACGCGTTCGCGACCGTCGGCGACTTCGCGACGTTTGCTGCCAGCACGTTTGCTGTGGTCCCGAGCACCATCCGGATGTACAGCAAGGAGATCCTCCGCCAGCTGAAGGACATCGCCTGGGGCAGCGGCGCGCTGCTGGTCGGCGGCGGCACCGTGGGCGTCATGGTTCTGCTCTCACTCGCGGCTGGTACCTCGCTTGGCATCGAGGGCTTCAGCGGGTTGCAACTGGTCAGCCTTGCCCCTCTGACCGGCTTCATCTCCGCGAGCGCCAACACCCGCGAGCTCGCCCCGCTCATCGCCGCGCTGGCTCTCGCAGCACAGGTCGGGTGCCGCTTCACCGCCCAGATCGGCTCGATGAAGATCTACGAGGAGGTTGACGCCATGGAGGTCATGGCGATCCGACCGATCCGCTACATCGTCGCCACCCGCGTGATCGCCTGCATGATCGGCATCATCCCGCTCTACCTGATCGGTCTGATCGGCTCGTACCTCGCCTCGCAGTGGTCGGTCGTGTTCCTGTTCCACCAGTCACCGGGCCAGTACCAGCACTACTTCGACACCTTCATCCTCGGCCGCGACGTCCTGTTGTCAGTGATCAAGATCGTGGTCTTCGCCGTGGCGATCACGCTGATCCACTGCTGGTACGGCATGGGCGTGGGTGGCGGGCCTCAGGCCGTCGGGGAGGCTACGGGCGCGTCGATCCGCGCCAGCATCGTGGTGGTCGTTCTGCTCAACATGTTCATGACGCTCATCTTCTGGGGTGGCGCGTCCGGATTCCGGATCTCGGGGTGACGTCGATGTTGAACAAGAACAGAGGGACCAGGCCCCCCACCAAGAATCAGTTGGCGCTACGAGGCCTGATCTTCATCGGCATCATCGCCCTGCTGGTCGGCCTGATCGAGTTGCAGCACAACGGCGCCTTCGGCGGTCAGCCGAAGGTGACCGCTCAGCTTCGCAACGCCGGCGGCTCGTTGCCCAAGAACTCCGACGTCAAGGACAACGGCGTCATTCTCGGCTTCGTGAGCTCGGTCTCGCCCGGACCGAACGGCCTGGTCGACGTTCAGCTCACACTGAAGGACTCGACCATCAAGACGATCCCGGCAGGTGTGGTGGCGCGCATCCTTCCCGCGAACGTGTTCGGTACCTCGTACGTGGACCTGGCGCTTCCGCCGGATGCGACTGCCACCGGCGCCTTGCAGCCGGGCGCAACGATCCCTGCGGACACTCGATTCGACACGATCGAGTTGCAGAACGCTCTCGACGACATCGACCGCCTGGTGAAGGCGCTCTCGCCGAAGGACTTGTCCGCGGCGTTGGGTGCGATCTCGCACGCCCTGGACGGTCGTGGCACGACGATCGGTCAGACGGCTGTCGAGTTCGACAACTACCTGAAGGTGCTGCAGCCCGAGATCCCGACGCTGCGAGCCGACATCGCCAAGAGCGCTCAGGCTCTGGGCGTGGTCAACAAGGTGGCACCCGGTCTGCTCAATGCCACCGGTCACGCGCTCAACCTGCTCGACACGTTCGTGCAGCACCAGGCCGACCTCGATGCCCTGCTGAAGTCGGGCATCAACCTGGCCAACACCTCGAGCGACTTCCTCGCGAAGAACTCGCCCCAGCTGATCAAGTGGCTGCACGACGTGAGCCAGCTGACCGACGCGCTGTACGACAACCGCCGACTCGGCATCACCGGCCTCATCCAGGTCAACGCCCTGCTCGGCCAGTTGCTGAACACCGCCGTCACCCGGGGCTACGTACGCGTCGACATCAACCTCGTTCTCGCCGCTCCGAGGGGCTACTGATATGACCGGGCTCAGGACGGTAATCGTCAAGTTCAGCATCTTCGCAGCCGTGTCGGCGCTGCTGTTGTTCATCCTGCTCAACACGATGCTCAACCCGGTGTCGGGGGCGACGAACACCTACTACGCGAAGTTCCAGGACGTCAGCGGGCTTCGGGTCGGCGACGACATCAAGGTCGCCGGCGTACGCGTCGGCCGGGTCTCCGCGATCAGGACCGACCCAGGTGCGAACGGTTCGTACGACGGCGCCGTCGTCTCGCTGCAGATGCAGCGATCGCAGCCGATCCCGACGAACGCTGACCTGATCATGCGCTACCAGAATCTGGTGGGTCAGCGGTACCTGTCCATCCAGTTCCAGGACGCGAACGGCAACGCAATCGCTCCGGCCACGACGAGCATCCAGAACGGTGGCTGGATCGACAAGACGGACAAGGGCTTCGACCTCACCGATCTGCTCAACGGTTTCCAGCCACTCTTCAAGGAGTTGAAGCCCGAGGACGTCAACACGCTCTCGAGCACCCTCATCCAGGTGCTGCAGGGTGAGGGCCCGACGGTCGAGTCTCTGCTCGTGCAGACCGGGCAGTTGACCACATTCGTCGCCAATCGCGACAAGGTCATCGGCAGCGTTCTCGACAACCTCACCCCGGTACTGCAGGACTTCGCCGCCCACGATGCCGACCTGCGGACCACGGTCCTCAGCCTGAAGGACATGTTCACCAGCCTCGCGAACGATCGGCTGCAGATCGGCGGCGCCATCGACGGCCTCTCCAACCTCGTGGTCACGACCAACAGCATCCTCGGCCAGGTCAAGGCGCCACTCGAGGGTACGGTCGCCGAACTGCGTCAGGCGGCGGACATGCTCGCCGCCAGCCGTACCAACCTGGTCAACGGCATCAACGGCTTCAGAACGGCCATCTCGGGCATCGGACGCGCAACCTCGTACGAGAACGCGCTGAACATCTACGTCTGCGATCTCAGCATCGCGGTCGGAGGCCTCCCCGCAGTCAACCCGGGTAACCCGGCCAACGGTTCGGCGGTGTGCAAGTGAAGTCCGTGTCCACCCGCGACCCGTACAAGGTCGGCCTCGGTCTCATCGCGGTGATCGCGATCCTCGGCGTAGTCCTCGTTCTGCTCGCCAAGGCGAGTTTCGGCACTCACGACCATGAGGCGGTGTTCAAGAACACCGGCGGCCTGCGTCCCGGCGAGGCCGTCGAGGTACGCGGCGTGCAGGTCGGCAAGGTCACCTCGGTCTCGCTCGACTACACCGATCGGGACCCGCAGGGGAGCCCGACGGTCCTCGTCAAGTTCAACATGAACAGCGACATCTCACTGGGACAGCAGACAACAGCGACCGTGAAGGTGGCCACGCTGCTGGGTACCCACTACCTCGAGGTCGACCCGTCCGGCCCCGGCGCTCTCGGCCGGATCCCGTTGGCGAGTACGAACGTTCCGTACAACCTCCAGGACGCCCTCGACAAGGGCTCCGACGTGGTCGGCAAGCTCGACACGAAGGTGATTGCCAAGTCGCTGGTCACCCTGGCCGACACGTTGGGTGACTCGAAGAACGCCATCGGGCCAGCCCTCCAGGGAGTCAGCGCAGTCTCCATGCTGATCGAGAAGCGCGGCGAACAGACTGCCGCGTTGCTCACCGCCGCCTCGGCGGTGACGAAGGAACTCAAGGACAATTCCGGCAACCTCACTGTGCTCATGCAGCAGGCCAACCTGGTGCTGACCGAGATCAACTCCCGTCAGGACGCGATCAAGCAGCTCCTGTCGCAGTCGGTCACGCTGGCCACCATGGTCAGCAGCCTGATCCAGAACTCCCGCGCGGACCTCAAGCCTGCTCTCACGTCGTTGGATGCGGTGATCCAGACCTTGAACAGCCAGTCCAAGCAGTTGCAGGCCGGGTTCGACCTGCTGGCGCCATCGGTCCGCTATGTCGCCAACGCGGCCGGCAACGGTCCGTGGCTCGACCTGTGGGGCCAGGATCCGCTGCTGCCCGCCGATGACTCGACCGGAGGCCTGCTGTGAAGAAGATCGGTATCGCAGTAGTGGCACTGCTGCTGGTGATCGGCCTGGTCATCTGGAGTCCGTGGACCTCGAACAAGAAGCACATCACCGCTGTGTTCCAGGATGCCGCGGGGCTCTTCGTCGGCAACGACGTGGGTGTGCTCGGTGTCCCGGTCGGCAAGGTCACCTCCATCACGCCGAATGGCGCCGATGTGAACGTGGTCATCGAGGTTCCGAACAGCGTCGACGTCCCGGCCAACTCCTTCGCCAAGATCGTGGCCCGCTCGGTTGCAACAGACCGGTACGTCGAGATCCAGCCCTACATCAGTGGTGCCAAGATGCAGGACGGCGGCACGATCCCGGTCTCGAACACCGCCTCACCTGTCGACTTCGACGCAGTGCTCAAGTCCCTCGACGTGCTGTCGACCGGACTCAGCAACTCGCCTGAAGCCAAGCAGGCAGTGCAGCGGCTCGTTGACTCCGCCTACACGGCACTCAACGGCAAAGGCCCGCTGCTGAACCAGACGATCACCAGCCTCGGCGGGTCGACGAAGATCCTGGCGGACCAGCGCCAGAACATCGTCGACCTGATCACGTCGCTCGACGATGTCGTCAAGGTGGTCAACAAGAACCAGGGGACCGCGAACACCTTCATCAAGCAGGTGTCTCAGGCGAGTGTCCTTCTGGCGTCGCAGAAGCAGAGCTTCCATGCTGCTCTGGTCGCGCTCAACACCGTGGTCGCGCAACTTGCCCAGTTCGATCACGACAACCGGGCCCTCATCACGTCGAACCTCACCGACGCGACAACCCTGATGAAGACGGTGCTCAGCCGTCAGAACGAGGTTTCAGAGATCCTGGAGACGTTCCCGGCCGCGTTGCGGAATCTGCATGACGCCGTGTCCGGCGGTCGTCTGCGTGTCCGGCTCGAGCCGACCACGCTGTTGCCGCTCGGGTCACTCCTTCAGAAGCTCTGCACGGGCGCGCTCGATCCTGTGTGCACGTTGATCGACGGCACGTCCGGCCTGACGACCCTCTTCCCGGGACTCTAGGAGCGATGATGCACATTCGACGTACGAGTGGCCTTCTCGCTCTGGCGATGCTCGGCCTGACCGCCTGCGGTCCCACGTTGGGCAGCCTTCCCCTTCCGGGCAAGGGCGTCTCGGGCAACACGATCCACGTGACGATGGAGTTCGGCGACGCGCTGAACCTCGCGCAGGGCGCGCCGGTCAAGGTCAACGGGGTGGACGAGGGCAAGGTCCAGAAGATCTGGGTCGACAACTACCACGCAGTCGCTGACGTCGAGATCAAGACGGACGCGAACCTTCGCAAGAACATGGTCGGGCGTCTGCGCTACACCACCCCGTTGGGCGAGTTGTACGTCGACATCACGAACCCGCCGACCGGGGAGATTCTCAAGGGTGGGGAAACCATCCCGTTGGCGGCCACGACCACGGCACCCACGGTCGAGGACGCTCTGTCGTCGGCTGGTCTGCTGATCAATGGCGGTGGCCTCGGCGCGATCGAGAAGATCTCGACCGAGTTGAAGCACGCTTTTGTCGGCAAGGAGCCGGTGTGGCGTGACCTGCTGGTGCGGATCAACTCCACGGTCACCCAGGCCAACGCCTCGACCAAGGACTTCGACGCGGCCCTGACCGCTCTCAACGGGGTTTCGGTGACGCTCGGGAAGAACCGCCAGGTCATCGACCGAGCCCTCAAGGAGATCGCCCCGGCGGCCGCCGTACTGAACTCGGAGGCGCCGAATCTCACTCAACTCCTGACGGCGGTCGAGAAGTTCGGCAGCCAGGCGAACTCGACACTCCAGGCGAGCAAGACCGACCTGCTGACCACCTTGTCCGAGGTGCAACCGGTGCTGGCGGAGCTGGCAGCAAACAAGGGCAGCTGGGCCAAGAGCCTCGATGCACTCGTGCTGGCGGCGAACGCCGTCAAGCGGATCATTCCGGGCGACTACCTGAATCTGGGCGGCAGCCTCAATCTGACGACCGATCTCCTGAGCGGTCTCGGAGGTACCGGTGGAACGGGCGGGACCGGTGGCGGCGGAGGTACGGGGGGCGGCGGGGTGTCCGGCATCACAGGCACCGTTGGCGGCATCATCAACAAGCTCATCAACGGAATCGTCGGGAAGCCGGGCCCACAGAAGTGCACCGGAATTCTCGTCGCGGGCATCTGCCTCTAAGGGGACGTGACCATGTTGAAGAAGATCCTCACGGACAAGCTCTACCTCAGCCTCGTCGGCGTGATCGCCGTGTTCCTGGCGGCGGTCGCCTGGGTGTACTCAGGCGTCCTCGGCGTCCCGCTGTTCCGCAGCACACCGTCGGTGACCGTCAACCTTGCAGCAACCGGTGGGCTCTACGTCGGCTCGCCGGTGACCTTCCGGGGCGTGAAGGTCGGCAAGATCACCTCGATCAACCTGTCCGGCAAAGGCGTGGCGGCGCATTTCGACATCACTACCGGAACCAGCGTTCCCGGCCCGACAGCGGCCAACAACGTGGTCGGCAAGGACGGCACTCCGGTCCAGCCGTACGCCCGTGTACGCAGTCTGTCACCAGTCGGGGAGCAGTACCTCGACCTCGAGCCGCTGTGCACCCAGCCGGTGCAACCCGGCCAGACCTGTCCTCAGTCGGACTACGCGCAGCCTCTCAGGAACGGCGACACGATCAACGCCGCAGCGACCGACATCCCGGTCACCCTGGGTCACACGGTGGAGGGCCTGGACCAATTGCTCAAGCAGATCGATGAGAAGAAGTTGAAGGCGTTGCTGACCACCGCCGCGACCGGCTTCGGTGGCACTGGTGACGCACTCGGCAGCTCGTTCGACAACATGCACCTCCTGCTGGACGACCTCGCGAAGGTGCAACCGCAGACGATCGACCTGATCCACAACGTCAGCCCGACGCTGGACATCATCAACAACAACTCCGGCGACCTCCAGGCGCTCGCCAACAGCGCCAACGACTGGGCGACGTACCTGGACGCCAACAAGTCCGACCTGGTCACGCTGCTGCAGCAGACGCCGGCAAACCTGGCCACGCTCCAGGGCCTGGTCAACTCGTGGGCGCAGATCCTGCCGACGTTCTTCCCGACGGCGCTGCAGTTCGGCACGCTGACAACGCAGCACAACAACGCGATCCGGCAGTTGCTGGCGTCGTACGCGCCTGGTCTTGCCGCCGTCGAGAGCACCGTCTGGCAGGGTCGGTTGAACCTGTTGCTGATCGGAAGCCACGACATGCGCTGTGGCAACTACGGGACGACGCGACACACGCCGAAGACGACGGGTACGACGCTTCAACCCAACGCGCACTGCACCGCGGTCCCGCGCGGCGAGAGGGCCAAGGTCACGAACTGACGGCGGCTCTCAGAGCAGCGGTCGCAGGGGGCGCAGGATCAGCTCGGTGAACTTGCGGTGCACGTCGCGCGCCTGCCACTCGGCTTCAGTGAGTTCGAGCGAGTTGGTGAGGTCGAGCCGGAACGTGTCCTCGAGTTGTTGTGCGAGGCCGGGGTCGACGACCTCCATGTTGACCTCGTAGTTGCCCGACAGGCTCAGCCGGTCGATGTTTGCAGTGCCGACCGTCGACCATTCGCCGTCGACGGTCGCGCACTTGGCGTGGATCATCGCGTCACGGAAGCGGAAGACGCGTACGCCGCCGTCGAGGAGCTGCTGGAAGTAGCCGCGGGCGATCCAGTCGGCCACGATGTGGTTCGACTTCAGCGGGAGCAGGATGCGTACGTCGACCCCGCGAAGGGCAGCATCGTTGAGTGCGTCGACAAAGTCCTGGTCCGGCATGAAGTACGCGGTCGTCAGCCAGACGTTCCGGCTCGCCCGGTTGATGGCATCCAGATACATCGCCCGGATCGGGAACAGCCAGAGCCGCGGGACGTTCTTCTGGACGCGTACGTGCGGGTCCCAACTGGTCTGGCCGTTGTCGTGGATCAGCGGACGTTCGCGGCGACCGAACCGCCTGCGGTGGTGCAGGTTCCAGAAGTCGACGAACGTGCGACGTAGCTCACGGGCCGCCATGCCGGTGACCTGCAGGTGCGTGTCGCGCCATTCGGTGGCGTACGTGGTGCCGATGTTGTATCCGCCGACGAACCCGACCTCGTCGTCGACCACCATGATCTTGCGGTGGTCCCGGCCGTACCGGCTCATCCGCAGGAAGCCGAGGCCCGTCGGAATGGTCGGGTAGCGCAGCACGTGGATGGCCGCGGGAAAGCGTTTGAACCGTGGCGGCACGACCATGTTCGCGAAGGAGTCGTAGATCGCGTACACCTCGACGCCGCGGGCTGCGGCTGCAACGAGCGCGTCCTTGAAGCGCCTGCCGATCGCGTCGCCCTTCCAGATGTAGGTCTCGAAGAGGATCTCGTGCTCAGCGGTGTCGATCGCCGCGATCATCTCGTCGTACAGGTCACTCCCGTACGTGTGGAGCGTGAACGACCCGTCTCCGAGTGGTGTGGTCGTCGGTCGCTGGTGCGGGAAGGGGAGGGTACGCCGTCCCTGCCGGCGGTACATGTCGACGAGCGTCATCCCGATCGCCAGGACGAACGGCACAGCCAGGGTGGACACGAGCACACGACGCAGGTGACGCAGCAGCCTCAGCACGGTCGCCAATCTATCGGCTGGCCCACGGCAGCGACCGCGTTTCTGTCGGTGGTGGGTCGTACGCTCTGAGCCATGCGACCAGTCACTGATCTCGAGCGCCGCGTCGCCCCCTTCGAGGTGATCTCGGACTACGAGCCCGGGGGCGACCAGCCGGCGGCGATCGCGGAGATCACCCAGCGCCTGCAGGCGGGGGAGAAGGACATCGTCCTGCTCGGCGCAACCGGTACGGGCAAGACCGCGACCGTCGCGTGGGTCGCGGAGCAGGTGCAGCGCCCGGTGCTGGTGCTCCAGCCGAACAAGACCCTCGCCGCCCAGTTCGCCAACGAGCTCCGGCAGCTGATGCCCAACAATGCGGTGGAGTACTTCGTCAGCTATTACGACTACTACCAACCCGAGGCGTACGTCCCTCAGACGGACACCTACATCGAGAAGGACTCCTCGATCAACGAGGAGGTCGAGCGGCTGCGTCACAGCGCGACGAACTCGCTGCTGACCCGACGCGACGTGATCGTGGTGTCGACGGTGTCCTGCATCTACGGTCTCGGCACGCCCCAGGAATACATCGACATGATGCTGCGGCTGCGGGTCGGCGAGCAGCATGACCGGGACACGATCCTGCGACGCCTCGTCGACATCCAGTACACGCGCAACGACATGGCCTTCACCCGGGGCACGTTCCGCGTGCGCGGCGACACCCTCGAAATCTTCCCGGTGTATGAGGAGCACGCCGTCCGGGTCGAGTTCTTCGGTGATGAGATCGAGCGACTGATGTCGTTGCACGCCGTGACCGGCGAGGTGCTGACCGAGGACCAGGAGCTGTACGTGTTCCCTGCGACGCACTACGTGGCCGGTCATGAGCGGATGGAACGCGCGATCGGCGGGATCGAGTCGGAGCTCACCGCGCGCCTTGCCCAGTTCGAGACGGAGGGCAAGCTCCTCGAGGCGCAGCGACTTCGGATGCGCACCACGTACGACATCGAGATGATGCGTCAGGTGGGCAGTTGCTCGGGGATCGAGAACTATTCGATGCACATCGACGGCCGCTCGCGCGGCACGGCTCCCAACTGCCTTCTGGACTACTTCCCCGAGGACTTCGTCGTCGTGGTCGACGAGTCGCACGTGGCGATCCCGCAGATCGGCGGCATGTACGAGGGCGACATGTCTCGCAAGCGCAACCTCGTGGATCACGGATTCCGTCTGCCAAGCGCGATGGACAACCGCCCGCTCAAGTTTGAGGAGTACCTGGAGCGCATCGGACAGACGATCTACCTCTCGGCGACGCCCGGCAACTACGAGTTGGACAAGGCCGGCGGCGACCGGCCGCCGTACGTGGTGCAGCAGATCATCCGTCCGACAGGTCTGATCGATCCCGAGGTGATCGTGAAGCCCACCAAGGGCCAGATCGACGATCTGATCCACGAGATCCGTACCCGCACGGTGAAGAGCGAGCGCATCCTCGTCACCACACTGACCAAGAAGATGTCCGAGGACCTCACTGACTATCTGCTCGAGGCCGGGATCCGTACGCGGTATCTGCACTCCGAGGTCGACACCCTCAAACGGATCGAGTTGCTGCGCGACCTGCGACTGGGTGAGTACGACGTACTGGTCGGGATCAACCTTCTGCGGGAGGGGCTCGACCTGCCCGAGGTCTCGCTCGTCGCGATCCTGGACGCCGACAAGGAGGGCTTCCTCCGGTCGGACAAGTCGCTGATCCAGACGATCGGACGCGCCGCCCGCAACGTCTCTGGCCAGGTGCACATGTACGCCGACCGGATCACGCCGTCGATGGCTGCGGCGATCGACGAGACGAATCGTCGTCGCCAGATCCAGGTGGCGTACAACACCGAGCGTGGCATCGACCCGCAGCCGCTGCGCAAGAAGATCGCCGACATCACCGAGATGCTGGCGCGCGAGGATGAGAACACCCAGGAGCTGCTCGACACCTGGGCCGGGACTGAGGCGAAGCGCCGGGGCGGGAGCAGCGCCCGGATCCGTCAGACCGTGCCGGTTCTCGGTGATGCCACCCAGTTCGCGGCACGTGATGCGGTCGGTATGCCGAGTGCCGAGTTGGCGGGCCTGATCCAGGACCTGACGGACCAGATGAAGGCCTCTGCTGCCGAGCTTCAGTTCGAGGTCGCTGCCCGTCTACGAGACGAGATCCAGGACCTCAAGAAGGAACTGCGACAGATGATGGAAGCAACGAAGTGAGGAGCGAGCACCGGGCGCCGAAGGCGCACGAGTGCTCGCGACGAACGAGGAGCAGTGGCGCGCAGCGCCACTCGGCAACGAAGTGAGGTCCCGGGCGCCGAAGGCGCACGAGTGCTCGCGACGAACGAGGAGCAGTGGCGCGAAGCGCCGGCCGGCGACGAAGTGAGGTCCGACGAACGAGGAGCAGTGGCGCGCAGCGCCACTCGGCAACGAAGTGAGGCCGCGCCGACACCGATAGCCTCAGACTGTGCTCCGCCTGACTCCCTTCACCGCATGGATGATCGGCGTTGCGGCGTACCTGTTCGCCGGCTTCAATCGCTCCAGCCTCGGCGTGGCGGGACTCCTCGCAGTTGATCGATTCCACATCTCGGCGGCCGAACTCTCTGTCTTCACCATGGTCCAGCTCCTGGTGTACGCGTGCGGCCAGGTACCGGCAGGACTGCTGGTTGATCGCTTCGGGCCGAGGGCCGTCCTCACCTGCGGTGCCGTCCTGATGACTGCGGCGCAAGCAGGCTTCGCGCTTGCCACCACCTATCCCGAGGGCATTGCAGCGCGGATCGTCCTCGGCGCGGGCGACGCGATGACGTTCATCTCGGTCGTGCGGCTGATTGCTCTTTGGATGAACCCGCGCGGTGTCGCGCTCTACACCCAGCTCACCGGCGCCGTCGGCCAGATCGGTGGGATCGCTGCAGCCATCCCGCTGTCCATGGTGCTCCAGGCCAAGGGATGGACCACCTCGTACCTGCTGGCGGCGGCACTCGGCCCCCTCGTCATTGCCGCATTGCTGCTCGTTCTGCGAGATGCGCCGGAGGCCAGGACAGTGCGAGGCACTCCGTTGGGTGTTCATGAGGTGTCGCAGAACATCCGGGTCGCGTGGCGTCAGCCCGGCACGAGGCTCGGCTTCTGGGTGCATTTCACGCTGCCTTTCAGTGCCACCGCCCTAGGCCTTCTGTGGGGGTTCCCGTTCCTGGTCAAGGGGGAGGGGCTGTCCCACTCGACAGCGGCCGCACTGTTGTCGCTGCTGACCTTCGCCGCGGCTGTCTGCGGACCGCTCCTCGGCTGGTTCGTCGGCCGGCATCCGTGGCACCGGTCAACCATGGCCCTGGTCCTGATCGCGGCGATGGCGGTCATCTGGGCCGCAGTGCTCTTATGGCACGGCACCACCCCGATCCCGCTCCTGGTGGTGCTGATGCTGGTCTGTGGCGTCGGGGGGCCCGCGTCGCTGATCGGCATCGACATGTCGCGTACGTCCAACGCCGCGCAGCGCCAGGGCAGCGCGTCGGGTCTGGTCAACACCGCCGGATTCTTCGCCTCACTCATCGCCGTGGTCGGCATCGGCTTGGTGCTGGACCTGCAGGGGAGTGGCACCGACTACCCGCTGGGTGCGTTCAGGCCGGCACTTGCGTTCCAGTACGCCCTGTGGTTCACCGGCGTGATCCAGATTGTTCGCTACCGCCTACTTCTGCGTAACCTAGTCTCGCGAGAACAGGTTCTAGGCGGGGATACATCTGTCGATCTCGTTCGTTGATCAGGCTGAGCCGGACGAATGAGTGTTACGCGTTGTACCGGTTAGGCTGTCTCGTCCATCGCACGGTCCGGCAAGGGGGTCAAGAGTGCGCATCGCCTTGCTGTCGTACCGAAGCAAACCACACGTGGGCGGGCAGGGGATCTACCTCCGCCACCTCTCTCGAGAGCTCGTCGCGCTCGGCCATGAGGTCGAGGTCTTCAGTGGACAGCCGTATCCCGAGCTTGACGAGGGCGTACGCCTCACGAAGGTTCCCAGCCTGGATCTGTACCGGGAGCCGGATCCGTTCCGGATCCCGAAGTTCAAGGAGTTCCGCGACCGCACGGATGTTCGCGAATTCCTGGTGATGTCGACCGGCGGATTCCCCGAGCCGGAGACCTTCGCGACCCGCGTGGTGAAGTTGCTCGCCGAGCGGCAGGGCGACTTCGACATCGTGGTCGACAACCAGACGCTCGGATCGGCGATGCGTGACATCGAGGCGTTGGGCTTCCCGTTCGCGGCCACGATCCACCACCCGATCACGATGGACCGCCGGATCGAGCTCAAGGCCGCACGCAATCCGAAGAAGAAGTGGGGCGTGTGGCGGTGGTACGGCTTCGTCAGCCGCCAGATCCGCACCGCCCGGCACATTCGCACCATCATCGTGCCGTCCGAGTCGTCCAAGCGCGACGTCGTACGCGAGTTCGGCCTTGACCCGGCGCGGATCACGACCGTCCTCCTGGGCGTGGAAGACCGGTTCCTTCCGCCGACCACGCCGCGGATCAAGGGGCGGATTCTTGCGATGGCGAGCGCCGACGCGCCACTCAAGGGCATTGCCACCCTTCTCGAGGCATTCGCGAAGCTGCGTACCGAGCGCGACGTCGAACTCGTGCTGGTCACCAAGCCCAAGGCGGGCGGCCGCACTGAGCGGCTGCTGGACAAGCTCGCGATCGCCGACTCGGTGCATTTCGTGCACGGGATCTCTGATGAGGACCTGGTTGCGCTGATGGGTTCGGCCGAGGTCGCCTGTGTGCCGTCGCTGTACGAGGGCTTCTCGCTGCCGACGGCCGAGTTGATGGCCTGCGCCACGCCGCTGGTCGTGTCCCGTGCCGGAGCCATCCCCGAGGTGGTCGGGCCGGATGGGCTGTGCGCTGATCTGGTCGAGCCGGGCGACGTGGGCCAGTTGGCCGCGGCCGTGGGCAAGTTGCTGGACGATCCCGAGCGCCAGGTGGCCTACGGTGCCGCCGGCCGCAAGCGAGTCGAAGAACTTTTCAGTTGGCGTGCTGCGGCGGCCAACACTGCTGCGGTCTTCGAGACCGCGATCGAGGACTACCACCGACGGATCAGTCGGGGCTGAGGAGAACACCATGCTGACTGTTGATTTCGACCGACTGGGCGTCGAGCCCGGCGACCGGGTGCTCGACATGGGTTGTGGCGCCGGCCGCCACGCCTTCGAGCTCTACCGTCGTGGCACCGACGTCGTTGCGTTCGACCAGGACGCCGACGAGCTGGCCAAGGTCACCGAGTGGTTCTGGGCGATGAAGGAGGCCGGCGAGGTCCCGGCGGGCGCCGAGGCGTCCACGAAGGAGGGCGACGCGCTGCAGTTGCCATTCGCCGACGGTGAGTTCGACCGCATCGTCGCTGCCGAGGTCCTTGAGCACATTCCGGCCGACATCCAGGCGATCGCGGAGCTCGTGCGCGTCCTGCGCCCGGGCGGCACGCTGGCCGTCTCCGTCCCGCGCTGGTTCCCCGAAGCAGTGAACTGGGCCCTGTCGGAGGAGTACCACTCGAACGAGGGCGGCCACATCCGCATCTACACCGACGCCGAACTGATCACCAAGGTCAAGAACGCCGGCATGCAGTTCGACGGCAAGGGGTACGCCCACGGATTGCACGCTCCGTACTGGTGGATCAAGTGCGCGGTCGGCGTCAACAAGGACGACCACCCGCTCGCCAAGGCGTACCACCGCCTGTTGGTCTGGGAGATCGAGAAGAACCCGCCGGCCCTGCGAGCCGTCGGCAAGGTGCTCGATCCGATGATCGGCAAGTCGATGGTGCTCTACTTCACCAAGCCTGAGGCCGCATGACGGCAGGTACGCCCCACGCCGCCCCTTCGGTCGACGGCATCCTCACCGCCGAGCAGGTCGTCGCCACCGCACGAGCCATCGTGGCGATGCAGGAGCCGCAAGGCGCCATTCCGTTCACGACCGGCCAGCACGCGGACATCTGGAACCACGTCGAGGCCGCCATGGCGCTTCTCGCCGCCGGACTCGTGGACGACGCCGAGCGAGCGTACGCGTGGGTCCTGCCCTGGCAGCGTCCTGACGGCTCGTGGCCGGCGCGCGTCGAGGCGGGCGTGGTCAGCGACGACCGTGGCGAGTCGAATGTCTCGGCCTACCTGGCCGTCGGTCTCTGGCACCACTGGCTGATCCGACGCGATCGCGCGTTCCTGGACCGCTACTGGCCCGCCGTACGCGCCGGCCTCGACTGGGTCGTCGACCAGCAGTTGTCCTTCGGCGGCATCGCCTGGACCTCGGAGAACCGGTTCGCACTGCTGGCCGGATGCTCCTCGATCTACCAGTCCCTCCGTGCCGGCGTGGCGCTGGCCGACCTGATGGACGAACCGCAGCCCGAGTGGGAGCTCGCAGGCGGCCGTCTTGGACATGCGCTGCGCGAACACCGCGACCTGTTCGAGGACAAGTCGAAGTACTCGATGGACTGGTACTACCCGGTCCTGGGGGGCGCCGTACGCGGGCCTGCCGGATCGGCGCTCCTCGACTCCAAGTGGGACGAGTTCGTGGTCCCGGGTCTCGGCGTGCGCTGCGTCAACACGAACCCGTGGGTCACGGCTGCCGAGAGCAGCGAACTGGTGATGGCTCTGGACGCCCTGGGCCAGGACGACCTTGCGTACGAACTGCTGCGCGATGTGCAGCTGATGCGCGACGCCGACGGTGCCTACTGGACCGGCTGGGTCTACGGCGATCCGAACCATGAGAACGAGCACACGGACGTCTACTGGCCGCCAGAGCACACCACCTACACCGCAGCCGCAATCATCCTTGCCGTCGACGCTCTCGGCGAGCGCCACGGACACTCGACCCCCGGCTCGGGGATCATGCGGGGCACGTCCCTGGCTCCGGACTTCCCGGAAATCGCCTTGGAGTGCGGCTGTGACTCAGAGGCTGCCCGGCTCGCCTGACGTGCGCCGCAGCAGTCGGAGCGAACCGACGTCCTCGATCTCCTCGTACTGGCCGCTCGCCAGCGCCGGCAGGTAGATCTCCTCGTACGGCGGGCGGCCGCCGTCGGCAGGGTCCGGGAACACGTCATGGATGGCCAGCAGGCCGCCGACGGCCACCCAGGGCGCCCACGAGAGGTAGTCCTGCCGCGCTGGCTCCACGCCATGGCCGCCGTCGATGAACAGCATTGAGATCGGCGTGCGCCAGTGCCGTGCGACGACGGGGGAATCCCCGACGATCGGGACGACGGTCCCCTCGAGCTGAGCGACCTGCATCGTCCGACGGAAGTTGGCCAGTGTGTCCATCAGCCCCGTGGTCGGGTCCACGAGGCTGTCGTCGTGATGCTCCCACCCGGCCTGGTTCTCCTCGGAACCCCGGTGGTGGTCGACGGTGAAGACGGTGGAATCGGCGAGTTGAGCCGCAGCACCGAGATAGATCGCCGACTTCCCGCAGTACGTACCGATCTCGACGATCGGTCCATGCGCGGCGCGGGCCAGCGCATACTCATAGAGCGCCTGTCCCTCGTCGTCCGGCATGAAGCCCTTGGTGGCACTGGCGAGGGCGAGAAGGGTGTCGCTCATCGGGTTCATCAAGGTCGCCCTCACTCGCGGACGGCGTTCGGTAGGTCGACAAAGATGTCCGTGATGATGTCGTCGCCAGATCCGTACTTGCTCAGGTCAGTGACGCCCGCCCCGCTCAGCACGTCCACGTCGAGGTAGCTGCGGCCAGTCACCTCCGCGGAGGGCTTCCGGAGGAGCTCGATCGCGGAGTCAGCCATGATCTCCGGGGTACGCGCCCGGCGCATGCCTTCCTCGCCACCGAGGATGTTCTGGACCGCAGCCGTGGCGATCATCGTCTCCGGCCACAAGGTGTAGCCGGCAATCCCTTCGGCACGGAACTCCTCGGCAAAACTCAGCGTCAGCAGTGTCATGCCGTACTTGGCCAGCGTGTACGCCGGGTGGGCGCCGAGCCAGTACGGGTTCATGTTCAGCGGTGGCGACAGAGACACGATGTGAGCGTTCGTGGACGCCCGCAGGTGGGGGAGGGCCGCCTGGGTGAGCAGGAACGTGCCTCGGCACTGGATCTGCTGCATGAGGTCGAACTTCTTGACACTCACGTTCTCGGTCTTGTTGAGATCGATGGCGGAGGCGTTGTTGATGACGACGTCGATGCCTCCGAACCGCTCGGCTGCGAGCTCAGCGGCGCGCAGCGTGCTCTCCTCGTCGCGTACGTCGCCGACAACCGCGAGAGCCTGGCCACCAGCCGCCTCGATCTCTGCAACAGCCGTGTGAATCGTGCCCGGCAGGCGCGGATCCGGTACGTCCGTCTTCGCGAGGAGCACCAGGTTGGCTCCCTCGCGCGCGGCAGCGAGGGCGATCGAAAGACCGATGCCACGGCTGCCCCCGGACATGAGGATGGTGCGGTTGGCGAGTGAAGTCACTCCGGAAGACTAGTGAGTGGCGTACAGATGACAACGGTGTGACCCCGATTTGGCTGTCCGAAAACGGGTCGGCTAGTGTTTCACCCGTTGCCGAGGCCGACAGGCTGAGGAAACATGCGGACGTAGCTCAGTTGGTAGAGCGCAACCTTGCCAAGGTTGAGGTCGCGAGTTCGAGCCTCGTCGTCCGCTCGGAGAGGTCTCTCCACGGTGTGGGCAAGCGTTAGTGACAAGCTCCAGCGTTTGGCCTCGCGGTGGGTTGGCCGAGAGGCGAGGCAACGGACTGCAAATCCGTGTACACGGGTTCAAATCCCGTACCCACCTCGACAAAAATTCATAAGCACGGGCGATTGGCGCAGTGGTAGCGCGCTTCCCTGACACGGAAGAGGTCACTGGTTCAAACCCAGTATCGCCCACCATCACGAAACGGTCCCTGACCTGCGGCAACGCGAGTCAGGGACCGTTTTGGTCAGCCCACCTGGTCCCGGTGACGAGCAGGCGCCATCCAGACTCGCTCACAGAAGTCTGCGGCATGCTCGAGCGCCGCCCGAGCCTCGGGGATCCACCCGGCCATGGCCTGGAAGACGTGGACGTCGAGGTTCCACTGCCGGAGCTCGACGTCGGCCCCTGCGGACTGCAGATCGGCGGCCAGAGCCTCGATGTCCGGGTAGAGCGATTCGCCTGCCGCAGCCTGTATCAGGATCGACGGCAGGTCGGGGCCGACCGCATCCTGCGGTGTGAGGTGAGCGGACGAGATCTCGCGGCTCGTCGCGTACCGAGCCATCGTCGGGATGGCGCGTGGGCCGAAGATGGCGCACCCGGGGTAGTCACGTTGGTCTGATTGGTCACGCCACCCGGGCAGCGGACTGTACGTGACACCGGCGGCCGGCATCGGAAGCCCCTTGGCCGCGGCATGCGCCAGGGTCGAGAAGACCAGGTACCCACCTGCTGAATCACCCATCAGGATGGTCTCGGAGGCAGGGGTCTGAGCCGTCAGGGCTGCGTACGCGGTGGCGCAGTCCTCCACCGAGGCCGAGATCGGTGAGCGGGGGAGCTGTCGGTAGTCGACTGCCAGGATCTCGGCTCCGGTCGTTGCCGCGATCTGGGACAGCATCCCGCGATGCAGGTGCCAGCCGCCGACGATGAACGCTCCGCCGTGGAAGTAGAGGATCCGCCGACCAGTCGCAACATTGTTCGGCGTGACTCGTTGGACCGGCACGCCGCCGAGTTCTGTGCGCTCGAACGACGTTCCCGGGACCACCCACGCGAGCAGGCCTGCGTAGTCGATGGCCCGGTAGGGCCACGGGAACCATGGAGCCAGCGACCAGACACCGATGATGGGGCGGACAGTCCGCCGCAGGACCAGACTCAGGCCACGGGCCCGCAACGACATCGGAGCGAGGGCCGGCGAGGACTCGCCGACGCGCGCGCACAGGGGCAGGAGCACGTTCCATGACCTTCAGTTCGTGCGACGCCTGGCGGCGATCGCGTACCCGGCACTCTTGCATGCAGGAGCCGCACGACGACGTTCATCGACCCAACTTCCGCAAAACGTGTCTGGTCGGACAGGCCGGGACCAACCAAAGAGCCCCTGGGCCCTGATCTAAGGTCGTACGCATGCAGGTGTGGGTGAACGGATCTCTCCTCGCTGACCCGACGCAGCCCGTCGTGTCGGCATTCGACCACGGCCTGACCGTTGGCGACGGTGTCTTCGAGGCGATCAAGATCCTCGAAGGGCAACCCTTCGCGCTGGGACTTCATCTTGATCGCCTCGATCGAAGCCTTGCTGGGCTGGGGCTGCCGTCTGTGGAGCGGTCGTATGTCGAGCAGGGCGTGGCGGCCGTGCTCGGCGCCGCGTTCATTCCGCACGGACGTATCCGCGTGACCGTCACCGGCGGGCCCGCGCCGCTCGGCTCAGGCCGTGCCGATCACCCACCGACCGTGATCGTGGCTGCGTCGGCTGCCCCTGTCTCGCCTGAACAGACCTCTGTCGTCACGGTGCCGTGGCCGCGCAACGAGCGTGGCGCAACAGCGGGCCTCAAGTCGACCTCGTACGCCGAGAACGTCATCGCGCTGGCAGAAGCTCAACGCCATGGTGCGACGGAGGCCATCTTCGCGACGACGACGGGCCTGTTGTGCGAGGGGACCGGCAGCAACGTGTTCTACGTCGTCGGTGGGGAATTGCGTACGCCGACGCTGGCCACGGGCTGTCTTCCGGGAGTGACCCGTGCCCTGGTCCTGATCTGGTTCGGTGGACGCGAGGTGGACGAGCCGATCGAGGTCGCCGAAAGTGCCGACGAAGTCTTCCTGGTGAGCACCCTGCGCGACGTTCAGGCGGTCACGCGGTGGGGCGATCGGGAGCTGGCCGAAGGACCGATCACACGGGCGGCGCGGGCGCGCTGGCGCGAACGCGAACGGGACGAACTAGGCCGCTGAGGACAGCAGCGCCTCAGCGAGGGCGTCGAGGTCCAGGAAGTCGCTCTCGGTGCCGACGGGAACAACCGCGATGGATTCGGCCACGAACTCCTGCAGCTCACGGGTCGGCGCCTGGCCGACCAGGTGACCGTTGGGGGAGCTGAAGTCCAGGACGGTCACGGCGCGCGCGTCCTCATCGATGCTGGGATACACCTTGATGTCGCCCTCGCCCGCAGGCGAGGTCAGACCCTGCAGCAGCAGATGGCGAGCCATCATCCACACGACGTCGCCACTGCCGGCGTGGAAGGTGAGGGTCACCGCGTACGGGTCCGTCTTGTCGTACGACATCGTCGTCGGCACATCCACGGACCGACCCCACGGGTCCACGCAGGCAAGCGTGATGTCCTGATCGATCCCGGTCTGGTGACTACGGCGCATGCCGATGAGACGTACCGTCCGCTGCTCCATGACGCGGATTCCGGAAGACTCAGCGAGTGATCGCGGCCACAACTCGTTCGACCGGCGATCCGAGGTCGTACCGCTGCGTGAGCGCCTGCAGAACCGCTGGGTCGTGCGGCGTACTCGGGGTCTCGGTCCCCACCAACGACAGTGGCAGCGTACGCGCCACGCCGACGACCGTGGGAGCGACCTCGAGGTAGTCGGCGCCGGCCAGGATCTTGCTCCGGACGCTGGGGGAGAGGGCCGTCGCGGGGTCCTGGGCGGCGGACTGGATTCCCGCGAGGTCGCCGTAGGTCTGCAGCAGGGTTGCCGCGGTCTTCTCACCGATTCCGCGTACGCCGGGCAGCCCGTCGGACGCATCGCCGCGCAGGGTCGCGAAGTCGGCGTACTGGGCCGCGTGCACGCCGTACTTGGCAAGGATCCACGCATCGTCGACGCGATCGTGCTGGGCTACGCCCCTGGTCGTGTAGAGGACCCGTACGTTGCGCGCATCGTCGACCAGTTGGAACAGGTCCCGGTCACCCGTGACGATCGCGACGGGCCCGGTGGCCATCGTGCTGAGCGTGCCGATCACGTCGTCGGCCTCGTGGTCATCAGCACCGATGACGGCGATCCCGAGGGCAGCCAGGACGTCGAGAATGATCGGGATCTGCGGCTGCAGATCATCGGGCACCACCTCGACCGCCACGCCGTCGGCCTCGCTGCCGACACGGGCTGACTTGTAGGAGTCGATCAGTTCCACCCGCCACGTGGGGCGCCACGAGTTGTCCCAGCAGCACACCAGGTGGGTCGGTTGATACTGCGAAACGAGCGTCGCGATGAACTCGAGGAGACCCCTCACGGCGTTGACCGGCGTGCCATCAGCCGCACGGGTGTCCGGCACACCGAAGAACGCCCGGAAGTAGAGCGACGCCGTGTCGAGGAGCATGAGTCGGGGTTCCACGTCTGCATCCAACCATGTCGCTACGCTTGCCTCTTCCAGAGCAAGGAGTGCACCGGTGCCTGTTGACGGCTTGGGTCGTGTCGTGATGGTGATCCCCACCTTCAACGAGGTGGAGAACATCGAGTGGATCGTCGGCCGACTTCGTCGCGCGCAGCCCGGTGTGGACGTCCTGGTCATGGACGACAACTCCCCGGACGGCACCGGCGACCTGGCTGACGCCATGGCTTCGGCCGACCCGCACATCCATGTCATCCACCGCACCGAGAAGGCGGGCCTCGGCGCCGCGTACCTCCACGGCTTCGCCTGGGCGCTGGAGCAGGGCTACGACGTCATCGGCGAGATGGACGCGGACGGCTCGCACCAGCCGGAGGAGCTGTACCGACTGCTGAACGGGTTGCACGCAGCCGATCTGGTCATCGGCTCGCGCTACATCCCCGGCGGCTCGGTGCTGAACTGGCCGATCAAGCGACTCATCATGTCGCGTGGCGGCAACTTCTACGTCCGACTCCTGTTGGGCACCGAGATCCGCGACATCACCGCCGGGTACCGCCTCTTCAGGCGCTCCACCCTCGAGGCGATCGACCTGAAGTCCGTGGAGTCGGCGGGCTACATCTTCCAGACGGACCTCGCGGCGCGTACCGTCCGAGCCGGACTCACGGTGGCCGAGGTTCCGATCCAGTTCGTCGAGCGCGTACGCGGGAACTCGAAGCTCGACGGATCCGTCGCCAAGGAGTCCATCAAGATGGTCACCCGATGGGGGATCGCCGAGCGGAAGAGCCGCATCTCCGAGCGCAAGGCTGCCCGGGACGCGTGAGCGAGGCGCAGAAGGTCAGACGGAGGTCTTCTTGCGGCGCGACGGACGGTGCAGGTGCGCCGGCCCGATCTCGCCGTCACGCAGCAACTCCAGGCGCTCCTTGAGGATCTCCTCGAGCTCCTTCTCCGACCGACGTTCGAGCAGCATGTCCCAGTGCGAACGCACCGGCTTCTCGACCTTCGCCTCCGGGTTCTCCACGGCCGCGTTGGTGGCCTCGGAGCCGCAGCGCTGACATTCCCAGTGGTTGGGTACGTCGGCCTCGTCGGACATCGTCACCTCGAACCGGTGACCCCGGGTGCACACAAAGGTGACCTGCTGGCGGCCGGCGAACTCAATGCCGCGCTCATCCTCGAAGCTCTTGCCACCGAGACTTGCTCCGCGCAATGTCCGCTCTGCCATCTGGCACCTCCCAGGTCGTTTGGTGATGAGACTCCCGGGCATCGATGTCATGACGCCGGTCGAGGGTCTGCCTTCTTCAACGGTTGCGCAGTCGGATCCGTTCCCGCAACCCCCGACGCGCCACGAATCGCTAGTTCGTCCGCCAGAGGCCGTGGGTGATCAGGACGTCCTTCAGCAGGTCCGTGCGGTCAGTCATGATCCCGTCGACCCCGAGAGCGATGAGCCGCTCCATCTCGGTGGGCTCATCGATCGTCCACACATGAACATGCTTGCCGGCTGCGTGAGCGTTGCGAACGAACCGGCGGGTGACCACTTCGACCCGACGACCCCTGATGCTGGTGTGGACAGGCACCTGCAGCGCGACGCAGGGGAGGGCACGCAGCAGCCGAGCCACGAGTGGCGACGGGCACAGCACGAAAGCTGCAACCTCCCGCGGATCCGCCGACGTGGGCACCTGGCCGGCGGTCAGACGTCGGAATCTACGCAGCCGAGCCGACGAGAAGCTGCCGACGATGACCCGCCCGGAGAGTTGTCGACGAGTCACGAGATCGGCGAGGGGTCCGGTGGCGTCGTCGGCCTTGATGTCGACGTTGAAGGTCACGTCAGGGAACGCGTCCACGAGCTCGGCGAGTGTCGGGATCGCGTGGCGCCCGCCCACCCGTGCCTGCCCGATGGTGCCGGACGGCAGCTCAGCCAGACGTCCGCTTCCGTCGGTCACCCGATCGAGCTCATCGTCGTGGAACGCGAACAGCACGCCGTCGATCGAGGCATGCACATCGGTCTCGAAGTAGCGGTACCCGAGGTCGTACGCGTGCTGGAACGCTGCGAGCGTGTTCTCCAGGCCCACGATCTCCGGGTGGGTCGCTCCGCCACGGTGCGCGAACGCGAGCACGTCGATCAGATGTCGCGGAAGGGCACGATGTCTGCGCCGAGCTCGTTGAGTCGCTCAGCCAGATCCTCGTAGCCGCGAGCAATGACGTACGTCGACCGGAGCACGCTGGTGCCCTTGGAGGCGAGCATCGCGAGCAGGACGACGACAGCCGGCCGCAGGGCCGGTGGGCACACGACCTCGGCGCCGCTGAAGCGCGTCGGGCCATCGATGAGTACGCGATGCGGGTCGAGCAACTTGACCTGCGCACCGAGCTTGTTCAGTTCGGTGAGGTAGATCGCGCGGTTCTCGTACACCCAGTCATGCAGCAGCGTCTGCCCCGACGCGACCGCCGCGATGATGGCGAAGAACGGCAGGTTGTCGATGTTGAGGCCCGGGAACGGCAGCGGGTGGATCTTGTCCAGCGGCGCGTGCAGGACGGACCGGCGCGTGGTGATGTCGACCAGCCGGGTGTGCCCGTTGGCGGCGAGGTACTCGTCCGTGCGGTCGTACTTGAACCCCATCTCCTCCAGGGTGGCCAGCTCGATCTCGAGGAACTCGATCGGGGCGCGCCGGATGGTGATCTCGGAGTCGGTGACGATGGCGGCTGCCAGCAGCGACATGGCCTCGATCGGGTCCTCGGACGGGGCGTAGTCGACGTCCACATCGATCTCGGCGACGCCGGTCACCGTGAGGGTCGTGGTGCCGATGCCATCGACCTGAACTCCGAGTTTCTCGAGGTAGAAGCAGAGGTCCTGCACCATGTAGTTGGACGAGGCGTTGCGGATCACTGTCGTGCCGGGGTGCAGCGCGGCTGCCATCAAGGCGTTCTCGGTGACCGTGTCGCCCCGCTCGGTGAGGACGATCGGGCGTGCGGGGGCTATCGGTTGGCTCATGGCGTGATAGCTGCCCTCGGTGGCCTTGACCTCGAGGCCGAAGTGGCGCAGAGCAGCCATGTGCGGCTCGACGGTGCGCTCACCCAGCTGGCAACCGCCTGCGTACGGCAACTCGAAATCGTCGGAGCGGTGCAGCAGAGGGCCGAGGAACATGATCACCGAGCGCGTACGCCGTGCAGCAGCTTCGTCGATGTCGCCGAGGGCTAGAACCTTCGGGGGAGTGATCTCCAGATCACCTTCGTCATTGAGCCAGCGCACGCCGACACCCATGGAGGACAACACCTCGAGGAGGCGGTTGACCTCCTCGATCCGCGCGACCTTGCGCAGGGTCGTACGCCCGCGGTTGAGCAACGAGGCACACAGGAGTGCGACGCCAGCATTCTTGGAGGTCTTGACGTCGATCGCACCCGACAACGTCGTGGGTCCGGTGACGCGCAGATGGGTCGGACCGGCTCCGATCTCGACGATCGAGGAGTCGAGCGCATCGCCGATCCGCGCGATCATCTCCAGCGAGAGATTCTGCTGGCCCTTCTCGATCCGATTCACCGCGGACTGGCTGGTCCCCAGTTTGTCGGCCAGCTGCGCCTGGGTGAGCCCACGGTGCTTGCGTGCATCGCGGACGACGTTGCCGATGGTCGATTTGTAGCCCTCAGTCACCCGACAACCTTAACTCACATATGAGATACGGCAAGAGTCTGAGGCCCTCGCACGGCGCGTTGATGGGCTTCGGTCGCTAGGGTGAGGACATGCGCGCGACGATGCTCCACGGCCCCGGTGACATCCGCTTCGAAGAGGTCCCGGACCCGACGATCAGCAAGCCGACCGACGCCATCGTCAAGGTGATCGCGTCCTGCATCTGCGGCTCCGACCTCTGGGGTTACCGCGGAGACAACGGCCCGCAGGAGCAGGCGACGACGATCGGCCACGAATGCCTCGGCGAGGTCGTCGCCGTGGGGTCAGACGCACGCAATTTCAAGGTCGGGGACACCGTCATCGTGCCGTTCGACCACTGCGACAACACCTGCATCCACTGCCTCGCCGGCAACCAGCAGGCATGTGTGAACCTCGGGTTCACCGGCAGCGGCCAGGGGGAGTACACGCTGGTCAACCAGATCGACGGATCCTGCGTGAAGATCGACCCGCCGTCGCCGGAGCAGTTGCCGTCGCTGCTGACACTGGCAGATGTCATGGCCACCGGCTGGCACGCTGCAGTGGCCGCTGGCGTCAGGCCAGGCGGTACGGCTGTCGTAGTCGGTGACGGCGCCGTCGGGCTCCTCGGCGTCCTCTCGGCGGCGACGATGGGCGCCGAGAAAGTCATCGCGCTGTCACGTCACGAGCCGCGACAGAAGGTCGCCACCGCCTTTGGCGCGACCCACATCGTCGCCGAGCGCGGAGAGGATGCGACGAAGGCTGTCATGGAGCTCACCAACGGCACCGGAGCTGACGCGGTCCTCGAGTGCGTCGGCACAGAGCAGTCGATGACGACGGCCTTCGACGTCGCGCGTCCTGGGGCCACGGTCGGGTTCGTCGGCGTACCCCACGGGGTGAAGTTGCCGGTCCGGCGGATGTTCACGCACAACATCGGGCTCGCCGGCGGGATGGCGCCCGTACGTCGCTATCTGCCGGACCTGCTCGCGCGGGTCCAGTCCGGTGCCATCAACCCAGGCCTCGTCTTCGACCTCGCGTTGCCGCTGGAGCAGGTCGCTGCTGGCTACACCGCCATGGCCGACCGCACGGCGATCAAGGTTCAACTGACCTACTGATCGCGTCCGATCACGGAATCAGGATGACTTTGCCCGCGGCATGCCCTTCGGCGACGAAGATCTGCGCCGCGGCCGCTTCTGCCAACCGATAGCGGGCGACGACGCGCGTCCTCAGGTCACCACGGGCGGCTGCGTCGACCAGCGGCTGCCGGGCAGCGGCACGGATCTCCGTCCCGGGGTCGGCGCCGACACCGCGTCCAATCTTCTGGACACCTCGCTGCGTCGGATACGGACCACCGACGATGGTGGTGACCCGCGCGTGGTCTGCGACCAGTTCGAGGGAGGTGTCGATCGCCTCCTCGGTGCCCACCAGATCGATCGCCGCATCGATGCCGTCCGGCGCGCACGCGCGTACGCGGTCGACGAGGCCCGGGCCGTACGCGATCGGCTCGGCCCCGAGCTCGCGTACGAGATCGAAGTTGCGCTCCGAGGACGTGCCGATCACCCGGATCCCATCGGCAACTGCCAGCTGGATCAGCGCCTGCCCGACACTGCCCGACGCTCCGTGCACGAGGACGACGTCACCGCGTACGGCCTGCACGCGCGTCAGGGCGTGAACCGCGGTGACGCCGACCAGCAGGAGGCCGGCTGCCTCATCGAAACTGAGGTTGGCGGGCTTCAGGAACACATCGCCGGCATCGACGATGACCCGCGTCGCGTACCCGCCGAACACCCGGAATGCGAGCACCTCGTCGCCTACCCGGAACGGCGCCCCGGCGCCGACGGCATCGACGACGCCGGCAACTTCGTGACCCGGTCGCAGTGGGAACTCCGCCGGGCCGTCCGCGATGCGCTGCTTCACGTCGACCGGATTCACGCCGATGGCACGGACCCGGATGGCGATCTCGCCGGCGCCCGGCTCGCGGTCCGGCTCCTCGCGGAACTCGAGGACCTGGGGTCCGCCCGGCTGATCTGCAACGACGTAAGTGGCCATATCGGCCCCAACCGCGACGCCGCCGATGTCATTCCTCGGACGACGTGCCACGATCGGGATGTGGACGCGAACCCGGCCTTCCAGCAGCGGTTGCGCGACCTGGAGTTGCTGCGGCGCGTACGCGACCGGATCGACCGCGAGTACGCGCAACCTCTTGACGTGGAGGCTCTCGCCCGCGACGTCCACATGTCGGCAGGTCACCTGTCGCGGCAGTTCAAGGACGCCTACGGCGAGCCTCCGTACGGCTATCTCATGACTCGCCGGATCGAGCGGGCGATGGCGCTCCTGCGGCGCGGCGATCTGTCGGTGACAGATGTGTGCTTCGAGGTGGGCTGCCAGTCGCTCGGCACCTTCTCCACCCGGTTCTCCGAACTGGTCGGGATCCCGCCGAGTGAATACAAGCGTCGTGCCGGCGAGG
Source organism: Nocardioides baekrokdamisoli (assembly GCF_003945325.1). Lineage (NCBI taxonomy): Bacteria > Bacillati > Actinomycetota > Actinomycetes > Propionibacteriales > Nocardioidaceae > Nocardioides > Nocardioides baekrokdamisoli. Next base: position 333,305 of record NZ_AP019307.1, read on the forward strand.
GTGACCTCGAACTGCCCTCATGCGTCACCAAAGTCGTGCACAGACCGATCAGGAATCGAGAAGCGCCACCGGGTCGGCCTGACTAACGTCGACATCATGAACCTGACGATCCACACCAGCTTCTTGCCACAGACCGACCCTGAGGCTGCTCTGGCCTTCTACCGCGACGCACTCGGTTTCGAGGTCCGCCAGGACGTCGGCAAGGGCGAGATGCGCTGGATCACGGTGGGCCCGGTCGGCCAGCCGGAGACCAGCATCGTCCTCGAGCCGCCGGCCATCGACCCGAGCCTGAACGACGCGGAGCGCCGTACGATCGCCGAACTGATGGCCAAGGGGTCGTACGCCCGGGTCATCCTGGCGACTCCCGACCTCGATGCGTTGTTCGACAGGGTGCAGGCGACGGGGGCAGATGTGATCCAGGAACCCACGGACCAGCCCTACGGCGTACGCGACTGCGCGTTCCGCGATCCGGCCGGCAACCACGTACGCATCAACCAGGTCCGCTCCTGAATTGTCGGCGGAGTCTGGAAGCATCGACCCCGTGACCGAACTCGCCGACAACCACGACTGCATCCGTGTCCGCGGTGCGCGGGAGAACAACCTCAAGGACGTCTCCGTCGACATTCCCAAGCGTCGGCTGACGGTCTTCACCGGGGTCTCCGGCTCCGGGAAGTCCTCCCTGGTGTTCGGCACGGTGGCGGCGGAGTCACGCCGACTGATCGACGAGACGTACTCGACGTTCATCCAGGGCTTCATGCCGAATCTGCCCCGACCCGAGGTGGATGTCCTTGAGGGCCTGACGACGGCGATCCTTGTGGACCAGGAGCGGATCGGCGCGAACCCGCGCTCCACGCTCGGGACGGTCACCGACGCGAACGCGATGCTGCGGTCGCTCTTCAGCCGACTCGGACAGCCCTACATCGGGGGACCGACTGCGTTCTCCTTCAACATCCCCACCACCAAGGTCGGGGGTGTGTCGGTCACCGAGGCGGGGAAGAAGAACGTCGTCCGCAATCAGGTCTATCTCGGCGGCATGTGCCCTGAATGCGAGGGTCGTGGGTCGGTCTCGACACTCGACCTGACCGCGATCATCGACGACTCGAAGTCCCTCGACGAGGGCGCCATCCTCGTGCCCGGCTACACCGCGGACGGCTGGATGGTCGCCGCATTCAAGGACGTCGTGCCTCCGGATGTCCCGATTTCCCAGTTGACCGACGAGCAGCGTCAGGACCTGCTCTATGCCGAGCCGCACAAGCGCAAGGTCAACAACATCAACCTGACGGTCGAGGGACTTATCCCCAAGATCCGGAAGTCGATGTTCAGCAAGGATCCCGAGTCCCTCCAGCCGCACATCAAGGCGTTCGTCGAGCGCGCCGCGGCCTTCGGGGAGTGCACGAGGTGTCATGGCACGCGCCTCAACGAGTCGGCGCGTACGCCCAAGGTCATGGGCAAGGACATCGGCGAGGTCTGCCAGATGCAGGTCACCGATCTGGCTGACTGGGTACGCACCATCGACGACCCGGGGGTCGCACCGCTGGTGGCGACGCTGTTGCACCTGCTCGATGCCCTGACCGAGATCGGACTCGGGTACCTGTCGCTGGATCGTCCGTCCGGGACGCTGTCCGGGGGAGAGGCGCAGCGCACGAAGATGGTCCGCCACCTCGGCTCGGCCCTGACCGATGTGACGTACGTCTTCGACGAGCCCACCATCGGTCTGCACCCGCACGACATCGAGCGGATGAACAAGCTCCTGCTGGAACTTCGCGACAAGGGCAACACCGTGCTCGTCGTCGAGCACAAGCCCGAGACGATCGCCATCGCCGACCACGTCGTCGACATGGGACCGGGCGCGGGAAGTGCCGGGGGAGAGGTCGTCTTCGAGGGTACGTACGACGCCCTCCGGTCGGCTGATACGCAGACGGGTCGGCATCTCGCCTACCGAGCGACGCTCCGCGAGTCCACGCGTACGCCGGCGGGCCAGATCGAGATTCGCGGCGCGACGTCCCACAACCTCAAGAACGTCGATGTCGACCTTCCGACAGGTGTGCTCACGGTCGTGACCGGCGTCGCCGGCTCCGGCAAGAGTTCGCTGATCCACGGGGCGCTGGCTGGTCGGGATGGAGTCGTGACGGTGGATCAGACGCCGATCAAGGGATCTCGACGCAGCAACCCGGCGACGTACACCGGACTTCTTGAGCCGATCCGCAAGACCTTTGCCAAGGCCTGCGGTGTGAAGCCGGCCTTGTTCAGCGCCAATTCGGAGGGGGCCTGCCCGACCTGCAACGGAGCCGGCGTCATCATCACCGAGCTCGGATTCATGGACACCGTCTCGACGCCGTGTGAGGACTGCGGCGGCAAGCGGTTCCAGGCATCCGTCCTGGAGTATCGGGTCGGCGGGCTCAACATCGCAGACGTACTCGATCTGCCGGTTGCTGAGGCGCACGCGTTCTTCGCATCAGGTGAGGCGAAGACACCGGCGGCCGCGAGCATCCTGGGCCGCCTCGAGGACGTCGGCCTCGGCTACCTCCGACTGGGACAGCCGCTCAACACGTTGTCCGGGGGAGAACGCCAACGTGTGAAGTTGGCAATGAGCATGGCCGTCAGTGATGCCCAGGTGATCGTTCTCGACGAGCCGACCACCGGATTGCATCTCGCCGACGTCGCCAATCTGCTTCGCCTGCTCGACAGGCTCGTTGACGCTGGACGAACGGTGATCGTGATCGAGCACCATCAAGCTGTGATGGCCCACGCGGACTGGATCGTCGACCTGGGCCCAGGCGCAGGACACGACGGAGGGCGCGTGGTGTACGAAGGTCCGCCTGCCGAACTCGTCCAGACCAAGTCAACGATCACCGGCGAACACCTGGCTGCGTACGTCGGAATGTGAGTGGGGGAGTCACTCCCCTGTTGACATATCGTCGAGCTTGCCGCGGATGGGTGGCACGTAGGTCGACCTCGCGCGCGGGGACGACAGGGTCTCGTCGCTGTAGTACTGGCGGACGAGCCCACTGTCGAGCAGATCCGGGTTGGCGTCGATGAACGCCTCAAAATTCTCGGCTCCTTGCGCGGCCAGTCGTTCGGCGACGAGCACCAGGAACATGCCAGTGATCGTTTGATGGAACTTCTCAGGCTTCCCAGCTACCGCTGCGAACCGACGGATCCCGTCGGAGTACCGGCCGAATGCGACCGGGAACGGATCGCGGCTCACGGCCAGGAACGCCATGCGTAGGTGGTCGCGGTGTGCGAATCCAGGAGTTTGAATGCGGCCTTCGTAGAACTCGTCAAGCTCATCGACGGCGCCGTCCTCGACGAGGTGGTGCGCGTCTCGACTCGTGAGGCTGACGTCGTACACGGACTTCAACGACGCGATCTTCTGGATGGTGTCCGCACTGAAGGGCACCTTCTTGCCCTCGAAGACGTGCAGGAGCACACCCTCGAGCAATTCGCCCAGCGGCATGTCGAGCGCCTCCGCCAGCCCCTTTGAGGTCTTGAGAATCCCGCGTTCAATCCGAACGCCGGTCTGTACACGCTCGATCGTTACCATGGTACCAGCATACCGCCGGTCGGCATGCGAGGCTGAATCAGGCTGTCCAAATGACCGATAATGTGCGTTATGTCAGATATCGAAGGGACTCGAGCCTCTGTGCACGCGGATCGCCACTCCCCACGATCTCCGCCACCCAGCGGATCGCCTCGTCCAGATCGACCGTCGAATCGTGCGCGAGGAGCATCGACTCGATGTCCGGCCAGTCCTTGGAACGGTTGAACAGCGCCTTGAACACCGTCAGGTCAGTCGCTGACAGGACACGTACAGTTGAATCCATCATCGGCACGAACTCGGTTCGGGTCCGAACGACCTCATGGAAGTCGCCAGCGATGAAGAACAGGTCCAACGGGATGGAAATGCCCGCAGGGTTCGGCCATGTAATCCGGACCTGATCGTCTCGTTCGATTGCTGCGATCGTGTCCGCATCCCAGGGAACGTCGGCGGGCATCAGTTCCAGGACTTCCCTGCCACGCGACGCGAGCACCGACACATTGAGGTCGATGTCCGAGGTGCCCCGCGGGTCATCGACGTGGTAGCCCAGCGCAAGGGCCCCGCCGATTGCGCATTCAATCCCGGCACTGGTCAGGCGTCCATACACGTCTACGGCGCGTTGCAGAACAACCAGGGGGTCCCTCATGAGGCCGCCAGGACCTTGAACGGCGGGAACTCGAGCTCGCCCCGCTCGCGCCTGCGCAGTTCAGTTGCCACCACGACCACTCGCTCAAGGATCTGAGCCCGCTGCGCGGTCGTGGTCGGGCGGGGCTGCATGTCCGGGTTGTTCGGAATCAGCCAGGAAGGGTCCTTCCGCAGCTCGACGGGCGTCCACGCCAGATCCAGTCTGAAACCCGCAGACTCCCCCAGACGCTCCAGCTGAGCCACTGATGGCTGCCGCTTGCCGAGCAGATACTCGTCCAGCGACGAGCGACTGATCCCGGATCGTCGCGCCAGTTCCGCCTTGGAGAGGCCGGAACGGCGTACGACGTCCTCAACGATGGACTGAACTGTCATGCGTCCATTGTATGTACGAGATGTCGTACATACAATGGGTTACCCGGAATCAGGCCAGGGCCAACTCCATGTAGACACTGTTCGGGTCGACGACGTAGTCCGCGAACGGACCGCGAACGGAGAATCCGGCTGCCACATACAGGCCGCGCGCCGGCTCGAAGTACGGCTCGGCTCCGGTCTCCAGCACCACCCGGGCAGCTCCCGACGTACGCGCCTGCTCCAGGGCGAACGCCAACATCTGGCGGCCCACCCCTCTCCCCCTGGCCGCTGCGGTCGTACGCATGCTTTTGATCTCGACGTCGCCGGCACCCAGGTCTTTGAGTGCGACCGTTCCGACGAGCGAGTCGTCGATCCACGCGGACCAGAACCGGATGTTCGGTGCCCTCAGGCCATCGAGATCCAGGGCGTGTACGGACTCGGGCGGTGAGACCGATCGCATGTCGTCCAGATGCTCCCGCAGGTGATCCGCGATCGCCGGTCGACTGAGGTCATCGAGCTCCATGCGAAGATCCGTCACCAGGCAGACACTACGATGCCCGCATGCGTCGTGCCGTGATCATTGCCGCCCTTGCCACTCCACTACTTGCAGCCTGCGGGTCGGGTTCCACCTCCAGCTCATCGATGCCGTCGGACACCTCAACCTCGGGTCCGACCACAACAGTCAGCATCCCGGCGACCACACCGTCGACCACTCAGGCTGGCGGCGGCTCGGCGACCTGCGCTTGGACCGACACCGGCGGTGCCGCCAAGCCGGTCTCGATGCCGCCTGCCACGGTGGCGAAGAAGAACTACACCGCGACGATCGAGACGTCCGTCGGCACCCTGCGGGTCCAGCTGACCGGCTCCGCTACTCCGTGCACGGTCGCCTCGTTCGTCTCACTGGCGAAGCAGGGCTACTTCAACAACACGTTCTGTCACCGGATGGGCAACACGGCGGGATTCGAGTTCCTGCAGTGCGGCGACCCGACCGGCACCGGAACTGGCGGCCCCGGCTACACGATTCCCGACGAGATCACCGGCAGCGAGACGTACAAGGCAGGGACGCTGGCGATGGCCAACACCGGCGCGCCGGACAGCGGCGGGAGCCAGTTCTTCATGGTCTTCGGGGACTCACAGTTCTCGCCGAACTACACCGTCTTCGGCCAGCTCGACGCGGCAAGCATCGCGGTCCTCAAGCGTGTCGGAGCAGCCGGCATCGGCGCTGCCGGCCCGGCCGGTGGCGGCGCGCCGAAGGAGAAGGTCACGTTCAAGAGCGTGACCATCAGCTAGTCCTGGATGGGCCCGGCCAGGTACGTCACGGGCGTGCCGAGCTCGACCGTACGGCTCACGGTGCAGAGACGTTCGTGACTGCGTTGAATGGCACTTGGCAGGATCTCGCGGGCTGCATCGCCACCCTCTCCGTCCGGGAATGAGACATCGAAGGTCACCTGAATGTTGACCAGATGATTCCCGGCTTCGTCCCGGATCTTGTCGGCCTCGGCACGAGCGTCGAACGAGATGAACGGCGCTCGCTTCCCGGTGATGTAGTCGATGTCGATCGCACTGCACCCTGCCAGCGCAGCGAGCAGCAGCTCCACCGGAGTGAAGTCGGGGTCCTCCCCCTCCCCGAAGGTGATCGATCCGCCCCGAACATTGTGTGCTTGGTAGCGGTGCTCACCGATCTTGGTCAGGTCCACGCGCCGCAGGTCATCAGCCATGACGCCAGCCTGCCATGCCTTCCTCGGCGTGGGGTGGCCGAAACTGTCGGTGGTCACTCCTAGCGTGAGAGCCATGGGATTCGTGGTGTTCGTGTTGGGCCTGGTGCTGGGCGCAGCCGTTGGTGCTGGAGTGGCATGGCGACTGTTGTCATCAGCGCGTCAGCGGGCCGTCGACGCGGCAGTTGCCAGAGTCACGGACGAAGCCGCGCACGAGCGTGATCTTCGGGCTGCTCAGCAACAGACTCTGATCACCCAGATCGAAGCCCACGGACTTCAGGGCCGCGCCGAGATCGAGTCTGACCTCGCGGCCGCCCAGGCCGAGATCCGCGGTCTCGACGATGCCCTGCGCCGCGCCCAGGCGCAGCTGGCAGACCTGATGGAGCTCCAGCGTCGCGCGAGCACGGAGCGAGATGAGCGCGACGTCGAACGCAACCGCAACGAGAACGCGCAGGCTCAGGTCCTCAAGACGATCGCCCCGGTCGCCGATCAGCTCAAGAAGATGCAGTCCAAGGTGGAGCAACTGGAGTCGGAGCGCGTACGTCAGCACGGCGAACTCGCCGAGCAGATCCGTACCGCTCAGCGCAGCATGGAGGCTTCCCGCGAGGCGGCATCGAACCTTGCTTCAGCGTTGACCAACAACGCCGTACGCGGCACCTGGGGCGAGACGCAACTGAAGTCGCTGGTCGAGTCCGCTGGCCTACTCCCCCAGGTCGACTTCATGACCCAGGCGACCATCGAGGCCGAGTCCGGCTCGCGACGCCCCGACATGGTCATCAACCTCCCGGGTGGCAAGCACTTGGCCATCGATGCGAAGGTCCCGTTCAACTCCTACTTCGAGGCGCAGCGCGCCGACATCGATCCGGCCACGCGGATGCAATTGCTGCAGGACCACGCCAAGAAGGTTCGTGGCCATGTCGACGCCCTGGCCGCGAAGGGGTACTGGACGGGCCTCGAAGCATCGCCCGAGTTCACGATCGCCTTCATCCCGAACGACGAGTTGCTGCGGGTCGCCCTGGAGACCGATCCGTCCCTTCAGGAGTACGGGTTCGGCAAGGGCGTCATCCTGGCGACGCCGACCAACCTCTGGGGCCTGCTCAAGACGGTCGCCTTCACCTGGAAGCAGGACGTCCTCACTCAGGACGCCAAGGCACTCTTCGACCTGGGTCGTGAGCTCTACGGCCGCGTGGTGAAGTTGTCCGAGCACGCGGAGAAGTTGCGCCGTTCGCTGGAGACCACGGTCAAGTCGTACAACGCCTTCGCCGGCACTCTCGAGACCCGCGTACTCGTCACTGCGCGCAAGCTCGACCGGTTCGACGAGTCCGCCATCATCTCCCCCGCCCGAGAGATCGACACCACTCCCCGCGCGCTGACTGCGGGCGACTTCGAAGCGCTCGCCGACGTCGAGCGCCCGGAGCTGCTGTTCGACGTGGTCGATGCCGAAGTCGTCGAGGACGGATTCTCCGACGCGGTGTAGGCGGGTTGCTTGGTGTTCAAAGAGAATTCGCACGAACCCTTCACAGACGCTGTTACTTGTCAGTAACTTGTGCAGCGGTCCACACACGTGACCGCCATCACACCCCACCATGTCTGGAGGAGTTCGTGTCACCTTCACTGCAGCGCGCACTCGCACTCGGTTCCACGGCAATCGCAGCGATTGCCACCACCCTCGTCACCACCCCGGCCGCCCACGCCGACGGCCCCGGCGTAGGCGTCGCTTGGGTTGTCTCCGTCGGCGACAGCTACATCTCCGGCGAGGCCGGCCGTTGGGCAGGCAACTCCAACAACGGCGAGTCCTACATCGACGCCGGCGGCGCGAGCACCTACTTCGACAACGCCAGTCACACAGCGGAGACGATCAACCGCTGCCACCGCAGTTTCGCCTCCGAGATCAGCGTCGGCAGCGGCGTGAACGGCCTTGACCTGGCATGCTCCGGCGCCACCACGGCCACCGTGGCGTCCGACTCCAACGGCTACTTCAAGCCGGGCCTGGACTTCTACAACGGCTCAGCAGGCCAGGGTCAGGCGTTGATGCTGCAGAACTTCGCGGCGACTCACAACGTGAAGCTGGTCGCCGTCTCCATCGGCGGGAACGACTTCAACTTCGGCTCGATCGTGCAGCAGTGCGTCACCGACTTCCTTGGTTCACCGTCGTGGTGGAAGGACTACTGCAACGACGACAGCGTCGTCACCAACGCCATGGCTTCCAGCAACGTCGCTGCCCAGCGCGCCAACATCAAGAACGCGTTCCTCAACATCCGCACCGCCATGCGCGACGCCGGGTACGCAGACACGTCGTGGACGCTCGAGGTGCAGAACTACGTCTCGCCACTGCCCAACGGCAGCAGCATCCGCTACAGCGAGTCGGGTTACAGCCGTCAGAACACCGGCGGTTGCGGCTTCTGGAACAACGACGCGAACTACGCCAACTCGACCCTGCTCCCGACGATCAACAACGCCGTCTTCGGCGCTGCGACCGACTCGGGCATGACCAACATCAAGACCCTCAACCTCTCCAGCGCGTTCAACGGCCGTCGGCTCTGCGAGAACACGGTCGGACTGATCGAGGAGAAGGGTCTGGCCGGCTGGTGGTCGACCGGGGCTGTTGACCAGACCGAGTGGGTCAACCAGATCCGTACGGTCTCCACGGCCAACTCCGACTACTACATCCAGGAGTCGCTGCACCCGAACTACTGGGGTCAGCGCGCTCTCGCGAACTGCCTCCTGCAGGCGTACAACGGCGGCGCCCCGAAGTCGGGCACCTGCGTACGCGGCGCCAACGGCCTCAACGCCGCTGGTGAGCCGAACATGGTTCTGCAGTAGCGCAGACCAAGTGAGAAGGGCCCGGGGCCGTGCGTTCAACCGCAGCCCCGGGCCCTTCGTCATGACGGAGGGTCAGTCCGCGAAGGACTCGATCGGCGGGCAGGCACAGACGAGGTTGCGGTCGCCGTACGCGTTGTCGATCCGTGCGACCGGCGGCCAGTACTTGTCCGGGTCGATTCCCGCGGGGAACACCGCGAGCTCACGCGAGTATGGCCGCTCCCAGTCGCCGACGAGGGCGCGGCTGGTGTGAGGGGCACCCCGGAGTACGGAGTTCTCGGGGGTCCACTCCCCTGCCGCGACCCGGTCGATCTCGCCCTTGATCTGGATCATCGCCTCGATGAAGCGGTCCAGTTCGGCCAGGTCCTCGGACTCGGTCGGTTCGACCATCAGCGTGCCGGCCACCGGGAACGACATCGTCGGCGCGTGGAAGCCGTAGTCGATGAGGCGCTTCGCGACGTCGTCGACGGACACACCGGTCTCGGCCGTCATCCCCCGGAGATCGAGGATGCACTCGTGGGCCACCAGGCCGGAGTCGCCGCGGTACAGCACCGGGTAGTGCTCGCCGAGGCGAGCAGCCACGTAGTTGGCACTGAGGACAGCAGCCGCCGTCGCACGGGTCAGGCCTTCGGCTCCCATGAGGCGTACGTACGCCCACGAGATCGGCAGGATGCCGGCCGAGCCGTACGGCGCAGCGGAGATCGGACCGATGCCGTCTGCCTTCTCGGTGTCCGGGTGGAACGGGTGCGAGGGAAGGTACGGGGCGAGGTGCTCGCGGACCGCGACCGGACCGACGCCCGGACCTCCGCCACCGTGAGGGATGCAGAAGGTCTTGTGCAGGTTCAGGTGCGAGACGTCGCCCCCGAACTCGCCCGGCTTCGCGTATCCCAGCAGTGCGTTGAAGTTGGCGCCGTCGATGTACACCTGGCCGCCGGCCTTGTGGACAAGTTCGCAGACCTCAGTGATGCCCTCTTCGTACACGCCATGGGTGGAGGGGTAGGTCACCATGATCGCCGCCAGGTCCTCGGCGTGCTCCTCACACTTCGCGCGCAGATCGGCCAGGTCCACGGTGCCGTCCTCCGCGGACTTCACCACAATCACCCGCATGCCGGCCATCACGGCCGACGCCGCGTTGGTGCCGTGCGCGGATGAAGGCATCAGGCAGATGTCGCGGTGCGTGTCTCCGTTGGCGAGGTGGTAGCCGCGAATCGCGAGCAGACCTGCGAGCTCGCCCTGCGACCCGGCGTTCGGCTGGATCGAGACCTTGTCGTACCCGGTGACCTCCGCCAACCAGCCCTCGAGCTCGGAGACGAGCTGCTGGTATCCGGTCGCGTCGGCAGCGGGTGCGAAGGGATGCAGTTCGGCGAAGCCGGGCAGCGAGATCGGCTCCATCTCAGCCGTTGCGTTGAGCTTCATCGTGCACGATCCGAGCGGGATCATCCCGCGATCGAGGGCGTAGTCGCGGTTCGACAGTTTCGCGAGGTACCGCAGCATCTGCGTCTCGCTGCGGTGCGCGTTGAACACGGGGTGGGTGAGGAATTCGCTCGTGCGGACGAGTGACTCAGGCAGCGTGACGGACGCAACGCCGGTACGGCCGACGCCGAAGGCCATCAGCACTGCGGTCACGCTTGCTTCGGTGGTCAACTCCGAGGTCGAGAGCGCGACCGTGTCGGCGTCAACGAGACGCAGGTGGATCCCCACTTCACGCGCGGTCCTGACCACGGCCGCTGCGCGGCCCGGCACGGACACGGTCAGGGTGTCGAAGAACGTCGTGTTGACGACTGCGATGCCAGACGCCGCCAAGCCGGCAGCGATGTCGGCGGCATGCAGGTGCGTACGCTTCGCGATCGCGGCGAGGCCTTCGGGACCGTGGTAGACGGCGTACATCGACGCCGTGACGGCCAGCAGGACCTGCGCGGTGCAGATGTTCGAGGTCGCCTTCTCACGGCGGATGTGCTGCTCGCGCGTGCCGAGCGCCAGACGGTACGCCGGGCGGCCCTCCGCGTCGATGGAAACACCGACGAGGCGACCTGGCATGTGGCGCTCGAGGCCCTTGGCAACCGCCATGTAGCCCGCGTGCGGACCGCCGTAGAAGAGCGGGACGCCGAAACGCTGCGACGTACCGACGACGACATCGGCGCCGAAAGTGCCGGGTGCCTCCAGCATCGTGAGCGCGAGCAGATCGGCAGCGACAACGACGAGAGCGCCCCGGCCATGCGCCGCCTCGATGATCGGCCGCGGGTCGCGGATCTCGCCGGACGCACCCGGGTACTGCACCAGGACCCCGAAGAGGTCGCCCTCGGGCAGGCCCTGCGACAGGTCAGCCACGACGACGTCGATGCCCAGCGCCTTGGCGCGAGTGCGTACGACCTCGATCGACTGCGGAAGCGCATCGGCGTCCATCACGAAGGCGCCCTTGGCGTTGCGCTCGGCGCGACGGACCAGGGTCATCGCCTCCGCGACAGCCGTGCCCTCGTCGAGCAGCGACGAGTTCGCCACCGGCAGGCCCGTCAGGTCGCCGATCATCGTCTGGAAGTTGATCAGGGCCTCAAGACGGCCCTGGGAGATCTCGGGCTGGTACGGCGTGTACGCCGTGTACCAACTCGGGTCCTCGAGCACGTTGCGCCGGATCACACCCGGGGTGACGGTGCCGTAGTAGCCCAGGCCGATCATGGGCTCCCCCGGCACGTTCTGGCTGGCCAACTTCCGCGCCAGGGCGCCGACCTCGACCTCGGACAGCGGCTCGGGAAGGTTGAGCAGATCCTTGGTGCGAATGGCTGTCGGCACTGCCGCATCCATCAGGTCTTCGAGCGACTCGTACCCGAGGCGCTGCAACATCGATGCGATGTCAGCGGGGGCCAGACCGATGTGGCGGTCAACGAAGGCGCGGGCTTCTGACACAACTGCTCCTGGAGGACGACGGAATGCGGCCCTCCCCCTCTGTCAGCGCAGTCGGATGACGGCGACTTCAGAGTTGCAATGCCCGTACGGTCCTGGTGCCTGAGAGGTTCCGGGGAGGAATTGCCCCTTCGGCGCTCCTACGTCCTGCGACTGGAGCTCTCCCGCACGGGTGTCAGCGCACCCAGTCTATCGGGTGCACTGGTGGAAACGCAGAAGCCCGGCCGTCATGAGCGACAGCCGGACCCCCGGAGCTTGTGATGTCGGTGTTCAGACCGCGGTACGCGCCGCCCGCCGGGCCGCCAACTCGTCGCCTGCGACGGTCACGGGCGCCTCGTCGGCGCTGCGCTCGCTCGGAAGCTCGGACAAACTGCCCTCGATCTCGCGCCAGACGCCACCGATCGCGATACCGAAGACACCCTGACCGCCGGCAAGAAGGTCGATGACCTCTTCGCTGTTGGTGCACTCATAGACCGAGGCACCGTCACTCATCAGCGTGACGCGGGTGAGGTCGTCGGTGCCACGCTCGCGAAGGTGGTTGACCGCGATCCGGACCTGCTGCAGCGAGATGCCGGCATCCAGGAGTCGCTTGATGACACGGAGGATCAAGATGTCGCGGAAGCCGTACAGGCGCTGAGACCCGGAGCCGGACGCGCTGCGTACCGACGGCTCGATCAGGCCGGTGCGCGCCCAGTAGTCGAGCTGACGGTAGGTGATGCCGGCTGCGGCACACGCGGTCGGGCCGCGGTAGCCGAGGTCGCTCGGCAGGGGTGCGACGTCGTCGGTGAAGAGCAGGCCTTGGTCGTCGGCAACAGCCTGCGCCTCGGCGTAGGCATGCTCCTGAACCGGCGTGGCTGCCTTGTCGTGCTCGTTCACGTCATCCTCCGTCGTCTCTCTGGTCAGAGTAACCCCGTGAGGGGAAGTTGGGCGATCCATGGATCACACCGTTGGAGTTACACCAGCGACACTTCAAAGTACGGCGGGAGGTGCCCTCGGTCAAAGATGTTCTGCGGCGTGTCGAAAACTCTAACCCTCAAGTTCAGGTTGAGACTTTCGTTCGATTCCCTCAGCGATGGATGCCGGAGCGTACGAGCGTCGCGTGCAGGCGTACGGACAGACTCGCGATCTCGCCCGCCACATCGTCGGCACGGGCGGCAGCAGCCGGGTCCGATGACCGCCGATAGGGCGAGGCAACCTGCTCGATGAGACCGACCTCCCGGTCGGCAGCCGCCTTGAAACCACGCAGGTGCCGCGGCTCCAGGCCGTACGCGTTCATCTCCCGGGCGGTCGTGGCCACGATCAGATCATCCCTGTCGTAGTAGCCAGCTCGTGACGGCGAGACCATACCCATCGCCTCCAGTTCGGCGAAGAAGCTCTCGCTGACATCGGCGAGCTTGATGAGTTCGCGGCGCGAGATCCTCATCGGCTCGCGGCGTACGAACTCACCCGGCTGCGGGGCGCCGTCGGCAGCCAACACCCGCGGCGGAACGGTGGGCTCCTGGGCGCCGATGGCCGGCGGCTCCAACCCTCGGTCCATCGCGTCCAAGTGCTCGGCGATCACCTTGAGCGGCAGGTAGTGGTCGCGCTGCATCCGCAGGATGTATCGCAGTCGAGCCACGTCCTCGTGGGAGAACTTGCGATAGCCCGAGGCCGTCCGCTCAGGAGTGATCAGGCCTTCGGCCTCGAGGAATCGGATCTTCGGAATGCTGACGCCGTCGAAGTCCGACTTGAGCAGATCCAGGACGTGCCCGATCGAGAACCGTTCCTCGCCAGACGCCGAGGCAGGCGCCAGACCCATCACTGGTCCCCGTGACCGGAGTAGAACACCAGCTTGAACTTGCCGATCTGGACCTCGTCGCCGTCCTTCAGCAGGACGCGGTCGATCCGATCGCGGTTGACGTACGTGCCATTCAGACTGCCGGCGTCGCTGACCGCGAAGGTGTCCTCGGTGCGACGGAACTCAGCATGGCGCCGCGAGACGGTCACGTCATCGAGGAAGATGTTGCTCTCCGGGTGACGGCCGACGGTGACGAGGTCCTCGTCCAGCAGGAAACGCTGACCTGCGCCCGGGCCACGCTGCACGACGAGCATGCCGTTGCCGGACGGCAACGCATCCACCGTGGCGGCATCGATCGGGCGGAGAAGGCGGTCAGAGGTGTCGCTGACATCGAGCTGCATCGTCGCGGTCGACTCAAAGTTCAGCGGAGTGCCGCACTGGGAGCAGAACTTGGCATTGCTGCCGTTCTCGCTGCCGCACGAGGTGCACCGCATCGCCGACTCCTAACCGGGCCTGGGGGCGAAAAGTCGCACCCTCAAGTACAACGTGACTGTTCGACCCGAACCTATCAGGTCACTGTCCGAGAGTCGCCTCGTACGCGGCGGCGTCGAGCAGGCCGTCGACCTCGGCGGCGCTCGACGGAACGACCTCGAACAACCAACCGGCGCCGTAGGGGTCCGTGTTGAGCAGTTCCGGCTGACCATCGAGGTCGGCGTTGACCGCGACCACGTCGCCGGACACCGGCGCGTACACGTCCGAGACCGACTTCGTCGACTCGAGCTCGCCCACCGAGGAGCCGGCCGCCACGGTGTCCCCCACCCGCGGCAACGAGGCGTACACGATGTCGCCGAGCGCGTCCTGCGCGAAGTCGGTGATCCCGACACGGACCGAACCGGCGGTCTCGCCCGGCTGACGAACCCACTCGTGCTCGGCGGTGTAGCGCAGGTCGGCGGGGATCGAGGTCACGTGAACTCCTAGGGGGATCGAAGGTTGGGATGAGGCTATCGGGTGACGACTGGACGTACGAGAACCTGGGGCTTCTGGGCCACGTCGACTGTCGCTCCGTTGGGATTGCCCTGCACGTCGTGCTCGAGGATGTACTCGGGTCCACGCGCAAAGGTCACGGCACCGGCGAGCGTGGTCGGGTCACCGATGGCCGTGAGGACGTACGGGGAATGGAGCTGGACCCCGTCAACCGTGATCCCGGCACCCGTGGCGTCAATGGCCGTGTCAGCCACCACGCGTACACGATCATTGAACGACATCGCCTCGACACCGGCAGACCGAAGTTCCTCGATCAGGTCCAGGACGGAGGCGGTCGCGACACCGTTGTCAGGGTCGGTGATGGTGATCGCGATCCCCGGGCCCTGGGCCGGAACCGTACCCGCGAGGATCTTCAGGTCCGACAGCTGTTTGTCGGCCTGGGCGAGGGCTGCCTGCCGGTCGCTGGTGTTCTGCTGGAGATGCAGTCGCGTCTGCTCGAGCTGGGTGATCTGACTCTGCACGCGCTCGGACGTCGCCGACAACGCACTCAGCAGGTCCACGAGGTCCTGCTCCCGGTAAGCCGAGTAGTTGGTGTCGTCGCTGTTCGTACGCACCTGGGTGACCGCGGCGAAGCCCAGGACCGCCAGCAGCACGGCGATCACGGCCTGCCCCCTCTTGCCGCGGAACAGGATCGATCGCTTTGGCCCGTCAGGCATGGAAGATGTGCCGTCTGATCGCCGCGACGTTGGAGAAGATCCGGATGCCGAGGACGACGATGACGCCGGTCGACAACTGGCCGCCGACCCCGAGCTTGTCGCCCATGAACACGATGCCTGCGGCAATCACGACGTTCGACACGAACGACACCGCGAAGACCTTGTCCGAGAAGATCTTGTCGAAGTGCGCACGCAGACCACCGCACACCGCATCGAGAGCCGCCACCACGGCGATCGGGAGGTACGGCTGCAGTCCGACCGGCACCTGCGGCTGGAAGATGAGCCCCAGCACGATGCCCACGAGGAGGCCGATGCCTGCGATCACTGCTGGTCCTTCCCCGAGGGCTTGGCGTAACTCAACGTAAGCATGCCCGATGACCCTGCAGGAACGGTGACACTGCCGGGGTACGCCTCCGAATAGGTGAATCCGAACGTCGAGGCGCCGGACCGGAAGGTGCCCCCACTCACCGTCGCCGACCACGTCCCGACCGCAGGGCCGACCGCCGTCACGACGTAGGGCGAACTGAGTGAGACACCGTTGAGCCGGATCACAGACCCCGAATTGCGCATCGCGCTCCGCGTACTCAATCTCTCCCCGTTGATCGATATCGCCTTCGCGCCCGCGATCCACAGGGCGTTGACCAGCGCCCGAAGGTCGGAGTCCTGGACCTGTCCCCCGGAGGAACCCCCATCGGTCACGGTGACCTGGATACCGGTCCCGCTCACCGGCGCCGAGCCGGCTTGCGCGCCCAGGTTGTTCAGATCGCCAAGCGCGGCGCGCCACTGCCCGTCCACCCGGCCGTAGGCATTCGTCGCGGACGACGTGGACGCCTGCAGGAGGGACAACCGTCGCCCTTCGTCGTTCAGCGCCGCCTTGGCCGCGGTGACGCGCGCGATCAGGTCGTCCTTGTCGGTCCGCTGAAGCGCTGCGCTCCGCGACGTCTGCACGAACGCGATGGTGCCCAGGATCCCCGCCAGAGCCACCACCGTTGCGATCACGGTACGTCGCCGGCCGGGCGGTGCCTGGCTCGGACCGCGGGCCGCCACCACTTCGTAATCGGCGTCGAGCGACTGCTCCGTGATCAGGGTCAAGAGCGGAACCGCTGCCCGCGCGCGGGCTGTCGCCCGGTCAGGCAACGCGCCGCCCTCGACGTGGTGACGGGACGGACCGGATCAGCGAGGCGACCTGGCGGGCGTAGATGATCCCGACCCACCAGTAGAGCCCGACGCCCCACAACGTGAACGCCCAGGCGAAGGTCCGGGCGATCTCGTGCACCGCACCGTGTCCGTTGGCGAGCAACAGCAACGGGAAGGCGTACAACAGATTGAACGTCGCTGCCTTGCCGAGGTAGTGCACCGGCAGCGAGGACACCCGGCGGGAGCGCAACAACGGGACGAGCGTCCACAGGAACACGTCGCGGAGCAGCACCATGGCGGCAAGCCAGGCCGGGATCGAGTGATTCGCCCACAGCGTGACGGCGGCGGCGAGGATGAAGAGGCGATCCACGATCGGATCGAGGAGCTCTCCGATCCGGGTCACGTTGCCGGTACGCCGGGCCAGCCAGCCGTCGAAGAAGTCAGTCGCACCTGCGACGACCAGGACGCCGAGTGCGTACAGATGCCGCTGATGGCTCAGGACGAGCCAGACGAAGATCGGGATCGTGAGCAGCCGGACGACTGTCAACGTGTTCGGGAGCGACCAGCCGGAGCGAGGCTGCGTGGTCACCATGGAAGCCAATTAAAGACCCTCCTCGGCGTGTGCCGCATCGCGGATCTCGCCGACCAGTTCCTCGATGACATCCTCGAGTGTGATGACGCCGAGCGTGTCGCCGTCGGTGCTGACGACGCGTGCCATGTGGGCTCCGTCGCGGCGAAGTATGGCCAGTGCGTCATGCAACTGCTCGCCCACACCCACCACGGCGAACGGCCGGATCCAGTGGGCATCCAAGGTGCGGGTCCGCTGGTCCTCGTCGCCGAGCGCGTCCTTGATGTGGAGGTATCCCACAAGGTCACCACTACGGGCGATGACCGGGAACCGGCTGAATCCGGTCGCGGCGCACGCTGCTTCGACGTCGGCTCCGGTCGCGTCCTGCGCCACGGTCGTGAGGCCCTCGACAGGCAGGAGGATCTGGTCCACAGACTTCTCCGTGAAGCCCAACGCTCCGGCGAGGCGGTCGTACTCGTCGTTCTCCAACAGTCCCTCTCCGTGACTCTCGGTGACCATGGCCTCGATCTCGGCCAGTGTGTACGCCGAGTGCGTCTCGGTCCTCGGCTCGATCCTGAAGAGCCACAGGGTGGCCCCGGCCGCGGCATTGAGCACCACGATCAGCGGACGCAGCATTCGCGCCAGGGCGTACACCGCCGGGACCAGGATGACCGCAGTTCGCTGCGGGCCCGCGAGCGCGAGATTCTTCGGAACCATCTCCCCCAGGACCACATGGCACGCAGCCACGACGGCGAGAGCCAGGGCGTACGCCACCGGTTCAGCCACCGCGTCGTTGATCCGGACGGCGTGAAGCAACGGATGCAGGGCGGCCGCGGCACCGGGCTCGGCGATGGCACCCAGGAGCACGGAGCAGAGCGTCACTCCCAGCTGGATCGCGGCGATCATCGGCGGCATGTTCTCCATCGCCTGCAAGGTCCGCTCGGCGCGTCGCGAGCCACGTTGGGCCAACGGCTCGATCTGCGAGCGACGGGTTGCCACCAAGCCGAACTCAGCCGCCACGAAAACGGCGTTCCCGGCGATCAGCAGGACCGCGACGACGAGGAGCACGAACGGATTCATGACTCCTCCCGCAGTTCGATCTGATCGATCCGCAGGCCGTCCATGGCACGGACCCGGAGATGGGCGGTACCCGAGTCCGTCTCGACCGTCACGTCGTCACCGACGGCCGGGATCTCGCCAGCGAGCCACAGCACCAGCCCAGCGACTGTGTCGTAGTCCTCGTGCTCCGGGAGCGCGATCCCGGTCAGGTCCTCGACCTCGTCGGGGCGGAGAAGTCCGGAGACGGTCCAACGGCCGTCACGCTGCTGCTGGGCACTGGTGTCGGTCGGGTCGTGCTCGTCGGCGATCGCGCCCACGATCTCCTCGATCACGTCCTCCATGGTGACGATGCCCGCCTGGTCGCCGTACTCGTCGGCGACGACTGCCATCTGCATGCCCTGCCGACGGAGCAGTTGGAGCAAGGGATCCAGGCGGAGAGAGTCCGGTACCACCACGGGCCGCGCCATCAGGTTCCGTACGCGCGCGTTCGGCCGTTCGTGCACCGGCAACGCCACCGCGTTCTTCACGTGCACGGTGCCGACCACCTGACCGTCGTCATCCAGCACCGGGAAGCGCGAGTGTCCGGTCGCGCGGGTCAGCTCGATGACGGCCTCGGCGCGGTCCGACTCGTGGAGGCTGGCGGTGCGTACCCGCGGGGTCATGATCTCCCCCGCCGTACGACTGGCGAACTCCACCGACCGCTCCATCAACTCGGCCGTGTCCGCATCCAGGGTCCCCTGGTTGGCGCTGTGCTGGATCAGGGACGTCAGCTCGCCGGAACTGCGAGCACTGCGCAGTTCCTCCTGTGGTTCGGCACCCAGCTTGCGTACGGCTGCGTTCGCGAGCGCGTTGAGCCCGTTGATCGGCCACCGGGTCACCTTCGTCCACGCGCGCAACAGGCCTTGTGTCCCCCGCGCGACCTCGGCCGGGCGGGCAAGTGCGATGTTCTTCGGCACCAACTCGCCGTAGATCATGGTGATGATCGATGCTCCCACCAGCGACACGGCGAGCGAGACGACGTTGGCCAGATGGTGGTTGAGCTCGCCGAGCGCCGGATGCAGCAGCTTTTCGACCGCGGGCTCCGCCAGAAAGCCGATCCCCAGGTTGGTCAGCGTGATCCCGAGCTGAGCGCCCGACAGGTGCGTGGAGAGCGACGACAACGCAGTCACCACGCCCGCAGCCCGCCGGTCCCCTGCCTCTGCCTGTTGTTCGATCAGGACACGGTCCACCGTGACCAGCGCGAACTCAGCAGCGACGAAGATGCCGCACGCGAGGATCAGCAGCACGCTCCCGGCGAGCAGCGCAGCGGTGGTCATGAGGGGGCTCCGTACGCCCGATGATCGCCGTCCATTTGGGCACCACCATACCGACTCGGCGCAGCCGGATTCCGGAGGTTGGAGCCCGGGCTCGTCTGACATATCTGGCCGCCGCGGGGAGGCGCCCACTGGGCCACCGATATGTCAGACGAGCCCTCCTTGCGATAGCGTTCTCGAGCCTCCTCCGGGAGGCATCGGGCTGTGGCGCAGTTTGGTAGCGCACTTGACTGGGGGTCAAGGGGCCGCAGGTTCAAATCCTGTCAGCCCGACCGATGTACGAGCCCCTCCGGCCAGCGTTCTCGCAGGTCAGAGGGGCTCGTTCGTTCCCTGCGTCCTGTGGCCTCGCCGAGAGGCGAGGCGGCCTGAGTGTTGATCGCGAACCGTACGTGAGAATGCACCGGTGAGCCGAACGCGTTTTGTCGTTGATCTGCCAGCCCCCGCCGCCGCCGCGGCACCCGTCGTCGGCGGCGGGCTGCTGGCCGGCGTGGCCGAAGCAGACATCACGCCACCTCCGGGCATGCCCAAGGCCGGCCATTCGAAGAACGCGGTCGACGGGGACGGCTTCCGCACCCGGTTGCGGGTACGCGCCTTCCACCTGGCACACGGGGACACCAGCATCGTGCTACTCGCCTGTGACCTGCTGGCGGGCTCGGCGTACGTCCATCGCGAGGTTGCTCTCCGGATCGCGGACCTGGGGATCCCGGCTTCGGGTCTCTTCATGGCCGTGACGCACACGCATGCCGGGCCCGGGCAGTACAGCGGCAGCGACATGTACAACATCTGGGCGGCGAACCGACCCGGTTTCGACCCGGCGTACACGAACTTCCTGATCGACCAGATTGTCGACGTCGTACGCCGGGCGGTCACCTCGCGCCGACCCGCGCGGGCAGCGTTCGGGACCACCGAGGTCTGGGGCGCGACCCGGAATCGCTCCCACGGCGCCCACGTACGCAACGACAACGTGATCGATAAGCGCACGGACCTGCAGCGGCCCTACAGCACCATCGATCCCGACCTCAGGGTCCTCAGGATCGACGACGCCGAAGGCCCGATCGGCGTCCTCGCCTGGTTCGCGATCCACGGGACCGGCATCCGACCTGCCGAGCCGGCCTATCACGCTGACCACTGGGCGTATCTCAACGACGAGCTCGCCGCCGGCATCCAGGCACAGACCGGAATCCGGCCAGTTGCCGGCTCGGTCGTAGCAGCACACGGCGACATGACGCCCGCGGTCCGGCCCGGCATGACGGTGTATCCCGAGGCGGAGCGTGTCGGTCGACTGATCGGTGCGGCTGGTGCGCGCCTGCACGCAGATCTGGCGGACCAGTTGACCGACGACTTCCCAATTGCCGCCGGACTCCGTGAGATCGACCTGGCTGCTCGTCCGTCCTACGACGGCGTCGTACTCCCTGCACCGAGGGTCGGTTTCCCGAAAGCCGCAGGCGCCCAGGAGAACCTGACGGCGGTGATCGCCCAGGTGCCGCCGTTCAAGGCTGGCTCGACCAGGCTGCGGCCTCATCCCGACCAGGGCGAGAAGCGCATGGTCGGGGTGATCGATCCATTGCACGCGCTGCTCGTGGCCCCCGATCACGCCTTCCCGGAGATCCTGCCCATCCATCTCCTCCGACTGGGACCGGCGGCTGTGGTCGGCCTACCTTTCGAGGTCACGGTGGAGGCTGGCCGACGGATCTCCGAGGCCGTGGGTGCGGAGCTTGCCGACGGCCCTACCACCTTCATCTCCTCCCTGGTCGACGACCACTGCGACTACCTGACGACGCGCGAGGAGTACGCCGCCCAGTACTACGAGGGCGCGAGCACGCTGTTCGGACCTGACCAGACCCGGTGGGTCCAGGCTGCGGCCACGGCCGTGGCGGCCGACCTGGCGCAGCACGGACGGGTCGAGGACGTACTGCCACGGCACTTCGACTTCGGCATCAGGACGTACGTGCCGCGACCGAACGGTGCACCGATTGATCGTCGTCCTGGAGCCGCCGAGTTCCGGGAATCCACGGCGACTGACGACGCCCACTGGCGGATGGGCTGGAGCGACGTACCTCCCGCCGACCTGCACTGGCACGAACCTCTGGTGCGCGTGGAGGCCGAACAACCCGACGGCTCATGGGTCCAGGTTGCCGACGACCAAGGGGTACGCATGGGCGTCAGCCACGTGCAGCGACGCAGTCGGCACGAGTACGCGGTCAGCTGGTACCAACCGCCGCTCGGGCGTCCCGGGCGGCACCGATTCGTGCTGCTGGCGAACGCCGGTCAGCCCGAGGTCTTCGGGCCACCGTTCGATTAGGCTCCGCCCATGTCGTTGCCCCGCCCGCTCGCGTACGCCCTTGCCCCGCTGCTCCTGGCCGGCCTGGTGGCATGCGGTTCTTCGAAGGCCGCACCGTCGGTGAAGGACGCCGCGTTGGCATTCCAGACGGCGCTGCTGAACGACGACCCAGCCGGCGCATGCAGCCACATCGACCCGGCGTTCGTCACCGCGCAGATCGCCAAGGCAGGACCCCTGCTCAAGGGCAAGGACTGCACGACGCTGTTCACGACCGTGCTGACGCTCGCGAAGTCGACCGGTCAACCGATCCGCCCCGCGAAGGACATCACGGTCCTCTCCCAGACGTCCGACACCGCGTCCGTGCGCATCACCGACGCGACCGGAAACGTTCAGATCAGTACCTGGAAGCTCGAGAACGGCGGCTGGAAGGTCACCGCGACCGGAGCCAACTGAGCGCGGCTCCCGGCCTCGCTCACGTCCTCTTGCGCTTCTCGCGTACGCGCTGCTGCAGCACGATAGGCGTACCCACGAAGCCGAACTCCTCACGCAGCCGGCGCTCGATGTAACGCTCGTACGCCGCATCGAGTTTGCCGCTGGTGAAGAGCACGAACGTCGGCGGCGCCGTCGACGGCTGAGTGGCGTACACGATGCGTGGCTGCTTGCCACCGCGGACCGGGTGCGGGTGCTCCGCGACGAGGCGGCCGAGGAAGGTGTTGAGCGCGCCGGTGCCGATGCGGGTCTCCCACCCCTCCAACGCCTTCTCGAGCGCGGGGACCAGACGGTCCACGTGCCAGCCCGTACGCGCGGTGATGTTGATCCGCGGAGCCCACTGGACCTGGACGAGCTCCTGCTCCAACTCACGCTCGAGGAACGACCGACGGTCCTCGTCCACCAGGTCCCACTTGTTGATCGCGACCACGAGTGCCCGGCCGGCCTCGCGAGTCTGCTGCAAGATCCGGATGTCCTGCTCGGAGACCTTCTGGCCGCCGTCCAGGACGAGGACGCAGACCTCGGCCCGGTCGATCGCGCCGGACGTACGCAGAGAGGCGTAGTACTCGAAGCCGGAGGCCTCCTTGACGCGCTTGCGGATCCCGGCCGTGTCGATCAGGAGCCAGTCCTGGCCGCCCAGCGTCACCACCTCGTCGACGGGGTCGACGGTGGTGCCCGCGACGCTGTCGACGACGACGCGGTCGGAGCCTGCCAGCTTGTTGAGGAGCGAGGACTTGCCGACGTTGGGACGGCCGACCAGGGCGATCCGGCGCAGACCGCTGGGTTCGACATCGTCGATCTCAGGTGTCTCCGGCAGCGCGGCCAGGATCGCGTCCAGGAGGTCACCCGAGCCACGGCCGTGCAGGCCGCTGACCGGGTACGGCTCGCCCAGCCCCAGTTGCCACAGGGAGGCCGCTTCGCCCTCCTGACGCAGGTCGTCGACCTTGTTGGCAGCCAGAAGCACCGGCTTGTCGGAGCGACGGAGGATCCTCACGACCGCTTCGTCGGAGTCCGTGATGCCGACGGTTGCGTCGACCACGAAGAGCACGGCGTCGGCCAGGCCCACGGCGATCTCGGCCTGCGCCGCGATCGAGCCGCCCAGGCCCTTGGCGTCGGGGTCCCAACCGCCGGTGTCGACCAACTGGAAGGACCGGCCGTTCCAGTCGGCGTCGTAGAAGACGCGGTCACGGGTCACGCCCGGGACGTCCTGGACGACAGCCTCACGGCGACCGATGATCCTGTTGACCAGGGTCGACTTGCCGACGTTGGGACGTCCCACCACGGCAAGGATGGGCAGGCGGGTGTCTTGGGTCGTCATCAGGCGGCTCCTCGGTCGGTCAGGATGAGTCCGGTCTCGGCCTCGGCTTCTTTGAGCGCAGTCCGCAGGTGTTCCTGGATCTGGTCGCTCACGTCCGCGACGTGAGCGCGTCGACGCGGCCACATCTCGGCGTCGAACTGGATGGGTTCTCCGAACCACATGTCGATGCGGGCGCCACGGGGCGGGGCGTCCTCACGGCTCAGGTGGATGGCCTTCGTACCGAAGGAGATCACGGGTACGACCGGCGCACCGCTGACCAGGGCGAAGTACCCGACGCCGTGAGCGAATGTGTCGAAGAGACCGTTGTCCCGTGCGCCCTCGGGGTAGATCCCGAGCACGCGTCCGGCCTTGAGGACCTCGAGGCCCATCCGGACCGCGCGGGCGTCCGGCGTGTGGCGTACGACCGGAATCTGACCGGCCCAGTTGAGGAACCTGCCGGTCTTACCGACGTACATCTCGGACTTCGTGAGCGCATGCACCGGACGCGGCGCCAGGGTCGCGAGCAGCGGCCCGTCGATGACGTCGACGTGGTTGCCCGCCAGGATCAGCGGTCCGTCGCACACACGGTCCTCGTGGTGCAGCCGGATGTCCCAGCGATGGCGCATCAACCGGCGGACGAGGGGCCTGGCTCTGCGCATCCCGGTTTCCGAGGCGAGATCGGTCATCGCCGCAACCCCGCGACCAGATCGAGAACCTGCGCGACGACCGCGTCGAGGGTGAGGAACGTGCTGTCGATCGTCACTGCACCATCCGCCTGCACCAGCGGAGCCGTCGCGCGGGTCGAATCGATCGCATCCCGGGCAGCCAGGCTGGCCTCGGTGGCAGCGACATCGGCGCTGCCCTCCTCCAGCGTCCGGCGCGCAGCGCGGGCCGCCGGATCGGCGGTCAGGTAGAGCTTGAGATCGGCTGCCGGCCACACCACGGACCCGATGTCCCGGCCCTCGACGACGATCCCCCGGGGCGCCCCGATGATCGCCTCTCGCTGCATCTGGACCATGCGCGTACGCACTGCGGGAACCCGGGCGACCAGGGACACGTGGGCGTTGACCTCGTCGGTCCGGATCGGCTCACTGACGTCATCGCCGTCGAGCAGGATCCACGGCGTCAACGGGTCCGTGCCGACCTCGATCCGCGACAGGGAGGCCTTCTCGGCCACCGCTGCCTCCGACGACGTGTCGACTCCGTGACTCAGCATCCACCACGTCTCCGCGCGGTACATCGAGCCAGTGTCGAGGTAGGCCAGGCCCAAGGCATCGGCGACGCGTCGCGACGTGCTCGACTTGCCTGATCCGCTGGTGCCGTCGACAGCGATCACCAAGGGCCTCATGGGCCCTGATGCTATCGGTGAGCGGGCCAGCCACTCCCATTCAGAGCCTCGAGCACGGCCTCGGCACTCGACTCCTCGACCCAGATGTGTACGGACCCGACGGGTCGCTCCGGTTCGTGGTCGATGCGTACGTCCTCGATGTTGACGCCCAACTCGGCCGCGTCGGCGAACAGCCGGGCCAACTCACCCTGCCGGTCCTGCACGGTGACCCAGAGTTCGGCGAGCGTACGCGCAGGGCCGCCGTGCTTGGCAGGGATGCGACCGACACCGTCGTTGCCCGCCGCCAGGATCTGTTGGATCGCGCCGATGTCGCCTCCTCGAAGCGCATCGATCACGTGGGCGAGATCCCGACGCGCTCGGGTGAGGAACTCGATCAGCGGCTCCGGGTTGTTGGTCAGGATCTGGCTGTACAGCTCAGCAGAACCGCCCGCGACCCGAGTGACATCGCGAACGCCCGGCCCACTGAGCTCGACATGGCGATCGGGTGCGTCCACGAGGCCACCAGCGACCACGGCCGCCATCAGGTGCGGAAGGTGCGAGATCCGGGCGACGGCCTCGTCATGGTCCTCGGGGTCGAACCGCTTCGGTACGGCCCCGACAAGACGCGCCAGAGCTTCGACGAGCAGGATCGCTTCTGGGTCGGAGCCGACGTGCGGGGCCACCGCCCACGGCCGTCCTTCGAAGAGGTCCGCGGTGGCCGACAACGGACCGGAACGCTCCGTACCTGCCATCGGATGGCTGCCCACGTAGCGGGCAACGTCGATGTGATCGGCGACCGCCTTGAGCGGCGCCATCTTCACGCTGCCGACGTCGGTGACGACCGCATCGGTCTCGTCGAGGGCACGGCGGATCGTCTCCCCCAGGTACGTCGGCGGCACGGCGACGACCACCAACTCCGGAAGATCGTCGGCCGTCCGGGGCCGACCGGCTCCGAGACCGCTGGCGGTGCGGAGGTGATCGGGGTTGACGTCGGTCAGCAGCACCTCGACGCCCT
The DNA here is from genome assembly GCF_003945325.1 of Nocardioides baekrokdamisoli. Classification (NCBI taxonomy): domain Bacteria; kingdom Bacillati; phylum Actinomycetota; class Actinomycetes; order Propionibacteriales; family Nocardioidaceae; genus Nocardioides; species Nocardioides baekrokdamisoli. The sequence continues at coordinate 359,235 of NZ_AP019307.1, forward strand.
GGCGCCTGAGCGCCAGGCCGAGCGACGCGCCCAACAGACCGACGCCGATGATCTCGACCGGCCCGGTGAGGAGGGTGTCAGGCATCAGTGCCGTCAGTGTTCTCATCGTCGGTGTGCACGTTCGTCAGGTCGCGGCGCAGGTGCGCGGCGCCGTGCAGGTAGACGTGGGTCACGTCCGCCTTGGACCGGTCAGTCTCAACGTGAGCGAGCAGCCGGATCACCCGGGGCATCGACCCCTCGATGTCGAGCTCGCGGGCACACAACAGTGGCACGTCGGTGAAGCCGATCTGGCGGGCCGCATACGCCGGGAAGGCGCTGGTCAGATCGTCAGTCGACGTGAAGATGATCGAGATGAAGTCATCGAGGGACAGGTCGTTGGAAGTCATCACCTCGCGGACCAGCTCCTCGGTGCGACCGAGCACCTGCTCACGCTCGTCGACCTCAATCTGAGTGGCGCCCCGAACGGCACGTACGGCCACGATCTCTCCTCCTGAACGACTGGACCACAGGCTAGTCGGCGCGACTGTCAGAGCCCGCCGGTGTCCAGCAACGTCCCGACTTCCTCGGCACCGAGTTCGCGGACCTGACCAGGCTTGAGATTGCCGAGGGCGAGGTCGCCGATCTTCGTCCGCGCCAGCTGCCGGACCGGGTGGCCGACTTCTGCGAGCAGACGACGGACGATGCGGTTGCGGCCCTCGTGGATGACCAGCTCGATGATCGACTGCTCGCTGCGCGCATCGAGGATCTTGGCGTGGCGTACGTCCACCGCGCGATCCTCGATCACGACGCCTTCCTGCAACTGCTTGATGATCCTCGGCCAGACGTGGCCCTTGACATGCGCGACGTACGTCTTCTCCATCTCGTACGACGGGTGCGCCAACCGTTGGGCCAGATCGCCGTCGTTGGTCAGGATGATCAGCCCGCTGGTGTCGGTGTCGAGTCGACCGACGTGGAACAGCCTCTCCGGACGGTCCTCGACATAGTCCTGAAGTGTCGGACGACCCTCCGGGTCGCTCATCGTCGAGACCACTCCGCGCGGCTTGTGCAGCAGCAGGTAGACCTTGTCCGACACGGGCGGCAACCGCTTCCCCTTGACGCGGATCAGGTCGGTCACGGGGTTGACCTTCGTCCCGAGCCTCGTCACCACCTCACCGTTCACGGTCACCTGCTCGCCGAGCATCAGTTCCTCGCTGTGACGCCGGCTGGCGACGCCTGCGAGCGCGAGCAACTTCTGCAGGCGGATCAGACCCTCATCATCGACGGGGATGTCACGCATCGATGTTCTCCTCGACGCCGAGTGCGTCCTCCATGTCGGCCAGGTCCGGAAGGTACGGAGCCAGCTCAGGCAATTCGTCGAGCGATGAAATGCCGATGCGCTCCAGGAAGTACGACGTCGTGCGATACAGGTGCGCGCCACTGATGTCGTCGGTGCCCGCCTCCTCCACCAACGCGCGGGACAGCAACGTACGCATCACGCCGTCCACGTTCACGCCGCGAATCGCGCTGATCCGGGACCGTGACACCGGCTGCTTGTACGCAACGACGGCCAGCGTCTCGAGCGCCGCCTGCGTGAGCCGGGCAGTCTGGCCCTCGAGCACGAAGCCCTCCACGACGGCGGCGTACTGCTCACGTGTGTAGTAGCGCCAACCGCCGGCGACCTGACGTAGTTCGAAGCCCCGGCCGGTCTCGTCGTACTCCGCCTGCAATGCCTTGAGGTTCTCGATGACAGCCTCGACCGGATGCCCGACGGCCGTGGCCAGAGTCATTGCGTCCAGGGGCTCGTCGGCCACCATCAGGACTGCTTCGAGCGCCGGCTGGAGTTCGGCCAGGGGGATGTCGAGTGCTGTCTGGGTGTCGGCCGTCATGCGGGGTCTCCTTCAGCTGCGGGCGGCAGCACGGGCTGCCCGTCGAATTCGTCGGTGATCAGTTCGTCGATGAGCGCGTCGCTGTCCGTGGTCTCATCGCCGGTCCAGCGAACGGTCAACTCCCCCAGCGGGGTGAGCTGGTCGAACGCAACCGCCCCTTCGCGGAACAGTTCGAGAAGACTGAGGAAGCGCGCCACCGTGGTGAGGGTGTCGGGAGAGTCGCTCACCAACGACCGGAAGGTCGAGGCGCCGTTGCGGCGGAGCCGCTCGATGACGATGATCGCCTGTTCCTTGACGCTGACCGCGGGTGCGTGGATGTGCTGCAGGTTCATCTCCGGCGGTCCGGGCTTCGGCTCCATGGCCTTGGCAGCCAGAGCGGCGAACTGGTCCAGGCCGATCCCGATGAGCACTTCCGGCAGCAGGTTCGCGAACCGCGGTTCCAACTGGACCGAGCGCGGATGACGGCCCTGCTCGTCGGCCATCTTCTGGGCGAGCATCGCGGCAACGTCCTTGAACGCGCGGTACTGCAGCAGACGCGCGAACAGGAGATCACGCGCCTCCAGCAGAGCGAGGTCCTCCTCGTCGTCCACGTCCCCCTGGGGCAGCAGCCGCGCCGCCTTCAGGTCGAGCAGGGTGGCAGCCACCACCAGGAAGTTCGACGTCTGCTCGAGGTCCCAGTCGTCCCCTGCAGCCCTCACCTGAGCGATGAACTCGTCGGTCACCTTGGCGAGAGCGACCTCGGTGATGTCGAGCTTGTGCTTCGCGATCAGGCTCAGCAGAAGATCGAACGGTCCCTCGAAGTTGTCGAGGCGTACGGCGAACCCACGATCGACCTCAGCGCCGGCCTCGGCGGTGGTCATCAGGACGTACGCAGCCGCTCGGCGATCTGGGACGCATCTCCGTGCTCGGCGAGGTCACCCAGGATGATCGCGAGGGCCTCGCGTACGACGCGGCCACGGTCCACCGCGGAGCCGGTGATCTTGCGCAGCGTCAGCCGAGCGTGCTCCAACTCGAGCAACTCATCCGAGGTCAGATAGACCGTCATCTTCTCGTCGTGGCGTACCCGGCCACTCGGCTGCTTCTTCGCGGGCTCGGCTTCGGCTTTCGGAGCGGGTACGGCGCGTGGGCCACTGACTTCGGCGGGATCCGACGTCGGCCGGAACAGGTCGTCGGCCGCCGGAAGGGCTACGCGTCGCGCTGCCATCGAGCGAGCACCTCCCGGGCGAGCTGGCGGTACGCCTCGGCGCCCGTGCTGGTCGAGGCATACTCGGTGATCGGCTCGCCGACCACGGTGGCGTCGGAGAACTTCACCGTCCGGCGGATGACCGTGTGGAAGACCATGTCGCCCCACGCCTGGACGAGGCGCTCCATGACCTCGCGCGAGTGCAGCGTACGGCCGTCGAACATCGTGCCGAGCAGACCGCTGATCTTCAAGCCTGGGTTCAGGCGCTGCTGGACCTTGTCGATGGTGCTCTTGAGCAGTGCGACGCCGCGCAGCGCGAAGTACTCGCACTCCAGCGGCACGATCACCTCGTGGCTCGCGGTGAGCGCATTGACGGTGAGCAGGCCCAGCGACGGCTGACAGTCGATCAGGATGACGTCGTACGCGGCGAGCGCCGGCTGCAACACCCGCGCGAGGGTCTGCTCACGACCCACCTCGTGCACGAGCTGGACCTCGGCGGCGCTGAGTTCGATGTTGGCAGGCAGCAGGTCGACACCCTTGACACCCGAGTCGACGATGACCTCGTCCAGCGTGACGGTCGAGTCCATCAGCAGGTTGTAGATGGACATCTCCATCTCGTGCGGGTTGAGCCCGAGCCCGACCGACAGGGACCCCTGGGGATCGAAGTCGACGAGCAGCACCTTGCGGCCGTACTCCGCCAGGGAAGCTCCCAGGTTGATCGTCGTGGTGGTCTTCCCCACGCCGCCCTTCTGGTTGCACATCGCGATCACCCGCGCGCCGCCGTGGCGCTCCAGCGGGGTCGGTTCCGGAATGACCGGCATCGGTCGTCCGGTCGGCCCCAGTTCGGCGCGTTCAGCAGTGATGCTCACGACTCTCCCCTTGCGTTTGCACATGTCGACTTAGCGACCAATTTGGCCGACTCTATGACCGCCCCGGAGGGGCCACAACCCCGGGTCAGCGCCGGGACGCAATCTGTGGAGGGCGTACGCCTGCCCGTGCACAACCGACCCTCTGCCTGTGCAGGAACCTGTGGAACAGATGGTGCTCAGCGGGCGGTTGGGGATCACATCGCTCCGCGGCGCGCCGCGGTCTGGTTGACTCGCGGACGAAACATCGACTCGTTACCGTCCAACCCTGTTTGGCCGTACTACGGTGCGGCGATAGTTCAGCATTCCGCGATCGTCTGAAGGCAAGGTTCCATGCACGTACTCACTCTCGGTCGCGCCGCGTCTGCGGCCATCGTGGTGTTCGCAGGACTCGTCGGTCCAGCCTCCGCGGCTACAGGAACACTGCTCTCGGCGGCGCGCCCGACGCTGCCCACCTCCGTGACCGAGATCGACGCGTCCGAAGGCGCAACTGCGACCTCGCAGATCCCGATTCCTTCAGGGATCACGCCTACCGAGGTGAGGGGTACGTTGCGACTCGATGATCCGAGTGCGACGGCGGTTGTGCTGCTGGGTGGAGCGTCGGTCTTCACCGGGACAGGCAAACGGATCTATGACCTCGACCTCCAGGTGCCACATGGCTCCGTGAGTGAAGGGCAACTACCTATTACCGTGCGCTATCTGTCGGGAGACTCCGCCGATGCGTGTCGCACTGTCGATGCCCAGGCGCGACTCACGGCGATTGCGGTCACGTACACCGGGGTCGAGTCCACACCAACCAGTCTGGCGACGTTCTTCCCCGTGGTTGCTCCCCAGGTGAACGTCAGTGTTGACCCGGGAGGATCTGATGATGTCCTGGAGGCCGCGCTCGTCGCTGTCGGGGCCATCAGCCACCGTTACGGATCTCCCACGAAGGTGACCTTCAACGGCGACGCCGGCGCGGCCCCGGGCACCCGCCGAATTGCGATCGCGGCCGGCCCGGACCCGGTCCGCGCGGCGATTTCCGATGACGGCGGCGTGCCTACGTTGACCCTGACCGGGTCGGGCCGCCAACTGAGCGAGGCGGCCGCGTATCTCGGAGCAGCCGACCCTGTCCGACTTCTCGACTCGGTCGAAGCCAGCGGCCCGGCAGTCACCACCACGCCGAGTCCCGCGCCGCTGCAACAAACCTTGCAGCATGTCGCTGGGACCGACCAGTTGGCGCTGTCCGGATACGGCTCCTCCCAGGCGTACGTAGGCATCAACCAGGACGCCTTCGGCGGGCCGATCGACAGCCTGAGACTCCATCTCCCGTTCACCAACACCGCTGTTCCGAGCGGATCAACCGCTCAGCTCGATGTGTTCTTCAACAATCACCTGATGTGGTCCCGCGACCTGGGTGCGGGTGACGGATACTCAGTCGCGGCCGACTTCACGGTCAACGCCAGCGATCTCAACCGCAGCAACGGTTTGGTGGTACGCCTGTCGGCGACAGCTTCTGTGGGACATTGCCTGAGCGGCCCGCTGGCCTTGCCGTTGGAAGTCCATCTGTCGACAGCGGATGCCACGATGACTGCCAGTCGAGGCTTCGGTGCGCTCTCCGGTTTCCAACGCTTTCCCCAGGTGCTCGCAGGCAGTTTGGCCGTAGCGTTGCGCTCGACAGGGGCGGACCGGATGACGAACGCGGCAGCGGCAGCCGCCATCATCTCCGCTCTTCAGCAGGTCTCCTCGACCCAGTTGAGGATCCATCTGGTCACCCCAGACGCATTCGTCAACGGTCACGACACGGGTCTGCTCGTGGGCGCAACGGGCACCGATGCGAACGCACTCCACGCTCCGCTCCGCCTCGTCTCAAACCGTCTTCTCGGCAACGCGAACACAGAATATGAGGCATCCAACGACCAACCGTTCGCGGCGCTGGAGGCGATCGCGCGATCTGACCGCGACGTCCTTCTGCTGGGTGGTTGGAATCCGGGGTCGACCTCGGGCGAGATGCTCACGTCGCGCTTGACCCGCTATCTCACGATCACCGGCTGGAGCGGGCTCACCGACGATCTCGTCGTCGCCACCCTTCACCAGCAGCCGTTCACGATCTCCAGCGGGGCATATGTTCCGTCGGCTGCGCAGTTGGCCGAGCACGGACGTGCCGCGTACTGGCTCTTCCTTGGAGCGCTCGTCCTGGTCCTCCTGCTGGGGCTGAACTACGCCCTCGCCCGACGCCGGCGGCGTGCTATCGCGGAGATCGTCGATGCTCAGGAGAGAGCGGACGCCGCGGAGGCAGACTGATGTCGCTCGGATCGGGGCTGCTGCGCGCCGGCCGCCCAGCGACAGACCGGTCGTCATCGGACGAATCCGGAGCCGCGACGATGCGGATCAGGCTGTGGACGATGTTGGACGCGACCCCCGCCGGTCGACGTGTCCCGGGGACTGTGCCGGTCTTCCTCGTCGGAGTCGCCCTCGGGGCGGTGGCCTCGGCGTGGGCCGTGCATCGCGGGATCAACATGGACTACGGCGACTCCATGGCGCATCTGACGATCGCCCGCCGGATCGTCGACAGCAAGACCCCCGGCTTGCAACAGCTGGGGACGGTATGGCTGCCGCTGCCACACCTCCTGCTCCTACCGCTGGTGATGAACCTCTGGCTGTGGCACACGGGAATTGCGGCGTGCATCCTCGGCTCGCTCTGTCTCGGCGCGACGTCCGCGGGTTTGTACCGCATCATGGCCAGGCTCGACTTCGATGGCATCGGTCGTCTGGTCGGTCTGAGCATCCTGCTGACCAACCTCAGCCTGCTCTACGCGTGCACCGAGGCTCTCACCGAACCTGTGTTGATCGCTTGCATCGTGTGTTGCCTGGCGGGTCTGGCCGGCTGGACTTTTGCACCACGTCGCTTGTCAGGCGGGGAGTTGTCGGTGTTCGCCGGTATCCCGGCAGCTGGCGCGGTTCTGTCGCGTTACGAGGGCTGGGCTCTCGTGCTCAGTGGCGCACTCTACGTCGGTATCGTGTCGTGGCGGCGCCGCGACACGTGGCGACAGATCCTCGTCTGCTGTTTCGCGTTCGCCGTCGTACCAGCCGCGTCGGTCGGCTGGTGGCTCGCGTACAACATGGCCTGGTACGGCAATCCGCTCGAGTTCCTGACCGGCCCCTACTCGGCGGCCGCGTTCACTCAAACCTTCATCCAGCAGGGACTGCTCAGCACGAAGGGCAATCTGGGCCTTTCGACTGAGGTGTACGTCGAAGCATTGGTGCAGACCTCCGGACTCGTACCAATGCTTCTTGGCGTGTTGGGGGCGCTGGTCATGACCGTGCGGTGGGGGCTCTCCAACCGCGCGTTGCTGATCTGGTTGGCCGGCACCTCGAGCGTCTTTCTGTTGTTCAGCCTGACCACCGGCCAGCACATCATGGTCAACCCGGCCTCTGCCCCACCCGGTGCCGACTACAACAATCGCTATGCGCTCTCAGCTGTGCCATGGTTCGCCCTGCTCACGGCCTTCCTGGTCGGATCAAGCCGCGGGTTCCGCCGTACGCGCATCGCCGGATCGGTGGTGATCATCGCCTTGATGGTCGGACAGGTCGCGTACTGGCTAGGCGATCCTCGCGATCGCCTGAGCGTGATCAATGAAGGCGAGAGCGGCCACGTTGCTTTCGTCGGCGTCAAGGCAGCCGCAACCTGGCTGCGAACCCACTACGACGGCGGCGACATCCTGATGGATGAGAGCTCGGACAAGCTCGCGATCGCCCCGGTGCTGGGCATCCCGATGAACCAGATCTACAACCGGTCTTCTGGTGCGGGTTTCGAGGAAGCCATCGCCGACCCGGCTACGCATGTCCGATGGGTATTCATGCACACGGCACTGCCGAAGAATCTGAGCACCCAATCGGCCTACGACCACGTCGCGATCGTGCTTCTGAAGGACCCCGGATTCACCATGCGGTTCAAGTTGGTCTACTCCCAGGATGGATTCGGCATCTACCGCCGGACGGGGTCCGATCATGGATGAGCGCCGCATTGGTGATGTTCTTCTGGCCCGGGGACTCGCGACGCAGGAGCAGTTGGCACAGGCCGCGTTGGACCAGGAGCGGTATGGCGGGGCGATCGGTCGCCAGCTGATCCTCCGGCAGGTCTGCAGTCGCCTCGATCTCTATTCGGCGCTGGCGGATCTCTGGGACGCCCCGTTGGTTGATCTCATTGCTGAGCCGCCCGAGACGGAGCTCGGTACGGCGATCTCCCACCGGCAAGCCCTGGATCAGGGATGGGTTGCGTGGCGCCGAACCGGGTCCCAGCTCGTGGTGGCGACAACCGTCACGCCCACCGAGCGGATCGCCTCTGCCGCACGGTCCATGTATGGAGCCGGCAGTGTGACCTTTCGGACGACGACCGACTGGGACCTCTGGAACGCGGTGGAGCGTGTCCACCGAGGGACGCTCTTGTTCAAATCGCAGGATGAACTGGCCGAGGCCCAGCCGGCTTCGTCAGCACGTGCGGGCCTGACGGGCTGGCAGTCCCGTACGCCGCTCTCTCTCATCCCACTGATCGCCATTGCTGCCGCCGTCAGCCCTCGTCTGACCTTCGTGGTGGTGCTGACGCTGGCGAACTTCGTCTTCGGCGCGGCGATCCTGTTCAAGACGGTCGCAGCCGTGATGGCTCCGTGGCAGGCGTACCGCACGCAACGCCGACGCCTTGCCGAGTTGCGTGAGCGGAGCAGACGCGGCCTGCCGCCGGTCTGGAGTCCTCACCGCGACGACGCTGACCTTCCCATCTTCACAATCCTGATGCCCGTCTACCATGAGGCGAACATCGTCACGAAGCTCCTGGCCAACATCGGGGCGCTGGACTACCCACGGTCAAAGCTCGATGTCATGTTGCTCATGGAAGAGGACGACCACGAGACAATCGCGGCCGCCAGAGCAATGAATCCGCCTGACTATGTCCGGCTGGTGGTCGTACCACCCGGCACCCCTCAGACGAAACCGCGCGCTTGCAACTACGGCCTTGCGCTGGCGCGCGGCACGTACGCAGTCATCTACGACGCCGAGGACCGGCCCGACCCCAACCAGCTCCGGCTCGCGGTAGAGGCTTTCGATCGCGACGAATTCGAGCGCACCTACCTCGGAAGCAAGCAGAAGCCGCTGGCCTGCGTCCAGGGCAAGCTCTACTACTTCAACGCGGACTACAACGTGCTGACCCGGATGTTCGCCATCGAGTATGCGCACTGGTTCGAAGCCATGCTTCCGGGGATGGACGCCACAGGTGTCCCTCTGCCGCTCGGCGGAACATCGAACCACTTCCATGTGGATCGCCTACTCGAACTCGGAGCCTGGGATCCGTTCAACGTGACCGAGGACGCCGACCTCGGGCTGCGGGCATCGGTCAAGGGATACCGCGTCGCGGTCATCGACTCCGGCACCGGCGAAGAAGCCTGCTCCCAGACCCCCGCCTGGATCCGGCAACGCACCCGGTGGATCAAGGGCTACATCGTGACGGCGGCCGTGAACACGCGGCATCCGATTCGATTTGCGCGCAACACAGGAGTGATGGGGGTCATCGGGATGGTCGGCCTCATCATGGCAACGCCGCTGGCATTCCTCGTGTACCCGCTGTGTCTTGGCTTCACCGCAGCCACCTACGTCGGGGTCCAGTTCCTGGGGCTCTACCTGCCGAGGGTGGTGGTCGTCACCAGTGTTACGACCTTCCTGTTCGGCAACGCCCTCATGATCGTGTCAGCCATGATCGCAGCCACCTCCCGATACAACTGGCGCATTGGCATCTTCGCGATCTTCAGTCCGGTCTACTGGTTCCTCCACAGCACAGCTGCATGGCGGGCGTCCTTCCAGGTCCTGCGCGACCCTCACGGCTGGGAGAAGACCCCTCACGGACTCAGCGAGGACTACGAGAGCGAGGCCCACACATGAGTTCGCCTAGTCGCTCGGGCTTCCCACAACGAGGGGCCCCGATGCGCTGTTCGCCGAGAGTCGGATGTGCTGCGCACATTGTGTCAGAGCGTGGGCGGGCCTGGGCCGAGCTTCAGCGTCCACGTGGGTGAGCGGCCGCGAAGACCTCACGCAGGCTGTCGACCGTCACCATCGTGTAGATCTGGGTGGTCGTGACTGAGGCGTGACCGAGCAGTTCCTGGACGACGCGTACGTCGGCGCCGCCCTCCAGCATGTGCGTCGCGAACGAGTGCCGCAGGGTGTGCGGCGAGACCTCAGCGGTGACGCCTGCGGCTGCCGCCGTCTTGATCAGCAGGTTCCAGGCGGACTGCCGGGAGAGCCGGCCTCCGCGCGCGTTGAGGAACAACGCGGGCCCCGACGCCGCGGCGACCAGACTCGGGCGGCCGCGCACGAGGTAGTTGTCGACCGCCTGGCGCGCAAAGCTGCCGACTGGTACGACGCGCTGCTTGCCGCCCTTACCGCGAAGCAGGACCGTGCCGTCGACCAGATCGACGTCGTCCACGTCGAGCCCGACAGCCTCGGAGATGCGGGCACCGGTGCCGTACAGGACCTCGAGCAACGCCTTGTCCCGCAGGCTCAGGACGGTCTCGCCGTCACCCGTCGCGGCGAGGATGGCTTCGACATCGCTCAGAGCCAGGGCCTTCGGCAGGCGCTTCGGACCCCGCGGTGGTCGGACGGCTGCCGCCGGGTCGATCGTGGTCATCCCGTCGCGGACGGTGAACTTGTGGAACCCTCGCGCAGCGACGACCGTACGGGCAGCCGAACTTGCCCCGAGCTGTGGATGGACGTCGTCACCCTGTCGCAGGTGCGCCAGGAAGGACTGCACCGATTGCTCACTGATCTCATCAAGATCGGTGATCCCGTGGCCACCCAAGTACTCGGCATACCGCTTCAGATCACGGCGATACGACGACAACGTGTTGTCTGCGAGCCCGCGCTCCACGGTGAGGTGATCGAGATACGTACGCACCGCGACCTCGATCTTCACGAGAGGTCACCCCGTTGGCGCCTGACCGCGTATGTCAGGACCGCTGTCGCGGTGGCACCGTTACGCACATCGCCGGCCAGGACGGCGTCCAGGAGCTCTTCGAACGCCACCCACTCGCGGGTCATGTACGCCTCCTCGTGCTCGAGGACGAAGTCGCCGTGGCCGATCTCGGTGAGCTCACGGGCGAGGAAGAAATGAAAGACCTGGGTCGTCATCCCGGGCGAGACCAGCGTGGTCAGCAGGTGTGTCCAGCTTGCGGCGCCGTACCCGGCTTCCTCCTGCAGTTCACGCTTGGCCGTCGCCAACGGCGACTCCCCCACTGCGTCCAGCAACCCGGCTGGAATCTCCACCACGTTGGCCTGCACGGAGTGCCGGTACTGACGCACGACGAGTACGCGGTCGTCCACGTCGACGGCAAGAACCGCAACGGCTCCCGGGTGCTCGACCACCAGTCGCCCGAACGGCTCACCGCCGTCCGGAGTCGTGATCTGGTCCTCCCGAACCGCCACCACCCAGTTGTCGCGGTGGATGTCGCGAGTCCCGACGACCGGCCAGGAGGTCGGTTCGTCGCGCAGCATCAGGGCGTCAACCTCAAGCCTCGTCGGAGATGACGAGGTCGGCGTCGGTGAGTTCGACCTCGCGGTGCAGACCCGACTCGTCCATCGGGAAACGCTGTTCCTTCTGCCGCGCGATCGCAGCGGCGATCAAGCCCTGGAACAGCGGGTGCGGACGCGTCGGACGCGACTTGAGCTCGGGGTGTGCTTGCGTGGCGATGTAGTACGGGTGGACGTCCTTCGGCAGCTCGACGAACTCGACCAGACCGAGATCAGGGTGCTTGCCCGAGAAGACCAGACCAGCACTCTCGAGGCGGTCGACGTACTCGTTGTTGACCTCGTAGCGGTGGCGGTGCCGCTCCTCGATCACGTCTGCGCCGTACACTTCGCGGGCAAGGGTGCCCTTCTTGAGCGCGGCCTTCTGAGCACCCAGACGCATGGTGCCGCCCAGGTCACCGGCACCGTCGACGAACGCCTTCTGCTCGGCGATCGTCGCGATCACCGGCTCCGGGGTCTCCGGATCGAATTCGGTCGAGGCTGCCTTGTCCAGACCCAGTTCGTTGCGGGCGTACTCGATCACCATGCACTGCAGGCCGAGGCAGATCCCCAGAGTCGGGATGCCCTGCTTGCGGGTGAAGTTCAGCGCGCCGAGCTTGCCCTCAAGTCCGCGGATGCCGAAGCCACCGGGCACGACGACACCGTCCACATCACCGAGGTGCTTCGCGGCGCCTTCCGGGGTCTCACACAGGTCCGAGGCGATCCATTCAATGTTGACCTTGGCCTCGTTGCCGAATCCGCCGGCCCGCAACGCCTCCGCCACCGACAGGTACGCGTCCGGCAGGTCGATGTACTTGCCGACCAGCCCGATCGTCACCTCCTCCTTCGGGTGGTGCACCCGGCGGAGCAGGTCGTCCCAGATCGTCCAGTCCACGTCACGGAACGGCAGATCGAGACGGCGTACGACGTAGGCGTCGAGGCCCTCGCGGTGAAGAACCTTGGGAATGTCGTAGATCGAGGGAGCGTCCGCGGCCGTGACGACGGCCTCTTCGTCGACGTCGCACATCAGGGCGATCTTGCGCTTGATGCCCTCCGGCAGTTCGCGATCGGCGCGGCACACGATGGCATCGGGCTGGATACCGATCTGGCGCAGTGCCATCACCGAGTGCTGTGTCGGCTTGGTCTTGAGCTCCTTGGACGGACCGATGAACGGCACCAACGAGACGTGGACGAAGAAGACGTTGTCGCGGCCGATCCGCTGACGTACCTGACGCGCGGCTTCCAGGAACGGCAACGACTCGATGTCGCCGACTGTGCCGCCGATCTCTGTGATCACGACGTCGATGTCGTCGGAGTGCATCGCCAGGATCCGGTCGACAATCTCGTTGGTGATGTGCGGGATCACCTGGACCGTCTCGCCGAGGTAGTCGCCGCGGCGCTCCTTGGCGATGACGTTCGAGTAGACCTGACCGGTGGTCACGTTGGCGTTGCCGACGAGGTTCGTGTCGAGGAAGCGCTCGTAGTGTCCGATGTCGAGGTCGGTCTCCGCGCCGTCATCAGTGACGAACACCTCGCCGTGCTGGAACGGGTTCATCGTGCCCGGATCGACGTTGAGGTACGGATCCAGCTTCTGCATCGTGACCGTGAGGCCCCGGGAGCGAAGGAGGCGGCCGAGGCTGGATGCCGTCAGACCTTTTCCGAGGGACGACGCAACGCCGCCGGTGACGAAAATGTGCTTCGTCGAGTTGTCATGTCCGTGTGCGCGAGGCCCCGATCCCATGGAACTCCAGAGTAGTGGATGGGTCCGACGTTTGGTGAACTGGGCGCGCCGATCAGTTGCGGCCCGCGGCCGCCCTGGCCACCTCACGGAGCTCTCGAGCGTGGGCCAGCGCGGTCTCCGACCCCTCGAGGCCAGCGAGCATCCGGGACAACTCCTGCTCGCGCTCGTCATCGGTGAGTACGCGGAGGTCAGAACTCGTCACACCCTCCTCGCTCGACTTGTTCACCACCACGTGAGTGTCCGCATACGCCGCGACCTGAGGCAGATGGGTCACCACCAGGACCTGTGCCGATCGCGCCAGCATCGCCAGCCGGCGACCGACGTCCACGCCCGCCGACCCGCCGATCCCGGCATCCACCTCGTCGAACACGAACGTCGGCACCGGCGACGTCGCAGCCACCACGACCTCCAGGGCCAACATCACGCGTGACAACTCACCACCGGACGCACTCTTCGCCAGCGGCCGGGGTGGAGAACCAGTGTTGGCGGCGATCAGGAACTCGACCTCGTCCAGGCCGGACGACCCGAACTGCAACCAACCCTCCCCCGTCCAGATCGGCGCGTGGGCACCCAGATCGTTCGCCGGGGCCTCGACCGATCGCTGGCGTACGTCCACGGCGAGGAGGGCATTGGGCATGGCGAGGTGCGTCAGCTCGTCGGTGACCGATGCCGCCAAGGTGCTGGCTGAGGCCTGGCGCCTCGTACTGATCTCCGTCCCCACGGATGCGATCGTCGCCCGCAGCGCAGCGCGCCGCGTACGCAAGGTCTCGATGGTGCCGTCGGTGTCGTCCAGATCCCCGACCCGCGCCGCAGCCTGCTCAGCCCAGGCCAGGACCTCGTCAATGGTGTCCCCGTACTTGCGGGTGAGGCCGGCCAGAACCGCACGCCGCTCAGAAACTGCGGCGAGACGATGCGGGTCGACGTCCAGACCTGCGCCGTACGCAGCCAGGTCCGCTGCTACATCACTCAGCAGGTACTGCACCTCAGCCAGTCGATCGCCGAGCGCCGCGAACGCGGCGTCATGCTCCCGTACGCCGTCGATCTGACGCCGAGCCGCTGCGATCAGTGACATCGCGTCGCTGCCGCCGTCGTTGGAGAGGGCTTCGTGGGCGTTCTCGGCAGCTGTCCGCAGGTTGTCGACGTATCCGAGGCGTTGCTCCTCGGCGCGGAGTTCGTCGTCCTCGCCGAGTTTCGGCTCGGCGGCTTCGACCTCATTGAGGCCGTACCTGAGGAGGTCCGCTTCCTGAACCCGCTCGCGCGCCGCGGACACGAGCACGGCCAGCTGCTCCTCGACAGACGCCAGCTCGCTGTACGCGTCTCGATAGATCCCCAGAAGCTCGCCGAGTCCCGCGTAGCGGTCGAGAATCCCACGCTGGTGCTTGGTCTGCAGCAGGCGCCCCTGATCCGACTGGCCATGGACGACGACGTGGGGACTGATCGTGGCCGCCAGGGTCGAGGTGGGCACCGCAGCGCCGCCCACGAACGTCTTGGGGCGCCCCACGCTCGCGACCGACCGCGACACGAGGACCCGGTCGTCCTCGACCTCGCCGCCGAGCTCGTCGACCGACTCTGCGAGACCGACGGCTCCGCGGACATTGAGGACACCTTCGACGCGAGCCTGCCTGGCGCCGGTCCGGACAGCCCCGCTGTCCGCGCGCTGGCCGAGGAGCAGGTTCAGGGCGGTGACGATCATGGTCTTGCCGGCACCGGTCTCACCGGTGATCACCGTCAGGCCTGGGCCGAGATCGACGGATGCACTGTCGATCACACCGAGCCCGGAGATCCGAAGCTCTTCGAGCATCACGCGTCCCGCCCGGCGCCACGCCAACCGTCGACCGGGAGCTCGAACTTCGCCACCAGACGATCGGTGAACGGCGCCTCGGCCAGGCGCGCCAGTCGTACGCTCTCCCCTCCCCGGGTGATCTCGATCCTCGCCCCCGGGGGCAGCGCATGCGAGCGTCGACCGTCACACCAGAGCACCGCGCCGACGTCGTCAGAACCCGGGCGGTTGAGGACTTCCACAGCGAGATTCGATGTCGGAGAGACCACCATCGGTCGCGCGAACAACGCATGTGCGCTCACGGGCACCATCAGAAGCGCCTCGACCTGGGGCCATACGATCGGTCCGCCGGCGCTGAAGTTGTAGGCGGTCGAACCCGTTGGGGTGGAGAAGACGACACCATCACATCCGAACCGCGACAGAGGCCGGCCGTCGATCTCGATGACGACCTCGACCATGCGACCGCTCATGCCCTTTTCGATGCTCGCCTCATTGAGGGCGAACGTCCGGAACGTCTCAACGCCACCCTCGGTCACACGCACCTCGAGCGTGAGCCGCTCCTCCGCGGTGTACGTGCGGTCGACGATCGCATCGATGACTCGCGCAAGGTCTCCGTGCTCGGCCTCGGCCAGGAAACCGACGTGCCCGAGGTTGATCCCCAACAGCAAGGTCTCGGAACCGTGCACCACCTCGGCGGCTCGCAGGATCGTGCCATCGCCGCCGATGACCAGGGCCAACTCGCACCCGACCGTCAGGTCGCCGACGCGTACCTCAACGCCCTCGGGGAGAGCGAGCTCAGCAGCATCCTCCGCGGGCACGCAGACCGCGAGGCCTGCCGCAGAGAGCGCTTTGGCGCAGTGCTCCGCCACCGCACGCGCCTTGTCGCGTCCGGTGTGCGTGAGGATCAGTACTCGACGCGTCACGGTGACAGCCTCTCACTCACCACCGACAGGATCAGCCAGACCCACCTGAGCGATGACCGCGTCCGTAATGGCGTCGTCACCGATCAGCGAGTCGCCACGCCTGAGCCACAGGAAGAATTCGACGTTCCCGGAAGGCCCCGGAAGCGGGCTCGTCGTCACCGCGCGTACGCCCCACCCACGCGCGCCAGCCGCATACGCGACACCGAGCACCGTCTCCGCGCGCAGGGCAGGATCACGAACCACACCGCCCTTGCCGACGCGGTCCTTCCCGACCTCGAACTGCGGCTTCACCATCAGGGCCATGTCTGCGTCCGGGGCGGCGACGGCCATCAAGGCATCGAGCACCAACGTCAGCGAGATGAACGAGAGGTCGCCGACGATCAGGTCGACAGGAGCACCGATGAGGTCGAGAGACAGTTCCCGGATGTTGGTCCGGTCGTGCACGATCACGCGCTCGTCCAGCTGGATCCGCCACGCCAACTGCCCGTAGCCCACGTCCACGGCCACGACCTCGCGTGCTCCCCGACGCAGCAGCACATCCGTGAAGCCACCGGTCGACGCACCAGCGTCCAGGCAACGGCGGCCTGCGACCGCAAGCCCCAACGGCGTGAAGGCGTCAAGCGCGCCGACGAGTTTGTGAGCGCCCCTGGAGACGTAGTCCGGGCCGTCGGCACCCTCGACTACGACGATCGCGACGTCAGTCGTCACACCTGTCGCGGGCTTGGTTGCCACCACGCCGCTGACCTTGACGCGTCCGGAGGCGATCAGTTCGCTGGCATGCTCACGTGAACGAGCAAGCTGGCGACGTACGAGTTCGGCATCAAGCCGGAGGCGGCGTGGCGGCACGGATCAGTCAGCGTCCAGCGCAGACCGGAGATCCGTGCGTACGTCCTCGAAGATCGCGGCGTGCTGCTCGAGTGGCGCCGCGTCCAGGCCATCCAGTTTGCTCAACGCGGCCGCCACCGCTGCGCTGTCCGGGGCCGATTCTGGGTCGACAACGTCGTCATTCACAGATCGGACTTTACCCGGCGGCGAGGCTGGAAGCCGGTTGCAACAGTCCGCGGAGGTCGTCCGCGACGTACGTCGGCAGCTCGCCCGGACGTGAATGCGCGAGGTCCTCGCGGGTGGTCACCCCGGTGAGGACCAACAAGGAATCGATGCCAGCCCGGTGTGCACCCAGCACATCGGTGTCGAGCCGGTCGCCGACCATCAGTACCGTCTCCCCCGTGATCCGCCGACGTGCCTCCTCAAACAGCGGGACAGCAGGCTTCCCGGCCACCGGAGGTACGACTCCGGAGAACCGACTGAGCAGCTCCACCTGGGCACCATGGCCCGGTGCCTCGCCGAAGGCGGCCGGGATGGTGCTGTCAGTATTCGCCGCGAACCACGGGAGCCCGTCGCGGATTCGGGTCGCCGCACGCATGATGTCGCTCCACGGCACGTCCGGGCCATAGCCGCTGACGATCGCCGCGGCGTCGTGACCGACCGCAACGGGGACGAGTTCGCGCGCCCGCAGGGCCTCTCGCAGCCCGTCCGCCCCGAGAACGGCGACATGGGTCCCTGCCGGGTAGCGCTCGGAGATCATGGTCGCCACCGCCTGCGCGGAGGTGACGACCTCGTCCGGGTCGGCCGGCACGCCCAACTCCGTCAGGTGCTTCGCAATCTGCTCGGGCGTGCGCGACGCATTGTTCGTGATGAAGCCCAACCGGACCCCAGCCGCACGCGCCAGCCGCAGAGTGTCGACGGCGTACGGGACCGCCTGCCCGCCGACATAGACGACCCCGTCAAGATCCAACAGCACCACGTCGTACGCGTCTGCCAGAACACGCCCCGTCACAGAGCCTCCTCTTTAGCCTGAGTTCGCCGACTGCACCCTACGATGACGAGGTGGATGGCAGCCCTGCGGTATCCCCGCCGTACGTTGCTGGACCCCTCCGACTCGACGCGTTTCGCGGTCTCATGCTGTCGCCTCGAGAGGTCGGCAATCCTGCATCCTTCCGGCTGATGGCGCGCCCGTACCGGGCAGTGACGCAACGAATGCGCCGCTGGCGTGAGCGGGGCGATCTCTGGCGCGATGACCAACCAGCCCTCTACCTCCACGAATACACAGACGGCGGCGTCACCATCCGTGGCTTCGTCGGCGCGCTCGACATCTCGCACCGCGCAGCCGGGCCCGAGGACGCCGCGATCTACCCACACGAAGGCATCCATCCCCGCCAGTCGGACGAACTCGCGGCTCGGATGACCGAGATGAAGCTGCAGCCGGCGCCGATCCTGCTCCTGCAGCGCTACCCCGATGACGTACGGGACGTGGCCGAGGCACTGATGCAGACGGCACCGCTGCGTACGTTCACCGACCGTGGCGGCCAGCGACACCGGGTGTGGGCTCTTCGCGACGCGGCCCTCATCCACGTCATGCAGGACCGCTGGGCATCGACCTCGGCAGTCATCGCCGACGGTCACCACCGCTATGCGGCCTACGTACGCACGCAGGCAAGCCGTCCCGGCACGGCACACGACGGCGGCCTCGCGATGCTGATCGACCAGGAGTCGACGCCGCTGTACCCCGGACCGATCCACCGCGTCCTCCGGGGAACGACGCTCGAGGACCTGCGACAAGCCGCACGAGCCCTCAAGCTGACGCAACGGGCGCTCGATGGGGAACACGCCCTGGCCGAGCTCGCCCCGGAACGAATCCTCGCCACAGACGGCACATCGTGGTCGGCCTTCGATGTGCCGACGACCATTTCGGCAGTCGAAACCCTGCATCGGGTGATCATTCCGACCCTGCCGCGAGGCCCCCAGCAGATCTACTTCCGGAGTTCGGTCGACGCCACGTTGCGCGACGTACGCGCAGATCGCGACGTCGCCATCATCCTGCCGCAGTTGAGCATCAGCGACATCTGGGCTGTCGTACGCCGGGGCGACCTGTTGCCCGAGAAGGCAACGTCGTTCCAGCCCAAACCGAGCCCCGGAGTCCTGCTACGAAGTTTGAAAGACTGAAAGGTCCATAAATGCATCAACGGCCCGCCTCGATTTCTCGAGACGGGCCGTTGGAAAGAATTGTCCGGCGGCGTCCTACTCTCCCACAACCTCGTGGTTGCAGTACCATCGGCGCTGAACGGCTTAACTTCCGGGTTCGGGATGTGGCCGGGTGTTTCCCGTTCGCTATGGCCGCCGTAACTCTAGGTTGTTTCCTGGAGTTGCGTCGTCACCAACGTGTGTTGGTGGTGCAAACTGTTCGTGGACGCGAGCAAAGGAGTCTTTTCAGACTTAGTCTTGTAGGTTCTCAACTTTGTTGTTTTTGTTGAGTGTTTGTGAGGTAAGCCCTCGGCCTATTAGTACCGGTCGGCTGGGCATTGCTGCTGTACACCTCCGGCCTATCAACCCCATAGTCTGTGGGAGGCCTTAACCAATAAATGGTGGGAAACCTTATCTTGAAACGTGTTTCCCGCTTAGATGCGTTCAGCGGTTATCACTTCCGAACGTAGCTAACCAGCAGTGCACCTGGCGGTACAACTGGCACACCAGAGGTTCGTCCACCCCGGTCCTCTCGTACTAGGGGCAGGTTTTCTCAAGTTTCCTACGCGCGCAGAGGATAGGGACCGAACTGTCTCACGACGTTCTAAACCCAGCTCGCGTGCCGCTTTAATGGGCGAACAGCCCAACCCTTGGGACCTACTCCAGCCCCAGGATGCGACGAGCCGACATCGAGGTGCCAAACCATCCCGTCGATATGGACTCTTGGGGAAGATCAGCCTGTTATCCCCGGGGTACCTTTTATCCGTTGAGCGACGCCGCTTCCACTTGCCGGCGCCGGATCACTAGTTCCGACTTTCGTCCCTGCTCGAGTTGTCACTCTCACAGTCAAGCTCTCTTGTGCACTTACACTCGCCACCTGATTGCCAACCAGGCTGAGAGAACCTTTGAGCGCCTCCGTTACATTTTAGGAGGCAACCGCCCCAGTTAAACTACCCATCAGGCACTGTCCCTGAACCGGATCACGGTCCTAGGTTAGATATCTAATACGATCAGAGTGGTATTTCAACGTTGACTCCACAACCACTGGCGTGGCCGCTTCACAGTCTCCCACCTATCCTACACAAATCGAACCAAACACCAATACCAAACTATAGTAAAGGTCCCGGGGTCTTTCCGTCCTTCTGCGCGTAACGAGCATCTTTACTCGTAGTGCAATTTCGCCGAGTCTACGGTTGAGACAGTGGGAAAGTCGTTACTCCATTCGTGCAGGTCGGAACTTACCCGACAAGGAATTTCGCTACCTTAGGATGGTTATAGTTACCACCGCCGTTTACTGGGGCTTAAATTCTCAGCTTCGACATTGCTGTCTAACCGGTCCTCTTAACCTTCCAGCACCGGGCAGGAGTCAGTCCGTATACATCGTCTTACAACTTCGCACGGACCTGTGTTTTTAGTAAACAGTCGCTTTCCCCTGGTCTCTGCGGCCCTTCACGCTTCCCCAGCAAGTGGGTACACGATCCGGGCCCCCCTTCTCCCGAAGTTACGGGGGCATTTTGCCGAGTTCCTTAACCATAGTTCGCTCGATCGCCTTGGTATTCTCTACCTGATCACCTGAGTCGGTTTGGGGTACGGGCGGCGCATAGCTCGCTAGAGGTTTTTCTTGGCAGCATAGGATCATCGACTTCCCCATACGGGTCCCCATCAGATCTCAGACATGCAGTGTGCGGATTTGCCTACACACAGTCCTACGTCCTTAGCCGGCGACTACCATCGCGCCGGATCGACTACCTTCCTGCGTCACCCCATCGCTTGACTACTACCAGATCGGATCGTGCGCTACGCACACACGCCTTGACCGAAGTCTTGGTCGCGGTGTTTCGGGCACTTAGCATCACTGGATTCGTCATGGGCGCTATTTTGCCGGTACCAGAATATCAACTGGTTGTCCATCGACTACGCCTGTCGGCCTCGCCTTAGGTCCCGACTTACCCAGGGCAGATTAGCTTGACCCTGGAACCCTTGATCATTCGGCGGAGGAGTTTCTCACTCCTCATTCGCTACTCATGCCTGCATTCTCACTCGTGAACCCTCCACCCCTGGATCACTCCGAGGCTTCACTGGATACACGACGCTCCCCTACCGATCCCGCATAACGGAATCCCATAGCTTCGGCGGGCGGCTTGAGCCCCGCTACATTGTCGGCGCGGAATCACTTGACCAGTGAGCTATTACGCACTCTTTCAAGGGTGGCTGCTTCCAAGCCAACCTCCTGGTTGTCACTGCGACTCCACATCCTTTTCCACTTAGCCGCCGCTTAGGGGCCTTAGCTGATGGTCTGGGCTGTTTCCCTCTCGACTACGGAGCTTATCCCCCGCAGTCTCACTGCTGCGCTCTCACTTACCGGCATTCGGAGTTTGGCTAACGTCAGTAACCTTGTAGGGCCCATCGGCTATCCAGTGCTCTACCTCCGGCAAGAAACACACAACGCTGCACCTAAATGCATTTCGGGGAGAACCAGCTATCACGAAGTTTGATTGGCCTTTCACCCCTATCCACAGGTCATCCCCTCCATTTTCAACTGAAGTGGGTTCGGTCCTCCACGCCGTCTTACCGGCGCTTCAACCTGCCCATGGATAGATCACTTCGCTTCGGGTCTAGAGCGTGCGACTAAACACCCTGTTCAGATTCGCTTTCGCTACGGCTACCCCACACGGGTTAACCTCGCCACACACCGCTAACTCGCAGGCTCATTCTTCAAAAGGCACGCTATCACCCCACAAGGAGGCTCTAACGGATTGTAGGCACACGGTTTCAGGTACTATTTCACTCCCCGCCAGGGGTACTTTTCACCTTTCCCTCACGGTACTTGTCCGCTATCGGTCATCAAGAAGTATTTAGGCTTAGCAGGTGGTCCTGCCAGATTCACACGCCATTCCAGGAGTAGCGTGCTACTTGGGAAATCACTCCACAGCCAATGTCTTACCGTTACGGGACTATCACCCTCTACGGTGAGGCTTTCCAACCTACATCACGCTCAACATTGGTTTCTTACTGTGCGCACTCTCGGCAGAAAATGCTGAATGCTCCCACAACCCCAACCACGCAACGCCTGCCGGCTATCACACGCAATTGGTTTGGCCTCATCCGATTTCGCTCGCCACTACTCTCGGAATCACTATTGTTTTCTCTTCCTGTCGGTACTGAGATGTTTCACTTCCCGACGTTCCCTCCAACATCCCTATAGATTCAGGATGCGGTAACACGACATGACTCGTGCTGGGTTCCCCCATTCGGACACCCCCGGATCAACGCTCCGTTGCCAACTCCCCAGGGCTTATCGCAGGCTCGCACGTCCTTCATCGGCTCTTGATGCCAAGGCATCCACCATGTGCCCTTCATAGCTTGTCTCACAAACACTCAACAAAAACAACAAAACTACAAAGACAGAGTGCTACCACCCACACGACCATGGTGACAGTCGCATGAGCATTGCCAGCAGCACTCAAAGATGCTCGCGTCCACTATCCAGAAAACAAAAACCACAAACCACCGCCCACACCAGCAACCCTGAAGGACCCAACCGGCGAATCCGCCGGCGATCTGGCCCCACAAAGCCACTACCAGGTATGGGTTCCGTGTGATTTCTCAGAACCCCAACAGTGTGTCAAAACCAGCCGCGCTCAACCCCCATCAACGCTTTCCACTCCTCACCCCACAGCAAGCTGTGAAGAATCTTGGTTGTACTCACCAGGGACCAGCAGTTCAACTGATCGTTCATCGACGGTTCCACTAGTGAACACCCACGCAGCCACCACCACTGTTGGTGATGAACTCAAATGGTGTGTGCTCCTTAGAAAGGAGGTGATCCAGCCGCACCTTCCGGTACGGCTACCTTGTTACGACTTCGTCCCAATCACCAGCCCCACCTTCGACGGCTCCCCCCCTTACGGGTTAGGCCACCGGCTTCGGGTGTTGCCGACTTTCGTGACGTGACGGGCGGTGTGTACAAGGCCCGGGAACGTATTCACCGCAGCGTTGCTGATCTGCGATTACTAGCGACTCCGACTTCATGGGGTCGAGTTGCAGACCCCAATCCGAACTGAGACCGGCTTTTTCCGATTCGCTCACCCTCGCGGGATCGCAGCGGTCTGTACCGGCCATTGTAGCATGCGTGAAGCCCTGGACATAAGGGGCATGAAGACTTGACGTCATCCCCACCTTCCTCCGAGTTGACCCCGGCAGTCTCCTATGAGTCCCCACCATTACGTGCTGGCAACATAGGACGAGGGTTGCGCTCGTTGCGGGACTTAACCCAACATCTCACGACACGAGCTGACGACAGCCATGCACCACCTGCACACCAGCCAAAAAGGAACAGACATCTCTGCCTGCGTCTAGTGCATGTCAAACCCAGGTAAGGTTCTTCGCGTTGCATCGAATTAATCCGCATGCTCCGCCGCTTGTGCGGGCCCCCGTCAATTCCTTTGAGTTTTAGCCTTGCGGCCGTACTCCCCAGGCGGGGCGCTTAATGCGTTAGCTGCGGCACGGA
The DNA here is from genome assembly GCF_003945325.1 of Nocardioides baekrokdamisoli. Lineage (NCBI taxonomy): Bacteria > Bacillati > Actinomycetota > Actinomycetes > Propionibacteriales > Nocardioidaceae > Nocardioides > Nocardioides baekrokdamisoli. Next base: position 382,651 of record NZ_AP019307.1, read on the forward strand.
ACCCATGGAATAGGCCCCACACCTAGCGCCCAACGTTTACGGTGTGGACTACCAGGGTATCTAATCCTGTTCGCTCCCCACACTTTCGCTCCTCAGCGTCAGTACATTCCCAGAGAACCGCCTTCGCCACCGGTGTTCCTCCTGATATCTGCGCATTTCACCGCTACACCAGGAATTCCGTTCTCCCCTGAATGCCTCAAGTCTGCCCGTATCGAAAGCAAGCTCCGAGTTAAGCCCGAAGTTTTCACTCCCGACGCGACAAACCGCCTACGAGCCCTTTACGCCCAATAATTCCGGACAACGCTCGGACCCTACGTATTACCGCGGCTGCTGGCACGTAGTTGGCCGGTCCTTCTTCTGTACATACCGTCACTTGCGCTTCGTCTGTACTGAAAGAGGTTTACAACCCGAAGGCCGTCATCCCTCACGCGGCGTTGCTGGATCAGGCTTCCGCCCATTGTCCAATATTCCCCACTGCTGCCTCCCGTAGGAGTCTGGGCCGTGTCTCAGTCCCAGTGTGGCCGGTCACCCTCTCAGGCCGGCTACCCGTCGAAGCCTTGGTAGGCCATTACCCCACCAACAAGCTGATAGGCCGCGAGCACATCCTGCACCGAAAAACTTTCCAACAACCCACATGCGTGGATTGCTCATATCCAGTATTAATCACCGTTTCCGATGGCTATCCCAGAGTGCAGGGCAGATTACTCACGTGTTACTCACCCGTTCGCCGCTCGAGTACCCCGAAAGGCCTTTCCGCTCGACTTGCATGTGTTAAGCACGCCGCCAGCGTTCGTCCTGAGCCAGGATCAAACTCTCCAAAAAAAATGAAAAACTGATACTGACCAAACAAACACAAGCAAATAGCTTGATGTCCGAATTGTCATACGACAATCTCAAAAGATTGACGGTTAAAAATTAATCCGTCGACTATGACACACTGTTGAGTTCTCAAAAATCACACGCGCACCGCAGCATCGAGGCCTCGTACGCTTCCATTGAAGCGCACTCGTCCCCAGTGTTGGTTTGGGTGACTGTCTGGGGGCCGGGAGCCCGACCTCTCGGTCTTGCTCCCCGTCGCTCCCGGCGACAAAGAGAACATTACACACACGTTGCGTGGCACCCAAATTCGGGGGGCTCTCTTGGACACGTGAGCGTGAACACTCTCCTGTCACGGCGTGTCTAGTTGACTCGAACCCCCGCGAAACGCTTCTTTCCGCGCCGCAGGACGAGCCATTCGCCGGCGATGAGATCCGCCCGCGAGAGCTCGGCGTCGGGGTCCTCGACACGGACGTTGTTCACGTACGCGCCGCCCTCGGTGACCGTGCGGCGTGCCTCGCCTCGCGATGCCGCCAACCCGGACGAGACGAAGAGGTCGACGACGGACCAGCTGTCGCCCGCGATGCTGGAGACGCCGGCCTCGGTCAGCGCCGCGCCCAACGTCGCCGAGCTCAGCGCCGCCAACTCACCGCCGCCGAAGAGTGCAACGGCAGCCGCCTTGGCCTGCTCAGTCTCGGCGGCCCCGTGCACCAACGTCGTGACGTCATCGGCCAATGTCTTCTGGCCGGCACGCAGCCAGGGCGACTCGTCCTGCTGCCGTTCGAGGTCCTCGATCTCCGCGCGGGTGCGGAACGTGAAGATCCGCAGCAACTCGCCGACCTTCGCGTCCTCCACGTTGAGCCAGAACTGATGGAAGGCGTACGGAGACATCATCTGTGGGTCGAGCCACAGCGCGCCGCCCTCCGTCTTTCCGTACTTGGTGCCGTCCGACTTGGTGACGAGCGGTGTGGTGAAGGCGTGCGCCGAACCGCCAGCGGCCCGGCGAATGAGTTCGACGCCGCCGGTGATGTTGCCCCACTGGTCCGATCCACCGAACTGCAGCGTCACGCCGTGAGCGCGGTACAACTCGAGGAAGTCCATCGACTGCAGCAGCACGTAGGAGAACTCGGTGTAGGAGATGCCGCTCTCGAGCCGCTTCCGCACCGTGTCGCGCGCCAGCATCCGGTTGACCGGGAAGTGCTTGCCGACGTCGCGCAGGAAGTCGATCGTCGACAGGCCAGCGGTCCAGTCGTAGTTGTTGACCATGGTCGCGCCGTTCTCACCATCGAACGACAGGAACGGCTCGATCTGCGAACGGACCCGGTCGACCCACTCCTGCACGGTCGCCAGCGAGTTCAGCGTGCGCTCGCCGCTGTCACGGGGGTCGCCGATCATGCCGGTCGCGCCGCCGACCAAGGCGTACGGAGTGTGGCCCGCCCGCTGCAGTCGCATGGCCGTGACGATCTGCAGCAGGTTGCCCATATGCAGGCTCGGGGCGGTCGGGTCGAAGCCGATGTAGAACTTCAATCCCTCGGCCAGCGCCTCGCGAAGTGCGTCGCGATCCGTGGAGTCAGCGACCAGACCGCGCCACTCGAGGTCGTCCAGCAGCGTCTGGTCGATCGTCATCTCAAACCTTCCAACATGTCGTGAGTGGGGCGGGTGGGGCTCGAACCCACGAATCGGCAGATTATGAGTCTGCTGCCTTCACCGACTTGGCTACCGCCCCTCGGCGGACGACCTTACCGGCCTCAGGGCTTGCGAACCTGGTCGGAGATGGTCGCGTACGCCGACGGGCTGCCGTGGTCGGTGATCTTCGCCTTCTGCACCGACCAGTCCTCGAGGACGCCGTTGAAGTCGATGTGGTCACTACCGATGATCTTGTCCATGTTCTGGTTGTTCGGCGATCCGGGGTCGGCGCAGTTCGCCGGGCCATAGATGCTGTGCGCGCTCGCGACCTTCGACTGGAAGGCACACAGGGTTCGGTTCGACGTGTCATTCGTGTCCGCCAGGAACAACACCGGGACATGGGTGGCGAGGAGCGTACGGAAGAGGTCCGACTCCGTGGCCAGGTCGATCCCGAGCGCGGTCGACCAGTTGGGGCTCGTACTCGGCGCGTGGTGCGCCACCATCACCCACACGCGGCGGCCGTTGCGGTGCTGCAACAGGATCGCGCGATCGGTCACATAACTGAAGCCGTTGCCGGAGGCGAAGAACGGCGTTCTGAAGTCCTCGGCCTTGATCAGGTGCCAGTCGGCGGTACGCCACAGGATCGCGGTCTCATAGGTGGAGGTCGACGTCGGGTACATGCCCCAGCCGCTCCCCTGACCGGTCCTCGCACGGAACATCGCCTGGACCGGCGCCTGCACTTCCTCGAACCCGACGATCGAGTGACCCATCGAGTTGATGTAGCTCCACATGCCGCCGAAGCGCTGCTCGCACGGCGCGTAGTGCGACGTGTTGGGGGTACTACCGGGATGACCGTTGTTCCAGGTGAAGCCGCAGCCCAGAAGGTTGAACGTCGCCACGCGAACCGTCACCGGCGGAATGACCTTCTTGACCGGCTTCTTCTTGATCGGAGCCGCATGGACCGTCATCACCGGGGCGAAGGTCGGCATGGCAACTGGCGGCGCCACCGTCCTGCCCGACGACGAGAACGTCAACTCCACCAGGGCCACAAGTACGCCGACCGCCCCGGCCAGCACCATCCCGGCGTGCAGGCGCGAGCGCTTCGCAGGCGGCGCCGTGTGGCGGCCGTGGTGTGCCATGACGAGATCTCCGGAGCGTAGGGACGCCCTGAGGTTACGGCAGAGTCGCCAATGTCGACGGAACTCCGTGATCGGTGATGCCGTACGTCTTGCCGTTGTAGGTCATCCCGCTGGTCTGGGTCGACCAATCGATGACTGTCCCGGAGAACCTGATCCCGCCGGAGCCGATGATCTTCTCGTAGGGCTGGCCTCTGGTGGACGCCGGCTTTGCGCAGCCGCCTGCAGGAATCGGATCCCAGATGCTGTGGGCGGACGGTGCCAGTTTCTGGATGGTGCAAATCGGCAGGACGGTGTCGTCGTTGAAATCACCGATCAGGACCACCGGAATGCCGGTCCCGTAGGCATCCGCGAACGCCGGGGACTCGACCCCCATGTCCTTGCTGAGCATGTACGGGAAGAGCTTCGACAGATACGCGGCGTACGTCGGGTTCGGCGGATTCGGTCGACAGTTCTGCGCGTTCGCGGCGGCATCCATCGTCGAGATGTTGTGGATCGAGATCACCCACACCTTCTGTCCCGCGGCGTTGCGCAGCAGGACCTGGGTCTCGTTCGCAGGCGTCGTGTGGGTGATCGGCTTGCCGGTCGAGCAGTCGGTCCACGCGTACTTGGGGATCTGGAACGCCGATCCACTCAACATCTGCCACTGGTCGGTGCGCCAGAGGACAGCCGTCGTCTGTTGGTGCACGTACTGGGGACTTGTCGGATAGAACGCCCAGTGACTGCCGACGGCGTTCGCCCGGGCCTGGAGAAGCTGGAAGACCGGTGGCTCCAACTCCTGGAGGCCGACGAAGGAAAAGCCGTGCTGGTTGATGTAAGTCCACTGCGGCGTGAAGCGCCCGGTGCAGGAATCCGGTCCGCTCGTGCCTGAGGCCGTGCAGCCGTGCAGGTTGAAGCTCGCCATCCGGAACCCGCCACTGAGGTTCACGGTTGGTGCGCCCGATCCCGGAGCCCCGGTGCAACCGCCGCCGACGGTCGCCTCCGTGCCGAAGGTCGACGTCGTGCCCGGGGTGCCCAGCACGTTCATGATGATGCCGGCGCCTGACCACATGGCGCGGTGGCCCTCGATCGCTGCGCTCGCGTACGCGCCGGTCCTGGCGGCCGCTTCCCACGGAGGCACGTTCTGCCAGTTGGGCACCGCGAGCAGGCGTGAGTAGAACATCTGCGCCGCGGTCGAGAGATTGCCGCGAGCGCTCGCCGAGCCCCACGACGCCGGCAGCGCGAGTACGCCCTGCGACGCCCCTGAGGAGGCCGGCAACTCCGCGCCGAGTCTCGAACCACGCATCGCCGTCATGACAGCGATCTGGATCCCCCATCCGGGGACCCTCATGCGCTGACCAATGCTGACCAAGGTCGCCGCGGTCGACAGTTGCGAGCCCTGCCACAGATCCATCAGCCCCTGCGTCGCCGTCGCAGCCTCAGTCGTGCGTACCGACGTCGACGGCGACCGAAGTACGTGAACTCCGGACCCACCACTGGTCCCGAGGTTGACTCCCCGGGCGCGCATGAAGGCGACCGGATCCACCCAGGTCGCGTGATTGCTGGCGTACGCGTGGACGGTGTTGACGCCGAAATGCAGGTGCGGGCCTGACGAGCCATGGTCTGTCGGCGTCGATGCCACCGTGCCGAGGAGTTGTCCGACCCGGACCTGCTGGCCGTCGGCGACGACATCCGTGGCCAGGTCCTGATAGGCGAACGTGAGGTTGTTGCCCGTGTAGAGCACGAGCGAGCGTGGCCCGCCCGCAGCGGCCACCGCCGCGTTCGATCCCACGAGCCTCACCACACCGCTGGTCACTGCGTAGACCGCGGCGCCGGACGTCGTTGCAAGGTCCACGCCGTCGTGCGTCAGCACATCGAAGCCGGCGGCGACCTTGGTCGATGACACCGGATTGGTCCAGTTGCCCGGGACCGGGATCACAGACGGGTTGGCGTACGTCAGCGGAACACCGCCGCAGACCTGCGACAGCGATCCGACGACGGTCCAGTGGAACGCGGCGTCAAAGATGTTGGCTCCGCGGGACCCGATGCCGCCGATTGGGAGAGCCGAGAGGATCGAGACCCAGTTGCGCCGGGCTGCCGTACGTGCCGCGGCACCCGCCGCGGTCTGCACCATCGTCCGCTGCTCGACGTTGTTGGTCCGGGGGTTGAAGTACGGCTGGTCGGTCGTGCCGGCCAGGAAGTTCACCGCTTCAGCAGTCAATCCCCTGCGATGAATCACCGCTGCCGCCGCGCCCACGAGCCAGTTGCCGCTGCGCCCCGGGTCCGCCATCTCGTTGAACGACAGCGGCTGGATCTGGTACGCCCGGGCGAACGCGTACACGTGGTTGTAAACCAGTTGGTACGGACCCAGCGGTGTGTCGTTCTGAATGGCTGCCATGCGCTCAGCAGACGTGTAGGAGCGCGCAGGCCGGGTCGGATCGGTCCCGTAGACCTGCGGGATCGCCGCCATGATCGCCGCGGGAACGTTGCTGTTCGACGTCAGTGCGCTGGCGAGATTGACTCCCGCGGCGGTCACGCCGGTCGGATAGCCCGAAAGGTCGGCACGGTGGCGTGCGAACGGACGCGCCTCGACGAGCGTCAGCACAGCGGCGACGGCCACCACGCAGATGAAGATGATGAGCCCCGGGCGCACGCGTACGCGCTGGCCCCGAGCGTGCGCGTCAGTCATCGAATCCCCCTGGTGGTCGAACGCGTTCCATCCTGCCTTCGATCCGTCAGGGGTGCGACGAGCGACTCGCGGGAACGCAAAAGCCGCCTCGTGGTGACCATGAGGCGGCTATCTGCTCCCCGAGTTGGACTCGAACCAACAACCGTCCGATTAACAGTCGGAAGCTCTGCCAATTGAGCTATCGGGGATCGCACTGCTGCGGGGCGCAACACTAGCAACACCCTCCAGCGGCTTCTAAATCGGGAGGGCTAATCCCCCACGAGCCGATCGCGCATGCTCCGACGTCTGCGTTCCAGCTGGTTGAGTTCCTCGAACAAGCCCTCGACCGCGTCGCCCTCGGCGCGCTGCAGTCGACTGCGTACGTCCTCGATCTGGCGCTGGATGGTGAGTTCCTGGAGGCGTGCCGTCCAGTTCAGGACGTACGCCTCGTCCGGTGTCCCCACGACTGGCATCGGGTCGACGGCCAACTCTCCGATCAGGCTGCGGAGCGCCGGATTGGGTACGTCTGAGAGACGCGGCACCCAACTGGCATCCGCGCTACCGGCGGACAACCCGCCGAGCTCCTCGACGCGCTCCCAGACCGCACGGTAGCCCGGATGGGTGAAGTCGACACCGCTCAGATCGTGGGTGGTCCGGCCGACGACCAACGGGTGCTGCAGCAGAACCTTGAGGGTCTCCCGCTCGTAGGCGTACCGGGGATCGCGCAGGGACGGCGACTCCCGACCCGTCCCCTGGGCAGCGGCGGGCGTCTCGCCCGGCTTGGCCCGGCGCGCCGCCGCGCCGACCGCTCGGCGCGCCTCGTCGATGTCGACACCCACCAAGGACGCCAACTCACGGGTGAAGGCCCCGACCTTGCTGGCATCCCGAACGCTTGCCACCAGACGGGCGCCTTCACGCAGAGCGTCCACACGACTGTCGGCGCGGTTCAGGTCGTACGCACCCACAAGGTTGCGGAGCACGAACTCATACAGCGGCTTCCGGGCGGCGATGAGGTCGCGTACCGCTGTCTCACCCTCGCGCAGGCGCAGGTCACACGGGTCCATGCCGTCCGGCGCGACAACCACGTACGTCTGGGAGGAGAAGCTCTGGTCCTCGTTGAACACCTTCATGGCAGCGGCCTGGCCGGCCTTGTCACCGTCGAAGGTGAAGATCACCTCGCCGTGGCTGCCCTTGAAGTCCGCGATGAAACGCCGAACGATCTGGCCGTGATCGGAGGTGAAACTGGTGCCGCAACTCGCCACCGCCGTGGTGACCCCGGAGAGATGGCACGCCATCACGTCGGTGTATCCCTCGACGATCACTGCCTGTCCGGTCTCGCGCATCGGCTTGCGCGCCATGTCGATGCCGTACAGGACATGTGACTTCTTGTAGATCGGGGTCTCGGCGGTGTTGACGTACTTGCCGGCCATCCGGTCGTCGTCGAAGAGCTTCCGGGCGCCGAATCCGAGCACGTCGCCGCCGGCCTCACGGATGGGCCACAGCAACCGGCTCTGGAAGACGTCCCAGCCGTTCTGTCGACAGAGCCCGGCCACCACCAATTCCTCGTCGCTGAATCCGCGAGCGCGCAGGTGCTTGTGCAGGGACTTGCCGTCCGTCGGCGCGAAGCCCAGACCGAACTGTTCGGCGACGGTCCGGTCGAAGTCGCGATCGCTGAGGAATTTGCGCGCAACGGACGCGTCGGCCGAATTCAACTGCTCGGCGTAGAACTCCCAGGCGAGCTTGTTGGCCTCGACCAGCTTGCCACGACCGGGCCCGCGCGGACCCTGCGGTTCCCCGCCCTCCTCGCGCTTGAGTTGGACGCCGACCTTGTCGGCCAGACGCTCGACGGTCTCGCCGAAATTCAACGCGTCGATCTTCATCACGAAGGCGATCACGTCGCCGCCCTCACCGCAGCCGAAACAGTGGAAATACCCCCTGCTCGGGGTGACATGGAAGCTCGGTGACTTCTCGTCATGGAACGGGCACAGGCCCTTGAGCGAGCCGCCACCTCCGTTGCGCAGCGTCACGTACTGGCTGACGATGTCCTCGATCTTCGCCTTCTCACGCACCTCCTGGATGCTGGAATCGAGAATGCGGCCGGCCACCCGGCGATCCTATGGGCAACGTGGAGAGGCGAGTCCCTCAGCGAGACAAACGTCCGTGCCAGGCTGCGGCGGCGGGATCGGTCAGGCTGGCCAGTTGATCGATCACGACCCTGCGCCTGTCGGCATCGTTGGCCGCGCCCTGCCAGTCATCGAAGAACTGCCGCTCCATCGCCTCCGGCCTGGCCAACAACGTGTCGTTCAGGCTGTGAAGCACATCTCGCTCGCGATCGTGAGCCGCGAGGCGCTCCGGCGTACGCATCACGTAGTGGCCGGCGATCGCCTTGAGCACAGCGATCTCCTCCGCCGTTGCGTCCGGCACGACCACGGACCCGCGATACCGGGCGTACGGGCCTTCCGTGGCTGCGAAGGTCGCTTCCTGGACTGCAGCGCAGAAGCGTCCGATCAGGTCGCTCGTGAGGTTCTTGAGGACCCCCAGCGAGTCCCTACTGCCGGTGTAGGCGGCAGTCGGCCAGGTGCCGACCGCCCGCAACCGTTCGAACGTCACCGTGACGAGTTCGGTGTCAGCCTCAGGGAGATACCAGGCGCGCAGGTCCGCCAGAACCGCGTCCTCGTCGAGCGACGTCAGGTCGATCCAGCCTGCAGCGATGCCGTCCTCGACGTCATGCACCGAGTACGCCACGTCATCGGCGAAATCCATGATCTGTGCCTCGACGCAGGTGCGCTCAGGGGCGTCGGACCGCATCCACGCGAAGACATCGCGATCCGCGTCGTACACACCGAACTTGGAGCCGGGTCGCTCCCCCAGACCCCACGGGTACTTTGCGCACGCGTCCAACGTCGCCCGAGTGAGATTGAGTCCGGCGCCGGGAGTCTTCGCCTCCAGACGGGTCAGGATCCGCAGTGTCTGCGCGTTGCCCTCGAAACCGCCGATGTCGGCAGCCATTTCGTTGAGTGCTTCCTCGCCGTTGTGCCCGAACGGCGGGTGGCCCAGGTCGTGAGCCAGCGCCGCCGTCTCGGCGATGTCGGGCTGGTCGGTCCGGGGACCGTTGAGCGCGCGCGACAGGTCACGAGCGACCTGGGCCACCTCGAGGGAATGGGTCAGCCGATTGCGTACGAAATCGTCCGCCTGCGGGCCGACGACCTGTGTCTTGGCTGCCAGACGCCGGGTCGAGGCGGCGTGTACGACCCGAGCCCGGTCGCGTTCGAACGGCGTACGCTCCGGCGCGTTGACGCGTTTGGGAGGCTCCGCCACCCAGCGTTCCCGCGCGGCGTCGTCGTAGAAATCGACCACGCGCGCAGACTATCGGCCCTCAGTTGACCGAGACGTGCACGTGGTCGAAGTGGTTGGCCGTGATCGACCCACGGTCCGGCATCAGGCGCCAACCCTCTCCGGCGCGTACCGGCGTCCAGATGTGCTGGCGATAGATGACGTCGAAGAGGCCCAGCTCAGCGGCGTGCGCCTTCAGGAAGTCCGCGATCTCATAGCCGAGTGCGACGTCCGTCGTCATGATGTCGATCGCCTTGCCGTTGGCGTGCTCGCCAGCGCCCAGACCGCCGTAGCGGGCGATCTGCGGGAAGGCGTTGCACACAGCGCGGTGGACGCGGACGGCAGCGGGCTGCAGGCCGGCCTCGACGCCGTCACTCGGGCACGGGACCATCGAGAGTCCGGCGGTCCGCGGCGTCATCAGTGCGGAGCGGGCGTCGGAGCGGGATACCGCACGTCGAGGCGTGTGCACCGCGGTGAGGGTGACGCTGTGGACGACGGCAGGTGCGGTCGCGGAGGTCTGGGTGCCGGGGTTGGCACCCGCGCTCACGGCGACCACGGCAGCCATGGCGGCTGAGGCTGCAACGGTGGGCAGCACGAACGCGGTCATGGCGCCCTTGAGGGCGTCAGGACGGCTGCCGCGGCGAGTCCGGTGTCGTTGAGTCATCCGTCGACGGTAGGTTGCTAACTGCCAGTTAGCAAATCGCTAACACGGTTAGCAGGTGTGACCTCAGCCACCCGAGATGGTGTCCTCGGCGATGACACAACCCGTGCCGTCGGTGTCGTCGTACCACCCCTCGGGGACGACCACTTTGTCCCGCGGCGACCCCTGACGGCCACGTGCGGCACCCAGCTCGGACGCGGGGAACGGGGCCGACGGATCCAGATCCGCGATCAGCCGATCGATGCCCGCGAGCGTGCTCACCAGACCCAGATCACGGCGCATGTCGCCACCGGCAGGGAAGCCCTTCAGATACCAGGAGATGTGCTTGCGGAACTCCTTGCAACCCCGCTCCTCCCCCATGTGCTGACACAGAAGCTCCGCATGGCGGCGCATCATCGACGCCACCGCGCCGAGGGCCGGCAATGCCTGGGACTCGACACCGGCGAACGCGTCCGCCAGATCACGGAACAACCAGGGTCGACCGAGACACCCGCGGCCGACGACGACGCCATCGACGCCGGTCTCCTCGACCATTCGGAGCGCATCCGCGGCCTCCCAGATGTCCCCATTCCCGAGCACCGGGATGTCGAGTGAGGCCTTGAGGGAGGCGATCGCGTCCCAGTCGGCGTTGCCCGAGTACGCCTGGCTGACAGTTCGGCCGTGCAGTGCGATCGCTGCGATGCCGGCGTCCTGCGCGATCCGACCCGCGTCCATGTAGGTCAGGTGGTCGTCGTCGATGCCCTTACGGGTCTTCATCGTGACCGGGACGCCGTAGGGCTCGGCCGCAGCAACGGCAGCCTCCAGGATGTGACCCAACAACGTCCGCTTCCACGGCAGTACGCCGCCTCCGCCCTTGCGGGTCACCTTGGGGACTGGGCAGCCGAAGTTCAGGTCGACGTGCGCGACGCCGTACTCCTCGCACAGGATCTTGGTGGCCTCACCGACGTAGTGCGGGTCGGTGCCGTAGAGCTGAACGCTCCGGATCGTTTCGAGTTCGTCGAAGACGAGCATGTCCTGGGTGTGCGCGTCGCGCTCGACCAGGCCGCGCGACGTGATCATCTCGCAGACATAGAGGCCTGCGCCCTGTTCGGCGCACAGGCGTCGGTACGCCGCGTTGGTGATCCCGGCCATCGGGGCCAGGACGACGGGCGTCTCCAGCTCGATGGGTCCGATCTTCAGCACGCGACCATTGTCACGGCGCAGACCCCTGAGCCTGAAATCTCGTTCTCCACGCGTGCTGTCGCAAGGCGCCGGAGGGAAGGCGGCCTCGGACGGCCGCCGACCGAAGAGCAACGAAGCGAACGCTCCGTGGCGGACGAGATCAGACGGGCAGCTTCTCCAGGAAGTAGGCCTCGAGCTTGTCGAGCGAGATCCGCTCCTGCGTCATGGTGTCGCGGTCGCGTACGGTCGCGGCCTGGTCGTCGAGCGAGTCGAAGTCCACGGTCACGCAGTACGGCGTACCGATCTCGTCCTGTCGGCGGTAGCGCTTGCCGATCGACTGGGAGTCGTCGTAGTCGACGTTCCAGCGTTCCCGCAGGTCAGCGGCCACCTTCTTGGCGGTCGGAGACAGTTGCTCGTTCTTGGACAGCGGGAGCACGGCGACCTTGACGGGTGCCAGGCGCGGGTCAAGCTTGAGGACCGTACGCACGTCGGTGCCACCGTTAGCGGTCGGCACCTCCTGCTCCTCGTACGCGTCGACCAGGAAAGTCATCAAGCTGCGCGAGAGACCAGCGGCCGGCTCGATGACGTACGGCGTGTAACGCTCGCCGGTCGCCTGCTCGAAGTACTCGAGCTTCGTGCCCGAGTGCTGCGAGTGCGTGGTCAGGTCGAAGTCCGTACGGTTCGCGACACCCTCGAGCTCGCCCCACTCGGAACCGGCGAACTGGAAGCGGTACTCCACGTCGACGGTGCGCTTGGAGTAGTGCGACAGCTTCTCCTTGGCGTGCTCGAAGAGGCGCAGGTTGTCCGGGTTGATGCCAAGGTCGACGTACCACTGGAGACGCGTGTCGATCCAGTACTGGTGCCACTCCTCGTCCTCGCCCGGCTTGACGAAGAACTCCATCTCCATCTGCTCGAACTCGCGGGTGCGGAAGATGAAGTTGCCCGGGGTGATCTCGTTGCGGAACGACTTGCCGATCTGCGCGATGCCGAACGGCGGCTTCACGCGCTGGGTGTCCAGGACGTTCTTGAAGTTGAGGAAGATGCCCTGCGCGGTCTCCGGGCGCAGGTAGTGCAGCCCGGACTCGTCGTCGACCACTCCGAGGTAGGTCTTGAGGAGGCCCGAGAACGCCTTCGGCTCGGTCCACTGACCGCGCGTGCCGCAGTCAGGACACGGGACGTCGCTCATCGGGACGTCGTCCGGGTTGATCTCCTGGCCCTTCTTGGCAGCCTTCTCCGCGTACGACTCCTGCAGGTGATCCTGCCGGTGGCGCTTGTGGCAGCTCAGGCACTCGATCAGCGGGTCGCTGAAGGTCGCGACGTGGCCCGATGCCTCCCAGGTCTGGCGCGGCAGGATGACGCTGGAGTCGAGACCGACGACGTCGTCACGCCGGGTGACCATCGACTTCCACCACTGGCGCTTGATGTTCTCCTTGAGCTCTACGCCGAGCGGGCCGTAGTCCCAGGCCGAGCGAGTGCCTCCGTAGATCTCGCCGCACGGGTAGACGAATCCGCGGCGCTTCGCAAGCGAAACGACCTGATCGACCTTGGTTGCGGGGGCCTTCGCCACGGAAAATCACTCCTGCCTGTGCGGCCGACTGGATGCCGGTCCACGGTGTGTCTGATGCGCGGTCAGCCTACCGGCGCGGCGTCGGACTCCGGTCCCACGGATACGCAGGCAGGACAGATGCCGAAGACCTCGAGCGTGTGGTTAACAGCCGTGAAGCCGTACTTCGTGGCGATCTCCTCGGCCCAGCGCTCAACGGCCCGACCCTCGACCTCCTCGGCGCGCCCGCACGAGCGGCACACAAGGTGATGGTGATGACTGGTGTGGGCCTCGCCGCAGAAGCGGTAGGTGGTCTCGCCGTCGGGGTTGTGGATCGCGTCGGCCACGCCGCGCTCGGTGAACGCCTGCAGGTGGCGATAGACGGTCGAGAGTCCGATCTTGTGACCATCCGCGCGGAGTTGGGCGTACACGTCCTGAGCGCTGCGGAAGCCGTCCTGCGCCGCCAATGCGTCCCGCACCGCCGTGCCCTGCACGGTGGAGCGCTGAGCCGTTGTCATGAAGCCATCTTAGCGGGAATCGTTACCAACAGCGTGACAATCGTTTTCAATAGGGCTATGGTCGAATCGCTAATGAACATCATTTCTACTAAGGTGGTTCCCGTGATCCGACGCCTCAGCCTCGCCCTGATCCTGGTCGCGGGTCTCTGCCTGACTGCCTGCGGCACCTCCCCCGCGTCGGACGGACGGATCCGCCTGGTCGCCTCGACGAACGTCTGGGGCGAGATCGCCCAGGAGATCGGCGGGGACCACGTCGACGTGACCTCCTTCATCAGCAATCCCTCAACTGACCCGCACTCGTACGAGGCCGACGCGCAGAACCAGCTCGCGATCGCCAACGCGAAGGTCGTCATCGAGAACGGCGGCGGGTACGACGACTTCATGGACACGATGCTGAAGGCGTCGGGATCGAAGGCGACGGTGATCAACGCGGTCAAGGTGGCGTCAGTGGCCCAGGAGCGGCCCTGCCTCAGTTGCGGCTCGATACTCAACCCGCGTCCGGTGGCGGTGACCAACGAACACGTCTGGTACGACCTGAGGACCGTGACCTTGATGTCGTCGAAGATCGAGGCCGCGCTCGCAGCGGCTGACCCGACTCATGCGACTACGTACAAGGCCAATCAGCAGGCATTCGCCGCGAAGATCGATGCCCTTGACGCGACCATCGGTGCGTTCTTCAGCACTCACCTGCTCCACCTACGGTCAGTCGGCATCACCGAGCCGGTCCCGGTCTATCTCCTCAACGCCATGGGCATCCGGGTCATCACCCCGACCGCGTTCAGCAAGGCGATCGAGGAGGGCTCCGGCGTACCGGTGCTGGTGATGCAGCAGGTCAAGCAGCAGATCAGCGGCCACCAGATCAGGGCGCTGGTCTACAACGCCCAGACGTCCGGTCCGGAGACCAGCCAGGTCCTGGCCACGGCCGGTTCCAGCAACGTCCCGACGGTCCCAGTGACCGAGACGATCCCGTCCGGGATGACGTACGTGTCCTGGATGACCTTGCAGGTCGACGCCATCATCAAGGCGGTCGGATGAACGCCCTCGAGCTCCGCGGTGCCGGGCTGTCGTACGGATCCCGAACACTGTGGTCCGGGCTGGACCTGACGGTCGAGCCGGGCGAGTTCATCGCCGTCCTCGGCGCCAACGGCTCCGGCAAAACCTCCCTGCTGCGGGCCATTCTCGGGCTCCAGCCACTCACCCACGGCTCGGTCCTCGTCGCCGGTCAGCCGCCGCGCAAGGCCAGTCGAGCCATCGGCTACGTGCCGCAGCACCGGCGCCTCGATCCGATCACGCCACTGCGCGGCAAGGATGTGGTGCGCCTCGGCCTCGACGGCCACCGCTGGGGTCCCGGCTGGCTGCGCGGCGACGATCGCCAGCGGATCTCGGCGGCACTGGAGGAGGTTGATGCCACCTCATTCGCCGAGGCTCCGGTCGGCGAGCTGTCCGGCGGCGAGCAACAGCGCGTACGCATCGCCCAGGCGGTGGCGAGCGATCCGGCCGTGCTGCTCTGCGACGAGCCTTTGCTGACGCTCGACCTGGCCAGTCAGCGCACGATCACCAGCCTCATCGACCGCCGTCGGCGGGCACGCCAGACAGCGGTGCTCTTCGTGACGCACGAGATCAATCCCGTACTCCCCTACGTCGACCGAGTGCTCTACCTCGCCGGCGGACAGTTCCGCGTCGGCCCGGTGGACGAGGTCCTGACGAGTGCGACCCTGAGCACGTTGTATGGAGCGGAGATCGAGGTCGTACGCAGCGGCGACCGCATCCTGGTCGCCGGTCTCCCGGAGCAACCCGAACACGCCCACGACCACTGCATCGAACCGGAAGGGCCGCTCGGATGACCGACGTATGGCACCGGATCTTCAACTTCACCGACTACGGGCAGTTGCTCTCGATCGTCCACAACTCCATCATCGCCGCGGCAATCCTGGGCCTTCTCGGCGGACTCATCTCGACGTTCGTGATGATGCGTGACCTGCCGTTCGCAGTGCACGGGGTCAGTGAACTGTCCTTCGCCGGTGCAGCCGCAGCGCTACTGGCCGGCATCGACGTGGTCGTCGGATCGATCGCGGGCTCGATCGTGGCGGCCCTGATCATCGGCGCGCTGGGATCGCGAGCGCGCGATCGGAACTCGATCATCGGTGTGCTGATGCCGTTCGGCCTGGGGCTCGGAGTGTTGTTCAACAGCCTGTACGAAGGCCGCTCGGCCAACAAGTACGGCCTGTTGACCGGCCAGATCGTGGCCGTCGACGCTCCCGAGCTCAAGTGGCTCATCATTGCCGCGCTGATCGTGGTGCCCACACTGCTCGTGATCTGGCGGCCGCTGGTGTTCGCGTCGATCGACCCGGAACTGGCCGCCGCACGCGGGGTTCCGGTCGCGTGGCTCTCCCCCATCTTCATGTTGCTGCTCGGCATCACGATCGCCGTAGCCGTGAAGGTGATCGGTGCGCTCCTGGTCCTGAGCGTCGTCGTCACGCCGGCCGCGGCGGCCATGCGGGTCACTGCATCACCGGTCAAGGTGCCGCTGCTGAGCATGGCGTTCGGACTGACCGCGACGGTCGGCGGGATCCTGCTGGCAGTCGGTGGCAGCCTGCCGATCAGCCCGTACGTCACGACGATCTCGTTCACGATCTACATCGTGTGTCGGATCATCGGAGTGGTGCGTACACGACGCGGTTGGGTCGTACGTCCCGCCTAGACCTGGTTCGGGAGCGCGCCGCCGTAGCGGCGGTCGCGGCGGGCGTACTGCTCACAAGCGGCCCAGAGATGGCGCCGATCCACATCCGGCCACAAGACGTCGGAGAAGACGAACTCCGAGTACGCGCTCTGCCAGGTCATGAAGTTCGAGAGCCGCTGCTCGCCGCTCGTACGCCAGATCAGGTCGGCCTCGGCCCATTCCGGCACGTACAGGTAGGACGCGATGGTGTCCTCGTCGATCTGGCGCGGCTTGAGCCGGCCCGCGCGTACGTCCTCGGCGATCCGGCGGGTCGCGTCGACCAGCTCCGGGCGGCCGCCGTAGTTCACGCACATCGTGAGCGTGCAGACGTCGTTGCCCCTGGTCAGTTCCTCGGCGATCTCGAGCTCGCGGATGACGGACTTCCACAAACGCGGTCGGCGTCCGGCCCAGCGGACCCGCACGCCGAGTTCGTGCATCTCGTCGCGCCGCCGGCGGATCACATCGCGGTTGAACCCCATCAGGAACTTGACCTCGTCCGGCGAGCGTGACCAGTTCTCAGTGGAGAAGGCGTACGCGCTGACGGCTTTGACCCCGAGCTCTATGGCGCCCTCGACCACGTCGAACAACGAAGCCTCGCCAGCCTCGTGACCCTTCGTCCGCGGCAGGCCGCGATCCTTGGCCCAGCGACCGTTGCCATCCATGATCACGGCGACGTGCTTGGGCACGAGGTCGGCCGGGATCGGCGGTGGGGTCGCGCCGGAGGGGTGCGGATTCGGTGTGCGGTACGTCATGGCGAGCCCAGACTAGCCAGCCGGGGCCGGCTCATCAGGAGCGCTCGACGTACGCCATCGAGCGCAGGCCCCGCTCCACGTGCCAGGTGAGGTACGCCGCGACCAGTCCGCTGGCTTCGCGGGCCGCCCGATCCTCCGCCCCTGCCACCGCGTCCCAGTCGCCGGTGAGCAGCGCGGAGAGGAGGATCAGCGTCTCTGCCGCAACCGTTGCCGACCCGGGAATGCGACACGTGCTGCAGAGCACGCCACCGGCCGACGGGTTGAACCAGCGATGAGGGCCTTCGAGGCCACACAGAGCGCAGGCGTCGAACGACGGTGCGTATCCGGCCACCGACAATGAGCGCAACAGGTACGAGTCGAGGACCGCCCGCGGTGCCTTCTCCCCCGCCGCCAGCGCCCTCAGGCCACCGACCAACAGCAGATACTGCTGGACAGCAGGCTCGCGCTCCTCGGTCACCAGACGCTCGGCGGCCTCGAGCATCGCGGTCCCCGCTGTGTAGCGCTCGTAGTCAGCGCCCATCGCGGCGCCGAACGGCGCCAGGGTCTCGGCCTGCGTGATGGTGTCGAGATTCCGCCCGTCCGCCAGCTGCAGGTCGACATGGGTGAACGGTTCGAGCCTCGACCCGAACTTCGACGTCGTGCGGCGTACGCCCTTGGCGACAGCACGTACGCGCCCGTTCTGGCGGGTCAGAAGCGTGATGATCCGGTCTGCCTCGCCCAACTTGTGCGTCCGCAGCACGATGGCTTCGTCGCGATAGAGGGGCACCCCGATATTCTGCGCCCCATGAGCGCATCTCGGACGTCCGGCACTCCGTCAGCCCCGTTTACACATGCGGCGGAGGCCGCGGCCGACTTTGCCCATGAGGTCGCTGGACGCGTCGGCCCCAGGACCACCCAGGCCACCGACAAGGCTTCTGCAGCTGTCATGGAGGCCGCCGTCACGGCCGACGAGGTGTGGGCGAAGCTCAGCGGCAACCGCCGGACCGCAACGAACTTCGTCCTCGTCGCGCTCTGCTGGCTCGCGCTCATCCCGAACGCGTGGCTGATCGTGCACGTCCCGCACCACCACACGCTGCGACAGGCCGTGTACGGCGCCGACCTGGCGATCTCGGTCCTGCTCGGTCTTGCGATCCTGTGGCGTTGGCTGCGATTCCGGATCGGTCGGAGGTATCTCCGCGCGCGCCTGTGGGAGATCCCCGCGCTCTTCCCGTTCATCGTTCCGGTGGTCGGACACTGGCAGATCGTGCTGTGGCTCGTCCTCGCCTGCCGGATCGCCCGGGTCGTGGACCGCACCGACTCCTACTTCGGCGACAAGATCATGGCGGCGCTGATCGAGCACTTCTCGGCCCCGATCGTCGACGCGATCAAGAAGCCGATCACGATCGCGGTGATGGACGAGGTCATCGACGTGCTCCGCGTCGGCACGTACGCGCTCAATGTGCGGGACGCGCTGGATGAGAATCACGCCCAGATCGAGCAGATGATCCGTGATCTGGTCAACAACGACCCGACGACGAAGAAGCTCCGATACGTCCCGTTCCACGACGAGATCCTCACCATGATCTCCGACACGGCGCTGCGGATCTTCAACGGCGCGTTGGAAGACCCGCGGACCACCGAGATCATCGAGGACGCGATCCGCAACTCCGCCGAGCAGATCCGGTACGCCCTGCACCACGGAGTCCGAGCCGAGGCGTTCCGCCCTCGCGGGGACTAGGCCTCGATTCAGGCGCGATTGATCGCAGACACCACGGCCTTCAGCGAAGCGGTCACGATGTTCGCATCGATGCCGACACCCCAGTAGATGACGCCACCGACCAGACACTCGACGTACGCAGCGGCCACGGCGTCACCACCGGCGGACAGGGCGTGCTCGGCGTAGTCGAGCACCTTGACGTCGTACGTCGACGGCAGCGCCGCCACGAAGGCAGCGATCGGACCGTTGCCCTCACCGCTGAGCGTCTGCTCGACGCCGTCGATGCTCATCGTGACGGTGAGCTTGTCGGCCTCGCCCGCCACGGACTGCGTCTGGGTCGAGCCCAGGACCAGCGGGGCAGTCTTGTTGAGGTACTCGGCCTGGAAGATGTCCCAGATCTGCGTCGGGCTGATCTCGCCGCCCTCAGCATCGGTGTGCTCCTGGATGACCCGGCTGAACTCGATCTGCAGCCGACGCGGCAGTTCCAGCGCGTGCTCGGTCTTGAGGACGTACGCGACGCCGCCCTTGCCGGACTGGCTGTTGACCCGGATGACGGCCTCGTACGTGCGGCCGACGTCCTTGGGGTCGATCGGCAGGTAGGGCGCCCCCCACGGGATCTCGCCGACAGGCGTGCCCTGCTCCTTGGCGATCCGGTCCAGGTCCTCCAGGCCCTTCTTGATGGCGTCCTGGTGGGAGCCGGAGAAGGCCGTGTAGACGAGGTCGCCCGCGTACGGGTGCCGCGGGTGGACGGGCAGGTTCGTGACGTACTCGACGGTGCGCCGGATCTCGTCGATCTGCGAGAAGTCGATCTGCGGGTCGATCCCCTGGCTGAACAGGTTCATGCCCAGCGTGACCAGGTCGACGTTGCCAGTGCGCTCACCGTGGCCGAACAGGCAACCCTCGACCCGGTCAGCCCCTGCCATCAGCGCCAGTTCGGTGGCAGCCACGGCCGTGCCACGGTCGTTGTGCGGGTGCAGGGAGATCGCACTGACCGAGCGACGGGTCAGGTTGCGGGAGAAGTACTCGATCTGATCCGCGTACGTGTTGGGCGTGGACATCTCGACGGTGGCCGGCAGGTTGAGGATGATCTCGCGGCCGGGCTCCGGCTGCCAGACGTCGGACACCGCTTCGCAGACCTCCAGCGCGTAATCGGTGTCGGTCTGGGTGAAGATCTCCGGGCTGTACTGGTAGCCGAAGTCCTCGGTGCCGACGATGTCGCCCAGCAGTGACTCGGCGTACTTCATCACCAGTTCGGTCCCGCGGGTGGCGATGCCGATGCATTCGGCAGGCGTGACGTTGAAGACGACCCGGCGGAACAGTTCGGCAGTCGCGTTGTACATGTGCACGGTCGCGCGGGGCGCGCCGACGAGCGACTCGACGGTGCGCTGGATCAGGTCCTCGCGGGCCTGCGTCAGGACAGAGATCTGGACGTCGTCCGGGATCCGGTCCTCCTCGATCAGCTTGCGTACGAAGTCGAAGTCGGTCTGGCTTGCACTCGGGAAGCCGACCTCGATCTCCTTGTAGCCCATGCCGACGAGCAGGTCGAACATGCGCAGCTTGCGGGCCGGGGTCATCGGATCGATCAGCGCCTGGTTGCCGTCGCGCAGATCGGTGGACAGCCAGCGCGGCGCCTTGGTGATCTTCTTCGTGGGCCAGGTGCGGTCCGGGAGGTCGACGGGCACGAACGCGCGATAGCGCTCGTACGGCATCGCCGACGGCTTCTGTTGATTGGTGGTGTTGCTGATGTTGGTCATGTCGGCTCCTGGTGGACGCAGCCTCCAGGGCTGCAGTCTCGGCTGCTCATTCATGGGCGGTGCCGGCGCATGCGGTGCTGGGGGCAGCACGATCTCCGCAGCGGAGGGCTCCGGCTTCAGGCCCCGCTGCGGCAGCTAAGAAGCAGCACGCGCGTCATGATGGATCCAGAGTACCAGTCAATCGTCGCGACTCGTCGGCGTCGCCTCGACGCAGAACAAGTCGTACGGCGACAGCGCCGGGTCGACCTCGACCTTGCCGGATGCCAGCACTGTCCAGGACGCCGGAACCGCGACGTGATCGGTCGTGTACTGCCGTTGCCGGCCGATGAGGTCGCGCGTGGGCACCTGGAGGTCATGGCGGACGAGGAAGGCCTCGAGGGCGTCCTGTGCCTGACGGCTGTAGCCGATGATGTTGCCCATCAACGGCTGGTTCCAGGTGCCGCCCCAGATCGGGATGTGCCCCCGGAGCAGGTCACCGGTCTCGGCCAGGGCGGCCGCGTACCGCTCAGCGTGGCTGTCGCCTTCCCAGGGTTCGTCCTCGTGCGGTTCGGGCCAGGGCAGCACGGTCGAGGCGATCACCAGGTCGGCGATGCTCAGCACCGTCGC
This sequence comes from Nocardioides baekrokdamisoli, assembly GCF_003945325.1. Classification (NCBI taxonomy): domain Bacteria; kingdom Bacillati; phylum Actinomycetota; class Actinomycetes; order Propionibacteriales; family Nocardioidaceae; genus Nocardioides; species Nocardioides baekrokdamisoli. The sequence goes on from NZ_AP019307.1 coordinate 403,619, forward strand.
TGTCGTACTGCCGTGCCGGACCGGCGTTGCGGCCAGTCGACTCAACACGCCGGACCAGTGCGCCGAAGGCCCATGGCGGCCTGCCGAGAGGTGCTGGTGATAGCCGGTCACACTGGCTCGAGAGGGGACATCGGTCAACAGCCAGATGTCGCAATCGGCGTCCTCGATGACCCGAGCGTGATCCATGGACCAGCGCCCTGCCAGGTTCCAGGTCCCGATCAGCACTGGTGCACTCTAGCCATGCCCGTCCCCCGGCGTAGGTTTGCATCGTGGCGACCCTGTTGATCGTGCAGTTCACACCGACGCCCGCGCTGGCCGCGATCGGCGATGCGGTCGTTGCCGGCGCCCACGACGATGCGCTCGAGGGCGTGGACGTACGCACCGTGTCGCCACTGGAGGCCGTCCCGGACGACGTCCTGGCCGCTGATGCCCTCATCCTCGGGACCGCTGCGCACTTCGGCTACATGAGCGGTGCGCTCAAGTACTTCTTCGACCGGGTGTTCGTCCATGTCGGCGGAGCGCTTGATGCGCACGGCGGCGGGGCGCCGTCGGCTGGGGCGAAGCTACCGTTCGGGTTGTGGGTGCACGGCCGGTACGACACGACCGGGGCGATCCGATCGGTGGAGTCGATCACGCAGGCACTGCCGTGGAAGCGAGCGGCCGCACCGCTCACGCTGATGGGTGACCACGAGGACAGCCACAGCGAGCAGGCGTACGAACTCGGAGCGACAATCGCGGCCCTGATCTCGCAGTGACGGATGTCGGGTTTCGGCCTGACGGATGTCGGGTCTCGGCGTCAGAAGCCGAGGCGGCGGAGCTGGCGAGGGTCCCGCTGCCAGTCCTTGGCGAGTTTGACCCGCAGATCGAGGTAGACCGCGGTCCCGAGCAGGTCGGCGATCTGGAGCCGAGCCGTCTGACCGACCTCCTTGAGGCGCGATCCCTTGTGGCCGATCACAATCCCCTTCTGGGAGTCGCGCTCGACGAAGAGAGTTGCGTGGATGTCGGTCAGTTGCTTGTCCGCGTCACGCCCCTCACGCAGTGCCATCTCCTCGACGACGACCGCGATCGAGTGCGGCAGTTCGTCGCGTACGCCCTCCAGTGCCGCTTCGCGGATCAACTCGGCAACCAGGACCTCGTCCGGGCTGTCCGTCAGATCACCGTCCGGGTACAGAGCAGGACCCTCGGGCAGCAGGTCGGCCAGCAGATCGGTCAGCAGGTCGATCTGGGATCCGCCGACGCTGGAGACCGGAACGATCTCCTTCCACTCGATGCCAAGTTCGACGCCGACGGCCTGGATGTCCATCAGGTGCCGGGCGAGGCGCTCGGGCGAGACGAGATCAGTCTTCGTTGCGACCGCGACCTTGGTGGCTCGGGAGATCTTGGCCATGTCGGCGGCGATGTGTCGGTCGCCCGGGCCGACGCGCTCGTTCGCGGGGAAGCACATCGCGATCACGTCGACCTCGGACCATGTGGCGTGCACCAGGTCGTTGAGTCGCTCGCCGAGCAGGGTTCGCGGGCGGTGCAGTCCGGGCGTGTCGACCAGGATGAGTTGGGCGTCGGGGCGGTGGACGATGCCGCGTACGACCGAACGGGTGGTCTGGGGCTTGTCCGAGGTGATCACGATCTTCTGGCCCACCAACGCGTTGGTGAGTGTGGACTTGCCGGCGTTCGGCCGCCCCACGAAGGACACGAACCCGGAGCGGAACCCCGCTTGTTCAGGCGCTGTCATTCGGCCGTCTCCCTCTGCTTGTCATAGTTGTCCCAGATCTGGGCGTCGGTCAGGCCCTGGCGCTTGCCCTCGCGCCAGATCGGTCCGGGATCGACAGCCCGCGGCTGCCGCTCCTTCACCTGGCGCCAGTAGCCCATCACGTCGTACGCACTCGTGGGCATCGCGCGGTCGTGCATCAGGAATTTGCGGATCGATCGCATCTGCGCCGACTCCCCCGCCATCCAGAAATATCCGTCACCCTCGGGCCACGAGATCTCCTCAACGATCGCCGACAGCCGGCTCTGCGCACCTTGCGGCAGATGGTTGACGTCGGCTGAGGACGGGAAGTAGCCGGGAGGAATCGACGGCGCCTCGGCCCAGATCCGGACCGGTCGATCGGTCGACTCGGCGATCCGAGCCATGGCCGGAAAGGCCGTCAGGTCTCCGACCAGCATGATCCAGGCGGCGTCAGTCGCAGCAGCGTACGAACCCTTGGCATCGGTGATGGTGACCGACTGGCCGACGACGTCATCGGCAGCCCATTCGGTCACCAGCCCGCGGGAGTGCACCACGATGTCGATGGTGATGCTGTCAGCGTCGAACGAGCGGACCGTGTAGTACCGGGACTGGAACTGACCGGGGACCACCAGACCGATCCATTCATCGGCGATCCCCGTTGACTCGAATCCGTCGAGGTCGAGCACCAACCGGATCAGGTGTTCGCTGAGTTGCTCGCGGCTGCGTACGCGTGCGGTCCGCGTGCCTGCTCGAGTACTCATCGAGCCAAGGTTAGGTGACGGACGGCCCCGGATCAGAACTCGTGCCGGAGCGGGTACGCCGAGATCCCGTCGTCGGACCGCGTGGCGAGGACGTGGTGCAACTGGACCTCGTCGCGCTCGAAGCCGATTCGGGAGCCGGCGATGTACAGCCCCCAGACCTTCGCCGTACCCAGGCCGACCTCGCGTACGCACTCGTCCCAGTGCGTGACGAGGTTGCGGTTCCATTCGGCCAAGGTGCTGGCGTAGTGCAGCCGGAAGTTCTCGTGGTGCTGGACCTCGAGGCTGGCGTCCTCCATCGCCGTCACGATCGTGCCCGAGCCGGCGAGCTCACCGTCGGGGAAGACATAGCGATCGATGAACTTGCCGGTCTTCGTGGGGCGGTTGGTGCTGCGGGTGATGCAATGGTTGAGCACCCGTCCGTGCGGACGGAGCTTGCTCCGAATGAACTCGAAGTAGGCGGGGTAGTTCGCGATCCCGATGTGCTCGGTCAGTCCGATCGAACTGACGGCGTCGAAGTCGGTCTCCTCAACATGGCGGTAATCGACGAAACGCACTTCGGCGACGTCGTCGAGCCCGTCCTCCTTGATCGCTAGCCGAGCCCATTCCGCCTGCTCGGCGCTCAACGTGACGCCCAGAGCGCGTACGCCGTAGTGCTTGGCGGCGTGCCGCACCATTCCGCCCCAGCCGCAGCCGATGTCGAGAAGCCTCTGACCGGGCTGCAGATCGAGTTTGCGACAGATCAGGTCGTACTTGGCTGTCTGGGCCTCCTCCAGCGTCGCGCCTTCGTGCTCGAACACCGCGCAGGTGTAGGTCATCGACGGTCCCAGGACGTATTCGTAGAACTCGTTGGAGACGTCGTAATGGTGACGGATCGCATCAGCGTCACGCGTCTCGGAGTGCCGCGACCAGGTCCGCACACCCTCGAGCCGGAGACGCCAGCCGGGCAGGTGCTCCTCCGGCGGCGGCGACGGCGGCACGAATGACGACATCCCCAGATCTCGCACCAGCTGGGCGAGCGCGGGCACCGAAGGGCGGACGAAGTCCGTCCGGCCGAGGATGCGCGAGAGCAGCGGATAGGGATCGCCGGGGTGCACACCGTGCATCACCAGGTCGCCGGTCACGTACGCCCGCGCCAGCCCCAGATCACCCGGAGCAGTCAGCAGGTATCGCAGCGCCCGCTCGGTCCGCAGCTCCATTCCGTACTCACTCTCGGCGCCGGTGGCGCTGCCGTCGTACGCCGTCAGCCGGACCGGGAACTCGCCACTGAACAGCCCGGCAATCGTGGGTGCAATCGGTGTCGTCATCGGTGCCTCACTGCCTTGTCGTAGAGATTGGTCAATCGCTTCTGTGGGTCATGGACGGCCCTGAGCCTGTCGAGATTCGGGGTGTTGTAGAGCTCGGCGAAGGTCGCCTCGTCGTAGAAGGCCTCGGAGTAGAGCGACTTGTGGCCACCCAGCGCGGCGACTTCCGCTTCGATCGCACGGTTCTTGGGCGAGTTCGATGCGTCCTCGCCGACATGCACGGTGCCCCAGAAGCCGACATTGACGTACGTCTCCCCGGGCGCGAGTGGGTACGAAGTCCAGCGACGCTGTGCCACCAGTGGACACACCCACACCGGACGCATGCCGATCTCGCGATCGAACCAGGTCAGGAACTCCGCGAGGCGCTCGACCGGCACCTCGACATCCTGGATCACCCGCTCCCGACGTGGCCGGCCCGCCCGGTCGTCGAGGCGGTCCGCGATCCTGAATCGTCGATCGATCCCCAGCAACTTCATGTAGAAGTCACTGCGCCGCCAACGCCGCGGCCACACCCGACGGATCAATGGATGCTGCGCCCCGAACGCGCCGGAGCACCAGAACCAGTCGGTGTCCCAGCGCCAGATGTAGTCGTGGATGGTCAGGATGTCGGTGGTCCGCTGCTGGAGTGAGCGGTAGAAGATCTGTTGCCCGGTGTAGTCACTCGGGCTGCCAGAAGGACTGTCCGTCCACGTCGCCAGCGTGAGATAGAGCTCATCGGGGCTGAACGCGACGCCGTCGAGACCGTCCACAGCGACGCCTTCGTACTCACGCGTGGCCGTGATCTTCTCGATCGCCCCGGCGAGGTCGGCGCCGGAGTCGAACCGTACGTGCCTGAGTTCGACGTACGCGGGCACCGGCTCGAGCCTGATCCGCAGCCGGGCGGCGTAGCCGAGACTGCCGTAGGAGTTGGGGAACGCATCGAACAGGTCATCTCCGGGGCGAGCCGTGACGATCGCACCGTCGCCGGTGAGGACGTCCATCTCGAGAACCGATTCGTGCGGCAGCCCGTTGCGGAAGCTCGTCGACTCGATGCCGAGCCCGGTCACAGCTCCGCCCAGTGTGATCGTGCGCAGTTGCGGCACGACGTACGGGATCAGGCCGTGCGGGAGGGTGGCGTCCACCAGAGCCCCGTACGTGCACATGCCCTGCACGTCCGCGGTGCGCGCGACGGCATCCACCTCGATGACGCCGTTGAGCCCGGACACGTCCAGGCCCGGCGAGGCGCTGGCGTCCCTGGTACGGAACAGGTTGGTGGTCGACTTGGCCAGACGAACCGGTGCCCCGGTCGGAATGGAGGCGTACGAGGCCTCCAGACGGCGCACGGACTCACGATGACTCTCCCCAGACGTCACGCGTCCAACGTAACGCGTGGACTAGACCGGGGCCAGAGGTCTAGCGAGCTGGGTTCACCAGAATTGGAACGCCGGCGCCGCTGAACTCGGCCACGACAGCGCGGTCACTGTCAGTCAGCTCACCATCGGTCAGGAGCACGACCGCCTCGAGCCCCCGGGACCCCGACGAGATCGCCATCGCGACGGCGACGCCGACCGCCGACACCTGCAGCGCCTCGAGCGCCACGGTCGCCGCGGCGTACGTGCGTCCGTCGAGATCCCGCACCGCTGCGCCTTCGGCGGCGCGCGTACGCGCTCGCGTGCTGCGAGCCAGCGTCACGAGCTTGGCGTCCTCGGGGCTGAGTTCAGGAGAGGCGTGAGTCATGACCGTCCTCGGGTTCGATGAGTGAGATCAACACGGTACCGACCTTGTTCCGGCGGCCTGCGGACTCCTCCGCCTGCAGGCGGAGGCCACGGGTCTCGACCATGGCGCCCGGGATGGGGACGAGGCCCAGTTCCTTGGCAAGGAGCCCGACGACCGAATCGACCTCGTCGTCGCTGACATCCACGCCGACAAGGTCCTCGACATCGTCCAGGAGGAAGCGTGCCGGCACCCGCCAGGAGCCGTCCGGGAGCTTCTGTGGCTCCCGGTCCTCGGTGTCGTGTTCGTCGGTGATCTCCCCGACGATCTCCTCGAGGATGTCCTCGATGGTGATCAGGCCGGCCGTCCCGCCGTACTCGTCCACCACGATCGCGATGTGTTGCCGGCCGCGCTGCATGTCGGCGAGGAGCTCGTCGACCTTCTTGGAGTCGGGCACCCAGGTCACCGGCCGCATCAACTCCTCGACGCGCTCGGTCTTCTCGACGTCAGGGGCTTCGAAGTCGCGGCGAACGATGTCCTTGAGGTATGCAAAGCCGACAATGTTGTCGAGGGAGTCCTCGATCACGGGGATTCGTGAGAATCCGGATCGCAGGAACAGCGACATCGTCTGACGCAGGTTCTTGTGGCGCTCCACGAAGACGATCTCACCCCTGGGCACCATCACCTCCCGGGCACGCGTCTCGCCCAGCTCGAGCACCGAGTGGATCATCTCCCGCTCATCGTCATCGATGAGGTTGCGGTCCTCGGCCAGGTCGACCATCTCGCGCAGCTCGGTCTCGGTGGTGAACGGTCCCTTCCGGAAACCGGCGCCGGGGGTCAGGGCGTTGCCGAGCAGAATCAGCAGGCTGGGGATCGGACCCAGGATCGAGGTGACGCCGACGAGGGGAACGGCGCCGATCAGCGCCACGGTCTCAGCGTGCTGGCGTCCGACCGTACGCGGCGCAACGCCGATCGCCACGAAACTGACCACGACCATCAGCACGATCGCGATCGCTGCGGCCGGCCACCAGCCGTGCCCGGTCGCGTCGTAGAGCTCCAGGGTGACGATCACAGTAGCTGCGACCTCGGCGAGCGTACGCAGCAACAACCCTGTGTTGAGGAACCGAGCCCGGTCGTCGAGGAGGCGTACAAGCGCCGTGGCTCCCCCGCGCCTGGCTGCCGCCAGTTCGGCAGCGCGCGCGGGCGAGAAGGAGACGAGCGCAGCGTCCGCGCAGGACAGGAGCCCGGCCAGAACGACGCAGCCGGCAGCTGCGACCAGAAGTCCGATGTCGACCATCAGCGGCTACTGGGGCGCCTTCGCCTGGGAGCCCCACTCGGTCAGCAGCCGGGCCTGGAGCCCGAACATTTCCTGGTGCTCGTCGGCCTCGGCGTGGTCATAGCCCAGCAGATGCAGGATGCCGTGCGTGGTGAGCAGCTCGAGTTCCGCGAGTAGCCCGTGCCCGGCAGCCTCTCCCTGACGCTCCGCGACGGCCGGCGACAACACCAGATCACCCAGCACGCCTTCGTCCAGCTCAGCATCGAGTTCGCCGGGAAGGAGCTCGTCCATCGGGAACGCGAGCACGTCCGTCGGACCCTGCTTGCCCATCCACTGCTCGTTGAGCGTGGCGATCGTGTCCTCATCGACTGCCTTGATGCACAACTCGGCTTCCGGGTGCACCCGCATCTGGTCCATCACGAATCGGGCCAGCTTGGCGAAGTGCTCGACATCGAGGCCGAACCCGGACTCGTCGATGATCTCGATCGTCACTTTCGCTCCCGCGTGCTCTTGGTGTTCTCGATGGTCTCGTCATGCGCGTCGTACGCGGCCACGATGTGCCCGACGAGTTCATGGCGCACGACGTCGTGGCTGGTCAGCCGGTTGAAGCTGATGTCGTCGATCCCGGTGAGGATCCCTTCGACGACCTTGAGGCCGGACTGCTTGCCGCTGGGCAGGTCGGTCTGGGAGATGTCGCCGGTGACAACGATCTTCGACCCGAAACCGAGTCGCGTCAGGAACATCTTCATCTGCTCCGGTGTGGTGTTCTGCGCCTCGTCAAGGATCACGAACGCGCCCGAGAGCGTACGGCCGCGCATGTAGGCCAGTGGGGCGATCTCGATCGTGCCGCTCGCCAGGAGTCGCGGAATGAGGTCGGGGTCCAACATGTCGTGCAGCGCGTCGTACAACGGCCGCATGTACGGGTCGATCTTCTCGGTGAGGGTGCCGGGGAGGAATCCGAGGTTCTCCCCCGACTCGACCGCAGGACGGGTCAGCACGATCCGGTTGACAGTGCGGGAGGTGAGCGCCTGGACGGCCTTCGCAACGGCGAGGTACGTCTTGCCGGTGCCAGCGGGACCGATACCGAATGTGACGGTGTGCTGATCGATCGCCTCGACGTACCGCTTCTGGTTGATCGTCTTGGGCCGGATCGAGCGGCCACGATTCGTCAGGATGTTGTGCGACAGGATGTCGGCGGGCTTCTCGGCGATCTCCTCCACGACCATCCCGAGGACCCGCTCCACCGTCTCGCGGGCCAGACCCTGGCCGGTGCGCACGATCTGGATCATCTCGTCGAAGGCGCGTTCGGCCTTGGCCACATCGCGCGCAGGACCAGTGACGGTGATGCGGTTGCCGCGTACGTGCAGGGCGACACCGAGGGTCGACTCGACCAGGGTGAGGTGCTCGTCGGCGGGACCGAGGACGCTGACCGCGTTGATGCTGGCCGGGATCACCACAATGTGCTGCGCGCCGGCGGGGGCCGAGCGCAGATTGGTCCGGTTCCGGCGCTCGGTGGAGGGCTCGCTCATGTGGCCTTATCTGTCAGTGGTCGTGCGTGTCCATCCTAGGTGACCGGCGTGGCAGGGGCGACGCGGTTCGTCGACGGAGGACACTTGACCCATGCGGACGTTGCCTGCCCTGATCGCCCTCGGACTCGCTCTCACCGGATGCGGCACGACCACTGCAGCGGTGTCGGGAACGCCGACCAACTCCTCGACCCCGATCCCCACCGTGTCGATCGACACCACGCCGGTCAGCGCCAGGAGTTCGGTCGGTCAGGTCGTCCTCACCCTGTCGCAGCCGTACGGCAACACGCACGCGACGACCAGTTTCGCCGTCGTGGGGACGTCCAACTCCGTCGAGGCGAACACGCCGTGGGCGCTGACGAACGCTGCTCACAAGGTTGTCCGCCAGGGCGCGTTCACGGCTGACGGTTGGGGCGACAAGCTCTACCCGTACAGCGGGACCGTGTCCGTAGCCGGTCTCCCGGCGGGGACATACCTCTTCACCGTCCGGATCGATGACCCCTCTGACGGCGAGGGCAAGCCGGTGCCGCAGGTCTCGCGGGTCGTACTCGTCGGTTAGAACCAGCGGGGCGTACGCGACAACAGAGCGGACGCGGCCGCCACGCCCGCAGTGGACGTACGCAGCACCTCGGTGCCCATCCGGACCGTACGAGCCCCGGCGGCCTCGAACGCAGCCACCTCGTCCTCCGTCAAGCCACCCTCGGGGCCGACAATCAAGACGACCCGACCCGTCGGGGTCGGCAAGGTTTCGAACGTCGTCGTCGCAGCCTCGTGCAGGACCACCGCGAGGTCTGATCCCGCGATGATCGTCTTCACCTGACCAGTGGTCGCCATCGGCGCCACCGTGGGGAACCATGCCCGTCGCGCCTGCTTCGCCGCCTCACGAGCCGTCGCGGCCCATCGGGCGTGCGACTTCTCGGCTCGTTCGCCCTTCCAGACGGCCACCGAGCGGGCAGCCGCCCAGGGCACGATCGTGGCGACACCGATCTCGGTGAGCACCTCGACGGCCAACTCGCCGCGGTCGCCCTTCGGGATGGCCTGCACCACCGTGACCGAGGGCGTTGGTTCCTGATGGAGGCTCAGGTCGTCGACGACCACTGACAGCTCGCGCTTGCCGGTCTCGCTGATGGTGCCCGTGACGACGGTGCCGCGACCATCGACGACCATCAGTTGCTCCCCCACCCGCAGCCGGCGTACGGCCACGGCGTGGTGGGCTTCGTCACCGGTGATGGTCACCACCGATCCGACGGCGGAACCGCCCAGGTCAGGGACCAGATGCACCGGAAGCGACATGTCAGCCGACTGTCAGTGCGGTGCGACGACGTCGCGCAGGCGCCCGAAGACGCCCTTCTTGGTTGCCCGCAGCTGGCCGACGGGGCGCTGCTCGCCGCGCACGGCAGCGAGTTGCTGGAGCAACTCCTCCTGGCCCTCGTCGAGCTTCGTCGGCGTCTCCACCACGACCGTGACGATCAGGTCGCCGCGCCCACCGCGGAGGCCCGGTACGCCGCGACCCTTGATGACATGGTCGGTGCCCGACTGGGTGCCCGGACGTACGTCCAGAGCGAAGGTGCGGTCCTCCTCCGGCGTGGACTCCAGATCCGACTCCAGCGTCGGGAGCGTGAGTTTGGTGCCGAGAGCCGCCGCCGTCATCGGAAGCGTGACGACACAGTGCAGTTCGTTGCCCTGTCGGGTGAACAGATCGTGCTTCTCCACCCGGATCTCGACGTACAGATCACCTGCCGGACCCGCACCGACGCCGACCTCGCCCTGCTCGGCGAGGTGCACGCGCGTGCCGTTGTCGACGCCCGGCGGGATCGCCACCTTGAGAGTCTTGTGGGTGCGTACGCGGCCCTCGCCGGCGCAGTCGCGACACGGGTCAGCGATGACCGTGCCGTAGCCCTTGCATGCCGCGCACGGGCGGAGCGTACGGATCTCCCCTAGGAAGGAACGCTGCACCTGTGCCACTTCGCCGGCTCCGCGGCACGTCTCGCAGATGGCAGGCCGCGCGCCGGGAGCGGTCCCCGCGCCCTGACACGTCACGCACCCGATGGCCGTGTCGACCTCGAGCTCCTTGGTGACGCCGAACGCAGCCTCGGCCAGCGAGATGTCGAGCCGGATCAGGGCATCCTGTCCACGACGTTGGCGCGGGCGCGGGCCACGGTTCTGCGCCGTGCCGCCGCCCTGGCCGAAGAACGCGTCCATGATGTCGGTGAAGGTGAAGCCCTGACCGAAGCCGCCGAAGACACCATCGCCGCCGCGGTCGTACGCCGCCCGCTTCTGCGGGTCACTCAGGATCTCATACGCGTGGGAGACATCCTTGAACTTCTCCTGCGCGATCGGGTCCGGGTTGACGTCCGGGTGGTTCTCCCGGGCGAGCTTCCGGTACGCCTTCTTGATGGTGGCGTCGTCGGCGTCCTTCGGGACACCAAGCACCTCATAGGGATCCAACGTCTTCTCTCATTCGTCGTGGACGGGCAGCCGCACGCGGCTCAGTTGCCGTCGAGGATGCGGGACAAGTAGCGGGCGACGGCGTGGACGGAGCCCATCGCCGATGAATAGTCCATCCGGGTGGGGCCGACGACACCGAGCGCCGCCACGGAATCCGCACCGGGGCCGTAGCCGGCGGCGACCACGCTGGTGGCGGCGAGTTCCTGGACGGGGCCCTCCGTGCCGATCCTGACGGTGACTGAATCACCGGCAGCCTGCTCCCCCAGCAGGGTGAGCAGGACGACGTGCTCCTCGAGGGCTTCCAGCAGGGGACGTACGGCCGTGTCGAAACTGTCGCCGTACCGCGCGAGGTTGCTTGCCCCGGCGACGGCCACCCGCTGGCCGCCACGCTCGTCGCTGAGCGCCTCGAGGATCGTGGTCACGACTGGCGCAGCGATCGGCGAGGCCGGAATGTGCTGGAGGCCGATGGCTGCATCGGGGATCGTCCTGCCCTCGGTGGCGGCGTTGACCCAGGCACGCATGGCCGCCAGATCATCGACGGCAACCGGGGCCGTGGTCTCAATGAGGCGCTGCTCGACCCGGCCCGTGCTGAGGATGAGGACCACGAGCAGTCGCGTCGGGGCGACCTCGACCAGCTCGATGTGTCGCACGGTGGACCGGGTGAGCGTCGGGTACTGAACGACAGCGACCTGGCGGGTCAGTTGACTGAGGAGGCGGACGCTGCGATGCACCACGTCGTCGAGATCCACCGCTCCGTCGAGGAACGTCGTGATCGCGCGCTTCTCACCGCTGGTCATCGGTCGCACGGTGGCGAGGCGGTCGACGAACAGTCGGTACCCCTTGTCCGTCGGTACGCGTCCGGCGCTGGTGTGGGGCTGGCTGATGTAGCCCTCGTCCTCCAGGGCAGCCATGTCGTTGCGGACGGTGGCGGGGCTGACGCCCAGGCCGTGCCGCTCGACGAGCGCCTTGGACCCGACGGGCTCATGGGTGGAGACGTAGTCCTCGACGATGGCGCGGAGGACCGCGAGGCGGCGATCGCTGTGCGAGTTCGCACCCTGCATCTCCGCCTCCTCTGGCACTCGTCCGACTGGAGTGCCAATGCTACCTGCTGGCACCCGGTCAGCCCGCCCACGCACGGAGTGGGACTCGTGTGTCTCCAGTGACGTCTGAGAAGGTTGGGGCATGGTTGACCGGTACGGAAGCGATGTTCTCGCAGGCGATTGGCGTACGCCCGCCCGCGGCCGGACCGTGGACGTCCCCGCCACCCTCGGGGACGTCGTCGAAGAGGTCAGCACTGGCTTCTGCGGTGAGATCGTCGGTGTCGACCGGCAACTCAGCACGGTCACGCTTGAGGATCGTCGGCTCAAGCGGCGTACGTTCGAACTCGGCCCTGGATTCCTGCACGAGGGCCGACCAGTCGCGCTGGTCGCTGCGGCAACCTCTGCTGCACCAGCGGCACCGGCGCGTACCGCCTCTGGCTCCATCGCCGTCCAGGGTGTGCGTGCGCGTACCGCCCGCGCCTCGCGGATCTTCGTCGAGGGCCGCCACGACGCCGAGCTCGTGGAGAAGGTCTGGGGCGACGACTTGCGGATCGAGGGCGTGGTCGTGGAATTCCTCGGCGGCGTCGACGATCTGGCCGATCATCTGATGGACTTCAAGCCCGGACCCGGTCGCAAGGTCGGCGTCCTGGTGGACCACCTCGTACGCGGCTCCAAGGAGTCCCGGATCGCCGATGCGATTGTCCGCGGACCCAACGGGGCACACGTACGCATCGTCGGCCACCCGTTCATCGACGTCTGGCAGGCGGTGAAGCCGGATCGGCTCGGACTGTCGGCCTGGCCCACGATCCCGCGGTCGATCGAGTGGAAGAAGGGCATCTGCCAACACATGGGCTGGCCGCATCGCGATCAGGCCGACATCGCACGGGCGTGGAAGTTCATCCTCTCGAAGGTGAACTCCTACGACGACCTCGAGCCGGCCCTGCTCGGCCGCGTCGAGGAGCTGATCGACTTCGTCACGGTCGACTGACCGCCGAGACCCGGCAAATGTCAGCCGAGACCCGACGTCTGACAGGTCGAGACCCGACGTTTGTCAGTCGAGCAGGTCGCGTACGACTCCGTCGGCGAGCAGCCTGCCAGCATCGGTGAGCACCAGCCGCTCACCGCGTCGCTGGAGCAGCCCCCGCCCCACCTGCGCATCGATGGCCTGCTCATTGCCGATCACAGCGGTCGGCATCCCGTCGCTCAGCCGCAACTCCAGGAGCACCCGCTCGATCCGCCGGTCCTCATCGGTCAGGAGTTCACGCCCTGCCGCCGGGCTCTCCCCGGCGGCCAGGCGAGCCGCGTACGCGGTCGGATGCTTCGCGTTCCACCACCGGGTGCCGTTGACGTGGCTGTGTGCTCCGGGCCCGATGCCCCACCAATCGCCGCCCTGCCAGTACAGCATGTTGTGCCGGCAGCGCGCGTCTGTTGACGTGGCCCAGTTCGACACCTCGTACCAACCGAATCCGCGCGCCCGCAGCATTCGGTCGGCGACCTCGTACTTGTCGGCGAAATCGTCCTCCTCGGGCATCGGCACCTCGCCACGGCGTACGCGCCGTGCCAACGCCGTGCCGTCCTCGACGATGAGCGAGTACGCAGAAATGTGATTGGGGTCGCACGTGAGCGCGGCGTCGAGCGACGCCTCCCAGTCGGCCATCGACTCGCCGGGCGTGCCGTAGATCAGGTCCAGAGAGACCTGCTCGAAACCCGCCTCCCGCGCCCACGCGACGGCCTGGGGCACCCGGGCAGGGTCGTGGGTCCGGTCCAGGACTGCGAGTACGTGCGGGACTGCCGACTGCATCCCGAAGGAGATCCGGGTGAACCCACCTTCGCGGAGGGTCTGCAGCGACTCCAACGACACTGAATCCGGGTTCGCCTCGGTGGTGATCTCGGCATCTGTGGCCAGATCGAACTGATCGCGGATCGCGACGAGCATCGCCACGAGGTCCTCAGCGGGCAGCAGCGTCGGCGTACCCCCTCCGAAGAAGACGGTGTCGACCGTCGCCGGTCCGAGGATTCGTCGCGACAACTCGATCTCGGCGATCGCCTGCGAGGCGTACGTACTCTGCGAGACGCCCGGGCCGAGCTCGGTGGCGGTGTAGGTGTTGAAGTCGCAGTAGCCACAGCGCACCGAGCAGAACGGCACATGGACGTAGAAGCCGAGGCCCCTGCCGCTGAGTGTGGTCGGGAGCGAGCCGTCAGCCGGCGCGGGCTCGCCGTCGGGCAGGGCAGAGGGCATGAGCGATGTCAGGCCGGGCGCGACAACGTGTCAACGAGGTCGAATTGCACCCACACACGGTTGCCATCCCGACGGACCACGCGACCCGCAAGACTCTCCCCATCTGCATCCACGACTGAGACAACATCCAGAAGTTGGGGGTCGAACGTCGGGTCATCGCATCGAGGCCCTTGGGATATCCAGGTCTCCACGATGAGGTCGGACCCAACTTCGTTGGGGTCGTAGACCAAATCGCTCGCAACCATGATTGCATTGTACGGGTCTCTCTCAGCGGAAGTCGCGAGATCGGTGGCGCCACTCCAGGGCTTCGGCAGCGCTCATGAAGAGCTCGCTCATCGGGGACAGTTTGTCCGCGATGAGGTTGGTGACCCCGTCATTGCGTTCGAGGATGCCGCGGATCAGCAGGACCGAGTTGGTCGTCGCAGTCTTGCGATACCGCCCCCACACGCCCGCACTGCAGACCACGTTGAGCATGCCGCTCTCATCCTCGAGATTGAGGAATGTCACTCCGCCGGCCGTCCCGGGTCGCTGGCGGTGCGTCACCAATCCAGCCACGGTGAGCCGGCGGCCGGATTCCAGCGTCGTCAGGTCGCGGATACACGGCAGCCCAGACGCAGTGAGCGAGTCGCGCAGATGCGCAAAGGGATGGCTGTCGGGAGTCATGCCGGTCGCCCACAGATCCGCCAGAACTGTCTCGACCTGGTTCATCTCGGCCAGTTGCGGGGTCTCCGGAGTCATCCGAAGCCCATCGAGGTGATCCTCTGACTCGGTCCACCCCGCCTGCCAGAGCGCCTCGCGACGACTCATCTGGTCAATGGCGCCGGCGGTCGCCAAGGCTTCCAGTTGAGTCGCATCGAGGCCGGCTCTCCGGGACAGATCCTGAAGATCGGTGAACGGTCGTTCCTCGCGCGCGGTGACGATCCGCCGGGCGACCTCCAGCCCGATCCCCCGCACCGAGTCCAACCCGAGCCGTACCGCAAGATTCGCATCCCGGCGGTGTATCGGCGTCGGATCCGGCGTACCTGGCACCCACTCGGCCGGCTGTGAGTCGGACATGCAGGAATCGATGCCTGTCGGAACGGCCGTCCCCACCAGCGGTTCCATGTCTGCCTGGGCGGCGGAATGGTTCAGTGAGGGCCCCCTCACCTCGACCCCGTGGCGACGCGCGTCCTGGGTGAGTGACTGTGGCGAGTAGAACCCCATCGGTTGGGCCCGGAGAAGTGCAGCCAGGAAGATGCCCGGGTAGTGAAGCTTGAACCAGCTCGACGAATAGACCAGCTTGGCGAACGACAACGCGTGCGACTCCGCGAAACCGAAGTTCGCGAACGACAGGATCTGGACGTACACGGCCTTGGCCGTCTGCTCCGACATCTCCTTCGCGAGCATCCCGTCCATCAGCTGCGTCTTGAGGGATTCGATCCGCTCAATGCCTCGTTTGGACCCCATCGCCCGCCTCAACAGATCCGCGTCATCGACGGAGAAGTCGCCCAGGACGCGCCCCATGTCCATCAACTGCTCCTGGAACAACGGGACCCCCCTGGTCCGCTCCAGAATCGGTTCGAGCAGCGGGTGGGCGTACTCGATCGGCTCCCTGCCGGTCGCACGACGTACGTAGGGGTGCACGGCGCCGCCCTGGATCGGGCCGGGACGGATCAGCGCGATCTCGATCGCGAGGTCGTAGAAGCACCGCGGAAGCAGCCGGGGCAGTGTCCCGATCTGCGCACGACTCTCCACCTGGAAGACCCCGATCGAATCGGCTCGGCAGAGCATGTCGTAGACCGCCGGCTCTTCCTTCGGGACCGAGGCCAGCTCCCACGGCTCCCCCAGATGCTCACCGGTCATCCGCATCATGTGATCCAGCGCCGAGAGCATCCCCAGACCGAGCAGATCAAACTTGACCAGGCCCATGTATTCGCAACCGTCCTTGTCCCACTGCAGGACGGTGCGGTTGTCCATCCGGGCACGCTCGATCGGGACCACTTCTCCGATCGGTTCCTCGGTCAGGATCATCCCGCCGGAGTGGATGCCGAGATGACGCGGAGCCCCGAGGAACTCCCCCGCCAGGGTGATCACCGGCGCCGGGATGTCCTCACTCTCCACCGATGTCCATGAGCTGATGTGTTTGGACCAGGCATCCTGCTGGCCGACCGAATAGCCCAGCGCCTTGGCCGCGTCCCGGACCGCCATCTTCGGGCGGTATCCCACGATGTTCGCCACCTGAGCGGCATTGCGCCGACCGTATTCGCGGTAGACCCACTGGATCACCTCCTCCCGACGGTCCGAGTCGAAATCGACATCGATGTCGGGTTCCTCCTCACGATGTTCGGAGATGAACCTCTGGAACGGGAGGTTGTAGAAGACCGGGTCGATCGCGGTGATCCCCAGGGCGTAACAGACTGCACTGGCGGCTGCCGATCCTCGTCCCTGGCAGAGGATCTCCTGGGACCGGGCGTACGCGACGATGTCATGGACGATCACGAAGTAGCCGGAGAAATCCTTGCGCCCGATGACATCGAGTTCATGCTCGATCGTGGCTCTCGCCCTGGCGACGAAGGCTGGATCGTCGGCGTTCGCCTGTGCGTACCTGACCTCAAAACCCTCCTCGGTCAGATGTCGGAGCCAGGAGGTCGCAGTGTGTCCCTCGGGTATCCCGCGCTTGGGCAGTTTCGGTTTCGCCTTGAGCAGGTCGAACGCACATGCGTCAGCCACCTCCACCGTCCGCGCCACCGCGTCGGGATAGCGCACGAACCGCTCAGCCATCTCGACGCCGCTGCGCACGTACGCCGTCGGGCCCGGCAGCCAACCGCCCATCTCGACCAGGCTCCGTCGTCCCCTGACCGCAGCCACGGCATCAGCCAATCGATGATGATCCGGACTGGCGTAGTGGACGTTGTTGGTGGCCACGATCGGGAGCCCCAGTGCCTCGGCCATGGCAGCACGGCGATCGTTGACCTGGGTGTCCAGCGGCCCACCACGATCGGTGAGTTCGACGTAGACGCTGTCTGCGCCGAACCAGTCGACCAGGAGCTGTGGACGCTCGCCGAAGCCCTTACGACATCCGGTCAGCACGACCCAGTGACCACGCCCCCGATCGACCAGCTCATCGAGGTCATAGACCGGCCGCCCCTTCTCGTCGCCTCGCAGGTGCGCCTCGGTCATCGCGCCAGCCAGCCGCCGATAGCCGTCCACCCCTCTGGCCAGGACGAGCAGATGCTCACCCGCCGGGTCGGGGTTCCCGTTCTGCGGGCCCGGAAGATCCAGAGAGAGCTCCGCGCCGTAGATCGTCAGCACGTCACCGGCGGCCTTGGCTGCCTCCGCGAACAAAGGTGCTCCGTAGAACCCGTCGTGATCAGTCAGGGCGATCCCATGCAGGCCCTGGCGGGCGGCTTCCTCGATCAGTTTGTCCGGCCCAGAGGCACCGTCGAGGAACGAGAAATTCGAGTGCGCGTGCAGTTCCGCGTACGGCACGACCACTTCGGGCCGCTCTATCTCGAGCGAGGTCAGACGTTTGCGTTTGCGGGTGATCGGCGCCTCGGACTGCAGATCCGCCTTGCCGGAGAGTCGACGTTCCAGTTCCGACCAGGGAACGTTCGGGTTGCTCCACCCCATCAGTCGTACAACGCCTCGGTGAACCAGTCCCCGCCGGCGTATGCCATCAGGAAGGCGCGTCCGTCCGCCCCCACCACCTGGAACCGTGCCAGTCCGCGGGCCGGTGCGTCCCACCACTGCTCGGCGACCGCCCACGGCCCGGCCCAGGCTGACACCATCTGCCAGTCCTCCCACGGCCCGGGCTTGAACCGGGCCGGCGGCGACGACATCTGATCGCGACCGCGTACGACCACCGGGCGTTGCGCGGCGTCCACGACAGCGGCCGGCGCTGGCGTCGGGAGTACGCGCGCGGGCGCAGGCGGCGGGATCGATCCCGGCCACGGCAGCTCGCGCGATCTCAGGTCGACGGCGCGTTCACCCCAGGGCACGGTGTGCTGACGCTCGGCCGGAGCTCGTCCGCCCTGCAGCATCGGGGTGACCACGGACTCGTGGCCGAGCATCCCCTGGACACGTGCGATGCCCCGCTCCACGCGGGCATCGGTGCCGCCCCAGAGGCCATCGGCGTGCACGGACTCGTCCACCACCGCCTGCGGCACGAACCGGACCACCTCCACCGCCGACCGCAGGTCACCTGCCCTCAGCGTGCCGACGAGTTGCCAGTGCAGCCGATCGATCATGTCCGTCGAGGCGAACCACCGCGGATGCAGCCAGACCCGCTCCGAAGCGATCACACCGTCGGCCTCGACCTGGATGAGCAGTTCGGTGCAGACCAGTTGTCGCATCCCGAGCTGGGTGACGAATCGCTCCGCCGCCTCCTTCGCGCTGAAGCAGACCGTCTCGGCGCTCTCCAGCGGCGGCTCGAATCGCACCTCGGTGACCAGGTCCGGAGGAGGCGTACGCCCGCTGACGGGACGGGTGCCGTGCCCGCGGATCACCCGCTGGACCCAGGCCGCCTGCGACCCGAATCGGGTCCGGACCTCCGGCAGGTCGGCCAACTCCCCAAGCGTCTGCAACCCCAACCGCTGCAGCAGCGACACCGCGCTCTGGTCCTCCAGCGCCTCCACGGGCAGTTGCCGCAGGAAAGGCGTCGATTCCTCGACCACAAAGGTCTGCTGCGTCGAGGCCCTCCGGGCAGCCTGCTCGGCGGTGAACAGTTCGTCCGCAACGCCGATGCGTACGTCCCACACACCCAGGTCGACCACCCGCTCGGCCAGCACTGCCCCAGCTTCGGGTTCTCCGCCGTAGAACCGACCCGGTGACCGCAACGCGGCCAGACCCGGCCGCAGCGGCATCACCCCTGGTCGCAGCGCCTCCAACGCGCTCAGGACACCTTCGAAGGCCCGGGTGTCGCGATCCGGGTTCGCGGTCAGCACTGCCAACTCCGGGCAGCGCGACTGGGCATCACGTCGACGCATCTGCCGCCGGATCCCGTAGTCGCGTGCCGAGGTGTTGCACGCCTGCACCCGATTGGCCGCGAACACCGCCGCCGGCAGGTGCCGCGGCATGTCCTGCTCCTGCAGCGCAGCCGCGACCGGCCAGTCAGGGCACCAGACCACCATCGTGCGAGACACGATTCAGCCCACCTCCCTCATCGCAGTGACTGTCCTGTCAGCAGCCCTGAGGCCACCGTCCGCCGCCGGAAACCACACCGGGACACGTGCGATCGGAGCCGATCCGCGCTGAGCCTCGATGACCACCTGACGCGCAGTGAGCACGCCATGCCCCTCCCCGAGACCGCTCCAGCGCGGCTGGGTCATCCGCAGGCGCATCTCGGCCCGGGGCCAGTCGCCGATGGCCAGCAGGGCTGCGCTGCGGGTCCTCAGTCGGGCAGCCAGGCGCTCGGCAGTCCGCTCGGTCACCCGTACCGGCGGTCGCACGACGACACAGGCGGTCACGTCGATCAACGCAGCGGTGGCCTCCAGCCAGGACTCACCCGGGTCGGGGACGAGGATCAACCGCTCTAGCACGATCCCGAGCTCACTGGCAGCCTCCAGCCCCAGATCAGGGACGCCGACGACCGCGCACCACTCGCCCGCTGCGCTCGGACCAGCCATCAGTGCCATCGCCAACGTCGCACCGTCCAGCGCGTACGCCCCGCCTGCCCGCAGTTGGACGACCCCGCTCAGGGCGGGGTGGGTCGGGATCTCGCGTCCCATGACCGGGGCCTGCATCCGTCGCATCCGGGCGCGAAGGTGTTCAATCTCCTCCAGGCCCGGTTTTGACGGAGTCAGCGTTGCAACCACACCTCATTTTCGAACATATGTTCGAACGAATCAAGAGGTGTCTCAGCCCTCGATCCTCATTCGGCGAGTTTTGCGCGCATGTCTGAGCTGAGGAACTCGAAGACCCCCGGCGCGAGCAACGCGGGCCTCAACGAATGATCCAGATTCTTCGCCCGGAAGACATCGCTCACCGTCACGCCGTGACCGGGCCGATGCACGACCTCGATCGCATCGCCAGCCTTCAGCACGCCTTCTTCGATGACACGTAGGTACGGCCCGGGTCGGCATTCTGCGGTGAACTTCTTCACCCACCGGCTGTTGTCGTAGCCGGAGAAGCCCATCCAGCTCTTGAAGTCATTGCACGGCGTACGCACGTGGCAGACCTCGAGGAGGACTGATCCGATCCGCCACCGCTCGCCGATCTCAGCCTCGTTGACGTCGATGCCCTCGGTGGTCAGGTTCTCCGCGAACTGCCCGTTGCGCAGTTCCACACCGAGCCGCTCGCTCCACAGATCGAGGTCCTCGCGGGCGAAGGCGTACACCGCTTGATCCACACCACCGTGATGGCGCACATGCGTCTGCGTATCAGAGGTGATGCCGAGAGTCGTGACGCGAACCGGTTCGTCGGCCGGACGCTTGTCCATCGAACTCACGCCCAACTCGGCCCACTCGGCCTTCGCCGACGGGCCGACGTTGACACTCAGGACTCGGGCCATGCCCCGATCGTGCCATCCTCCTTGGCGTTCTGCTCGAACACCGCCCGGGTCAGTTGCGACACGACCACGATCGCCAGCAGCGAGGCGACGATCTCGACACCGCAGACCGCGATGGCGATTCGATTGAACGACCTGAATGTGCCGAGGTCACCGACCTTGACCTTCTCGGACAGGAGTACGCGCCCCAACTGTGAGCTCAGCAACCACACACCCCACCACCAACCCAGAAGTGCCGCGGACGTCCGAGACACCCAGTGGCTCCACAGATCACGCATGTTCTGGAAGGGCATCCACAGGTTCCCGATCGGGATGAACCACGATCCGGCGTGCCACCCAGGTGAGCGTCGGAGCTCTCCGGCTGGGGTCGCCTTGGCGATCTTGACCTGCCAGACGCACCACAGGATCCCTGCAACCAACCAGCCGACAAGTTCTGCATTTCCCAACATGCGTCGAATGTCGTCGTACCACTTGGCGTCGTCATACGCCGCCGGTGAGCCCTGCCGCACCTCGTTGAGGAACCCTCCGTTGCCCCACCAATGCACACCGAGGAGAACCACGTTGACTACGGCGATCAGGGCGACGAGGACTGTGATCGCACCGGCCAGGCCCCGGATCGCGGAGGACGGTCGGTCAGGAATGCGATCAGCGGGAGACGGCGGCGGCAGGGGCGGCGCGATCGGAAGATCAGACATGGCGCGGATCCTGCCACGCCGAACCGCCGTGCGTACCTACTTCTTCGGCTTATCACCCGCCGGGCCCGTGGGACGACAACGCCGCCACAAAGGCCTCCTGCGGTACCTCGACGCGGCCGACCATCTTCATCCGCTTCTTGCCTTCCTTCTGCTTCTCCAGCAGCTTCCGCTTACGCGAAATGTCGCCGCCGTAGCATTTGGCAAGGACGTCCTTGCGGATCGCACGGATGGTTTCGCGGGCGATCACGCGGGCACCGATGGCGGCCTGGATCGGCACCTCGAACTGCTGCCGCGGGATGAGTTCCTTGAGTTTGCCGGCCATCATGATCCCGTAGGCGTATGCGGCGTCCTTGTGCACGATCGCGGAGAACGCATCGACCGGCTCTCCCTGCAGCAGGATGTCGACCTTCACCAGGTCGGAGGCCTGGTCACCGCTCAACTCGTAGTTGAGCGAGGCGTACCCCTTGGTCTTGGACTTGAGCTGGTCGAAGAAATCGAACGCGATCTCGCCCATCGGCAACGTGTAGCGCATCTCGACCCGGTCCTCGGAGAGGTAGTCCATGCCGAGCAGGGTGCCGCGCTTCAGTTGGCACAGCTCCATGATCGTGCCGATGTAGTCCGACGGCGACAGGATCGTCGCGTTCACGACCGGCTCGCGCACCTCGGCGACCTTGCCGTCCGGGTATTCCGACGGGTTCGTCACCGTCACCTGCGACCCGTCGTCGAGCTTGACCTCGTAGACGACGTTGGGCGCGGTCGAGATCAGATCGAGGTTGAACTCCCGCTCAAGCCGCTCACGAGTGATCTCCATGTGCAGCAAGCCGAGGAAGCCGCACCGGAAACCGAATCCGAGCGCCCCGGAGGTCTCCGGCTCGAACGTCAGCGCTGCGTCGTTGAGCTGCAGCTTCTCCAGCGCCTCACGCAGCGTCGGGTAGTCATCCCCGTCGATCGGATACAGACCGGCGAACACCATCGGGTTGGGGTGCTCGTACCCGCCCAGGCTTTCCGTCGCCTGCCGTGCGTTGTTGGTGACCGTGTCACCCACGCGGGACTGGCGTACGTCCTTCACCCCGGTGATCAGGTAGCCGGTCTCGCCGACGCCGATGTGGTCGGCCTTGATCGGCTCCGGGCTGATCACGCCGAGTTCGAGCATCTCGTGCGTCGCACCGGTCGACATCATCTTGATCCGGTCGCGGTGGGTGAGTTTGCCGTCGAAGACACGGACGTACGTGACGACGCCGCGGTAGGTGTCGTAGACCGAGTCGAAGATGAGGGCACGGGCTGGAGCATCGGGGTCACCGGTCGGCGCTGGGACAGACGCGACGATCTCGTTGAGCAGTTCCTCGACACCGAGTCCGGTCTTCGCGCTGGTGAGCAGGACGTCCTCGGGCTCGCAGCCGACGAGGTTGGCGAGCTCGAGCGCGTACTTCTCGATGTTCGCGCTCGGAAGGTCGATCTTGTTGAGCACCGGGATGATGTGCAGATCCGCACCCATGGCCAGGTAGAGGTTGGCGAGCGTCTGCGCCTCGATGCCCTGGGCTGCATCGACCAGCAGGATCGCCGCCTCACACGCCTGCAGACTGCGGCTCACCTCGTAGGTGAAGTCGACGTGTCCGGGCGTGTCGATCATGTTGAGGACGAAGGTCTTGCCCTTGTCCGCGCCGCCGGTGACCGTCCAGGGCATCCGGACAGCCTGCGACTTGATGGTGATGCCGCGCTCGCGCTCGATGTCCATCCGGTCGAGGTACTGAGCCTTCGCGTCCCGGTCCGAGAGGACCCCGGTGAGCTGCAGCATGCGGTCCGCGAGGGTCGACTTGCCGTGGTCGATGTGGGCGATGATGCAGAAGTTGCGAATGATCGCCGGATCGGTGGACCCTGGACGGGGTGCAGCCGCGTTCATTCACAACCTCCGAAAATTGGACCGGACGATTGCGCGATCACGGCGCTCGTCGCACGTGCTCAAACGTTCTCTTTCCGGACTTCTACGCACGGATTCTTCCACGGCGGACAGCAGATCCACCGATCGCGGGCTACCGGCCAGTGACGGGGCCACAATCGGGCCCCTCCACCTCGCGACGCGCCGAGATGCGGCGTGTCGGCGCGAGTGGCACAGCTGCGCGCGGCCCCAGCGGACGGATGCGAACCGCAGGCTGAGTTGCTGAGCGCCTGCCAGACTCTCCACCGTGATCGTGAACGCCATCCCGTACGGGCGCACCGCCCGACGACTGGAGTGGGCGCACTTGCCTCCGGCCGTACGCGGGGTGATCGAGCAACGGATCGGCTCGAAGATCGTGGTCACCGAATCACGTACCGGCGGCTTCACCCCCGGATTCGCCTCGCTGGTCGTGTCCGCTGCCGGGACCACCCACTTCGTGAAGGCTGCCTCGCTGGTCGCGCAGCGGCCGATCGCGGAGGCCTACCGGGCCGAAGGGCGTGCGCTGCGGACCCTGCCCCCGGGCGTCGCGGTGCCCCGGTTGCAGTGGATGTACGACGCCGACGACTGGGTCGTGCTGTGCATCGACCCGGCTGATGGCGACCAGACGCCGCGCCCCTGGACGGAGGCCGACGTACGCACGGCGTCGAACACACTCGTGACGCTTGCCGAGGCACTCACTCCGGCGCCCGGGCTCGGCGTCGCCGACTTCGCCGACGCGTACGCGGACTGGCCGTCGTGCTGGGACCACGTACGCAGGGCCCAGCCCTCGTTGCCGCATCTGGATGATGCAGCCGCGCTGGCCGCACGCTTCGCCGGTGTCACGGCCGGAGACACCCTGGTGCACGGTGAGGTACGCGACGACAACCTGATCTTCATCGACGACGACACAGTCATGGTGTGCGACTGGAAGTGGCCGTCACGGGGGGCGAACTGGATCGACTCGCTGATGCTGTTGATCGGCCCCCGCCACGACGGGTTCGACGTCAACATGCACATGGCGAGCCATCCACTGCTGGCTCAGGTCCCGAGCGAGTCGATCGACATCGTGCTGGCTCTGCTGGCCGGCTACTACTTCCGGGCGGCCGACCAACCCGCACCTGCGTCCTCGAAGCACCTGCGCAGCGCTGCGATCGAGCACCGGGACGCACTCTGGAATTGGTTGTCTGAACGGCGCGGCTGGTAATCTCGGTCCTCGCGTGATTCGTAGGCCTCTCCCCTCTGATTCCCCGAGGGGCCGGATGAGGCTCGCGACCCGCAAACAGACGTTCAGAAGAGGATTCACATGGCGAACATCAAGTCGCAGATCAAGCGCAACAAGCAGAACGAGAAGGCTCACGAGCGCAACAAGGCCGTGAAGTCGGGTCTCAAGACCGCGATCCGCAAGTTCCGTACCGCCGCGGACGCCGGCGACGAGAACGCCGTGGCTCTGGCCGCCGCCGCGAACCGCCTGCTCGACAAGGCTGTGTCGAAGGGCGTCATTCACCAGAACCAGGCTGCCAACCGCAAGTCCTCGATCTCGAAGAAGGCTGCGTCGCTCTGATCTGAGCCACCATGCATGAGAAGGCCGGTCCCCTCGGGGGCCGGCCTTCTGCTTTCTAGTGCCCGTCTCTCAGAGCCGCGACGGTGAGCACCAACCGCTCCAGCACGTACGTCCCGTCGGCGGTGTTGCCCTTGGCATCTGCATCGGCCTGCGCGATCGCGCGTACGGCTTGCGCAATGCCCCCGGGAGTCCACCCGCGGGCAATACCGGCGACCTGACGGACCTTCCAGTCCGGCACGTTCCGGTCGCGTCGCCCAGCGACGTGGTTGGCGACCGTACGCGCCTGCCCCGCGACTGCGGACAGGATGTAGACCGGCGACGAGCCGGTGTTGAGGGCCCAGCGGATCTCCTCGAACGCCTTGGCCCGCTGACCCGACATGATGGCGTCGGCGATGACGTAGTTCTTCACCTCGGCGCGTCCGCCGAAGTACTGCCGCACGCGATCCTCGGTGATCGCCTCGCCCGGGAAGTCGTCCACGAGTTGGCTGGCCGCTGAAGCCAGCCCGCGCAGGTCCTGTCCGACCGCTTCGATGAGCAGTTCGACCGCGCCCGGATCGATGCGTCCGCCGGCACCGCGGACCTCTGACGTCACGAATCCGACGTACTCACGTGGCTTCGGCTCAGCGGCAACGGTCTCGCTGACCGCTGCCAACTTGCGCAGCTTGCCAAGAACTCCCGAACCCTTCTGCCCCCCGGAGTGCACGAGCACGAGGGCGATGTCGTCGGCAGGCTCTGCGGCGTACGCCAGCAGGCTTGCGACGGCCTCGTCGGACAGGTTCTCGAGTTGACGCACGATCACGCACCGGACGCTGGAGAAGAGCGAGGGCGCCGCCACATCCTCGATCGAGGACAGGTCGTCGGCGCCGACCTCGGAGATCTCGACATCCGGGTCGACCGTACGCACGGCCTTGCGAGCATCGGCCACCGCCCGCTCGGCCAGGAATTCGGCCGAGCCCGTGATCAGCAGCACCCGTCCCAGCGGGTTGGTGGCGATCGGCGGCATGGGTCAACCCTGTCATACGGCTCCGACGGTTTCGCGTTGCCTCAGCAGGTGCGACACAGCGCCTCCGGCTTCCCCTGGCGTACGACGACCGCAACCTCACCGGACTCGTCAGTACGCACCACCCGAGCTCCGGAACGGCTCAGGAGGTCAAGGGTCGACCGCGCCGGATGTCCGTAGTCGTTCCCCGCGCCGACGGAGATGATTGCCACCGCGGCGCCGAGCGACTGCAGCCACGGTCCGTCCTGGTACCGACTGCCGTGATGCGGCACTTTCAGCACGTCGACGTGCAGTCCCGGGACCCGTGCGGCGAGCGCAGCCTGTCCCTCCGGCTGCAGGTCACCCGTCAGCAGCAATGAGATGCCGGCGGCGTGCACGAGCATGACGACGCTCGACTCGTTGGCCGTCGACCCGTCACCGGGTCCTGCCGTCGCCGCATCCGGCAGCGGCCACAGGACGTCCAGGCGTACGTCCCCGAACTCTGCGTGGCCGCCTGCCGCAGCCATCTCGGGCACGTGGCCGACGGCCTCGTCCACCACGCGTACGCCACCCGGCGGGTCCTGGAGCCGGGTCGTCCAGATGGCGTCGACCTGTCGCCCACGGAAGACTCCGGCGATGCCATTGACGTGATCGGCATGGAAGTGGGTGAGCGCGAGAAGGCGAACGTGCTTGATCCTCAGATGGGTCAGGCAGGTGTCGATGAGCGTCGGATCGGGTCCCGTATCGATCACGACCGCCTCGCCATCACCGGTCCGCAGCACCAGACCGTCCCCCTGACCGACATCGCAGGCGACGAGCACCCACCCGTCCGGGGGCCACCCGAGGACCGGAATCCTGATGGTCAGCACCATGACGCTCACGAGCGCCACCACGACGCCGATCCAACGCCGCCGGAGCAGCCGCGGGCTGAGAGCAGCCACCAACCAGGTGAGGACGACCAGACAACCGATCGCCAACGCGCCGGTCCCCCACCCGATCGCCGCCCGCGGGAAGTCGGCACCGTGATGAGCCACCCACAGGATCCAGCTCGCGAACACGCAGGCGACCGAGCCGATCCCGGCCCCGACGGGCGGCAGGACCAGTCCGGTCAACCCGGCGAGGAGACCGAGGATGGTGGCGGGCGCGACGGCTGGTTCAGCTGCGATGTTCGCGGCCACGGCCACAAGACTGACCTGCCCGGAGATCGCAGCCACGAGCGGCGTACAGGCCAACTGCGCAGCAGCGGGGACCGCGATCGCCTCGGCGACTGGACGCGGGAGCCACCGCATCAGCCCGTCGCGCCAATCCGGCCCGACGATGAGGATGCCCGCGGTCGCCGCGACGGAGAGCGCGAAACCCCACGTCCACGCCAAGGATGTCTGGAAGAGCACCAACGCGAGCACGGCACCTCCGAGGGCGCGCAGACCGCGGTCCCGGTCCGCCATGCCGATCAAGCCGATGCTGCCCATCACCGCCGCCCTGAGCACACTCGGCTCCGGCCCGGCGACCCCGACGAACGCGACCACCGCTAGTCCGCCGGCGAGCGTCAGGCCGCGCCCGCGGACTCCACAGCGGCGAGCCAGGATGACGACGAATCCGATCGTGATCGCGGCGTTGGTCCCACTGACGGCAGCCAGATGAGTGAGCCCGGTCGTCCTGAAGTCAGCCACCACCTGCGGTGAGAGGCTGGTCCGCTCGCCGTCGACCAGCGCCGGAAGCAGCGCACGTGGCTCCTCAGGAGCCGATGCCACCGAGCGCCGGATCGAGCCGCGTACGCCCTCCGCGGCCCGGCGCCACGGTCCCGGTGACGCCAGTACCGCCGGCGGCACGGACACCGACAGGATCGGCCCGTCCCCGGACTCGCTGATCTGCCCGGACGCCTCGATCAGCGAACCCGCCTTCACCTGGCTCCACGACTCGGCGCCCGAGATGAGTCCCTCGGCGACCAGGTCGAACGCCGTGCCACGTCCCTCCACCGATCGGAATTCGACCGGCATCACCCAACGGGCCGCGTAGCGACCGACGACGGCGTGCGGGGCCGCGGCGATCGTTGCGACCACGCGTACCTGTGCATGCGCGGCGGCCAACTCCCGCAAGGGTGTCGGCCCGCCGCCCGAGTGCAGCGCACCCAGCCAAGCGCCAGTGGACAGCGACATCCCCAGAACCACCGCGGCCGTCCATCGCCGACTGCAGGCGAGCAGGATCAGGAGCACTCCCGCCGCTGCGAACGCCCAGTGCGCCTTGCCGTGACCGATGAGGGCGCCACTCCAGGCAGCGGCAGCGACGGCGCACAGCCGGTAGTCCCTCACACCGACACGTGAGGCTTGATCTTCGCGAACTTCCCGGGGCCGATGCCATCGACCTCCAGGAGCTCGTCAACCGTGTGAAAGGAACCGTTGCGCTGCCGCCAGGACACGATCGCCTCTGCGGTGACCGGCCCGACGCCGGGGATGGCATCGAGATCATCGGCGGAGGCCGTGTTGAGGTTCACCAGGCCATCAGAGGCGCCCGCACCGCCGGGGCCGGTCGCGACGGCCGCCCCCACCACGACCTGTTGGCCGTCGGTCAGAACCGTCGCCAGGTTGAGTCCCGACAACTGATCCCGATGGAATGACCCTCCTGCCCCCTTCACGGCATCCACCACGCGCGCGCCGGCACGAAGGACGACGATCCCCGGCTTGCGGACAGTCCCTTCGACGTCGACGGTCACACTCGTCACCGGAGCAGCGACGGGCACCGCACCTGTCGCGGAACTGCTCCCGTGACCGGTCACCACGTGAGGCTGATGCCTCAGTGTCAGCCACGTCGCCGCAGCCAGGGCCACGCACGCGGCGACCACGACGGCCACCACATGCCAGGGCCCCAACTCGAACCGACCACGCCAACGCTGGGGCACCAGCGCCTCAGCGAAAGCACTCGGGCGAGCATCGACGTGGCGACCCGGCATCGGTATCACCGGCGGATCGTCGTACTCCTCCCAGGGCGGCGCCGAGGACAGCGGGTCGACGAGTCGCAGCTGGTTGCCAGGCATGTCGAGGACGCTACGAAGCACCTCCGACAGTGCTCATCACGCCGCGGAAGCGTGTGGATGACGACTCCGTGTCGACGACCTGTGGAGAGAAACTGGTCTAGACGGCCGGGGCGACCACCACGGCCACCGCCCCGGTGCCGAGATGCGCCGCCAAGCCAGGTCCGAACTCGATCACGCGTACCGGAGCGCCGAGTTCCACCCGATCGGCCAGCCTGGCTGCAACGGCCTCTGCGCGCTCGAGGGCACCGAGATGAGCAACGACGATCTCGACGGGTCCATCTCCAGCCGCCTCGACCGCCAACTCCTCGAGGCGGATCAGTGCACGAGAGGTCGTACGAACCTTCTCGAGCAGCACGACGCGTCCGTCACGCAGCCCCAGCAACGGCTTCACGGCGAGCGCCGATCCGACCAGCGCGGCGCGCGCGCCGATCCGGCCTCCACGGCGCATTGGTTCCAGGGAGTCGACGTAGAAGAACGAATGCGAGCGCGACGACCGCTCAAGCGCGGCAGCGGCCACCTGCTCGGCCGATGCTCCCCTGGCAGCAGCCGCCGCGGCCGCCATCACCGACATCCCCAGGGACGGGCCTACCGCGAGTGAGTCCACGACTGTCACCGGGATCGGCGACTCCGCCGCGGCCAACTCAGCCGACTCGGTCGTGCCACTGATCTTGCTCGAGACATGGATCGACACGATCGCGTCGTGACCGGCAGCCGCGAGCGAGGCGTACGTCTCGGCGAACGCCGACGGCGAAGGCCGAGACGTACTCACCGACTTCTTCGCTGCCAGCGCACCGATCACGGCCGAGGGCGAGACCTCTTCCAGACCGTCCGCGAAGGATTCATCGCCGACGACGACCTGCACGGGTACGACGGTCACCTCGGCATCGGGCGTCACCAACGACGTGGAGTCGGTGACGACGGCGACACGAGGCATGGACGGAGCGTACCGAGATCAGATGACGATGTTCACGAGCTTGGGCGCGCGCACGATGACCTTCTTCGGTGCAGCCCCAGCCAGGGCGCGTACGACGTCCTCCGAACCCAGCGCCAGCGCTTCCAGTTCGGCGTCGGTGATCGTCGGCGGCACCTCCAGGCGCGCCTTGACCTTGCCCTGGATCTGGACGACGGCGGTGACCGAGTCCTCGACGAGCAGATCCGGATCCACGGTCGGCCAACCGACACGGGCGACGGTGGCGGGGTGCCCGAGGCGCTCCCACATCTCCTCGGCCGCGTACGGAGCAACCATCGACAGCAGGATCGCGACGGTCTCCGTCGCCTCCCGGACCGCGGGGTCGGCGCCGCCACAGCCGGAGTCGATCGCCTTGCGGGTCACGTTGACGAGTTCCATCACCTTTGCCACGAGGACGTTGAACCGGTGCGACTCGACGAGCGCCTCCGCGTCGGCGATGGTGCGATGGGTCGCGCGGCGCAGTGCGACGTCGCCCCCGGTGGCACCCACCGGCGAGGTGACGTCCCCCGACAGGCGCCAGGCGCGCTGCAGGAAGCGCAGCGACCCGGCCGGGGAGACGTCCTGCCAGTCGATGTCGTCCTCCGGCGGTCCGGCGAACACCATGGTCAGACGGGTGGCATCGACACCGAACTCATCGATGACGTCGCCGAGGTTGACCCCGTTGCCGAGCGACTTGGACATCGCCTTGCCGCCGTTGATGACCTGGCCCTGGTTGAGCAGCGCGGTGAACGGCTCGACGAAGTCGAGCATCCCCATGTCGTGCAGGACCTTGGTGAAGAACCGTGCGTAGAGCAGGTGCAGGATCGCGTGCTCGACGCCGCCGACGTACTGGTCGACCGGTGCCCACTCGCGCGCGACGGCGGGGTCGAAGGGGCCGGTCTCCAGCGTCGGGTCGAGGTAGCGCAGGAAGTACCAGGACGAGTCGACGAAGGTGTCCATCGTGTCCGAGTCACGCTTCGCCGGCTTGCCGCACGTCGGGCAGGGCACGTTGACCCAGTCCTCGGCCGCCGCCAGCGGCGAGGTGCCGACCGGCTTGAGTGCCGCGCCGGAGATGTTGTCCGGCAGGCGTACGGGCAGGTCCTCGTACGGAACCGCGACTTCGCCGCAGTCGCCACAGTGGATGATCGGGATCGGGGCGCCCCAGAATCGCTGCCGCGACAACAGCCAGTCGCGCAACCGGAAGTTGACCGTGCCGGAGCCGGTGCCCGCGGCCTCGAGCGAACCGATCGTGGACTTGATCGCCTCCGCCTTGTCGTAGGGCGCATCCTCGTCGTAGACCGGCACGATCGCGAGCCCGAACTTCTCCGCGAACTCACGGTCGCGCTCGTCGTGGGCCGGCACGGCCATGATCGCGCCGGTGCCGTAGTCAGCCAGCACGTAGTCCGAGGCCCACACGGGGATCTGCTGGCCGTTCACCGGGTTGGTCGCGGTGATGCCGAGGTCGACGCCGGTCTTGGGCCGGTCAGTAGCCAGGCGGTCGATGTCGGAGGCCTTGCGTACGTCCACGAGGTAGTTCTCGAGGTCCGCCGCAGCCGACGGCGACGCGATCTCGGCAGCCAGCGCGGCGTCGGCGGCCACCACCATGAACGTCGCACCCGGCAGGGTGTCGGGGCGAGTCGTGAACACGGTGATCGATCGCGTCGAACCGTCAGCAAGGTTGATGACGAAGTCGACGTGCGCGCCCTCGGATCGGCCGATCCAGTTGCGCTGCATGGCGAGTACGCGGGACGGCCAGGTGTCCTGCAACGCGTCCATGTCGTCGAGCAGTCGCTGGGCGTACTCGGTGACCTTGAAGTACCACTGGTTCAGCTCGCGCTTGGTGACCACGGCTCCGCAGCGCTCGCACAGCCCGTTGACGACCTGCTCGTTCGCCAGCACCGTCTGGTCCTGTGGGCACCAGTTGACGGGTGAGTCCTTGCGGTACGCCAGGCCCCGTTCACGGAACTTCAGGAACAGCCACTGGGTCCACTGGTAGTACTCCGGGTCGGAGGTGTGCAACCGACGCGACCAGTCGAAGGAGACCGCATAACGCTTGAAGGACTCAGCCTGGGTCTCGATGTTGTCGTAGGTGTAGACCGAGGGGTGCTGGTCACGCTTGATGGCGGCATTCTCCGCCGGCAGACCGAACGAGTCCCACCCGATCGGGTTGAGGACGTCGTACCCCTTGAGCCACCAGTAGCGCGCCAGCACGTCGTGCAGCGCCATCACCTCGGCGTGGCCCATGTGCAGGTCGCCGGAGGGGTACGGGAACATCGTCAGGGCGTACTTGCGGGGTGCCCCCTCAGCCGCGGATCCCGCGCGGAACGGGTCGAGCTTCTCCCAGACCGGGCGCCACTTCAGCTGCAGGGCAGCGGGGTCGTACGACGGCTCTGCCGGGTGGGCCTGGTCCTGCGTCATGTCTCGTCCTCTACGCACCGGAAATCGCTGCCCGAGCCTATCCGAGCGAGGGCTCACCCTTCACACCTGCAACATTCCACGGATTCCCCACAA
Organism: Nocardioides baekrokdamisoli; assembly: GCF_003945325.1. Taxonomy (NCBI): domain Bacteria; kingdom Bacillati; phylum Actinomycetota; class Actinomycetes; order Propionibacteriales; family Nocardioidaceae; genus Nocardioides; species Nocardioides baekrokdamisoli. Next base: position 435,753 of record NZ_AP019307.1, read on the forward strand.
ATGCTGTGAGGGACCCCGGAGCGTGACAAGATGGAGTACGCGTCGCTGGCCCGCTGGCGGTTCGGGTGCAAATCCCCCCCCATTGCACCAGTTCTCCTGGGTCAGCGACGTCTTTCATTTTGTGCGATCGCACAAGAACCCACTCCCAAATTGGCCGTTGACGGCGTGTTAACGCTGTCCGGTGGTGCGAGGCTCTAGGAGTACCCACCGCACAACTTGGGAGATTGAGATGACCGACATCCTGACCGGGACCATTCCCGAAGGCAGCACCGATCAATGGCGTGACAAGAAGCGCTACCTCTGGCTGATGGGCGTGATCATCCCCGCGGCCGTCCTGGGTGCCGTCGGCTCCCACGAGTGGGCGATGTCCCACAACGCGACCGCCTTCGGTCACGCGATCGTCTGGCTCGGGCCAGTCCTGCTCTTCGTCCTCGTTCCGATCGCCGACCTGATCTTCGGCCTCGACGGCGCCAACCCGCCTGAGGACATCATCGAATCCCTGGAGAACGACAAGTATTACCGGTGGATCACCTACCTGTTCCTGCCGGTCCAGTACGTCGGCTTCGTGGTCGCCTTCTATCTGATGGTCCACGGAGCGCACTGGAGCGTCGTCGACAAGGTCGGCCTCTCGATCTCGCTCGGCGTTCTCGGTGGCCTCGGCATCAACACCGCCCACGAACTCGGGCACAAGCGTGAGTCGGTCGAGCGCTGGCTGTCCAAGATCGCCCTCGCCCAGACCTTCTACGGCCACTTCTACCTCGAGCACAACCGCGGCCACCACGTACGCGTCGCCACGCCTGAGGACCCGGCGAGCTCGCGACTGGGCGAGAACTTCTACCGCTTCTGGCCGCGTACGGTCTTCGGCTCACTCAAGAGCGCCTGGCACCTGGAGAAGAAGCGCTACGCCCGCAAGAACACGCACCCGTTCCACATCGGCAACGACGTCCTCAACGCCTGGATCATGTCGATCGCCCTGTGGGGCGCGATGACGATCTGGCTCGGCGTCGGGATCCTCCCGTACCTCGTCATCCAGGGCATTTTCGGCTTCTCCCTGCTGGAGATCGTCAACTACCTGGAGCACTACGGCATGCTCCGCCAGAAGGTCGGCGAGGGCGAGAGCGCCCGGTACGAGCGGGTGAACCCGAGCCACAGCTGGAACTCGAACAACATCCCGACCAACGTGCTGCTGTACCACCTGCAGCGCCACAGCGACCACCACGCGAACCCGACCCGTCGCTACCAGGCACTGCGCGACTTCAAGGAGAGCCCGGTGCTCCCGACCGGGTACGCCGGCATGATCGTGATCGCCGCCGTCCCGCCGATCTGGCGCCGTGTCATGGACCAGAAGGTCGTCGACCACTTCGACGGCGACATCACCCTGGCCAATGTCCAGCCGGGCAAGCTGGAGAAGTTGCTGACGAAGTACCCGGCTCCGGTCGCGCACAAGGAGATCGGTCACGTCGACATCACCCGTCAGCAGTTCGACGACGGCGTCACGGCAGCTCGCTGCCCTGGTTGTGGCTACACCTACGAGGTCGCTGCCGGCAACGAACTCGAGGGCTTCGCCGCCGGCACTGCGTGGAGCGAGATCCCGAACGACTGGACCTGCCCCGACTGCGGTGTCCGCGAGAAGGTGGACTTCATCCCCCTGAAGGGAGCGCTCCAGTGAGCCGGATCGAGGCGGACCACGGTCTCTGCGAAGGCATCGGGATGTGCGAGACCACCGCACATGAGTACTTCGAGGTCGGCGACGACGGGTTCGTCAAGGTCCTCCAGGACTCCCCCGGTGCCGGCGACGAGGCCTTGGTGAAGTCCGCAGTCGAGGCCTGTCCCGTCTGGGCACTGAAGCTCGTCTGATGACCACCGCGCCCGGCCTGGTCGTCGTCGGTGGCTCGATCGCAGGCGTACGCGCCGTCGAAGGCGCTCGAGCCGCCGGCTACACCGGCTCCATCACCCTCATCACCACCGAGACACACCTGCCGTACGACCGGCCGCCGCTGTCGAAGGATCTGTTGGCGCCGAACGGGACGCTCGAGCCGCCGACGTTGCGTGATGAGGCCGCGTGGGACGAGCTGGGGGCGAACGTCCGGACCGGCGTCACCGCCACTGGGCTCGACCCGGTCACCCGGGTCGTGCACACCTCGGCCGGCGACGTTCCGTACTCCTCCCTCGTGATCACCACGGGGGGCGAGGCACGTCGCCTGCCGGGTGCGCTGACGATGCGGTCGTATGCAGACGCCAAATACGTCCGCAGCGCGCTCGACAACGCCCGCAGGGTGCTGGTCGTGGGTGCCGGGTTCATCGGAGCCGAGGTCGCAACGGCGGCACGTGCCCGCAACCTGGAGGTCATCGTCATCGATGCCGCCCCCCTCCCCCTGGGGCGCGCAGTCGGCGACATCGGTGGCGAGGCTCTCGTAGCTGTCCACCGCGCGGGCGGGGTCGACCTCCGGCTCGGTACGACGATCGTCGCGCAGGGTCCGGGCGGCGTCACGTTGAGTGACGGCACCTCGATCCGTCCGGACACGGTCATCGCCGGCATCGGCGCTGGTCCGGCGACCAGTTGGTTGGCCGGCAGCGGCATCGCGTTGCACGATCCAACGGGGGCGGTGGTCGCAGCGACCACACTCGCCACGAACCTGCCCGACGTCTGGGTGGCCGGGGATGCCGCAATCATCGATGGCGAACTCGGCCAGCACTGGGTGGCCGCCGCCGACCAGGGTCGGATCGCCGGCATGAACGCGGTGAGCCCGGAGCCGCAGGTCTGGAGCGGCGTGGCCTTCGCCTGGTCGCACTGGTACGGGCACCGGATCCAGTACGTCGGCGAGTGCCGTGGCGATGAGGACGTCTTCCTCGCCGGGGAGAGTGTCAGCGGGGTCATCCTCACGCGAGCCGGCGATCGGTTCGCCGGGGCGCTGGCCATCGACGGTCCGGGCGATGCGGCCAAGGCACGCCGTCTGATCGCGGCAGGTACGTCCTGGGCAGACGCCCTCGAGTCCTACTCCGCGGTCCCCTCGTTGGTCGAGTAGCCGACGGCTTTCCCGTGCCGGTCACGAATCTTCCGAACGTTCGGACGGTGACTGGGCGGCCCGTCCGAACGTTCGGAAGATCGGCGGACCCCTCATGTCGCCAGCCGAGGCGGCGCGAGGCCGGCTACTCCGCGCTGGCGAGCAGGGCGTCGTAGTAGGCGATCGCGAGGCCGACTGCTGACGCGTTCCCGTCGAAGGGCAGGCCCACCAGTTTGGCGGCCTGATCGAGGCGGTACCGAACCGTGTTCTTGTGCAGGTCGAACCGCTCGGCAACATCAGCCACGCTGCCGCAGGAGTCGGCGTACGCCGCGACGGTCTCCCGCAGGCGTACGATCGCGGGCTCATCACTGGCCAACTTGCCCAGCGTCCGGCGGACGTACGCCTCAGCAGCCGGGTCTGCAGCCAGCAGGGCGATCGCGGCGACGTCGTCGTACACCAGCACCCGCGGCGCCCTCGGCGCGAGCGCGAGCCGTTGTGCCCGGCGGGCGTCCTCGTACGCGGCGACGAAGCCGTCGACTCCGGCGTGCGGTCCACCGACCGTGACCCGGATCCCGGGCAGGATCTCGGCCCCGGGAAGGCCCACGATCCGGGCGGCGTCGACACCGCTGACCCAGCACCACAGTTCACGACCGCCGGGCTGTACCAGTAGCGGTCGAGGCGCGCCCAGGCGCTCGGCCAGGCGTACCGCCGTCGCCTCCAGATGCGCGATCGAGTCGGCGCCGTCGGCCACCAGGATGACGGCCACGTGCGACCCGGTCACGGCGTAGCCGCCCAGACCGGCCGACATCTCGCGGGGCTCGATGACGCCGCCGTCCAGGACGCGCTTGACGAGGTCGAACCGCTGCGCGTCGCCGCGCTGCTGGATCCGACGGGTCTCGTTCTGGTGCAGCAGGATCGACTGCTCGACCGTTGCGTCCAGCCAGGCACCCGCGGCACTCCAGAACCGGATCAGCAACTCGGCGTGGTCCAGGTCCTCGGGCAGCCCCGCCACGACACCGGTGGCGTAGTCCCACGCGGCCCGTTGCGCCATCCGGTAGGCGTTGACCAGCACCCCGAGGTCGAGTCTGCGCCGCGCCACCTCGACCGCGATCGCCGTGGCCGAGGGCACCAACTGGAAGCGGACCTGGGCCGATTCCTTGGCCGGCAGCACGGTCTGGACGAAGGTGCGCCACTGGTCACGCACCGTGTCCAGCAACATCGTGGCCAGTTCCGGGTCGGAGGCGAGGTCAGGTGCCCCCTGGGCGACGTACTCGGCAACCCGGGCGACCCAGGCCTCCACGCGCTCAGGCTCCAACTCCCGCGCGATGAACTCCATGATGAACGCCTCGACCGCTGGGTCGCGCGGCGAGTCCGGATATCCGAATGCGATGAGTCGCTCCGCAGCCATCCCGCTCCTCGCACCCGTAGTCGTGCCGACGCCAGCACGATAGCGTCGGCACGTGCGTGCCGTCGTGTGTCATCAGTCTGAACTCACCGTCGAGAACCTGCCGGACCCGGTCCCAGGTCGTGGCCAGATCCTGGTGCGTACGCTCCGCGCCGGTATCTGCGGATCCGACCTGCACATGCGCCACCACAGCGACGAGATGGCCGAACTGATGGCTCAGGTCGGGTACGACACCGGGATCCGTCCCGAGCAGCACGTGGTCATGGGGCACGAGTTCGTCGCCGAGGTGGTCGCGTACGGTCCCGGTTGCCGCAAGCCCTGGAAGCCGGGAACTCGCGTCGTGTCTGTCCCGATGACGCGGGACGAGGACGGTGTCCACATGATCGGGTACGACGAGGCCAGCCCGGGCGCGTACGGCGATCTGTTCCTCGTCCATGAGGACTTCACCTTCGAGGTGCCGGACTCGGTGAGCACCGATGACGCCGCCTTCACCGAGCCCCTGGCCGTCGGTTGGCATGCCGTACGCCGCGGACAGGTGGGCCGTGGCCAGAGCGCTGTGGTGATCGGCTGCGGCCCGATCGGTCTCGCGGTGATCCTGATGCTCAAGGCGCAGGGCGTACGCCACGTCGTGGCCTCGGACTTCTCTCCCGCCCGTCGCGACCTGGCTCGCGAGTGCGGCGCGGACATCGTGGTCGACCCGCGCGACTCCTCGCCCTGGGATCACATCAAGGTGCCGGCCGCGATGCGGTCGGTGCCAGAGCTCGCCGACTGGGGATTCGCGGCGATGTCCAAGGTGCGCCGGGTGCCGATGCTGCCGTGGGAGCGGCTCATCCGCGTCGGTGAGCTGGCCGGCGCCTCCCCCTCGGGCCCGGTGGTCTTCGAGTGTGTCGGTGTCCCGGGGGTGCTCAGCGAGATCATCGATGCGGTCCCGATGCGTTCACGCGTGGTGGTCGTCGGTGTCTGCATGCAGCCCGACACGTACCGTCCGGCGATGGCGATCCAGAAGGAGACCGAACTTCGGTATGTCTTCGCCTACGACCCGGGTGAGTTCGCCGACACGCTCCGGATGCTGGCTGCGAAGAAGGTCGACCCCCGACCGCTGCATACCGCCACTGTGGGACTCGACGGCGTTGCCGCAGCCTTCGACGCCCTGCGAGACCCCGAACGTCACGCCAAGATCCTCGTTGACCCCACCCTGAGCGGAGCCGAACTATGACCGACGCCACCACCGCCGACGCTCGCCTGCGCCGGGCCTTCCACGCGAGCGGCCCGCACCGGACGCTCCACGCCAAGGGCACGTACGCCTCCGGCACCTTCACTGCCGCGCCGCGCTCGGCGGAGCTCGGCATCGCGGCGCATCTGCAGGGCTCCCCCGTTCCGGTACTGGTCCGGTTCTCCAACGGCAGCGGCAATCCGAAGTCACCCGACAAGGCACCGGACGTACGTGGGATGTCGGTGTCGTTCAGGACCGAGACGGGCGCCACCGATCTGCTCGGCCAGACCGCGCCGCGGTTCCCGGTGAAGGACCCCGGGAAGTTCGTCGAGATGACCGAAGCCGTGGCGGCGCACTCCAAGCCGTGGAAGCTCGCCGCCTTCCTGGCCAGGAACCCCAGCGTCCTCGGCCCTCTGGCCGCCAACGCGAAAGCCGGCGCCATCAAGCCGCCGAAGTCGTTCGCGGAGGCGACGTACTACCCCGTGCACGCGTACGCCTGGATCGCCCCCGACGGCAGCCGGCGTTGGGTGCGTTACATCTGGCGTCCGGTCGATGCGGCTGCTGCGGCGACGCCGACCGGAGCCAACTGGCTGGTCGAGGAACTGGCCACCCGTCTGTCCGCCGGTCCGGCCCGTTGGGACCTCGAGGTGTCGGTCGCCTCCGAGTCCGATGACCCGCACGATCCGACGTCGCAGTGGAAGCCTGTCGAGACCTTCATCGCGGGCACGCTGAGCGTTGATGCCACGGCCCCGGACCCGGAGGCCGACGGCTCGATCATCGTCTTCGACCCGACCCGGATCATCCCCGGGATCGAACTGTCGAACGACCCGATCCTGCTCTTCCGCGCCGCTGCGTACTCCGCCTCGGCCAGTCACCGCGCCTAGCGCCGAGACCCGACGTTCGGCAGGCCGAGACCCGGCGTTCGGCGCAACATCGCCCCGATCAGCGTCCCGCCCAGGATGACCCCGCTCATGCACCACACCTCGACGAGCAGCGCGAAGCTCGCCGCGACCAGACCGTAATCGTTCACGTCCTCGGCGATCTGTGACGAGGCCACGACCTGCGTCACCATCGACAGCAGCATCAGGCCAACGCCGGTCAGCAGGCTCCCCGGCGCCAGCGCGCGCCACGACACCCGGCCCAGCAGCAGGAACCGCTGCGTCCACCAGATGAAGATCACCGAGCCGATACCGAGACCCAACGGGGCGATCAGACCGGTGATCGCCGGGGTCGGGTGGACCTTCTGCAACAACGTCGCCAGCCTGATCGACAAGGTGAAGAACGGAATGAGTGCGAGCACCCACAGCACTTGACGCCAAGCCTGCTTGAACGGTGCCTTCGGGAGGTGCCAGAAGATCTCAAGACACCGCTGCAGGGTGGCTGACGCCCCGGTTGCAAAGGCGATGCCCACCAGCAGGCCGAGGAACTGAGACCCCGTGTCGGCGGTCGCGCTGGTGAGGAACAACTGCGTGACATCCGCGCGTGCCGAGCCGTGCAGACCGAAGAGTTCGGTGAGCAGACTCATCAGGTCGGCGTGCCGGAACCGGTGCACCAGAGCCGCGGCTGCGACCAGCACCGGCGCGGCGGACAGTGCGAACTGTGCGGTGAGCGCGAGCGTACGCGTCCCCAGATCCGACCGGGCGTACTCGCGGGCGAACAACCGCAGGTCACGGCGTACGCGCCGAACCACGGCCTGGTCCGAGTGCAGCTCGATCACCACCCGAGTGTGCCACTGCCGTACCCGGGAACTCCGCAGGTGCACAATGGCGAGCGTGACGCAGACCTGGCTCCACCGTGCCATCGCAACGCTGGAGTCCGAGTCGGCGGCGTGCTCCGACACCCCGTTGCGCAGACTCGCGCTGCCGGCCGACTGGGGCATTGACCTCTACTTCAAGGACGAGTCCGCACACCCGACCGGCTCGCTCAAACACCGCCTCGCGCGCTCACTGGTCCTGCATGCATTGGTCAACGGTCTGGTCGATCAGGGCGCGACACTGGTCGAAGCCTCGTCGGGGTCGACCGCGGTCTCGGAGGCGTACTTCGCACAGATGCTGGGTCTCCCCTTCGTCGCTGTGATGACGCGTACGACCTCCCCGGAGAAGATCGCGCTGATCGAGGCGTACGGCGGGCGGTGCGAGTTCACCGACGACCCGTCGGCGATCTACGCCACCGCGCAACGCATCGCCGAGGAGTCCGGCGGGCACTACCTCGACCAGTTCACCAACGCAGAGCGGGCCACCGACTGGCGTGGCAACAACAACATCGCGGACTCGATCATCGACCAGATGGCGGGCGAGCAGCATCCGGTCCCGAGCTGGGTCGTCGTCGGTGCCGGCACCGGCGGCACGTCGGCGACGATCGGTCGGTATGTCCGCTACAAGCGCCTCGCCACTCGTGTATGCGTCGTGGATCCGGAGGGCTCGGCGTTCCTCGACGCTTGGACCAACGCCAACGCCGCGGCCACTGGCCCTGGGTCCCGGATCGAGGGGATCGGTCGGCCTCGCGTGGAGCCGTCCTTCGTCAGGACCGTCATCGACCGGCTCGTACGCGTCCCCGACAACGCGTCGATCGGCGCGATGCAGTGGTGCACCGATGCCCTCGGCACCCCTGTCGGCGCCTCGACCGGCACCGCGCTGTGGGGCGCGTTCGGCCTGATCGACGAGATGCGGTCGGCCGGTGAGCGCGGGTCGATCGTGGTGCTGCTGTGCGACGGCGGCGAGCGGTACGCGGACACGTACTACTCCGACCAGTGGCTGGCCGATCACGGGTTCGATCCGGTCGCGTCGCGGCACCAGATCGAGGCGTACGTGGCCGGGGCGGCCTGGCCTACCGCCTGAACAACCGCCACCAGAACGACGGGCGCGCCGGCTCAGGTGCGATCAGGCGTACGCGCTCACTGCTGGTCCCGGTGGACGCGATCAGCCACGAGCCGGCTGCGTCGACGGAGACGGTGACCGGCGCTCCGATCCACCGCAGCACCGTGAGCGTCTCGGCAGCCGTTGCGGGGGTTGACGCGCCCCAGCGGGTCACGGTGCGACCGACCGTCTGACCGGCGATGGCGACGGTGTCGACCCGGAGGCCGCGGCGGGCCGCGTCCATGACAGCCGGAGCCGCAGCCAGTGCCGTCGCCAGGTCGGGCTGACCCAGGATGACGCCGGCAATGTCGACCCGATGACCGCGGATCTGCGCCGTCGAGGTGAACAGGAACGCACCGTGGTTGCTGCCGTTGTTGCCGGTCTTGAGGCCGGTGATCCCACCCTGCCCGAGCACAGTGTCGTAGTTGGTCTTGTAGCCCACGACCGGGAACGTGGCGCCGCGCTGGGAGGCGATCGAGGCAAGGACCGGGTTGCGCATCGCGATCAGGCCGAGGTTGACCAGGTCACGTGCCGTACTCGTCGTGCCGACATGCAGACCGCTCGCGTCGCCGCCGAGGACGGTGCGATCGAGGTGATGAGCGTGCAGCCAGGCCCGCGCGTACGCGACGTAGGACTGATGGGATCCGAAGATCCAGCGGGCGAGTGAGTCGGCGATGTTGTCGGCCGACGGGATCATCAGGGCCTGCAGGGTCTGATATTCAGTGAGTCGCTCGCCGTTGATGACGCCCAAGGTCGAGGCGTTCATGCTGAGGGCCCGGTTGTAGATCTCGATGTCAGACGTGGTCAGGGTGAAGGTCGGCCCTTGCTGACCCGGAGTGAGCGGCGCCTTCTCCAGGACGCAGAGCGCCAGGATCACCTTCGCGAGGCTCGCAGTGGAGAACCGCTCGTCGACGCCGTGGCCGGCGACCAGGCCGAGACCGTCGACGGCGACGGCGGACGAACCGACCGCCGGGAACGGGAGCGCGTACGCCTCCCCCGGCGTGGTGCCGATGAGAGAGGTCGAGAGTCGGACTGAGGGAAGAGGCCGGAACCAGCAGTACGCGCCTACGGCGACCGCCGCCACCACGAGGACGGAGACGATCGCCAGCAGGCGCGTACGAAGCTCAGGCCGCCGGCGCCGTCGGCGCGACACGGATCGGGGTGGCCCAGACGAACGTGTTGGTCAGGTAGGAGTGACCGGTCCAGTCACTGCACGTAATGAGTTCGAGCACGTTGTGCGGGTTCTTCTGACCGAAGAGATTCATGGCGTCCTTGTCGACCTCAGCCTTCGAGATCTTCTGAATCCTGACCACGCGATAGGTCACCGTCGTGGCGGCGGAGATGATCGTGATCTCTGCGCCCTTGGTCAGATTACCGATGTGGTCGAACTGACCCCCACCGGTGTGCACCGTGTGCCCCGTGACGACGGTCTTGCCCGCCTTCGCGCCGGGGGTCGCGCTCTGCTTCCACCACCCGACCTGCTGCGGGTTGCGCGGCGGATCGAGGGTGAGCGAACTGGTGGCGTCGATGCCCACCAAGGGAGCGTCCACGTTGACCGACGCGATCTTGATGGTCCAGGCAGTCGGCGTCACCACAGGGTTCGGTGCGCTGGCATCGGCATCGCCGCCCTTGCCCTGGAAGAACCAGGGCAGGGCGGCGAGCACGAGCAGGATCCCGATGGCCGGGAGAATTGCCCCTTTGAGCCATCGACGCCGCGTCTCGGCGTCGATCGCGATCATCGCGCGGCGAGCCGACGGCGGTAGAGACCCAGACCGGCCGCAGCCGCCAGAGCCGTACCACTGAGAGCAGACGTCAGAGCGATGCTGTCGCTGTTGCCGGCGAGACCAGCGTCAACACCGTGCGGGATCACGGTCGGGTTGCCCGGCGTACCACCGTTGTTGCCACCACCGTTGTTGCCGCCACCGTTGTTGCCGCCACCGTTGTTGGAGGCCTTGGTGTTCGGACCACAGGTCACGTGGCCGAGCTGACCGCTGACGAGCGAGCCGCCCGCGAACTGGGCGGCGGCCGGGAGGACCTGCAGATCGAGCGCGGTGACGTCGATCTTCTTGCCCGAGTCAGAGGAGATCTGCTTGTTGAGGGTCACGTCGAGAACGCTCGCCTGAAGCGGCTGGAGCAGCGGCCCGCGGATCTGGTCGACCAGCGTGTTGATCACCGAGTCCTGGACCTGCTGCAACGTCTGACCGAGAGCGGTGGCGACAGTTCCCAGCGGTCCAGCGACACCCGGCTGACCCAGCGCCGCGGTGAGCTCGACCTTGAGCGCGTTGATCACGGTCTGGCTCACGGTGCTGAGGTCCACAACGAGGTGGGTGTTCACCGGCGGGTTCGCCGGCAACTGAAGGACGGTGATCGGCGGCTGGCCCGGGACGGTCACCGTGATCGGCACCGGCTTGGATCCACCCTGCGAGTCGACCAGGTGGGTAGCGCCGCTCGCAGCGGCCGGGGTCGCCTGGCAGGTCGCCTCGATAGCCGACAACGTGCCGCCGATCGACAGGCCCAGAGGCGTGGTCGAGAGCGCGCTCGAGACAGGACTGATGATGCTCTGCAGCAGCGGCTGCACCGTCCCGTTCAGCGCGCTGGAGACGCCGAGCGACTGGAGCAGCGCTCCGACGACCGACGTGCTGTCGAGCGTCGTGGCACCGAGCTGCAGGTTGCCGAGGCCGAGAGTGATCGGAGCACCGTTGAGCTTGCATGCGGTGTTGCCCGTGTGCACGATGCCACCACCGGTGCCGGCGATGCCGGCACACGCGAACGAGGTGCCGTTGGCGTTGGCGCCAGCGTCCTGCGGTGCCACACCGGCGCCGAGGAGGTTGTTGGTCGGCAGCACCTGGGCCAGGGTCGGCAGGGTGTCGGCATTGTTCTTGGTCTGCTTGGTGCCGTCGTTGGACGCGGTCACGATCTGGGTCACGGCCGGCGTACCGGAAATGCTGAGCTTGAGTGATTGGGCAGTCGCCTGCGAAACAGTGGTGGCTGCCAGGGCCGGAGCGGCAAGTACGCCGACCACGGTCACAGCACCAGCAGCAGCGACGGTTCGCGCCCCCATGCGGAACAACATCGTCTGTCCTCCTTGTAACGCCAGGGGTAGGTCCACCCGGCCCCTTCACCCTAATCCAGTATTTAAGGACTAGTCCAAACGACCGGTTGACTGTTACATGAACTTCATCTCGGCGCTATCACCCTCATGATCACCCCAGATGGGCCAGATACCAGTCGCCCCACGCGCCGGCCCCGAGCAGGGACGCCCATGCGCCGATCGCCATGAAGGGGCCGAACGGCACCGCCGTGTTGCGTCCGGCCCTCCCTGTGGCGAGAAGCGCCACCCCGATCACCGACCCGACGATGAACGCACCGAACGCACCCACGAGGAGGGTGCCCCACGAGACGTAAGCGGTGACGCCACCGATGATCACCGAGAACTTCACGTCTCCGAAGCCCATGGCAGCTGGTGCGATGAGCCAGATCAGTCCGTAGAACCAGCCCAACGCCGCGGCCCCCTCCAGTGAGCGGATCAGCGCATGCGACCCCCCGTTGGCGGCACCCGTCGCGGCCACCGCCAAGAGACCGGCCATGACCGCATACGACGGCAGGACGATGGCGTCCGGCAGGCGCTTCACGTCGAGGTCGATCGCTGTCAGAGCGATGCTGATGGCCGCGAACCAGAGCAGCGCCGGCCACAGCCACTGCCGGTGTGGGAAGTGCAGTGCAACGGCTGCGAACAGGGCAGCGGTCCCCGCCTCGACGATCGGGTAGCGAACGCTGATCGCGGAGTGGCAGTACGCGCACCTCCCCCGCAGCGCGAGCCAGCTCAGCACCGGCACGTTGTGCCACGGCTTCAGCGCCTCGCCGCACGACGGGCACCGGGAACCGGGGCGTACGAGCGACTCCCCCGCCGGTACGCGGTGGATCACGACGTTGAGGAACGAGCCGATCAGGAGACCGAGGACGCCGATGAGTGTGCCGGAGGCCCAGAGAGGGATCACCGGGCCGGTGCCCAGCTCATCACGCTGACGATCCGAGCGCCCGCTGTCGGCGTGACGATGTCGGTCGTGCTGTCGATCGGGTCGGTGAACGACACCCTGGCTGTCAGCGCAGGTGTTCCCGTCGTCGGGCAGGTCCCGGAATCACAGAGATAGACCTTGAGATCGACCGCCGTGAAGTTGGATCCGAGGCCCGGACCCGAGTCGGGAATCGAGACGAGCGGGTATGAGAACGAGTACTGCGGCCATCCGTTGAGGTCCGCGGAATCCGCGACCAGTCCCCACCGCAGGGCGACCGTTCCCGAACCGTTGCTGATGTTGCCGTTCACGGAGCCCACCGGCACATAGGTCGTGCCGTTGACCACGAGCGCGCCCTTGAAACTTCCGCCGCTCGCGCTGATCCCGAACAGGTCACAGTGGCTGCCACCGGTCGCGCGCACGCAGTTGTTGGGGATCGCCGTCGCTGTCTCGCCGCGCAGACGCGGTGCCCAGTAGGCGACCTGCAACTGCACCTGGTCCACCTGCGAGGTGCCCTTGGTGCTGCCGTTCTTGGCCGTCTCGATGAACTGCAGCGTGGTGTTTCCAAGATTGCCTGCCGCCACGACCGAAGCCAGATCCGACGTGAGGTCGAGCGTCTCGGTGGTCAGGGACGACTTGATTGTCGGCTGGGTCGTCGTCGAATTGTTCGCCCCTGAGCCGACCTTGAACTTCAGTGAGGGCGTCAACGTGCCGCTGGTCGGGGATTCCTGGTGCCGAAGGGTCAGGGTGACCGACTTGATGGTCGAGCCCGACGGAATGCCTGGAATGTTGAAGCCACTCAGGCTGAGGTTGGCCGTTCCACCGCTCGCCGTCGTCCATTTCTCGACGGTGCTGTCGGCGTTGGCGACCGCGGCAGCATCCGTAGGGCCGACTGGCGACACCGCAAAGCCGCCGCTCGGTGTGACTGTCGACGGCGCCGTGTTGGGCGACGTTGTCGGCGACGCCGCATAGTTCGCGGCGAGTAGCCCCCGAGCCGACGACGTCCCGTCCAACCCGTAGATGACGATGGGCGCCTTGCCGTTGTTGTACGAGCCGCACAGCTCGACATTGCCGTCCTTGCCGAGCGTCATCTGGCTGTCTCCGCCGAAGATGAACTGAACGCCTTGGGCGGTGGTGCTGTCGATCGGGCTGACGCAGGAGCCCGGGATGCTCGAACTGCCCGTCGACTGGCCGCCTACGACGTTGCCGTTCACCGTCCAGAGGTCGCCACTGTTCGCGTACTGGGAACTGTAGGTCGGGTCAGTGCTGTTGTTGTGGAAGTCGAAGTAGTACGTCCCCGGGGCGAAGGTGGCATTCGTGCAGGCATTCAAGGGAGTCACGTCCGGGTAGTAACCGGCGGTGAAGGAGCACCCACTCTGGGCACCGAGGACCCAGTTGCCGGAGGAGTCGGTCGGAATCGAATTCGGCGCAACCCCGGCGTACGGATCGTCAACGGTCCCGGCGTACGCACAGTCAACCCCCGAGGCTCCTTGAGCGCTCTTGGGCGCGTTGCCGCCGGTCGAACAGGAGGGTGCCTTCACGGTCCCCGTCGTGTAGAGATACCCCTTGCTGCTCGTGATCGCGCCGGCGGACATCACGTCACCGCGGATCGAGAATGCGCCGTTCTTGGAGCTTGCCCCCAGACCGCCCGAACCCAGGATGGTCAACGCCCGGCCGCTACCCGCGCCACCGCTGCCGCCGGAGCCCCCCGTGCTGCCGCCAGCACCGGACCCGAGGCCGAAAATGCCGGTGCCCGGGACCGGCGAGCACGTCACCGTCGCATTCTTGGTCGTCTTGCTCTGCGGGTCGCTGTAGAACGAGGAGAGGTTGACCGAGGTCTTGGCGACGATCGACTCTGGCGAACCCAGCGAACCTGACCCGCCGAAGCACCCGGTGCCGTCGATGCCGTTGTTGTAGACCCAGGGCAGCGTCACCCCGGACGGTGCTGTGATCCCGGGGGCGCTCGTCCCCAGTTCGATGTCGCTGATCGCGATCTTGGCCGCTGCGTCGGCGGCGTACTCCGTGCTGGCGACTGCCCGCAGACCGATCGTGGCCGCGAATCGTCCGTTCCCCATGTTCAGCAGCGCGACCGTCACGATGGCGATCACCGTGATCAAGATCAGTGCGACCAGCAACATCGCACCGTCGTCGCCGTGCCTCGCGGTTCGCTTCGTCATCCCTGCCTCCGTTCAGCGGTCAAGGTCGTCGTGTATCCCGTGGAGTTGTGCACGGCCTCGCTCAGATTCCGCACCACCAGCGTGATCGACACCGTGGCTGGTGGCGTCTGGGTGTTGCAGGTGGCAGGGGAGCAGGCCACGGTCGGGACCTGCGTCAGGTAGTGCGCCAGGATGTTGGTCTGCACGGTCGACCCGTTGCAGCGAGTACGCCACAGCTCGGTCTGGACCCCGGACGTCACGGTGAAGTAGACCGAAGCGTTGTTGGTGGTGGTCCAGGTAGCGGTGCTGTCCGTCGTACTCGCGCTCTTGTAGTCGTTCCACGCGAAGCCCACCACCATGTTCGCGATGGAGGTGCAACCGCTCGGCACGCCGCTGGGGACCGTGTCCCCCGGCTTCCACACCGACCCGCCGGTGCCGTAGGACACCGACCCTCCGCTGGGCGTCCCATGCGTTCCGAGACTGCTGACGTCCTGCTGCCAATACGCCGACACGAACTGCTGGTCGGTCGACTCACTCATCCGTGCCCGGGTCTCGTTCGCATTGCGCAGATAGGCGAAGAGTGTCCCGACGATCGCCACAATGATGATCCCGAGGATGGCGATCGTCATCAGGAGTTCGATCAGCGTGAACCCCTCGTCGTCGGCACCACGACGGGTCAGCATTTGCTTGCGGCACTGTAGGGGCCGGTGTTGCACGGCTTGCGCAGCACGACGGTCAACTTCTCATTGGCCTGATGAACGCCGGTGCCCGTACTGGTCACGGTCAGTACGACGAGCTGGACGCCAGTGTCCGTCGCGGCGCTGCAGGTACTGGTCCAGCCGCTGCCGTTCCAGATCTTTGCGGCTGTGGAGGTGGCGGTGAACCCGGTCGGGAGTACGGACTTGACGCTCGCTGTCAGATACTGCGTTGCGGACGCGCACGTCTTGTAGGTGCCGGACGTGTTCAACGTGTTCTGGATCTTCTCGGCCAGCGTTCGCACGTACGCGTCACTGGTGGCCTGATTGCGCCCCAGGACCGAGGCTTTGATGCTGAATTCGAAGCCACCAAGAATCGCGATCGCGCCGATGCCGATGATCACGACCGCCACGAGCAATTCGATCAGGGTCTCGCCGTGATCGTCGGTAGGGCGCACATGCCGCGCCATCACACCTTCACCTGATTGAAGACCCCGTACATCGCGGAGACGAGGGCAACGGCGACGAAGCCGACGATCAGACCCATGAAGATGATCACCGCAGGCTCGAAGAGCGACGTCAGACGCTTGATCTTGTAGTCGAGCTCGACCTCGTAGTACTCGGCGGTCACCTCGAGCTGTGTATCGAGGGATCCCGTCTCCTCGCCGACACGCAACATCTGAGTGGCCGTGCCGGGGAAGAGTTTCGTCCGCGCGAGCGGAGTTGCGAGGCCTTGGCCCTCCAACATCGCTTCGCTGACACCATCCAGACCGCGGATGTACACCAGGTTGCGCAGCGAATCAGTGGCGACCCGGAGGGCCTCCGGCAGGTTGACTCCGGCGCCCACCATCGACGCCAGCACCCGGCAGAAGCGTTCGACAAGGGCGTACTGAATGGTGTCACCCACGATCGGCACACTGAGCCAGAACTTGTCGCGGTGATAGCGAGTCTTGTCGAACCGCCCGATGAGGATGTAGCCGACAACAATCAGCACAGCACCACCCACGACCGCCGGCCACCAGGCACTGATGAAGTCGGTGAACCACAGGAGCATGCGGGTCGGCAGCGGCAACTTCGCATCGAGGCTCGCGAAGAAGGACTTGAACTTGGGGAGCACGTAGATCGCGAGCACCAACACCGTGACCACCGACATGGCGGCGATCACCGCCGGATAGATCGATGCGGCCTTGATCTTCCGACGCGCTTCCAGATCCCGTTCCAGATAGATCGCCAGTCTCTTGAGCACGGTGTCGAGTTCACCTGTCAGCTCGGCGGAGCGGACGATGCCACGGTAGAAGGGAGGGAAGGCCTTGGGATGGGCGTCAAGGCAGTCAGCGAATCGCTCACCGGTACGCAGCCCCTCCTCGATCTCGGCCATCATCCGCCGCACGGAGGAGTTGTCGGTCTCGGCACCGATCGTCTTGACGGCGTCCAGGATCGGCAGACCGGCATTGAGGAATGCCGCCATCTGCCGCGACAGATGCATCACATCGGCCAACTTGATCCGCGGTCCCGAGATCTCGTACTGCAGGATGTTCTTCTTCTCGGTCACCTGCAGATCGCGCAGACCTTGGTCGTAGAGCGCCAGTTGCACGTCGCTGAGGGTCGACCCTCGTTGGGTTCCCTGGACCTGATCGCCCTCGACGGTCACGCCGGCATATGCGAATTTCGTCATGCTTTACACCGCCACCATGTAGATCGTCCGCATCACTTCTGCCGCCGTGGTGACTCCGCTCTCCACGAGCCGAATCGCTTGCTCCTGCAGGGTCCGCATCCCTTCCGCTCGAGCCACTTCACGCATCTTGTCGTGGGGAGCGCGGTCAAGAATGAGATCGCGGATCGGCTGGCTGACGGGAAGCAACTCGTAGACGCCGACACGGTCCATGTAGCCCGTGTGCGCACAGAAGTTGCAGCCGGTCCCCCGTTCGAACCCACGTGCCGGCTCCCGACCCCCGAACGACTCGAGGAACGTCATCTCCTCAGGCGTCGGCGTGTACGACTCCAGGCACGACCGGCACGAGCGCCGCATCAATCGCTGGGCGACCACCGCGGTCACGGACGACGCGATCAGGAATGGCTCGATCCCCATGTCGAGCAGCCGGTGCACCGCAGAGACAGCCTCGGTCGCGTGCAGTGAGGAGAGAACGAAGTGCCCTGTCAACGCTGACTGCACAGCGATCCGCGCGGTCTCCACATCGCGGACCTCGCCGACGAGGATGACGTCCGGGTCCTGGCGCAGGATGCTGCGGAGCCCGTTCGCGAAGGTGACCCCCGCCTGTTCATTGATCTGAATCTGATTGATCGAGTCGAAGGTGTATTCCACCGGATCCTCGATCGTCATGAGGTTGCGTTCCGGGCTGTTCAGCTCGCCCAGCGACGCGTACAGCGTTGTGGTCTTGCCCGCCCCGGTCGGGCCCGCGCAGATCACCATGCCGTACGGGGAATGCAGCAGCATCCGGAATCGATCCGCCATGTCCCCGGGCATACCGAGCTTGGGCAGGTCGTACAGCGGGCGACTCTTGTCCAGGACCCGCATCACGACCTTCTCGCCGCCCACCACCGGGGCGGCCGAGACTCGGATGTCGACCTCCCGGCCCTCGATCGTGGTCGAGATCTGACCGTCCTGCGGCCGACGCCGTTCGACGATGTTCATGTTCGCCAGGATCTTGACCCGACTGACCAATCCGGGACCGATCGAGGTAGGCAGGTCGAGGATGTCGGACAGAGCGCCGTCGATCCGATAACGAACCCGAACCCGTTCACCCGACGGCTCGATGTGAATGTCCGAGGCTCGATCGCGCAGCGCCTGGGTGATGATCGACTGCACGACCTTGACGACTGGCGCGTCCTCGTTGACCTCAAGGTTCTGCATCCGCGCGGTCTCGCGGCGCAGAGCATCCGCCACCTCGAACTCGTGGACCTGACTGTTGACCTCCTGGGTCGCTCGGTACGAGATGTCGAGTGCGTATTCCAGGTCGCGCTGGGTACCCACGACCGCCGTCACCGGTCGACCGACGGCCTCCGAAATCATCGCGATGTGCTCGGGGGCTGGGTCGACGACGGCGACCACGACACCGTCGTCCTTGAGGAACAAGGGGACGGCCCGCAGCGTGCGGGCTCGACGGACCGTCAGGAGAGCGGTGGCATCCGGCTCAGGCGAGATCGTTCGAAAGTCTTGCCTGCTGGCGTCGAATTCCTTCGCCAGAACAGCCGCCAACGACTCCTCATCGACCGCATGACGAGCCACGAGCCTCTCGTCGAGCGGCTTGGCGCTCTCGATCAGCAGTTCCTGCTCGAGCAGTTCGGACGAGATCAGGCCCTGACGGACCAGCAGGTCACCGAGGCGTCGATCGGCCTCGGCCGCCTCGTTGGTGACCGGAGTGGGGTCGCTCCTGCGACGTTTGAACATGTGTGGACTCAGCCCATCACGCTCGCAAGGAACGACCGCGCCGAGGACTCAAGATCCTTCGGGTAGAGGCTCCGAGCCGCTGCGTCCTCGGGCGAGATCTTTCCAGCTTGGAGCAGCACCGACAGCGACTGCTCCAACGTCACCATTCCGTCCTGACCGCCGGTCAGGACACAGTTCCGCAACTGATGCGTCTTGCCCTCCTTGATCAGGTTCCTGACCGGAGCAGTCGCGACCAGGACCTCGTACGCAGCTACCAGGCCTGCGCCGATCTGCGGGATCAGGCGCTGGTAGACCACGCCTGACAACGCGGCCGCCAACTGCACTCGAACCTGGTCCTGCTGCTCAGCGGGAAACACGTCGATCATGCGGGCCACCGATTGAGCGGTGTCGTTCGTGTGCAACGTCGCGAACACCAGGTGTCCGGTCTCGGCCGCCGTCAGGGCGAACTGGATCGACTCGGGGTCCCGCATCTCCCCGACCAGCAAGACGTCGGGGTCCTCACGCAGGACCGAGCGCAATGCGTTGTGGAACGACTCGGTGTCAATACCGACCTCGCGCTGATTGACCGCCGCCTTCTTGTGATCGTGGACGTACTCGATCGGGTCCTCGATCGTGACGATGTGGCACCCGCGGTTCTGGTTGATCAGATCGATCAGCGAAGCAAGCGTGGTCGACTTGCCGGAACCTGTCGGACCGGTGACGAGGATGAGACCCTGATGTCTGAGGGCAAGGTTCCGGATGACTTGCGGGATGCCGAGTTCGTCGGGGGTCGGGATCGCCCGAGGAATCATCCGCAGAGCCAGGGCAGCGGCGCTGCGCTGCATGAAGGCGTTCCCCCGGATCCGAGCCTGATCGCGCCATGAGAACGAGAAGTCGTACTCGTACGCCCCTGCCCACACCTGCTTCTGCTCGTCGCTGAGGACCTCCTCGATGAGCGTCTCTGTGTCGCGGACCGTCAGCGCACTCGCGTCGGGGATCGGCACCAACTCGCCGCGTACACGCAGCATCGGCGGCAGGCCGACAGTCAGATGTAGGTCCGTACCCCCTTGGTTCCATAGCGATTCCAGAAGGGAGTCGATCCGGCTCCCGATGGAGCGCGGCGTTTCGTGCATGGTGTCTGCCTTCCAGGGAGAGATCTGAATCAGAGACGCGAGAGGGCCATTCGTCACGACCCCTCGCGTCGACAGACGTCAGTTGGAGATCGTCGAGCACACGGGAGTCGAAGTGACCGCACCGGTGGTGCTGTTGTAGTTGACGGTGTATCCGTTGGTGGTGACCGGCGCCGAGTGCAGGAAGCCGGCAGTCACCAAGGCAGGAATGTCAGCCGCATACCCCTGGTTCTGCGCGTAGTACGCCTCGGACGCGGTGGTCACGGTCTCGACGTCAGACTTGCAGGCAGCCGCGTGGCCGGTCTTGGTGATCCCGGAGACCGACAACACGACGATCGCGGCAAGGATGCCGAGGATCACGATGACGATGAGAAGTTCGATGAGGGTGAAGCCGGCGTCGGCGGTGCGACGAAGAGCGGAGCGGCGCATGGGAAGTTCCTTCACTATTTGTGTGGAGCAGGTCCCGAGCCGCTGCGATGTCCGACGAGAGACTCACAAGGAGTGTCTGAGGCAGAGGGTGCCGAGCCACTCCGCCGCCTGAGCCGCTCCTGAGGAACGAATCTGGTCTTATTCGGAGTTAACACCGGGGGCAGGTCGCTTTGTACGAGTTTTGACTCCCCCGAAGAGGGGATCCAGCGCGATCTGCTCGCGTCGGTCGTCTGACAGTGCCGGACCCAGCGACGCCGTTGGTCACCGACCGTGCGGTCGGAACCTCTTGCCCTCGTACATGGCCGCGTCCGCGGCCTGCTCCAGGGCGGCGTACGCAAGCTTGCCGCTGGCGACGCCGATGGACGCCGAGACCGTCGCATCGATCGTCTCGAGCCGGATGCCGGCCAGCGCATTCCGGACGCGGCGCAGGGTGAAGGCAGGGTCCTCGGTCGACCCGGTCAGGAGTGCGGCGAACTCGTCACCGCCCAGGCGCCCGACCAATCCACCCTGACCAACCGCAGCCACCAACTCGTTTGCGATCGCCACGATCGCCTCGTCTCCTACGGCATGTCCCCAGGTGTCGTTGATGATCTTGAGTCCGTCGAGGTCCGCCACGACCAGCAGCGCATCAGGCCACTGCACCAGCATCGTCTCGGCCCGCTCGCGGAAGTTGGTGCTGTTGAGCACGTGCGTCAACGCATCCATCGAGGCCATCTCTCGGAGGGATTCCTCCATCTCCTTGACGGCCGTGATGTCGCGAATGATCACCAGGGTGAGGTCCGGTCCGACCTCCTGGTGGCTGAACTCGACCCACCGCCGGGTCCCGTCCTTGCGGGTCAACCGGTTCTCATACAACCCGTGCAGGCGAGCGACCCCGTCCATCTCGACCCGCAGTCGTACCCCTTCGGGGTCCACCAGACGCAGGGTCACGGAGGTCTGGCCCAGCAGCTCCGAGCGGGAGTAGCCCGTGAGGTCGCAGTACAGGTCACTGACCTCGTAATAGACGCCGGTCGTCGTGTGACAGAGCACCACACTGTCGGCGGTGTGGCGGAAGATCGCCTCGAACATCGCGCGGTACGTGGCGCCGTCGATGTCGACAGGCGCGGCCGCGAGGTCGGCGTCTCCGCCGCGTACGCGCAGGGCCCGCTCCTCCCACGACAACGCCACGGTCCACCTCCACGATTGACGAACGGGACCAGCATGGCCGAACCCCATGCACCCCGCCTCCTCCTTACGGATATCCGCGCCCACCCGAATTCGGACGAAAGGTTGATGACCCGCGCCACAGGATGAGGCCATGATGGGCCAGTGACGGACCGAGCCCCCACATCAGTCGAGGCACTCGAGCAGCTCCAACTGGTGATGGAGGCTGCTCCCAACGCCATGCTGGTGGCCAACTCCCGCGGCGAGATCGTGGTGGCCAACGCCGAAGCATGCCGTTCCTTCGGCTACACCTCCCACGAGTTGCTCGTCCTGAAGGTCGACGACCTGGTGCCGGCCGCCAGCCGCGGTCACCACGCCGAGCTCCGGGACCGCTTTTTCGACGAACCGCAGCGCCGCGGGATGGGCGCCGGCCGCGATCTCCACGGTGTACGCAAGGACGGCAGCGCGATCCCGGTCGAGATCGGCCTGAACCCGATCCTGATCGCCGGCGAGACGCACGTACTTGCCTCCATCATCGACATCACCGAGCGGCTCTACGAGCAGACCGCTGCCGAGGACAGCCGCCGGGCGGCACTGGTACGCAGCATCCTGACGACGCTCCCGATGTCGGTCATCGCGACCGACCAGGACGGCCTGATCCTGTCTGCGAACCCGGCGACGGAGAGGATGCTCGGCTACGGGCCGGGCGAGCTCGTCGGCCGCAACCTCAGTGAGGTCGACGGGATCGAGCGACGACGTTCGGTAAGCGGCACAGCGGCCGCCACGGACATCGCGCACCCTGCCGAACGCGTCTATCGACGACGCGACGGCGAGACGCTGCCCGTGGACGAGGAGGTCGTGATCCTCCGCGATGAGCAGGGTGACGAACGCGGCTACCTCGCCGTTGCGTACGACATCACGCAGCGCATCCAGAGTCGCGAACGGGTCCAGCACATGCTCCGGCACGACCCGCTCACCGACCTTCCCAACCGTCTGGAGCTGCTCAGCCAGCTCAACCGGATCCTCGAGCAGGCCACGTACGACGGGACCCAGGCCGCCCTCCTCCTTCTCGACCTCGACCACTTCAAACGTGTCAATGACACCCTCGGCCACGATGTCGGCGACGATCTTCTGCAACAGGTGGCCCAACGTCTGATGCGGTGGGTACGCGCCGACGACATCGTCGCGCGACTGGGCGGCGACGAGTTCGTGATCGTGTTGACCGGCCTGGCACCCGACGTAGATCTCTCCCTGCGACTGGCGAGCCTGCGGGGGTTACTGCTCGCGCCCATCACTGTGCGCGGGTACGAGATGGCGGTGACCGCCAGCGTCGGCGGCGCGACCTTCCCGATCGACGGTCGCTCGGCGGCGACCCTGCTGCGGCACGCGGACGCTGCGATGTACCGGGCGAAGGCTTCCGGACGCGACACGCTGCAATGGTTCGACGACTCGATGGTCGAGGAGTTCAACGAGAAACTGGAACTCTCCGGGGCGCTTCGCCAGGCACTGGGCGACGGAGAACTCTTCGTCGTCTACCAGCCACAGTACAGCCTGCACGACGGCTGCCTCACCGGGTTCGAGGCGCTCGCCCGCTGGAAGAGCCCCACCTTCGGTCTGGTCTCCCCCGACCGATTCATCCCGGTGGCCGAGGACAGTGGGCTGATCCTGACCCTGGGTGAATGGGTAGTCCGCCAGGCCAGCAAGGACATCGTCCGGCTGCAGCACCAACTCGGCATCCCGCTCCAGGTCGCGGTCAACATGTCTCCCCGCCAACTGCGCGGACGCAACTGGCTCGCCCAGATCCTCGCCGCCCTCAACGACGCCGGCCTCCAGCCGTCCCAGCTCGCTCTGGAGATCACCGAAGGCATCCTGTTGGAGGACCAGCGTGACGTCATCGAGGCACTCAAGGCGCTGCGCGAGGAAGGCATCAAGGTCGTCGTCGACGACTTCGGCCGCGGCTATTCGAGCCTGGCGTACCTGACCCGGTTCCCGGTCGACAAGATCAAGATCGACCGGTTCTTCATCGAACCGATCGGCGTCGACCCCGATGCGGGCCCTGTCGTCGACGCGATCATCGCGATCGCGCATGCGCTGAACATGGAGGTCGTGGCCGAAGGCGTGGAGACCGCCGAGCAGGAGACGTACCTGCGTGAACACGGCTGCGATCAGGTCCAGGGATTCCGCTACAGCGAAGGCGTTTCGGCGGCAGAGGCAGCGGCCGCTCCGCTTCTCATGCCCCAACTGATCTGACGTCGGAAAACAGAAATCGCCGGCCAGGAACAGTGTCCTGACCGGCGATCTCGCCGGTGGAGGTGAGGGGACTCGAACCCCTGACCCCCTGCATGCCATGCAGGTGCGCTACCAGCTGCGCCACACCCCCGCTGGTGTTGTCCCGGAATGATCAGGCCCCGGGCAACGAGAAGAAACCTTAGCGGAGCCCTCCCGTACCAGTGAAATCAGCGGCCGGGTGTCACGTCATCCGGCAGCGTGATCGCCGGGCAGTCCCGCCACAACCGCTCGAGCGCGTAGAACTGACGCTCCTCCTCGTGCTGCACATGCACCACGATGTCGCCGTAGTCCAGGAGCACCCAACGTCCCTCGCGGGCGCCTTCACGGCGGATCGGCTTGACACCGACCTCGCGCAGCTTGTCCTCGATCTCGTCGACGATGGAGGAGACCTGACGCTCGTTGCTGGCTGATGCCAACAGGAAGGCGTCGGTGATCGCCAGCTGCTCGCTGACGTCGAACGCCAGGATCTGGGTCGCCAACTTGTTCGAGGCGGCACGTGCGGCCACCTCGATGAGTTGGAGCGAGTGCTCGTTTGCGGTCACGAATCCACCTTCTCGGTGTAGAGGTTGTGCTTGGAGATGTACTGAACAACGCCGTCCGGCACCAGGTACCAGACGGGTTCGCCACGCAGCTTGCGGGCGCGACAGTCACTGGAAGAGATCGCCAGAGCGGGAATCTCAAGAATGCTGATCCGATTTTGCGGGAAGCGCGCGAGTTCCGCCTCATCGAGGACGTACCCAGGTCGGGTGCAACCGATGAAATGCGCCAACTCGAACAGGTCCTCGACGTCACGCCAGGTGAAGATCTTGGCCAACGCGTCCATGCCGGTGATGAAGAACAACTCGGCGTCGGGATAGTCGGCCCGAAGGTCGTGAAGAGTGTCGATCGCGTACGTGGCGCCGTCGCGGTCGATGTCGACGCGACTGACTTCGAAGCGGGGGTTGGCGGCGGTCGCGATGACCGTCATCAGATACCGGTCCTCAGCCGCAGAGACCGTACGCCCGCGCTTCTGCCACGGCTCGCCAGTCGGGACGAAGACGACGAGATCCAGCCCGAACTTGGACTGAACCTCGGACGCGGCCACCAGGTGGCCGTTGTGGATCGGGTCGAAGGTCCCGCCCATGACCCCGATCCGCTGGGGCATACGACTCAGGAGTGCTCGCGGCCACCGGCGAAGAGCACCAGGCCCAGCACCATGAGCACGAAGATGCCGAGAGCAACGATGCCGACCGGGCTCTGGACGGCGAGGAAGATGTCCTGCGAAAGCATGGGTGCAGCCTAGCGGACCCGAGGCGTACGCCTTAGCGCACGTGCCCGTCGCCTGTGATCACGAACTTGGTGCTGGTCATCTCCGGTAGCCCCATCGGCCCGCGGGCGTGCAACTTCTGGGTCGAGATGCCGATCTCGGCACCAAAACCGAACTCGCCGCCATCAGTGAAGCGGGTCGAGGCGTTGATCATCACCGCGGCCGAGTCGACGGCGGCCGCGAAACGACGAGCGGCCCGCTGGTCCTCGGTCACGATCGCCTCGGTGTGTCCGCTGGAGTACCGCCGGATGTGCGCGATGGCGGCGTCGATGTCCGGGACCACCGCAGCCGAGATGTCAGCAGCCAGGTACTCCACGGCGTAGTCGTCCTCGGTCGCCTCGACGACACCGTCGAAAGCCCGGAAGGCGACATCGCCGTGAACCGTGACGCCCGACTCCTGGAGACCGGCGATGATCTTCGGCAGGAAGGTGCCCGCCACCGATTCGTGGACCAGCAGGGACTCGGCTGCGTTGCACACCGAGTTCCGCTGGGTCTTGGCATTGAGCACGATCGCGTACGCCTTCTCAAGATCCGCGGCCGCGTCGACGTACACGTGGCAGTTGCCGACCCCGGTCTCGATCACCGGCACGGTCGAGCCCTCGACGACGCTACGGATCAGATCTGCGCCGCCGCGCGGGATCAGGACGTCGACGAGCCCGCGAGCGGTCATGAGTTCCTTGACGGTCTCGCGCGAGTCCGCGGGGACGAGCTGGATGACGTCCTCGGGCAGACCGACGCTCGCGGCAGCGACGCGCAGGACATCCACGATCGCGGCGTTGGAGACGGCAGCCGAGGAGGAGCCGCGCAACAGCACCGCGTTGCCGGACTTCAGGCAGATGCCGGCCGCGTCAGCGGTCACATTCGGGCGGGCCTCATAGATGATCCCGATGACACCGAACGGGACCCGCACCTGGCGCAGTTCCAGCCCGTTCGCCAGGGTCGAGCCGCGTACGACCTCGCCCACCGGGTCAGGCAGGCCCGCGACCATCCGCAACCCGTCAGCCATGTCCACCAGGCGGGGGCCGGTCAGTCGGAGCCGATCGATGACGTTGGGCGGGGTGCCGTTGGCCTCCGCACGGGACACGTCCTCAGCATTCGCCTCGAGCAGCGCCGGCTCGTGGGCGAGCAGCGCGTCCGCCATCGCATGCAGCGCAGCGTCCTTGGTCGCGCGCGAGGCCAGGGAGATCTCGTACGACGCCTCCCGGGCGCGACGAGCAAGCGTGGTGACCGACGATGTCATGACACCAGCCTACGGACGTACGCGGACGGACCCTAGGGGTAGGTCACGGGTGCGTACGGCGGGTCACCCTGCGGTCGCTGCCCGAACGGATGCGTGTAGTGCGCCCAGTTGTAGTTGAAGACGCTCTGGAAGCTGTTGAAGTAGCCGGTGCCCGAGAGCCGGACGACCTGCTCGTCGTTGTAGTACGCATCCGTGGCCCAGCTCTCCGAGCCGGTCCACACCAGGTTCTCCTGCTTGCCGTTGAAGTTGCCGCTGACCGCGAGCGCGTGCATGTGGGTGTAGAGGCCGGGCACCCAGCAGTAGGTCTTGACCGTGTAGCCCGTGGTGTCGTCGGTCGAGCAGACCTGGTACTTCCAGCGCCAGGTCTGGTCACCGACCCAGATCCCGGCCGACTGCAGCGCGTTGACCGCGTCCGTGCTCGGTTGGGTGGTGATCACCCGGACGTCGCAACCGGCCTTCGCGAGCAACCCGAGCATGTGCGCGACGTCGTACCCACGTGCGCCCTGGAGCGCCCTGATCGAGACGCGGACGAGGGTGCGCCCGTTCTTGCCGTAGCCGGTGGAAGCGTTGCATCCGACTTGAGACAGCGCCTGCTCGAGCCAGTCGTTGGCCGACCCTGCGAGCAGCGGCGCCACTCGGTAGCACTTGGTCGTGACCGTGGCACTGCACGGCGGTGTGGTCGGACCCGCCATCTGCGAGAGCGTCGTGATGATCCGCGGGTAGGTGTAGAGGATGCTCCCACTCACCGCGTAGTTGAGCCCCGTCCAGTCAGTCGGTCTCCGGTCGCCGCGGGACTCCTGGAAGATGTGGTCGAAGCCCGCGTACGCGGCAGCGTTGTTGACCATCTCGTACCCGTCGAACCACTGGAACGCTGCGCCGCCCCAGCTGTAGTTCGAGGACGCTGCGACCACGACGTTGGTCCCGCGTCCAGCAGTCGTCACCGCGAAGACCTTCGTGTGCGGGACGCCCGTGGCTGCCGAACGGCAGGCGGCCTTGCAGATCCGATAGAAGCTGTTCGCTGCGGGGTTCGTACCCAGGTTCTGCTGCAGGTACGGAACGTTGCCGCTGACGATTCCCTGCCCCTGGAGCACCCGGACGTTGACCCCACGCTTGAAGGCGTTGACCAGCGCGTACGTCAGATCCTGACCGTCCACGGTGTACGAGATCATCTCGATCGTCGCACCCTTGGGGGCGTGGTTGGTGAGGTCGATGATCTCCTGATTGATCGTCTGCTGCTGGCGGGAGTTCCCCAGCGGGTTGTTGAAGATGACCTTGGACGTCGGGTTGTACGAGTCCAGAAGCGACACGACCAGCAGACCCGTGGACCTGCCGTACTTGTCCACCAGGACGTACGGGATGTGTGCCCGGGCGAACGGGTACTGGTGCGCGTCGACCGAGATGGTGACCATCCCCGCGGACGTCACAGTCGCCTTGATGCCCGGGTTGTACTGGTCACCACCGATGAAGATGTGCGACAGCGCCGATGCGGGGCACGGGGACGTGAGGTCGTCGCACTTGGCGGTCGAGAGCAGGTTGAACGTGAGGGAGTGACCGGTCCAGACCGACTTGCCGATGTTCGGCGTGACGGGCGCATGACCGACGGTGATGGTGATCGTGTTCGACGAAGAACCGTTCTGGTCCCAGATCCGGTAGGCCACGGTGACGGCGGTCCCCGGGGCGACGCTCGCACCCACCGCGATGCTGACGCTGCCGTTGTTCAGAGAAGTGGCGGTCACGCCGCTCACCGACGGCGCACCGACTGCCAGTCGCTTGAGCGCGGAGTACGCGCAAGGCGGCGTGCTGTTGCCACCGCAGGTCGAGGCCCGTAGCACGTTGACGACCGTTGTCTGGCCCGGCGACCCGAAGATGTTCGCGGCTGCGGCGTTGGGCAGCACGACCGTCGTCGACGGCGTGACGGCCGGTGTCGAACTGCTGGTGGACGTCGCCGTGGGCGTGCCAGTGGCCGTCGCCGTGCTGGTGCTCGTTGCGGTCGGCGTGCTCGAACCCGCACCGAGTGCAGCGGTTTCAAACGGAAGCAGACCGACCAACAGAGTGAGAGTGACCGTCGCAACTGCAGCCAACGCGCCCCGCCCGTACTTCTTCAAACTCACTGCGCTCCCCGACCTCAGTGTGGCGGTCCGACTCCCCCGAATTGGCCAGACCTGCTGAACATTTCACCAGATGTCACCAGCGAAATGTCTAATTAAGCACAAAGGGAGCGTCGTCACATGGTGACGACGCTCCCTTTGTCAGAACTCGTCAGGCCTTGCGGCGCTTGATCTCCTCGACGAGAGCCGGGAGGACCGTGTGCAGGTCGCCGACGACACCGAAGTCGACCAGCTCGAACATCGGGGCCTCTTCGTCCTTGTTGACGGCCACGATGGTCTTCGAGGTCTGCATGCCGGCACGGTGCTGGATCGCACCAGAGATGCCGTTCGCGACGTAGAGCTGCGGCGACACCGTCTTGCCGGTCTGACCGACCTGGAACGTGTGCGGCTTCCAGCCCGAGTCGACCGCGGCACGAGAAGCGCCGACAGCGGCACCGAGCTCGTCGGCCAGGGCCTCGACCGCAGTGAAGTCACCGCCGGTCCCACGACCACCGGAAACCACGATGGCGGCCTCGGTGAGTTCGGGGCGACCGGTCGCCTGACGCGGCTGCGAAGCCACGATCTGAGCGGTCTTGGCGGCATCCGAGATCGTCACAGCGACCGGGGTCACGGTGCCAGCGCCAGCCGACTCCACCGGAGCAGCCGAGTTCGGCTTGACCGTGATGATCGGCGTGCCCGTGGAGACCTTCGCGGTCACGGTGAAGTTGCCCGCGAAGACGCTCTGGGTGGTCACACCGTCCGCAGTGACATCCACCGCGTTGACGAGCAGACCCGAACCGAGCTTGATCGCCAGACGACCGGCAACCTCGTTGGTCTCACCGTTCGCCGGGATCAGGATCGCGGCCGGCGAGGCGGCGGCAGCAACCTGCTGCAACGCCTCGGCCTTGGGAGCCACCAGGTAGCCCTTGATTTCGGCGTCGTCGACGACGTACACCTTTTCTGCGCCGTACGCCTTGACGACGTCCGCGACAGCGGCGCCCTTGTCAGCGGCGCCGATGAAGACCGCGGACGGCTCGCCGAGCCGCTTCGCGATGGTCAGCAGCTCGAGCGTGGGCTTCTTGACGACGCCATCGACGTGGTCAACGAGAACGAGAACCTCAGCCATAATCAGATCCCTTCCCGGTCTCAGATGAACTTCTTGGACGCGAGGAACTCGGCCAGCGCCTTGGCGCCCGAGCCGTCCTCGTCCTTGACGATCTCGCCGGCGGTCTTCGCCGGGCGAGCGGTGATCGTGTCGACCGCGGTCCAGGAAGCACCGGCACCGACCGAGGCAGCGTCGATACCGAGGTCGGCCAGCGACCAGGTCTCGAGCGGCTTCTTCTTCGCAGCCATGATGCCCTTGAAGGACGGGTAGCGGGCTTCGCCCGACTGGTCCGTCACCGAGAGGACGAGCGGCAGCGTGCCACCGATGACCTCGGTCGCGGCGTCGCCGTCGCGCTTGATGCGGACCTGGTCGCCCTGGGTCTCCACGACCGCGGCCTGGGTGACCTGCGGGAGGCCGAGGCGCTCAGCCAGCATCGCCGGGACCACGGAGAGACCGGCGTCGGTCGACGCGAGGCCACCGACGACGAGGTCTACGGGGCCGATCTTCTTGATCGCCTCGGCGAGGACCAACGAGGTCGCGACGGCGTCAGAGCCGGCGATCGCGTCGTCCACGACGTGGAAGCCTTCGTCGGCGCCCATCTGGAGAGCCTTGCGGACAGCCTGCTCGGCCTCAGCCGGACCAACGGTCAGCGCCTTGACGATGATCTCCTCGTCGGCGCGCTTCTCCTTGATCTGGAGCGACTGCTCCACGGCGTACTCATCGAGCTCGGACAGCAGGCCCGGGACGTTCACACGGTCCACGGTGTTGTCGGCCTCGAACGCACGGTCAGCCGTCGCGTCGGGCACGTACTTCACAAGTACAACAATGTTCATGGTGGTCGGCCGGAGTGGCCCCTCCTCGGTTTACGCGTCGGTTGATCGGCACGATGTCAGTAACGACGGCATGTTACCGGCTCGCCACGCGTCGGACGTACGCGAGTCGGCGTTGGACATCTCACATGTGTCGGGTGTGCGGCAGGTCGTCGATCAGGCTCGGACCGTAGCGCCGGATCGCCCAGCCCAGGCCGTAGCCGATGCTCAGCCAGACCAGGGCGCCCAGGCCCCAGTTGAAGAGGCCGTCACGCGTGGCGGCGGCTCCTCCACTGAAGGTGACCAGACCGTCGATCCGCTTGAACATCCCCAGGGACATCGATCCGGAGAAGTTGTAGACGAAGTCCACGAAGCCGTTGGTCGCATCCGCATTGGCGGCCACGAGGATCGCGCCCAGCGCCATCACGAAGGCAACTCCCGCACCGACGAGCGTCACGACCGCACCCACGGCGGGTACGAAGTCGCGTAGCTCCGGTGGTGCGAGATCAGCGTCCAACGAACTCTGCCTTGCCCGGGCCGTTGGCCAGGAAGGACGCCATCCCGATGGCCCGGTCCTCGGTGGCGAACACTGCGGCGAACTGCTGCTGCTCGATCGAGAGACCGGTCGTGATGTCGACCTCGAGACCGCGGTCGATGCACTCCTTCGCGGCGCGAAGCGCAAGCGCCGCCGCCCCCTTGAACTGGCTCGCCCACGCGACCGCCTCGGTGTAGACCTCGTCGGCAGGAACGACCTTGTCGACCAGCCCGATCGCCAGCGCTTCGTCAGCCTTCACGAAGCGGCCGGTGAAGATCAGGTCCTTGGCCTTCGACGGCCCGATCAGCCGTGCCAAGCGCTGGGTCCCGCCGGCGCCGGGGATGATGCCGAGCAGCACCTCCGGCTGACCGAACGTCGCGTTCTCGGCTGCGATCCGGATGTCGCAGGCGAGGGTCAGCTCACAACCGCCGCCCAGTGCGTAGCCCGTCACAGCTGCGACTGTGGGCTTCGGAATCTGTGCGATTGCTGTGGAAGCCTCTGAAACTCCGCGAGTGGCCCTCACCATCTCGACATAAGACATCTCGGACATCTCGGCCACGTCATTGCCGGCCGCGAACAGGCGCTCGCCGCCGTACACGACCACGGCGCGTACGTCGTCGCGCTCCGTCGCCTCGGCGCATGCGGCGCGGAGTTCAGCCTGCAACTGGAGGCTGATCGCGTTCATCTTCGGGCGATCGAGGCGGATGGTGCCGACACCGTCGGCGACTTCGAGGCGTACGAATTCAGACGTCACGCGACGAGGTTAGCCCGGTACGCTCCAAGGGACCGCACTCGTGCACGGAGGTGACTCATAGACACCGAGATCTGGGCCACATCCCGCGCAGTCCTGTTCGACCTGGACGGCGTCCTGACCCCGACCGACCGGATCCACGAGACGGCGTGGGAGCAGACTCTCGGCCCGTACATCGCCGAGCGCGGGCTGCCTCCGTACACCGTTCGCGACTACGACCAGTACGTCAACGGACGGCCGCGCCTCGACGGGATCAGGGCTGTCCTGGAGGCACGTGGCCTGCACCCCGACGACGACACGCTCCACGCCCTCGGCGAGGCCAAGAATGCGACCTTCCTGCGCATCCTCGCCACCGACGGCACCGACAGCTATCCCGATGCGATGGCCCTGCTCTCCTTCGTACGCACGCGAGGCTTGAGGACTGCTGTCGTGTCCAGCAGCGCCAACGCGACCGCAGTGCTGGAGGCGGCCGGGATCCTCGGTCAGTTCGATCTGGTCGTCTCGGGGATCACCGCCCGCGAGCAGCACCTCGCCGGCAAACCCTCCCCCGATCCTTACGCGTACGCCGCCCGCCAACTGGGTTTTGGAACAGGCGACACTGTGGTGATCGAGGACGCCGCCGCAGGCGTCACCTCCGGCTCGGCGGCCGGCGCGATCGTGGTCGGGATCGACCGCGGCGCAGGTCACGAGGCGCTCGCCGCAGCGGGAGCCGATGTGGTCGTCACCGACCTGCGCGACCTCATTCCGGAGATGAACGATGCGCGCTGAAATCCCCTCCGATCCCGTCGATCGCGAGCGATTCCCCACCGATGTCTGGCGACTCGTCGAGAGCGCACCCGGGCCTGACGAGGACCTCGGGCTGACGGAGACGCTGTTCTCGGTCTCGAACGGGTATCTGGGTGTCCGCGCAACACCTGAGGAGGGTCGCCCGACCGTCTCGTACGGCACGTACATCAATGGCTTCCACGAGACGTGGCCCATCCGGCACGCCGAGGCCGCGTACGGCTTCGCCCGCACCGGCCAGACCCTGATCAACGTCCCGGATGCCACCGTCCTCAAGGTGTACGTCGACGACGAGCCGCTCATTCTCGGCTCCTCCGATGTCGAGGCGTACGAGCGCTCGCTCGACTTCCGCGATGGGGTGCTCCGTCGACGGGTGATCTGGCGTACGCCCGGCGGTCAACGGGTCCAGGTGGACACGTCGCGGTGTGTCTCCATGACGGAGCGGCACCTCGCGGTCTTCTCCATCGAGCTCACCATGCTCGAGGGGTCGGCCCCGATCGCGATCACGTCTGCTCTGATCAATCGTCAGGACGGCACCGACGAGTACGCGGTGCCGACAGTGGCCCACCCCGACAGCGGCGCCATCCAGGACCCGCGCCAGGCCGGCGGGTTCGACGAACGGGTCATGATGCCTCGGCTATCCGCTGCCGAGGGCAACCGGCTGGCACTCGGATTCGAGGCTCACCGCTCCCAGATGACCGTGGCGGCGGTTGCCGACCACGTCGTACGCGCACCGGCCGACGCCTCAACGGTCACGCACGCCACCGAGGACCGCACCCGCTGGACGATCCAGTGCAACGCCTCGTCCGGCGACACGATCCGGGTCGACAAGCTCGTCTCGTACCACTCCTCCCGGGGGGTCGATCCGGGCGAACTCGCCGATCGGTGCGACCGCACGTTGCAGAGAGCTGCGAGCATCGGACGCGACGCCATCCACGACGCCCAGCGGGCTTGGTTCGACGCGTTCTGGGACCGGTCGGACGTGGTCGTCACCGAGCACGGCGACGCATCGGGGCGCCTCGACGGCGACCCGGTCGCGCTGCAGCAGGCGATCCGGTTCAACCTCTTCAGCCTGGCTCAGGCCACGTCCCGCAGTGACGGCCAGGGCGTTGCAGCCAAGGGCGTCAGCGGTTCCGGGTACGAGGGGCACTACTTCTGGGACACCGAGATCTACGTACTGCCCTTCCTGACCTTCACCTCACCCGACGTCGCCCGCAACGTGCTGCAGTTCCGCGTACACATGCTGCCGCAGGCGCGAGCCAGGGCGGCCGAGATGGCGATCCAGGGAGCGCAGTATCCGTGGCGCACGATCAACGGCGAGGAAGCATCCGCGTACTACGCCGCGGGGACCGCGCAGGTCCACATCGATGCCGACATCAGCTACGCCATGGTCAAGTACGCCCGAGCCACGGGCGACGAACAGTTCCTCCACGTCGGCGGGCTCGACGTCCTCGTGGAGACGGCGCGGCTCTGGGCCGACATCGGGTTCGTACGCGACAACGGCGACCCGTCGTTCCAGATCCATGGCGTGACCGGGCCGGACGAATACACGACCGTCGTCAACAACAACCTGTTCACCAATGTGATGGCGCGCTACAACCTCGAACAGGCAGTCGCGGTGCTGACCTCGCTCCAGGCGACGGATCCGTCCGAGTACGCGTTGGCGATGGAACGACTCACCATCTCCGAGGAGGAGGTCGAACGCTGGGCTGCGTGCGCGGCCGGGATGCGGATCCCGTACGACGATCACCTCGGCATCCACCCGCAGGACGACTTCTTCCTCCACCGTGAGGTGTGGGATCTCGAGTCAACTCCCCCGGAACTGCACCCGTTGCTGCTGCATTTCCACCCGTTGGTGATCTACCGCTTCCAGGTGTTGAAGCAGGCCGACGTCGTGCTCGCGCTCTTCCTGCAGGGCGACCGGTTCACCGCCGAGGAGAAGCTGCGCGACTTCGAGTACTACACCCCGATCACCACGGGTGACTCGACCCTCTCGGCCGTCGTCGAGGCGATCGTCGCCGCAGAAGTCGGCCACCATCGGGCAGCCCGCGAGTTCTTCCACGAGGCGCTCTACTGCGACCTCGCCAACCTGCATGCCAACTCCGCCGACGGCATCCACATCGCCTCGGCCGGCGGGGTCTGGGCCGCGTTGGTCAACGGCTTCGGTGGGATGCGCCAGTACGACGACGGCCTGCACTTCGACCCTCGTCTCCCCGAGGGCTGGGACACCCTGAGCTTCCCGTTGCAGTGGCGAGGCCACCTGCTCCAGGTCGCGGTGATGCCCGAGGCGATCACCTTCACCTCACGTGCGGAGGTCGCCGAGAGCATCGACATGGTCGTCCGGGGTAGGGCGATCAGACTCGACGCGGGCGGCGTCGTACGCGTCCCGCTGGACAATCAGGGTGCGCGCATCGACCGGCCGCTCATCGCGCCGCCGAAGGGACGTCGACCGGACGGCACGCGGATGGCCGCCCACCTGCCGCAGCCCATCCCCGAACCACTCACGTACGCCCACGACACCGGCAGCCTGCCGGTCATCCGCGATCCCGATGAGGGCATGACACTAGGGTGACGACGTGACCGACGAGGTGGGTGTGGAGCGCGTGGGCAAGGGCATCACACGACTGACGCTGCCGCTCGGCTCCTCGTTGGATGCCGTCCGCGCCAAGATCATCGAGACGCTC
Organism: Nocardioides baekrokdamisoli; assembly: GCF_003945325.1. Classification (NCBI taxonomy): domain Bacteria; kingdom Bacillati; phylum Actinomycetota; class Actinomycetes; order Propionibacteriales; family Nocardioidaceae; genus Nocardioides; species Nocardioides baekrokdamisoli. The sequence goes on from NZ_AP019307.1 coordinate 470,774, forward strand.
GCCGACACCGAACGGGTCGAGATCCTGGTCGATCCGGACGACGCCACCGGACAGCGCAACGCGCTCATGTCCGGCCTCCGTCGCGAGGGCCTGCTGCGCGGCTTCGTCGACGGCGCCGACCGCTTTCTGTACGCCCGGCTCGCCTCTGATGATCCTCCGGAGCGGGGCGACGGCTTCCGGGCGCTGCTCAACTCGTATCTTCCGCGCAAGCGCGCCATCACCCAGATGTTGATCCGCGACCGCGACGGACGCGTGTTGCTGTGTCAATTGACCTACAAGCAGGACTGGGACCTGCCCGGAGGAGTCGTCGAAGTCGGCGAATCTCCTCGCGATGCTGCCGCTCGTGAGGTCGAGGAGGAACTCGCCCTCACGATCCCGACCGGCGAACTCCTGCTCACCGACTGGCTACCGCCCTGGCGCGGATGGGACGACGCCGTATGCCTGGTGTGGGACGGCGGTGCGCACGACGCCTCGATCCTCGACCGGGTCGTCAAGCAGGCTCGAGAGATCAAGGACGTACGTTTCTGTACCCCTGAGGAGGTCCACGAACTCGCAACCGACTTCACCGCAAGGCGAGTCGCGGCCGCCCTCGGGCGCGTCGACGGTCAGGGCTCGGCGTACACCGAATCCGGTCGCTCCGAGTAGCGCCGAAACCCGACATCCGTCAGGCCGAGACCCGACGTCTGCCACGCCGAGACCTGGCATCTGGACCGTCGACATGCGGACTTTGGTCTGTCAGGGCACGGCTCGTTGACGCGTCGCTGCCAATCGTCGGGTCTCGACCTGACAAACGTCGGGTCTCGACGTGACCGATGTCGGGTCTCGACCTGACGGATGTCGGGTCTCGACGTCAGAACAGTGCGTTCGCGAGCGCCCGGCGCGCAGCAGCGACCCGCGGGTCGGTGTTGCCCACGGCAGCGAACAGCCCGACCAGGTGCTCCCGGGCGGCGTCGCGTTCATCGCCGGAGGTACGCGCCACGAGCCCGATCAGCCGGTTGAAGGAGTCCTCGACGTGGCCTCCCGCTAGATCCAGGTCGGCGACCGTCGTCTGCGCCGCAACATCGTCCGGGCTGGCTGCGGCGGCTGCGCGAGCGGCGTTCACGTCCGCGCTGCCCACCCGCTGCAACAGCTTCGCCATTGCGAGACCGGCGGCGGCCTCGGCATCGGCCGGGTTGGCGTCGACGAGCTTCTGATACTCCGCCACAGCGAGGTCGATGTCGCCCGCCCCGAGGGCATCCTGGGCTGCCGCGTACCGCGGGTCCGCCGCAACCTCACCGTCCTCGGCGACGACCTGCTGCGGAGCGTGGCGCCCCGCGATCCCCGATGCGGTGAGCTGCTGGCCGATCTGCTGCAGCAGCACCCGCAGTTCCTCAGCGGTGAAGATGCCCGGGAAGGGCTCGGCGATCGGGCGACCGCCGCTGATGACGAACGTCTCCGGCACCTGACGCATCTGCAACGCCTGTGCGATCGCCGGGTTCTTGTCGACGTCGACCACGGCCGCCAGGAAGCGACCGTCGTACTCCGCGACGACGTCGACGAGGTCCTGGGCGAATCCGACGGACTCCGGCGCGCGGGACGGGGAGACGGCGGCGAGGATGACGGGCGCCGTGACCGACTGCTCGAGGACCGCCTGGAAGTTCTCCTGACTGACCATGACCGCGTACGCGCCGGCGGCCGCGGACTCCTGCGCGGCCGGCTGCCCCAGGGCTGCGAGGTCGATCGCTCCGCGGGAGGACGTGGGTGCCGGGGGCTGCTCACTCATGGCTTCATCCTATGGAGCCATCGAACCCCGACCGACGTCAGGCCAGCAGGGCGTCGGCGGCGGAGTACGGGTCCAACTCCCCCGCCGCGACACGCGCCGACAACTCTTTCATCGCACCGGCCTCGCCGACCGAGGCCCAACGACTGCGCAACTCCTGCACCGCGATCGCCTCGATCTCGTCCCGTGCCCGCCGCTCGCGGCGTACGCGCAGATTGCCGGTCGCGGCCAGCCACTCACGGTGTTCGACCAAGGCATCGGCGACCTCGGCGAGCCCCTGCTGGTTCAACGACGACGTCGCCAGCACCGGGGGGTCCCATGCCTCAGGAGCGCGATCCGCCAGCTTGAGCATGCCGAAGAGGTCCTTGCGCACCTTGTGGGCACCATCGCGATCGGACTTGTTCACCACGTAGAGATCACCGATCTCAAGGATGCCGGCCTTGGCAGCCTGGATCCCGTCACCCATGCCTGGCGCCAGCAACACCACCGTCGTGTCCGCAGCACGGGCGATCTCGACCTCGGACTGCCCCACGCCGACCGTCTCGATCAGTACGACGTCGAAGCCGGCAGCATCCACCACCCGCAGCGCTTGCGGCGTCGACCACGACAGCCCTCCCAGGTGTCCACGTGAGGCCATCGAACGGATGTAGACGCCACGGTCGGAGGCGTGTTCGGTCATCCGGATCCGGTCACCGAGCAGCGCGCCGCCGGAGAACGGAGAGGACGGATCGATGGCGAGCACGGCGACGGTCAGCCCGCGTCCGCGGAATTCAGCAACGAGAGCCGACGTGGTCGTCGACTTGCCGACCCCGGGCGCACCGGTGAGACCGATGACATGGGCGTGGCCGCCGTACGGCGCCAGCGCCGCCATCACCTCCCGCAACCGCGGAGACGCGTCCTCCACGAGCGTGATCAGCCGAGCGACCGCCCGGGTACGCCCTTCGCGCGCCTCCGCGATCAGGGTGGCGACGTCGTCAGTCCTACGACTCATGGGGAGATCGTTCCACTAGCCCGCACCTGGCGTGCCGAAGGGTGGACCGATGTTGCGGGAGGGGCGGCCAGGCGCCGACCGACGCCTCACGCTCAACATCGGTCCACCCCTGGGCACGGCCGCGCAGGTCCGGCTGGGTAACGGAAGGAGCCGGGATACAAAACGTCCCTCCCCGCCGAAGCGGGAAGGGACGTTCGTGGAGTCAGACTCAGGCAGAAGGCACGCGCACGATCATCGCGTCACCCTGACCGCCACCGCCGCAGAGCGCAGCGGCGCCGACGCCGCCGCCGCGACGCTTGAGTTCGTTCGCCAGGTGGAGTACGACGCGGGTGCCGGACATGCCGAGCGGGTGACCCAGGGCGATTGCGCCGCCGTTGACGTTGACGATCTCATCGGAGATGCCGAGCTCGGCGGCCGAAGCCATGCCGACAGCTGCGAACGCCTCGTTGAACTCAACGACGCTGAGGTCGGCAGCCGTGAGGCCGGCCTTCGCGAGAGCCTTGGCCGTGGAGGCGGCCGGCTGGAGCTGGAGCGAGGAGTCCGGACCGGCGGTCTGACCGACGGAGACGATCTCGGCGAGCCACGTCAGGCCGAGCGACTCCGCCTTTTCCTTGCTCATCACGACGACCGCTGCGGCGCCGTCCGAGATCTGCGAAGCAGAACCAGCGGTGATGGTGCCGTCCTTGGCGACCGGGCGCAGGCCGGCGAGCGACTCAGTGGTGGTGTCGCCGCGTACGCCCTCGTCCTGGGTGACGACGACGTCGCCGCGACGCGAGGAGATGGTGACCGGGACGATCTCGTCGTCGAAGATCCCGTTCTTCTGGGCCTCAGCCGCACGCTGGTGGGAACGCGCCGACACGGCGTCCTGCTCCTCGCGGGTGAACTTCTGCGCAGCCGCGTTGCACGCGTCCGTGAGGTTGATCATGGCCTGCTTGGTGAACTGGTCGAACAGCGCGTCGTAGACCATCGAGTCCACCAGCGTGGTGTCGCCGTACTTGAAGCCGTCACGCGACTTCGGGAGCAGGTGCGGGGCGTTGGTCATGGACTCCATGCCGCCGGCGACGACGATCTCCGCCTCGCCCGAGGTGATCATCTGCGAAGCCTGGGCGATGGCGTTGAGGCCCGAGAGACACACCTTGTTGGTGGTGATGGTCGGGACGTTCATCGGGATGCCCGCGCCGTGCGCAGCCATGCGGGCCGGGTTCTGGCCGGCACCGGCCTGGATGACCTGTCCCATGATCACGTAGTCGACCTGGTCGCCGGTGACGCCGGCCTTCTCGAGCGCACCCTTGATGGCGACGGACCCGAGCTCAGCGGCGGAGAGGGAGGAGAAGGCGCCCTGAAGGCGGCCGATCGGGGTACGAGCCCCAGCGACGATGACGGTGGACATGGCAAATGCCTCCAAAGTGTGAACAAGCGCCGTGTGAACGACTGGTAACAGACCAATATTACTGGCGGGTAGCCGACGCAGGGACTGCCTCGGACAGCTCATCCATGTGCCTATCGTCACACTATCCGCGGACGACGTGCAGTGCCTGACGGGACCATCAGTCAGACTGGTCACCATGACTCTCGAGATCCCCGAGCACCTGTTCATCGCGATCGACCACGTCGGCATCGCTGTCCCGGACCTCGACGAGGCGATCGCCTTCTATGCCGACAAGTTCGGCATGAAGGTCGCCCACGAGGAGACCAACGAGGAGCAGGGCGTACGCGAGGCCATGGTCGCCGTCGGCGACACCGGCTCCCACATCCAGCTGCTGGCGCCGCTGCACCCCGACACCACGATCGGGAAGTTCCTGGCCAAGTCCGGCCCGGGCCTCCAGCAGCTCGCGTACCGCGTGACCGACATCGATGCGGTCTGCGCGATCCTCCGCGAGCGTGGCCTGCGGCTGCTCTACGACGTGCCGAAGCGCGGCACCTCTGACAGCCGGGTGAACTTCATCCACCCCAAGGATGCCGGTGGCGTACTCGTCGAACTCGTCGAGCCGAACAAGAACGCGCACCACTGACCCGATCCGCGTCATGAAGCGCCTCCTCCGATCGCGGAGGGGGCGTTTCTACGTGACGGACGCCTCACGAATCCTGAGTATGGGTGTACGGGTGCGCTGATATGGTCACCCGTATGAAGACGACGATCGAGCTGCCTGACGACCTGGTCGCTCAGGTACGCGACATCGCTCGCGAGGAACACACCACGATGCGCGAACTCATGATCGAGGGGCTTCGACACGCTCTCGAACGCCGCCAGGCCACCACCCGGGCCGAGTTCGTGTTCCCGACGTACGCCGGACACGGCCTTGCCGAGGGAATCATCGGAGCCGACATCATCGACGTGTCGTACGGACTCCCCCGTTGATCGCCGTCGACACCAACCTGCTCGTGTACGCACACCGGCAGGACAGTGCTCATCATGACGCTGCTCGGGCGGCTCTGGAGTCCCTCGCAGCACGGACGGCGACCTGGGCGATCCCCTGGCCGGCCGTGCACGAGTTCCTGGCGGTGATCACGCATCCTCGGATCTACGCCCCGCCCACGCCGCACGATCAGGCGTTCGCGGCGGTCCGCGCCCTCTCAGGTGCCGACAACGTCACCTTCATCGGCGAGACTCCCCACCATCTGGAGATCGTCGAAGGCCTGATCCGTGAATCAGGCGTACGCGGTGTCAAGGTGCAGGACGCCCGCATCGCGGCGATCTGCATCGGCAACGGCATCAAGGAACTGTGGACCGCAGACCGCGACTTCAGTTGGTTCCCCGAACTTCAGACCCACAACCCCCTCACCTTCAACCCGTTGAAGAAACAAGAGAACAGGTAGCGTTCCCTTCCATGCAGAAGATTCTTGATGCGATCCTCGCCGATGCCCCGGCCGAGGAATTCGCCAACCTGACCCTTCCGGAGTCGTACCGCGCCGTCACCGTCCACAAGGACGAGGTCGACATGTTCGAGGGCGTCGCGTCGCGCGACAAGGACCCTCGCAAATCGCTCCACCTGGACGATGTCCCGATGCCGGAGCTCGGCCCGGGCGAGGCGATCGTCGCCGTGATGGCCTCGGCCATCAACTACAACACCGTGTGGACCTCGATCTTCGAGCCCGTCTCGACGTTCGGCTTCCTCGAGCGGTACGGCCGTGAGTCGGCCCTCGGCAAGCGCCACGACCTGCCGTACCACATCGTCGGCTCCGACCTGGCTGGCGTCGTGCTCGCCGTCGGCGCGGGCGTGACGAAGTGGAAGGCCGGCGACCGCGTCGTCGCCCACTGCCTGTCGGTCGAGCTCGAGGCTCCCGACGGCCACAACGACACCATGATGGATCCGTCGCAGCGCATCTGGGGCTTCGAGACCAACTTCGGCGGCCTGGCCGACGTCGCCATGGTCAAGGCCAACCAGCTCATGCCGAAGCCGGAGCACCTCACCTGGGAAGAGGCTGCGTCCCCGGGCCTGGTGAACTCCACCGCGTACCGCCAGCTCGTCTCCAAGAACGGTGGCGGCATGAAGCAGGGCGACAACGTCCTGATCTGGGGCGCCTCGGGCGGTCTCGGTGGCTTCGCGACGCAGTACGCCCTCAACGGTGGCGCCAACCCGATCTGCGTGGTGTCGAACGAGGAGAAGGCCCAGATCGTGCGCAACCTGGGCGCCGAGATGGTCATCAACCGTTCCGAGCTCGCTCCGAAGTTCTGGAACGAGGAAGGCACGAAGCAGGATCCGAAGGAATGGCTGCGCTTCGGCAAGGCGATCCGCGAACTCACCGGCGGCGAGGACATCGACATCGTCTTCGAGCACCCGGGTCGTGAGACCTTCGGCGCCTCGGTGTTCGTCACCCGCAAGGGCGGCATCATCACGACCTGCGCCTCGACCTCGGGCTACATGCACGAGTACGACAACCGCTACCTGTGGATGAACCTCAAGAAGATCATCTCCAGCCACTTCGCGAACTACCGCGAGTCGTGGGAGGCCAACCGCCTCATCGCGCAGGGCAAGATCCACCCGACGCTGTCGCGGGTCTACTCCCTCGACGAGGTCGGTCAGGCCGCGCTCGACGTGCACCACAACAAGCACCAGGGCAAGGTCGGCGTCCTCGCGCTGTCGCCGCAGGAGGGCCTCGGCGTGAAGAACGAGGAGCTCCGCGCGAAGCACCTCGACAAGATCAATCTGTTCCGCGGGATCTGATCCCAAGAACACCAGACACCGCCTGTGGGATCACTTCCCGCAGGCGGTGTCTGTCATTTCCGGCCGTGTGAAAGGCTGGGAGCCACTCGGACCAGAACGCCACGTAAGGACCAGCATGAGCGACAACGCGACCTCGAACGCACCGGAGCCACGTACGACCGCAGCGCAGGCGGGCCGCCACAGTTCCGCTGCGCAGGTGCCGACGACCCCGCTGCCCCTCGTCCGCCGCGGCTATGACCCGGCGGCGACGGATGCACGGATCGAGCAGCTGACCGCGGCACTCAAGGCTGCCAACGACTCGGCGACCATCGCGCACAACAGCCAGGCCAGCCTTGAGGCCGAACTGGCCAGCACCCGCGCCGAACTGGCCGACACGAGCAACCCGAGCTTCGCCAGCCTCGGCCGGCGCGCGAACGTGCTGCTGCGCATCGCCGAGGAGCAGGCCGCAGAGATCAAGCAGGCCGCCGAGGCCGAGGCTGCCGACATTCGGGCCCACGCAGTGCGCGATGCGACGGCGGCGACCTCGTCGGCGCGCAGCCAGATCGAGGCCGAGCGTGCGGCACACCACGCCGAGCTCGATGAGCACCGCAGCGCGGTCCAGTCGGACGCGGAGCGTACGCGCACGCTCGCGCAGAGCGAGGCCGAGAGCCACGTGGCCGCCGCCACGGCCGAGGCGGACCAGATCCGCCTTGCCGCCCACCAGGAGACCGCCGAGACGCGTACGGCCGCCCAGCGCGAAGTCGAGCAGCTCCGCGCGGGCGCCGACCGCGAGGTCCAGGAAGCACGTCGAATGCTGGCCGTGGAGAAGGAGCGCCTGACCCGCGAGGCGACCGACCACCACAGCACCGCGATGAGCGAGTCCCGCCGTCTGGTGGAAGAGGCCGAGAGCCGGGCTGCGGCCGCCGATGAGCGCGTACGCCTCGGAGCCGAGCAGACGGCGCAGCACCGCGCCGAGGCGAAGGCGGAGAGCGAGGGGCTGATCGCCCGAGCCAAGCGGGACGCCGAGGGCATCCTGGCGACCGCCGCCGCTCAGGCACAGTCGATCGGCGCCACCGCAACTCTGGACGTCGAGCGCGCCGTGGAGATGCACAAGGCCGAACTCGCCCGTCTGGTGAAGCGTCGCGACGCGATCCACAGCCAGCTCGCGCAGCTCTCTGACCTCGTGAACGGCTTCATGGACGACGAGCCCAGCGACGAGCCGGCGCCCACGAAGGCGGCGAAGGCTGCTGCGGCCGAGGAGCCCGAGGCCGCCGAGGCGACGACCGAGGCGCAGGACGCCTGAGGTCGTCGCAACATCTCGGCGGATCCGCTGAGAACTGCCTGATTCTGGCGGTTTAGGGAGCGCTTCCTGTCCGTTGGCTGTCAGGATTCGGTCACACCGTGCTGTCCGTGCACGGGTGATAGGAGTCCCACCATGTCGTTCACGACCAAGCTCGCCACCGGCGTCATGCTCGCCGCTGCCACCTCGACCGCCCTCACCGGTTGTGGCAAGAAGGGCAACGACTCGGCCGCCAACAAGAGCCTGAGCTCCTCGGAGATCAAGAAGATCGAGAAGGAGCCCTGCACCAACAAGAAGGCCGTCAGCGCTGCGATCGGCGGCGAGCACAAGTGCCTCATCCCGAACCAGGCCTGCTCGGTCGCCAACAAGGGCGACTACGACAACTACGGCTTCAAGTGCATCCAGGACAAGAAGCAGGGCCGTTACGAGCTCGCCAAGAAGTGATCTGATCGGTCAGAAGGGCGTCGGACTTCGGTCCGGCGCCCTTCGCTGTTCTCAGTCCTTGGTGAAATCCCTCAGGAGTTCGGTGACGATCTCGGGCCGGTCTGCATGGACCCAGTGGCCGGCTCCCTTGACCGTCACATTGCGTACGTGCGGGAAGAAGGCCTTCATCACCGGCCGGTAGTCGGCGCGGATGTAGGGCGAATCCTGACCCGCGATCCACAACACCGGCCGGCCATACGGTCTCGTCGGGCCGAGTTGAGCCGAGGGCCAGCCGCTGATCCGGTCCAGATCGCGACCCAGGACCTCGAGATTCATCTGCCATGTCCACCCAAACGCATCCCGTCGCAGGTTCTGCAGCAGGAAGCTGCGTACGCCGGGGTCCGGGACCGCGTACGCCAGCGCGGCGTCGGCATCCTCGCGGGAGGCATCGGGTCCGAGTTCGAGACTGCGCATCGCCTCGATGTAGCTCTGGAACTGTTGCGACCGCGGGTAAGTCACCGGCGCCATGTCGACCACGCACAGCCGCGAGACCAGGTGCGGATGCCGTAGGGCCAGCACCATCGCGACCTTGCCGCCCATGGAGTGACCGACGACGGCTGCCGGATCGTGGAGCTTGATCAGATCGGCGACCATGTCGGCGATCTGGAGGTAGTCGAAGGTCTCCAACCAGGGTGAGCGACCATGATGCGGAAGGTCCACCACGGTCGCGCGGTGGGTGTCGGCGAGCGATCTGGCGATCGTCGTCCAGTTGCGCCCCTGACCGAAGAGGCCGTGCAGGAACACGATGCGACTACCGGAGTCGCCGTAGGTGGCGGTGTGCAGGACCACCGTGGTCAGAAGTCGAACAGGTCGCCGATGCCACCGGCAATGTCGCCGAGGCCGTCACCGATGCCGCCGGCCAGGTCGCCAAGACCTGCACCGATGCCTTCCGCGAGCATTCCCACGCCGCCGAGGATGTCGGGGAGGAACCACGCGGCGAACATCCACTCCATCGGCCCGAAGTTGCCGAAGTAGCCGCGGGCGTACGGGCCCATGTTCCGGTCCTGCCAGTACGGCATCCGTTGGCTGCCCCGCATCACGTACCGACTGTCGGGCGCAGCGCCGGCCATCACGCGCTCGCGGTCCAACGCGCATGCGGGGACGTCACGCATCTGGCCGTCCGGCATCGGCCACTGGACGTCGGCCACCGAGATGCCGTGGCGCGGGTCGAAGAAGCAGGCCGGGCGCCGCGGCGGCAGCGGCTGATTGTTCACGCGCGCCTGGACGCAGGCGATCGCGTACCGACCGTCCTCGACGATCGAGGTGACGTTGCCGACGTCATCGGGCTTCGCCATCACCTCTGCCGCCTGCTTCGCGTTCTCGTACGCGTCGAGGGCTCGCTGGTAGTCGGCCCGAGCACCCTCGTCCAACACGCGACCGGTGAGATCGAGATCGAGGTTCTGGAGTTGCTCACCGAGCGCGGTGATGTCCTCGAACGTGAGCTTCTTGACCGGCTCCATGGCGATAGCCAAGCGTTGCTGAGTCTGTAGGGCAGCGCGTCGCTTGGTCACGCGGACCACGACGAACACCACCGCGATGATGACAAGGATGCCGATGAGTTGGCCCATGGCTTCACTCTACGAGGGTGATGGGAACCGGCAGACCCCGCACGCTACGCCGGACGGTTCGCTGCCAGCCAGCGCTCCACGCGGGTGTCCGGGACGAGCCAAATGAGCGCCACGAGCGCGAACGGCACCAACCCCAGCCACGGAGTCACGAACACCAGCGCAATGCCGAGGACGTACAGCCCGGGCGACGCCTTGCCCTTCCAGTCGTTCCCGAGGACGTCCTTCAGCACCGGGCCGGTCCCGGGTGTACGCAGAAGGGTCAGTTGGAGGACGTAGTAGGCGATGGCGGCTCCGAGCAGATTCACGCCGTAGACCGCCGTCGGAGTCAGCGCCAGCCTGGAATCGTCCATCCACGCCGTGGTGAAGGGATACAGCGAGAGCCAGAACAGCAGGTGCAGGTTGGCCCACATCGCTCCCCCGGTGACGGTCTTGACGACCTGGAAGAGATGGTGGTGGTTGTTCCAGTAGATGCCGATGTACACGAACGAGAGCACGTACGTCAGGATCGACAGCCCGCTGGTGTGCCACAGATCGTGCAGGTGCTCACCCGTCGGAACCTTCAGTTCCAACACCATCACCGTGATGATGATCGCCAGAACACCGTCGCTGAATGCCTCGAGTCGGTTGCTCTCCACAGGAGAACTCTAGGGACCGGGATGATCGGCGAGCGGGAAGCCAGCCGATCAACGATTCAGCGAGCCGGCCAGTCGGTGATGTCCTCGTACTCGGGGTGCTTCTTGATGAAGGCCGCATAGAAGGGGCAGTGCGGGATCGCCCGGCGCCCCTCGGCGCGTAGTTGGTCCAGCGAAGCCGTCGCGAGCCTGCCCGCAAGGCCTTGCCCGGCGTACGCGTCGTCGATCTCGGTGTGGATGAAGTCGACGTGCTCTGCGTCCGGGATGCGGTACTGCGCAAAGCCGGCGAGCGTGCCGTCGACGTGAATCTCGAAACGGCCCAGGTCGGGGACATCCACGACCTCGATTGCGGTGTCAGTCATGGGTCCCTCCCTGGGCCGTTTCGATCAGTCAGTCAGCCGTGAGCGGCTCAGTACGAGTAGAAGCCCTGGCCGGTCTTGCGACCGAGCTCTCCAGCCTCGACCTTGGCGATGAGGGTCTTGGCCGGCTCGAAGTCGGCGTCACCGAACGTCTCGAAGAGCTCCTTCTCGATCGCGAGCGAGACGTCGTTGCCGACCACATCGAGCAGCGCGAACGGGCCCATCGGGAACCCGGCCTGCTCCTTGATCGCCGCGTCGATCTCCTCCATCGAGGCCTGGCCCGACTCGAGCAGCTTGATCGCGTCGTTGAGGTAAGGGAAGAGCAGGCAGTTCACGATGAACCCGGAGCGGTCGCCACAGGAGACGGCGACCTTGCCGATGTTGGCACACAGAGCCAGAACGGTCTCGTTGACGTCGGCGGAGGTCTGCTCGGTCGTGACGACCTCGACCAGCTTCATGATCGTCGCCGGGTTGAAGAAGTGCATGCCGATGACCGACTCGGGACGCGAGGTGACCTCGCCGAGCTTCGTGATCGGCATCGACGACGTCGTGGTCGCCAGGATCGCGCCCGGCTTGCAGATGCGGTCGAGGTCCTTGTAGAGCTCGGTCTTGATCGCCAGGTCCTCGGCGATCGCCTCGACGACGATGTCCACGTCTGCGAGCGCCTCGCGCTCGCTGGAGCCGGTCAGGCGGCCGAGGACGTCCGACTTGGCGTTCTCGTCGATCTTGCCCTTCTCGATCAGCTTGTCGAGGCCCTTGGTGATGCTGGCGATGACGCCGTTGATCTTGTCCTCGCCGCGGCCGACGAACACCACGTCGTACCCGGCCTGGGCGAAGACCTGGATCATGCCGCTGGCCATGGTGCCGGTGCCCACGACACCGACCTTGGTGATCTCGATCTTGAACTCGGGGGCGGTGGCCTCGCCGGCCGCCTCGGCCGGGGTGAACAATCCACGCTCCTGCGCGACCGTCATCGGGCCCTTCGGGTACCCACAACCGAAGCGCATTCCGTTGTCGATGTCGACGGCGGAGGCGTAGCCGGCGGAGTGCATCCGCAGCGCGTGCTGGAGGTACGGGAGGACGAGGGTGTCGTGAATCTGCTCGTTGCTCAGGGTCATGCGGCAGATCCTCCCATACCCGCCAGTAGGGTTTCGGCTTGTGAGACTCGTGGTGGCGACCTGTCAGGTGGATTACGCGGGGCGGCTCAGCGCGCACCTTCCGATGGCCACCCGCGTCCTGATGATCAAGGCGGACGGGTCCGTTCTGGTGCACTCAGACGGGGGCTCGTACAAGCCGCTGAACTGGATGTCTCCCCCGTGCACGCTGCGCGAAGGTCTGACCGAGGACGGGCGTACGGAGTGGGTGGTGACGTCCAAGACGGACGACACGCTCCGGATCACGATCGAGGAGATCCACCACGAGTCGGCGCATGATCTCGGCGTCGACCCGGGCCTGCAGAAGGACGGAGTCGAGAAGCACCTCCAGGAGCTGCTGGCCGATCATCCGGCGACCTTGTCCGACGGTCTGACCCTGGTACGGCGCGAGTTCCCGACAGCGATCGGGCCGGTCGACCTGATGTGCCGTGACGCCGAGGGCCTCTCGGTTGCAGTCGAGATCAAGCGCCGCGGGGACATCGACGGTGTGGAGCAGCTCACCCGCTATCTGGAGTTGTTGAACCGCGATCCCCTGCTCACCGGCAAGGGCACCGTCCGCGGCATCTTCGCGGCCCAGGAGATCAAGCCGCAAGCCCGCGTACTCGCCGAGGACCGCGGGATCGCGTGCGCGGTTGTGGACTACGACGCGTTGCGCGGACTGGACGACCCGACCGAGCGCTTGTTCTAAGGTCGAATCGTGGAAGCAGAACTCGACGCCCAAGGCTTGACGCTTCGCCTGTCGCACCAAGAGGCTCTGTTGCTCGGAATCTCCGTCAGGGCTGGCTACGAGACTGTTTCGCAAGCCGAGTACTACATCAGACATGGGTTGTCGGAACCCGCCATGGAACATCTCGCTGCCTTCCTGATCGGAGCAGGCGAGGCACCACCGACCTCGGTCGAGATCCCCATCGAACCTGGTGTCGAAGAGGTCGAGAATCCTCGACGACCTCGGCCCGGCCGTGCCTGACATAGCGGCGTGTTTCGACTGCACAAAGGGTGTGGAGCAGCTCACCCGCTATCTGGAACTGTTGAACCGCGATCCCCTGCTCACCGGCAAGGGCACGGTGCGTGGCATCTTCGCGGCCCAGGAGATCAAGCCGCAGGCCCGCGTACTCGCCGAGGACCGCGGGATCGCCTGTGCGGTCGTGGACTACGACGCGTTGCGCGGTCTGGATGATCCGACCGAGCGGCTGTTCTGAAGCGTCAGGCCCCCCAGGGTCCGGCGGCGGCGACACCGTGCGGCCAGATGATCTCCACACCCCGCGGAACCGGGCGCGATCTCCACAAGGACCAGCAATCGGCTGGCGAGTCGCGAACTAACCTGCCTAGGGTGACTTCTCGAGACCGAAGGAGTTCACATGGCGCTCAGCAACGCTGATCTCACCCGCAAGACCAACAACCTTGCGGAGACACTCGGGTACGTCCAGGACGGCGTGGATGCACTGCGAGTCGACATGAGGCGTCAGGGTCGCAGCATCAGGCGCCTGGAGGTGGACGTCGCGGAACTCAAGACCGACGTTGCCGAACTCAAGACCGGGGTGACCCACCTCAGCGTCGGTATGGCCTCGGTCGGGTCGAAGATCGACGAAGTCCTCCGACGACTCCCCGAGGCAGGATGAGGATCTTTCACATCGCTACGTCGGCGGATTGGGCGGCGGCGCAGAAATGCGGTGTCTACACGCGCTCGACCTTGGCCCGGTCACTGGCCGAGGAGGGCTTCATCCATGCCGCCTACTCCTCCCAGTGGCCGAAGGTGCTCGCCCGTCACTTCGTGGGCGTCTATGAGCCACTTGTACTGCTGGAAGTCGACACCGGCCGCCTCACCAGCGTGGTGATCGAGGAGCAGCCGGTCCCAGGATCCGAGATGATCTGTCCGCACATCTACGGACCGCTCAACCTGGACGCGGTCGTCAGCATCAGTGACGTCACCCGCCCAGAGGAGTACGTGTGATCGAGATCTGGGTCAACCCCGCCTGCTCCAAATGCCGTACAGCGGTGTCCGAGTTGGACGCGGCCGGCAGCGAGTATGTGATTCGGCGCTACTTGGAGGACCCGCCGACCGCCGCGGACATCGAGGACGTCCTCAGCCGATTGGGCCTCGAGCCCTGGGACATCACGCGTACGCCGGACGCCAAAGGCCTCGGTGTCGAACTCCCCGCGAAGACACCAGCAGACCGCGGCACGTGGGTGGCCCTGCTGGCCAGCGAGCCGAAGCTGATCCAGCGGCCGATCATCACCGCAAGTGACGGCACCACAGTGGTCGGACGCGACCCGGCGTCGGTCGAGCGCGTCATCAAGGCCGACAAGCCGCGCCGCAAGAGCTTCCTGCGCCGGTAGCGGAACAGCACGCCCCCGTCCCGCCGAAGCGGAACGGGGGCCTGCTGCCATTCATGTGCGCTCAGGCGCCAGGGAGGACCCGCGTACCCTCCACCCGCACGGCACGCAACGCGCTCGGGTTGAGACCGAGGAGCCGCAGGATCGTCGGCGCCACCTGGGTCGTCTCAACCGGCGCGGTCTGCACCGAGGGAACGACGCCAGCACCGCTCACAATCATCAGCACGTGACGGTCCTGGGCATTCATGCCGCCGTGCTCGGCGAGCTTCTTGCCCGGCTTGGCGTAGATGACGCCCTCCTGCACCTCACCGAAGACGTCCGGGTAGTGCCCGTTGGCCACCGGCACGCCGAAGAACGCCGCCGCTGCGCTGCACGACCAGATCTTCGCCAGGCCCGAGTGCTGCACCGTCACCGGGTTCTTCGCGGCGTCAGCGCCGACGACCGAGTGGGTCCAGAGGTAGTTCTTCACGAACGCGCAGGCCGAAACCGAACGGTTCGAGAGATACGACTGCCACAGGTCGTCGTTCGTACCGGCGACGATCAGCGTCTTCCCGGTGTTGCCCGGCAGGGCCGCCCACGCAGCGTTGATCGCGTCGACGATCGGGCCGTCCTTGATGGTGACGATCTTGCGCGGGTCCGTCGGGGACTGACCGTGCTTGGCCGTGATGATGATCGTCGTCGAGCCAGCCAGACCGTCGTGGTGGATCTGGGCGACCATCCGGGTGAGCTGGCCGTTCACGAAGGCAAGCGCCTGCGAGAGCACCGGACCCGGCACGATCTGGCCGTTGACGAGCTCGTAGCCGCCCTTCCGCGGGGCGCTCGGGGTGTACGTACCGTTGGCGTTCTTGATCAGGTTCGCCGAGTCCAACGGGATCTTCTGCGCGACCGAGACGGCCTGGAAGTTCATGCCGAAGATCGCCGGCGTACCGACGTGGAAACGACCCGAGTGGTCGAAGCCATTGATCTGGTTCAGGACCGCCTGGACCTTGTAACCGTCGTACTGCTTGGCTGCGGCGTCAATGTGGGCCCAGTCGTCGTCCTGCGGGTACGGGACACCGTTCGGCTCGATGGCCTGGGAGTCGATCTCGGGACCGAAGAAGTCGTCGATGCTCTTGCCGTGGGACCCCGGGCCGTTGAACGACATGTAGATCGCGTGCTTGTCCGACCAGGCCGTACGCATGCCCGCGGCGTGGATCACCTGGAAGATCGAGTTGTCGCCCAGGTAGTCCCACGGCGAGATGGCCTTGCAGGTCGCCGGGTCCACCGGGAAGGTGCCGAAGTTGAACGACGAGGCGTTGTTCCTCAAGTTCATGATCTGGGCCGGGTGGTGGTCCTGCCCGTTGGCGAAGATTGTCCCGTTCTCGTCGAAGGACGGGAAGGCACCGGTGGCGTGCGTGAGGATGTCAGGGACGGCCGGCAGCTTGTCGTCAGGCGAGTCGTAGATGACGTCTCCGCCGGTCGCAGGCTTGCCCGGCGTACACGTCGCACCCGTCGGCGAGGCCCCGATCAGGGCCGGCTCATCGGTCTTGTGGCTGTACTCGACGTCGTAGTAGACACCGGTCGACTTCGGGTTGCCACCGGTCATGAGAGCGGTGCCGCCCGGGTCGGAGTCCGAGGGGTTCGACGTCTTCACGTTGGTGTACTCGACGCCATGGTGCATCAACTGGGCGATCGTGCTCGTCGGATGCTTGGACACCCACCACTGCAGGTCGCTCTGGTGCATGCCGTCGATGGAGATCAGCAGGACGTGCTTGGTCGGGGCCGTGGCGGCTGCAGCAGCGCCGGACGTGGTTGAGACGACAGCGAGACCGCCGATGGCGATGGCCGACGCCCCGGCAAGGGCACACACCCTGCGACGAGAAAGGAAGGACATACCTGCTCCTGGATCATGCGCCTCCCGGGCGGAGGCACCCATCCATTCATCCGAGTCAGGCCGACAACCAGTTGAGGGTGACGTGAATGTCGGAGGAACAGGCCCTGAGACTCGGCTGAGACCTCTCAGCAAACGCCAAGGGCTCTGGGGTTCACCCAGAGCCCTTGATGCGTCGTCGTCCGATCAGGCGAGACCGTTGGCCTTCCGGATCACGTCCACGAAGCCATCCATGATGTCGTTGAGACCGAAGTCCTTCGGCGTGAAGACCGCCGCGACACCCATCTCCTTGAGCTTGATGCCGTCCGACTCCGGGATGATGCCGCCGACGATCACCGGCAGGTCCTCCAGCCCCTCCTTCTTGAGGAGGTCGAGCACGTCCGGGACCAGCTCCATGTGCGAACCCGACAGGATCGACAGACCGAGCATGTGTACGTCCTCGGCGACAGCCGCCGACACGATCTGCTCGGGCGTCAGCCGGATGCCCTGATAGATGACCTCGAAGCCGGCGTCGCGTGCGCGTACCGCGATCTGCTCCGCACCGTTGGAGTGACCGTCCAGGCCAGGCTTGCCGATGAGTACGCGCAGGCGACCGCCGAGTTCCTCGCCCGTGGCCTTGACCCGCTCGCGTACGGCCGCCAGACCGGCGCCCGCCTCGGCGACACCGACTGCGCCGGAGACACCCGTCGGCGCCCGGAACTCGCCGAACACCTGGCGCAGCGTGCCTGCCCACTCGCCCGTCGTCGCACCGGCGCGCGCAGCGGCGAGCGTGTACGACATCAGGTTCTCGTCGGTCTTGGCAGCGGCGGCCAGGTCGGCCAGCGCCTTGTCGACGGCGGCCTGGTCGCGACCGGCCTTCCAGGCGTTGAGCGAGTCCAGCGCTGCCTGCTCGGCCTTCGGGTCCGCGGTCATGATCGCGTCGTCGAGGTTTGCGGTCAGCGGCGACGGCTCGGTGGTGTCGAACTTGTTGACGCCGACGATGATCTCGTTGCCGGCCTCGATCGAGGCGCGACGGCGAGCGTGCGAGGCGACGAGCTCGGACTTCATGTAGCCCGAGTCGACAGCGGCGATGGCGCCGCCCATCGCCTGGACACGGTCGATCTCGGCCTTGGCGCCGTCGATGAGCTCCTGGACCTTCGCCTCGATGACCGGCGAACCGTCGAAGATGTCGCCGTACTCGAGCAGATCGGACTCGAACGCCAGCACTTGCTGCAGGCGCAGCGACCACTGCTGGTCCCACGGACGCGGCAGCCCGAGGGCCTCGTTCCACGCCGGGAGTTGCACCGCGCGAGCGCGAGCGTTCTTCGACAACGTGACGGCCAGCATCTCCAGCACGATGCGTTGGACGTTGTTCTCCGGCTGTGCCTCGGTCAGACCGAGGCTGTTGACCTGGACGCCGTACCGGAAGCGACGCATCTTCGGGTCCTGCACGCCGTACCGCTCACGCGTGATCTCGTCCCACAGCTCGACGAAGGCGCGCATCTTGCACATCTCCTCGACGAAGCGGACGCCCGCGTTCACGAAGAAGGAGATCCGACCGACGGTCTTCTCGAAGTCCTCGTCGGAGACCTGCCCCGCGGCCTTGACCGCATCCAGAACCGCGATCGCGGTGCACATCGCGTACGCGATCTCCTGCACCGGCGTCGCGCCCGCTTCCTGCAGGTGGTAGCTGCAGATGTTGATCGGGTTCCACTTCGGGATGTAGTTGACGGTGTAGCTGATCATGTCGCTGATCAGACGCAGCGACTGCTCCGGCGGGAAGACGTACGTCCCGCGCGAGAGGTATTCCTTGATGATGTCGTTCTGGGTGGTGCCGGCGAGCTGCTTGGCAACCTCGGCCGGCTCGATCCCGGGGTTCTGCTCCTCGGCAGCGACCTGATACATCGCGAGCAACCACATGGCGGTCGCGTTGATGGTCATCGAGGTGTTCATGGTGGTCAGCGGGATCTCGTTGAAGAGCTTCCGCATCTCGCCCAGGTGCTGCACCGGGACACCGACCTTGCCGACCTCACCCTTGGCGAGCGGGCTGTCCGGGTCGTACCCGGTCTGCGTGGGCAGATCGAAGGCGACCGACAAGCCGGTCTGGCCCTTCGCGAGGTTCGTGCGGTACAGCGCGTTCGACGCTTCAGCCGTCGAGTGGCCCGCGTACGTGCGCATGACCCAGGGCTGGTCCTTGTGTTGACTCACAAACGTCTAGCGTAGAGGGACTGGACACCTTCTCGTAACCATGCGCTGTGTGGAACGTCTCACGCCCCTGCGGCGTCCAGGGGCGTGAGATCCGTCTAGAACTGGTCGGCCGACCTGACCGCGCGGGCGATCGACATCTGCGGCTCGGAACTCACGTCGCCGCCGATCTCAGCGATGAATTTCTGCAGCTCCGCGTCGGCGAAGAAGGCCTGGAACTGCTCCGCAGACTCCCATTCGTCCTCAACGAGGACGAAGCCGTCCCCGATTGCGAAGCGGTGATGGATGGCTCCCACCTTGCGGGCACCATCGGAGATACGTACGAAGTCATCGGCACGATCGGTCAATGATTTCTCAAACAGGGCGGTGTCTCCACGCATCGCCAAGGACACAACTACGGACATTCCCATCCTCCGAACGAGACATCCGGGGACGTCTCCGTTGAGCGGTATCGGGCTCGCGGGGCGCGGGTCCACCACGCTTTCGAACGTACGCCGCCGGTAGGGCCGGTGCCAGATCCCCCGACCGTGGGATGCTGGCCCCATGTCGGTCAACCTCACCCGGATCTACACCCGTACCGGCGACGCCGGTCAGACGCGCCTCGGCGACATGTCGAAGACGAGCAAGACCGACAGTCGTCTGGGTGCGTACGCGGACGTGGACGAGGCGAACTCCTCACTCGGTGTGGCGATCGCGATGGGCAACCTTGACGAGGATGTGGTCGCGGTCCTGACGACGATCCAGAACGACCTCTTCGACGTCGGTGCCGACTTCTCCACACCGGTCGTCGAGAACCCTGAGTACCCGCCGCTGCGAGTCCTGCAGGACTACATCGATCGCCTCGAGAAGTGGTGCGACGAATACAACGCGACGCTGGAGAACCTCAAGAGCTTCATCCTGCCCGCGGGCACTCCGGGTGCTGCATACCTGCACGTCTCGCGGACCATCGTGCGGCGAGCCGAACGCTCCGGTTGGGTCGCGTACGAGGAGTACGGGGACGGGATCAGCCTCCTGGCGGTGAAGTACCTCAACCGGCTCTCGGACCTGCTGTTCATCCTGGCCAGGCACGCGAACCGCGAGCGCGGCGACGTCCTGTGGGTGCCCGGCGGCGACCGCTAGTCCTGCCAGCTCTCCGCGAGCAGGTCGCGCGTCTGCGTCAGCAGCTGCGGCAGCGTCTTGGTCTTGCCGATGATCGGCATGAAGTTCGAGTCACCGACCCACCGCGGGACCACGTGCTGGTGCAGGTGGGCAGCGATGCCCGCTCCCCCGGCGACGCCCTGATTCATGCCGATGTTGAACCCCTCGGCACGCGACACCAGCCGGAGCGTACGCACCGACTGTTTGGTGAGCTCGGCGATCTCGTCGGATTCCTCCGTGGTCGTGTCGACGTAGTCCGCGACGTGCCGGAACGGCACCACCATCAGGTGACCTGACGTGTAGGGATACAGGTTGAGCACGACGTACGCGAGGTCACCGCGATGCACGATCAAGCCGTCAGGGTCACTGAGCTCCGGGATCCGACAGAACGGGCACGCATGCTCGTCGGGTTCCTGGGGCCGGTTCTCGCCCCGGACGTACGCCATCCGGTGCGGGGTCCAGAGCCGGTCCAGCTCATCGGGGCGTCCAATGCCGTCCTGGACGATGCCTTCTTCCACCAAGGTCACACCAGGTCGCCGACGAGATCGGAGATGCGCTGGTCGGGATCGAGGACGATGCCGGCGTCACGAGCGTGCCCGTCGATGAGGAACCAGAGAGAGCGGCCGAGTACGCGCGCCAAGAGGTCCTCCGTGACGTCACCCTCCCGCTCCAACCATCGGCGTACGGATCCGAGCGCCGCGCCGAGGATGCCATGGACAAAGGTGTCGAGGCTGGTGTCGAGCTCGTCAGGAATGGCGACGCCGAGCAGGCCGGCGACACCACGGATGAGGTCCACGACGTCACCGGAGATCGAGTCGACGCCGGACTTGAACGGTCCCTCACTCGCGGTGTCGTGGTCGGCAAGACGGTGCAGGGCGGGGTGCGCGGCGGCCCAGTGCACGTATGCACCGACACCTGCGTCGATCAGTTCGGGGATGGTGCCGTCCATGACGAGCGCCGGGATGATTGCGTCGCGTACGTCCTCGATGATCCGGCTGTGGATCGCCAGATCCAGGTCCGCCCGGTCGCCGAAGTGCCGGTAGACGACCGTCCGGGACAACCCGGCGGCTTCCGCGATCTGTTGGATCTGCGGCTTGTCACGCAGTTCGCCAGCCTCGACGACCTCGATGGCTGCCTCGACGATCTGCGCCCGACGCTCGGCGTTGTGATCGTCCCAGCGTGCCTGCCGACCATCTGCCCGACCGGGCAGGATGGTTGAGACCGACGGCGTACGCATGGGACAACCCTAATGGAGACCGCGTGTCTAGATCGGCAACCCTCGACGCAATCGGGCAACGCGGGGCAGGGTGGCCTCGGCCGCGATCCGCATCGACTCGGCGACGTCGGTGATCTTCACCCGCGGGCGGCCCTGTGCCTCACCGCGACGGCGCTCCTCGGCGTCGATGGCCAGCCAACCGGCAAGATCGACCATGCCCGGCTGGCGATGGCGGATCATGCTGCGCAGCCCGGCGGTCGTGCCGACAGGCTCGGGGATGATCCCGGCGTCGAAGTCGTCCAGGATCGCGTCCACGGTCTCCTCGGCATCGGACTTGTTCGTGCCGATGAAGCCGTTGGGGCCACGCTTGACCCAGCCAGCGACATAGACACCCGGTGCGACTCGGCCTGAGGTGTTCGGGACCACACCACGCTTCTCGTCGTACGGAAGGTCCTTGATCGGCAGACCGTGATAGCCCACGGCGCGGAGGACCAGACCGGTCTCGAGAACCTCGGTCTCCCCCGTCGACGTCGCCGAGACCGAGCCGTCCTTGTGCTTCACCAGGCGCGTACGCCCCACGTCGACGGCGCTCACGCAGTCGGTGCCGACGAGCTTGGTCGGCGCGGCGGCGAACCGCAGCACGATGGTCCGCAACGCAGGGTCGACCGGGCGGTGACGCAGTTCCTCGATCAGCCGTTCCTTCTGCGAGCCCCCACCGAACGCCTGGGCATCGGTGAGGTCGCCGAGGTCGACGACGACGTTGAGTTCATCCTCGCCGAGGAGACCGACCAACTCGGGCACCGTGAACGCCGCCTGGGCAGGGCCACGGCGACCGAGGACGACGACCTCGCGCACCTTGCTGTTGCGCAGAGCCGCCAGGGGGCCGTCGGCGATGTCAGTGGTCTCCAGCACGTGCGGTGGGAGAGCCAGGATGCGTGCGCAGTCGAGGGCCACGTTGCCGTTGCCGACCAGCACGACGCGCTCGGAGTCGAGCGGTGGTTGCAGGTCCTGCTTGTCGGGGTGGCCGTTGTACCAACCGACGAAGTCGGTTGCCGAGATCGAGCCCGGCAGGTCATCACCAGGTACGCCGAGCGTCTTGTCACTGGCAGCCCCGACCGTGTAGAGCACGGCGTGATAGCGCGCCGTCAACTCGTCGTGAGTGAGGTGGTTGCCGACCTCGACACCGAGGAAGTACCGGAATCCGCGCTGCCGCTCGATCTTGGCGAACAGGTCCTGGACGCGCTTGGTCTTCTGGTGGTCCGGCGCCACACCGAACCGCACCAATCCGTGCGGACTCGGTAGCCGGTCGAAGACGTCGACCTTGATCTCGGGGTGCTTGAGGAGTTCATCCGCCGCGTACAGCCCGGCCGGACCGGCGCCGACCACGGCCACGCGATACGGGCCCGAGCGGTCCAGGCGTCGCTGCTCGTGCACCAGAGCCAGCGGCGTACGGTCCGCGTGCGGGAACGCATCGAAGTACTCGGCGTTCAGCGACAGGAACGGCAACTGAGCGTGATTGAGTTTCGTGTGCGGCAGGATCGCGTCCACCGGGCAGGCGGTCACGCAGGCGCCGCAGTCGACGCAGGCGTCCGCGTCGACCCACAGCATCTCTGCGGTCGCGAAGCCGGGTTCTCCCGGGGCCGGGTGGATGCAGTTCACCGGGCACGCGAGGACGCACGACCCGTCCGAGCAGCAGGACTGAGTGACGACGTGTGGCACGAATCGGCTCTCTTGTCAGATCAGGAGTTGGCGATGACGGGCTCGGCACGGAAGCGCGCTGAGCGACCGTCGATCCCCATCAGCTTCCACAGCGGACGGTAGATCGCACCGCGAATACCCAACTCGTCACCGAGCATGCGGACGTCGCTGAACAGGTCGCGAAGCATCTTGTCGGAGTCCTCGGAGTCCCACCAGATCTCCTTGGCGACCTCGTCCGGGATGCCCATGTCCCGACGGGCCTGCTTGCTCGGAACCATGATCACGTCACACAGGATGCGCATGATCAGCGGGAACGTCGCGGCGAAGATCTGCTTGCGTACAAAGCCGAGCTCCGGAACGTGGTGCTCCATCCACTGGTGGGCGAAGCCGATGTGGCGGGCCTCCTCAGCGATGTGGATCTGCATGATCCGGTCGATCATCGGGTGGCTGCCACCGGCGCGCATGATCGACTTCTGGAGGTGGTCGATCGGCTCCTCGCCGGCGAGGATGCCGGTGAAGAAGATCTCGGGGGCCCACATACCGGCCGAGGCCAGGAACGGGAAGAGCACCTTGAAGTAGGTCGGGGCGCCGGCCACGTCGATGTCGCACCGGTTCACACCCTCCTGGAACATCTGGATGTGGTGGGTCTCCTCGGTCACCTCGTGCATCGAGTACCGGAACTCCGGGTTGCCGTTCTCGGCCCACACGTTGTGGTTCATGATGCCGCCGATGAGCAGCATCTCGAACTGCGAACCCACCTTCGCGACCTGCGCGTACCGGTACATCCCGATCTCGATCTGACGCTCGCGAGAGAGCGACTTGTACCAGGGGTGGCGACCAATCTCGTCGGCCTCGTTGAGGATGAAGCGGGGGTCATTCTTGAAGACCTCGAACTCCGGCGAGTCCCAGGCGATGTCGCGGAAGGCTTCGAAGTGCTGGTCGACCGAGGCCTGCGAGAGCGTACGCAGCGTGTCGTAGTAACTCTGCTTGCCGGTGGCGACGTGTACGCCCGCGGCGGCAACCTTCTGGGCACCCAGGGTCAGTCCCCCGAGCGCCGCCTTGACGGTCCCTACTCCAGCCATGTCCTACACCTCTCGGTCCGACGCACACTGTGTCCGACACAGTACGTCCCGTTCACCTGCGGTTCGCACGCTAGTGCGAATCCGCCTCTCTCACAAGAGTACGCGCGACACAGCGTCACAGTAATCTTCGACGGTCGTGTCGCTGATCACATGACCGGGACGTGATGTCCCAACAAACCGCAGAAGGGCCCCGAACCGCGCAGCGCGGTGGGGCCCTTCTGATGGTCGACGTCAGACCTGGACGCGATCCTTCACGGCCTGCACGACACGCTCGATCGCTTCCGCGATCGGGACGCCGTTGTCCTGGCGACCGTCGCGGTAGCGGAATGACACCGCGCCCTTCTCGACGTCCTCGCCACCGGCGATCAGCATGAACGGCACCTTCTGGAGCTGGGCGTTGCGGATCTTCTTCTGCATCCGGTCATCGGAGTCGTCGACCTCGACGCGGATCCCGACCTTCTTCAACTCCTCGGCCACCTCGTAGAGGTAGTCGGCGAAGGCGTCGGCGACCGGGATCGCCTGCACCTGCACCGGCGCGAGCCACGGCGGCATCGCGCCGGCGTAGTGCTCGACCAGCACGCCGAAGAACCGCTCGATCGAACCGAACTTGGCCGAGTGGATCATCACCGGCTGCTGCTTGCTGCCGTCGGCGGCGGTGTATTCCAGACCGAAGCGAGCCGGCTGGTTGAAGTCGTACTGGATCGTCGACATCTGCCACGTCCGCCCGATCGCGTCCTTGGCCTGCACCGAGATCTTCGGGCCGTAGAACGCCGCGCCGCCCGGGTCAGGAACGAGTTCGAGCCCCGACTCCAGAGCGACCTTCTCCAGCACCCGGGTGGCGGTCTCCCACTGCTCGTCGGTGCCGATGAACTTCGCGTTGTCCGCGTCGCGCGTCGACAACTCGATGTAGAAGTCGTCGAGGCCGAAGTCCTTGAGGACGCTCAGCACGAAGTTGAGCAGGTGCTTGATCTCACCCGGCGCCTGCTCCGGGGTGACATAGGAGTGACTGTCGTCCTGCGTCAGCCCGCGTACGCGGGTCAGACCGTGGACGACGCCCGACTTCTCGTAGCGATAGACGGTGCCGAACTCGAAGAACCGCAACGGCAACTCGCGGTAGGAGCGCCCGCGACTGCCGAAGATCAGATTGTGCATCGGGCAGGACATCGCCTTCAGCTGATACTTCGCACCCTCGAGCTCCATCGGGGGGAACATCGTGTCGGCGTAGTACGGCAGGTGGCCCGACGTGTGGAACAGCCCGTCCTTCGAGATGTGCGGCGTGCCGACGTACGAGAATCCCTCGTCGACGTGCCGCTGGCGTACGTAGTCCTCCATGACGCGCTTGATGACGCCACCCTTGGGGTGGAACACCGGGAGTCCGGAGCCGAGCTCGTCGGGGAAGCTGAAGAGATCCAGCTCGCGGCCGAGCTTGCGGTGGTCACGTCGCTCCGCCTCCTCCAGCAGGCGGAGGTAGTCGTCGAGGGCTTCCTTCGTCTCCCACGCGGTGCCGTACAGACGCTGGAGTTGCTTGTTCTTCTCATCTCCTCGCCAGTACGCAGCCGCGCTGCGCATCAACTTGAAGGCAGGAATGCGCTTGGTCGTCGGCAGGTGCGGACCGCGACACAGGTCCTTCCACGCCACCTCGCCGTTGCGGTCGATGTTGTCGTAGATCGTCAGTTCGCCGGCACCGACCTCGGCCGACGCGCCCTCGGCGGCCTCAGCACTGTTGCCCTTGAGCCCGATGAGCTCCAGCTTGTACGGCTCGTCCTTGAGCTCGATGCGGGCGTCGTCATCGTTGGTCACCCGGCGCTCAAAGCGCTGGTTGTCCTTGATGATCTTGCGCATCCGGGACTCGATCTTGACGAGGTCCTCGGGCACGAACGGCGTCGGGACGTCGAAGTCGTAGTAGAAGCCGTTCTCGACCGGCGGTCCGATGCCGAGCTTCGCCTCCGGGAACAGTTCCTGGACGGCCTGGGCCATCACGTGGGCGGTCGAGTGCCGCAGGATGTTGCGTCCGTCGGTGGAATCGATCGCGACCGGCTCCACCTCGTCGCCGTCGGCGACCTCGTAGGCGAGGTCCTTCAGCGTTCCGTTGACGCGCGCAGCGATCACGCTCGGGTCTTCACGGAACAGCTCCCAGGCCTTGGTCACGTTTCTCCTCCTCGGTGAGACGCTTGATCGTATCGGGCTTCAAGCGAGAGGCTGACCGCATGGTCACCACCGTGTACGACCGCGTAGCCGCCGTCTCCGACATGCTTCGCACCGTCCCCACCACGCCCGCCGGCAGCGGCCCACTCCCGGACGGGCCGCGCTGGCCGGCGATCGTCCAGAGCATCGGCCTGCTCGCCTTCCGTGAGCGCCTGGTCCCCTACCTCGACCGCCGCTACGGCAGCCCGTTCACGCTGCGCCTCCTGCCGCGGAACCGATCGATGGTGTTCTTCCACGACCCTGATGCGATCCGCGAGATCTTCACCGGGGACCCCGAGGTCTTCCACGCCGGCAAGGGGAACGCGATCCTCGGGCCGCTGATGGGCGAGCACTCACTCCTGCTCGTCGACTCCGCCCAGCACAAGCGGGCGCGCCGGATGCTGATGCCGGCCTTCAGCCACTCGGCCATCGACGGCTACCGCGAGATGGTGCACGAGATCGCCCGCGACCATGTCCGCTCGTGGCCCGCCGGCACGCCGTTCTCGGCCCTGGAGGCCATGAACGAGATCACCCTCGACATCATCCTCAAGGTCGTGTTCGGCGTGACCGACGACGACCATCTCGACGAGATGCGTCCGCTCGTACGCGACATCATCCAGATCAATCCGGTCATCCTGCTCGGCTACTCGATGGAGAGGATCCACCGCTTGAAGCCGTGGCGCGATGCCGCTGCCAAGCAGGATCGTCTCGACGCGGCGATCTACGCCCAGATCGCGCGGCGACGCGCCGCGGCCGAGGACGACGGCGGCGTGGACGTCCTGGCTCAACTGCTCCGGATCCACGACGAGGACGGCAGCACGCTCACCGACGTCGAGCTGCGAGACCAACTCGTCACCCTGCTGATGGCGGGCCACGAAACGACCGCCACCGCCCTGGCGTGGACGTTGCAGGAGATCGGGAGCGACCCCGTACTCGTGGAGCGCGCGACGCAGGCAGCCGACTCCGGGGACGACGACTACCTCGAAGCAGCGATGAAGGAGGCGATGCGGGTCCACCCGGTGATCGCCTTCATCGCGCGACTGCTGATGGAACCCACCACGATCGCGGGCTGCGACCTGCCCGCCGGGACGTACGTCTCCGGGTCGATCATTCTCGCCCACAAGCGCGAGGCCTCCCACCCCGAGGCGGCCACGTTCAGGCCGGAGCGCTTCCTCGAGGGTGAGGTGCATCCGAATACCTGGATCCCGTTCGGCGGTGGGGTCCGCCGCTGCATCGGCGCCGGGTTCTCGATGATGGAGGGCGTGGCGGTCCTGCGGGAGATCCTCGAGGTCTACTCGATCAGCGCTGTCGGTCCGGAACGGACCGTCGTACGCAACATCACCGCGGTGCCGAAGAACGGCGCGCAGATCGTGGTGACGCCGAGATAGTCACGGCTCGAACGAGCTGTGCCTCGCGCGATCCCGGTCAGGCGCGCCGTTCGAGCAGGCGTACGAGGTCAGGTTGTGCGTCCCGGACCTCGCAGGCCGTACGCACGAAGCTCGCCACCAGCGCAGAACGCTCACCCTCATGCCACGCCACGACCACCTCGGACGGTGGCCAGTCCTCGATCGGCACATGCCTGACGCCGGGCAGGGTCACGAACGACTGCGCCGCCGAACTGGTCACCGCCACGGCCGCTCCGTTGGCAACCAGAGAGGCCTCCTCGGTCACCGAGACCACGGGCAGGAGCCGACCCGCCGTGGCATCACGCGCTGCGGCGAGCGACCAGAAGGCCTTGTAGACCTCGTCGGGAGTGTCCGACAGGGTGAGCGTCTCGCGTACGAGCTCGGCGACCGGCACCGAGGTACGGGCAGCCAGCGGATGCCCGGCCGCGACCATCGCGATCACCGGATCCAGGAACATCGTCTCGGTCTCGATCCGGGGAGTCGCCTGCGGCAGCCGGATGAAAGCGACGTCAGTCGCCCCGGTGATCAGACCCGCGGAGGGGTCGATCGCGGGGAACTCCCGCATCTCGACCTCCACCTCGGGATGCGCCTCCTGGAACGCAGCGATGATCAACGGAGTCAACTCGAGCGCGGCGGCAGGGATGAAGCCGAGACGCAGCTTGCCGGACAGCGCCCGGGTCGTACGCCGGGCCGCGGCGACCGCATCGTCGAACGACGCAATCACGCCCTTGGAAGCCTCGTAGAACACCTCGCCGGCGACGGTCAGCGACACCCGCCGGGTGGTGCGGTCAAAGAGTTGGACCCCGAGCTCGTCCTCGAGTTCCTTGATCTGACGGCTGAGTGCCTGCTGGGTCAGGAAGACGCGCGCCGCAGCTCGGCTGAAGTGCAGTTCTTCAGCCACCACGAGGAAGTAGCGCAGTTTGCGCAGATGCAGGTCGATGCGAGCGATCGTAGTTATCCGATGGCGGCCGCGGGCCGCGTCCCACGTGGAAGGGCCGGAATCGCCACGAGCGTGATGACCGCGAGCAGGAGGAATGCCGCCGTCGGCTGATGCAGGAAGGCACCGGCGAGGCCCGTGACGACCAGAGCTCCAAGTTGTCCGGCACACCACACCAGCCCAGCTGCGGCTCCCGCCGCGCTGCCCGCCGCGGCCTCGCTGAGCTCCAGAACGATCGGCAGCGCCGGCAACAACAGGGCACCCACGGCGACGAAGCACACCAGCCCGACACCCATCGACGGAGCGAGGGCGAGGACCGCACAACACGATGCCGCGACCAGGATCCCTGCGAGCATCATCAGCCGCTGGCGTCCGCGCGAAGCGGCCCAGACCGGCAGGACTGCACACCCGATCACTCCGGCAGCGACATTCACCAGGAGCAGGATGCCAGCGTCGTCCTGCGTCACACCTGCCGGCTTGAGCAGCGGCTGGGCCCAGGTGGTGAGCGCAGTGAAGGCGCCGAACGGGATCGGGACCAGAAGACACATCCGGCGTACGACCGGGTTGCGCCAGGCGCGTACGAAGTCGGCACGACCGCCGGCCGGAGCCTCAGGAGCGTACGGAGGCGGCGTACGCAGGGCGACGGCCAACGCTCCTGCAGCGAGGACGGCGACGACGGCGTCGATCACCAACACTCGACCGAGCGGCACCGTCGTCGACAGGAGAAACGCCACGATCATGCCGGCGAACGTGCTCGCCGAGGCGAGCGCGATCCCCTTCGGACGATCATGCGCGGGCAGGTGACGCGCCGCCATCGGCGTGATCGCGGTCAGGATCAGGGGTTGGGCGATCGCGACGAGCGTCTGTCCGAACAGCGCGACGAAGTAGTCGTCGCTGGCGACCCGCACGAGCGCGCCAGCCGCCGCGAACACCGCGCCCAGAAGCACCGTCGATCTCAGCCAGCGGTCGAGCGCGAGGCCTGTGGGTAGCGCCAGGAGCACGTACCAGAGCGGGAAGACGTTCGCGAGCCACCCGATCGCTCCCTCGGACACGTGATAGCGGGCTGCGGAATCGCTCGTCACCGGTGCGTACGTCAGCCAGAGCAACTGGGTCACGGCACCGACGACGGCGAACGTCCCCATCGCCGTCCACGGCGCCCGACGCGACGTTGATTCACCCATCCCGCAAGGGTGGCGTGTCCCCGGTCACAGGGGAAACACTGATCGCCGCCTGATTCACCATGGATTCGATGTGAATGCGGACGACATTGGTGCTTCTGTGCGGGGCCCCGACCGGGCATCGTGGAACCCACATCACATCGGCTGACGGAGGACACATGTGGCGTAACTGGACCGGCGACCAGATCTGCGAGCCGGCGCGCCTCTCTCGTCCGACGTCCGCGGCCGGCGTCGCGGCTGCCGTCGTGGAATCGGGCACGCGCGGCGAGGTGGTGCGCGTCGTCGGCGCAGGCCATTCCTTCGGCGACAACGTCGTCACCAGCGGCACCCTGATGAGCCTTGATGCCCTCACCGGGATCGAGGTCCTCGACGCAGCAGCAGGGCGCGTACGCGTCGCCGCCGGGACCAGGCTCTTCGACCTCAACCGCTATCTGGACGAGCACGGGCTGGCGATGGCCAATCTCGGCGACATCAACGTGCAGAGCGCAGCCGGCGCGATCTCGACCGGCACCCATGGGACCGGTGCCACGCTCGGCAACCTGGCCACATTCGTGGAGTCGGCCGAGATCGTCACCGCGGACGGAGTGATCCGCGAGTTGTCGGGTGACGAGCTCCGCGCGGCACGGGTCAGTGTCGGCGCATTGGGCGTGATCACCGCGTACACGCTGCGAACAGTGCCGGCCTTCAAACTGCACGAGCGCCGCGACCGGATGCCTCTGACCGAGCTGCTGCGCGACCTCGATGACCACATCGGCGGCAACGACCACTTCGAGTTCTTCGTCTTCCCGCATGCCTCGCGGGCGATCACGAAGGGACTGAACCGGACCGACGAGCCCGCCGACGTCCGGAGCAAGGCACGCGCGTACGTCGAGGAGGTCGTGCTGGAGAACTACGCGTTGGACGTGCTCTCGCGCGCCGGCCGCCGGTTCACTGGCCAGATCCCCCGCCTCAACCGTCTGGTCACATCGTTGGCCTCACCGTCGGACAAGGTCAACCACAGCTACGACGTGTTCTCCAGCCCTCGGATGGTGCGCTTCACCGAGTCCGAGTGGGCGTTCCCGCGTGAGACCGCGGCGGCGGCTTTGCAGGACATCCTGGCGATGATCGATCGGCGCGGTTTCGACATCAACTTCCCGATCGAGGTGCGCTTCGTGGCCGGTGACACCGACTCGATGTTGAGCCCGGCGTACGGCCGCGAGACCACCTATCTGGCGGTCCACGCGTACCGGGGCATGGCATGGCAGGAGTACTTCTCGGCCGTCCAGGAGATCGCACTCGCCCACGGTGCGCGACCGCACTGGGGCAAGCGGCACAGCCTCGACGCAGCGACGCTGAGCACGCTGTATCCGGAGTGGGAGGCGTTCAACGCCGTACGCACGACGATGGACCCCGAGGGACGGTTCGCCAACGCCCACATCAAGCGGATCTTCGGCTGATGAGCGTCATGACTCCTGATCTGGGAGCGGTCCGTGCGACCGCTGCGCCGGACTTCGCCGCCCTCGACGTTGCCACTGCCGATCTCGACGGGCCCTTCGGCGTGATCGACCTGGGCGCCTTCGCCGCGAACGCCCGCTCCTTGCTCACGCGCGCGGCCGGGACGCCGATCCGCGTGGCGAGCAAGTCCGTACGCTGCCGCGCCCTCATCGACGCCACCCTGGCGTTGGACGGCTATTCAGGGATCCTGGCGCTGACGTTGGCGGAGGCGCTTTGGGTGGCCGAGACCTGCGACGACGTGGTCGTCGGGTATCCGACGGCTGATCGCGGGTCGATCGCACGGTTGGCGGCGAGCGAGGAACTCGCCGCACGGGTCACTGTGATGGTGGACTCGACCGACCAACTCGACCTGATCGAGCGCGCGGCGCCGGACGGCGCCCGGATCCGGGTCTGCCTGGACCTCGACGCATCACTGCGGCTGATCGGATCGCGGGTGCACCTCGGGCCGCGCCGCTCACCCGTCCACTCCGCGTCGGAGGCACGCCGACTGGCCGAGGCGATCGTTGCGCGACCGCGGTTCCGACTCGTCGGGCTGATGGCGTACGAGGGCCAGATCGCCGGCATCGGAAACGCAGCGGGCTCCTCGCTCAACCGGATCCAGATCCGGGCGATGCAGGCCGCCTCGCGGCTCGAGCTCGCCCATCGACGCGCTGCGGCAGTAGCGGCAGTGCGTGAGGTGGCCGACCTGGAATTCGTGAACGGCGGCGGCACCGGAAGCATCGAGTCGACGGCCGCGGAGGCTGCGGTGACCGAAGTGGCAGCCGGTTCCGGCTTGTACGGCCCGACCCTCTTCGACGGCTACCGGCACTTCCAGCCGGTCCCCGCGGCGTACTTCGTCACCGAGGTCGTACGCATCCCCGGCCCCGGGCTGGCCACGGCCCAGGGCGGCGGCTGGATCGCCAGCGGTGTCCCCGGTCCTGATCGGGCACCGACGCCGACGTGGCCGGCTGGTCTGTCGTTGACTCCCCTGGAAGGTGCCGGCGAGGCGCAGACGCCACTGACAGGAGCCGACGGGCTCTCCGTCGGTGACCGGGTCTGGTTCCGGCACGCCAAGGCGGGCGAGGTCTGCGAGCGGCTGAACGAACTCCACCTCGTCGAGGGCGACCGGATCGTGGGCACGGTGCCGACCTACCGCGGCGAGGGACACGCCTTCCTCTGACCACCTCTGATCCAGGCAAAACTGTCGGCGCTCCTGCCTAGCATCGAGGCATGACGACCGGGACAGACCTGACCAGCGAACGCGACGACCTCATTGCCCTTCTGGGCACGCGTCGATACTTCCTGCGCAACACGCTGAGAGACCTCGATGACGAGCAGCTCGCTCGCAGATCCACCGTCAGCGAGCTGTGCCTCGGCGGATTGATCAAGCACGTGGCCATCACCGAGGACCGGTGGGCGCGATTCATGGTCGACGGCCCAGCTGCGTTCCCGAGCGACACCGGCGACGCTGCGGTCGCCGAGCACCAGGCTGGCTTCCGAATGGGTCCGGAGGACACCGGCGAGTCCCTGCTGCAGACCTACGCCGAGGTGGCTGCGCGGACCGACGAACTCGTCCGGACCCTCGACTCACTCGACGTCGCGCACCCTCTGCCGCCACGTCCGTGGTTCCCGCCGAACACGTCCTGGACGCGACGCCATGTCCTGCTGCACATCCTCAGCGAGACCTCCCAGCACGCCGGTCACGCCGACATCATCCGAGAGGCGATTGACGGCGCCAAGTCGATGGGCTGAGGTACGACGAACCGGGAGATTTTTTCGAACCATCTGTCTGGGCTCCTCCCCCGCCAACCTGGAGGACCGACGTACTGCATACCGCCGCGAGTGGGCTGCGCGTAGTAGTGCGGATGCTTCCTATTCTGCCGAGATCAGTGCGTTTCTCGACGGCGATCGATGGGTGATGGTCGAGCTACGTTTGGCTTGTGGGTGAAGCACAGGATCGTCTAAAGGCGCTGATCACAACCGAGTGGGGACCGGCTCTTCGTGAACTCGGGTTCAAGGGCTCGGGCCGCGTCTGGACGCTTCCGGACGAGCGTGACTGGGTCATGCTTGGGATCCAGACATCAACGGGAAGTACCTCACGCGAAGCCAAGTTCACCTTCAACCTCCTGGTCGTCGGGAAGTCGGTCTGGAGCGAAGCTTTCATCCACCGCCCATACATTGGCGCCCGACCAAACCCGAACGTGATGTCGGTCTATCGACTCCAACAGCGAAGCGGATTCCTAACCCACGGCGAGGATCATTGGTGGCTCCTCGCGGGCGACGGGTCAAACGAGAACGCCATCTCGCGTGAGGTCCTTGAGGCTCTGAGATCTGCCATTGTTCCCGCGATCATCAGTGAGATGGCGAGTCCTTCGCCAGAACCGCGCAGGTACTAATCCGTACCGATTCGCCGCGGAGCGAATTTCATGGTCTCTTCGCTGCCGATACGGCTCTGTGCAGCGCAGGTGCACCGGACCCCCCTATGACGGAGTCCAGTCCGGGTCGCGCCCAATGAATCCGATGAGTCGGTCGACTGCCGAGCGGTCGGCTCCGACATGCACCGCCGGGCCGTACTGTCCGCTGTCTCGCAGCATCGGCTCGATCGTCGTCATCCCGGCGAGCATCATCGCGGACGTCTCCTCGTCCAGCGGCGGGAGCTGTCCAGAGGCCAGAGCCAGATCCCACGAGTGCAGGAAGACGTCGCCCGTGTAGATCTGATCGAGCAGTTCAGCCACTGGTTGGGGTCCCATCGGAGTTCCGGAGATCACAAGGTCTGGCGAGTCGTCGAACAGTGCCTGGAGACGCGCGGCGTGCGAGGTCCACGCCGCCACCGGTTCCGATGGCACCGGTGGCAGGTCGATGCCGGCCGAGGCAAGGAACGCGGCCGGCCATGAGACCAGATGGGTGAGGACGTCGCGAGCGGTCCACCCGGCGACCGGAGTCGGTGCAGACCAATCGGTCACTCCAGCTACGAGGCCACCAAAAGCAGCTGCCCGATTGCGGTGGTTCTCAGCAGGACTCATCGCCCATCCGCCAAGAGGGCATCCAGCTTGGCGTACCCCTCGCGCATACCTAGGTCCATGCCGCTCCTCAGGATCGCATCACGTCCCTCGATGGAATCGACCAGCGAGGTCGCGGACAGTCTCGTCCGCCCGCCGGGCAATGCCTCGAACGTCACCGTTTCCAATGAGACACCGTCGGGCATTCCTCCCCAGGTGAAGGTCTGTGTCATCCGCCCGGGTCGGACAAGATGGAAGGATCCGAAGAAGGTCTGGACGTCCCCGTCGCAGTTGGTGTTGGTGTAGCGCCATGCGCCACCAGTACGCGCGTCCCATACCTCGATGACGGTCGTACGCGAGTCGGGACCGATCCAACGGGCGAAGAGTTCTGGGTCGGTATGGGCCCTCTGTACCTGGTCGGGTGTCGCATCGAACTCGCGGGAGATGCGGATCAGCGGGAGATCGGGAACCGCTTCGATCGTTGCTTCCAGGGTGCGCATCAGGTGGCCTTCTTTCGTGAGGATTCTTCGTCGGCGAGGTCCGCCAAGACGGAGTCCAGGCGGCGATAGCGGCTCTCTGCTTGTTCGCGGTATCGCTCGATCCATTTCGTCATGAGGTCGAATACCTCCGCTTCGAGGTGCACCGGACGGCGCTGCGCGTCGCGGCTGCGGGTCACCAATCCTGATCCCTCCAGCACCTTGAGGTGCTTGGAGATCGCTTGGAGACTCACGTTGTGGGGCGCCGCCAGTTCCCCCACGGTCGCATCAGCTGTGGTCAGACGTACGACGAGGTCGCGTCGGATCGGATCTGCCAATGCGCTGAACACTCGTGACAGTTGGTCATCCATACGAAACCGCCCTCCTCAACCCAATGGTTTAGGACGAGCATGTTCGCTTTCGTGATAGTTGTCAAGCATTTGGTTGCGAACAAGTCTTTCGCGAAAGAGCGCGTTTCGGCATTATCCGGTACTTGACTTCACCTGGTAGCAGACATAGTTTGGGCGTGTGCCTGAGAACAGCCATGACCCACAGCTCCTCAAGGGAATCCTCTCGGTCCTGTTACTGCACCTCCTGGCCGAGGAGGAGTCCTACGGGTACGACGTCGTGAGACGGCTGCACGAGATGGGGCTGACCGATGTCCTCGACGGCACCGTCTATCCCGCCCTGGCTCGACTCGAACGTGGGGGAAGGATCACGGCGCGCTTGGTGGCCTCGACCTCAGGCCCAGCGCGCAAGTACTACCGGCCAACGCCGGCCGGCTACGCCGCACTGTCCGAGGGCATCGCCTCCTGGGAGGGCCTCGTCGCAATCGTGAGTCGCCGGCTCCTTCAGCCCGTCAACCCTCCGTCAACGAAAGGCAACTGAAATGAGCGCCACCCTTCCCTTGCTTGACCGCCTGCGCATTGAGCGGCTGGTGTGGAGTCTCGACCAGCAGCTCTACGACCTCCCCCGCGCCACCCGCATCTCCACACGCCGGGAGGTACGAACGAACCTGACCGAAGCGGCTCAGGAGGTCGGCGCCAGCCAGGCGATCCGGAATGTCGGTAGCAGTCGCCAGCTCGCTGAGGGCTATCTCACGGCGCGCTTCGGGGATGGCCCTCGTCACTCATGGATCGCAGCTGTGGTGTTCCTCATGACGGCAACGCTGGTCGCGACGTCGCTCTTCACCGAGATTGCTCTCGCCTACGCCCGCGGCGTCTCAAACGCCGCTCCGCACATGACCGGAACGCTCACGTACGACGGCCTCCGCTACTTCCAGAACCACGTCACCTACACGTTCACTGACGGCCACGAGACTCATGTCGGAGGCGGGTTCAGCGTCGCCACCTGGCTGCTGTTGCTCTTCGGCACGATCCTGGTTGGCCGGTTGTGGCGAGCGATCCCGGCTCTGCGACGACGCTGACGCCGGTCACCAAAGGACCGTCGCTCGACGTCGGGCCAGGCCCCTACGTCGCTCCCCCGCCAACCGCGAACTGAGTACGCTGCCAGAGCACTGCATCCCTGATCGAGGAGCCCCGATGGCCGCGCCGTACCTGCTCACGTCGTCCACCGTCGTCCAGGCGCCGCTCGAGGTCGCCTTCGACGGGGTCATGAATGCTCCGCTCGAGGAACTGTTCCCCCATCGGGCTGGCATCATCCCGCCCGTCAAGGAGGTCACGGGCCAGGTTGGACCGTGGGCAACCGTCGGCCAGACCCGCAGCGTGATCACCGCCGACGGCCACAGCAACACCGAGACCCTCGTCACCTACGACCGCGCCGGCGGGAACTACCAGTACCGGCTCAGTGATCTCACCGGTCCGCTCAAGTCGCTCGTCGCCGGGGTCGACGGTCGCTTCACCTACGTACCCGAAGGCACCGGCACCCGGGTCACCTGGAGCTGGACCCTGCACCCGACCAACGGGCTCACGCGGGCATTCCTGCCGGTGATGGGCTTCTTCTGGCGCCAGTACGCCGCCAAGATGTGGCCGCTCTACGCGGCTCGCCTGTCGGCTTGACGCGTCCGAGGCGCAGCCGCACGGTCGCCTCGCACCGATGGCCCTCAACCTCGACTGGACACCGTCAGAACAGCCCATCAACGCAGACAAGGCCGACCCAAAGGTCGACCTTGCCTCACGATTCGGTGGGCGATACTGGGTTCGAACCAGTGACCCCTTCGGTGTGAACGAAGTGCGCTACCACTGCGCCAATCGCCCGAATCAGGTGGCAACGTTAGCGCACTCCGTCGCCATCGCCACATCGGCGTCGAACCCATCTGTCACACGCGTCACAACCTCACGACGCGCCGTCGTGGCGCCCGAATCGGGGTGGGTGCTGGGCGTAGGTTCGCAAGCACCAGACAAAGGATGACGATGAGGATGTCGGCAGAAGAAGCGCCCCAGATCACCACCTCCGCGGACGTGACCCCGGAGGGTCTGACACTCGCATCGGTGAGCCGGGATGGCCGCCGGATGCTCTTCGTGGACGCCGTGGGTCGGGAGTTCGTCGTCCCGGTCGATGAGCGCCTCCGCGCCGCCCTACCGCAGCCGTCCCGCCGAACGGAGACGCCGATGACGAACCAGCCGCCCGCCCTTCGACCCAAGGACATCCAGGCGCGCATCCGTGCCGGCGAGAGTCTCGAGCAGGTGGCTGCCGCTGCGGGCACCGAACCCGAGGCGATCATGGCGTTCGCTGGTCCGGTCCTCGCCGAGCGCGAGCACATGGCACTGCGCGCCGCGCGCGCCTCGGTCCGTCGCACCAGCGTCGCGGCCGACCCCGCAGTGCGTACGCTCCAGGACGCTGTGCTCTCGGTGCTCGGTCGGTTCGACCAGGAGTTCGAGGACATTTCGTGGGACTCCTGGCGCCGCCAGGACGGTCGCTGGATCCTGCTCGGCCACTACGAGACCACCGAACGCTCCGGCATCGCGCAGATGGCCTACGACATCCAGGGCGCATACGTCACCCCGGAGAACGACGACGCCCGCTGGCTCCTCGGCGACCTGCCGGCAGTTCCGGCGGCTCCGCCGGCCACGCCCGTACGCGACGAACTGCACAGCCTGCGTCAGCGTCGGCAGTCGGTCCCCGAGGTCGACATGTTCGCACCGACGACCGAGATCCAGGTCGAGGAGCCCACGGTCGAGGTCCGCGTGGATACCGCCGCGGCAGTCGAGGTCGAGGCCAAGCCGGCTACGTCCGCGAAGCGCAAGCGCGGTTCGATCCCGAGCTGGGACGAGATCATGTTCGGCGGCCCGACCGCCTGACACCCCAGGCTGACACCCCGCACAACGCAACAACGGGCCACACCTTCCGGTGTGGCCCGTTGTTGTCGGCTGCGAGGATCAGCTCAGTCCAGCGAGGCTGGAAAGGCTGTCCACACCATTCTTCAGGTCGAGCTTCGGCAGGCCAGCGCTCGACGCGAGCCCCGGCAGGCTGTCCATACCGGTCTTGAGATCAGTGATCGCTGACCCGCCGGTGACCGCGTCCTTGATGAGGTTGGGCAGGCTGCCCAACTTGTCTGCCAGAGCACTGATCGGCGTACCGATCTTCGTGCACAGGAACGACGAGTTGATGACGTGCTGCTTGACCTTCTTGGCGAAGTGGTAGATCGCGGCAGCTGCGGCAGCAGCCTTCAACTTCGCGCCAACACCAGCGAGATGGTCCTTCTGGAACGGCTTGTAGATGAACTTGTCGAACGCGACGTAGATGATGCCGAGGTCAGCAGCGATCTTCGCGGACGGCAGCGTCTCCAGGTTCGCCGTCGGGCAGTTCTGAGCACTGTAGGCGACGCCACTGGCGTCGGTCTTGGCCTTGGAGCCACAGGCAACCAAGCTGGTCATGAGTAGAGCGGCTACCAGAGCCACGGTGATGCGACGCATCTGAATCTCCCGGAAAGTGTGGGTCACGGACCCGCCCATCCTGCCGGGCTTTGCGTCTGCTGTGGAGCGTTTCGACCTAAAGGTTCTCTGAGCGAGACGCCTCCGCGGATCCCCCTCAGTCCACGAGGATCGGGATCAGCATCTCTTCCGCGGTCAGCGACCCGTGCATGCCGACCAGCATGCCTTCCTTGGGGAACTCACGAGCAGCCATAACCGCGTTCGTCCCGCGCGCCGCGACGACGACGTCCCCGATCCGAGGCGCCACGCTGTCCGCGATCGGCCCGAACCACTCCGTAGCCTCGGCACGGGTACGCACTTCGGCCCGCTCTCCGAGGACCGCACGCCAGGTCTCGGCGACGTCCTCTGCCGCGCCGCTGCGGGCGTACAGGTGCCGGAAGCGAGCCTCTCCCCCGAGCATGACCAGCCCGTCGCGCAGCGCCGGTTCGTCATCGACATCGATCCGATCCGCCAGCGGCGAATCGACCATGCCGTGATCAGCCACGACCAGCAGGCGTACGTGCGCGGGCAGCTCGTCACGAAGACGCTCCGCTTCGGCGTCGAGCATCGCCAGTTGCTGCAACCACTCCGCCGAGTTCACGCCGTGCTTGTGTCCGGTCCAGTCGAGGTCACTGTCGTACAGGTAGACGATGCCGCTGCGCCGGGACGCCTCGACGGCGCCCGCGATCCGCTCGCCGGCCCGCTCCGCCGCGACGAACTCCGCCCCGCGTTGGGAAACCGCCGTGAGTCCTGAGCCGAAGAACTCCCGCTTCGTGACGACCGTCGCACCCTTGCCACGGTCGGCGAGGGCACCGAACACGGTCTCGTGCGGCTGCCACCGATGCGGCTCCACGCTCGCCGGCCAGTGCAAGGCATTGAGGAGGTCGGTCGTGCCCGGGATGCGCGAGGTGTAGCCGACCACGCCGTGCGCCCCCGGCAGCAGCCCCGTGCCCAGGCTCGTGAGGCTGACCGCGGTCGTCGACGGGACCGTGGCGGTGCCGGGTGTCTCCATCAGGCTGGCGAGGTATGGCGCGTCCTCGGCATACCGGGTCAGTTGCTCTGCGCCGAGACCGTCGATCAGGAAGACGACGTACGCCGGGGCCGCGGGAAGGTCGAGTCCACCCGGTCGACCGCCCGGGACGCCGAGCGCCTGCACCACCGCCGGGAGCACGTCCGCGAGCGAGCGGATGCCGTACGCCGGCGTGATCAGGTCGGTGCTGAGCCCGCTCACGTGTCCCGCGTCCGTGCGGACACGGACGCGGCGAAGCCGATGAGTTCCTCGACCGCCGGGACACCGTCAGCGGCGGCCGAGACCCGCAGGGTGAAGTCGTCGCCACCGACCGTTCCGGTGTAGCCGTGGTCGGCATCGCAGTCCGGGTCACCGCAGCGCGCGGGCTCCAGGTCCAGACGCGACATCGAACCCCAGCTGATCGCCAGGTTCGCCTCGGCGAGACGGGCCGGGACGGTGGAGGTCGTCAGCCGGGTGACGGCAACGGAGGTGACAGCGCCCAGACGGATCGACTCCGTCGAGGTCGACGTGTACGGCTCGGGCAGCAGGTCGTCGCCGCCGTGCTCGTCGGTGTGCACCAGCACCAGACGACTGGGGGTCAGCACCAGAACAGTCAGGTGGCGGCGTACCTCATCGTGCTCGAACGTCGGCTCGTGGTGCACGAAGAAGGACTCGATCTCCTCCCCTGCGACGGCCTCGGCCACCGCGTCGGTGACGACGTCCGGGTAGTAACCGGTGCGATCGATCGCAGCGCGAAGCTGCGACTCACGCGACCCACTGTCGATGCTGCTCACGCGGACGAGTCTGTCACGCCCAGGAACCGTGCCAGGCCACGACGTCGGCCAGATCGGCCCGCGTGGTCCGGAAACCATTCACCGGCTCCTCGACTGCCGCGTACCCGAGCGACATGCCGACCGCGACCCGCCGGTTCTCCGGCAGACCGAAGTGGGCACGGAAGAAGTCGGCGTACCCGGCCAGCGCGGCCTGCGGGGCGGCCGCCAGACCCAGCGCCTGTGCGCCGAGCAGGAGCGAGCTGACGTAGATGCCGGTGTCCAGCAGGGCGTACGGACCCAGGTCGGCCTCGACGGTGATGAGGGCGACGTGCGGAGCATCGAAGAACTCGAAGTTGCGCAACATCTGACGGAACCGTCCATCGGCATCCGACTTCTCGATGCCGAGACTGTCGTACAACTGGAAGCCGCACTCGCGGCGCCGGTCGCCGTACGCGCCCGGAAACGCGGTCGGAAACTCGAAGTCGCTCGCCTGCGGCTGGCTCATCACGTACGCGCCGAGCGCCTCACGCAGGCGGCCGGTCTCCTCGCCGGACGTGACGATGACCTCCCACGGCTGGGTGTTGCACCACGACGGCGTGCGCTGCGCCAGCGCCAGGAGCCGCTCGATCTCCACCCTGGGCACCGGGGTCGGGGCAAACGCGCGGCAGGTCCACCGCTCATCGAGCAGCCGCGACAATGCGGCGAAGTCCGTGCTCATGCGGCCAGCATCATCCCGACGAAGAGCGCGCCGAGCGCCGTGAGTCCGGTGAGCGCACCGAAGATCGCCATCTGCTTCTTCGTCTTCGCGTGGGCATGGGCGTACGCCGTGCCG
The DNA here is from genome assembly GCF_003945325.1 of Nocardioides baekrokdamisoli. Taxonomy (NCBI): domain Bacteria; kingdom Bacillati; phylum Actinomycetota; class Actinomycetes; order Propionibacteriales; family Nocardioidaceae; genus Nocardioides; species Nocardioides baekrokdamisoli. The sequence continues at coordinate 511,825 of NZ_AP019307.1, forward strand.
CCGGAGGCAAGCACCAGGACGTACTTCACGCCGAGGACTGCGGCCCAGGAACCGTGATTCTGGTTGTGGTCGGCGATCACGTTCCAGACGCCGGTGGCGATGAGGACGAAGAACGCCGGCCAGGCGATCCGGTTGAAGGCGTTCGCAGCCGCCTTCGGCACCTCCGCACCGGCTGCGCGGAGCGCCGGGACCAGCGCGGCCAAAGTGATCTGGCCGCCGACCCAGACGGTCGCCGCGAGGACGTGGATGAACAGCCGGAAGGTTTCCAGGGACAGCACAGGGTTCCTTAGGTGGGGAGGGTGTCGCCGCCGGCCGGGTTGAGCCGGCGTACGTACCAGTCCGAGCGCGCCTCCGTGGGCGGACGTACGCTCGCGGCGGCGTTGAGGACAGCGGCGCCGTCGGGGCCGACGAGGACGAGTCCCAGATCGATCGAGGCGATCTGGGGAAGGTCGTTCTGAAGCTGGGCGACTCGCAGGATCAGGCGCTCGACCGCCGCGACGTCGCCCGGGGTGCTGCCTCGGTAGCCGAACAGCATCGGCGCGGCCTTGACCTCGCGCACCATCGACGCGGCGTCGCTGTACGTGAGCGGCGGGATCCGGAATGCGAGGTCGCCGACCAGGTCGGTGAGCGGTCCGCCGATGCCGAACGAGACCACCGGGCCGAAGAGTGGGTCCTCCAGACTCCTGATCGTCACCGGGACACCCTGCGGTGCTGTGCGCTGGACGGCCAGCACGCGGTCGGTCGTCGCGAGCGCGCGCCACGCATCAGTCATGTCGTCGGGAGTCCCGATGTTGCGAACCAGGCGGATCTGGTCGGGGCGCTCGAGTTCCTCCGCGCCTCCGGTCTTGAGGACGACGTCCCAGCCGAGCCGGTCCCCCGCTTCGACGGCCGCCTCGACGGTGGCCGCCGGGAGCGACTGCCACAGATCAATCCCATACGCGCCCAGCAGGCGAGCGACCTCGTCGCCGGTGAGGTCGCCGCCCTGGATCATCCGACCCAGCGCCTCATCGAGCACCTCGCGTGCGGCGCGTACGTCGCAGTCGGCCAGATCGAGCGCCGGGCCGTCGGGCGTACGCAGCCAGATCGCGTAGTCGACCACGTGCGAGAGCGCGTGCACGGCGCTCTCGACGCTGGCGTACGACGGCACCGACCCACGTCCGGCGGTGGAGCCCGCGACGTCGGGGACGCGGAGAAGTTCGGGTACGCCCTGGGCTCCGAGGAAGGAGGAGACGATCGGCTTGTCCGACTGCTCCCCGACCGTCGCCAGCACGGTGGCGACCTCGTCGCCCTTGACGTTGAGCGGCGGAATGTAGACGGCGATCACCGCATCGACCTCGGGATCGTCGATCGCGGCGTCCAGTGCGTCCTCGAACTCCTCAGGAGTCGGCTCCGACGGCAGCGCGATCTGGCGGTTGACCGCAAGCCCTTCGGCCACCGCCGCGTCGGCCGCCAGCAGGCCGACCGCGTCACTGTTGCCGACGATGGCCACCCGTCGGCCACGAGGCAACGGTTGGTGTGCGAGCAACTGGGCGACGTCGAACATCTGGTCGAGGGTGTCCACCTGGATGACTCCGGCCTGCCGGAACATCGCGTCCACCGCTTCGGGAGGCGCGCTGATCTTGCGTACCGAGTGCCCCATCGGCACACCCTGGGTCGCACGGCCGGAGCGGACCGCGACGATCGGTTTCCGGAGGCTGACCCGGCGAGCGATCCTGGAGAACTTGCGCGGGTTACCGATCGACTCGAGGTACATCATGATCACCTCAGTCGCCGGATCCTCCTCCCAGTACTGGAGGAGGTCGTTGCCGGAGACGTCGGCACGGTTGCCGGCAGAGACGAAGGTCGACAGGCCCAGGCCGCGCAGCTTGACCTGCTCCAGGATCGCGGTCCCCAGCGCACCTGACTGGCAGAAGAAGCCCGCGCGGCCACGCGGCGGCATCGTCGGAGCGATCGAGGCATTGAGGCGTACGCGCGAACCGGTGTTGATGATGCCGAGCGCGTTCGGGCCGATCAGCCGCAGGCCGTACGACCTGGACAGCCCGACCAGTCGGCGCTGCCGCTTGCGACCGGCCTCGCCGATCTCGGCGAAGCCCGATGAGATCACCACCAGGCCGTGCACGCCCTTGGCCGCACAGTCGAGGACCACGTCGGGCACGACCTCCGCCGGAACGGCCACGATCGCGACGTCCACGTCGTCGTCGATGTCCTGGACCGACTTGTAGGCCGGGAGTCCGCTCACGGCACCTGCGGTCGGGTTCACCACGTAGACCCGGCCGGTGAAGTCACCGTTGACCAGATTGCGTACGAGCGTCTGACCGATGGTGGCCTCGCGACGCGAGGCACCGATGACGGCCACACTGCGCGGGTTGAAGAACCGTTGGATCGAGGCGGCTTCGGCCTCGTGCTCGCGGCGTACCAGTGCACTGACCGCGGTGTCGGTGACCGCGATCGGGAACTCGAGCAGCACGATGCCGTGCTCGACACCGCTGGTGACCCTGTAGCCGGCGTCCTTGAACGTCTGGATCATGCCGATGTTGTCCGGAAGCACCTCGGCAACGAACCGACTGATGCCACGCTCGCGGGCGGCCTGGGCGAGGTGTTCGATGAGGACCTGGGCGATCCCGCGCCCCTGCTCCGCGTCCTCGACCAGGAACGCGACCTCGGCGTCGCGCTCGCTGACCGCGTCGTACCCGCCGACGGCGATCATCCGTCCGCGAAGCGTGAGCACCATCGCGACGCGACGGTCGTAGTCGACCTCGGTGAAGGCGTTGAGCAGCGTCTCGCTCAGCGTCGGCATCGGCGAGAAGAACCGCTTGTACTTCGAATCGTCGGAGACCCGTGCGTAGAACTCGGTCATCAACTGCTTGTCGTCCGGCCTCACCGGACGGATGTGGGCGGTACGCCCATCACGAAGCAGGACATCGGCTTCCCAGCGGCTCGGCGCGGTCGGCGTGGTCACACCCAGGAATCTAGCCGCTCGCGCGGACGGCATGGCGACGGTGCATCGCAACCATTCAGGACCTGCGGCGCGTCGAGGGCACATACCCCTCCGCTGGCGTCATGTCCTGAATCGTTGATGACCCAGCCGAAGGCGCGGAACACCGGCCGTGGCTGCGCGGCGTACGCCGAAATATCGGTGCCCATTGGGAGAATGCCCCCTATGGCACGCACCACTCCCGCTCCACCCGAAGACTTCGAGGAGCACATCCTCGACATCGACGTCGGGGACGAGATGAGGTCGTCCTTCCTGGAGTACGCCTACTCGGTCATCTACAGCCGCGCACTTCCCGACGCGCGCGACGGGCTCAAGCCGGTCCAGCGCCGGATCCTCTACACGATGCACGACATGGGCCTGCGGCCTGATCGTGGTCACGTGAAGTCGGCCCGCGTGGTCGGTGAGGTCATGGGTCGGCTCCACCCGCACGGTGACAGCGCGATCTACGACGCCCTCGTACGCCTGACGCAGCCGTGGGCGATGCGTCTTCCGATGATCGATGGCCACGGCAACTTCGGGTCGCTCGACGACTCGGCCGCCGCCATGCGTTACACGGAAGCCCGGATGGCGCCAGCCGCCCTGGCGATGACGGCCTCGATCGACGAGGACACCGTCGACTTCAAGCCGAACTACGACAGCCGCGAGTACGAGCCTTCGGTCCTGCCCGCCGCGATCCCGAACCTGCTGGTCAACGGCACCTCCGGCATCGCGGTCGGCATGGCGACCAACATGGCGCCGCACAACCTTGTCGAGGTCGTCAGCGCGCTGCGTCACCTGATCAACCATCCGAAAGCCGACCTCGATGAGCTGATGCGGTTCATCCCCGGGCCGGACCTGCCGACCGGCGGCACCATCGTCGGCCTCGACGGCATCCGGGACGCGTACGCCACCGGCAAGGGGTCGTTCAAGATCCGGGCCACGGCGCGCATCGAGACCATCGGTCGCCGCAAGGGCATCGTGGTCACCGAACTGCCGTACATGGTGGGCACCGAGAAGGTCGTCGAGAACATCAAGACCCTCGTCCAGGCCAAGAAGATCCAGGGCATTGCCGACGTCATTGACCTGACCGACAAGAACAACGGCACCCGCCTGGTGATCGAGGTCAAGAACGGGTTCATCCCCGAGGCCCTGCTCGAGCAGCTCTACAAGTCGACCAAGCTCGAGGACTCGTTCGGCATCAACAACGTGTGCCTCGTCGACGGGCAGCCACGCACGCTCGGCCTCAAGGAACTGCTCGAGGTCTTCCTGGGACACCGCTTCGAGGTCGTACGCCGCCGGTCGCAGTTCCGTCGCAACAAGGCGGCGTCGCGACTCCACCTTGTCGAAGGACTCCTGCTGGCGATCGTCGACATCGACGAGGTCATCCAGGTGATCCGCACCAGCGACAACGCTGCGATGGCCAAGGAACGCCTGATCAGCATCTTCGAACTGTCCGAACTCCAGGCCGAGTACATCCTCGACATGGCGCTGCGTCGACTGACCAAGTTCTCCAAACTCGAGCTCGACACGGAGCAGGAGGACCTGCTCCGCACGATCCAGGAACTCGACGCGATCCTCGGCGACGACAAGCTTCTCCGGAAGGTCGTCTCCGACGAGCTCGGCGAGGTCGCCAAGACGTACGGCACGCCGCGACGCACTGTGCTGCTGGCTTCGGCCGGCACCGCCGTCACTGCCGCCCAGGCGGCGAAGATCCAGACCGAGATCGCCGACGACCCGTGCTTCGCACTGCTGTCCTCGACCGGCCTGCTGGCGCGTACGTCCGACGGCGAGGTCCCGGCTGCCGGCGGCCCGCGTGCGAACCACGATCTGATCACCTCAGCGGTCGCAGCGACGGCCCGGGGCGAGATCGGCGTTCTCACCTCGGGGGGCCGGCTGCTCAAGCTGTCGGTGCTCGACCTGCCGGCGATCCCGCCGACCGCGGGCGAACCGAACCTGCAGGGTGGCGTACCCCTCGGGGCACTGCTGTCCCTGGACATCGGCGAGCGCGCGCTTGCGATGTGTCGCCTGACCACCGACGGACCGGGTCTGGCGCTCGGCACCCGCTCCGGGGTCGTCAAGCGGGTCAACCCCGAGGTGCTCGGCAAGGACGAGTGGCCGGTGATCAATCTCGACCCGGGCGATGAGGTCGTCGGCGCTGTGGAACTGACCACCGGCGCCGAGACGCTGTGCTTCATCACCTCGGATGCGCAGCTGTTGCAGTTCAGCGCCGAGGGCGTACGCCCGCAGGGTCGCAATGCCGTCGGCATGAAGGGCGTCAACGTGGCGGCCGGACACCGGGTGCTGTTCTTCGGTGCCTTCGATGCGAACGACGCCGTCGTCGTCACGTCTGCCGGCTCATCCACCGCCCTGCCCGGGGTGCAACCCGGCAGCGTCAAGGTCACTCCGTTCACCGAGTACCCGCCCAAGGGTCGCGCCACCGGCGGCGTACGGTGCCAGCGGTTCCTCAAGGGCGAGGACACGTTGTTGGTCGCCTGGGCCGGTCCCGGACCTGCTCGCGCAGCGGCCAGCTCGGGCTCACCCGTCCCCCTCCCGGAGATCGATCCGCGGCGCGACGGATCAGGAGTGATCGTCGGTCAACCGATCGATGCGATCGCCGGGCCGGTCGGTGCCGGACTGTCCGGCTCGGGTCTAGTGTCGGAGGCATGATGCGTCGTCTCCTCGTCGTCCTGGTGGCCTCCCTCACCGCGGTCGTCCTGACCGCCTGTGGCTCTAGTGGATCCAAGACCGATCCGACGCAGGCGTTGCAGGCCGCCAAGGCTGCCCTCGACAGCACCGCCGGCGTCCACGTCACGATCACCTCGACGAACGTGCCGAGCGGTCAGCAGTCGCTGATCTCCGCCGACGGCGTCATCACCCGCAGCCCGGCGGCCTTCAAGGGATCCGCGAAGGTCAGCATCCAGGGCTTCTCGGCTGACGTCGACGTCACCGCCATCGGCGGCAAGATCTACGCCACCCACGTGCCGCTCGTCGGCTCGTACACCGGCACCCCCGGCAGCCTCGGCATCCCGGACCCCTCGAAGTGGCTCGACACCACCACCGGTGTGTCGACGCTGCTCACCCAGACCGCGAGCCCGACGGCCGCCGGACAGACCCGCACGGGAGCCAACAACGACATCGTCGTCACCAACTACACCGGCACGCTCACCTCGGCCCAGGTCGCCACGGTGATCCCGGTCAGCGGCACCGGCACCTTCCAGGTGACCTATCAGATCGGTAGTGACGGCAAGCTGGTCGGTGCGACCGTCACGGGGCCGTTCTACAAGGGCGCGACCAGCACGTACACGCTGACGCTGGACCAGTACGGCACGGCGCCGACGATCACCGTGCCCTGACCGTGGCGTTGCCCTCGGAAGGACCGGCGAACCGCAGGCCCTGGCCTCTGATCCTCGCGTCGATCGCCGTCGCATACGCCGCTGCCGACACCTATGTCGCGGTGGTCGCGCTGCAACCGATGATGCACAGCGTCGGCCTCGAGGAGACCCAGATCCAGAAGGCCGCACCCATCGTGAGCGGCTTCCTGCTCGGCTATGTGGCGATGTTGCCGCTGATCGGCAGGATCGCGGACGTACGCGGTCGGATCCCGGTGCTGCGCTGGGGACTGTTCCTGTTCTCGTTCGGCTCGATCATCACGGCCGTGGCGTACTCGATGCCCACGCTGATCGCCGGGCGCTTCCTGCAGGGAATCGGGGGCGGAGCGCTCGTGCCGGCCACGCTCGCACTGGTCGCGGATCTCTACCCGGCCGGCCGGCGCGCAGTGCCGCTCGGCATCGTCTCGGCAGTCCAGGAAGCCGGCTCCGTCCTCGGCCCGATGCTGGGTGCGGCGATCCTCGCGGTCTCGAGCTGGCGCGGGATCTTCTGGGTCAACGTGGCCGTCGGCGCGGCGCTGTGGCTCGGTCTCTCAGCTTCCGCGGCGCGTACGCGTCGTCGGGTCGACTGGATCGGGCTGGCACTCGCGATCCTGCTGGCGATCGGCGTCTACCTCGTGCTCCATCCGCCGATGTCGATCAAGCAGGACATCTTCTGGGGTGAGATCTACGTCCCCCATGGATCAAGTCCGCGCTGGACCACCGACGTCGGTCTGGTGACCGTCGGGATCGCCGTGGTGCTGCTTGCGTGGTGTCTGCTCGGCCGGTCGGCAGCGGTCAATCTGCGGGACTGGGCGCGGGCGACCCGCGAGGTCGACCTGATCGGCGCCGGGATCCTCGGGGTGTCGTTGGGCGGGATCGTGATCGCGTTCGCTTCGGCAGATCCGCAGATCCAGATGGTCAGCAGCACCGGTTGGATGTGGCTGGCCGGCAGCGCGATCGCTGCGGCACTCTTCGTGATCAGGTGCCGGGTGGCCAAGGCGCCGCTGATCCCGCGCGGAGCGTTGGGAGCGGTCCCGGCGTGGGGCGGCCTGGTGATCAGCCTGCTGGTCGGCGTCACCCTCGTGACCGCGTTGGTCACCGTGCCCGCCTTTGCGCAGACCGATGGGAACGACTCGCCGACCCGTGCCGCCTTCGTCCTGGTCAGGCTGCTGGTGGCGCTGCCGTTCGGCGCGTACCTCGGCGGTCTCCTCACCCACCGCACCTCCCCACGGCTCGTCGGATCCCTCGGTCTGTTGTGCGCCACCGTCGGCCTCTGGCTGATGTCGAACTGGCAGCACGGCGCCCTTGATCACGCCTCCGCGACGGTCGCCTTGGTGGTCGCCGGGTTCGGCTTCGGCCTCGTTCTCGCCCCCGTCAACACGGCCGTCCTGGGTGCCACTCCCTCCGATGTGCACGGCTTGGCCAGTGCCCTGACCGTGGTCGCGCGGATGATCGGCATGCTGGTCGGCGTCTCGTTCCTGACGGTGCTGGCGCTGCACACGTTGTACGCCGACGCCCCGTCAGTCGAGTCGGTCTGCCACAGCACGACGGTCTGCGACGCGTACGGCAACCAGTTGGCCGCCTCGGCCGTGACTCCGATGCGGGCGATGTTCCGCGGCGCGTTCTGGGTGGGCCTGTTCGCATCAGCGGCTGCCGCCGTCCTGCTCGGCAGGTCCCCGGCGCACCGTCCGGAGTGATCTACTAACGTCGTGGGCGTGTTCGACGACATCCTCAAGGCAAACGCTGAGTACGCACGCTCCTTCGACTTCGCCGGGTTCGACGGCATCGCGCGCGCGGGCGTTGCGATCGTCACCTGCATGGACAGCCGGATCGACCCGCTGGCGATGCTCGGCCTCAAACCTGGCGACGCCAAGATCCTGCGCAACCCCGGTGGTCGTGTGGACGACCTCACGCTGGACGCACTCGTGATCTCGGTGCACATGCTCCAGGTCAACCGGATCATGGTCGTGCCGCACACCCGCTGCGCGGTCGCGAGCAACAGCGAAGCGGTCCTGCGCGAGCGACTCGACGCCTCCGCAGGTCAGGACACCTCCTGGCTGACGCTGCCGGTGACCGATGGGCAGGACGCTGCGCTGGCAGCCGACGTCCAACGGGTCCGCGCCCACCCGCTGATCGGCGCCCGGGCCGAGGTCGGCGGCTTCCTGTACAACGTCGACAGCGGCCTGCTGACCCGCAAGGTCTGAGGCATGGCGGCCCGCTACGTCGCCCTGCTCCGTGGGATCAACGTGGGCGGCCGCAATCCGGTCAAGATGGCGACGTTGGCCAAGGGACTCACCGATGTCGGCCACCGCGACGTCCGCACGTACATCAACAGCGGGAACGTGGTGTTCACCGCTGACCAGGCACCCACCGAGAGCGAACTTGAGGCGCTCCTCGCCGAGCGCTTCGGCTTCGCGATCCCGGTGTTGCTGCGCGACCGGGCTGCGTACGCGGCGACCGTCGAGGCTGCACCGATCGAGTTCGCCGATGACACCCTGCGTCGCGACGTGCTGTTCCTCAAGGACACGACGACACCGGCTGAGGCCATGGCGGCGTTGCCAGACCTGACCGACGGAGTCGATCAGGTCTGGCCTGGCCCGCGGGCGCTCTATTTCGCACGGCTCGATGCCGAGGCATCCAGGAGCCGACTCGCCAAGATCGTCGGAACCCCGATCTACCGCGACATCTCCGCCCGCAACTGGAGGACGACCCGGACGCTGCTGGAGTTGCTGGACGCCTGACGGCGCCCGCTTCGGCCGACGCTAGGCCCGTCGGCCCCTGCCCAACAGGCTGCTGCTGGCACCGACCGCGACAACTGCCGCACCCACCTGCCAGACATGGCGCCACCAGTCGATGCCCTTGGTGGTGTTCTCCCAGTTGCCGTTGAAGCCCTTCTGGACTCCGAAGATCTTGTAGTAGAGCAAGCTGCCGACGAACATGCCGATGACGCCGGCGAGCACTGTTGCCCAAGCCGGGATCGTGGCGCGGCCCGGAATGAGGAGTTGGGCGATGCCGCCCAGGATCGCACCGCCGATGATCGTCGTGATCAGGAACCAGACTGTGTTCATTCCACGAATCCCTTCGCGTACGTCTCCCCGAGGAGACGAAGACCGAGGTGGCCTGAATTCGATGGTGCACCCTACTGACGGGTAGATCGCGGAAGCGTCCTCAGGCGTGTCTCAGGTCGGCGGAGCGAGCCAGCGGAGCCGATCCGCGCGAAGAACGGCCCCGTTGGTGATGTGTACGCCGGAGCCCTCGGTCACCGGCAGGCCCCGCAGCCAGGCGTACGCGGCCCGGATCGTGTCGCCGTGGGAGACGAGGACGACCGGACCCGTCGTCTCGGCGAGCAGCGAGCCGACCCGGTCGTACACCTCCTGGACCGTCTCGCCCCCTCCGACGCGTACGTGCGGGTCGAGCCAGTCGGGGTGATCGGCCATCGACCAGCCCTCCTCGTACGGCTGACCCTCGAGGGCACCGAGCGCGTGCTCGCGCAGTCGTTTGTCGAAGGTGACCGGGCACTCGAGAAGCCCGGCGATGATCTCTGCCGTCTCCGCGGCACGAACGAGGTCGCTGGACACGATCCGTGGACAAGCCCGTCCCGCGAGGTCCTCGAGGATCAGGTCGGCCGCCGCGTGCGCCTGGGCTCGACCCAACTCCGTCAGGCGCGGATGCATCGTCTGGCCCTGGGTCAGGCGGAGGAGATTCCACTCGGACTGACCGTGCCTGACGAGATAGACCGGTTTCTCCACAGGCCGATTGTCGCAGGGCCAGAACTGTCGGTGTCGCCGCGTACGGTCCTCGCCATGGTTCTCACGCACGGCCCCTGACATGCCAAACCCCCGGCTCATCGCCGGGGGTCAAGCGTCCGGACAGTCCGGACGGCACCAAGAAAGGAGAGGGCTTTGGTTGCCACCTTCGCTCTTCTCGTCGCGGTGCCCGGCGCAGCATGGTCAGTGATGCAGATCATCGACAGGCTGCGCCGGAAGTAGCGACGAGCCTGGTCGGCGGTTAGGCGCCGTCGGCCAGGTTCTTTCTGAATACGAGAATAGGCGCGAGCGGCAGGAGGCACAAGCGAGACAGCAGGCTCTCGGAAGGCCCCGGCCGGTAGGCTCACATCACTCCACGACTCAGGAACCCGATGCCTGTCCGCGAGGGCACAGTTCGGGGCGGTTCCGCCACTGTGAACGCGCGCAGTACGTCAGCACTGCAAGCGCAAAGCCAGACACTGACCGGGGACACGCTCGCTCCGCGAGCGTCTGCACTTCCATCACGATCGGGGCGAGAACCCCGCAGGAGGAACGATGACGCGCATCGCGTTGCTGTCCACGTCCGACACCGATCTGCTGTCAGCGCGTACGTCGGCGGGCGACTACGCGTGGGCCAACCCCGCTCGAGCCAGCGGCTCCGAACTCACCGCGCTCGTCGAGGACGCCGCGATCGTCGTCGTACGCCTCCTCGGCTCTCCGGACGCACTGTGGCCGGGCCTCGCCGCGGTTCGCGAGGCCGGTACGCCCCTGGTCATCCTCGGTGGCGAGCAGACACCGTCCGCGGAGCTGATGGAGTTGTCGACCGTCCCGATCGGGATCGCGGCCCAGGCGCACGCGTACCTTGCCGAGGGCGGCCCCACGAACCTCGGGCAGCTGCACGCGTTCCTGACCGACTCGGTCCTCCTCACCGGTGAAGGCTTCGAGCCGCCGAGCGAGATCCCAGCGTGGGGCTGGTCGACGCGTGCGATCGCAAGGCGCGAGAGCGAAGCGGGCCGAGTGGGCCCGCGAGCGAGCAGCAACGCAGTGAGCGCTCCGTCGAGGGTCGGCGTGCTTTACTACCGAGCCCACGAGGCGTCAGGCAACACGCAGTTCGCCCACGATCTCGCCGACGCGATCGACGCCACCGGACACGCAGTGGGTCTGCCGATCTTCGCCGGTTCGCTCCGGGCTGCGACCGACGATCTGTACGAGGCGCTCGGCACTCTCGACGCACTGATCGTCACCGTCCTGGCCGCCGGCGGGAGTGTCCCCGCAGCAGCCAGCGCCGGTGAGGACGATGAGTCCTGGGACGTGGAGCGGATGGCCGCCCTCGACATCCCGGTGCTGCAGGGGCTGTGCCTCACCAGCAGTCGCGCCGAGTGGGAAGCATCGGACGACGGCGTCACGCCGCTGGACTACGCGACCCAGATCGCGATCCCGGAGTTCGACGGCCGGATCTCAACTGCACCGTTCTCGTTCAAGGAACTCGACGAGCAGGGCCTCCCGCAGTACGTGTCCGACCCCGAGCGTTGCGCCCGGGTCGCGGGGATCGCCGTCAACCACGCTCGCCTGCGGCACATCCCCAACAACGAGAAGAAGCTCGCGCTCGTCCTCTCGGCGTACCCGACCAAGCACGCCAGGATCGGCAACGCCGTCGGCCTGGACACCCCGGTCTCGGCGATCCGGCTGCTGCGTCGACTGCGTGACGAGGGCTACGACCTCGGCACCGACAGCCCGGTGCTCCCGCTACTGGACCTCGCCGACGACACCGCGGCGGGCGACGCCCTCATTCATGCCCTCATCGCTGCCGGAGGTCAGGACGAGGAGTGGCTGACCTCGGCGCAGCTCACGGACGCGCACGTACGCATCTCCGCGGACGCGTACGCCGAATGGACCAAGGATCTGCCGGCGGAGTTGCGTGACGCGATGACCGGGGCCTGGGGCGAGGCGCCGGGTTCGCTGTTCGTCAACGACGCGAACGAACTCGTGATCGCCACGCTCGTCGTCGGCAACATCGTCATCATGATCCAGCCACCGCGCGGCTTCGGGGAGAACCCGGTCGCGATCTATCACGACCCGGACCTACCGGTCACCCACCACTATCTTGCGGCGTACCGCTGGCTGGAGCGCGGCTTCGGCGCGGACGCAGTCGTCCACCTCGGCAAGCACGGGTCGCTCGAGTGGTTGCCGGGCAAGAACGCGGCGCTCTCAGCGTCCTGCGGCACGGACGCCACCCTCGGCAACCTGCCGCTGATCTACCCCTTCCTGGTCAACGACCCGGGTGAGGGCGCCCAGGCGAAGCGGCGCGCACACGCCACCATCGTCGACCACCTGGTGCCGCCGATGGCACGAGCCGAGTCGTACGGGGACATTGCGCGTCTCGAGGCACTGCTGGAGGAGTACGACAAGATCTCGACGATGGACCCGGCGAAGCTGCCGGCCATCCGTGGCGAGATCTGGCAGCTGATGCACGCTGCCGAACTCCACCGCGATCTCGGTCTGGAGGAGCGTCCCGAGGACGAGGAGTTCGACGACTTCCTGCTGCACGTCGACGGCTGGCTCTGTGAGATCAAGGACGCCCAGATCCGCGACGGGTTGCACATCCTCGGGGCTGCGCCGGACGGCGAGGCACGCGTGAATCTGGTGCTGTCGATCCTGCGGGCGGGTCAGGTCTGGGGCGGCGTCGGCAATGCGGTCCCCGGACTGCGTACGGCGCTCGGACTCGACACGACGGACGCGGCCGGTCACTCGACCAGCGAGGTGGACGTTTTCGAGGCGCAGGCACGCGAGCTGGTCGAGGCGATGGAGAAGTCCGAGTGGGACCCGAGCGCCGCCGCGACCCTTCACGCCAACGCCGATGTGGTGCGGGTCCTCGAATTCGCCGCGACCCAGGTGGTCCCCCGTCTGGCCCGGACGACGGATGAGATGGACGCGATCCTGCATGCGCTGTCCGGCGGATTCGTGGCCGCGGGTCCGTCCGGCTCGCCTCTGCGCGGACTGGTGAACGTCCTCCCCACTGGCCGCAACTTCTACACCGTCGACCCGCGCGCGGTCCCGTCGCGACTGGCGTGGCAGACCGGCCAGGCGATGGCCGACTCGTTGATCCAGCGTTATCTCGACGAGACCGGCGAGTACCCGGCGTCCGTCGGCCTGTCGGTGTGGGGCACCAGTGCGATGCGTACCGCCGGCGACGACATCGCCGAGGTGCTTGCGCTGCTCGGCGTACGCCCTGAATGGGACGAGCAGTCCCGCCGGGTCAACAAGCTCGAGGTCGTCCCGCTCGAGGAGCTCGGCCGCCCGCGCGTCGATGTCACGGTGCGCATCTCCGGCTTCTTCCGGGACGCGTTCCCGCACGTCGTGGCGATGCTCGACGACGCCGTCCAGATGGTCGCCGACCTCGAGGAGAGCGCCGAGCAGAACTTCGTCCGCGCGCACACCCAGGCGGACCTCGCTGCCCACGGCGACGCCCGTCGCGCGAGCACCCGCATCTTCGGGTCCAAGCCCGGGGCGTACGGCGCCGGCATCCTCCAGGTGATCGAGTCCGGGACTTGGCGCGATGACAACGACCTCGCGGAGGTCTACACCGCCTGGGGCGGGTTCGCGTACGGCCGGGGGCTGGATGGGGTGCCGGCGGCCGATGACATGCGCCAGAACTACAAGCGGATCAAGGTGGCGGCAAAGAACGTCGACTCGGTCGAGCACGACATTGCCGACTCCGACGACTACTTCCAGTACCACGGCGGCATGGTCGCGACCGTGCGGGCGCTGACCGGATCGGACCCGAAGGCGTACGTCGGCGACTCGACCTCGCCGGACAACATCCGGACCCGCACCCTCGCTGAGGAGACGGCCCGCGTCTTCCGCGCCCGCGTGGTCAACCCGCGCTGGATCTCAGCGATGCAGCGCCACGGGTACAAGGGTGCCTTCGAACTGGCCGCGACCGTCGACTACCTGTTCGGGTTCGATGCCACCGCCGGTGTCGTGCACGACTGGATGTACGAGAAGCTCGCGACCGAGTACGTCCTCGACGAGACCAACCAGGCGTTCCTGCGGCAGTCGAACCCGTGGGCACTGCGGGGCATCGTCGAGCGCCTCCACGAGGCGGCCGAGCGCGGGCTGTGGGCCGAGCCGTCGGCCGACCTGATGGCCCAGCTCCAGACGGTCTATCTCGACGTCGAGGGCGACCTGGAAGACGGAGCCGGCGCCGCCGGAGGTGGCGCCCGGGGTAACACCCCGTGATCCAGGTCATCGGCATCGGCATGGGCCTGGGTCAGATCACGACCGAGGCCGCCGCCGCGCTGCGCGAGTGCGACTACATCATCGCCGCCTCCAAGCGGGACGACGACGGCCTGCTCGCGCTGCGCAGCGCGGTCTGCGATGCGTACGACCTGCCGCTGATCGTGGTCCCGGACCCGGAACGCAACCGCGCGACTGAGTCCGTCAGAGGCGAGGCCGGCTACGTCGGCGCAGTCACCGACTGGCACGCCGCCCGGGTGGCTGCGTACCGCGAAGTGATCTCGACGCATGCGGGCCGGCCGGGGTTCCTGGTCTGGGGCGATCCCGCGCTGTACGACTCCACCATCCGGATCGTGCGCGAACTCGACGACGACTACTCGGTCATCGCCGGGATCTCCGCTCCGCAGCTGCTCGCGGCACGGCACCGGATCGTCCTGCACGAGGTCGGGCAGCCCGTGTTGATCACCACTCAGCGCCGACTCGCCTCGGCGGTCGCCGGGGGCTCCGAGAACGTCGTGGTGATGCTGACCTCGGGATTCGCCGACGACCTTGTGGCAGAAGCCGGCATCGCCGACTGGCAGATCTGGTGGGGGGCGAATCTCGGCACGCCGTCCGAGCGCCTGGTCGCCGGAACAGCCGGCGAGGTCGCCGAGCAGATCAGGTCAGCTCGCGACGCCGCCCGGGCCGAAGCCGGTTGGGTCATGGATCTCTACCTGGTGCGGAAGCCATGAGCGGGCTGCTGATCGCCGGCACGACGTCGGACGCCGGCAAGTCATTGGTCACCACCGGCCTGTGTCGCGCGCTCGCGAACCGTGGCATCAAGGTCGCGCCGTACAAGGCCCAGAACATGTCGAACAATTCGATGGTGTGTCTGGCCCCGGACGGTGGCACGGCCGAGATCGGCCGGGCCCAATGGGTCCAGGCCCTCGCCGCGCGTGCCACGCCCGAGGCCGCGATGAACCCGGTGCTGCTCAAGCCCGGGACCGACCGCCGCTCCCACGTCGTGGTGATGGGTCAGCCCGGCGGACACGTCGATGCCGCCGACTTCGTCACCGGCCGGCGACACCTCGCAACCGCGGCGTGGGACGCGTACGACGACCTCGCCTCGCGGTTCGACGTGATCGTGGCCGAGGGCGCCGGCTCGCCGACGGAAATCAACCTCCGCCAGTCCGACTACGTGAACATGGGCCTGGCCCGGCACGCCGACCTCCCGACCATCGTGGTCGGCGACATCGATCGCGGAGGCGTCTTCGCTGCCCTCTGGGGCACGGTCGCGCTGCTCGAGCCGGCCGACCAGGCCCTCATCGCCGGCTTCGTGATGAACAAGTTCCGCGGCGACGTCTCGCTCCTCGCGCCTGGGATCGACGAGCTCACCCGGCTCAGCGGTCGCCCGACGTACGGAGTCCTGCCGTGGCGATCCGACGTCTGGCTGGATTCCGAGGACGCCCTCGACCTGGCAGGTCGGCGATCGGGCGCCTCGGCCCCGATCCGGGTCGCGGTGATCCGACTCCCTCGGATCTCGAACTTCACTGATGTCGACGCGCTCGGGTTGGAGCCCGATGTCGATGTGGTCTTCGCGGCCACGCCTCGTGAGATCTCCGACGCCGATCTGGTCGTTCTGCCGGGCACCCGCCAGACCATTGCGGACCTGGCCTGGCTGCGCTCGCGCGGCCTGGATGTCGCCTTGCGCGATCACGTCGCAGCCGGGAAGACGCTGCTCGGCATCTGCGGCGGGTTCCAGATGCTCGGTTCGGTCATCGCCGACCCGGACGGCGTCGAGGGCGAGGCGGGCGCCGAGGTCGAGGGGCTGGGGTTGTTGGACGTACGCACCGACTTCGCCGTCGAGAAGACCCTCCGGCTCCCCGTCGGCTCGGCCCTCGGAGTCCCGGCGAGCGGGTACGAGATCCACCACGGACGGATCAGCCGCGGCTCGGGCGAGGACTTCCTCGGCGGCGCTCGCGCTGGTCGGGTCTTCGGGACGATGTGGCACGGCTCGCTGGAGGGCGACGACCTGCGTACGGCGCTGTTGGCGACTGTGGCGGACCGGGCACCCTCGGGCGTCTCGTTCCCCGCGGCACGCGATCGTCGGTTGGAGCTCCTCGGCGAGCTCGTCGAAGAGTGTCTGGACGTGAACGCCCTGCTGGAGCTGGCACGCCATGGAGTCCACGACCTGCCCCTCCTGCCTCCCGGGAGCGCCCGATGAATGACCAGACGGAGCCGAGGATCCTGATCCTCGGCGGCACCTCCGAAGCGCGCGAACTGGCGGCACGCCTCGTGGAGGGCGGGTACGACGTGACGTCCTCGCTCGCCGGCCGTGTGGCCGAACCGCGCCTGCCGGTCGGCAAGGTCCGGATCGGTGGTTTCGGCGGCGTGCCCGGCCTGCGGGCGGCTCTGGTCGACTACGACCTGGTCGTGGATGCGACCCATCCGTTCGCGCAGGGCATGACCGCCAATGCGGCCGCCGCGTGCACTGACATCCCGCTGCTGCGGCTCGCGCGCCCCGGGTGGACCTCCGATCCACACTGGCATGTGGTGGACACCCACGAGGAGGCGGCTGCTCTCTCCGCAACCCTGGGGCACCGCCCGTTCATCACGGTCGGTCGCCAGGAGCTGGCCCGCTTCTTCGGAGACCTCGGCGGGCAGGAGGCGCTCGCCCGTGTGGTCCAGCACCCCGAGGACGCGCTGCCGTCCGCCTGGACCCTGATCCTGAGCCGCGGCCCGTACGTCCTGGAGGATGAACTCGCTCTCATGCGCGATCACGCCTCGGACGTGCTGATCACCAAGGACTCCGGCGGTACCTTCACCTGGCCCAAGATGCAGGCGGCCGCGGAGCTCGACATCCCTGTGATCGTCGTACGCCGTCCCGCTGATCCCGAGGGCATCCCGAGCGTTTCAACTGTGGACGACGCCGTCGTCTGGATCGAGGCACAACGTTGAGAACCCTGGTCACCGGAGGCGTACGCTCCGGCAAATCTGCCCACGCGGAGTCGCTGCTTGCCGGCATGCCGGTCACCTATATCGCGCCGGGGCCGACTGCCGATGATGCCGACTGGGCGGCCCGCGTCGCCGCCCACCGCGCTCGCCGACCGAGTGAATGGAGCACCGTGGAGACGGGCGATCTCGTCTCGGCCCTGAGCGTCGAGGGACCCGTCCTGATCGATTGTCTGGGCACCTGGCTCAATCGATGGTTGGACGAGCGGCAGCTCTGGGAGACCGACACGGAAACGGCTGTTGCCTCAGTCGCCACCGAACTCGACCGGATCGTGGTGGCAATCCGTCAGGATCCCGCACGCGACCTCGTCGTCGTGACGAATGAGGTCGGACTCGGCGTCGTCCCCGAGCACCGCTCGGGGCGGCTGTTCCGTGACCTGCTCGGTCTGATCAACCAGCGGGTGGCCGCGGCCTGCGACGAGGTACATCTGGTCATCGCAGGCCGCGTACTCACACTCTGATCAGACGAGTTCGCTGCGCCCGCCCTCGACCACCTTCGCCGCCAACGGCGCGAACACGAGGCCGAGCACACTCCACAGAATCACCTGGTTGGCGATCGAGTAGACCCTGAACTGGGCCAGCACGTCAGCCGGGAACCCACCGAGCAGGATCTTCCCCTGCGCGTCGAGTACGGGGCCCGGGGTCTCGTGGAAGTTCGGCAGGACCACCATCACGATCGCGATGAGGCCCAGGTAGGCAATCCCCATCAGGATCGAGACATTCCACGTCGACATCCGTGCGCGCAGCTTCTGGCCGACATACACGGCGAGAAACAGCAGCAAGCAGGAGACCGCCATCATGATGAGGAAGTCAGCACCTCGCTCACGGATGGTGTCCGGGTTGCCGATCGCCGGTGGGTTCGCCGGGTACTTGGCGTACGGCACCGCGTACATGCCGAGGAAGCCGAACAGCGGGATCAGCAGCCCCAGGGTGCGGGCTCGGAGCGTGCCGACCCGACCCGTCGCCACCACGTACGCGACCGCGACCAGCGCACCCATCGCCATCGCGTAGAGCACCACGGCAACTCCGGAGCCGACATAGCCCTGGAAGGTGCGCGAGAAGATTTCCGAGCCCTCATCGTGGGAGTGCGTGAGCGTGGACAGCGCCTCGTCTCGCGCACTTTCGTACGCGATGGCGCGATTGATCACCGGTTCGACAACCGTGATCGTGAAGACATAGATGCACAGGCCTGCGGCTGCTCCTGCGAGCAAGCCGCGGCCGATCAGCCGCGAAATCATATGCAGTTGGTCAGAGGCAGTGTGGTGTCAGCTGCGGTGAGTGCTCAGTGGCACGGGAAGCCGAGGAGGTGGCGTCCGTCGTGCATGAGTTCGTGCAGGACCATGCTCTTGCCGAACACCGACATGGCGCCTTCGTCGATGCCGACGAAGTAGATCGCGAGGAGGGCGAACATCGCGACGGCAAAGAGGCCGGCGACGGTGGCAACCTTGGCCGAGACGATGGGCTGGACTGCGGATACAGCGGTGCTCATGTGAAGCTCCTTCAGGAATACAACGTTCCCAGGTGGGCGGAAGCACCCCGTCGGAAGATCTGACTCAAGCCTTGCGGCTCTCACAGTGGCGTGACCGTGCCGGACTCTGCCTTTTGAGGGGCATTCACCGGACTTCCTCACGTACGACGTGCGTTCAGCACGCTATCAGACTCGGGCCCGTGGAAGGCGGTGGCTGTCCACCGGAACGTCGGCGAGAAGATGTTGTTCGACGATGGCTCGGGCAGCCGCCGGATCCACCGATCCGTACCAGACGTCGTCGGGCTGGACGCTGATCACCGGAGCCTGATTGCAGGGGAACTGACAGCCCGTGTGTACGAGCAGCACGTCGTCGTCCCCGAGGTTGTGCTCGACCATCGCCAGAACCATCGTGCGTACGTTGTCCATCTGGCCCTGGGCCGTGCAGCGCGGTCCGCGGCAGACCATCACCTGGTGCCGGTGAGCTGTCACGTCCTCCCAAGCAGCCGAGGTGAGGCCCGGCTCGTGACCGGTCAGCGGTTTGGTGTCGGCGAGCGCCTCATCGATGTCGCCGAGGGACTTGGCGAGACGGGAGCCGATCAGGATCGTCGGTCGCAGCCCGGCCCGTTCCCGCCACCAGTGGGCTGCGATCCGCGGCAGCCAGGAGTGCCCGGGGGCGAGCAGGCCGGTGTCGATGCCGATGAGCGTGATGGAGGACTCCCCCGCATCGGCCAGCCGGGTCAGTTCGAGCGAGAGCGACGGGTCGCCCATCTGCAGGAACGCCAACGTCGCCCCGCGCCGCTGCGCCTCGACGACGATCGCATCTCGGTTGTCGACATCGGTGACGGACATTCCGACGAGTACGACCGCCGTCATCGCGTCCTCCCCAGTGCGGTCGCGCCGGCTGCCGCGACCAGCACCGCGGCGAACCCGACCCTGTCCGCGAGCCTGTTCGCCCGCGCAATGTCGGCCACCGCCGGGGCCGGCCCGTCGCCCATGACCACGCGGTCCTCGACGACTCCGTGATACGTGTTCGAGCCGCCGAGGCGTACGCCCAATGCACCCGCGAAGGCCGACTCGACGACCCCGGCGTTGGGGCTCGGATGGGCGGCCGCGTCGCGACGCCAGATCCGGATCGCCTCCCGAGCCCGGGTCGGTGCGGCGATGGCGACGAGTACGCCGCCAGCCCGTGCCGCGGGGAGGTTCACCACGTCATCGAATCGAGCCGAGGCGCGACCGAAGTTCAGGTGGCGCGGGTTCTTGTAGCCCACCATCGCGTCGAGGGTGTTCGCTGCGCGATATCCGACCAGGCCGGGGACTCCGGCGACCGCACCCCAGAAGAGCGGCGCAACGACCGCGTCGGAGGCGTTCTCGGCGACCGACTCGACGACCGCCCGGGCGATCTCGTCGGCGCTCAGATCGGACGTCTCGCGGGCGACCAGGTGGGTGAGTCGTTGGCGTGCAGCATCGAGGTCGTCGGTCTGGAGGTGATCACCGATCGCCGCCGACTCGCGGCCGAGCGAGCGGCCGCCGAGGACGACCCACGTCGCGAGTGCGGTCGCCGCGGTGTGTACGACGGGTCGGCGTCGCGTCGAGCGTTCGACGACGAGTCCGGCGGCGGTCACCGAACCGACGAGGATGGCCGTGTACGCGACTCCGCGCAGCCGGGAGTCGGCGTACGTCCGACGCTCCAGCTCGGCCGCCAGCTGTCCGAATCCGGCCACGGGATGCCAGCGCTGCGGGTCGCCGAACGCGCGGTCGGCGGCGAAGCCGAGCAGGAGCCCGGCGGCGCGACTCATGCGAGGACCACCAGCAACCCTGCGAGCGCGAGTTCGATCCCGGCGCCGAAGATGTCACCGGTGACGCCGCCGAGGCGCTTGCGGGCGTGGATGATCAGCGCGACCACGACGTGGAACGCGACGAGCGTGGCCAGGACGCCGCGCCCCCAGTCCAGACCCGCCTCATGGGCGGCGAACGTCAGCGCGACGGCCGCCGCGGTCCACCACAAGACCGTGACCGCGGTCGGGACAGTCTGGGTGAAGGTGTCGCCCAGCCCACCGGGGCGCGCACTGGGTACGCCGCGGGTGCAGCAACTCGCCAGGGCCAGCCGGGAGACGCACACCGCGACCGCGGCCAGCAGTCCCCCACGCCAGCCGTGCAGGCCGTACGCGAAACCGATCGCCTGGAGGCCCATCACCACGATCAGTGCGACGACACCTGCCGGTCCGGCCGCGCCGGATTTCATCACCGCGAGCGAGCGTTCCCGGTCGTAGGAGGCTGCCAGTCCGTCGACGGTGTCCGAGAGTCCGTCCAGGTGGAACGCGCGGGTGCCGAGCGCGAGTACGGCCACGGCGAGGACGCCCTTGATCAACATCGGGAGTCCGGTGAGGGCGAGGAGTCCGACGGCCGCGCCGAGCGGGACGACCGCGATCGGCGCCATCGCAATCGCAAGCCCGGCCACCCGACGGTCCACGCCGCGCGGTGGATGCATCGGGATCGCGGTGAGCGTCCCGACAGCAAGCCGCCACGCGTCGAGAAGCAGCCGGGGGCCCGTGGACGCAGGTGCAACGGTCATGAGAACTCCTGGATCACGAGGTCGAGAGCGGCGAGAAGCCGGGCGGTCTGGGCCGGTGGGCGCGCGGCGACGCGTACCCAGGTGTCGTCGAGACCCGGGAAGGTGTCGGCCCGGCGTACGGCGATGCCTTGCTCGCGCAACGCGGCGTGGACGCCGGCGCCGACCTGGGCGAGGACGTACGGAGCCCGGCCGTCAACAACCCTGATCCCGCGCTGGCTCAACTCGTCGGCGAGGTGGTCGCGCCATCCGGTGAGGTCGGCCGCACGGCGATCCGACTCGTCGCCGGCATCGGCCAGGGCGACCATCGCGGCAAGCGCCGGTGTCGAGACCGACCACGGGGTCTGGAGGTCGGCCAGAGCGGTGATCATCTCGGGATCAGCGAGGACGTACCCCGCCCGGATCCCCGGGATCGACCACTGCTTGGTGAGGCTCCGTACGACCACGATCCCGCCGCCGCCGACCCCGCCGAAACCCGGCGTCTGCCATGCCGAAACCCGACATCCGTCAGGTCGAGACACGGAGTTTGGCTCTCCGGGAATGGCGTCGATGAACGCCTCGTCCACCACGACCGTCCGGCCCGACTTCGCCAGCGAGCGGATGTCCGCGGCGAGGTGGAGTACGCCCGTCGGGTTGGTCGGGTTGCCGATGATGACCAGGTCCGCGTCCGCAGGTACCCGCTCAGGCCGGAGCCGGAAGTCGTCGTCCGTCTCGACGACCGTGACCTCGCGCCCCGCCCTGACGAGCGCGGCGTGTGGTTCGGTGAAGCCGGGGTGGATCACCACCGATCGCTGCCAGGGGCGTACGCGAGCGAGCAACTCGAACGCCTCGGACGCGCCTGAAGTCGGAAGCACCTCGTCCGGAGTCCGGCCGTGGCGCTTGGCCAGGGCCTGACGGGCGGAGGTGGTGTCCGGGTAACGATCAGCTGATGCCAGCCCTGCGGACAGAGCGCGCTCGAGGAACTCCGGACGCGGGCCCGCGTACACGTTGACCGCGAAGTCGAGGAGCCCGTCGGTCGCCTCGACGTCGCCGTGATGACGGAGATCGGGCTTCGGTGTGGCAGACGTCGGGTTTGCTGCGCTGCGCGCAGCACTCCCTCGTTCGGCGCGAACGCTCGCGCAAGCGCGGCGTTCGACCTCACTCCGGTCGTCTCGGCGTGACGGATGTCGGGTTTCGGCGTGACGGATGTCGGGTTTCGGCGTGCGCGCGGCAGCCTCGGCGAAGCGTTGGGCGAGGAACGGGTGGCCGGCCCAGTGGGTGTGCAGGTACGAGGCATGCAGGGTGGAGGAGGCCCATCCGATTGCCTCGCCGTCCACCAGCCAGGCGGCCTGCTCCCCCACCGACGGCGTCGTGGTCGTCCGATGGAACTCGTGCCCGGTGACCACGTCGCCGACGCGAGTCAGCAGCGAGTCCGAGGCCGCCTCAGCCTCGGGATAGCGCAGCGTCAGCCGCTCCGCCATCGCCGCGTCCGTCGCCACCGCGCCGACCATCGGCGTACCGTCCAGCGAGGCGGCCAGGTAGAGCAGCCCGGCGCATTCGGCAACCGTCGGGACACCGGACTCGACCGCGGCCCGGACATCAGCCATCAACGGCTGGTTCGACGCGAGCTCGGCGGCGTACACCTCGGGAAAACCGCCCCCCAGGTAGATGCCCTGCGTCCCGTCCGGGAGTGCCACGTCGAGGAGCGGGTCGAACGAGACCACCTCGCAGCCGGCGGCGGTCAGCAGTTCCTCGGTCTCGGGATAGCGGAACGTGAACGCTCGCCCCCCGGCCACCGCGATCACCGGCCGGCCCTCGACGGGCTCGATCCGCGGGGTCCAGGGTTCGACATCGAGGTCAGGAGCCGTACGCGCGACGTCCAGCACGGCCGCCAGATCGACATGGGTTGCGACCTGCTCGCCGAGCAACTCGATCAACTCCGCGGACGCGTCCCGCTCAGCGACCGGGACCAGGCCGAGATGCCGCGAAGGGGCTGCCAGCCGGTCGTCCCGCGGCACGACGCCGAGGACCGGCAAGCGCAGGGACCGCTCGATCTCGGCGACGTTCCGTGCGGATCCGGCCCGGTTGAGGATGACGCCCGCGATCTCGACCGAGGGGTCGTACGCGACCATTCCGACAGCGATCGCGCCGGCCGTCCGCGACAGGCGAGCCACATCCATCACCAGCACCACGGGCGTACGCGTCAACGTCGCCACATGGGCCGAGGACGAGAACCCTTCGCGGCCGACCTTGCCGTCGTAGAGGCCCATGACACCTTCGATGACGGCGATGTCGGCACCGCGGGCACCGTGCACGAGCAACGGCGCGATCAGATCAGGACCGACCAGATGCGGATCGAGGTTGCGACCCGGCCGACCGGTCGCAAGCGCGTGATAGCCCGGATCGATGTAGTCCGGCCCCACCTTGTGACCACTCACGGTGAGCCCGTCGGGAGCATGGGGCCCGGCCGTACGCAGCGCAGCCATCAGCCCCGTCGCGATCGTGGTCTTGCCCTGGCCGGTGGACGGAGCGGCGATCAGGATCCGGGGAAGGATCACCATTCGATGCCGCGCTGGCCCTTCTGGCCGGCGTCCATCGGGTGCTTGATCTTGGTCATCTCGGTGACCAGGTCGGCCACCTCGATGATCTGGGGAGCGACGTTGCGGCCGGTGATGACGACATGCTGATGACCCGGACGGTCCCGCAGGAACGCGGCGACCTCAGCGGCGTCGATCCAGCCCCACTTCACCGGATACGCGAACTCGTCCAGGATGTAGAGATCGTGCTCCTCGGCGAGCATCCGTCGCTTGATCTCCTCCCAGCCGTCGCGCGCGACCTGGGCGTGATCCTCGTCCTCGCCCTTCCTCCGCGACCAGGACCAACCGTCGCCCATCTTGTGCCACTGCACCGGGCCACCCTGGCCGGTCTCCTCGTGGACCCGGCCGAGTGCGAGGTACGCGGTCTCCTCGCCGACCTTCCACTTCGCCGACTTCACGAACTGGAAGACAGCCACGTTCCATCCCTGGTTCCAGCCGCGCAGCCCGAGCCCGAAGGCGGCCGTCGACTTTCCCTTGTTGTCACCGGTGTGGACCATCAGCAGCGGCCGGTTGCGCCGCTGCGCCGTGGTCAGGCCGTCGTCCGGGATGTTCGTCGCCACGCCCTTTGGCATCAGGCACTCCTCATGTTCTGAATCGGTCCCATGGCGGCGGCTTCGGTCAACGCCGTCGAACTGACCTCACCGACTGGCAGGTGTTCGGCTCCGAGCCGGACCGCGAGTTGCCTCGCCAGCCCGAATCGCAACGGCCCGCTCTCGCTGTCCACCACGACCGTGGTGATCCCCAGGGTCGCCAGGTGGTCGGCAGCCTGCTGGGAGCGCGCGACACCGTCAGCGCCGTCGGTGGCGCGACCGTCGGTGACGATCACCAACAGAGGGCGCGTACGCGGGTCGCGCAGCCGCTCCCGTTGGATGACCCGGGCTGCTTCGAGCAACCCCGCAGCCAGCGGCGTACGCCCTCCGGCGGGAATCTCGTCGAGTCTGGCTGCGGCGACATCCACCGATCGCGTCGGCGGGAGTACGACCTCCGCGCCGGCGCCTCGGAACGTCACCAGACCCACCTTGTCGCGGCGCCGGTACGCATCCAGCAGCAGCGAGAGGATGGCGGTCTTGACCGCACTCATCCGCTTGCGAGCGGCCATCGAACCGGAGGCGTCCACGCAGAAGAGGACGAGGTTGGCTTCCTGGCCGATGCGTACGGCTCGTCGCAGGTCCTCGGCCCGGAGGATCACCGGCCCGTCGGTGCGTCCTCGAGCCGGCTGCGCCCCGGCCGCAGCCTGCAGGGTGGCGACCATGTGGAGACCGGTGCCAACGCCTTGAGGCGCCACGCCGGCCACTTGACCTCGTCGTGAGATCGCGCGGCTGCGTCGCCCGTCGGCGCCTTCACCCAGGCCATCCACGCGGAGCAGCTTCGGCCGGTACGGCTGGGTTGCCGCCACCGTGCTGTCGGTGGGTGCCGGACCGCTGCCCTGCGGATCTTCCGAACGTTCGGAAGGCGTCGGGTCAGGGGTTTCCGAACGTTCGGAAGATTCAGAGGCAGGGGTATCGGCGGACGATTCGCCGGACGACGATGGCCCCGAATCCTCCCTGGTGGTCGAGTCGTCGGCTTCGCCGGGTCCGTCCGGTTCCGGCGGCTCGGGCAGGTCGTCCTCGGCCAGCAGCCGATCGAGCAGGTCCTCGTCGAGGCCCGGGGCGTCGAAGGGATTGCGGCGTCGACGGTGCGGCAGAGCGAGGATCGCGGCGCGCCGGATGTCCGCCTTGGTGACGGCCGACCGTCCAGCCCACGCCGCATGCGCCACCGCGGTACGCGCCGTGACGATGTCTGCGCGCAACCCGTCCACCTCGAAGCCGGCGCAGACCTTCGCGATCAGCAGCAACGCCGCGTCGGAGAGTTCCACGCCCTCGACGGCCGCGCGCGCCTTCTCGATCCGCGCGGTCAGATCGGCTTCCTGGACGGCATAGGACGCTGCGAAATCCCCGGGCGCGGAGTCATAGGCCATCCGGCGGCGTACGACCTCGGCGCGCAACGCCGGATCCCGAGGCGCGGCGACCTCGACCGTGAGGCCGAAGCGGTCGAGGAGCTGCGGCCGCAGCTCGCCCTCCTCGGGATTCATCGTGCCGATCAGCACGAACCGCGCGGCATGTTCGACCGAGACGCTGTCCCGCTCGACGGTGGCTCGACCGGTGGCCGCGGCATCCAGCAGCAGGTCGACCAGGTGGTCGTTGAGCAGGTTGACCTCGTCGACGTAGAGGATCCCCCTGTGGGCCCGGGCGAGCAGTCCCGGCTCGTACTCGACCTTGCCGTGCGCCAACGCGCGCTCGAGGTGCAGCGATCCCAGGACGCGGTCCTCGGTGGCGCCGACGGGGAGTTCGACGAGGCGTACGGCCCGGGTGATCCGTTCGGCTTCCGGGCCGAAGGGACCGTCCGGTGAACTGGCGGTCGCATCGTCCGGGTCGATCGAGAAGCGATCGGTGGCGTACGCCTCGATCGGGGGCAGGATCGCCGCGAGCCCGCGGACGGTCGTCGACTTCGCGGTGCCCTTCTCGCCGCGTACGAGGACGCCGCCGATCTCCGGCGCGATCGTGGTCAGGATGAGCGCCAGGCCCATGTCGTCGAGCGCGCCCGGCTGGCAGCCGACGACGGCCGAGAACGGAAAGTGGGTGGCGATGCCCTGAGGCATCGGGTGCGTTCGTACGTCTGGCATTGAGGCTCCCGCTCGCTCGCCATGGCTGAGGACGGTCGCAAGGCCGGTCTTCGGACTTGTCGAGTCCCGTCGGACGGGCTCGACTCACCGCAGCGGGCCTGTGCCGGACTCTCACCGGCTTCCCAGATTCTCCCCGCCCGGACTCGCTGCCGTTTCCGACAGCGTTGCGGTTGGGGCACCTTGCAAACGTTGACCTCACGATAGCGTTTCGGCCCATGACCACCAGCGGCCGACCGAGCGATGGAACCGCCCGCGTACGCGTCGTCGGCGTCGCCGCCGACGGATCACTCGCCTCCCCGGCCCTCGTCGAGGGCGCTGCGGTCGTGATCGGCGCGGAGCGCCACCTCGCGCTGCTCCCGCGGGTGGCCGATCAGATCCGGTTGCCCTATCCCAAGCCGCTGCGCGACGGGTTGGTCGCGTTGCTGGCGGAGCACCCCGGAGCCGTGGTCCTGGCCTCCGGCGACCCGCTGATCTCGGGCCTCGGCAGCACCCTCATCGAGTTGCTCGGAGGAGATGCCGTCGAGGTCCACCCGACGGTCTCCTCGGTGACACTCGCGCGAGCGGCGATGGGCTGGGCAGCCGAGTCCTGCGCCGTGGTGACAGTCGTCGGACGACACCCGGCCGCCGTACTGCGCGAACTCGCGCCCGGGCGACGGATCCTCGTCCTCTCCTCCGACGAGCACACCCCGGGGACCCTCGCACGGATGTTGACCGGGGCCGGGTACGGCAACACCCGGATGACCGTGCTGGGCAATCTCGGCACGCCCGAGGCGAGCCGGGCCGAGGCCAGCGCCGAGGACTTCGCCGAGGCTGTCCCCCGGCTCAACATCGTGGCCCTCGAGGTGGTCGGCTTGCGGGTCGGTCTGGGTTGGACGGCCGGCCTGCCCGACGAGGCGTACGAACACGACGGCCAGCTCACCAAGCGCGACCTGCGGGCTTCGGCGCTGGCACGACTCGCGCCCACCCCCGGTGAGCACCTCTGGGATGTCGGGGCCGGCGCCGGATCGGTGGGGATCGAGTGGATGCGGGCACATCCGTCCTGTCAGACGACCGCGATCGAGGCCGACCCGGAGCGAGCAGCCCGCGCCGCGCGCAACGCTGCCGCGCTGGGCGTACCTGATCTGGTGGTGGTCGAGGGCCGCGCTCCCGCTGCGCTGGCCGACCTTCCCGCACCGGATGCGATCTTCATCGGAGGCGGCGCGACGCGCCCAGGCGTACTCGACGCGTGCCTTTCCGCACTGCGTCCCGGCGGCCGACTCGTCGTTCACGGCGTGACGTTGGAGACCGAAGCACTGCTCGCTGGCGCATTCCAGACGTACGGCGGCGAACTCACCCGGATCTCGGTCGAGACGACCGCCCCGGTCGGCACCTTCACCGGATGGACACCGGCACGGGCTGTGACGCAGTGGGCGTACGTGGTTCCACGCTGACTACGCGGGCAATGCTTGATCTGGGTTCGAAGGCGTTGGTGCGATGCACGTAAGTGGCACAGATACGTGCCACTTCCCGGAAGATCGGGCCGCCAACGTGCCACTTGCCTCACGCCAGGAACGTACGCGCCGCGTCCACGACAATGCCCGGCTTCAGCACCGGTGTGATGTGACCGCCTGCGTACCACTCCAGGCGCGAGCCCGGGATCCCCGCATGCAGTTCCTCGGCGAGCTCCGGCGGAGCGATGCGATCGGATCGTCCGTGCAGGACCAGGGTCGGTGTCCGGATCTGGCGGAGTGAGGCGCGAGCGTCGTACGCCTGGGTCGCGGCGCGTTGACGTTGGAAGGCGTACACCGGCTGTCGCGGCTTCGGACCGATCGGCAGATGCGGCGAGATCGAGAACAGCAGGTTGCGCTGCCACGTCCGGATGACGCGCGCTCCCGACGCCAGCAGGATGAGGCGGGCGACGCGTTCGGGGTGCTGCAGGGTGAGTTCGAGACCGATGCGGCCTCCCATGGAGTAGCCGAGGACATTGGCCGACGGGATCGATGCAGCATCGAGGACCGCCAAGGCATCGGCTGCCATCGTCTGGATCGAGTACGGCTCATCGGGCTTGTCGCTACGCCCCGCTCCGCGGTTGTCGAGGACCACGACCTGGAAGCTCTCGGACAGCCGCCGGACCATGTCGCGCATGTCCCGCAGATCGCTCCCGAGTCCCGGGATCACGAGTAACGGCGCCCCAGAGCCACTTACTTCGTAGCGGATCCGCGTCGGACCGTTGTGCGCCTCAGGCATCCCCAGAGCCTACGACTCGGACTCGCCCCGCTTTGCCCTCCGGTCGCGGCTTGCGGCGTACAGGTAGGACTCGCCGCCGTCGCGCTCCAACGCTCGGCCGACCAGGATGATGGCGGCTTGTTTGAGCCCGACCCTCTCGACAGCTTCGGCGATGGTGCCGACCGTGCCGCGCAGCACCTGCTCCCCCGGTTGGCTCGCGCGGTGGACCACGACCACGGGGCAGTCCTCGCCGTAGAACGGCGCCACGTCAGCCATCAGGTCGCGAATCCGGGTGATCCCGAGATGCAGCACCAAGGTCGCCCTGGTCGCGGCGTACGCCTGGAGCGACTCGGTCGACGGCATCTCGGTGGACCGGGCCTGCGTACGCGTC
Source organism: Nocardioides baekrokdamisoli (assembly GCF_003945325.1). Lineage (NCBI taxonomy): Bacteria > Bacillati > Actinomycetota > Actinomycetes > Propionibacteriales > Nocardioidaceae > Nocardioides > Nocardioides baekrokdamisoli. The sequence continues at coordinate 541,011 of NZ_AP019307.1, forward strand.
AGGACAACTGACTGGGCCACCAGCGGGACGGTCAGCTCAGCGCCGACCAGGGCCGCAGCAGCGGCGTACGCGGGCACGCCCGGGCAGACATCCCAACCCACGCCTGCTGCGTCGAGGCGTGAGGTCTGCTCGGTGAGTGCTGAGTACAACGACGGGTCACCGGAGGTGAGCCGTACGACCACCCGACCCGCGCGACTGTTCGTCACCTGGATGTCGATCATCGCCTCGAGGGTCAGGTCCTGGGTGTCGATGAGTTCGGCGCCGGGTCGGCAGTACGACAGCACGGCCTCGTCGAGGTACGTCCCCGGATAGAGCACGACGTCCGCGGCGGCGAGCAGATCTGTCGCCCGGACGGTCAGCAGGTCAGCCGCACCCGGGCCGGCTCCGACGAAGTGAACGGTCATCGGATGGCGCCCAGATCGTGACGCCGAGGGGTCCAGACGCGCCCGGTCGCGGTGACGCGAGTGGCCGACGACCCGACGATGATCAGGCACTTCATGTCGATCGACGCAGGGTCAAGATCGCCGAGCGTCGTCACGGTCAGGCTCTCCTCGGCGCGACCGACGTCGCGGCCCACAACGACTACCGTCGACGGCTCGTGCACCTTCAGCAACACGTCCTTGGCCCAGCCGACCTGTTCGGATCGTGACCTCGACGCAGGGTTGTAAAGCGCGATCACCAGGTCAGCTTCGGCCAGCGCCCGGAGTCGGTCCTCGAGGACCGACCACGGCTTCAACCGGTCGGACAGATTGACGACCGCGAAGTCGCCGCCAATCGGGGCACCCGCCTTGGCGGCGACTGCCTGGACCGCCGACAGACCGGGAAGCACTCGGATGTCGACCGCGTCGTACGCGGGGTCCTGAGCGGCCTCGAAGACGGCCGAGGCCATCCCGAAGACGCCGGCGTCACCGCCGGACACCACGGCCACCCGCTCCCCGCTGAGCGCAAGATCAAGCGCGAATTTCGCCCGGTCCACCTCGACAGTGTTGCCCGACGCGTGACGAGTCAGTCCCGCACGTTGCGGCACCCGCGCGACGTACGGTGCGTAACCGACGATGTGGTCCACCTCTGTCAGCGCTGCGGCGACCTCGGGAGTCAGCCACGCGTCCGGGCCCGGGCCGAGCCCGACGACCAGCAACTCCGCCGGCTGCTGGACATCAGTCACGTCAGCGCTGGCCGCGTCGGCCGCGGTCGCATCCGTACGCATCCGCGCCGAGGTCGCCTCACGACCGGAGTCGCCGGGCACCACGATCAGCGAGAAGTACGGGACCGAGTCCGGGTCCACATCCGTGACGGGCAGCCAGCGCTCGTCGGTCTGGGAGGCACGTTCGACGTACCAGGCGCCCTCGAGTCGGCCCGCCTGGGCGAGCGCGGAGCGTACCGCCGGGAACGTCCGACCGAGCTTCATGATGATGGCGCCGTCAGTGTCGGCCAGGCGGCGGGCGAGCTCGGGCTCCGGGAGGGTTCCGGGCAGCACGGTGAGGACGTCGGTCTGGCGCACCAGCGGCGTCGAGACGGCGGCGGTGGCCGCCGCGAACGCAGTCACACCGGGCACCACGGACGTCTCGTAGATCTCCTTGAACCGGTCGTGGAGATACATCGACGACCCGTAGAAGAGCGGGTCGCCCTCGGCGAGGAGGACGACGTCGCGACCCGCGTCGAGGTGCGCCGCCAACCGCTGTGCGCAGGACTCGTAGAAGTCCGTCATCGCCCCCACGTAGCCGCCGGGATGCTCGGTCGATCCGGTGGTCACCGGATAGCGCAGCTCCTCCTCGACGACGCCTGTCGGGATCACGTCCGCCGCAATCCGACGCGCATGCGACTCGGTGCGTACGCCCGCGTGGAACGCGACCACATCGGCGGCTCCGATGATCCGCGCCGCCTTGAGCGTGATGAGTTCGGGGTCGCCGGGTCCGATGCCGACGACGGTGAAGCGACCCGGTGCTGTGCTGCTCACTCGATCTCCTGGGCAAGCGCGTTGAGTGCCGAGGAGGTCATCGCCGACCCGCCGCGGCGCCCGCGGACGGTCACGAACGGAATGTCGATCCCGTGTGTCGTCGCGAACGCCGCCAGCGCGTCCTTCGACTCGGCGGCACCGATGAAGCCGACCGGACAGCCCACGATCGCCGCCGGTCGCGGGCCACCATCTGCGATCAACTCAAGCAAGTGGAAGAGGGCCGTCGGCGCGTTGCCGATCGCCACGACCGCACCGTCCAGCACGGGCTCCCACAAGGACACGGCCGCAGCCGTACGCGTCGTCCCCCACTCCTGCGCCAGCGCGGGTACGCGCAGGTCGTTGAGGTAGCAGAGCACCTCGTTGTCCTTCGGCAACCGGCTCCGGGTGACGCCGGTGGCGACCATCGTCGCGTCGCACAGCATCGGTGCGCCGGCCTCGAGTGCTGCCCGGGCCGCCGAGACCATCTGCGGGTGGATCACCAGGTCGTCGGCGAGGTCGACCTGGCCGCTGCCGTGGATCATCCGGACGGCCAGCTTCTCCGCGTCGGCCGGGACCCGCGACAGGTCGGCTTCGCGCCGGATCGTGGCGAAGGAATCGACATAGATCGCCGCGCCGGTGTCGACGTAGTCGAACTGTCGATGCGGCTGTCGCGGCGTGAAGTCGGTCATGACTGCTCCTTGGATGGTACGAAGATCCCCCGCCACGGGGTCACGATGAGGACGGGTCCGGCCAGCAGCGACTCGGCCTCAGCACGAGTGAGGACGCCATCTGGCACCGCGACATGAACGCCGCCGTCCACCGGCCCGTACGGCAGCGGCCCCGCCGAGACCCGGCATCCGTCACCCCGAGACCCGGCATCCGTCATGCCGAGACCCGACGTCTGCCACATCGAGACCCGGAGTTCGTCAGGCAATTCGCGTACGTGCCAGGCCGCGGTGGCTCCAGTGCCGCGGGTTTCCAGAAACCCACACGCCAGAGCCACCAGCGCGGCAGGCGCAGCAGGCAGAGGTACGACCGGGCCCCAGTCGTCACCGACCCGCAACTGAGCCCGTTCCGCATCGAGGGCCACCAGACCCAGGTCGGCGCGTGTCGCGACCACATCCCCGCGCCCGTCGTCGAGGACGAAGAGGAACCGCCCGGGCAAGACGCCGAGCGCAGGATCGCCGACCAGCAGGCGATCGAGTTCGGCCGCCACCGGCCGCAGATCAGCCAGCCCCCCGGCGTACCCGGTCTGCGGCGACACCATGATGTTGCGGACGAGTTCGTGATCGCGGGACGGGACCAGTCCGGTCGACTCCAGCGCCGAGACGACCTCGGCCGGCAGGCAACCGAAGCCCGGCAAACCGCGGATCTGCAGGTTCGCACGCGCCGTGAGGTGTACGACGCCGTCGCCGAAGCGCTCGGACACAGCCAGCAGCGAGTCCAGCTGCTCACCGGAGAGTCGGCCGCCAACCAGGCGCAAACGCACCAGCAACCCATCCGAGGCAGACCACGGTCGGAAGACACCAGGACACAGGTCACCCCGCGTACGCACGGCACTGTCCGGCGGCGTGGTGTTCAACGACGGTCCTTCCGGCCTGGACCCGTACGCGGAGCCCTCAACGACCTGGCGGCGGTCACCGCAAGGGCCAGCAGGTCTTCGGACTCGGGATCACTCGGGACGGAACGCCTTCCCAGTCGCGCTCATTGAGCGCCACCAGTGGCATCGTGCTCCGCCCGTCACCCACACCGCTGCGCGTCAGTCCCGGACTGTGCTCGCGGACGAGCAGTCACCGGGTTCCCTGGCTCCCGGAGGAGCTTGACTGGCGCGCCCAGCGTACGCCCTCGGGTTATGCGGTGGAACCGACCGCAACGGCTGCGGAATGATGACGCCGGTGAGCGCAACGTTGGTGGCCCGGGATCTGTCGGCCGGCCACGGAGCAAAGGCACTCTTCGACGACCTTGACCTGGTCGTCGCGCCCGGCGACGTCATCGGCCTCCTCGGCCCGAACGGTGCCGGCAAGTCCACCCTCCTGCGTACCCTCGCCGGCGAGCTCGATCCCGAGGCAGGCGACGTCGTGCTCGCGCCCGCGTCTGCGACGGTCGGCTACCTTCCACAGGAGCACGAGCGACGTGTGGGCGAGACCGTCGCGGGCTTCCTGGAGCGACGGACCGGAGTCGCCGCGGCGACCGCGCGGTACGAGGCAGCCTCCGCAGGACTCGCCGACGGGACGACCGAGGCCGACAACGAGTACGCCGAGGCGTTCGAGCGCTGGCTGGCGTTGGGCGCCGCGGACTTCGAGGACCGGGCCGAGGTCGCCATGAAGGACGTCGGCCTCACGGTGCCGCTCGACACCGCGATGACCGCTCTCTCCGGAGGGCAAGCCGCACGGGCCGGCCTCGCCTCGCTGCTCCTCAGCCGGTACGACCTCTACCTCCTGGACGAGCCGACCAACGATCTCGACCTGGCCGGTCTGGAACTGCTCGAGCAGTTCGTGTCGTCGCTGCGGGCGGGCACGATCATCGTCAGCCACGATCGCGAGTTCCTCTCCCGGACGGTCACCAGCGTCCTCGAACTCGACTCACACCAGCATCAGATCAGCTTCTACGACGGTGGCTACGACGCGTATCTGCACGAGCGCGAGATCGCTCGCCAGCACGCCCGCGAGGAGTACGACGAGTACGCCGGCAAGGTCTCTGACCTGCGCAATCGCATGACCACGCAACGCAACTGGGCCACGCAGGGCGTACGCAATGCGCGGCGCAAGCAGGCGACCGAGCGGGACAAGTTCGTGAAGAACTTCGCCGCGGACTCCGCCGAGAAGCAGGCCGCGAAGGTACGCCAGAGCGAGCGGGCGATCGAGCGGTTGGAACGCAACGCTGTCGAGGAACCGCGCAAGGAATGGGAGCTGCGGATGGAGATCGCCGCCGCTCCCCGATCTGGCGCGGTGAGCGCGGCACTGACAGACGCCGTCGTACGCCGCGGCGACTTCGCCCTCGGTCCGCTCTCGTTGGAGATCGGGTGGGCGGAGAAGGTTGCGATCACCGGCCCGAACGGCGCAGGCAAGTCCACCTTGCTCGGAGCGCTCCTCGGCCGACTCCCCCTGGACTCCGGCGAGGCGTACCTCGGCCCGGGAGTGGTCGTCGGGGAGGTTGATCAGGCACGGCGCCGCTTCGAGCAGACCAGCTCGATCCTCGACGCCTTCTCAGCGCATGCGCCGACGCTGGCACCGGAGGACATCCGCACGCTGCTCGCCAAGTACGGCCTCAAGTCCGACCATGTGACCCGGCCGACCCAGACTCTCTCCCCCGGTGAACGGACCCGTGCCGGACTCGCGCTCCTCCAAGCCTCCGGGGTCAACCTGCTGGTCCTCGACGAACCAACCAACCACCTCGACCTGCCGGCGATCGAACAACTCGAACAGGCCCTCGCCACCTACCCCGGCACCCTGCTCCTGGTCACCCACGACCGACGGATGCTGGAGGCCGTACGCACCACTCGACACCTGCAGGTAGATGCCGGGCGGGTGAGTGAGAGCTGACTGGAGCAGCGCGAACGGAATAGTGCGGATGCTTCCTATTCTGCCGAGATCAGCGCGCCGTCGGTTGGGGATAATGGCGCCGTGCGTGATGACCTGTATCGACCCCGGATGCAGCATGTGAACGACGCCAAGCCTCGCTGGCGGGAGCGTCCGCGGCCATCGCTTTGGTCGGCCAGCCGCAACGCTCTGATCCCTCCGATCTTTGCGGGAGTCTCATGGTGGGCCGCTGGCGGCTACGCGCTCAATGCCCTCGCGGGCACGCACTACCTTCAAGCCCACCTCTCCCGCTGGCGATCGGCCGGGTGGTGCGTCGGCTGCCTTGCTGTTGCCGTGCTGATGACCTGGCTCGTTATTGCCTGGTTGCGCCGACCCGTGCAGAAGTGACCTGGCGTCGGACCGGCACGGGTTCCCTTGGCGCCGGCGGCAAACGCCCGAATCTGCCGCGAATCTGCGGCTATGAAGGCGCAGTGCGTTAGCCATCTGCATGATGTTCGGCATGAGTGAGATAACGCTGACCGGCGCCCAGGCCGACCGCACGTTGGCGCTGTGCGCAGGAATCCGGTCGCGTCCCGGGATGTGGATCGCCGACTTTGACTGGGTCACGGCCGACGCGTTCTGGTCCGGCCACCTCCACGCAATCCACGAGGAGGCCGTAGGCGACTTCAGGACATGGGGCCTGGCACATCTCGGGACACCCGAGTCCAATACCGATCCAGTCTTCCAGCTCAAGCGGCTTTACGGGCTGCCCGCAGACGACGCTCGCGAAGCGTCCTTCACACGGGACCGCGCGAGCGAAATCTCTGGCCTCATCGAGGCCTGGGTCGGCGCACGCCGAGCGTAAGAGTCAGGGATGTATCCGGATCTGCCGCAACTAACGTGGCCGTTAGCGTCGCTCTGCTTCCGCTCCTCGGCCAGCGTCGAGCGCAACAATCTGTGTCGTATGGACCGGATCCCAAGTAGCCGGATCTGCCGCAGCGAACCCGCTATCGTGAGAGCGCCGTCGTTGCAGCGTCGAGTGTCGACCCGCCGTGGCGACTGACTTCGACGGATCGGGCAACGACCTCGATCAGGCACTCCTTGAGTGGCGCGATGTAATGCTCCAGAAGGTCGTATCGCCCTGGATCGTGCCTCGAATGGACAGCGTTCTGTGCTGCGAGGGCGTGAATTCGAGAGCTGTCCTGAACCAACCCGAGCCACAGGACGGCTCTTAGGCCGGCATCCCACAGCGGGTGCCCGGCGAGCGCTTCGTCATTGGGTGCCCCGAACGTTGAGTAGGCGACGCCACGCCAGAGGAGGACCACGTTTCGTTCATCGGAATCGCTCGGGTGCGCGGCAACCGCGAGCGCCGTCACACCAAAATCGTTGCTGACCATTACGGCGTCGGGCACGTTGGGGTGCCATTCGATGTTAATGCCACTCGCAACCACCCGCTCGCCCACAGCATCGACCGTAGCGAATAGATGTACAGGTGTCCTGTTCTGCCGCGATTGGGCGGCTAGTGCGGCCAATCTCCGGTCACATGAAAGGCATCCCGATCGGCCTTCCAGGCGTCGTCTGCAGGGCCTTCCTTCGGCCGTCTCAACTCGCTCCCGTGTAGGTATCCTGCGATCCAGTACTTCGCCTCGATTGACGACTCAGTTACCTCGCACATCGAAACCGCGAAGTTCAGGTCGCCGTGGGGGCAGTAGGCATGCATGCGCCCACGGAATGTGTGCGGATTGCCAAAGAGGTAGTCAGGCGACTCGCATTCGGAGGTGCGAATCCATAGCCGGTGGTCAACGCCCGGCGGCAGCTCCACCTGTTCATCACTCACGTGGATATCCTCCGGCACTCGGCCGAGCGGCGCACTCATCTGCCGCGACCCTGTCGAGATCCGGACGTCCGAATCGGCTGGGTGAGTCCAGCGAATCAACCTTGTCGCCCATGGCGCACTACGCCTGTAGGCCGCATCATGGTTCTGGCCCACGGAGATGAGGAACACCATGTCGTCAACAGCGTTCTTTGCCTTGCTCGGAATCTGCCTCGTGCCGGTGATGGTGTTGGCGGCGATCCAGATCCCGGCCCAGCGACGACGGGAAGCCGAGGCTCAGGCGGACGCCGAACGCATCTTTGCCGGCGATCCTGCTGGCTTGGCTCTATGGCGGCAGCAGCGCAGCGCAATGCAGCAAGCCGACCGAAATACGCGCCGCATTCAGGCAAGCATCACTCAGAACACGTTGGCGCTTCAGCAGCAGGCCCAGCAACAACAGCAGATCGCCTTGCAACAGCAAATGATCCAACAACAGATCACCCAGCAGCAGATCAACAACCTCGGCAATAACCACTAGCTCGCGCCAAAGCTCTGCGCGTGTGTCGAGATCCACACGTCCGGATCTGCCGCCAACCGTGCAAGAGTCTGTCGAGATAAGGGCGTCGCCTGGGGTTCGTCCTGACTCCGAATAGGGTGCGGTCATGAAACTTACGCCTGCCCGGCGGCGAGATCTGATCGGCATCTTGGCCGGTCTGGCCATCAGCGTGCCGGCTGGAGTCCTTTATTTCAGGACACATGAATACGGCTGGAGTCGGCAGGCATCCGCCATCGCCGAGGCAGCCTTCGTGTTCCTCTTCGTAAACGCGTTCGTCATCCGCGCCCTGTGTCGCCGCGCCCGAGAGAAGGCAGCGAACCCCGAACTGATCGATGTCGACGTGTCCGACTCGAGGGTTCTGAACTGTTCTGCTCAGCAGGCGTGGGCGGTCTTGCATGATCCGACCTTCGCCTCGGCGGCCGACGACTCCGTTACCGACACGATGCGGATGCCTTCCACCCCCGTTGGTCCCGGCGAGGTGCAGGTCTTCCTCAAACGCGTTGAATCGACCCTTTCGATCTCAGCGGTAGAAGTCATTGAGTATGACCCGGGCCAGTTCGCCCGGACGCGACCACTGGTGCTTCACAAATGGGCCACAGAGCAGTGGACGGACTACCGCGTTGAGCCTGTCGACGCCGATTCCTGCCGGGTGACGATCGGCGAACACTTCAAGTTCCGAGCGGTCCCCTCACGCGAAACCCGAAAGATGATCGAAAAGGAAGCGGAGACGCACCGTTCTCATTGCCGCCACAACGTGGAGCGCCTGGCTCGATCCCTCAACGACGGGCCGTGAAGGCCAGCGCCGCCCCTGCGAGCGGGCCGGCCGTAGCCTTCGCGTCTCCCGTGAGCACCGCTTCTGGGTTGCTCAAACGACTGATCTGCCGCGAGTCGGGCCGAGATCACCGCGTTTGCCAGCCACTATCGTCGCGATCATGGCCACCGAGATCTTCAGGACAAATTGGCGGGGTTGGGCCAGCTCTTCTGAGGGCTACGCGGTGCGCATTGTCGGACGAAACGATCTCCAGTACCGAGACGAGTCTGGGATCCACCACATCTTCATCGAGCCGATGACCAAGTGGACCGAGATCGTTGTCGACACAGAAGCGATCCCCCGCAGTCCGCTGCTACCCGAGGGAGAACTACTCAACCGGCTGCGTCGCGTCTTCGCCTTCCGAGGATGGACGCTGATCGAGTCTGGTGGCTAGCGCACTGACTTGCCGCGCGGAGGACATCTGGAGCAGAAGGGCGAACCATCACACAGACGCCGGCGCACGCTGGGAACCAACGCAACCGTGGTCGCGTCTACATGTGGAAGAACGGAGTGAACGATGCGCATCAGAATCGCCGCGGTCATGACTGCTGTGTCGCTGACCGGCTGTTCCGCCGCGACGCCTGCGGGAACACCGACCGTTCAGGAATCGCCGTCCACCGCAGATTCCGCCGCCCCGGATCTCCGCGCTGACGCTGCACGTGTCCTAGCCCAGGACCAGCACAGCGAAGAGGTTGCCCAGCACGAAGCGACCCGGCTCCTGGCATCGATGCCGCAACCGGCAGGGAGCCACCGTGTCCCCGGCTCCAAGGTCCCGCCCCTTGTTCAGTCCACGATCACGCTGAGCGGGCTCGACCGATCGGAGACGGCAACCGGGTTCTGGCTGGTCCCGGCCACTACCACGCATTCGTTGGCGGACTGGTACACGCTCAACCCGCCAGCCGGGATGACCTCCGACCCACACGCCATCGGGGGCAGCATGAACAGCGACAGGAGCCAGTCCGACGATGTCTTCTACTCCGGCGCAGCGACCAGCAGCGCGCGCGATTCGGCGGCCATCATCGAAGTCGCGCCAGTCGGCGCGCAGATGGGCGTACGCATCACCGTCCTGAGTTCATGGCGGCCCGCGCGGCCGGCGGCGTCGTACACCCCGAGCGACGTTGCAGCTGTCCGGATCGAGGCCCTACGCGATGCGCACAAGCACATCGTCACCGTCGCGGTCACCGACCCCGCCGCCATTGCCCAACTGCGGCACGCGTACGACGCCTTGTCCGGGACCCATGCGCTCGGGCACAGCTGCCCGGTGCAACTGCATCCGACCGAGTATCAGGTGACCTTCATCAGCCGCACCCGCCAGGTCGTGGCGACGATGTCCCCGTCCTGTGAGCCCGTCTGGACGGTCGCAGCCAACGGGACCGCGCTTGAACCCGCACTTCGTGACGCGGCCGAGTTCAGCACCCTCGTCAGCAAGCTCACAGGCACGCCCGCTTCGTGAGGCCCCGACGTCGGATCAAGCCTCGCGCTGGTGCTAGGACGTCACCTGGACCTGGCCCGCGAAGCAACCTGCCAAGCGACGATCACAGCAACCCCGAACGCACAGGCTGCGGCCACACCGTTCACCGCGAGATGGAACGCCAGGTTCACCAAGCCGCCGGATGACTGGGTGACGGTCGCGGCAACTGCCACGGCTCCTGCCAACGCAAGGACCCACGGTGCGACGTCCCCACGCAACACCCGCGGCGAGCTGGCACCCGCCGACTGACGAGCGATGTGCACCACCAGCCACACCAACACGACAGCGAGACCGACGACATCGGAAACCGCCTGTGCCCAGGTCGTCCCGGCAACACCTCCGTGCATCTCGCCGATCCAACGAATGTGGCTCGCACCCCACGCATCCGGATGGACCAACTCGTCCCACAGGAGATGGATCGCCGATCCGACGACGGCGCCCAGCGGCATCAGCAACCAACCGCGTCGGCTGATCGTGACGGTCGGCGCCAACCGTCGCCGTACGAAGTCCGGCGACAGGTCGACCAGCGGAGACCGGAGCCACGCGAACCACACTGCGACCGCGGCCACAGCAACCACCCAGTCAAGAAGGAAGACACCGGCCCAGCTGTGCGTGAAGTGGTACGCACCCCAGGCCCCGATAAAGACCGGCCAGTCCGGCGACATCGACCCCGCAACGAGCGCCGACATCGGCACGCCGAGCCATCGCAAGGGCAGGACGGCAGCGGGGTGGCTGAGGGTGAACGGCACCGGCCCATGGTGCCACCAGCCGACGGCGTCTGCCCGGCCTTCCGCACGTCCGCGTACCTGTCGATACACCGAAGTCAGCCTGAGCCCACAGGCTGAAGCGTGCGCGACCGCTGCACTGTCCACTTCGGTGTACCTGTGGGTACGCGCGGCCGGCCTACAGCAGCGCGGCAGCACGCTCACGCGTCCAGCGCGCTCGCGTCCACCTCGTACGCGCCCGCCACGATGAACTCCTTGCGCGGCGCGACGTCGTTGCCCATCAACAGTTCGAAGACCTGCGCCGCCGCCTCAACGTCGTCGACCGTGAGTCGGCGCAGTGTCCGGTGGCGCGGGTCCATGGTGGTCTCGGCCAACTGGTCAGCGTCCATCTCGCCGAGACCCTTGTAGCGCTGCACCGGGTCCTTCCAGTTCACGTTGCGCTTCTTCAGATCGGCCAACGTCCGCTGCAACTGGTCGTCGGAGTAGGTGTAGACGTACTTGTCCATCCCCTTCTTGGGGTTGGACAACTCGATCCGGTGCAGCGGTGGCACGGCGCTGTAGACCCGGCCGGCCTTGACCATCTCGGGCATGTATTTGAAGAACAGCGTCGCCAGCAGCGTACGAATGTGGGCGCCGTCGGAGTCGGCGTCAGCCATGAAGATGATCCGGCCGTAGCGGGCCGCGTCGAGGTCGAACGTACGCCCCGATCCGGCACCGACCACCTGGATGATCGAGGCGCACTCGGTGTTCTTCAACATGTCGCCGACCGAGGCCTTCTGGACGTTGAGGATCTTGCCGCGGATGGGCAGGAGGGCCTGGAACTCCGAGTTGCGTGCCATCTTCGCGGTGCCGAGCGCCGAGTCACCCTCGACGATGAAGAGTTCGGTGCGCTCGTTGTCGTTGGCACGACAATCGGCGAGCTTCGCCGGCAGCGAGGACGACTCGAGCGCATTCTTGCGCCGCTGGGTCTCCTTCTGCTGACGCAGGGTGAGCCGGGTCCTGGCCGCGCCGTACACCTTGTCCATCACCAACTTGGCCTGCGCCTTCTCGGCGGCCTTGGTGGAGGTGAGGAACTTCTTCAGTTCGGCGGCGACGACCTTGCGCACGACCGTACGCGCCGCCGGCGTGCCGAGGATCTCCTTGGTCTGACCCTCGAACTGCGGTTCCGCCAGACGTACGGTCACCACGGCCGTGAGGCCCTCGAGGACGTCGTCCTTGATCACGTCGTCGTCGTTGGCCTTGAGTACGCGGCTCGCCTTCATGCAGTCGTTGAATGTACGCGTCAGAGCACCCTCGAAGCCGCTCACGTGGGTGCCGCCCTTCGGGGTGGCGATCACGTTGACGAACGACTTGATCTCGGTGTCGTAGCCCATCCCCCACCGCAGGGCGACGTCGACGAACAGTTCGCGCTCGACGTCCTGCGGAGTCATGTGGCCCTGCTCGTCGAGCATCGGCACGGTCTCGGTGAACGTGTCGGAGCCCTGCAGGCGCAGGATCGAGGTGACCGGTTCGTCGTGGGTCAGGAAGTCGACGAACTCGGCGATGCCACCGTCGTGTTTGAAGCGCTCCTCCGTGGCTTCCGCGGAACGCTCGTCGCGGATGACGAGTTCCAGCCCCGGGACGATGAACGAGGTCTGCCGGGCACGGCCCACCAGACCGTCCAGGACGAAGTCGGCGTCCTTGGTGAAGATCTGCTTGTCCGGCCAGAACCGGATCAGCGTGCCGGTCTTCGCCTTCGCGACCCGGGCACCCTTGCGCGAGAGCCCCGATCCGGGCGTGAACCCAGCGGCCGGGCCTTCGCCGGCGAACACACCGGCGACGCCGCGCTTGAAGCTGATCCCCTGCCGCGCCGGCGAACGGTCGACATCGATGTCCATCCGGCTCGACAGCGCGTTCACCACCGACAGGCCCACACCGTGCAGACCACCGGTGGCAGCGTAGGAGGAGCCGCCGAACTTGCCACCGGCGTGCAGCTTGGTCGCCACGACCTCGACACCGGTCAGACCGGTCTTGGGTTCCTTGTCGATCGGGATGCCGCGACCGTCGTCGTACACCTCGACGGAGCCGTCCTTGTGCAGCGTCACCGACACGCTGTGCGCGGCACCGGCCAGGGCCTCGTCCACGCCGTTGTCGATGATCTCCCACAGGCAGTGCATCAGTCCGCGGGTGTCGGTCGAGCCGATGTACATGCCGGGACGCTTGCGTACGGCCTCCAGGCCCTCGAGAACCAGGAGGTGTGCTGCGTTGTACGTGTTGTCGCTGATGACTGCTCTCCAAACGTGCCGCAGCGCTGGTCAGACGTGCGCTGCAGGCCCGAACCTACCCGCGACACGCCGAACCTCCAGTGAGCGCCACGCACCGTCGAGCGTCATACAGTCGCAGGAACTGGCAGATGGCGAAGTGCAGAGAATGAGACTGCTACTTGCGAAACGTGTGGCGAGCACCACAGGCTCGTGGGAATCTTCTCCCTCAGGTCTACGTTGTCCAAGCGCAGCATGATCAGGAATGAGGCCAAGATGAGCACCGCAGCAGACCTTCGCACCCCGTCCGACCTCAACGACATCCCCGCGCTCAGCGCCCAGGACCGTTGTGACCGTTGTGGCGCCCAGGCGTACCTGCGCGTCGAGGTCTCGGCGGGCCTCGAGCTCTTCTTCTGCGCTCACCACGCTCGCGAGCACGGCGACAAGCTCAAGGAGATCGCGATCAGCTTCGTGGACGAAACCCACAAGCTGACGCCCTGACGTCCCAGCACCTCCTGGCGATCACGCTGGCGCTTGCGTCGGCGGCCGCATACGGAGCCTCTGACTTTCTCGGCGGCGTGCTGTCGTCGCGTACGAATCCGCGCATCATCGCAGTCGCAGGTCTGCTGTTCGGCGGACTCGTGGCCGGAGCGGGAGCGCTCGCTCACGGGGTCACCATCAACGGTGCAGCCTGGGCCTGGTCGGCCACAGCAGCGGTCGGTGATGCCATCGGCGTCGTCTTCCTCTATCGCGGGCTGAGCAGCGGTCGGATGTCCGTGGTCGCACCTCTCTCCGGGATCGGTGCCGCGGCACTGCCGGTGGTCGCCGGATTCATCGATGGCGAGCGGCCCGGCCTGTGGGCGGTTGTCGGCCTCGTCGCGGCCGTCCCGGCGATCCTTCTGGTGGCCCACGTACGCGACGCCAACGGCCCGAGCGGTTGGCTCGACGGTGTCATCGCAGGAGTCGGATTCGGACTCGGGTTCCTCGCGATCGCCCGACTGCCGCATGCCGCAGGTCTCGGTGGGCTGTCCATGACACAACTCGGTGCGGCCGCCCTGGTGGCTGTGACACTGATCGGAGCCGACCGAAGCAGGCTGCGGCTCCTGCGCCGTGAGCTGTCAGGCGCCGCGATCACCGGCCTGCTCGGCGGCGCCGCGTTCTACCTGTTCCAGCAGTCCAGTCATCGCGGATACCTGAGCGAAGCCGCCGTCCTCAGCGCGCTGTATCCGGCAGTGACCGTGCTCCTCGCCCTGATCGTCCTGCGCGAACGGGTGAGCAGCATCCAGGTCGCAGGGTTCGTCCTCTGCGCCGCCTCGATCGGGCTGATCGTCTCAGGCTGATCCCGGCATCCGCTGCTACGTTGCCGGTCATGGGCGCACACACGCATCACCACGCTGCCGGCACGATCGAGGTCGGACGGACCGCCCGCTTTGTCACCCTGGGACTGTTGATCGCGATCGGTCTCGCGACCGTCATCGGCGGGATCGTGCTGTGGCCCGACTCGGCCAAGGCGCCGAAGGTGTCGCATGCGGCTGCGATCGGAGCACCGGGCGTGACCTTCCCACACGGCACGGTGAAGTCGGTCCAGTCGGTCTGCCCGCTGACCGCAGTGCCCAACGGCACCGGTGGGACCACCATGGCGCCCGTCCCGTCCGCGAACTGCGGCAACATCACCGTCCTCCCCGATGGCTTGACCGCGCCGGTCACCATCAATGGCACGCCGCCTGAGGTTCTGCGAGCCGGGCTCAAGCCCGGTCAGCGGGTGCTCCTCATGAGGCAGCCGGGCGGCGGCGGGGTGCCCCCGTCGTACGCATTCCTCAACGTCGACCGACACGTCCCCTTGCTCTTCTTGGCGATCGCCTTCGCCATCATCGTGATCGCGGTCGCCTGGTGGCGTGGAGCCATGGCGCTGGTAGGCCTGTTCATCGGCGCGGCGGTCATCCTGAAATGGATGCTGCCGGCACTGCTGCAGGGCGAATCGGGGCTGTGGGTCGCTCTGGTGGGCGCCTCGGCCATCATGCTCGTGGTGCTCTACAGCACTCACGGAGTCAGCTTGCGGACCAGTGTCGCTCTGCTGGGAACTTTCGTGGGGATCGCGATCTCGGCGATCGCGAGTGTCTGGGCGATCCACGGTGGCCAACTGACCGGCATGCCCGATGAGACGGCCCAACTCCTGTCGTCCTTTGTCCCGAGTCTGAACCTGGCCGATGTCCTGACCTGCGGCATGGTCCTGGCCGGCCTCGGCGTACTCAATGACGTGACCGTGACCCAGGCCTCGGCTGTGTGGGAACTCCGCGAGGCCGGACCGAACCTGTCCCGGATGCGCATCTTCACCAGTGCGATGCGGATCGGACGCGATCACATCGCCTCCACCATCTACACGCTGGTGTTCGCGTATGGGAGCGCGTCCCTGGTCACCCTCACGCTGCTTCAGATCTACAGCCAGCCGATCGGAGACCTCGTCTCGACGGAGGCCATCGCGGAGGAGATCGTGCGTACGCTCGCCGCCGCGATCGGACTGGTCCTGGCCGTCCCGGTCACCACTGCGATCGCCGCCGCGATCGCCGGGCCAGCGCCCTCCCACGACACCGTGGCCTGATCCGGGACTATCGTCGGCGAGGTGACGAAGACCGCTGTCGAGATTGCCTCATCCGTACGCGCCGGAACCTCCTCGGCCCGAGCCGAGGCTGAGTCCGCACTGGAACGGATGGAGCGCTCGCAACCGCGGGTCAACGCCTGGCAGGTGATCCGTCGCGAGCGGGCGCTGGCGGAGGCGGATGGCGTTGACGCCCGGATCGATCGAGTGGCCCTGCCGCTGGCAGGCGTACCCATCGCGATCAAGGACAACATCCCGGTCAAGGGCGAACCGATGCGGGACGGTACCGAGGCGTCCGACCCTGCGCCCCAGGCGGCCGATCACGAGGTCGTACGCCGCCTCCGGGCTGCTGGAGCGGTCGTTGTCGGTCTCACCCGGGTGCCCGAGCTGTGCATCTGGGGCGCGACGGACTCGACGTTCGGCATCACCCACAACCCATGGGCGTTGGACCGTACGCCG
This sequence comes from Nocardioides baekrokdamisoli, assembly GCF_003945325.1. NCBI lineage: Bacteria > Bacillati > Actinomycetota > Actinomycetes > Propionibacteriales > Nocardioidaceae > Nocardioides > Nocardioides baekrokdamisoli. Next base: position 557,136 of record NZ_AP019307.1, read on the forward strand.
GGTGGCTCATCGGGTGGGACCGCTGCTGCTGTGGCATCGGGCGACGTACCGATCGGGCACGGCAACGACGGCATGGGATCGATCCGGATCCCGGCTGCCTGCTGCGGTCTGGTGGGCTTGAAGCCCGGGCTCGGTGTCGTCCCCTCGGGCCTCGGACCGACGAGTTGGAACCAGATGGCGGAGAACGGACCGCTGGCCACCACAGTCGCTGACGCTGCGTTGATGTTCTCCGTCCTCGCTGACGATCCCACCTACGCGACGATCAGCGATCCAGGGCGCCTGCGGATCGCGACCTCGATCAAGCCCCCGGCCGCTGGGACACCCGTTGCCGCTGCTTGGCAGGAGGGCGTCCGGACCACCGCAGCCCTGCTCGTCGGCGACCACCATGTCGTCGACCGTGCTCCCCGCTACCCAGCGTCCTTGATGACCACGACGGCGCTGCAACTGTGGACCACGGGTGCCGCGGACGATGCCGATCTCCTTGCTGATCCCGATGCGCTCGAACGACGGAACCGGGTGCACGTCGGGATCGGTCGCGCACTGCGCAAGCGCGGATTTCCACACGCTGGCGGCCGCAACGCCTGGCGAGCTCGGGCGACCGAATTCTTCGGGGACGTCGACGTGCTGATCACCCCGACGTTGGCCCAACCGCCGATCAAGTCCCGTGCGTGGCACCAGACCTCGTGGGCGGCGACGTTGTGGGCCAACGCCCGGTACGCACCGTTCGCGGCACCGTGGAACATGATCGGATGGCCGGCGATGACCGTGCCGGCAGGGCTCGACGCCGGCGGTCGCCCGATCGGTGTCCAGCTGGTCGGACGACCCGGCTCGGAGCCGATGCTGCTCGGTCTGGCCGCGCAGATCGAGGAACGCCAGCCCTGGGTGCGTACGGCCAACGCTTGATAGAGCAAGCAGCAACGACGAAGGGCCCCGACCGGCGTGGTCGGGGCCCTTCGTCGTTGCTGCTCAGTCGAGGTAGTCGCGCAGGACCTGGCTGCGGCTCGGGTGGCGCAGCTTCGACATCGTCTTGGACTCGATCTGGCGGATGCGTTCACGCGTCACGCCGTAGACCTTGCCGATCTCGTCGAGGGTCTTCGGCTGACCGTCGGTGAGACCGAAGCGCATGCTCACCACGCCGGCCTCGCGCTCCGAGAGCGTGTCGAGGACCGCGTGCAGCTGCTCCTGGAGGAGCGTAAACGAGACGGCGTCCGCCGGCACGATGGCCTCGGAATCCTCGATCAGGTCGCCGAACTCGGAGTCGCCGTCCTCACCCAGCGGGGTGTGCAGCGAGATCGGCTCACGGCCGTACTTCTGGACCTCGATGACCTTTTCAGGGGTCATGTCGAGTTCCTTGGCCAACTCTTCGGGCGTGGGCTCACGACCGAGGTCCTGCAGCATCTGACGCTGGACGCGCGCCAGCTTGTTGATGACCTCGACCATGTGGACCGGGATGCGGATCGTACGAGCCTGGTCGGCCATGGCACGGGTGATGGCCTGACGGATCCACCAGGTGGCGTACGTGGAGAACTTGTATCCCTTGGTGTAGTCGAACTTCTCGACCGCGCGGATCAGACCGAGGTTGCCTTCCTGGATCAGGTCCAGGAAGAGCATGCCGCGGCCGGTGTAGCGCTTGGCGAGAGAGACGACGAGACGGAGGTTCGCCTCGAGAAGGTGGTTCTTCGCGCGGCGACCGTCCTCGGCGATCCACTCGAGCTCCTCGAGCGTCTTCGCCGCGATGCGACCGCCCTTGGCCAGCTTCTCGTCGGAGAAGAGGCCGGCCTCGATGCGCTTGGCGAGCTCGACCTCCATCTCGGCGTTGAGGAGCGAGACCTTGCCGATCTGCTTGAGGTAGTCCTTGACCGGGTCAGCGGTGGCACCGGCGACCATGACCTGCTGGATCGGCTCGTCGGCGTCATCGGCCGTCGAGATGACGAACGACTCCGACTCCTTCTCGTCCTCCTTGATGGAGGGGTCGGCCGCCACGTCCTGCTCGAACTGTGCGTCAGGAATGTCCGGGAGGATCTTCTTCCCGTTGGCGTCGAACTGGGCCGGAGCGACCTCGAGGGTCACTTCGGTGATGACCTCGTCGGTCTGCACGGCGGCAGCCGGCGCGGCCGCGACCTTCTTCGCAGCGGGCTTCTTCGCGGCGGTCTTGGCAGCGCTAGTGGGCACAAACACCTCTTACGAAAATCTCATTTGGGGCGCGGCCAAGCCCGGTGACGTCAAGAGCCGCTTGGACCAGTGTGCCACGTCGGCGCAACCGCCAATGCATCGGCACCCGCCGTCTCAGGCGCTGCGCTGCGACTACTTGGCAGCCTTGGCTGCGGCCTTCATTTCCTGCTTGTGTTCGCGCACCTTCGCAAGCGAGTCGGCGTCGACGACGTCGGCCACGGATCGGTAGCCGTCGAGCGCGTAGTCCCCCGCGACGGCCTCCCATCCGTCGGGTCGTACGCCGGCTTGCTTGGCCAGCAGAGCAACGAAGATCCTGGCCTTCTGCGCACCGAATCCAGGCAGCGCCTGCAGCCGCTTGAGGAGTTCTTTCCCGGTGGCAGCTTCGTTCCAGAGCCGGGTCACGTCGCCGTCGTACGTGGTCTCGATGATCTGCGCCAGCGCCTGCGCCTTGGCGGCCATCGATGCGGGGAACCGGTGGATCGCCGGGGTCTGGGACGCGATCGCCTTGAACTCCTCGGGATCCATCGCGGCGATCTTCGCGGTGTCGAGGTGGCCCAGGCGTCCCAGCAGCTTGTGACCGCCGCGGAAGGCGTGCTCCATCCAGTACTGCTGGTCCAGCTGCATGCCCAGGATCACCGCGAACGGATAGTCGTTGAGAACCTTGTCGGCCTCGTCCAGGCCGGTCATCGAGTACGCCACCTCCCCATCCTCTCGCATTGCCTGTGGATAGCCAGATGACGATCCGCCGATTCCCCGCGATGCTGACGCCATGCCTGTCGCCGCCAGCCAATCCGAACCCCTCCTCGACCTCGGTCTGGTCGCTCCACTCCCCCTCGCGGTCCGATCAATGCTTCGCGCCGAGGTGTTCGAACACGCCCGGAGCGAGCGCCGTCGGCTGTTCCCTGCCCAACTGCACGTGGGAACCCCGGGAGGCCCAAGAGTGAGCACTCCGATCGCTGAGGCACCAGCCGACTTCGGTACCCGCGTGGACCTCGTGCACGCGATGGTCCGGCGGGCCGAGGCAGGCGGGGTGTCCACCCCCACGTGCGTCCCGTGGGTCTGGCTCACCCGCAGCGGCCCGGCGACGGTGGACGACCTCGACCTGACGGTCCTCGCACCGACCATGCACGCCTTTGCCGAAGCCGATCAGCCGTTGTCGTACGTGGTGATCACCCGACGCGGCTGGCATGACCCGCGCAGCGGACTCCAACGAACCTGGGTCCGTGTCCGTACCGCCCCGAGCGACCCGGCAACTGCCCTCACGCCGCACCGATGACCGGCGGCGGAACTGCCTTGCTCAGCGCCGTCGCCAGCAACCGGCCCAGGCGATGCTCCGGCTCGGCCTCGAAACACCGGTCGAGCGCACACCAGGCAATCGCGCCCTGACCGCAGAGCCACGCCGCGTACGCCAGGAAAGCGGCCGGTGCAGCGACCGCCTCATCGGGGCACCGGCGTACGACGGCCGACCAGAACTCGACCGTCTCGCGTGGATGCCTGCCGTGCAACTGCCGCCAGACCAGCTCACCCGCAGCTGGCGTCGGGACGCTGAGGAGGAAACTCGCCCAGCCCTCGGGCTCCATCTCGAGATCGAGCATCTCCTCCAGGACGATCGAGACCTCCGACGGCGCCATGGGTTCGACGACCTGCAACAGCGAGCCGACGAGGGCTGCCGCGTCCGGATCCCGACTCAGGCTGTCCGCCACCTCGTCCCGCGAGCCGCGGGTGACGAAGCCCTCCAGGACCGCCTCGGCGCGGAACGGGTGCTCGAACGCGTCGAACGCCAGGCCCGAACGCGGAATGTCAGGTCGCTGCTCGAACGGCCACAACCTGCCGTCATGGACCCGGAACGCCTCCAGCACCTCAATGCCGTGCGAGCCGAAGGCGCTGTCGGCGCACCGGAGCGCAGCGCCAGCGACCCGCGGTCGCGAGGAGTAGACGATGAGCGCGATCGAGTCCACACGAAGTCTGACTGCAGGGGCGAGCAGGGTCTCGATCGCCTCGGGGAGATGTCGGGTCGGCGGCAGATCCATCCGCGCGTGAAAGGGCCGCGGTCCGCCGAAGGTCAACATCACCAACGACTCCTCCGGCTGGAACCCCAGGACGATCGGGACGACAGCGGCGAGGTCGACGGGATGACGGGCGACGAAAGTGGTGTTCATGGGCTGAGCCTCGGAGCGAGCACCGACGCACGCCGGAGATGCGCAAACCGCCTGTGGGCAACCGGCCGTACGGCGTCCCCTGTGGAGAAGAAGTGGTCGGTGGAGGCCGATAGGTTGCGGACATGAGGTCAGAGGCGTCGGTGATGCATCTGGACCTCGACGCGTTCTACGCCAGCGTCGAGCAGCGTGACAAGCCGTCCCTGCGCGGCAAGGCCGTGATCGTCGGCGGGACCGGCAATCGCGGCGTCGTCTCGACCGCCAGCTACGAGGCTCGGGTCTTCGGGGTCCGCTCGGCGATGAGCATCCGCGAGGCCCGTGCTCGCTGCCCACACGCCGCCTTCCTGGTCCCGCGGTTCCGGGCGTACCAGGAAGCCAGCCGCGCCGTCATGAAGGTCCTCGCTGAGGTGAGCGAGACCTACGAACCCCTGAGCCTCGACGAAGCCTTCGTCGACCTCGCCGATGCGAACCTGCCGGATCTGAACGTTCCGACCGTGACTGCCGTCGCCGAGGACGTACGCGCCGCCGTGCGTGAGGCCACCGGCGGCCTCACCGCGAGCGTCGGACTCGCGAGCAGCAAGTTCCTGGCCAAGATCGCCAGCGACATGCGCAAACCCGACGGGCTGATGGTGATCGAACCCGGGACCGAGCAGGAGCTGCTCCGACCACTTCCAGTGGGCGTCATTCCCGGGATCGGCCCCGCGACGCGTCAGCGACTCAGCCGCGTCGGCATCCACACCGTCGCCGACCTCGAACTGATGTCGGAGGACGAGTTGGTCAGCGTCCTCGGTGCCTCGCAGGGACAGGGCCTGTACCGCCTTGCGCGGGCAGAGGACGACCGTCGGGTGCATGCGAGCAGGGAAGCCAAGTCGGTGAGCGTCGAGGGTACGTACGACACAGACATCGCCGACCGGACCCTGCTGCGGCAGTTGCTGTCCCGACAGGCCGGCGAGGTCGCTCGACGCCTGCAGAAGCACGGCCTCAGCGGACGCACGATCTCGATCAAGGTGCGTCAGTACGACTTCACCACGGTCTCCCGGTCAGCCACCCTGCCCGAACCCACCGACGCCGTCGGCGTGATCACCCGGCTCGCGCAGGCGCTGCTGGAGGAGGTCGACACAGACGGCGGCGTACGCCTCCTCGGTGTCGGCGTCTCCGGCCTGGCCGACTGGGTCCAGGAGGACCTGTTCGGCTCCGAACCGGAGGACGAGCCGGAAGTCGACACCACCGCGTTCGTCCGTCGCAGCAGCGGATGGCATCCCGGACAGGACGTCATCCACAGCGAGTACGGGCCCGGCTGGGTCTGGGGAAGCGGGCGGGGCGTGGTGACGGTGCGCTTCGAAACAGCCCTGACCGGCCCTGGTCCGGTGCACTCATTCAAGGCCGAGGACGCGGCCCTGAGCCGCCCCGATGAGTCTTCTTCATAAGAATCCGCTGTCAACGGCGCTTTCGGGAAACTTCTGGGCCGGCTCGTGCGTCAACACGGGTAAGAGGCGGGAATCGGAGTCCCACCTCAACCGTTGAACACGATGCAGGGTCAAGCCTGCGGGCTGAGGAGGTTTGGCGATGGTTGCCAGGGTTCGTACGCGTGAGATCGAAGGCCGCGACAGCGTCGGTCTATACCTTGACGAGATTGCTCGCACCGAGCTGCTCACCGCCGCTGACGAGGTTCAGCTGGCGCAGCGGATCGAGGCAGGCATGCTCGCCGGTCAGTGGCTCGCGGCCAACAGGACCGGCCGCAAGAACCCCATCAACGCCTCTCTCGCTGAGCTCGAATGGCTCGCGAAGGACGGGCAGGAAGCCATCGAGCGCTTCACCAACGCGAACCTGCGTCTGGTCGTCTCGATCGCACGCAAGTACGGCCGGTCCTCGATGCCGATGCTCGACCTGATCCAGGAAGGCAACACGGGCCTGATCCGCGCGGTCGAGAAGTTCGACTACACCAAGGGCTACAAGTTCTCGACGTACGCGACCTGGTGGGTCCGTCAGGCCATCACCCGCGGCATCGCCCAGCAGGCCCGCGTCGTACGTCTCCCGGTGCACGTGGTCGAGGAGCTCAACCAGATCGGTGGCGCCCGGCGTACGCTCGAACGCCAGCTGGGTCGTGACCCCGACCCGGCGGAGATCGCCGCCGAACTCGACCTGTCGCTGGAGCGCGTACTGGACCTGATGGCCTGGGGACGCGATCACGTCAGCCTGGACACACCTGTCGACGAGGACGGCGACACCTCCCTCGGTGATCTGATGGCCCAGACCGAGGAGAACGGTCCGGACGACGAAGTCATCGATGTCGAGGCGCAGCGCCGACTCCTGGACCTCATCGACCAACTCGATGCGCGGGCGGCCGACATCGTCCGGGCGCGATACGGCCTGGCCGACGGACGCCAGCACAAGCTGGCCGACATCGCCGCCAAGCACGGCATCAGCGCCGAGCGCGTACGCCAGCTCGAACGCGAGGCGATCGCGAAGCTGCGTCGGATCGCCGACCCCGACCTGGCTGCCTAACTCCCCCGCTGCAGCACGTCGCCGAAGACCTCCGCCACCCGAAGGCGGAGGTCTTCGCGCGTTCCGGTGTTCTCGATGACGTACGTCGCCGCAGCCCGGCGGGCATCACGAGTGGCCTGGGCCGCGATCCGCGCCCGCGAATCGTCCTCGGCCCAGCCACGGTCACGAAGCATCCGCTCGACCTGGACGTCCTCCGGCACATCCACCACGATCACCGCGTCGAACAACTCGGCCTGACCGGTCTCGACGAGCAACGGGATGTCGTGGACCACGACAGCACCGGGCCCAGCCTCTCGGGCCAACTCCGCGCTCCGCGCACCGACCAGCGGGTGGATGATCGCCTCGAGCGCACGCCGTTTGCTCTCGTCCGCGAACACGATCGCGCCGACGGCCGGGCGATCCATCTCACCCGCCTCGGTCAGGACGCCGGGACCGAAGACATCGACGACCTGTGCGAGTCCTGGTGTCCCTTTGGCGACGACGTCGCGAGCCAGTTGGTCGGCATCGATGACGATCGCGCCCAGTTCACGAAGCATCGCCGAGACCGTGCTCTTGCCTGAGGCGATCCCGCCGGTGAGTCCCACACGCATGGCGCCACCCTATGGGAGTAGGCCGGACAGTCGGGCCGGACGCCAGGGTGGACCGATGTTGCACGTGGGGCACCTGCCGCCCGCTCGGACGGCACATCCGAAACATCGGTCCACCCCCGCGTACAGGAACGCCAAAGGCGGCCACCCCGAAAGGGTGACCGCCTCTGAGCGAATCAGTTCAGCAGAAGCCGAGCGTCAGTTGGCGCCCGTGAGCTTCTCGCGCAGCGCCTGCAGCGCCTCGTCCGAAGCGAGCGAGCCGCCCTGCTGCTCGTCGGAACCGGCCGACGAGTACGAGGTCGCCTCGGCGGCAGCCGCCTCGGCAGCCTTGGCCTCGGCCTGCTGCTTGACGTGCGCCTCCCAGCGAGCGTGCGCCTCGGCGTACTGCTGCTCCCACGCGGTGCGCTGCGTCTCGAAGCCGGCCATCCACTCGCCGGTCTCCGGGTCGAAGCCCTCCGGGTAGATGTAGTTGCCCTGGTCGTCGTACGTGGCAGCCATGCCGTAGAGGGTCGGGTCGAACTCCTCGACGTCACCGGCGGTGGCCGTGTCGTTGGCCTGCTTGAGCGACAGCGAGATGCGGCGACGCTCGAGGTCGACGTCGATGATCTTGACCATCACGTCGTCGTTGACCTGGACAACCTGCTCCGGGATCTCGACGTGGCGCTCGGCCAGCTCCGAGATGTGCACCAGGCCCTCGATGCCCTCCTCGACGCGTACGAACGCACCGAACGGAACGAGCTTGGTGACCTTGCCGGGCACGATCTGGCCGAGCTGGTGCGTCCGGGCGAAGTGCTGCCACGGGTCTTCCTGCGTCGACTTCAGCGACAGCGAGACACGCTCGCGGTCGAAGTCCACGTCGAGAACCTCGACGGTGACCTCGTCGCCGACGGTGACGACCTCGGACGGGTGGTCGATGTGCTTCCAGGACAGCTCCGACACGTGGACGAGACCGTCGACGCCGCCGAGGTCCACGAACGCACCGAAGTTGACGATCGAGGACACGACACCCTTGCGGATCTGGCCCTTCTGGAGCTGGTTGAGGAAGCTGTGGCGGACCTCGGACTGGGTCTGCTCAAGCCACGCGCGACGCGACAGGACCACGTTGTTGCGGTTCTTGTCGAGCTCGATGATCTTCGCCTCGAGGGTCATGCCCACGTACGGCTGCAGGTCGCGGACGCGACGCATCTCCACCAGCGAGGCGGGGAGGAAGCCACGGAGGCCGATGTCCACGATGAGGCCGCCCTTGACGACCTCGATGACGGTGCCCTCGACGACACCATCCTCTTCCTTGAGCTTCTCGATCGTGCCCCAGGCCCGCTCGTACTGAGCGCGCTTCTTGGACAGGATGAGGCGACCCTCCTTGTCCTCCTTCTGGAGAACGAGAGCCTCGACGATGTCACCGACGGTGACGACCTCGTTGGGGTCGACGTCGTGCTTGATCGAGAGCTCGCGGGACGGGATGACGCCCTCGGTCTTGTAACCGATGTCGAGGAGAACCTCGTCACGGTCGACCTTGACGATGATGCCCTCGACGAGGTCACCATCGTTGAAGTACTTGATGGTGGCGTCGATCGCATCGAGGAAGTCCTGCTCGGAACCGATGTCGTTGACTGCAACCTGCGGAGCGTCGTAATCGGGAGCCAGGGAGATGGTGGTCATATGTAAGGGAGAACCTTTGGGTGGACAGATATCGGACTGAACGCTTGAGAAGCGCGCGCGTGGGATTCCACACGCACCCGCCAGAGTACGCGCGGGCAGGCGGTCCAGTCCAAACGAGGACGATCTCGCCATCGGGCCTAGATTGGCCCCGTGGTCGAATCCACTGAACCCTATCTGGCCCTGGAGCCAGGCGTACGTGCCGAACGGCGAGCGATCGACGAGACCCAGAGTCGGCGAGCCAACGCCGGTGAGTGGGACCGGTACGCCGACGAGTACCAGGCCACCCATGGTGCTTTCCTCGGTGATGCCGGCTTCGTCTGGGGTCCCGAGGGGACCACGGAGGCGTCTCTGGGAATCCTCGGACCCCTCGACGGCAAGCGCGTGCTGGAACTCGGGTCCGGAGCCGGCCAGTGCAGTCGCTGGATCCGGCAGCAGGGCGGGCACGCGTACGGACTGGATCTCTCGCACCGCCAACTGCAGCATTCCCGCCGCCTCGACGAGGTCGCTGCGATCACCGTGCCCTCGGTCCGTGCCACCGCGACCGAACTCCCCTTCGCCGATGACTCGTTCGACGTGGTGTTCTGCTCGTTCGGGGCGTTTCAGTTCCTGGCCGACGCAGAGGCCGGCGTACGCGAATGCGCGCGGGTGTTGCGCACCGGCGGCCGCCTCGCCTTCTCGATCACCCACCCGACCCGGTGGATGTTCCCCGACGAACCGGACGAGCGCGGCCTGACAGCCACGCAGAGTTACTGGGACCGCACACCGTACGTCGAGGTCTCCGAGGACTCCGGCGAGGTCACGTACGCCGAACACCACCGCACGCTCGGCGACTGGGTCAGCCTGCTGGCCCGACACCGATTCGTGCTCACCGACCTCGCCGAACCCGAATGGCCCGAGGGACACGAGCGAGTGTGGGGCGGTTGGTCCTCGACACGCGGTCGGCTGACTCCCGGCACCGCCGTCTTCGGGGCGGACTACTCTGCTATCTCGTGACTGTTGAGCAGCTGACCGAGGAGCCACCGAGTCCGGAAGTGGACGTACGTGGATCCGGGCTGTTGGCAGCCGGCATCCTGGTGATGAACGTGGCGACCTTCGGGTTCCAGATCCTCGCCGCGACCATCCTCGGACCAGCGACCTACAGCGCCGTCGGCGCAATGCTTGCTCTGCAACTGGTGATCGCCGTCGTCCAACTGGGCGTGCAGGCGACGGCCGCACGCCGGGTCGCCGCAGCGCCGGGCGACGTCCGCTCGATCGAGCGGACGATGAAGGTGGTGACGAACCGCGCCGCGATCGCCCTCACGGTCTTGATGATCGCACTCAGCCCGGTGATCCAGCACGGACTCCGACTTCCGAGCATCTGGACGGCCCTGATCGTGGGAGTGGCGGCCTATCCGATCACCCTGTGGGGCGGCCAGGCCGGCATCCTCCAGGGCGAACGTCGCTGGCGCGACCTGGCGTTGTTGTATCTCGCCAACGGTGTCCCCCGTGTGGTGATCGGCCCGCTGTTCATGCTGGTGCACCCGACCGAGACCAGCGCGATGCTCGCGGTCCTCATCGCACAGTTCTCGCCGGCGATCGTGGGCTGGTGGGTCCTGCGCGAACCGCACGTGCACGAACCGCATCCAGACGTACGCGGTGCCGTCTCGGAGATGCTGCACGGCTCGTTCGCGATGCTCGGCTTCGTCGCCCTGTCCAACGTGGACATCCTCATCGCCCGCCACATCCTGCCGCACAACAGCATCCAGGCCGGCCTGTACGCCGCCGGGCTGATCGTCACGAAGGTGGTGCTGTTCCTCCCCCAGTCAGTGATCGTGCTGGTCTTCCCGTCGATGTCGAAGAGCGAATCGCGACGCAAGGCGCTGCTCCTGAGCCTCTCGGTGGTCGGCATCCTCGGAGTCGTCGGCATCGCCGGATCCTGGATCCTGTCGGGCCTGGCGCTGGTCTTCGTCGGCGGGCACGACTACCAGGGCGTGCAGCACGACTTGTGGCGTTTCGCGGTGCTCGGCACAGCACTGTCGGTGCTCCAGTTGCTCGTCTATTCGGTGCTCGCGCGGCAGCACCGGATGTCGTCCGTGCTGATCTGGCTCGCCTTCGGCGCCGTGGTCGTCTTCGGGCTGCGCCAGTCGAGCCTGACCGGGCTGGTCACGGTGGTGACGATCATCGACAGCATTCTGATGGCGCTGCTGCTTTCCCACAGCCTGTGGGAGACCCGGCACGCACCTGCCTCGGAGCCCGCTCACGCCTGAAGGCCGAAGGAGGCCTTCGGAAATCCTCACGTTTCAGAGCGGATTTCGTCACCTCTCGGGGCGGATTACTTCACCTCTCGGCGGTCAGTGGGCGGCGTCGTGCCAGCTACGGCCTGTGCCCACGCTGACGTCCAGTGCGACATCGAGATCGGCGGCTCCGCCCATGCCGGCGCGTACGACCTCCTCGAGACGATCACGCTCCCCCGGCGCGACCTCGAAGACGAGTTCGTCGTGCACCTGGAGTAGCAACCGTGACGCCAGCCCGGCGTCCTTGAGGGCGGCGTCGGTCCGAAGCATCGCAACCTTGATCAGGTCGGCGGCGGAGCCCTGGATCGGTGCGTTGAGCGCCATCCGCTCGGCCATCTCGCGGCGCTGGCGGTTGTCGCTGGTCAGGTCGGGCAGATAGCGCCGACGTCCCATGATCGTCTCGGTGAAGCCCGTACTCCTGGCCTCGTCGACGACGCCGCCGAGGTAGGACCGGATGCCGCCGAAGGTCTCGAAGTACTCATCCATCAGCACCGACGCCTCGCCCGGCGTGATGCCGAGTTGCTGCGAGAGGCCGAAGGCGGAGAGGCCGTACGCAAGCCCGTAGTTCATCGCCTTGATCTTGGCCCGCTGCTCGGGCGACACCTCGTCCGCAGGCACGCCGAAGACGCGTGAGGCGGTGATTGAGTGGAAGTCCATCCCCGATTTGAACGCATCGAGCAGCAGCACGTCCTGGGACAGGTGCGCCATGATCCGCATCTCGATCTGGCTGTAGTCCGCGGTCATCAGCGACTCATAGCCGGCGCCGACGACGAAGCCGGCGCGGATCCGGCGCCCCTCCTCGGTGCGTACCGGGATGTTCTGCAGGTTCGGGTCGGTGCTCGAGAGCCGACCCGTGGCGGCGATCGTCTGGTTGAAGGTCGTGTGGATCCGTCCGTCGGGCTGGACGGTCTTGAGCAGACCCTCGATCGTCACCCGCAGGCGGGACACGTCCCGGTGCCGCAGCAGGTGCAGGAGGAAGGGGTGCTCGGTCTTCTTGTAGAGATCCTGCAGCGCGTCGGCATCGGTGGTGTAGCCGGTCTTGGTGCGCTTGGTCTTGGGCATGCCGAGCTCGTCGAAGAGGACGACCTGCAACTGCTTGGGTGAGCCGAGGTTGATCTCCTTGCCGATGACCTCGTACGCATCCTCGGCAGCGCGGCGCACCTCGTCCGCGAACGTACGCTCGAGGTCCTCGAGGTAGTCGGTGTCGACCGCGATTCCGATCCGTTCCATGCCGCCGAGCACCGACACCAGCGGCTGCTCGATCTCGGTCAGGAGTTGATGACCACCGGCCCGCTCGACCTCGGTACTCAGAGCTTCGGCGAGGTCGACCACCGCGCGCGCATGCAGCATGGCGTTGGTCGAGTGCTGGTCGTCGTCCTCGCCACCGAAGAGGCTCGCCTGCTCCTCGGCGACATCGCCGGCGAGTTCACGGCGCAGGTAACGGACGGTGAGATCAGCGAGTTCGTACGAGCGCTGGTCGGGCTGGGCCAGGTAGGCCGCGAGTGCGGTGTCGAGCACCAGACCCTGGATAGTCCACCCGTGCGCCCACAGCGCCAGTAGCGGGCCCTTGGCGTCATGCATCTGCTTCGGGGCCGGGCCGGCCAACCACTGCGCAAGCGCCTCGTCGTCGACCGGGTTCAGCGTCGTGACATCGACGTACGCAGCAAGCCCGGGTGTCGCGAAGGCGATCCCGTCGACACGGCCTGTGCCTGAGCCCCACACACCGCGGACGTACAGACCGACTGGGCCCTCAAGCCCCTGCAGGAAGGTGCCGAGACCGCCTTCGTCGACACTGATCGGGTTGAGCTCGAAGCCGCTCTCGACGGTCACAGGCTCCTCGCCCCCGCCGAACACGTCGAAGATCCTGGTCCGGAGTTCGCCGCGGAACTCGAGCTCGTCGAGCAGTTCCACCGTGGCACCGCGGTCCCACTCGGCGCGGCCGAGGTCGTCGATCGCGAGGTCGAGCGAGAGGTCGCGGACCAGGGCATTGAGTCGGCGGTTGCGCAGCACGTCATCGATGTGCGCCCGCAGCGACTCCCCCGCCTTGCCGGGAACCTGGTCGACCTGGGTGATCAGGTTCTCCAGGCCATCGAAGGTCGCGATCCATTTGGCGGCTGTCTTGGGTCCGACGCCGGGGACACCCGGGAGGTTGTCGCTGTCCTCGCCCACGAGCGCCGCCAGCTCCGGGTAGCGGTGCGGCGGGACGCCGTACTTCTCCTCGACGACGGCTGGCGTCATCCGGGCAAGCTCGGAGACGCCGCGCGTCGGGTACAGGACGGTCGAGTGTTCGGTGACCAACTGCAACGAGTCACGATCACCGGTCAGGATCAAGACCTCCATGTCCTGGTCCAGGCCCTGGGTGACCAGCGTTGCGATGATGTCATCCGCCTCGTACCCGGCGAGGCTCAGATGGCGAATGCCGAATCGGTCGAGGACCTGCTGGATCAGCGGCAACTGGCTCTTGAACTCATCGGGCGTCTTGTTGCGCTTGGCCTTGTACTCCGCGTACTCCTCCAGCCGGAAGGTCTGTCGCGAGAGGTCGAACGCGACGGCCACATGAGTCGGGCGCTCGTCGCGGACGACATTCGTGAGCATCGAGGTGAAGCCGTAGACGGCGTTGGTGTTCTGGCCGGTAACGGTCGAGAAGTTCTCCACCGGGAGCGCAAAAAAGGCTCGATATGCGAGCGAATGCCCGTCGAGAAGCAACAACCGACCGCGCGTCTGGGCACCCACAGGGCGAGCCTAGTGGCTCGGTGAGGCGGTCCCTGGATCGGCTTCGGCCGTTCGGGTGCGTGACAGACGAGGCGGAGGAGTGGAGCGATGCCGGTGGCATCGCGACCGACGACAACGAAGTCTGACGCGTGCCCGGGCGGTCGAAACGGCCAGGCGCCGCCTCACCGAGCCACTCATGGGGAGGACCGACAGGCCGTGACACACATCTCGGTGATCCCGGACGACAGGTTTGCAACTATTTGCAAAGATGGGTCCATGAGCGACACGAACGACACCAGCATCCCGGTCGAGGAGTTCCTGAAGCACATGCCGTACGGCATGGGCGGGATGAACGAGAAGCTCGGCGTCGAACTCCTCTACATCTCGGCGGAACGAGTCGAGGGTCGGATGCCGGTGGCCGGCAACGAGCAGCCGATGGGCCTGCTCCACGGCGGCGCCTCGATCGCCCTGGCTGAGACCCTCGGCTCCGTCGGGTCGGCCATCCATGCGATGGCGAACGGCGGCGTTGCGGTCGGCGTCGACATCAACGCGACCCATCATCGAGCCGCAACCAGCGGTTACGTGCACGCCGTGGCCACGGCGATCCACCGTGGTCGTACGTCGGCCGCGTACGAGATCGTGATCACCAACGACGAGGGCAAGCGCGTGTGCACCTCACGGATCACCTGCGCGATCGTCCCCGCCGACCGCTTCGCGTGAGTCCTCGCGCCCTCAGCGCGCAGCCGGCGTACGCCTGACGGCGCGACGGGCCGCCATCACGTCGGCCAGCTTCGCGCCCTGTCGCGGACGAGGCATCCGCTGACCGGCAGCGGCTGCCAGACGACTGGCGACCAACGCGACCGGCGCGGTGCGTACCAACGCGTGCGGGCCGAGGCCGAGGCGCGAGAAGTACCGGTTCGCCTCGCGAGAACTCGCGCTGGCGACGGTCGCCATCGTGGCGATCCCACGTTCGTCGGCGAACGTCGTCGCTGCGTTGAGCAACGCCCGTCCGACGCCCTTGCGCCGCTGGGTCGCCACGACGAACGGAGCCACCACCGACAGGATCGGCTCGAGGTTGAGGGGTGAGACCGTCGTGACGCGCAGCAAGGCCGCGCCCGCTCGCTCGCCGTCGTACTCGGCGATCAGCAGCTGCTCGTCGGCGGACGCCTGCGCCGCCTCGATGATCGCGAGAATGTCTGCCTCACCGACGGATTCGGCCTCGCGGAGATGCGTACGCCAACTGCTTGCGAGGAAGGCGGCATCATCGGCCTGCGCCTGGCGCAGCCACACCTGTCCTTGGCTCAACTTCCACCCCCGTTGTCAGCGAACAGACCGAGGGTAGTCCTGTGACGAATGTGACACCAGAGGTCGCTCAACCGGCAATCTCCGGACCATGCTCGACGACGCCGTCAGCGACCTGGCGCATCGACAGTCTGAGATCCATCGCGGTCTTCTGGATCCAGCGGAACGCTTCGGACTCGCTGAGGCTCAGCCGCTCCTGGAGTACGCCCTTGGCGCGATCAACCGCGATCCGAGTGTCCAGCCGCTCCTGGAGAGTGCCGACCTCGGCCTCGAGCTGGACGACCTCCTGGAACCTGCTCACCGCGACCTCGATCGCCGGCACCAGATCACTGGCCGTGAAGGGCTTGACCAGGTACGCCATCGCGCCGGCGTCCCGCGCCCGCTCCACCAACTCGCGCTGGGAGAAGGCGGTGAGCATGACCACAGGAGCGATCCGCTGCTGGGCGATCACCTCGGCCGCGGCGATCCCGTCGAGGACCGGCATGCGTACGTCCATCATCACCAGATCGGGTCGCAACTCGGTGACGAGTTCGACGGCTCGCTGACCGTCGCCGGCCTCTCCGATGACGTCGTACCCCTCTTCGGTGAGCATCTCCTTGAGGTCCATCCGGATGAGGACCTCATCCTCGGCGATGACGACGGTTCGGCGCTGAGTCACCCGGTCAGGCTAGCGACACCGTCCGAGGATCGCCGAAGGGTGCGCCCCCGAGTCGGAACAGGAGGGTCGGCTGAGGTAGGTTCTTCCCTCGCGGCCCGGTAGCCCAACGGCAGAGGCAATGTGCTCAAACCACATCCAGTGTCGGTTCGAATCCGACCCGGGCTACAAAGGCCTGACGTCCGCGATCAGCGGCGACTGACCGCCCGGCGTGCCATCGCCGGCAGCGTGGCATCGACCGCCCGGAAGATGTGTGACACCCGTGGGGCGATCTCGCGCGGCCGGTGAGCCACCGCACGCAACACCCACTCGGCGACCTCTTCGGCGCTGAGCGACGGAGCGCCGTCGAAGGCGGCCGTGGGCGTGATCATCGGGGTACGCACCAGCGGCGGGAAGACCGTGGTGACGGTGACCCCCTTGACCGCGAGTTCGGCGTGCACGGAGTCACCGAATGCCGTGAGGGCACTCTTCGACGCGACGTAGCCGGCGAACAGGGGCGCACCCGGGAGCATCACCGCCCAGGTGGAGACGTTGACGATGTGACCACCACCGCGCTCCAACATCGATGGCACGAGTCCGAGCGTGAGCCGGACCGGTGCCAGGTAGTTGAGCGAGATCTGGCGCTCGTAGTCACTCATCCGGGACTTCACCACGGGGCGCCGGATCGAGTGTCCGGCGTTGTTGATCAGTACGTCCACGCCGCCGCTCTCGACGAGACGGGCGATCAGTTCGTCGATCGCGGCCTCGTCGGCGAGGTCTGCCACCTCGTAGGACGCGGCACCGCCCGCGGCCCGGATCTCCTGCACGACCTGAGCCAACTCGTCCTCACGACGGGCGACCAGGACGACCTCAGCACCGGCCCGAGCCAAGCGCGCTGCGCTGGCCGCTCCGATCCCCGAGGAAGCTCCGGTGATCACGATCCGCGTGCCGGCCACCTCGTACCGGCGTCGCTCAGCAAGCCGCGTGTAGACCGGGGTCTGCTGCAGGACCCGCGGGAAGAATCTGCCCTTCTCGGCCATGACCGACTACTGCTCGGTGCGCCGATAGGCGGGCGCGACCTCGTTGATCGCATCGCCCATCCGGTGGATGCGCAGGTCGTTGGTCGAACCGGGGATCCCGGGAGGCGACCCAGCGATGATCACCACGTTGTCCCCCTCCTCGATCCGACCGGTCGGCAACAGGTGCTCATCGACCTGCCTGGCCATCATGTCGGTGTGCTCGACGGGGTCCGTCAGGATCGGCTCGATGCCCCAACTCAGAGCCAGTTGCGAACGCACCGAAGCGATCGGGGTGAACGCCAGCACCCGGATCGGACCACGCAGACGCGCCAGACGGCGAGCCGAGTCACCGGACTGGGTGAAGGCGATCAGGAACTTGGCATCCATCCGCTCGGCGACCTCCTCGGCCGCCTTGGCGATGATGCCGCCCTTGGTACGCGGCTTCCAGATGATCTTGCTCAGGTGGCCGAGTCGACCCGGCTCGAACGCATGGGTCTCCGTTGCCTCGATGATCCGGGCCATCGTCTCGACCGTCACGATCGGGTACTCACCGACGCTGGTCTCCGCCGACAGCATCACCGCGTCCGCACCGTCCAGCACGGCGTTGGCGACGTCGTTGGCCTCGGCTCGGCTCGGCGTCGGGTTGCTGATCATCGAGTCCAGCATCTGCGTGGCGACGATGACCGGCTTGGCGTTGAGTCGGGCCTGCTCGATGATGCGCTTCTGGAGGAACGGAACCTCCTCGAGGGGGCACTCCACACCCAGGTCACCGCGGGCGACCATGAAGGCGTCGAACGCCTTCATCACCTCGTCGAGGTTCTCGACGGCCTGCGGCTTCTCGATCTTCGCAATGATCGGCAGCATCCGGCCGACATCGCGCATGACCCGGCGTACGTCCTCGGCGTCGGAGGCATTGCGTACGAAGCTCAGTGCGATGTAGTCGACGCCCAACTCGAGGGCGAAACGCAGGTCGCGCTCGTCCTTCTCCGACAGCGCCGGCACGGACACCGCGACGCCCGGGAGGTTGATGCCCTTGTTGTTGCTCACCGGCCCACCGACCAGCACCTCGGTGATCACGTCGGTGCCGTCCTCGACGCCGAGTACGCGCAGGCGCAGCTTGCCGTCGTCGATGAGAATCACGTCGCCCACCGTCACGTCGCCCGGGAGGCCCTTGAAGGTGGTGCCGCAGATGACGTCGTCACCGGGCACGTCGCGCGTGGTGATGGTCCACCGCTGGCCGCGGCGGAGCAGCGCCTTGCCCTCGGCGAAGGTCTCCAGGCGGATCTTCGGGCCCTGCAGGTCGGCGAAGATGCCGATCGCGCGCCCCGAGTCCTCCGCGGCCTTGCGGACCATCGCGTATCGCTCGGC
The DNA here is from genome assembly GCF_003945325.1 of Nocardioides baekrokdamisoli. NCBI lineage: Bacteria > Bacillati > Actinomycetota > Actinomycetes > Propionibacteriales > Nocardioidaceae > Nocardioides > Nocardioides baekrokdamisoli. The sequence continues at coordinate 575,523 of NZ_AP019307.1, forward strand.
GTGCTCGACGTGATTGCCGTGGCTCATGTTGAGCCGGGCCACGTCCATACCGGCATAGACGAGCTCGCGGATCTTCCTCTCACTGCCGACAGCCGGACCGAGAGTACAGACAATCTTCGCGCGCCTCATGAGCGAACGGTATCGGTCGTACGAGGTCGCCAACAGGACCGGGTCGGTACCCGCAAGTAACTTGAATCACACCGAAACAGTGAAGCCGCTCCCCGTGTCGAGGAGCGGCTTCACTGATGCTGGGTCGATCAGACCATCGCTGGACGGTCCGTCGGCTTGATCGGGGCCGGGAGCGTGGTAGATCCGGTCAGGAACGTGTCAACCGCAGCAGCGGCAGCGCGACCTTCGGCGATCGCCCACACGATCAGGGACTGACCGCGACCGGCGTCACCGGCGACGTACACGCCCTCGACCGAGGTGGCGAAGGCGCCGTCACGGGCGATGTTGCCGCGGTTGTCGAGTTCGACACCGAGCTGGTCGACCAGACCGGCCCGCTCGGGGCCGACGAAGCCCATCGCCAGGAAGACGACGTCCGCCGGGATGACCCGTTCGGTGCCGACCTTCTCGACGAGCTTGCCGTCGACGAACTCCACGTCCACGAGTTCCAGACCGGTGACCTTGCCGTCCTCACCAAGGAACCGCTTGGTGGAAACGCTGTAGACCCGCTCTCCACCCTCCTCGTTCGCCGAGGCGACGCGGTAGATCATCGGGTAGGTCGGCCAGGGCTGGCCGTTGGGACGGTCGTCCGCGCGGCCCGTGGAGTCCATCGGGCGCGGCATGATCTCCAGCTGCGTGATCGACGCGGCACCCTGACGGATCGAGGTGCCGAGGCAGTCAGCACCGGTGTCACCGCCACCGATGATCACGACGTTCTTGCCGGCCGCGGTGATCTGGCCCTCGACGGTCTCGCCGAGAGCCGCACGGTTCGCCTGCGGCAGGAACTCCATCGCCTGGTGAATGCCGTCGAACTCACGTCCGGGGACCGGAAGATCCCGAGCCACGGTCGAGCCGACGGTCAGCACGATCGCGTCGTACTTGTCCTTCAGCTGGGCCGCAGTGACGTCGACTCCGACGTTCACGCCGGCACGGAAGATGGTGCCCTCGCGCTTCATCTGGTTCAGGCGCTGGTCGATCTGCGCCTTCTCCATCTTGAACTCGGGGATGCCGTACCGCAGCAGGCCGCCGATCTTGTCGGCCCGCTCGTACACCGCGACCGTGTGGCCGGCGCGGGTGAGCTGCTGAGCCGTGGCCAGACCGGCCGGACCCGAGCCGATGACCGCGACGGTCTTGCCGGACAGCCACTCCGGCGGCTGCGGCTTCACGTTCTGCGAGTCCCAGGCCTTGTCGATGATCGAGACCTCGATGTTCTTGATCGTCACCGGGTCCTGGTTGATGCCGAGGACACAGGCGGTCTCGCACGGGGCCGGGCACAGGCGACCGGTGAACTCCGGGAAGTTGTTCGTCGCGTGCAGACGCTCACTGGCCGCCTCCCAGTCGTTGCGCCAGACCAGGTCGTTCCACTCGGGAATGATGTTGCCGAGCGGGCAACCCTGGTGGCAGAACGGGATCCCGCAGTCCATGCAGCGGCTGGCCTGGGTGGTGATGATCGGCAGCAACGCCTTGCCGACACCGCCCGGGTAGACCTCGTTCCAGTCCTTGACGCGCTCCTCGACGGGGCGCCGACCAGCGATCTCGCGGCCGTTCTTCAGAAAGCCCTTCGGGTCAGCCATGCAGCACCTCCATGATCCGGTGGGCCGCTTCTTCTTCGGAGAGGCCGTCTTCCAACGCTTCTTCTTGCGCTTCGAGTACGCGCTTGTAGTCGCTCGGCATGATCTGGGTGAACCGCGGCAGCGCAGCCGCCCAGTCCGCCAACAGGTCCCGCGCGACGACCGAGTCGGTCTCCTCCGCGAACGCCTGCACCAGAGCCCTGAGCTCGTCCTGGCGCTTCTCGTCCACGGCAGTGAGCTCCACCAGTTCGGTGTTGGCACGGGCGGGCACGAAGTCGAGCACCCAGGCGATACCGCCGGACATGCCTGCCGCGAAGTTGCGGCCCGTGGCGCCCAGGACGACCACCCGACCGCCGGTCATGTACTCACACCCGTGGTCACCGACACCTTCGGTGACGACACTGGCGCCGGAGTTGCGTACGCAGCACCGCTCGCCGACTCCACCACGGATGAAGATCTGACCGCTCGTCGCGCCGTACGCCAGCGTGTTGCCGGCGATGACGTGCTCCTCGGAGTTGAACGTCGCAACCCGGTCCGGGCGTACGACCAGACGACCGCCCGACAATCCCTTGCCGACGTAGTCGTTTGCGTCGCCCTCGATGCGCAACGTCATGCCCTTCGGTACGAACGCACCGAAGGAGTTGCCCGCCGAACCCGAGAAGGTCAGGTCGATGGTGCCGTCCGGAAGGCCCTCACCGCGGTAGCGCTTGGTGACCTCGTGACCCAGCAGCGTGCCGACGGTGCGGTTGACGTTGCGGATGCTGAAGTGGCCGCGCACCGGCTCACCCGACTCGAGCGCCGGCTTGGCGACCGGGATCAGGGTGGTGATGTCGAGCGAACGCTCGAGACCGTGGTCCTGGGTCTTGGTGTTGAACAGGTCCTGGCCGGCGAACTGCTGCGGCACTTCCACCCGGTGGAAGATCGGCGCCAGGTCGAGACCCTCCGCCTTCCAGTGGTGGATCGCCTTCGCAGCGTCGAGGACGTCGGCCTGACCGACGGCTTCCTCGAGCGTACGGAAACCGAGCTCCGCGAGGAGTTCGCGGACCTCTTCGGCGATGTAGTTCATGAAGTTCACGACATACTCGGCCTTGCCGGAGAAGCGCGAACGCAGCACCGGGTTCTGCGTGGCCACACCCACCGGGCAGGTGTCGAGGTGGCAGACGCGCATCATGATGCAGCCCGAGACCACCAGCGGAGCGGTGGCGAAGCCGTACTCCTCGGCACCGAGCAGCGCAGCGATGACGACGTCGCGACCCGTCTTGAGCTGACCATCGGTCTGGACGACGATCCGGTCACGCAGGCCGTTGAGCAGCAGGGTCTGCTGAGCCTCGGCGAGGCCCAGCTCCCACGGACCACCGGCGTGCTTGAGCGAGGTGAGCGGCGAGGCACCCGTACCACCGTCGTGACCCGAGATCAGGACGACGTCGGCGTGCGCCTTCGAGACACCGGCCGCGACCGTACCGACGCCGACCTCGGCCACCAGCTTCACGTGGACACGTGCGACCGGGTTGGCGTTCTTGAGGTCGTGGATCAGCTGAGCCAGGTCCTCGATCGAGTAGATGTCGTGGTGCGGAGGCGGCGAGATCAGGCCGACGCCAGGGGTCGAGTGACGGGTCTTGGCCACCCACGGGTAGACCTTGTGACCCGGCAGCTGACCGCCCTCACCGGGCTTGGCACCCTGCGCCATCTTGATCTGGATGTCGTCAGCGTTGGTCAGGTACTCCGAGGTCACACCGAAGCGACCCGAGGCGACCTGCTTGATCGACGAGCGGCGGGCAGGATCGTAGAGACGGTCCGGGTCCTCGCCACCCTCACCGGTGTTGGACTTCGCACCGATGGAGTTCATCGCGATCGCGAGCGTCTCGTGCGCCTCCTGCGAGATGGAGCCGTACGACATGGCGCCGGTCGAGAACCGCTTGACGATCTCGCTGACCGGCTCGACCTCGTCGATCGAGATCGGCTGACGGCCCGTCTCCTCCGCGTCCTTGAAACGGAACAGCCCACGCAGCGTCATCAGACGCTCCGACTGCTCGTTCACCCGGTCGGTGTACTGCTTGAAGATGTCGTAGCGACCGTTGCGGGTGGAGTGCTGCAGGCGGAAGACCGTCTCCGGGTCGAAGAGGTGCGGCTCACCCTCACGACGCCACTGGTACTCGCCGCCGATCGGCAACTCGCGGTGCGCCGGCGCGATGCCGTCGACCGGGTACGCGGTGGCGTGACGCTTGGCGACCTCCTGGGCGATGACATCGAGACCGACGCCGCCCAGCTTGGAGGTGGTGCCGGTGAAGTATTTCTCGACGACGTCCTGGGACAGGCCGACAGCTTCGAAGATCTGCGCGCCGGTGTACGAGGCCACCGTGCTGACACCCATCTTCGACATGACCTTCAGGACGCCCTTGCCGAGCGCCTTGGTGGCGTTGGCCATCGCCTTCTCCGGCTCGACCTTCACGAAGTAGCCGTCGTACGCCAGATCCTCGACCGTTTCCAGGGCGAGGTACGGGTTGACCGCAGCCGCACCGAAGCCGACGAGCGTGGCGACATGGTGCACCTCGCGTACGTCACCAGCCTCGACGAGCAGACCGACCTGGGTGCGCTCCTTCTGGCGGACCAGATGGTGGTGAACCGCACCGGTGAGGAGCAGCGACGGGATCGGGGCCAGATCGGCCGTCGAGTGACGGTCCGACAGCACGATGATGCGCGAACCGTCGGCGATGGCCTGACTGACCTCGGCGCACAGTTCGTCCAGGCGCGCTGCGAGAGCCTCGCCGCCACCGGCGACCTCGTACAGACCGCGGACGATGTGGACCTGGAAGCCCGGCATGTCGCCGTCACGGTTGATGTGTCGGATCTTGGCCAGGTCGTCGTTGGTGATGACCGGGAACGGCACCACGATCTGACGACACGAGGCCGGTCCGGGCAGGAGCAGGTTCGCCTCGGCACCGATCGAGCCGTACAGCGAGGTGACGAGCTCCTCGCGGATGGCGTCCAGCGGCGGGTTCGTGACCTGGGCGAAGAGCTGCGCGAAGTAGTCGAACAGCATCCGCGGCTTCGCCGAGAGGGCTGCGATCGGGCTGTCGGTGCCCATCGAGCCCAGCGGCTCCGCACCGGTGTTCGCGATCGGGGCGAGCAGGACGCGGAGGTCCTCCTCGGTGTAGCCGAAGATCTGCTGGCGACGGGTCACCGAGGCGTGGGTGTGCACGATGTGCTCACGCTCGGGGATGTCGTTGAGGTTGACCAGGCCGGCGTGGAGCCATTCGCTGTACGGGTGCTCCGCCGCAAGGGCGTCCTTGATCTCGTCGTCCTCGATGATCCGGTGCTCGACGGTGTCGATCAGGAACATCTTGCCGGGTTGCATGCGACCCTTGCGGACCACGTTCTCGGGCTCGATGTCGTGCAGGACACCGGCCTCCGAGGCGTACACGACGAGGCCGTCAGCGGTGACCCAGTAGCGACCCGGGCGCAGGCCGTTGCGGTCGAGCACAGCACCGACCTGGGTGCCGTCGGTGAAGACGACGTTGGCCGGACCGTCCCACGGCTCCATGACGGTGCTGTGGAACTCGTAGAAGGCGCGACGAGCGGGGCTCATCTCACCGTGGTTCTCCCAGGCCTCCGGGATCATCATCAGCACCGAGTGCGGCAGGCTGCGGCCGCCCAGGTGCAGCAGTTCGAGGACCTCGTCGAAGCTGGCGGAGTCGGAGGCGCCCGGGGTGCAGATCGGGAAGATCCGCTCCAGGTCGCCGCCGAGGACATCGCTGGCGAGGAGCGCCTCGCGGGCACGCATCCAGTTCCGGTTGCCGCCGACGGTGTTGATCTCACCGTTGTGGGCGATGAAGCGGAACGGGTGGCTCAGCGGCCAGCTCGGGAACGTGTTGGTCGAGAAGCGCGAGTGCACCACGGCGATGGCCGAGGCGAAGCGCGGGTCGCGCAGATCCGGGAAGACGTCGCCGAGCTGCTCGGTGGTGAGCATGCCCTTGTAGACGAGGGTGCGCGAGGACAGCGACGGGAAGTACGCATCGGTCTCACGCTCGGCGCGTTTGCGCAGCACGAAGGCGAGACGCTCCAGCGAGAGACCGGTGACAGCCTCGCCAGCGACGCTGACGAAGATCTGGCGGAACGTCGGCATCGCGGCCAGCGCGGTGGCGCCGAGGGTCTCGGTCTCGACGGGGACATCGCGCCAGCCGAGGACCGTCAGACCCTCGTCGACGGCGATCTTCTCAATGACCTCGACGGCGTTCGAAACGTGCGCGGCGTCGCCCGGGAGGAACGCGGTGCCGACGGCGTACGCACCTGTCGCGGGCAGGTCGAACCCGACGACCTCGCGCAGAAAGGCGTCCGGAACCTGCACGAGGATGCCCGCACCGTCACCGGAGTTGGCCTCAGCGCCAGCGGCGCCACGGTGGTCGAGATTGACCAGGGCGGCGACACCCTTCTCCACGATCTCGTGGGAGGCGACACCGGTCAGGGTGGCCACGAAGGCCACGCCACAGGCGTCCTTCTCGAACGCGGGGTCATACAGACCCTGCGGAGTCGGGTACGAGTGCTGATAAGGCACGGGAGATCCCCTCGTCTTTCAGGCGCGCATCAACTCACCCGGTACGGGGGACTTTCGATGCGCAGCGGTGTCAGCTGATCCTGTTGTTGAACAAGGCAGGTGCTGCCGGCGAGTGCTTTGGGGGACGACATTGGCCCTCACGCTCCGCTGAACGTTACCAGCAAGTATCAGCGTGCTCCACTCAGTTACACAGCGGTGGAGGCGTTCTCCCCGACAGCGACGTACGGCGACTCCTCGCGTGGCAACTGCTTGCGCCCGACGAGGACGAAGTACGCCAACCCCCCGAGGAAGACCACGAGCGCGGTCCAGTCGTTGAGGCGCAGACCGAGGACATGGTGCTGGACGGAGTCGATCCGGAGGTATTCGATCCAGGCGCGTCCGAGCGTGTAGATCATGGCGTACAGGGCGAAGCCACGACCGTGACCGAACTTGAACCGCCGATCCAGCCACAGGATCAGGCCGGCAGCACCGAGGTCCCAGAGGCATTCGTAGAGGAACGTGGGGTGGTACGTGCCTGCGACGCCGCCGGGTGCGTGGGCCGCGTCGATCTTGAGGCCCCACGGGAGAGTCGTCGCCCGGCCGTACAGCTCCTGGTTGAACCAGTTGCCCCAGCGGCCGATCCCCTGCGCGACCAGGAGACAGGGTGCGAGCACATCGGCCACGACCGGCAGCAGTACGCCTGCTCGACGGCACGCGATCCAGACACCGAGCGCGCCACCGCTGATGGCACCCCAGATGCCGATCCCGCCGTGCCAGATCGCGAACGGCTCCCACCACGGCACACCGTGGCCGAAGTAGCGGTCCGAATCGGTCATCACGCTGTAGAGACGGGCACCGACGAGTCCGAACGGGAATGCCCAGAGCGCCAGATCCTGGATGAAGCCGGCGCGTCCACCGCGGGCCTGCCAGCGACGCTCGGCGATGATCACGCAGACGATCGCGCCGAGGATGATCGCGAGGGCATATCCGCGCAGCGGGATCGGACCCAGATGCCACACGCCTTGGTGCGGGCTGGGGATGAAGAGCGAGATCACTCGGGCACAGCTCCGTTCAACATCGCCTGCAGGTCGCCGGCGTACTGCTTGGACGTGGTGCCGATGTCCCAGATCGCCACGGCGACGTGCCTGGCATTCAGCGCGACCACATGCGTGTCGTGGGTCGGTACGTCGTATCCGCCACTCGGCAGACGCTCGGCTCCCTTGACGTACAACTTGAGGGACGACGCAAGGTCGATGATCCGGGCGATCGGGCCCGTGACACCGATGAACCTGGAGTCGTAGCGGTCCAGCCAGCGGCGCTCGACCTTGGCGGAGTCGCGGGCAGGGTCCGTGGTGACGAACACCATCGTGATCTTCGACGTCTGATCGGCGCTGAGCCTGCTGAAGGCCGAGCCGAGCTGACTCATCACGGCGGGGCACTCGTCGGGGCAGTTGGTGTAGCCGAAGAAGACCAGCGTGAGCGGGGTCTGCAGCGTGCTTCCGAGGTCGTACGGCGCGCCGGCGGTGTCGGTCAGGGCGACGGTGGCCGGCTTGTACGGGCCGTAGCCCGAGGCGGTGAACTGGTGCGGGCCCGACGCCTGCTGGCTCGATCCGCACGCGGCGAGCAGCGCGGCTCCCACCAGAGCGACCACCAGTCGCTTGAGATGAGTCAGGTTCAACGGCGTACGCCTTCCGCGAGATCCTTGGTGAGCGTAGCCAGTGCCGCAATGGCGGCCTTATGGTCGCCGTTGGCATCAAGGATCGCGCGGACGAACGCGCTGCCGACGATGACGCCGTCGGCGTACTGGGCGATCTGGTGGGCCTGGGCACCGTTGCTGACGCCGAGACCGACGCCGACGGGCAGGCTGGTCGCGGCTTTGGTGCGTGCCACCAGCGGAGGGGCGAGGTCGGACGTCTGGTTGCGCGCGCCGGTCACACCCATGACAGCGGTGGCGTAGACGAATCCGCGACAGTTGCTGACGGTCAGGCCGATCCGCTCGTCGGTGCTCGACGGTGCGACCAGGAAGATCTTGTCGAGATCGTGCGCGTCGGCGGCCGCGATCCACTCCTGGCCGTAGTCAGGAGTGATGTCGGGCGTGATCAGGCCCGAGCCACCAGCAGCCGCGAGGTCGCGCGCGAAGGCTTCCACGCCGTAGCGCTCGACCGGGTTCCAGTAGGTCATGATCACCGTAGGCACGCCCAGCGTGGCTGTGGCCTCGACGGTCGCGAGCACGTCCTTGGTGCGTACGCCGTTCTGGAGTGCCTGGAGCGCCGCTGCCTGGATCGTGGGGCCGTCCATCACGGGGTCGCTGTACGGCAGACCGACCTCGATGACGTCACAACCGTTGTCGACCATCGCCTTGATCGCGTCGATGCCGCCCGCGACCGTCGGGAAGCCAGCCGGCAGGTAGCCGACCAGCGCGGCGCGGTTCTCCGCCGCCGCCTTCTCGAACGCCACCGCAGTCGTCACAGCTTGAACCATTCCATCGCCGTACCCATGTCCTTGTCGCCGCGGCCCGAAAGGTTGACCAGCAGAGTCGCCTCCGGGCCGAACTCCTCACGCAGCTGCGGCGCGATCTTGATCGCCCCGGCCAGCGCGTGCGCAGACTCGATCGCGGGGATGATCCCCTCGGTGCGGGCCAGGAGCGCGAACGCATCCATTGCCTCGGTGTCGGTCACCGACGTGTACGTCGCGCGGCCGCTCTTGGCCAGCCAGGCATGCTGCGGACCCACCCCGGGGTAGTCCAGACCGGCGGAGATCGAGTGCGACTCGATCGTCTGACCGTCCTCGTCCTGGAGCACGTACGTACGCGCGCCGTGCAGCACACCCTCATCGCCCTGCTGGATGGTGGCGGCGTGGCGGCCGGTCTCGTACCCGTCTCCCCCAGCCTCGAACCCGTAGATGCGAACATCCGGGTCGTCCAGGAAGGCGGTGTAGAGGCCGATGGCGTTCGAGCCGCCGCCGACCGCGGCTGCAATCGCGTGCGGGAGTCGCCCGTCCATCGCCAACACCTGTTCGCGGGCCTCGTCACCGATCCCTCGGGCAAGGTCCCGCACGAGCGTCGGGAACGGGTGCGGGCCAGCCGCGGTCCCGAAGAGGTACGCAGTGTGGTCGACGCTCGCGACCCAGTCGCGCAGCGCCTCGTTGATCGCGTCCTTCAGCGTGGCGCTGCCCGAGTCGACCGGGATCACCTCGGCGCCGAGGAGCTTCATCCGGGCGACGTTGAGCGCCTGACGATCGGTGTCGACCTTGCCCATGTAGACCGTGCAGTCCAGACCGAAGTACGCCGCGGCGGTCGCACTCGCGACGCCGTGCTGTCCGGCACCGGTCTCGGCGATCACCCGGGTCTTGCCCATCCGCTTGGTCAGCAGGGCCTGGCCGAGCACATTGCGGATCTTGTGCGCACCGGTGTGGTTGAGGTCCTCGCGCTTGAGCAGGATCCGGATGCCGAGCTTGTCGGAGAGTCGCTCGGCGAAGTACAGCGGGCTGGGGAGGTTCGCGTACTCCCGCAGGATGGTGTCGAAGTCACGGACGAAGCTCGGGTCCGCCTTCGCCGCGGTCCAGGCCTGATCGAGTTCGAGGAGCGCCTTCATCAGCGCCTCCGGCATGAACCGGCCGCCGAAACCCTCCTCGGATCCCCCGTACCAACCGCGGTCGTCCGCGTCGAAGCTCGTGGTCTCGTTCAGATGCGTCGTCATGTCGTCAGTCCTGTCATCGCGCGTACGGCGGCCTCGGGGTCGCCGTCCTTCACCAGGGCCTCGCCGACCAGGACCGCCCTCGCGCCCTCGTTGACGAACCGCTGCACGTCAGCCGGCGAGAAGATCCCGCTCTCGGCGACCTTGACGCGATCATCGGGGATCAGCGGGGCCAGCCGACCGAACGTGTCGTCGTGGATCTCCAGTGTCTTCAGGTTGCGGGCGTTCACGCCAATCAATTTCGCGCCGAGGGCCACCGCGCGCTCAGCCTCGAGCTCGTCGTGGATCTCCAGCAGCACGGTGAGTCCGAGCTCGCCGGCCGTGTCGTAGAGACGCCGCAACTCGCCGTCGTCCGTGATCGCCGAACACATCAGGAGCACCAGATCGGCACCGTTCGCACGGGCCTCGAGCAGTTGGTACTCGGTGACGATGAAGTCCTTGCGCAGGATCGGCACGTCGACCGCGGCGCGTACGGCTCGCAGGTCGGCGAGCGAACCGCCGAAGCGCCGTTCCTCGGTCAGCACCGAGATCGCAGCAGCGCCGCCGCGGGCGTACGCCTGCGCCAACTGAGCCGGATCCGGGATGTCGGCCAACGCCCCCTTGCTCGGGCTCTTGCGCTTCACCTCGGAAATGACGCTGGAGCCGACGGCCCTCAGGCGCGGCATCGGGTCCAGGGGCGGAGCGACGTCAGCGAGTTGAACCCGGAGGTCGGCGACCGAGGTCACCGCCTGTCGCGCGGCGAGGTCGACGCGTACGCCCTCGATGATCTGGGACAGGACGTCGGACACCCGGACAGTCTCTCAAACATGCTTTCGGGGACTCATCCGCGTCTCGCGCGCCCGCTCGGTCGCCTAGGCTGTCGTCGCACTCCTAGGGGAATCACGATGTCGGACACCACTGCTCAATCACCTGCCCTGCGACCATGGACGGTTCCGGCCGGGGTGGCCACGGGCGCGATCCTCGCCGTGATCATGGTGGCTCGTAGCGTCTTCGATCTGCTTCACCGACCGGCGATCGTCGACCACACCACGCCGGCGACCGCGCGCCATGCGTTCACAATCGGGATCACGGTGGGTACGAGCGTCGGGGTAGCAGTCAGCCTCGTGGTGAGCGTCGTGATTGCCGTGGCAGCGGTGCGGGCGCTCCGCGGTTCGCACGGCTGGCGGATCGCGCTCGTCGCGTTGGCCGGCTGGCAAGCCGTTGGCGCCATCTTCGGCCTCGTTGCGGTGAGTGTCCCGCAGCCGGATACGTCCATCCACATCCAGCGACCCGGTCCGGCAATATTCATCGTGCTCGCGCTCGTGGGCGCGCTCTGCGCGCTCCTGCTCCTGCTCCCCGCCACCAATCAGTGGTACCGCGCTCAACGCCCGGCGAAGGCAACTGCAGCGGCGCCGGGTTGGTACCTGGTCGAGGACGGCGTGCTGCGCTGGTGGGACGGGGCCGCGTGGACCGAGCACACCCACGTCTTCGGAGCTGCCGGCGACCAGCCGACCTCCGACACCCATGACTGAACATACGATCGCGGCCCCGGTGGTGAGCAGGCGTCCGCTTGCACCGACGGCCGGCGCGGTGCTCTCGCTGATCCTGACGGGCATCGCCCTCGCCTTCGGGGGGATCAGGACCACTGGGGTCCTCAGTTACGGGCCTGCCGTGGCCCAGGCGGTGATGCTCGTGGCAATCGGCGTCACCGTCGTCGGGTTCATCGGTTCCATCCGCGCCCTGCAGAACTCCAACGCCGGCCGGCTCACCGCAGCAACACTCGGAATCACCGCGGCGGTCATTGCCGGATTGATCTTCCTCGGCACCCTCACCTCGCAGACCGCGCCGAACCCCGACGACCGGGCACCGCAGGCCGTGGTCCTCATCTCAGCCGCATGGGCCTTCACCTCGACCGCCTCGGCGCTCCTGCTCCTCACGAAGCGGTCGGATGCCTGGTACGTCCGGCGGTGGCGTACGGCTGGCGTCGTCAGCGGGCCTGGCGCCGCGGCGCCGGGGCATCCGCGCGCGACGACCGTCGTGGTGCTGGGAGTCCTCGCGCTGGTGACGACGTTCCTCACCGGGATCCTCGGTCCGGTCCTCGGCGTCCTGGCGTGGTCGATGGCCTCGTCGGAACTCCGTGAGATCCGGATGTCCGGGGCCCGTTACGCCGACGAGGGATCACTCCACGCCGGACGGCTCATGGGCATCATCGCCACCGCGCTCTCGCTCATCCTGCTCGCGGCAATCGTCGTGGCGGTGGTCCTGATCGGCGTCCATCCCCAGCACCAGCCGGCACCTGGTCCGACCGGTGTCGACGTTCTGCCGGCCCGGATTCTCTGACGCCGATATATTGCCGAGCATCCGCACACCGATCTCGTAGGAGACCCATGACCAACTACCCGCCGCCTCCGCCGGCGCCGATGTACCAGCCCCCGACGGGGTACCCGCAGGAACACCCGCGCGGCACGCTGATCCTGGTCTTCGGGATTCTCAGCATCGTCTGCTGCGGTCTCTTCCTCGGCATCCCGGCCTGGGTCATGGGCAGCTCGGCCCTCAAGGACATCGACCGCTCCGGCGTCGTGTACGGCAACCGCGGAACGGTCAAGGCCGGCATGATCTGCGGCATCATCGGTACCGTGCTGAGCGCGCTCGGCATCCTCTTCTACATCGTCGTGATCGTCATCGTCGGCACGACCACGGGCTTCCACTCGACGTCCGGGAACTGACCGCTCGCTCAGACCGGTGCCAGCGCCGTCCCGTACGGGGTGTTGCGGAGCACCATGAAGACCAGCGCCACCACGAGCGCAGTCCACACGACCCACGGTCGCGGGGCTGCGCTCGTCGGCTTTCCGCGCCAGCGTTGCACCACGATCCAGACGAGGACGGCGACGCCGACGGGATAAGCCAGTGTCACCAGCACGTTGCTGTGCAGGGCATGGTCGATGTGCCCTCGGGTGATGTCGTTGACCGCACGCAGTCCGCCACATCCCGGGCAGTAGATCCCGGTCGCGGCGTACAGCGGACACACGCCCCAACTGTGGGTGCGATGCGGGTCCCGGGCACGCAGTGCCAGGGTCGCCGCGGCGAGCCCGCCCGTCATCAGAAGCGGCCCGCGTACGCGCTGCCAACGTGACTGCGTGCCCACTGGCGCCGCAGTCACCACCGAGGCGGTGTCAGAACTCAATGGCTCTCGACGTGGAGGCCCATCTTCGACATCACGACGAAGACGACGCCGCCGACGGCGAAGACCGCCACACCGATCCAGAAGAGCGGCCACGCGAAGGAGTGGCCGAGGTAGGTGATGCCGACGCTGGAGATCAGGAAGCCGATCAGGCCGACGACCACAGCCGTCCAGGCGGCCGGGGTGTTGCCGTGGCTGTCAGACATGCGAGCTCCTCTGAGTTGGTGCAGATCGTGCGGAACAGAGTTTAGGGGTTCCCGTCCTCGGTTGGGTCGCGACCCTCACTCAACTGGCGCCACAGGCCGGCATTGTCGTCCGTGTCGATGCCAGCGGGAGCCTGCGGAGCGTCGTACTTGCGCCCCATCTCCGGCCACGACGGTGCCCAGATCGCGGCGAGGACGGCAGCTGTCGCGGCGAGCACAAGTGACACAGCGGCCACCCACGGCCACCCCGTTGCGTGCGAGCCTTCGTGGCTGGTGGTCAGGTGATGAGCGCTCCCCCACAGGCCCGGGATCGGACCGAGTGCCGCGATCCCGGCGAGGATCGCCACCGTCCGGCGGGCCCAGCCCCTGGTCACCAGGAGGACGCCCCAGGCAGCCAGTGCCACCAACGCCAGCGACGTGGTGCCAGGGCTGGTGAGGTCGTCATTCTGAGACGTCATCAGGGTTGACGCGCCGGTGACGGCGTGTGAGGAGATCCAGTCCTTGGAGCCTGCGTACGCCGCCAGCCCCGAGGCTGCGACGCCGAGGAGCACCACGGGCCAGAACGTACGTCGACGGTCAGTCATCGCTGCCGTAGGCGTCGAGGCGGTCGGCGTCGAAGCAGGTCCGGTCCCCGGTGTGGCAGGCAGCGCCGATCTGGTCGACCTTGACCAGCAGCGTGTCGCCGTCGCAGTCCAGGCGGACCTCCTTGACGTGCTGTGCGTGCCCCGACGTGTCGCCCTTGGCCCAGTACTCCTGGCGGCTGCGACTCCAGTAGGTGGCGCGGCCAGTGGTCAACGTACGCAGCAGAGCCTCGTCATTCATCCAGCCCATCATCAGGACCTCGCCGGTGTCGTACTGCTGCGCGATCGCCGGCACGAGACCGTCGACAGTCCGTTTCAGGCGTGCAGAGATCTGCGGATCCAGCTCGGTCATGTCAGGCATCGTCTCAGACGGAGCGGGTGCGGATCGCGCGCAATACGGCGGCGGTCTGCAGGGCAGCAGAGGTCGCCTCGTACCCCTTGTCCTCCTTCGACCCCGGCAGGCCGGCACGGTCCAGTGCCTGCTCGTCGTTGTCGCAGGTGAGGACGCCGAAGCCGATCGGGACACCGTGATCGAGGCCGACCCGGTTCAGGCCGTCGGTGGCGGCGTTGCAGACGTAGTCGAAGTGCGGCGTGCCACCACGAATGACGACGCCGAACGCGATCACCGCGTCGTACCCGGCCTTCGCGAGTTCGTTCGCAACGACCGGGAGCTCGAACGCACCCGGGACCCGGACGATCGTCGGGTTGCCGACGTTGTAGTCAGCGAACGCCCGCTGTGCGCCGGCGAGCATGCCGTCGATCACGGTCACATGCCACGACGCCGCGACAACCGCGACGCGCAGGCCGCTCGCGTCGAACGCCTCGGTGGTGGGGGCTCCAGCGCCGCTCATCAGTTGCTCTCCTCCGTCAACTCGGATCCGTCCGGGCCGGAGTCGTCCAGTCCGGTGATGTCGTGACCCATCCGGTCACGCTTGGTCAGCATGTACGCCAGGTTGTGCACGTTGGGGCGCACGATCAGCGGCTCGCGCTTGACGCACGGCACACCGTAACCGGCGAGCTCGTCGACCTTGTGCGGGTTGTTCGTCAGCAGCCTTACCCGCTTGATCCCCAGATCGCGGACGATGTGCGAGGCGGCTGAGTACGTCCGGGCATCCGCCGGAAGACCGAGGTCGAGGTTCGCGTCCAACGTGTCGCGACCAGTGTCCTGGAGTGCGTACGCCTGGATCTTGGCGAGCAGCCCGATGCCGCGGCCTTCGTGGCCACGCATGTAGACAAGGACGCCGCGACCCTCCTCCTGGATGCGCCGCAGACCTTCGTGCAACTGCGGTCCGCAGTCACACTTGAGCGAGGCGAAACCGTCGCCGGTGAGGCACTCGGAGTGCACCCGGGCGAGTACGGGCTCGTCGGTGGTGAGCTCCGCAGGGTCGCCGGCGACCAGCGCCACGTGCTCGGCCCCGTCGATCGTGTCGCGGTAGCCGAACACGGTGAAGTCGCCGTACTCCGTCGGCAGCTTCGCGACGGCGGCGCGTTCGAGGTTGACCTCGGTACGACGGCGGTGCCGCACGAGGTCCTCGATGGAGATCATCAGCAGCCCGTGCTCGTCAGCGAACTCACGCAGTTCGCCGGCGCGCTTCATCGTGCCGTCATCGTTGACGATCTCCACGAGCACGCCCGCCGGGGTCAGACCGGCGAGGCGGGCCATGTCGACGGCAGCCTCGGTGTGGCCACGGCGGACGAGGACGCCGCCCTCGCGGTAGCGGAGTGGGAAGACGTGGCCCGGCCGGGTGAGTTCCCACGGCTCGGTCGCACTGTCAGCCAGCACGCGCGCGGTGTGCGCACGGTCCGCCGCCGAGATGCCGGTGGAGACGCCGTCGCGTGCGTCGACCGAGATCGTGTACGCGGTGCGCAGCTTGTCCTTGTTGTGCGGGGTCATCAACGGGATCTCGAGCCGGTCGAGCATGTCGCCGGGCATCGGTACGCAGATCACTCCACTGGAGTGGCGGATCGTGAACGCCATCAACTCCGGCGTCGCCTTCGCCGCGGCGAAGATCAGGTCGCCCTCGTTCTCACGACCCTCGTCGTCCACGACGACCACGGCCTTGCCGGCCGCGATGGCCTCGATCGCGTCCTCGACCGAGTCGAGGCGTACGCCGCCGTGCTGAATCGGCGCCGTTGAAGGGCTCTCGGTCATCGGGTGACTCCGTTCTGGGTGCTCTGCAAGAGTTTTTCGACGTGCTTGGCGAGGACATCCGCCTCGAGGTTGACGACTCCGCCGATCTCGCGGAAGCCGAGGGTCGTACGAGCCAGGGTCTCCGGGATCAGGCTGATGGTGAAGCTGTCCTCGCCAGCCTCCACGACGGTCAGGCTGACGCCGTCGACGGTGATCGAGCCCTTGTCGACGAGGTAGCGGGACAGGTGCTCAGGCAGCGAGATCTCCACGACGGTCCAGTGGTCGCTGGGCGTACGCCGCAGCACCCTGCCGGTGCCATCGACGTGGCCCTGGACGATGTGGCCACCGAGGCGCGTCTGAGGCGTCACCGCGCGTTCGAGATTGACCCGGTCCCCCGGCTTGATGCCGGTCAGAGACGTCTTGTCGAGCGTCTCTTGCATGACATCGGCGGTCCAGGTGGGCGTGCCCTCGCCGGTGACGCCGGTCGCGGCCACGGTCAGGCAGCAGCCGTTGACGGCGATCGAGTCGCCCAGCTTGGCGTCCTCGAGCACGACCTCGGCCGCGATCGTCAGGCGACAGGCGTCGCCCTGCTCCTCGATCTCCACGACCCGGCCGAGCTCTTCCACGATTCCGGTGAACATCTAGCTCGTCTCCATCACTAGGCGGACGCAGGGCTGCTCGTCCGCGGACTCGATGATTGCAATATCAACGACCGTCGGACGCAACGCGTCGGCGATCGTGCTGATTCCCAGGTCGGCCACGGCATTGCGGCCCGCTCCCAGAAGCATCGGGGCGACGTACGTCACGATCTCGTCGATCAGGCCGGCCGCGGCGAACGCAGCAGCCAGGGTCGGGCCACCCTCGAGGAAGACGTGTCGCTTCTCCATCCGCCACAGGTGCTCGAGCACCATCGCCGGGTCGTGCGTGGCCATCACCAAAGTCGGTGCCGCATCGTCGAAGACCTTCGCGTGAACCGGCAACGCCCGCTCGCCCACGACAACCCGCAGCGGCTGCACTGCTGCCGGAAGGTCATCCGCGTCACGGACCGTGAGGCTCGGGTCGTCGACCGCGACCGTGTTGGTCCCGACCATGATCACGTCGCACTCGGCACGGCGTACGTGCGTGTCCCGGCGGGCAGCCGCGTTCGAGATCCAGCGCGAGGTGCCGTCTGCTGCGGCGCTTCGGCCGTCCAGCGTCGTCGCGAACTTCCAGGTGACGTACGGGCGCTGCAACTCCGTCGCCCGACTCCAGACCCGATTCACCGCACGCGACTCCTCCGCCAGGAGACCGGACTCGACCTCGATCCCGGCAGCACGCAGGGTCTCCGCACCACCCGACGCGATCGGGTTCGGATCGCTCTGGGCGTACAGGACGCGGGACACGCCCGCATCGATCAGCCGTTGCGCGCACGGGCCGGTGCGACCGGTGTGGTTGCACGGCTCGAGCGTCACGATCGCGATCGCACCACGGGCTCTCTCGCCGGCCTGATTGAGCGCGTCGGCTTCCGCGTGAGGCGTACCCGCCCCGCGGTGGTAACCCTCGGCGATGACCGTGCCGCGCTTCGACAGCAGGACGCAGCCAACCCGGGGGTTCGGCCACAACGGAACATCTGGGCTGGCGGCAAGCTCGATGGCGCGACGCATCGCTTGAGCGTGCGTCAACCGCACTGCGCTGCGGGCGATCAGCATCGTGGCCTCCGTGGTCCGGTCGCGGACTCCACGGGGCAATTCGCCGGCACGCGTGCGTACGCACGGCGCTGGCGCGTGCGCTTCTCATCCGGACTTTAACCGTCGGTCCAGGATTTCCACCTGGTCAACCGTCCGCCTCCAAGGAGGCTCGCGGGTCGCGGACTGTCACCGCCGGTGCGGACTTTCACCGCCCCCAGAGCACGCGAGTATCAACTCGTTGTCGCCAAGCCTAGCGCGTACGCCGTCGGACCTTGACTTGTGCTGTCGTTTGACGTGTCAGGTACGTCAAACGACAGCGCCACCTTGTCCATCCACAGGCCTGGAATCGGGGCTGGCGCCGAACTCGATCCTGACTCAGGGTCGACCGATGGACGACGAAGGACTCGCACGCCTGCTCCGCTGGACCCAGGAGGGGATCGTGGCCAGGAGGCAGTTGACCTCGCTCGGCGCAACCCATGGCGACATCGAACGCATGACCCGTCGCAGAGAGCTGACGCGGATTCATCGCGGCGTCTTCGCCAACCACACAGGTCCCTTGTCGTGGGACCAACGCGCCTGGGCTGCTGTTCTCGCGCTGGAGCCCGCTGCCCTGTGCTTCAGGTCGGCGATGCCGGGCGGCCCCAGGACCGGCCCAGTCCACGTCGCGGTGACGGCGCAGCGGTCCACGCCGAGGTACGCGGGAGTCGTCGTCCACCGCATGGCCGACCTCGGTCACCGGGTGAACTGGAACGGCGAGCCGCCTTGCGTGTGGCCAGCCCACGCGACCCTGGACGTTGCCGCCCGCGCCGCCGACGAGGCTGAGGCGTTTACAGCGATCGCGACAGCCATCCAGACCCGCGAGGTCTGGCCGGACTCGCTGCGACAGGCTCTGGAGGGGCGGCCGCGGATCGCGCGGAGACGACTGCTCTCCGCATTGATCGATGACGTCGCGACGGGGCAGCACTCGGTGCTGGAGCGAGGGTTCGCTGCGCTTGAACGGCGCCACGGCCTCCCACAATCGCAGCGCCAGGTTGTCGCCGTCGGTCCTGACGGCACGATCCACCGTGACGTCGTCTATCCGTCGCAGGGGATCGTCGTCGAGCTCGACGGGCGAGCCTTTCATTCCTCGACCCAAGCGCGAGACCACGATGCGGCCCGGGATCTCAAGGCAGCCGCTGACGGGATGGTGCCCGTCCGGCTGACCTACGGGCAGGTGTTCCGGGACGGCTGCCGTACCGCCGCAAACCTCGCAACCCTGTTGCGCCGCCGAGGTTGGTCAGGTGTACAGACGCGATGCCCCAACTGCTCGTAGTGCTGTCGTTGGACGCGTCAGGTACGTCGAACAACAGCGCTACGGTCGTCAGACGGTCGCCTCGGCTTTGGCTCTGAGCGCCTTGACCATCTGGTCCGGGTCCGCCGCCGAGTACACGGCGCTGCCGGCGACGAACACATCGGCACCCGCCTCCGCGCACCGTTCGATCGTCTCCATCGAGACGCCGCCGTCGACCTGGAGCCAGATCTCGCCGCCGGTCCGCTCGATCAGTTCGCGGGTACGCCGGATCTTGGGCAGGCACAGGTCGAGGAACTTCTGTCCGCCGAAGCCGGGCTCGACGGTCATCACGAGCACCATGTCGAGCTCGGGAAGCAGGTCGGCGTACGGCTCGATCGGTGTCGCCGGCTTCAGCGCCATCGAGGCGCGAGCGCCCTGTTTGCGCAGTTCGCGGGCGAGGCGTACCGGCGCCTTCGCCGCCTCGACGTGGAAGGTGACACTCCTCGCGCCGGCCTCGGCGTACGCCGGCGCCCAGCGGTCAGGATCCTCGATCATCAGGTGCGCGTCCAGCGGGATCTCGGTCGCCCTAGAGAGCGCCTCGACCATCGTCGGGCCGAACGTCAGGTTCGGTACGAAGTGGTTGTCCATGACATCGACGTGCACCCAGTCAGCACTGGAGATCCGGGCGATCTCAGCGCCGAGATTGGCGAAGTCCGCGTTGAGGATGGACGGGGTGATCTGCATGCAGCGCGACACGCCTCCGAATCCTACGCATGTGGCGCGCATCATGATCGTGACAATTGCGCAACCTGACTGAACGGCGTTAAGTTATCGCTGTTCACCGACGTTTTGTCCCTCAGTGCTGATGGAGCCCTGCATGCTGAATCGCATCGCCAACCTCGCGATCCGCGCACCTCGCCGCGTACTCGTCGCCGCCGTCCTGTTCCTGATCGGCGCCGGCGTGCTCGGCGCCCCGGTCGCCCATTACCTCAAGTCCGGCGGCTTCACCGTCGACAGTTCCCAGTCGAACCAGGCCACGATCGAACTGGACAAGAAGTTCAACGGCGCCGCGCCGAACCTGATCATCCAGATCAGCACGAACGGCAACCAGCAGACGGACCCGGCCTCCCGGACCGCCGCAGCGGCCGCGTCGGCGCAGGTGGAAGCAATCCTGAAGTCACACGAGAAGGCCACCGCCTCCGGTGACGACACGCACTACGTCGGCGCCATCCGCAGCGTCTCGAACGTCCCGCCGTCAGCTCGGGCGGCGCTGGTCGCCAAGGATCACACCGCGACGCTGGTCCTGGGCAACATCAGCGGCGACGACTCCATCATGCAGACACGCGCTGGCGACCTCGGCAAGGAACTGGCAGACAAGGTCAAGGTGCCCGGGGCGACCATCACCGTTGGCGGCTCAGCGACCGGCTATCACCAGGTCAACGACCAGACCGTCAAGGACTTGCTCGTTGCCGAGGCCATCTCGATCCCGCTCACGGGCATTGCGCTCGTCCTCGTGTTCGGCAGTGCCATCGCCGCACTGCTCCCGCTCCTGATCGGCGGCTTCGCGATCATCGGGACCCTGGCGGAGCTGCGCATCCTCACTTGGTTCACCGACGTCTCGGTCTACGCGCAGAACATGACCACGGCGCTCGGCCTGGCACTTGCCATCGACTACGCCCTGTTCATCATCAGCCGCTACCGCGAAGAGTTGCGCAAGGGCACGGACCGCGAACAAGCCATCATCACCACGATCAACACCGCCGGGCGTACCGTCCTCTTCTCCTCGCTCACCGTCGCACTCTCGCTGGCTGCTCTGGCGGTCTTCCCGATGTTCTTCCTCAAGTCCTTCGCGTACGCCGGGCTCGTCGTGGTCGGGTTGGCGGCTTTCGCCTCGCTGGTGATCCTGCCTGCAGCTCTGGTGCTGCTCGGCGACAAGGTCAATGCGTACGACGCCCGCAAGGGCATCCGGAAGCTGCTCGGACGCCCTGAGCCGCTGCCGAAGCCCGAGGAGAGCGGTCTGTGGTTCCGCCTCGCCCACCGAGTGATGAAGCGCCCGCTTGCGTTCGGTGGCGCCGTGGTGGTCCTGCTGCTCGCGCTCGGTGCGCCCTTCCTTCAGGCGAACTACGGCTACCCGGACGACCGGGTCCTCCCCCAGTCGGCCAGCGCCCGCCAGGTGGGCGACGACATGCGTACGAACTTCACCCTGAACGCCGGCGCCTCGCTGGCCGGGATCGGGGCGTACGACCCCGCGGCCGATCCGGGCATGAAGAACCTGGCTGCATACACCGCACAACTCTCGCGGGTGGCCAACGTCGACTCGGTGGTTTCGGCCGCCGGCCTCTACCGCCACGGCGCTCGCGTGGTCGACCGCCAGGCGCCCCCGGTGACGGCGGCGCAGAAGGCAGCTCTCGTGCAGCAGTCCGACGCCTTCGCGAAGGCGTACGTCAACGACGGCTCCGCACGCTTTGACGTGGTCGGCGCCGTGGACCCGTTCTCCAAGGCTGGGAGCCAGTTGGTGAAGGACCTGCGCGCGGTCAGTGCCGACGGCATCAGCACCCAGTGGACGGGATGGGCAGCCTTCAACCTCGATGCGATGACTGGTCTCGGCGCGACCCTGCCGATCGCGCTGGCTCTGATCGCACTGAGCACGTTCATCGTGCTGTTCCTCTTCACCGGGAGCGTGGTGATCCCGCTTAAGGCACTGGTGATGAACACCCTCTCGCTGACCGCCACCTTCGGAGCCATGGTGTGGGTGTTCCAGTGGGGGCACCTCTCGAGCGTGCTCGGCTTCACCTCGGCCGGCTATCTCGTGGCCAACATGGTGGTCCTGGTCTTCTGCATGGCCTTCGGCCTGTCGATGGACTATGAGGTGTTCCTGCTCTCTCGCATTCGCGAGGAGTGGGTCGACAGCGACCAGAGCCACGACGCGAACACACACGCGGTCGCGTACGGCGTGGGCCGCACAGGTCGCATCGTCACCTCCGCTGCGGCGCTGATGGCGATCGTCTTCGCGGCGATGATCAGCTCGAAGATCCAGTTCATGCAGTTGTTCGGCCTGGGCCTCACCCTGGCCGTCCTGATGGACGCCACCCTCGTCCGCGGCATCCTGGTGCCGGCCTTCATGCGCTTGATGGGCAAGGCAAACTGGTGGGCACCCAAGCCGCTGGTCGCCCTGCACGCGCGGTTCGGACTCTCGGAGGCGGAAAACGTTGCCTGAACAGACCCGGCGTCGCTCGCCGCGCGGTTCCGGAGAGGAACTGCGCGGCGAGATCATCGCCGCTGCCCGTGACCTGATGGCGAAGGCGGCGACCTCGGACGACGTCTCGATCCGGTCAGTCGCCGGAGCCGTCGGAGTCACGGCCCCCTCGATCTACCTGCATTTCGCTGACAAGCAGGAATTGATCAGCGCGGTGGTCGTCGACGTCTTCGACGAGCTCGACCAGGCGATGGTGACTGCTTCGCAGTCGGTCCCGGATCCGCTGGATCGCCTCCAGGCGATGGGGCTGGCGTACGTACGTTTTGCCATCGACTACCCCGAGCACTACCGCGTCGCGACCATGGATCCATGTCCTCGCCCGGACGTGGACCTGATGTTGGCCCAGGGCTGTTTCGTGCACTTCCAGGAGGTGGTCGCGGAGTGCGTCAACACCGGCGTCTTCGCGCCCGGCGACATCACCCTGCTCACCATCGAACTCTGGGCAGCGGCTCACGGCATCGCGGCACTCCTGGTCGCGAAGCCCGACCTCCCCGTCGGTGACCCGATGCTGATCGCCGACCGCGTGCTCACCGCCTCAGCTGTCGGACATCTGGCGTCGCCTTCATGAGCCTCTCGGTCTCTGACGAGCGGGCGCTGTTCGAGGGAATGGTGGATCGGCAGCGTGCCGAGATCGCCTCACTGCTGGACGACCTCGACGAATCAGAGGCTCGCGAGCGGTTGGTGCCGTCGCTGACCACTCCCCTGGGCTTGGTCAAGCACTGCACTTTCGTGGAGAAGGTCTGGTTCCATGCGCGGGTCGCCGATGTCCCCCGGGCGGAACTCGGGATCCCGGACGAGGTTGATCCCAGCTTCGTGCTGGAACCAACCGACACCATCGACTCGATCCACACGGCATTCCTCGCCGCGTGTGAGCGCTCACGGGAGATCGCGTCCACCCACGACCTCGACGACACCTTCCCCTGGTACGAGCACCGGGTGAGCCTGCCGTACATCTACGACCACCTGATCGCCGAGTACGCCCGGCACGCAGGTCACGGCGACATCCTCGTGGAGCAGATCAGGGCTCGAAGGGCCGACCGGTCCAGCGACTGACCTGGCCGGCAAATCCGGTCGCATTGCTGAGATATGCCTGAGAGCATGTCTGCCCATGACCGCTCTCGACCGTGCCCGCGACGATCTCGCGAACGACCGCGCCTGGAAGGCGCGTGATCGAGTCGCTGGACGCCTGTGCAACGTCTGCGACGTCGAGACCATGACCTTGTTGGCCGAGATCCATCTGCACATGAAGGACTACCCGGCCGCTGGCGCGATGTTCTTCGCTCTGGGGGCCGACGATGCGACCGCGCGGAGGGCGATCTCGGCGTGGGAGGTCAACACACCGGATCCGCTGGAACGCTGGCGATCACTGCCTCGGATGGTGCGTGTCCATGAGACCGACAGGGTGCGCGTGCTTCGCGAATCTGTTGGTCAGGATCGGCCGGAGCTGCGGCAGCCGCAACCACACTGGCGGCCCGGTCCGCCAACCTGGGATGACCGACTCATCGAGGTCGGCTGCGGCTTGCTGGTCCTGATGGTCATCGCGGTGTTCATTGTCGGACTCGCGACCATCGCCGTATTCGTCGCAACGCCCTGATCACAACCCGTCGCGGTCGGCCCACTCCAGCAGCGGCCGGATGTCGTACGGGTGCCCGTCGATGTCGGCGTGCAGGTCACCGATCTCGGCGAACCGTTGCGGCACGGTGAAGATCGTGAAGTCGCGCGGGTCGATTTCGGGCACCTCGGCCCAGGTGATCGGGGTCGACACGCGCGCATCGGGCAGACCGCGGATCGAGTAGGCCGCGGCGATCGTGTGGTCGCGGGTGTTCTGGTTGTAGTCGATGAAGACGGCCGAGGGGTCGCGGTCCTTCTTCCACCAGGCGGTGGTCGCGTCCTGGGGGCGGCGGCGCTCGACCTCCTTCGCGAACGCATGGGCCGCCCGGCGTACGTCTGGGAAACCGTGCTCGGGATCGATCCGTACGTAGATGTGCAGGCCCTTGCTGCCGGAGGTCTTCGGGAATCCGACCGCGCCGAGGTCCGCCAGGACCTCCTCGACGACGCCCGCGACGCGCTTGACGGTCGCGAAGTCACAGGTCTCCCCCGGATCCAGGTCGATACGCCACTCGTCCGGCACTTCGGTGTCGGCGCGACGGCTGTTCCAGGGGTGGAACTCGACAGTCGACATCTGTGCCGCCCAGATGACTGCGCCCAACTCGGTCACACACAGTTCGTCGGCCGTACGGCCCCAGCGGGGGAAGAAGAGCTCAACCGTCTCGATCCAGTCGGGCGCCCCGGCGGGTACGCGCTTCTGATGGACCTTCTCGCCCGCGAGACCCTTCGGGAAGCGGTGCAGCATGCACGGCCTCTCATACAGGGCATTGACGATCCCCGGGCCGACGGCGAGGTAGTACTCGATCACGTCGAGCTTGGTCGCGCCGGACTCCGGGAAGTACACCCGATCAGGGTTGGTCACCCGGATGACCCGATTGTCGACCTCGATCTCGCATGCGCTGGCCACAGTCATTTCTACCGCGCGTTCCCGTGTTGCGGAGCGACACTAGGGTTGCGACATGCGCGCCAGCACCCGGCTCACGGCGGTCTGCGCCGCGGGCATTGTGATCACTGCCGGTGGGATCCTCGCCGGCGGCCCGCTGAAGCGCCTCGATGGTCTGATCGCGGTTCACTACGCCGACAACCTCGCCCAGCATCAGTATCGGTACGACGGCTTCTCGCTCTGGACGGCGCAAGCGCTCTACCTGATCGGGAAACCCTGGATCGCCTGTCTGGTGGTCGGAGGGCTGGGGTTGGTCGTCACCGTGCGGACACGCCGGATCGGGCCCGCCCTCGCCGCCGCCTTCGGTCTGGGAGTCGTCGGGCTCGCGACCGCGGTCCTCAAGGCCTTCTTCCCACACCCCTCGATCCAGCAACATCTGGACGGGTCATACCCTTCGGGCCACACCGGCGTCGCCGTCGTGAGCGCCGGGCTCGTCGTCGGCCTCCTCATGGGGGCGAAGCGGCATCGCCAGTTGATCGCGCTCGTCGCCGGCGGCGGATGGGGCGGGGTGATGGCCTGGAGCCGGGTCGTGCTGCTCGCACACTGGTTCAGCGACGTCATCGCAGGCTGGTGCCTGGGCATGATCGCCCTCGTCGTGGCGCTGCGGATCGCAGACCTGGGAACGAGGTCAGCGCAGGGTCGCGAGCCAGTCGACCGACCGTCGGCCGAACGCCGCCGTCTGCTCCCACGCAATGCCCCCGGCGATCAGCGCGGCGCCGAGGAGGCCACCAGTGATCCAGTACGGGACGACGGCGACGTACGGGCCGCCCTGGGTGACGACGATGATCAGCACCGCGATACCGCCGAGCAGGACGGGCGCGAGCAGGCGCCAGACCACGCCTAGAACGGCGAGTCCGGCCCCGACCACGGTGGCGACCGTCAGGCGTACGGCGTCGCCCTCGATGATCCCGACCAACGTCACCGGCATCAGCCCCATCAACAGGCCGGGACCCAGCGTGGTCAGGGTCGGCGTCGATCGCTGGACGCTCCACATCGCCGCTCCCGCCAGCAGCAACGCCATCGCGCTGGGCAGGACGTACGCCTCCACGCTGCCGTCTCCGTCGAGGAACACCCACCAAGCCGCCGTGCCGAGCACTGCCACGAGGTAACTGAAACCGCGCCGCCCGGGTAGCGCTGCCACGACGGCGGCCAGCACGGTGAGGGCGACGAGGACATCGACCACCCACTGGTGACTGACATCGACAGCCGCCCCCAGACCCACGAAGGCGCTGAGGGCAGCGCTGGCCGCGCCCGCGAGTTCGACGCTGGACCAGTGCGCCGGTGCACCGGAGTGCAGCCGACGGGCGACGACGATGACGCCGACCTGCAGGATGACATTGCCGACGGCGACGAACGCCCACGTGCGCGAGGACGAGTGCATCAAGGCATTCGCGAGAGCGAAGGAACCGGACACCTCCAGGGCCGCGAACGACGCTGCTCCATAACCGGGCCGGGTGCGGTGGCGGAGCACCGCGGCTGCGGCCGGCAAGACGAACGCCATGGCTGCGAGCGTCGGAGCCCAGAGTGGGAGGGGGGTGAAGGGGCCGTTGTCCAGGACGGTCGCGCGCAGGGATCCAGAGCCGGTCACGCCGCGCTGCCCGATGGTCACGAGCATGAGGTAGAGGACGGGGAGGTACGCCACCACGACCGCTGCTGCGGCGTGGTACCGGCGCTCGAGCGTCGGCAGGCGGAGTACGGCCCCCGCGACGAGCGCTCCGACCGCCAGCGACAAGCCCGCCAGCGCCCCGTACGGCAGATCGGCCAGCGCCACGAAGGATGCGACCCCCAACAGCACGGCCGTGATCCACGGGGCCACGGCGTCCACCTCGATGCGCCGGCCCGGCCAGCGGGGCAGCACCGCCGACGCGGCCAGGGCGTACGCCACCAGAGCCACCGCTGCCACATAGCGCCCGGGCTCAGCTGATGCCACCGCGAGCACCCGAAGTACGGCGATCAGCGCGCTCAGCGCGAAGCCACCCATGGCCGTCCAGAGATACGCGTTCACGGGAGCCGGACCTCGTCGGGAGGCAAGATGTGCGGCCGCGCCGATTGCCCCGAACACGGCCGATCCGCCGCCGAGGTACCAGCCGAACGGGATGGCGTGCAGGCCGAGGAGATTCCAGCCGTGGGCGGCACCCGCCGCTATGGCAGCGAAGCCGACGGCCAGGGCGGCAGCCGTCTCCGCACTCGCCGACAGCCGACGACGGGACAGCACGAAGGACGCGGTCACACCGGACACGACCGCTGTCAGCAGCAACGCGACCTGCCCGTACCGCCCGACCAGGATCCAGACCGCGAGCACGAACACCGACGCTGCGCCGAGCAGAAGGAGCGCACCGATCGTCAGGAGCACCTGCTGGCCGGCGGGTCCCGACTTCGTCGGGACTGCTGGTGACGCCGACGGCAGGGACACCGGCCGACTCGGGGCAGCGGCCCGGCCTTCGAGGTCGGCCAACACCGCCTCACGCTCGCGCATCAGGTCCGCATACTCCCGGTTGATCTCACCCAGCCGTACGGCCCGCGGGTCGGCCAGCTCGAGCTGGCACCGCGTACACGTCTCGCCGGTCACCGGCGCACCACACCGCGGACACACCATCGTCAGTCCTGGACCGCGAGCGCCGCAGCGAACCCGATCATGACCAGGCCGACACCGCCTTCGATGCCCCGGCGTACGCGGTCGCGGCGGATGAGCCGCATGGCTCCGTGCGCGGCGAAGACGATCGCGGTCAGGTAGATGGTCCCGAAGAACGCCAGCGTCAGCGCGTACGCCATCAACTCGACGAAGGTGGCGTGCGGGCTGACGAACGGCGGGAGGATCGCCACGTAGAACGCGAGTGCCTTCGGATTGGTGAAGGTCGAGAGGAAGCCCTGCCGCATCGCCGCCATCGGGCGTACGTGACCGCCGCCGGCCTGCTGCCAGGCAGAGGTGTCGCTGCGGAACGCGGAGATCACCGCCTGGAGCCCGAGCCAACCGAGATAGACGACGCCGATCCAGCGCAGCGCATCGAACACCGGTTTGGAACTGGCGATGACCGCGCCGAGCCCGCTGGCGGCGAGCGTGCCGAGCACCACGTTGGCCACGATGATGCCGGTGACCGTCCAGAGCCCTCGGGGTTTGCCTCCTGCGACCGTCACGCGCAGCGTGATGAATGTGTCCGGTCCCGGTGCCAGCGCGAGCAGGATCGCGAAGACGACGAAGGTGAGGTAGTTGCTCACGGCGTGAGCTTCCTGGTCAGGGCTTCGGCGAGCTTGGACTCGTCGCCGGCGGTGGTGACGTGGGCGAGGCCGATCCTGCCCCAGAGGAATAGATCGAGCTCGCGGGCCGGAGCCGTCACGGTCGCAACCGGCGCCCCGTCGCCGAGCTGCCACCGGGTCCCGATGTCGCTGGCAACAAACTCGACCGGGTATGGGACCGGCTCGGTGCGGCCGAGCGTGACCTGCCGCGGATAGAACATCGAGACGACCTCCTCGACACCGTCGGCCCAGACCTCCGCGGGCACGCCGTCGAGACCGAGGGCCAGCGGTGTACGCAGGTCGTGGAGATGGATGAGCGTCTCGTGGACCTGGCGGCGGTGCCAGAACGATGCCGGACCGGGGCCGACGAGCGTCTTCGCGGGCGCGTCGGGACCGACCTCGGCCAGAGTCTCTCGCAGCAGGCGAGCGCAGGCCTCGTAGTAGTTGGCGAAGCCCTCCGTGGGGCCTTCCTCCCACTCATTCACCCCGCGCGCCATACCGGCCGCCCAGCGGTGAACGTCCGCCAGGTGCTGCACCAGCTCCGTGGCCGTCCAGTCTCCACACGTCGGGATCGCGACGTCGAGATCAGCCGGGATCGAGGAGTGGAAGCGGTGCTGCAGCTCCGCCAACAGGGGCAGGTAGTCGATCGCGGCCTCGGGCATGGCTCGAGATTAGTCCAGCGGTCGGTCCGTGAGCGGGCGTTGCAGCAACGCCATGAACATCGCGTCGGTGCCGTGTCGGTGGGGCCAGAGTTGGACGGTGCCGGGGATCGGTCCCGCACTGTCGGGCACGCCGAGATCGATCGGCACCAGCTCGGCCGCCGTCGAGGTGAGGACGGATTCGACCACGCCCCGGGTCTCATCGGCCACTGGGCTGCAGGTCGCGTAGAGCACCACGCCGCCCGGGCGTACCAGCCTCAGCGCAGCCGTCAGCAGACGCTCCTGCAGGGGCACCAACTCGGCGATGTCGGCCGGCTTCTTGCGCCACCGCGCCTCGGGACGCCGACGGAGCGCACCCAGTCCGCTGCACGGCGCGTCCACCAGGAGCCGGTCGAACGTCCCCGCAGCAAAGGGAGCGGACGCGCCGTCACCGGCGACGACGCGGCGTACGCCATGGGCTGCCACGAGCCCCGCGCGATGCAGCTGGCGTTCGTTGGCCACCAGCACCGCACCGCGTACGTCCGCGAGCGCCTCGAGCAGCGCGGCCTTGCCGCCGGGGCCAGCGCAGATGTCCAGCCAGAGCTCATCCCGGCCGACGAGCGGAGCGTCCGCGAGCGCCAGCGCCACCAACTGGGATCCCTCATCCTGCACCCCGGCGCGCTTCTCGCGTACGGCATCCACTGCCGAGGGCGAGCCCGACTCCAGCACCACGCCGAACGGCGAGTACGCCGTCCGTTCCCCGGGCAGTTCGTCGACCTCGGAGCGACCCGGTCGGGCGACCAACGTCACCTGCGGCGCAAGGTTGTCGGCGGTGAGCAGGGCATCGAGTTCGCTCGACGCGCCCACGCCCTGGAGCGACTGTCGCAGCGCCTCCACGACCCAGCGCGGGTGGCTGTGAACCATCGCGGCTCGGTCAAGCGGATCGTCGATCACGAGGACCGCGAGCCACTCGTCGAGTTCGCGTGCCGCGACCTTGCGGAGCACGGCATTGACCAGGCCCGACGCGTTCGTCGACTGCTTGGCCAACTCCACGGTGGCATCGATCGCCGCGAAGGTCGGGACGCGCATCGACAGGATCTGGTGGGCACCGAGCCGAAGCACGTCCAGGACCTTCGCCTGGACCCGTGCCAGTGGCCGGTCCAGACAGGCCGCGAGGATCGCGTCGTAGGTGCCTTGTTGGCGCAGAGTGCCGCTGGCCAGCTCGGTCGCGAACCCGGCGTCGCGTCCACTCAGCTCGTACTTGGCCAGGACGTGCGGCAACACGAGATTCGCGTACGCATCGTCGGTACGGACCGCGACGAGCACGTCGAGAGCAGCCCGGCGAGCCGGATCCTTGATGAGTCTGACCGGCGCGGTCGGCTGCGGCTTGGCCGCCTTCTGCGGCGAGTTCCGGGGCGGCTGCCGTCTAGGCGTCGAACGAGGCACCGGACTCCAGACGTACGCCGCGGGCCCAGTCGCCGGCTGGCATGTCCTTCTTGCCGAAGGCCTTCACCATTCCCAGACGGAGGCACTGCGAGCCGGTGCCGACGAGCACGTCGTTCTTGCGTACCTCGATCTCGCCCGGCTTCAGCTCGCCGTCGACCACCGTCGCCGGACCGACCTTGAACCGCTCCCCGTCCAGCAACGTCCACGCGCCGGGCGCCGGCGTGCACGCGCGGATCTGGTGATCCAGCGCCACCGCGGCGCGGGTCCAGTCGATCCGGGCGTCCTCCACGGCGATCTTCGGGGCGTACGTGATCCCCTCGACAGGCTGCGGACGGGCTTCGATCCGGTCGTCCTCGAGCGCATCCAGCGTCGCGACCATCAGGCCGGCGCCGCCGTCCGCGAGCTTGTCGAAGAGGCTCCCGGCGGTCTCATCAGGAGCCAGGAGCTGCGTCATCACGCCGAAGGTCGGGCCGGCGTCGAGCTCCTTGACGATCTGGAAAGTGGTCGCACCACTGAACTCCTCGCCGTTCCAGACCGCGCGCTGCACGGGGGCTGCGCCGCGGTACTCCGGAAGGAGCGAGAAGTGCAGGTTGACCCAGCCCAGGCGCGGGATGTCGAGTGCGGACTGCGGCAGCAGCGCGCCGTACGCCACCACTGGACAGCAGTCCGGGTCCAGCTCGCGCAGCCGGGCCTGGAACGCCTCGTCGCGCGGATGCTCAGGCTTGAGGATCTCGATCCCCAACTCCTCCGCGCGCAGGGCGACCGGCGACGGCGTGAGCCGGCGACCGCGACCCGACGGCGCATCCGGACGCGTCACCACGGCCACGATCTCGTGCCGGGAGCCCGCGATGGCGTTCAGCGTCGGCAGGGCGACCTCAGGCGTACCTGCAAAAACGACTCTCATCGACCGAACCCTCCGGTGACATGCGGACTCAGGCGCACCACCGGCTTCTCGGCAGCGAACCACTCCGACGTGCGGATCTCACGCATGGCCGCCTTCCGGGACTCCTCGTCGAGGCGGTCGATGAACAGCACACCATCGAGATGGTCGGTCTCGTGCTGGATCGCCCGGGCGAGCAGTTCGGACCCGTTGACCGTGATCGGCTCGCCGTACGCATTGAAGCCCTGGGCGACAACGGTGAGAGCGCGCTTGCAGTCGTAGCGCAGCTCTGGCAGCGACAGGCAACCCTCCGGGCCGTCCTGGATCTCCTCGCCCAGGGCAAGGGTCGGGTTGATCAGGTGCCCGATCTCCCCGTCCACATGCCAGGTGAAGACACGGAGCCCGACGCCGATCTGAGGCGCCGCGAGACCCGCGCCCGAGGCACTGAGCATGGTGTCCTCGAGATCCTGGACGAGCCGCCGCACTTCCTTGTCGAAGTCGGTGACCTCCTTGGCCCGCTGGCGCAGGACCGGGTCACCGAAGAGGCGGATCTGCTGGACGGACATGGGCGCGAGTTTAGAGGTCGGCGGGGTCGACACGTACCTTCACGGCGTCCAGCTTGCGAGCCGACCGCACCCGCATCACCTCGCGAAGCGCCGTCGTCAGCGCGTCGCGTTGGGATCGCGGGGCGCGTACGACGGCACACCACTCGTCGCCGTCCTGGGTCGGCCCGTACACCTCGACCGCCTCGGGCCACGCCGCGACGGTGAGGAACTCGTCCACCGCGCCTGCATCGCCCGTCACAGTGACAACGCTTGCCGATGGAGGCAGATGCGCCTCCGCGCGCGCGGCAGCCTCACGGTGCGCGAAGCCCGGCTGGTCCCACCGCACCAACGCCTGCAGAGCTGGATCGGACGGATCCCCCACGATGATCGCTTCCGCCTCCGCGCCCGCCAGCCCGATCGCATTGCTCCACCGACGAACCGCTTCCTCGTCTGCGCGCAGACCACCCGCGGCACGGGCGAGCCATGTGTCCAGGACAACGACCGCGGCGTAGCCGCCGTCCACCAGTGGTTCGGCACCCGGGGTTGCGACGACGATGCTCGGCCTGTGTTTGATCTCGGTGACCCGTCGAGTGCCACTTGAGATGATCACCGGGATCTGAGGGAACGTCCGACCCAGCTCCTCCGCCGTCCGGGCCTCGCCGATGACGCTGGCTCGGAGCGTCGTCCCCGCGCACACGATGCACCGCCACGGATTCTCCACCGCGCCGCACCAGCCGCACGTCGGTGCCTCGGCGCTGCCGCTCAGCCTGATCGGGCCGTGACATGTCCGGCATCGTGCTGGCGTACGACACGTCCCGCACGCCAGCGCTGGCGCGTAGCCGCGTCGGGGCGTGTGGATCAGGACCGGCCCGCGCTCCAGGCCGCGACGGATGGCCTCGTACGCCTCCCGCGGCACGCGAGTAACCCTCGCGGTCGGGTCCCGCTCGAGGTCCTTCTCGGTCGCCCCGCTGATCCGGGTGGTGAGCCGTGCGCGGATCGTCTCTCTGGAAGCCCTGAGCGGATGCGCGGTGCCGGTGGTGACCCAGTGCTCAGCCTCGACGGAGGTCGCAAAACCACCGACCAGGAGCGCCGCCCCGGCCTGTTGCGCCCGGATCCGGAGGACTTCGCGCGCATGCGGCGAGGGCGTACGCGGCTCCTCATAGGTGTCCGCACCGTCGTCCCAGATCGCGGCCAACCCGAGATCATGGACCGGCGCAAACGCGGCCGCGCGGGTGCCGATCGCGACCTTCACCGAACCGCGAGCGATCCGAAGGTACTCGCTGTAACGGGCAGACGGCCCGGCATCAGCCAGCAAGGTCGCGTACGCGTCCGCCCCGATGGACCGGTCCAGAGCCGCGCCCAGGCGCGCGACATCGGTGGCATCGGGCAGACAGACGACCGCACCACGGCCCGAGTCGACGGTGACGGCCACCGCCGCGGCGAGCTCAGCCGCCCAGTCCGCTCCAGGAGCCGCGTGCCAGACCGCCTGCGGCCCGCCACCAGCCTCGATCCGTGCCAGGAACGCCTCACCGGCGACGTACGCACCCCAGTGCTTGACCGCCGCATGCCGGTCGATCTCGTGTCCCACTGATGGTCGGCTCGGCTCTGCCTCGGTGCTGGCGTGGCGCGGCGGAATCGCCAACCGGGCGACGTCCCAGCGTGTCCCGACGTACTCCTCAGCCACCGCGTCGATCAGAGCGATCACCCCGGCGGTCAGGATGCGCTCCGATGACACCACCCGACGGATCGGGGTCAGGTCGCCGTCGTGATCGGTGGCGTCGAGCCGGTCGATCACGAGCCCGTCGACCTCCCGGGCCGCGAACCGGACCTTCACGCGTACGCCGGGCTGCGCCGCCTCGCTCAACTCCTCTGTCACCAGGTAGTCGAACGGCCTGTCGAGATGGAAGACACCGGTGTCGACCCAGATCGAGGCAATCGGCTTCGTCGCAGACGGGACGGGAGCTGCCTTGACCGTCGGCTTGCGCTTGCGCCGTACGCCGGGCAGCGGCAGCTCGGCGTCGGTCATGGGCCATTCCTATCAGCGGGCTCCCCCGAAAAGCCGGAGTGCCCGGAACCGTGATGGTTCCGGGCACTCCGAATGAGTCAGATCAATTCCTGGTTCACGACGTGTGCGACTGCCAGGCGCCGGAGGGAAGCGGGCCTCGAGGGCCCGCGACCGAAGAGCAACGCGGCAGGCGCTCCGTCGTGGATCAGGAATCAGACGCCTGCGGCGGCCTTGAGGGCTTCCGCGCGGTCCGTCCGCTCCCAGGTGAACTCCGGGAGCTCGCGGCCGAAGTGACCGTACGCAGCGGTCTTGGCGTAGATCGGACGGAGCAGGTCGAGGTCGCGGACGATGGCGCCCGGACGCAGGTCGAAGACCTCGAGGACGGCCTTCTGGATGTTCTCGACCGGGACCGTCTCGGTGCCGAAGGTCTCGATGAAGACGCCGACCGGGTGCGCGACGCCGATGGCGTACGCGACCTGGGCCTCGCAACGACGGGCCAGACCTGCAGCGACGACGTTCTTGGCGACCCAGCGCATCGCGTACGCGGCCGAGCGGTCGACCTTCGACGGGTCCTTGCCCGAGAAGGCGCCACCACCGTGACGAGCCATGCCGCCGTAGGTGTCGACGATGATCTTGCGACCGGTGAGGCCGGCGTCGCCCATCGGGCCACCGACGACGAACTTGCCGGTCGGGTTGATGTGCACCTTGTAGCCGTCGAACGGCACGCTGGACTTGAACTGCTGAAGGACAGGCTCGATGACCTTGGCCTTGATGTCCGCGGCGAGCTGCTCCTGCGTGACGTCCTCGGAGTGCTGCGAGGACACCACGACCGTGTCGACCCGGAGCGCGCGGTGCTCGTCGTCGTACTCGATGGTGACCTGGGTCTTGCCGTCGGGGCGCAGGTACGGCAGCGTGCCGTCCTTGCGGACCTCGGTCAGCTTCTCCGCGAGCGTCTGGGCGATCTTGATCGGCAGCGGGAAGAGTTCCGGCGTGTCGTCGCAGGCGTAGCCGAACATCAGGCCCTGGTCGCCGGCACCCTGCTTGTCGAGCGCGTCCTCAGAGCCGTCGACGCGCGACTCCTCAGCGGTGTCGACGCCCTGGGCGATGTCCGGCGACTGGGCGCCGATCGCGACCTGGACGCCACACGAGTTGCCGTCAAAGCCCTTGTCGGAGGAGTCGTACCCGATCTCGAGGATCTTCTGACGTACGAGCTGGGCGACCGGCGCGTACGCCGTGGTGGTCACCTCTCCCGCGACGACGACGAGGCCGGTGGTGAGCAGCGTCTCCACTGCCACACGGCTCTTCGGGTCGTGCTCGAGCAAGTAGTCCAGCACGGTGTCGCTGATCTGGTCAGCGATCTTGTCCGGGTGTCCCTCGGTCACGGACTCCGAGGTGAACAGGCGACCCGTCACAGTGATGCTCCTCTAAATATCGACAGATGTGGGGATGTCTGCACTCATTCTGACAGAGGCAGAAGGCGCGCGATCTCGTCGCACACTACGTGAGCGACTTCACCCTTGCTGGCACGGGGCACGTCAACCGACGACCCGTCACGCCCGAGCACCACGGCCTCGTTGTCGGCCTTGCCGAAGACCTTGCCGTCGGAGACATCGTTGACCACCAGGAGATCGACGCCCTTGCGGTCGAGCTTCTTCCGCGCGTAGTCGAGGACGCTGAAGTGCGCGTCCCCGGTCTCGGCGGCGAAACCGACGATGACCTGACCGTCCTTGGTGCGGTTGCTCGAGAGCTCCAGCAGGATGTCGGGGTTCTGCATGAGGTCGATGACCGGCGCGGACCCGTCGGACGACTTCTTGATCTTGGCCTCGAAGAGGTGCAGCGGACGGAAGTCCGCCGGTGCGGCAGCCATCACGATCGCGTCTGCGCCGGCGCTGGCACTGATCATCGCGTCGCGAAGTTCAGAGGTGGTCGACACACTCAGCACCTTGACGCCCGCGGGGTCCGGCAGCGACACGTTGGCTCCCACCAGCGTGACCTCGGCGCCACGGGAGGCGGCCGCGCGAGCGATCGCATACCCCTGCAGGCCGCTGGAGCGGTTGCCGAGGAACCGCACCGGGTCGAGGTACTCGCGGGTGCCGCCCGCGGATACGACGACGTGTCGGCCGGCGAGATCGCGTACGCCGCCGCGGGCGATGACGTCGCGGCAGAACTCGAAGATCTCGGTCGGCTCGGGCAACCGGCCCTTGCCCGTGTCGGTGCCGGTGAGGCGACCTTCGGCGGGTTCGATCACCAGCGCGCCGCGCCGACGCAGCGTCGCGACGTTCTCCTGGGTCGCAGGGTGCTCCCACATCTCGGTGTGCATCGCAGGCGCGAACACGACCGGGCAGCGGGCGGTCAGCAGCGTGTTGGTGAGCAGGTCGTCCGCCAGACCCTGCGCGGCACGAGCGAGGGTGTTGGCAGTCGCTGGAGCGACCACGACGAGATCGGCCTGCTGGCCGAGGCGTACGTGCGGGACGTCGGTGATGTTCTCCCAGACCTCGGTTGCCACCGGCTTGCCGGACAACGCCTCCCACGTGGGCGCGCCGACGAACTCCAGCGCCGACGCGGTCGGGATGACCGTGACGTCGTGGCCGGATTCGGTGAAACGACGGAGAAGCTCCGCGGCCTTGTACGCCGCAATGCCACCGGAGACGCCGAGAACGACCCGCGTCATCGCCGTGTGTCTTACTCCGAGATCGCGAACGGGTCGGCGACTGCGGCAGCCTGCTGGGCAGCCTCGGCCGCGGCGAGCTCCGCCGGGTCGACCTCTTCACAGGTCAGCAGGTCGGCGTTGATCTCGCGCAGAGCGATCGAGAGCGGCTTCTCCTGGTGGTGCGTGTCCACCAGCGGGCCGACGTACTCGAGCAGGCCTTCGCCGAGCTGCGAGTAGTACGCGTTGATCTGACGGGCGCGCTTGGCTCCGTAGAGCACCAGGCGGTACTTGCTGTCGGTCTTCGACAGCAAGTCATCGATCGAGGGGTTTGTTACGCCCTGGGCGTCGATCTCGGGGGCAGCCACGTGCTTAGTGCCTTACGTCAGTGGGTTGTCCGGAATGCCGGACTTCATCAACTTTACCAACTCGTCGGCGGCAGCGTGAACTTCGTGGTTCACGATGACCCTGTCGAACTCGCTCTCAGCGGCCAATTCGACCTTCGCGGTGGCCAGTCGGCGGTCCTGCTGGTCCTGAGTCTCGGTCCCCCGTCCGATCAGCCGGCGTACGAGTTCATCCCAACTCGGCGGCTTCAGGAAGACCAGAAGGGCCTCCGGCATCGCCTCCCTGACCTGCCGGGCACCGGCCAGATCGATCTCCAACAGGCACGGCTTCCCGGCGGCGAGGGCGTCCTCGACAGGTCGGCGAGGGGTGCCGTACTTGGCTTGCCCGTGAACCACCGCGTGCTCCAGCAGCTCACCGTCCTCGATCATCTGATCGAACACCTCGTCGGTGACGAAGTAGTAGTGCACCCCGTTCTGCTCGCCCGGTCGGGGCATCCGGGTCGTCGCGGAGATCGACATCCAGACGTCGGGGTGCTGCTCGCGTACGGCAGCGGCGACCGTGCCCTTCCCCACCGCAGCAGGGCCAGCGAGGACGACGAGCCGGTTCACGGCTGAGAGAACTCGAGACGCAGGGCCGCGATCTGGTTGACCCCGAGGCCGCGTACGCGCCGGCTCTCGGCGATCGCGAGCCGCTCCATCAACGCCACCGCACGGACCTTGCCGAAGCCGGGGACCGACTGGAGCAGATCGAGCACCTTCATCTTCCCGATGACGTCGTTGGTCTGGCCCTCTTCGATCACGTCGATCACGTTGAGGCCGGAGTGCTTGATCCGGTTCTTGACCTCTGCGCGCTCCCGCCGCGCCGCAGCCGCCTTGTCCAGGGCAGCCTGGCGTTGTTCGACGGTGAGGGTAGGCAGAGCCACGGGTCTCCAATCACGTTGTGGACGTTCATGCGCACCCTAACCAGTGAGGCGCTCGACCTGCCACCGGGGCGTGCGGTGTCTCATCAGCCTTGTGCGCATCAGCGGTTGCCATGCCCCGCTGATGCGCACGAGCGATGGAACCGGGGCCATGGTTGGCCGCGTCGTACGCTTCGCCACACGATTCGGGACGGGACAGCCATGAGATACGTACGCAGTGCCGCAGTGGCCGCTCTGGCTCTGACCAGCGGCTGTGGGACGGCCACCCCCTCACGACCACTCACCACCGCGATCGTGCTGCCAGTGCCCTCGACAACGGCGGTCCCCTATCGAACGCCGACGGCCACGTACACATCGGCACATGCAGTCCGACATGACGGACTGGCGACCGTCGAGCCGCCCACCGGCAAGCCGCGCGTGTCGTGGGAATCGGTGTGGCGCAGCTTCTGCCCGGCGGACGGGTCGCCGACGAAGTCGAGTCAGGGCGGCACATGCGTCAGCGGCTCCACCGGCACAGTCGAACTCGCGATGGTCACGCTCCATGACACGAAGACGCCCGCTCCGAAACTCATGTACGTGGTCACGTGGACGAAGGCCGACTGCGAATCGCTGGGCGGTCCTGCCGGCCAGACGCAGACACCTGTGCCTCAGCCTCATCCGTGCACTCTGCGCAGCTACGTGGACGCACGCACCGGTCATGACGAGTACGACGAGGACGCCCAATGATGAGATCCGTACCAGTTGCCGCGACCGCCGCCCTCCTGGGCCTGACCGCTGCGTGCGGAGGCTCGCCGTCCGCGTCACGGTTCACCGTTCCGGTCGGTGCCCCGCCGAGCTACCTCGGGCCTGCGACAGCCTCCTACGTCACCGATGAGGGTCAGACTTACGTCGATCCGCCCTCGCCAGGGGTCGCCCCACACCTCACCTGGCCACAACTCGAACATCAGCTG
Organism: Nocardioides baekrokdamisoli; assembly: GCF_003945325.1. Classification (NCBI taxonomy): domain Bacteria; kingdom Bacillati; phylum Actinomycetota; class Actinomycetes; order Propionibacteriales; family Nocardioidaceae; genus Nocardioides; species Nocardioides baekrokdamisoli. The sequence goes on from NZ_AP019307.1 coordinate 613,913, forward strand.
TGCCACCAGCCCGGCGGACCGAGTTGCCACGACGCACACGCGCGAATCGTTGTGCGCCTCGCATCCATCAGCACCAAGTACCCCCTCAACATCCACGACGGGCCGCCGAGGCACCTGTTGATGTACGTCGTCACCACTACCGGCATCCGCTGCGACTCAATAGCAGTCGGCGGAACACCTGGCTGGAACTCAAAGAGGTGGCCCACTTGGTGTCAGGGCACGGGCTTCATCAATGCCAGCGGTGCCGAACTTCCCAGATGGGGCGGTGTCGGGCCGATGCCCGGGCAGTAGCCACCGCGAGGCGAGGGAATGGCGCTTGGATTTCACGCGCCATGTGCGTGAAATCCAAGCGTTAGCGGGAGCGGAGCCTCAGGCGAGGCTGTCGCGAGTCGCCAGCGCCGCATCGCGCAGCGCGGACACGGACGGGCCGGCCTTGAGCAGGCCACGGGACGTGCTCGCCAGCACCGTGAGGTCGCCGAAGATCCGCTTGATGTCAGCTGCGCTCGCGCCCTGCTCGCCGAAGCCAGGCGCGAGGATCGGACCGTTGAAGTTGAACGCTTGAAGGTGCTCAGTGCCTCCGGACTGAATGGTCGCCCCAATCACGGCACCGAAGCTGCCCAGCGGAGTCGCACCCGCATTGAGTTCGCGCAGATGCCCGAACATCACGTCCGCCACCCGCTCCCCCGACGCGGTGGTCGCGTGTTGCACCTCGGGCCCTTCGGGGTTCGAGGTCAGACCGAGCACGAACAGCCCGGCGTCGTACTTGATCGCCGTGTCGACAAAGGGCTTGAGCGAGCCGAATCCGAGGTACGGCGACACCGTGATGGAGTCGCTCGCCAGCGGGCTGCGCGGGTCGAGATAGGCGTCCGCGTACGCCTGCGACGTCGAACCGATGTCGCCGCGCTTCACGTCGAGGCAGACGAGGGCGCCGGCCTCGCGAGAAGCCGCGATGACCTCCTCGAGGACCTTCACACCAGCCGAACCGAAGCGCTCGTAGAAGGCGCTCTGCGGCTTGATCACCGGGACGTACGGCGCCAGGCCCTCCACCGCGGTGAGCGCAAAGGTACGCAGGCCGTCGACGGTGTCGTCGAGGCCCCAGTCGGCCAGCAGCGACGCGTGCGGATCGATCCCCGCGCAGACGGAGCCACGGGCGGCGATGGCTGCGGCGAGACGCGCTCCGAACGTGGCCATCAGACCAGCCCCACGTTCATCCTGCGCGCCCACGCCGGACCTTCGTAGATGAAGGCGGTGTACGCCTGCAGCAGATCTGCGCCCGCATCGAGCCGCTCACGCGCGTCGTCGAGGTTGGAGATGCCGCCGACGCCAATGAGCGTCAGTCGGTCCCCTGCGTGGTCACGAAGCAACCTCAGGACCTCGAGCGAGCGAGCCTTGAGCGGGGCTCCCGACAGACCTCCGGCTCCGATCGTCTCGATGTCCGAGGGATGCGCGCGCAGCCCATCGCGGGCAATGGTCGTGTTCGTCGCGACGATGCCCTCCAGGCCGAGGTCGAGCGCGAGGTCGGCGACCGCGATCACGTCCTCATCGGCCAGATCGGGGGCAATCTTGACCAGCAGCGGGACGATTCGCCCCGATGCCTCAACCGAGGTGCGGCGCACCACCTCGAGCAATGGACCGAGCCGCTCGACGGCCTGCAACGACCGCAGGCCGGGGGTGTTCGGCGACGACACGTTGACCACCAGATAGTCCGCGTACGGCGCCAGATGGGCCGCCGAGAAGGCGTAGTCGGCCTCCACTGCCGCCTGGTCGTCGTCGGGTACGACCTTCGTCTTGCCGATGTTGATGCCCAGGATCGGCCGCGGACCGGCTGGCAGGTCGGCAGCACGGGCTGCGAGCCGCTCCGCCACAGCCAGCGCACCATCGTTGTTGAAGCCCATCCGGTTGACCACCGCACGGTCCGTCGGCAGACGGAACAGCCGCGGCTTCGGGTTGCCCGGCTGTGGCTGGGCGGTGACCGTACCGATCTCGACGTGGCCGAATCCGAGCCCGCCGAGCGCGTCGATCCCGACGCCGTTCTTGTCGAAGCCGGCGGCGAGTCCGAGCGCGTTCGGGAAGGTCAGGCCCATCGCCTCGACCGGGGCACCGGGGAACGGCACCCGAGTCAGCAACGGCTTCGCCGCACGAATCGCGGCGAACGCCTGGTGGTGAGCCTTCTCGGAGTCCGTACGCACGAGGAACTGATCGAAGATCACCCGGTACGCGGTGGCCCTGGAGGCAGTCATCGGGCAGCCCACTCCTGGAGCGACCGTACGCCGATCTCGCCGGCCCGGATCGCCGCGATGCCCTGGACCGCCGCGGCCGCACCCTGGACCGTGGTGATGCATGGTGTGCCGGTCAGGACCGCCGCCGCGCGGATCTCGTACCCGTCGACGCGGGCGTCAGAGGCGGAGCCGTTCGGGGTGTTCACGATCAGGTCGATCTCACCGTCGAGGATCATCTGGACAGTGGTCTTCTCCCCGTTCGGACCCTCGCCCTCGAAGTGCTTGCGCACCACGGTGGCGTGGATTCCGTTGCGGCGCAGGACCTCCACCGTGCCCTGCGTGGCGAGGATCTCGAAGCCGTAGTCGGCCAGGACCCGAGCCGGGAAGATCATCGTCCGCTTGTCGCGGTTGGCGATCGAGATGAAGACCTTGCCCGAGGTCGGCAGAGCACCGTACGCCGCCGCCTGCGACTTGCTGAAAGCCGTACCGAAGTCGGCGTCGAAGCCCATCACCTCACCGGTCGACTTCATCTCCGGACCCAGGATCGAGTCGACGAACTTGCCCTCAGGCGTACGGAACCGGTTGAACGGGAGGACCGCCTCCTTGACCGCGATCGGAGCGTCCGCCGGCAGCAGGCCACCGTCGCCGGTCTCCGGGAGGACGCCCGCCTTGCGCAGATCGGCGATCGACTCGCCCATCATCACCCGGCTCGCCGCCTTGGCCAGCGAGGTGCCGGTGGCCTTGGAGACGAACGGGACCGTACGCGAGGCGCGCGGATTGGCCTCGAGGACGTAGAGAACGTCGGAGCCGAGCGCGAACTGGATGTTGATGAGGCCGCGTACGCCGACGCCCTTGGCGATCCCCTCCGTCGCTTCGCGGATGCGGGCGATCTCGGAAGCGCCGAGCGTGATCGGCGGCAGCGTGCAGGAGGAGTCACCAGAGTGAACACCGGCCTCCTCGATGTGCTCCATCACGCCGCCGAGGAACAGGTCGGTGCCGTCGTAGAGCGCGTCCACGTCGATCTCCACCGCGTCGTCGATGAACCGGTCGATCAGCACCGGACGGTCCTCGCTGATCAGGTCCGTCGCGGCCTCGAGATAGGTCTTGAGCTGCTCGTCGGAGAAGACGATCTGCATCCCGCGTCCACCGAGCACGTACGACGGACGCACCAGGACCGGGTAGCCGATGTCGTGGGCGATGACCTGGGCGTCCTCGTACGACACCGCGGTGCCGTGCTTGGGCGCAATCAGGCCGGCCTCATCGAGTACGCGACCGAACGCACCGCGCTCCTCGGCCAGATCGATCGCCTCGGGCTGCGTGCCGACGATCGGTACGCCGTTGTCCTTGAGGCCCTGAGCCAGACCCAGTGGCGTCTGACCGCCGAGGGTTGCGATGACACCGGCGACAGGCCCGGCGGCGAGCTCGGCATGGTAGATCTCGAGCACGTCCTCGAGCGTCAGCGGCTCGAAGTAGAGGCGGTCTGCGGTGTCGTAGTCGGTCGAGACCGTCTCCGGGTTGCAGTTGACCATGATGGTCTCGTAGCCGTTCCTGCTCAGCTCGAGCGCGGCATGGACACAGGAGTAGTCGAACTCGATGCCCTGACCGATGCGGTTCGGCCCGGAGCCGAGGATCAGGACAGCCGGCTTCGTACGCGGCAGGACCTCGGTCTCCTCGTCGTAGGACGAGTAGTAGTACGGCGTCTTCGCAGCGAACTCGGCTGCGCAGGTGTCGACGGTCTTGTAGACCGGGCGTACGCCGAGGTCCCAACGAGCTTGTCGGACCTCGACCTCGGAGATGCCCCGGATCTGAGCGATCTGAGCGTCCGCGAAACCGTGGCGCTTCGCCAGGCGCAGGGTGGCGGCGTCGAGAGTGGCTGCTGCCCGAACGTCCTCAGCCACCTCCTGGATGAGGAACAGCTGGTCGACGAACCACGGGTCGATCCTGGTCGCGTCGAAGATCTGGTCCGGGGTCGCACCGAGGCGGATCGCCTGCATGACCTTCTGGACGCGACCGTCGTGCGGGCGCTTGATCTCGACCAACAGCGTGTCGAGGTCGCCCTCGGCGGCACCGAAGGCGAACGGCGCCTTCTTGTTTTCCATCGACCGCAGCGCCTTGTTGAACGCCTCGGTGAAGTTGCGTCCGATCGACATCGCCTCGCCGACCGACTTCATGTGGGTCGTCAGGGTGTCGTCCGCGGTCGGGAACTTCTCGAACGCGAACCGCGGCACCTTGACCACGACGTAGTCGAGGGTCGGCTCGAACGAGGCGGCGGTACCGCCCCCGTCGTCCGTCGCGGTGATGTCGTTCGGGATCTCGTCGAGGGTGTAGCCGATCGCGACCTTGGCGGCGATCTTGGCGATCGGGTAGCCCGTCGCCTTGGAAGCCAGAGCCGAGGAGCGGGAGACACGCGGGTTCATCTCGATGACGATCACGCGGCCGTCGGCCGGGTTCACCGCGTACTGGATGTTGCACCCGCCGGTGTCGACGCCGACCTCGCGGATGATGGCGATGGCCAGGTCACGCAGATGCTGGTACTCGCGGTCCGTGAGTGTCAGGGCCGGGGCGACAGTGATCGAGTCCCCGGTGTGCACACCCATCGGGTCGAAGTTCTCGATGGAGCAGATGATGACGACGTTGTCGTTCTTGTCGCGCATCACCTCCAGCTCGTACTCCTTCCAGCCGATGATCGATTCCTCGATGAGGACCTCGGTCGTCGGGGACGCGGCGAGGCCGGCGCCGGCGAGGCGGTGCAGGTCCTCCTCCGAGTACGCAATGCCCGACCCGGTGCCGCCCATGGTGAAGCTCGGACGGATGACGACCGGATAGACACCGCCGAGGTCGGCCACCGCGTTGAGACAGTCGTCCATCGTGTGACAGACGTACGACCGGGCGACCTCGCCGCCGACCTTGGCGACGATCGCGTTGAAGAGTTCGCGGTTCTCCCCGCGGTGGATGGCTTCGAAGTTCGCACCGATCATCTCGACGCCGTACTTCTCCAGGACGCCGCGCTCGTGCATGGCGATCGCGGCATTGAGCGCGGTCTGGCCGCCGAGGGTCGGCAGGATCGCGTCGGGACGCTCCTTGGCGATCACCTTCTCGACGAACTCCGGGGTGATCGGCTCGATGTAGGTCGCGTCGGCGAACTCCGGGTCGGTCATGATCGTCGCCGGGTTGGAGTTGATCAGGATGACCCGCAGGCCTTCGGCCTTGAGTACGCGGCAGGCCTGGGTGCCCGAGTAGTCGAACTCGCACGCCTGACCGATGATGATCGGCCCGGAGCCGATCACGAGGACGGACTTGATGTCTTCGCGCTTCGGCATCAGATCTTGCCTTCCAGGACGCTCACGAACCGGTCGAAGAGGTAGGCCGCATCGTGCGGTCCCGCCGCGGCCTCCGGGTGGTACTGAACCGAGAAGCCCTTGAGCCTCCCGTCCTTCTTCAGCTCCAGCCCCTCGACGCAGTCGTCATTGAGGTTCACGTGGCTGACCGTCGCAGTGCCGTACGGCGTTTCTGTCGCCCGGTCGAGCGGCGCATCGACGGCGAAGCCGTGGTTGTGTGCTGTGACCTCGACCTTGCCGGTCGTCCGGTCCTGGACCGGCTGGTTGATGCCACGATGGCCGTACTTGAGCTTGTAGGTGCCGAAGCCGAGGGCCCGGCCGAAGAGCTGGTTGCCGAAGCAGATGCCGAAGTACGGAAGCCCGTCGCCGAGAGCCGCCTTGAGCAGCTCGACCTGGCCGACAGTGGCCGCCGGGTCACCGGGGCCGTTGGAGAAGAACAGGCCGTCGGGATTGATCGCCTTGACGTCGTCGTACGACACGTTGGCGGGGAGGACGTGCACCTCGATGCCTCGCTCGGCCATCCGGTGCGGAGTCATGGCCTTGATGCCGAGGTCCAACGCAGCGACGGTGAACCTCTTCTCACCGATCGCCGGGACAACGTACGCCTCGTCGGTCGACACCGCCTCCGACAGGTTCGCGCCGGTCATCTCGGCACTGGTCCGGACCTTGGCCAGCAGTTTCTCGGGGTCGGTCTCGATCGTGGAGATGCCGACGCGCATGGCTCCGGCCTCGCGGAGGTGGCGGGTGAGCGCACGGGTGTCGATGCCCTGGATGCCGACGATGCCCTGCGCCTTCAACTCGTCGTCGAGACTGCGCTGTGAGCGCCAGTTGCTCGGGACTCGGGCGGGATCGCGGACGACGTACCCGGCGACCCAGATCCGTGCGGACTCTGGGTCTTCGTCATTGACGCCGGTGTTGCCGACGTGCGGGGCTGTCATCACCACGACCTGACGGTGGTAACTCGGGTCGGTGAGCGTCTCCTGATAGCCGGTCATACCGGTGGAGAACACGGCCTCGCCGAAGGTCTCGCCTTCGGCGCCATAGGCCTGGCCACGGAACGTCCTGCCGTCCTCAAGAACGAGCAGTGCGGGGGCATGCAGCGGCACGCCGTACCTCCTTCTCCGCCTCACAGGACGGCTCCTTAAAGGATGTCGGTCGAGGCCCGACCTTATCAGCCCGACCCCCGGGAGCAGGCATCGCAACGGCGCTCCTGCGTCCGATTACGCTGGCGCGTGTGACCTGGTTTGTGGCATTGATCCGCGGCATCGGTCCCGGCGACCCACGGAAGTCGAACGAGTCGCTTCGCGGCGTCCTGGAAGAGCTCGGGTACGGCGACGTGCGGTCGGTCATCTCGAGCGGAAATGTCGTGTTCACCAGCGACGAGACGGACGCTGACGCGATCGGCGATCGGCTCGAAGCCGCATGGCCGGAGCTACGCGGTTTCACTGCGACCACGATCGTCCGGTCGCGCGAGCAACTCGCCGCCCTGGTCGAACGACTCCCGTTCACCGAACCGCACGACCGCGAGAACTATCAGTTGGTGACGTTCTTCAAACGGTCGCAGGACCGGCAGGACCCGCCGGCGGGCATGGCGATGCGAGCGGTCGGGATGGTCGACGGTGCGCTCTGCACGACCAGCAACCCGTCCGACCTGAAGACGCCCGAGGCGATGCGGTGGCTGGAGAAGACCTACTCGAAGGAACTGACCTCGCGTACGCCGCTGACGCTGGCGCGGATCCTCAAGAAGATGGAGTGACACGGCATGCCGTCGTGCACCTGAGCCTGGTGTGACGACCGCTCAGGATGCCTTGTGCAGGACCCTTAGCATCGCGGACATGAAGGCATTCGCGGACAGGGCCGCGCTGACGGCACTCGCCGTGGCCGCCTCCAGCCTCCTCACCGCAGGCTGCGGCATCGCACCGAAGGCCGACTCGACGAGGCCGCCGGTCACGACATCGACGGGCGCCACGGCTGCCATCAGCTCCGTCACGGCGAACACCATGTTCTTCGGCAACACCTACTTCGGTCGGCACATCAATGAGTGGTCTCAAGCGAGTCCCCTGCGCTATGCGTATCCGTTCTCTCGACTCAACGAGTTCAACCGAAAGCGGTACGACGCGTGGTTCACGGGCCTGGAATGCCCCACGGTGGCGGGGCTCAACCTGACCGCTGCCCAGGAGGAAGCCACGTTGACGTTCAACTGCAACCCGGCCTACTTGAAGGAAGCCGCACACTGGTTCACCGCCTTCAGCCTGGCCAACAACCACTCGGGGAACCAGGGCGACCCTGGGGTCGAGGAGACCCGCCGACGCCTCGGCTCCGCCGGCATTCAGTATTGGGGTGACCCGGACCCGCGCAGGCTCAACGACATCTGCGAGGTGGTGGCTCTCCCGGTGAAGGTCCGCATGACCGATCACACGACCACGACCGGGAGCCTCCCCATCGCCCTGTGTGGCTACGCCTGGGTCTTCAGGATCCCCTCGCCCGAGTCGGTCGCGTTGATGACGAAGTACGCGGCCCTGATGCCCACCATCGCGATGCCGCACGGCGGGACAGAGTACGACCCGAAGCCGGACCAACTGAAGACGAACCTGTACCACTCGATGATCGATGCCGGTGCCGACGCCGTGATCGATGACCACCCCCACTGGGTGCAGACCTCAGAGGCCTACAAGGGGCGCCTGATCGTCTACGGCATGGGCAACTTCCTCTTCGACCAGCAGCACGATCCCGAGCGGACCCGGTCGGCAGGAATCAACGTGCGACTTGATGTCGACGCGACCCACTACAGCGCCGCCGAACGAGCCAACCTCCAGCGCTGGCTGAAGCTGGGGCCAACTTGCGCCACGTACCACGACGACTGCCTCGCCTCCGCCAGGAGCGAAGGCCTGACCAAGCTCAAGGTGACGTATCGGTTCGGCGTCGTCGGCACCGATGATTCGGATCGGATCACCCGACCCGCGAGCCAGGAGCTCCAGCAGAGCATCCTTCAGCGCCTGAATTGGGCCGCCACGATCGCCGGACTCAGGGCTCCGTACAGCGGCCGGTGAGGACGGCTCATGTGCACATGATCCCTGCGCTCCGCAACCTCGACCGGTGCCTCACATCGGCGGCACGCAGTACTGACAGTGTGTCCGGCGGTCGTCAGGCTTGCGGAGCGTTCCTGGCCATCACCAGATGGCCATCGTCGGTGGCGCGCAACAACTGGGTGAACCCGGCTTTGGCCAGCACCCTCAGCGACGCGGCATTCGTCGGCTCGACTGACGCGCGGACGCGTACGTCCTCCGCCTCTGCGGTGTCGACCAACGCCTTGACGGCCTCCGTCGCGAACCCCCAGCCCCAGGCCTCGCGAACCAGCCCGAACCCGATCTCTACTTCCGATACGCCGTCGACGTCTTCTGGCGGCCCGAAGAACCCGATCGAGCCGAGCACAGTCACCCCGCGGACGATCGACCGCGGGCCCCACGGATCGCCTTCCCGCCACATCGACGCCGCGTCGACGTCGTCCTTGCGCGGGAAGTCGGCGTGCCAGCCCGGCTGGCGCAGCGGAGATTGACCCCGAATCGCGCGTACGTCTGCCGCATTCCACAGTGGGAGCGTCAGACGCTCGGTGACGATGACGTCATCGATGCTCATTCGTCGACCTCGACCAGTGGGGGACCCCAGGTCTTCGCTGCTTCGAGGATGACGCTGAGGTCTTGTGAGGTGAACTCGACCGACGCGTTCGACCAGACCACCCGCACCCCTCGGCCGAATTCGTGCCGGACGAGCTCGATCGACGCCGCCGACGCAACCGGGACCTCGGCTCGGGGGTCACCCAGACGGTATCTGTTGACGGTCCAGACGCGGGCACCTTCCAGCTCAATCAGCTCCGCCCAAGGGTCAGTCCAGCCCGTCAGTGAACCTCCGACAACAACCGAGTGCCCCTTACGAAGTTTCTTGACCAGGCGCCGCTGACGCCAGCTCAGCGTGGCATCAGTGACGACCGAGTCCACGAACAGCCCGAGGATGAAGTTGATCAGACCACCGACGAGGTTTCCCAGAATGTCCACGTCAGCCGAGGTACGTCTGCGTGCCGCGCAGGTACGTCGAATGGATCGCACCGTGCAACGTGCGTCCGTGCCACGGGTTGTTGCGCGACAGCGACAGGGACAGGTCACGATCGACGGTCCACACGGCGGTCGGATCGACCAGCGTGAAGTTGGCCGGCTCGCCGACCGCGATCGGGCGCCCGTGCCCGGCCAGTCCTGCGATCCCGGCCGGGTTGGTCGACATCACTCGAGCGACCCCGTCCCACCCGAGACGCTCGCCCAACACGGTCCAGACGACAGGCAGTGCGGTCTCCAGACCGATCATGCCGAACGCGGCGTCGACGAACGCGTGCTCCTTGTCGTGGCGGGCGTGCGGGGCGTGGTCGGTGGCGACCGCATCGATCGTGCCGTCGGCGAGGGCTTCGCGAAGCGCCTCGACGTCCTCCTGGGGACGCAGTGGCGGGTTGACCTTGAACGTCGGGTCGTACGAAGTGAGCAGATCGGTGGTCAGCAGGAGGTGGTGCGGGGTCACCTCGGCGGTGACGCTGATCCCCTGGGCCTTGGCCCAGCGGATGACCTCCACGGACCCGGCCGTCGAGACGTGTGCGACATGGACCCGGGACCCGGTGTGACGCGCGAGCATGACGTCGCGCGCGACGATCACCTCTTCAGCGACCGACGGCCACCCGGGCAGGCCGAGCCGTCCGGAGAGTTCACCCTCGTGGCAGCACGAGGCGTGCGGGGCCAACGACGGGTCCTGGCTGTGCTGGGAGATGACTCCCCCGAAGGCCTTCACATACTCCAGGGCACGGCGCATCACGCGTGCGTCGCCGACACATTTGCCGTCGTCGGAGAAGACGCGTACGCCCGCGCGTGAGCGCGCCATCAGGCCGAGCTCGGCCAGCTCGGCGCCCTCGAGACCGCGAGTGACCGCGCCCACCGGCTGGACATCGACAAGACCCACCGCTCGACCGAGGTCGTGGACCCGTTCGGCGGCTTCAGCCGTGTCGGTGACCGGGCTGGTGTTGGCCATGGCGAGCACCGCGGTGAATCCCCCGGCTGCCGCGGCAGCGGAGCCCGTGGCGATCGTCTCGGCATCCTCACGACCCGGCTCCCGCAGGTGGGTGTGCAGGTCGACGAAGCCAGGCAGCAGCACCAGGCCGTCAGCGTCCACCGTGGTCTCGGCACCTGCCTCCGACGCTGCGCGACCGACAGAGGTGATCAAGCCATCGGTGACGAGGACGTCTGCGGTCTCTCCACCGAGGACCTTGGCACCCTTGATCAACAGCACGCCGTTGGTGGACGTTGTCATGCTTCGGCCTCCCCAGCCAGCAGGTGGTACAGAACGGCCATCCGGACCGCGACTCCGGCCGAGACCTGCTCCAGGATCAGGCTGTCGGCGGCGTCGGCCGCCTCCGGCGAGATCTCCAGACCGCGGTTCATCGGGCCGGGGTGCAGGATCGGGGTCCCGGGCTTGAGCAGGTCGAGCCGCGACCGCGTCAGACCGTACGTGACCGCGTACTCGCGCGCACTCGGGAAGTAGCCGCCGCTCATCCGTTCCTTCTGGACGCGCAGCATCATCACCGCGTCGGCCTCGGGCAGCACCGCGTCGAGGTCGTACGACGTGGCGAAACCATCATGCGCGGACCAGGGACCGACGCCACTGGGCATCAAGGTCGGCGGAGCCACGACGGTCACCCTCGCGCCGAGTTTCGCGAGCAACTTGATGTTCGAGCGGAACACGCGCGAGTGGGTCAGGTCCCCGACGATCGCCACGTGCTTGCCCTCGAGCGAGCCGAGCTTGCGCGTGAGCGCGTACGCATCCAGGAGGGCCTGGGTCGGATGCTCATGGGTGCCATCACCTGCGTTGATGACCGGGACACCAGTCCAGGCCGCGACCTGTGCAGGAGCACCCGAGGCCGGATGCCTGATGACCAGGCCGTCGATGCCCATCGACGTCACGGTGAGCGCGGTGTCGCGCAGGCTCTCCCCCTTGGAGGTGGAGGAACCCTTCGCCGACAGGTTGATCACATCGGCCGAAAGCCACTTGCCCGCGATCTCGAAGGAGGAGCGCGTACGCGTCGAGTCCTCGAAGAACAGGTTGATGACCGTACGCCCACGCAGCGCCGGCAACTTCTTGACCTCGCGGGCCTGCACGTCGTGCATCTCGGCCGCGGTCGAGAAGATCCTCTCGACCTCCTGGAGGCTGACGTCGTCGATGCTCAGCAGGTTCTTCACTCGGTCTCCCCCACGGTCTCGTGCGGCGCGGCCCCGGTCGGCACACTCTCCAGGCGGACCTCGTCCTCGCCATCGGTCTCGATCAACTTCAGGCGTACGCGCTCCGACCGCGCTGTCGGCAGATTCTTGCCGACGTGGTCGGCACGGATCGGGAGTTCGCGGTGGCCGCGATCGACCAGCACCGCCAGGCGTACGACCGCAGGACGGCCGAGGTCCGACAGCGCGTCCAGCGCCGCACGGATCGTCCGTCCGGAGAACAGCACGTCATCGACGAGAACGACGGTCTTGCCATCGATCGAGCCGGGTACCGAGGTCTTGTGGGGTGCACGGGTAGGTTGCGACTTTATATCGTCGCGATACATCGTGATGTCGAGGGAGCCGACCGCGACCGGATGCCCTTCGACGGCCTCAATCTTCGCCGCCAGTCGTTTCGCGAGCGGTACGCCGCGCGTCTGCAATCCGAGCAGGATCAGGTCCGACGCACCCTTGTTGTGTTCCAGGATCTCGTGCGAGATGCGGGTCAGCGCGCGGGAAATGTCTCCGGCGTCCAGCACGACCCGGCCGTCCGATGCAGAAGCCATCGTCAGCCCGACCTCCTTCTCCGCCTCACAGGACGGCTCATTAAAGGAATGTCTTACGGGTCACATGGTACGGGTGTGACGACCCACGCGCGAGTCCCGAGTGCTCTACGGCGCCTGGATCACCAGTTCCACGTTGCGGTCAGCGGTCTGGCCCTCGCGGGTCAGGGTGCGCGACTGCCAGTCGTTCGCGCTGAGCTCTCGCGAGAGCGAGGCCAGCGCCACGGTGGTGTCGGTCTTGCCCCCGTAGGAGGCCGGGCCGGCGTGGTCGAGGACCGTGGCGAAGATCGAGAGCGTGCCGTCGCGGTTGTCGACGATCTCCAGCAGGCGGGCCTGCTGCGGGAAGTCGACGTGCGAGGCGGTGTTGATCTCCCAGAAGCCACGCGCTCCGCCGGGCCGGGCCCACACGTGGTTCTCGTGGGTGTGACCGTTGATCCAGGCCACGACCTCGCGGTGCTGCTGCAACAACGTGACCACAGCGGGCCCCTGGACTCGCGGCGAGATGTCCCCACCGGTGGCGACGAGCGGGTTGCCCATCGTCTCGCTGGTGTGGTGGCTGGCGATCACGACCATGCCGGCCTGCGGCGCCGCGAGTTGGGCGGTCAGCCAGTCGAACTGAGCCTGGTCGAGCGAACCGTCGGCGTAGCCGTTGGGATTGACCGTGTCGAGGACGATGAACTGCACGCCGCCGTTGACGAACGTGTAGTACGCGGTCCCCGCCGAGCGGTTGGTGGTGGTGTAGCCGTGGCCGACCGGCATACCCGTCGTGGTGAAGTGCTCGTTGACGATCTCGGCTCGCGTCAGGACCCGTCGGTTCGGGTCGGCCGAGACCACGCGTACGGCCGTGGTCAGCGCCAGGCTGTTGAGCAGGTCCAGCGGGTTCGACCGAAGCGCACCCAGGACATCCGCCTGGCTCATCCCCGGCGGCACGTCGATGATCTTGAGGTTGCCGGTGGCGACGGCACTCATCCCTGCGCCCAGCGTCCCCGGCGGGAAGTTCCCCTGGACGCCGCCGTCGTGGTTGCCGAAGACCGAATACCACGGCATCTGCAGACCCGCCGGTACGAACGGGCGACGGGCCGCGTCCAGCAGGCCGGGCACGGTCGGGAAGCCGTACGTGGTCTTCGCGATGTCCGCGGCGCGCAGCAGCGGCGGGTTGTCGGGGTGCCAGTAGTGCTGGTCGTACGTCAGGAAGTCGTTGTCAGCGACACCCTCCCACCTGCTCAGGTCGCCGGAGTCCGGCGTGAGGACCTTCTTGCCCCCGAGGACGTCGATGTTCCAGCGGGTCTCGTTGAACTGGGCGTTGTCGGCGTTGTCGCCGGTCTGGATCGCGAACGCCAACGGCAAACCGCTGACCGGTCCGCTCGCCACCGCATTGATCGCGCGGACCATGGCGTCGGCGACGTGGGAGCCGAGCATTTCGTGCGCCCGGTACGCCGACGAGGTCAATCCGGTGGTGGGGTCGCCGGGTGCGGCGGTGTCGTCATAACGGTCTGCCCACTCGACTCGCATCGGGGACTGCGCATCGACGATGTGCACGTCAGAGAGCTGCGCCCACGCGAGGATCCCCTTGCGCTGGGCCGCGCGGTTGGTTCCGGGCGACGCGACGAACTCGGTCCGGACGACGTGCGGCTCTCCGGCCGCGACGATCACGGGGCGGTACCCGCCCGCGCCGGCCGCTCCCTTGCGATACGTACGCGCGAGCGACGTCCCGCCTGTGTTGATCGGCACAGCGGCACTGGCAGGGGCGAACGCGCCCTCAGCGGCCACACCCACTCCCGCTACGGCAGAGGCGGCCAGGGCACCACGAAAGAGGTCACGACGGGTGAGTTTCACTCCCGTACCCTAAAACGAGAACACGTTCCTGTCAGCAACATGCTGTACATCAGCCGTTCACCCGGCGTGTCAATCGAGGGAGGGGCGGTCCTTCTCGATCGCGCCGAGGACACCGTTCACGAACTGCGGCGACTCGTCCGTCGACAGCGCCTGGGACAGTTCCACAGCCTCGGAGATCGCGACGTGGGACGGAACATCCTCCGGGCCGGCGAGCAGCTCGAAGACGCCCAGACGCAGGACGTTGCGGTCCACCGCCGGCATCCGCTCCAGCGGCCAGTCGCGGCTGTACTCGGCGAGCAGTTCGTCGATACGGGTCGCATGAGCTGCGACCCCACGGACCAGGTCCGCCGTGTACGGGTTGGCCAGATCGCCAGCCGCGATCCGCTCATCCAGGAGATCGGTCGCCGCAATCCCCTGGGCCTCAGCGGCGAAGAGGATGTCGAGAGCTCGCTTGCGCGCCTTCGTACGGGCGGTGATCACAGTGCTTGATCAGCTCTTGACTCGGCTGAGGTACGAGCCACCGTCGCGGGTGTCGACCTTGATCTTCTCGCCGTTCTCGATGAACAGCGGCACCTGGATCTCCGCGCCCGTCTCGAGTGTCGCCGGCTTCGTACGGCCGGTCGCCGAGTCACCCATGACACCCGGCTCGGTGTAGCTGATCACGAGCTCGACCGAGGCCGGGAGCTCGACGTAGAGGACCCGACCGTTGTTCATCGCGATGATGACGTCGAGGTTCTCGAGCATGAAGTTGGCGGCGTCGCCGACCTGCTCAGGCGCGACCTCGAGCTGCTCGAACGTGCCGCCGTCCATGAAGACGTAGTTCTGGCCGTCGTTGTAGAGGTACTGCCAGGTGCGCTTGTCGACTGTCTCGACCTCGACCTTGGTGCCGGCGTTGAACGTCTTGTCGACGTTCTTGCCCGACTCGACGTTCTTCAGCTTCGTACGCACGAACGCGGGGCCCTTGCCCGGCTTGACGTGCTGGAACTCCACGACCTGCCAGAGCTGGCCGTCGATGTTGAGGACCATGCCGTTCTTGAGGTCATTCGTGCTCGCCATGTCGCGCCAGCTCCTGTTGTTGGAAGGTCGGGTGGATCAGCGCGCGAGTCTAGCCGTCGCGGGGTGCAAAAAAAGATTTCGGAAGCGCGTTGCGAACCGCCTGGGCGGTGACAAGTAGCGGGTGAAGGTGGCTCGAGCCACCTTCACGGAGTTTCAGGAGTTTCACCGTGGTTTCCCCTCTCAACATGAAAGTCGCCGCCGGTGCGGCAGCTCTCCTGGTGGGCATCATCGGCGGGGCGTACGTGGCTGGTGCTGCCAGTCCGCAGGCCCAGACTCCTGTGGTGAGTTGGACGACGCCTTCTCGGGTGGCGTCGCCGAGCGCTCCTGCGATCCAGGTATACGTGCCGACGATCGCGCCCAGGGCAACGCTGCACAAGCCCGACCAACACCCGCCGGAGCACGCGAAGCACCATTCGCACGGCAATGGCGACTGACTTCGGTCAGTGATCAATGGAGAATGACCCTGTGACTTCGACCAAGTTCAGCCCACTGCACCTGGAGGCGCCTCGGCTCGTTGCCGACGTCGCCCTCGGTGAGCATCTGGCTGCCCTTGCTCGGGCGTCCGCCCCGAGCGGCACTTCTCGGGTGCGCCGCTCGGGGTGGAGGGTTCCCCTCGCTGCCATCGCCACCATCGCCGCCTCCGGAAGCGTGGCGTACGCGGGTCAGGCAGCACTCCACAGCGAGATCCGACCGGCCGCTCCTGCGGTCCCGGTGGATGCCTCGATCACCGAGGTCGCGGCGACCGCGGCCGACGCCACCGCTGCTGCGGCTGGCGCAGCCGTCCGCAGTCCCCGGCCAACCCATCCTCACGGCAAGATCGTCGGCCGTGGTCACCCCAAGACCGGCAGGGCCCTCGGTCATCCGGGCAAGCACGACGCCGGCAACCACGGGGCCCACAACCCTGACAAGGCGACGCCCTCCGGGGCCGACGACGACATGTCCCCGTGGCGGAAATCCGCCGGAACGGCGGGTACATCGACCCCGTGATGAGACCGGCGAAGGCTGACACCTCGACGGTTGCTCGAGCACGAGAGGGAGATCCAGACGCCTGGCGAGAGCTCTACGACGCTCATGCCGGGCGTCTGTTGCTGTGGCTGCGCAAGACGCCCCTCAGTGATCCGAGCCTCGATCACGAGGACCTCGCGATGGAATCCTGGACGCTGGCGGCGTCCAGGATTGCTGATTTCGACGAGGACGACGACGCCTTTCCGGCGTGGCTGTTCACCGTGGCACGCAACCATCTGATGAATGCCGTACGCAAGGCCGCCCGCCGGGCCACGTACGCCACCGCGGACCTCCCCGAGCAGATCGATCTGATCGATCACACGCTGAGGATCGAGCACGACGAACTCGTACGCGAGGCGATCGCGCAGCTGCCCGCACGTGAAGGTGAGGTGATCGCCTGCATCGACGTCGTCGACCTCGACGTGGCCACAACTGCCGCGATCCTCGGGATCAGCCGGGCGAACGTACGCATGGCCCGGTCGCGCGGGCTGGCGCGCCTCCGAAAGGCTGGCTGGAGGGTGTGAGGAGCGAGGTCACATGCCGCGCTCGCGCGCGCATGTGCGCCGAGCGACGAACTCCCGCGGCCGCAGGTCGCCCGGTCTAGCCGGCGGCGATGAATTCGAGTGCGCGGCGGTAGCCGTCGACGCCCTCGCCCTCGATGACGAGCACCGCATGCGGGCTCACCACCGACGTGTGCCGGAACTCCTCCGGCCGCTTCGAGGGAGCACTGATGTGGACCTCGACCAGCGGCGCCGTCAGTTGCGCACACGCGTCGAAGAGCGCGTACGAGTAGTGCGTCCACGCCGCAGCGTTGAGCACCACCGGGGTGGCGTCGTCCGCGGCGGTGTTGAGCCAGTCGAGCAGTTCGCCCTCATGGTTCGTCTGCCGCACCTCGACGTCGAGACCGAGGGTGCTCCCCCAGGTCACGCACAGCGCGGCAAGCTCCGCGTACGTGGTGGAGCCGTAGATCTCCGGCTGGCGCTTGCCGAGCCGACCGAGATTGGGGCCGTTGAGGACGAGGACCTTGCTGGTCATGCCGACACCGCCGCGTACGCCGCGCGAAGGTCCTCATCCGTCGGGCCACGCAGGATCACGGGGTTGCCCACCTTGGTCAGGACCAGGAAGCGCAGCACCGAACCGCGGGTCTTCTTGTCCACCCGCATCGCTCCGATGAGGTCGTCGAACGAGGCACCCGGGTACGACGTCGGCAGGCCTGCACGACCGAAGGTGTCGCGGTGGCGCTGCACCGTACTGGCATCGAGCAGACCCGCCCGGAGGGCGAGTTCAGCAGCGTACACGCACCCGATCGCGACCGCCTCGCCGTGGCGGATCCGGTAGTTCTCACGCTTCTCGATCGCGTGCGCCAGCGTGTGTCCGTAGTTGAGAGCTTCGCGGCCGGGGTGGCCGTCGGCTCCGCCGGTCTCCTTCAGGTCGGCGGCGACGACGTCGGCCTTCACCTGGATGGCCCGCTCGACCAGTTCGGCGAGCACCGGAGAGTCGGCCGTGAGCGAGCCGACCGGCGCCTGCTCGACAAGCTCGAGGATGCGCTCGTCGGCGATGAAGCCGCACTTGACCACCTCGCCAAGACCGGCGACCAGTTCGGCGGCCGGGAGCGTACGCAGGAAGTCGAGGTCGCAGAGCACCGCTGCAGGCTCGTGGAACGCTCCGACGAGGTTCTTGCCAGCGCCGGTGTTGATCCCCGTCTTCCCGCCGACGGCAGCGTCGACCATGGCCAACAGGGTGGTCGGCAGGTGCACGACGCGTACGCCCCGCAGCCAGGCGGCGGCGATGAAACCACCGACATCGGTCGTCGCACCTCCACCGAAGGTGACCACTGCGTCTGACCGGGTGAATCCGGCCTCGCCGAGTGCCTCCCAGACCGCACCACAGACCTCGAGCGTCTTGGCATCCTCGCCGTCGGGGAGTGCCAACTGGACGACGTCGTAACGCTCACTGAGTACGTCGATGACCGGCGGAGTGAGCGCCTCAAGCGGCTCGGGGTAGATGAACGCAACCCGCTGGACGGCCTCGCCCAGGATCGAGGGCAGCACGGAGGCCAGATCGCGACCCACGAGCACCTCGTACGCGGTGCCGACCGGGATCCGGCGCTGGATGCTGGTCATGCGTTGTCTCCCTTGGGTGCTGGGTCAACCAGCAGTGCTTCGATCTCGGCGACGACCGAGCCCGTGTCGCGGCCGTCGGTCTCGACGACGTACGTCGCTACAGCGTTGTAGATCGGAGCACGCTCGTCCAACAGTTTCTTGATCGTGGCGCGGACGTTGCCCACCAGCAACGGGCGTCCGTGGCCCAGACCAACACGCTTCACGGCGTCGGCGAGGCCGACGTTGAGGAACACCACCGTCTGACCGTCCAGGTGCTCCCGGGTGGCCGGATCGAGAATCGCTCCGCCGCCGAGGGACAGGATGCCGTCGTGATCGCTGATCGCCGAGGCAACCGCGTCCCGCTCCATCGCACGGAAGGCCGACTCGCCGTCCTCGACGAAGATGTCCTGGACCGACTTGCCCGCCAGATGGGCGATGTCGGCATCGGTGTCGCGGAACGTCACACCGAGCCGGTGCGCCAACCGCTGACCGACCGTCGACTTCCCCGCCCCCATGGGACCGACCAGGATCACCTTCGGGGGCATCAGTACGCGAGGTTCGCCAGGTAGGACTCGACGTTGCGCCTGGTCTCACCGACCGAGTCGCCACCGAACTTCTCGACCACGGCGTCGGCCAGCACGAGCGCGACCATCGCCTCGGCCACGATGCCCGCCGCCGGAACCGCACAGACGTCGGAGCGCTGGTGATGCGCCACTGCTTCTTCGCCGGTCGCGACATCGATCGTCCGCAGGGCCCGCGGGACGGTCGCGATCGGCTTCATCGCGGCGCGTACGCGCAGAACCTCGCCGGTCGACATGCCGCCCTCGGTGCCGCCGGCGCGTCCGGACGTACGCCGGATCGCTCCGGTGTCGTCCTTGACGATCTCGTCGTGCGCCAGGCTGCCCGGGGTGGCGGCGAGCTCGAAGCCGTCGCCGATCTCGACACCCTTGATGGCCTGGATGCCCATCATCGCCGCGGCCAGACGAGCGTCGAGGCGCCGATCCCAGTGCACGTGCGACCCGAGCCCGGGCGGCAGTCCGTAGACCACGACCTCGACGACGCCGCCGAGTGTGTCGCCGTCCTTGTGCGCCTGATCGATGCGGGCGACCATCGCGGCCGCCGACTCGGCGTCGAGGCACCGCACCGGGTCCGCGTCCAGTCGCGCGGTGTCGGGAGGAGTCGGCACGTCGCGGCTGGTGGTGCGTACGCCGCCGAGCTCGATCACGTGGCTGACGATTTCGGCGCCCAGGACCTGCTGGAGGAAGTTGCTGGCGACGCGACCGAGCGCGACCCGCGCTGCGGTCTCGCGGGCAGAGGCACGCTCGAGGATCGGACGAGCCTCGTCGAAGTCGTACTTCTGCATTCCGACCAGGTCGGCATGGCCCGGGCGCGGACGGGTGAGCTTGGCGTTGCGGCCGGTCTCCTTGAGCAGGGACGGGTCGACCGGGTCGACCGACATCACGGTCTCCCACTTCGGCCACTCGGAGTTGCCGACGTTCAGGGCGATCGGGCCGCCCTGGGTGACGCCGTGGCGTACGCCACCGGTGATCGTCACGACGTCCTGCTCAAAGGCCATCCGGGCACCGCGGCCGTAGCCGAGCCGACGACGCGCGAGCGAGTCGGCGATGTCGTCGGTCGTGATCTGGACGTGAGCGGGCAGCCCCTCCAGGATCGCGGTCAACTCAGGACCGTGGGACTCACCAGCCGTAAGCCAACGCAACATGGGCGCCATTCTCCCATTCCTCGTCCGTCACTCCGGTACCGCGTCCACGGTGCCAGCACGGCCGCTCAGGGGATGACACGCAAGTGCGGAGCGAGCGCCATACCGGCGTACGCCCCCGCGATCATGAACGGTCCGAACGGGTACGCCTTCTTGAGGATCCCGCGATCGCGCCGGATGACCATCAGGCCGACGCCAAACACCGCGAACCCGACGAATCCCGCGTAGAGGCCGATGAGCCAGGCGTTCCAACCGACCGCAGCCATGAGTATCCCGAGCGGCAGGGCGAGACGTACGTCTCCCAGGCCCATTCCCGCGCGGCGGATGAACCACAGCAGCCCGAAGATCAGCCAGGCGATGGCGCCACCACAGAGCTCACGGATCAGGTCATCGGTGTTGCGACGGACAAGCCAGTCGATCAGCGCGAGCAGGACGATGACTGCGGTGAGCGGGCGGACGACGATCCGAGGCAGGAGACGACGGCGCCAGTCGACGACGACCAACAACGCACACACCGGCGCCACGACCATGGCGACCCAACCGACGCGTTCAGGGATGACGTGCCAAGCCAGGGTCGTCAGAGCTAGGAGTGGCCACACCGCCCACCATCCGCGTCGAAGCCGGACAGCGAGCTCGACGTACGTCTCGGACAGCCCCTCGTCACGCAACATCCGGTGCAGCGAGGTTTCCTCCGCCGATCCTTCCGGAGGGAGCTCCACCGGTGGCGGCTCGGGAAGTCGCTGCACGACCGGCGGAATGGCGATCGCTCCGATGACCAACGTCACCAACTGCGCCAACTCCAGGGCGGGCCAGTTCATCCGGCGGGCGCCTCGATCAGGTCCTCTAAGACAGCCGGCTCGAGCGAAGCCCGCATCGCCTCCATCGGCGCCACCTGACCGGTGAACAACTCGAACTGCAACGCAGCCTGATGAATCAGCAGGTCATGCCCACTCACTACAGCTCCGGTCGCCGCGGACGCGAGCGGCGTCGGCCAAGGGTCGTAGATCGCGTCGAAGATGATCGGGATGTCCTTGTACCGCGCCACGAGGTCGGGCGTCTGAGCGGCCGCCGGGATCGTGGAGATCAGGATGTCGACGTTCTCCAGGACGGTCTCGATCGGATCCACCGAGACGCCGACGCGGTGGTACTGGTCGTCGAGCACCGATACCGTCTCCCCTGCCCGTTCGGCGTGCCGGGCCAGGATCGAGATGTGCTCGGCTCCGAGCTCGGCGACAGCAAGGCCAATCGAGGCCGCGGTAGCACCCGCGCCCAGGATCGCCGCATGCACGATCGGGTGCGAGGACCGCTCCCTGATGGCGGCCACCGCCCCGGGGAGGTCGGTGTTGTCACCGGCCCAGCCGTACGAAGTGCGTACCAAGGTGTTGATCGCACCGGCTGTACGCGCCCGCGGGGACATCGAGGCCACCAGCGGAAGCGCCTCCCGCTTGAGGGGCATGGTCAGCGACAGCCCGCGTACGTCAGGGCCACACGTCGCCAGGAATGCAGCCAGGCCTCCTGCTGGCACCAGATGCCGGCCATAGGTCCAGTTCAGGCCGAGCGCTGCGTACGCCGCGTTGTGCAGCGTCGGCGACTGTGAGTGCTCGATCGGGTCCCCGAGCACCGCGCAGATGTAGTCGGCAGAGATCGCGTCGGTCATCAGTGGCAATTCGGAGACGTGGTCGACGCGCACCAGGCCCGCAGCTGGTTGACCGCCGCGTTGTGCTCGGCCAACGTGGTGCTGAAGACGGTCTCGCCGGTGTCGAGGTTGACCGGGACGAAGTAGAGCCACGGACCGTCCGCCGGATTGAGCGCGACGCTCAGCGCCTCCTCACCCGGGGAGCCGATCGGGCCTGGCGGCAGACCGTCGTGCACGTAGGTGTTGTACGGGGACGGATTGTCGAGTTGCGCCTGGGTCGACCAGACGGTGCCCGTCGAGCCGTTGGCGTACGCCACCGTCGCGTCCGACTGCAGCCGCATCGGCTTGGCCAAACGGTTGTAGAACACCCGGGCGATCTTCGGGAGATCGTGCGAGCGCTTGCCCTCCCATTGCAGCAGGCTGGCCATCGTCACGACCTGTTCGGGGGTCATGCCCAGCTTCGCCGCGGCCTGGGTGATGCCGAGCGATTCCTGCACGGACACGGCCTTGGCGACCATCTGCTGCAGCAGTTCGGTCGCGGTCTCCTTCGGCGTGACGTCGTACGTGGCCGGGAAGAGGAAGCCCTCGACATCGTTGTGGGCGTACGCCGGGAGCCCCAGCGTCTCCGGGTGCTTGAGCGCCGCTTCGAGAGCTGAGCGGGTGATCTTGGTCTTCGACACGATGGCGTCGATCACGGTCGAGAGTCGGGATCCCTCGATGACCGTGACGCCGTTGCGGATCCGCTTGTCCGGGTCGTCCAGCACGGCCAGCGCAGCGTCGGAAGACATCTCCAGCTTGAGGTGATAGATCCCCGGCTGGATGCCTGCAGCCTTCGGGTCCTTGGCGGCGGCGGCCACGAACGCGTCCACCGACTTCACCACGCCAGCGGCTTTCAGTGTGTTGCCGATCTTGGCCGCCGTGTCCCCGGCGTGCACCTGGACGACCACGTCGCCGTGGCCGGCGCCCGAGAAGTCCGGGGCACCACCGCACGCAGTGAGTACGCCGAGGGCGAGGACGCAGCCCGCCAGGGCCGAGATCCGCTTGTTATTCATTGTCCACCAACTCTCCGGGCGCACGCCCGGACGTACGTTCCGTATCCAGCGCATGCTGAAGGATCATGACAGCCGCAGCCTGATCCACGACGGATCTGCGGTCTTGTCCTTTGCGGCCCATGTCGCGCAGCATCGACTCCGCACTCACTGTGGTGAGCCGCTCGTCGACCAGGCGTACGGGCACCGGCAGCCGACGAGCCAACTGGGCGGCGAAAGCCCGGACCTTCTCCGTGGCCGGGTTCTCCCCGCCCTTGAGCGACCGCGGCAAGCCGACCACGACCTCGAGCAGGGTCGATTCCTCGGCGATCTCAGCGGCGATGTCCTTGATCCGCTGCAGGTCACCTCGGCCGCGCTTGACGGTCTCCACCGGCGTCGCCAGGAAGCCCGTCGGGTCGCTCCTCGCCACTCCGATCCGGGCATCGCCCGGATCGATGCCGATCCGTACGCCGTGCCTCATCGGAGTCGCAGTCTCATCCGCGGACGAGCGTCGGCACCAGGGCCAGCGCGTCGTCGATCTTGTCGACGTCAGTGCCACCGCCCTGCGCCAGGTCGTCCTTGCCGCCGCCCTTGCCACCGAGGATCGGGCCGACGCCCCGCAGCAGGTCGTTGGCCCACAGCCCCTTGTCACGCGCGCCCGCATTGGTGGCCGCCACGATCGAGACCTTGTCGTCCCCGTCACCGATGAGGACCACAACAGCCGGCTTCTCGCCGAGTCGGCTGCGCACGTCCATCGCGAGCGTACGCACGTCGCCGCCCGATGCACCGGGCGCGCGGGCCGCCACAACTGCCACGCCGTCGACATCCGTGGCTGCGGCGGCGATCTGGCCGGCGGAGGCGAGCAGCGCCGCGACGCGGCCCTTCTCGAGTTCCTTCTCGGCGGCCTTGAGGCGTTCGATCAGGTCGCCCACACGTGGGATCAGGTCCTGCGGCTGCGTCTTCAGCAACTCGGTCAACTGCGCGACGACGTCCCGTTCGCGGGCGAGGTACTTGAACCCCTCGACCCCGGTGAAGGCTTCGATACGGCGGTTGCCGGAACCGACGGAGGCCTCACCGGTGATCGCAACCGTACCGATCTGGCTCGAGTGGGAGACGTGCGTACCGCCGCAGAGTTCGCGGCTCCACGGCCCGCCGATCTCGACGACACGAACCTTCGAGTCGTCGTACTTCTCCCCGAAGAGCGCGATCGCGCCCCAGTCCTTGGCCTGCGACAGCGTCATGTAGTCCCACGCGACTGGCAGGTCGGCGCGCAGCGCGTTGTTGGAGACCTCTTCGATCTCCTTCACCTGGCCGGTCGTCAGGCTCTGGGTCCAGCCGAAGTCGAGACGCAGATAGCCGGGCCGGTTGTACGACCCCGACTGCATCGCGGTGGGGCCGAGCACCTCGCGGAGCGCCGCGTGGACGACGTGCGTGCCGGAGTGCGCCTGTCGGGCGCCGATCCGCCACTCGGGATCCACCTGGGCCAGGAAATGCTTGGCACTCGGGGTCAACTCACCGTCGACGACGCGGACCTGGTGCACGATCAGCCCGTTCTGACGCTGTACGTCGAGCACCTCCAGTCGGCCACCCTCGAACTCGATGACACCGGCATCGGCGATCTGACCACCGGACTCGGCGTAGAACGGCGTCCGGTCCAGGACGAGCTCGCCGACCTCACCGTTGCCGAGGACGTCCGTCGCCTTGCCACCCGAGAGCAGGGCCACCGGCGCCGACTCGGTCGTCAGGGTCTCGTACGCGAGCCACTCGGTCGGCCCGTGGGCGTCAAGGATGCCCCGGTAGACCGACAGGTCGGCGTGCTGGCCCTTCTTCGACTTCGCGTCAGCTTTGGCACGCTCACGCTGCTCGGCCATCAAGCTCCGGAAGCCCTGCTCGTCCACACTCAGACCGGCCTCAGAAGCCATCTCCAGGGTCAGGTCGATCGGGAAGCCAAACGTGTCGTGGAGGGCGAATGCCTTCTCGCCCGACACGGTCGTGCCGCCGCCCTTCTTGACCTCGGTGGCAGCCAGATCGAAGATCTGCGTCCCCGCCTGGAGCGTCTTGCGGAAGGCGTCCTCCTCGGCAAAGGCGACCCGTGCGATCCGGTCCCAGTCGCCGAGCAGATCGGTGTAGGTCTCGCCCATCTTGTCGCGGCTGACCGGCATCAACTCCGGGAGCGCCGGGTCCTCATACCCGAGCAGACGGACGTTGCGGATCGCGCGTCGCAGGAGTCGGCGCAGGACGTACCCGCGACCCTCGTTGCCTGGGGTGACGCCGTCGCCGATGAGCATCAGCGAGCTGCGGATGTGGTCCGCCACGACCCGGAAGCGGACGTCGTCGTCGTACGAACTCCCGTACTTCTTGCCAGTCAGCTCCTGGGCCTTCTCGATCACCGGGAAGACCACGTCGGTCTCGTACATGTTGTTCCTGCCCTGGAGCAGGTAAGCGACGCGCTCGAGGCCCAGCCCGGTGTCGATGCCGGTCTGAGCGAGCTTGCCCGCGATGTCGACGTCGTACTTGCTGCGGGCTGCGGAGATGTCGTCCTGCATGAAGACGAGGTTCCAGAACTCCAGGTAGCGGTCGCCCGCGTCCCAGTCGCGGTCAGCGCCGTACGCCGAGCCGCGGTCGATCAGGATCTCCGAACAGGGCCCTCCGGGTCCCGGCACACCCATCGACCAGTAGTTCTCGCTCGGGGGAAGTCGCACAATGCGGTCGTCCGGCAGGCCGGAGATCTTCTTCCACAGCGCGACGGCCTCGTCGTCGCCGTCGAGCACCGAGGGGTAGAGGACGGACTCATCGAAGCCGAACCCCCCGTCGGCGATCGCCTTGGTGACCAGATCCCAGGCGAGCGTGATGGCGCCTTCCTTGAAGTAGTCACCGAAGGAGAAGTTGCCGCACATCTCGAAGAAGGTGCCGTGGCGCGTGGTCTTGCCGACCTCTTCGATGTCAGGCGTACGGATGCACTTCTGCACGCTCGTCGCGCGATCGAACGGAGGCGTCGCCTGGCCGAGGAAGTAGGGCTTGAACGGCACCATGCCGGCGTTGACGAACAACAGGTTCGGGTCGTCCAGAAGCAGCGACGCCGAGGGCACCGCCGTGTGTGGCAGTTCGGCGTTGTCTGCGAAATGGCTGGTGAATCGGCGGCGGATCTCCGCAGTGCTCAACCAGGTGTCCGGGCGGTCGTCAGTCACCGTCGCTCGCTCTCTCCAACTCGGGGTTCTTCTGAGATGCCAGCGCGGGCATTCCGTAACGCTGGCGAAGTTCGTGTCGTCTGATGTGGTGCGCATCGCGTACGTCGTGGGCGAACGTGGCTGCGCCGTGGCTGATCGCCTGCCACCGGTCCTTGGCACCGTCCTGGGTGAGGATCTCGGTCGCACGCCGGATCTTGATCGCGCCGTACAAGGTGGTGCCTGCGCCGGCAACGAACCAGAACACCGGCTTCATGCTCCCTCTCCTGTGCCCGAGGCCGCGGCGTCGGAGTCGACCGGTGCCCGGTGCCTGGCGCGATACTCGCGCAGCGCTTCCTTCACTTCGGCCTTGCGGTCCTTGCGGACCCGGATCAGCTCGCGCTTGATCTCGTACGAGATCTTGGCGCGGTTCTCCTCGGACAACGCATTGCGTACGCCATGGGCCAGGCTCGCGGCTTCGATCATGACCGTACGCGCGACCTGCTCGAACTGGGGCCGCGCCTTGAACTCAACCCTCGCGGCTGTCTCGACCTCGTCCTCGACCTCGCCGACGGACGTGATCACGTACTCGGTCCGAGCAGCTGGCTTCCGGGGTTCGGGCACCCCGACGTTCAGATCAGTCACCATGGGGACCTCGACCGGCGTCGGCAGGTTCGCGGTGACCGCAGCCCTGATCCGTCGCCCGGCGACCCTGATCGCGACCACCACGCCGAGCAACACCCCGAGGACGAACGCGCCGGCGACGGCAGCGACGATCACAGGGGTGCTCATAACCCCCGACCCTATCGCCCGCGGATAATCCGTCTGACCCGCTCCCAGCGCTCGCGGACACCGGCTTCAGCCCCCAACGAAGTCGGCTCGTAGTAGACCGCGTCGACCAGCTCATCAGGCAGGTATTGCTGCTCTGCCACGCCGTACGGGGCGTCATGGGCGTACTGGTAGCCAACACCGTGAGCCAGCTTCTTGGCCCCGGCGTAATGGGCGTCGCGAAGATGCGGCGGGACCTGTCCGATGCGCCCCTGCCGTACGTCCTGCATCGCGGCGCCGATCGCTCGAGTCACCGCATTCGACTTGGGCGCCACTGCGAGTGCGATCGTGGCGTGGGCGAGGGTCAACTGCGCCTCCGGCATGCCGATCAACTGGACCGTCTGGGCCGCGGCCACTGCGGTGGTCAGCGCGGTCGAGTCCGCGAGACCGATGTCCTCACTCGCCAGGATCATCAGCCGACGCGCGATGAATCTCGGGTCCTCACCCGCTTCGAGCATGCGCGCGAGGTAGTGCACCGCGGCGTCGGCATCTGAGCCGCGCACCGACTTGATGAACGCACTCACGACGTCATAGTGCTGGTCACCATCGCGGTCGTAGCGGGGTGCCGAGCGATCGACCGCCGTCTCCGCGTCCTGCAAAGTAATCGTGGGTCGACTAGCCGAAGGCGTATCGAGACCCGAGACCCCCGCGGCGGCCTCGAGATACGTCAGCGCCCGGCGCGCATCACCACCGGCCAGTCGGACGATGTGCTCGATCGCGTCAGTCGAGGCCGTACGCCCGTGGAGGCCGCGCTCATCCATCAGCGCCCGATCCAGCACAGCGGTGAGCTGCTCATCGGTGAGCGGCTGCAGGCGCACCAACAAGGACCGCGACAGCAACGGCGAGATCACCGAGAACGACGGATTCTCGGTCGTGGCAGCGATCAGAGTGACCCAGCCAGCCTCCACCGCCGGAAGGAGCGCGTCCTGTTGGGCCTTGTTGAACCGATGAACCTCGTCGATGAAGAGGACGGTCCCCTGCCCCCTGGCCAGATGCTCGCGCGCTCCACTGATCGCGTCACGTACGTCCTTGATGCCGGCCGACACCGCCGAGAGCTCCACGAACCACCAGCCGGTCACGTCGCTCACCATCGAGGCGATCGTGGTCTTGCCGGTGCCGGGCGGACCCCACAGGACAATCGAGAGCGGTCGACGATCCTCCAGCAACTGGCGGATCGGTGACCCGGGCGCCTTGACCTGGTCGTGGCCGATCAGGTCGTCGAGCGTTCGCGGCCGCATCCGCGCGGCCAGTGGTGCGCTCGCCGGCACCACAGGGCGTTCCGCCTCGACCTCGAAGAGACCGCCGCTGTCGAATGCTTCCTCCACCGAACGGACACTATCCCGGCAGACGCGCTGCTAGGGGCACCTGTTCAGCCGAGCCACGCGGCGAACGTCCAGCGGACCCCTGGGCCGACGACCACGCGCATGGATTGATCGTCCGCGCTCCCGACGTAATCCGTGCTGTAGATGTACGAAGTCGAGGAGCAGACACTGACCTGAAGTTCGGCAACGGATTTCCTGTTGGAAATAGTCGCCCCGCCATTGCCCAGACAATTGAATTTCAGCGTCAGGTGTCGGCCTGGAACTCGTTTCGGGATTCGAATTTCCGAGGGGCCCACACCGTTGTGCTCAACAACTTGCTGACCGACCGGCGGCTGCACCTCTTTCGATGGCAACGGAGATATTCCCGCGTTCGAGGGTGATTGACCAGGAGCTACCGCCGGATTCGTTTTCGCGCACCCGGCCAGAGGGGCCACAACGAATCCGGCGACGCTCGCGACCGCGAAAGCTCGAAAAAGTATGGCGTTATCCCCTTACGTCCCAGAAAGCCGGAATGTGATACGGCGCATTTGCAGTTCCCGATCCGACGACGCGCTCCTTGCACGTGGGCTGCAATTCCAGGTATTGCCAGGTGAACGACTCGCGGTCAGCACCGGCATGGAGCTGACCTCTGGTCCAGGTCGCCGGCACGGTCCAGGAGTCTCCGTACGTGATTCCCGCAGAAAGCGACGCGGACACGGACACTCCCAGCGACTGGTGCGCGGAGAACAGAATCGCACTCTCATCGAAACTGATATCGCCCGAGACGGTGGCTGACACCGAGATCCCCGCCGAAATGGTGATCGACAAGGTGTGTCCGCCGGGAGCACTCACGTACGGAACCAGGTCTTTGTAATTGTGCGAGCCGTTCGCCGTCCCGTACGACTCTTCGGGGGCACAGCCCGCAAAAGCCGGCAATGCTGTGGGCCCAAGAGCAACAAGCCCTCCGGCACCCATGACGACCGCAGCCGTTTGAGCAAACATTTTCCGCATTGAAGCCTCCACACTGTCAATTTGGCGTCTGAGCCCCGTCGATGCCCCGTTGGGATGCATTGTTCGTGACTATTTGTGACAGTGACGCTAACACTCATGGAGACCTCGCGTCAGGGCTTATCAACTGAATATTGCCTAAACGTTTTGTGAGACGTCCTGTGGAGCGGAACAGGCTGCACCTCACACTAGGAACGTGAGAACCGCGGCCAGTACCAGAGCCGCCAGACTCAACCAAGGCGCCCTCGGGAAGATGGCAAACACGGGGCCCGGGTCCTCGCCCTTGGACTTCGCCTCGCTGACCGCCGAGCGCAGGTAGTCGACCGCGTACGCCACACCGCTCTCGACGTACTGGCGACCAGCCGGGCTCGCGACAAGGCCCCGCGCCACATCAGCGTCGCCGCGAGCCAGGCTGGACCGCTTGAAGCCGATAGCCGGCGACGTGTACCGCTTACGCCCGACCGTCAGTTCGAGATAGGACCGGACCCGTACGTTGTCGACGGCCGCCGCCGGGATACGCAGATCTCGCAGACTGTTGGTCAAGACGATGGCATCGCCGTCGACGGCCACGTGAGGCCGGACGAGAACGACCCAAGCAACCCAGGCGACACCCCACACCACCAGGCACGCGCGGGCACCTCCGACGGTCGGGCTGTCGACGAACAGGTACGCGCCGAGCGCAGCAGCAGCGGCGGCGCTGATCCACCCGATGATTCGTGTTGCTGCCGCGCGTGCACGATCACCGCGAGGTGTGCGACCTCGCACGATCAGTAGAGCCGCACGCGTGGATCGAGTACGGCGTACAAGAGGTCGACGAGGAAGTTCGCCACGACGACGAACACGCTGACCAGGACCAGGATGCCGACGATGACCGGTAGGTCCTGGTTGTTGATTGCGTTGACCGATTCGTTGCCGAGGCCGGGCATGCCGTAGATCTTCTCGGTCACGATCGTCCCGCCAGCCAGCGTTGCCAGGTCGATACCGAACTGGGTCACGACAGGGGTCAACGCACTACGAAGGGCATGCCTGGTGATGACCCGGCGTTCCGGGATGCCCTTTGCTCGGGCGGTGCGGATGTAGTCCTCGCTGAGAACCTCGAGCATCGAA
This sequence comes from Nocardioides baekrokdamisoli, assembly GCF_003945325.1. Lineage (NCBI taxonomy): Bacteria > Bacillati > Actinomycetota > Actinomycetes > Propionibacteriales > Nocardioidaceae > Nocardioides > Nocardioides baekrokdamisoli. Next base: position 644,108 of record NZ_AP019307.1, read on the forward strand.
CCACGGGTGAACCGGGTGTATGCGGCAGCTGTGATGAGGGCGAGCGTCATCCATGGAAGGAACAGGTGCCTACCCCACTGGAACAAGCCGTGATCGCTACTGGTCGGGCCGGGCGCACCGAGCCACGGAGCGTACCCAGCTGCAGGGAACCACGGATGGTGCGCGACCGTCAGCTTGTAATACAGGAAGTACAGGAAGAGCGATCCGAGGACCAACGACGGCATCGAGTAGAAGACCAACGCCATCACGTTGAGCACGCGGTCGGTGATCGTACGCGGACGGATCGCGGAGATGATACCGGATCCGACGCCGAGGATGAGCCAGATGATGGCGGCGCCGATGGCGATCGAGAAACTGACGGGTGCGTCGGCCTTGATGATCGAGACGACTGACTGACCGTGGTAGTAGTCGTACCCCAAATCGCCGTGGAGCGCGCGCCAGATGAAGTGCCCGTACTGGTACCAGAGCGGCTTGTCCAGCCCGAGCCGGTGGTTGATCAAAGCGATCATGTCCGGCGTCGCCATCTTGCCTGCCATGGTGCGGCCAACGTCCGTCGGAGCTGCGAAGAACAACAAGAACGTCGTGACGGTAACCAGGAACAGCACAAGGATCCCGGTCAGGGCCCGAACGAAGATGTAGCGAATCACTTCTGGAGCAGCCTTTCGATCCGCGGGTCGAGTGCATCGCGGATGCCGTCACCGAGCAAGTTGAAGACCAACGTGGTGAGTACGAGGATCGCGCCGGGGAAGAACGCGGTCCACCAAGCCTGATAGAAGAGCCCCTGGTCGGATGCGTCGCTGATCATTCCGCCCCAATCCGCGGCTGGAACCGGTAGACCAAGCCCGAGATATGCCAGCGTCGCCTCGGACACAATGTTCACGGGCACCAACAGCGAGAAATAGATCAGGATCGGCATCACCAGGTTCGGGAGCAACTCCACGAACATGATCCTGTAGGTGCTTGCTCCGAGGGACCGCGCCGCTTCGACGAATTCGCGTTCGCGCAGCGACAGCACCTGGCCGCGGATGATGCGTGCCATCGTCGCCCAACTGAAGAAGGCGAGCACCAGAACGATGATCGTCAGGCTCTGCCCGAAGATCGCGACCAGTGCGACAGCAGTCAGGACGAACGGCATGGCCAGCACCACGTCGAGAATGCGCGCGATTACCGTGTCGACGATGCCGCCGAGGTACCCGGCAAGGAGACCCAGGACGACGCCGATCACTACGGCAAGGGCGGTTGAGAGCAGACCGATGCCCAACGAGACCTGACTACCGGAGATCATGCGCCCGAGAACATCGCGGCCAAGGGCGTCGGTGCCGAACCAGTGTGCTCCGCTCGGCCCGATCGGTAGGCCATTGGCGTCCGTGCCATTCGGGTCTTGGAAGTTCGGGCTCTGGCCGATCATGTCGTTGAGCAGTGGGGCGAAGATCGCCACCAGGATGATCAGCAACAGGATCGCACCAGAGATCAGCGCGACCTTGTCCTTGCGCAGGCGACGCCATGCCAGCTGCCAGGGGCCGCGGGCAACCACACCCGTGCTTGCTTTGAGTTGCACAGCCTCTTCGGGAGGCGCTGTGGAGGCGCTCACAGGCCGACCTCCGATCCAGTGGACACGACGTCAGCGGTCACGATGCTGTCCTTGATCTGCGGGGTGAAACTTGCCAGCTCGTCGTCCTTCCTCAGCGGATGGAGGCAGTCGACGAAATGACGCTCGTATCCCTCCCCGGAAAGCAGGTCGGAAGTCGGGACGATCGTCGTGCAGTCCATCTCCGCCTTCGGGCACCGTGGGTGGAAACGGCAGCCCGAGGGAGGCGCGATCGGCGAAGGAAGGTCGCCCGCAAGCACGATCCGCTCTCGCCGATCGGCCGCGGTCGGGTCCGCGGCCGGCTTGGCCGACAGGAGTGCCCTCGTGTACGGGTGGGCGCTGGCGCTGAAGATGGTTTCGGACGGACCGGTCTCGATCACTCGCCCGAGGTACATCACAGCGATGCGATCGCTGATGTGCTGGACGACCGAGAGGTCGTGGCTGATGAACAGGTAGGTGAGCCCGAACTCCTTCTGCAGGTCCTGAAGAAGGTTGATCACCTGCGCCTGGATCGATACGTCCAGCGCAGAGACCGGCTCGTCACAGACGATCAGTTTGGGCTTCAGTGCCAGAGCGCGCGCGATCCCGATTCGCTGCCTCTGCCCGCCGGAGAAGTCGGCCGGGTACCGGTTGAAGTGCTCAGGATTGAGTCCCACGACCTCCATGAGTTCCTGGACCTTCGCCTTGCGAGCAGGACCGTCACCCATCTTGTGGATGGCCAGTGCGTCACCGATGATCGACCCGACCCGCCGCTTGGGGTTCAACGAGCCGTACGGGTCCTGGAAGATCATCTGCATCTCGCGACGCAGGGGTTGCATGTCCTTGCGCGACGTCTTCGTGATGTCGCGGCCGTCGAAGGTGAGCGAGCCGCTGTCGATGTCGTACAACTTCGTGAGGCATCGGGCGAGCGACGACTTGCCACATCCGCTCTCCCCCACCAGGCCGAGCGTCTCGCCTCGACGGATCTCGAGGCTGACGTCATCGACGGCGGTGAGTTTGACCTTGCCTCCGAGCAGGCCACGGCTGCCAACGGTGAACCGCTTCGTCACCCCAGTTGCTGAGAGGAGTACGTCGCTCATCGCGCAGCCTCGGCTCCCAGACGGCGCTGGCGAAGTGCCTCGCGCTCTTCTGTGGACGGTGCGAGGAAGCAGGCCGACAGGTGTAGCTCGCTACGGCTTACGGGACCCAACAGTGGAACTTCCTTGTCACAGCGATCGAATGCGTAGGGACACCTCGGCTGGAACACGCAGCCAGGTGGCAGATTGATGAGGCTCGGCGGGACGCCCTTCACGGGGCGCAGCGGCTCACCGCGTTTCACTCGGCTCGGCATCGAGTCGAGCAGACCTTCGGTGTACGGGTGGTGCGGCGCGGCGAAGAGCTCGTTGCGTTGGGCGCGTTCGACGATCGTGCCGGCATACATCACGGCCACCTCGTCGGCTACGTCAGCGATCACGCCGAGGTCGTGAGTGATCAGAATGATGGCGGTGCCGAATTCGTCTTGCACCTTGCGCATCAACTCGAGGACCTGCGCCTGAACGGTCACGTCGAGAGCCGTCGTGGGCTCGTCTGCGATGAGCAGCGCCGGGTCGAGCGCCATCGCCATGGCGATCATCACGCGCTGACGCATACCGCCGGAGAACTGGTGCGGAAAATCATCCACGCGCTGAGAAGGAAACGGGATGCCGACCATGCCGAGCAGGTCGATCGCCCGTTGGCGCGCCTGCTTCTTGGTGATCTTCGTGTCGTGCCCGCGAATCATCTCGATGATCTGCCAGCCGACGCGATACGACGGGTGTAACGACGTCAACGGATCCTGGAAGATCATGCCGATCTTGTTGCCAAGAACTGCACGTCGCTGGGACGGGGTCGCCGTGATCAGGTCCACGCCATCGAAGATGGCGGAACCCGACACGGTTGCCCCCCGGGTGAGCCCGGCCAGGGTTTGCGTCGAAACGCTCTTCCCTGAGCCGGACTCACCGACGATGCCGAGGGTCTTGCCCCGCTCGACTTCAAAGGAGATGCCTCGTACGGCTCTTACGACGCCGTCATCGGTGTTGAACGAGACATGCAGGTCTTTGACCTCTAACAGGGCCACAGGTGAATCCTCAGAATCTTCGAAGTGCTGGTACTGCTACTTGAGCGCGGCGATCAGGTCGCTGTTCGCCTTGCCGACGTTGTACGCCCAGAGGTCGAACTGCTGCGAGCCGAGGATCTCCGCCGGAAGGATGTGGCTGAGCGGAATGTTCAGTTCCGGACCGCCAAGTACCTTGATCAGTGCATCACGGCTCAGAGCCTCCGACAGTGCCTGGCGAACAGCAGCCTTGGCCATCGCACCACCGTTGTTCGGCGAAGCCGTGTTGAACACCACGTACGGGTTGTTCGACGACGACGGCGTGATGATCAGGTTGGGGTCGTTCGACGCCTTCAGACTCGGAATCGTCGTAGCGGGCGGGAAGGTGTCCCACTCCATGTCGGCGTTGGAACTGCCGGTCTGGAGTTGCTGCTGGATAGCAGCCTGGTCACCGGACTCGTCCACGATCACCTTGGTGAAGTTCTGCTTGCGGATCGGGTCGTCGGCCTGCTTCCACAGTGGGTTCGGCACGAACACGATCGACTTGGTCGGCACATAAGACTGGATGGCGTACGGGCCGTCGGAGATCGTGTGCTGTGCGAGATCGTTGCCACCAGGCAGGTAGTTCAGGTACTCGACCGGTACCGGAGCGCTGATCGCCGAAAGGCCGGCGAGCATCGACACGAAGTATGACGCCGGCTGCGTGAGGTGGTAGACCACCGTCGTCGCGTTGGGCGCCGTCACACCAGACAACTCATTGTTGTTGATCGCCGTCTTGAGCGAGGCGACCGTCGGCGTCTTCCCCGCATCAGTAGCGAACTTGGCGCAGAACGCCGAGTAGCCCTCGATCAGTCCCGAAAAATCGGACTGCCCAGTGAACGGCTGAACCGGGTTACACGACCGCTTGACACCGAGCACGACGTCCTGAGCTGTCACGGCGCGCGCCGGCGACGTGTTCCACATCACGCCGGGGCGCAGGTGGATCGTGATGGTCTTGCCGTCAGCGCTGATACCGCCATTGGCTTGAGTCGGGATCTCAGTGGCGAGGTCCGCCGCTGCCTTTGTGGTCTGGCCCTGGATCGCCGGGTACGTGAACAGCTGCCGGGAATAGAAGCGCATCGCCTCGTAGCCCGTGCTGTAGTACGTCACACTCGGATCCATGTAGTCGACGTCGCCGACGCCGAGCATGTGCAGAGTCGAGGCATCCGCACCCGTCTTCGTGACATTGAGCGGGTCGATCTGCTGAAGAGACGGAATCGCGATGGCGTTTCCGAGGTTCTTCGAGTGGTAGTTAGCCGTCTGCGGGTCCGTGATCGGGTAGATCGCGGCATCCTGCATGACCTGACGGTCTGCCTTCGCCCAGTCGGCTTGCGCAGTCGCCGGGTCAGTGGCCGCCGCAGCATCCTTGATGAGTTGGTTGGTGGTGGCGCTGTTGTAAAGGCCGAAGTTGCTGCCGCCGTTCCACGGGAACGACTGCTCCCCGGAGAACAACGGAAGGAAGAACGAAGCCGCACCGTCGCCATACCAGTCCGGACCCCAACCTGCGATCGCGAGGTCGAACTGCCCAGCCTTGGCGGCCGTTTTGGACTGGAGGTACTTGGTGTAGAAGTCTGCATTCGATGCGGGGAGTCCCTTGACGGTCACACCCGCGTTGGTGAGCTCCTGCTGGATCACCTGGAAGGCCTTGGTGCTGCCAACCGACTTGTTGCGGTACAGGATCGTCACTGTCAGGCCCGTGGACTTGATGTTGGCGGTACTGCCGCCACTGCTGCTGCCGCACGCCGTCAGTGTGATAGCGCTCGCCGTGCTGGCGGCGATGGCGAGGAATTTCCTGCCGAGTTTCACGTCTGCCTCCCTATGCATCTGGGAGCGCCCCACAGTGGGTAACGCCCCGGTGACGTAGGCAACACACTTGCATACGTGAACAGCGACTGAACAGTGTTTGGCGCCGGAAACGCCAACTATTTTGATGTCGAAGGAATCTTGTGTTGCCTGAGTAACGCACACGTTACCCACGGACGCGTTTTGCGCGCACATCGGGCGCTGAACACCTATGCCGTCGGGCCAACCTCAGCGATCCAGGGCACGCCGTCGATGGCGCTCCGCCCCGCGGATCTGACCGTTGTAGCGACTACGAACGTGGTTGCGCGGTCGGCGCCTCCGGGGTCGCGTCGACCCCGGCTTCCTTGCGCTGCTGCTCGGTGATCGGAGCCGGGGCCTCGGTCAGTGGGTCGAATCCGCCACCCGACTTCGGGAACGCGATCACGTCGCGGATCGAGTCGGATTTCGTGAGGTGCTGCAGCACCCGATCCATGCCCAGGGCGATGCCGCCGTGCGGCGGTGCGCCGAACTTGAACGCCTCGAGCAGGAAGCCGAACTTCTCGTCGGCCTGCTCCTCACTGATCCCCATCACACCGAAGACGCGTTTCTGGATGTCCTCGCGGTGGATACGGATCGAGCCGCCGCCGAGCTCCGAGCCGTTGCAGACGATGTCGTACGCATAGGCGAGCGCCGAGCCGGGATCGGTGTCGAAGGTGTCCGCGAACTCCGGCTTCGGCCCCGTGAAGGCGTGGTGGACCGCGGTCCACTCCCCTGCTCCGACGGCCACATCGCCACTGGCCACGGCGTCGCCGGCGGGCTCGAACATCGGGGCGTCGACCACCCAGGTGAAGGCGAACGTGTCCGGGTCGAGGAGACCCAGTCGCTTGCCGATCTCCAGGCGAGCGGCACCCAGGAGCGCACGACTCGGCTTGGCGGCGCCGGCGGCGAAGAACGCACAGTCCCCGGCCTTGGCGCCGAGGAAGTCGGCCAGACCGGCCTGCTCGGTCTCGGACAGGTTCTTGGCGACCGGGCCGCCCAGCGTGCCGTCCTCGTTGAAGAGCACGTACGCCAGGCCGCGGGCACCGCGCTGCTTGGCCCAGTCCTGCCACGCGTCCAGAGTCTTCCGGGGCTGGCTCGCGCCGCCCGGGTAGAGGACGGCTCCGACGTACTCGCTCTGGAAGACCCGGAACGGCGTCTCCTTGAAGTACGCGGCGCACTCGACGAGTTCCATGCCGAACCGCAGATCCGGCTTGTCCGAGCCGTACTTGGTCATCGCATCGGCGTACGTGATCCGCGGGAGCGGCGTGACGACCTCGACACCGATCGTCTGCCACATCGCGGTGACGACGTCCTCCATCATCTCGATGACGTCCTCCTGATCCACGAAGCTCATCTCGATGTCGAGCTGGGTGAACTCCGGCTGGCGATCGGCGCGGAAGTCCTCGTCGCGGTAGCAACGAGCGATCTGGAAGTACTTCTCCACGCCGCCGACCATCAGTAGTTGCTTGAACAGCTGCGGGCTCTGCGGCAGTGCGTACCAACTGCCGGGGTGCAAGCGTGCGGGTACGAGGAAGTCGCGGGCACCCTCGGGCGTCGAGCGCGTCAGCGTCGGCGTCTCCACCTCGACGAAGTCGCGGGCAGCGAGGGTGTCGCGGATCGCCTTGTAGACCTGCGAGCGCAGGCGAAGGGCAGCTGCAGGACCGCTCCGGCGCAGGTCGAGGTACCGGTGCTTCAGACGGGCCTCCTCGCCGGGCTCGTCGTCGAGCTGGAACGGCAGCGGCGCGCTGGCGTTGAGGATCTCGAGGTCGGTGACGACGATCTCGATCTCACCGGTGGCAAGGTTCGGGTTGACGTTGCCCTCGGTTCGCGCGACGACCTCGCCGGTCACCTTGATGCAGTACTCGCTGCGCAGGCTGTGGGCGACGTCCTCGTCACGGAAGACGAGTTGGACCACGCCGCTGGCTTCACGCAGGTCGATGAACGCGACACCGCCGTGATCGCGACGACGCGCGACCCATCCGGCGAGGGTGACGGTCTGGCCGACATTCGCGGCGCGCAGCGCGCCGGCACTGTGCGTCCTGAGGGAGTGGGTGCGGATCACTTCTGGTCCTTGCTGATTGGGAGTGCGTCGTTCTGGGTGATGGTCGGACGGAGGTCGGCAGCGGCCGGGACCCACGTCGCAGGGTCGATCGGGACCTGCTCCCCCGACCGGATGTCCTTGATCTCGGGGCCGTTCTCGTTCAGGAACAGCACGTACGGGATGCCGCGCTTGTCGGCGTACGCGATCTGCTTGCCGAACTTGTCGGCCTTCGGTGCGACCTCGGTCGGAGTGCCGTTGGTCCGCAGCTGTTGCGCAACCGCCTCGGCCTCCGCACGCCCGTCATCGCTGGTGAGCGCGACAAGGACGGCACTCGGCACGCTGCGCGAGGCGCGTACGACTCCTTGCTGGAGCAAGGGCACCAGCGCCCTGCTGACCCCGAAGGAGATCCCCACGCCTGGATAGGTCGTACGGCCGTCGCTGGCCAGCGAGTCGTACCGGCCACCCGAGCAGATCGAGCCGAGCGACTCGAAGCCGTCGAGGCGGGTCTCGAACACGGTGCCGGTGTAGTAGTCGAGTCCGCGTGCGATCGAGAGGTCGGCGACGACGCGGACACGGTCGTCGGTGATCGAGGCGCAGCCGTCGACGACGGCGGCGAGTTCGGCCAACCCTTCATCGAGCAGATCGTGCGTCACGCCGAGGGCACGTACGGCCTCGACGAAGCTGGTGTCGCCGCTGCAGATCTGGGCGAGTGCGAGCGTCTGGTCGGCCTGGTCCGCGCTCAGACCCGCGTCGCTCTGCAGCAGCGAGGCGAGCTTCTCGGCAGGCAGCTTGTCGAGCTTGTCGACGAGCTGCATGACCTTCATCGGGTCACTCGCACCGAGGCCGAGGTAGAAGCCCTGGATCAGTTTGCGGTTGTTGACCTGGATCCTGAAGCCCGGAAGGAACTCGAGACGACCGAGCGCCTCGGCCATCACCCGGGCAACCTCGACGTCATGGTGGAAGCCGAGCGTGTCCCGGCCGACCACATCGATGTCGGCCTGGGTGAACTCGCGGAACCGACCGGCCTGGGGGCGCTCACCTCGCCAGACCTTCTGGATCTGGTAGCGACGGAACGGGAAGTCGAGCTTGCCGCTGTTCTCCAGGACGAACCGTGCGAACGGCACAGTCAGATCGAAGTGGAGGCCCATGCCCGCGTCTCCGTCGCCGGTGTCCTGCAGCCGTTTGAGGACGTACACCTCCTTGGAGGTCTCCCCCTTGGCCAGCAACTGGTCCATCGGCTCGACCGCCCGGGTCTCGAGGTTGGCGAATCCGTGGAGCTCGAAGGTCCGGGCAAGGGTCGCGACGACCTCCTGCTCGACGAAGCGTTCGGCGGGCAGGAACTCCGGGAAGCCGCTCAGCGGCGTGGGCTTGGCCATCAGATCAGATCCTGCAGATAGGGGTTGTACGCGCGTTCGCGACCGATCGACGTCTGCTCACCGTGTCCGGGCAGCACGACGACGTCATCGGCCAGCGGCAGGATCTTGTCGCGCAGGCTCCGCAGCATGGTCGCATGGTCGCCACCGGGCAGGTCCGTCCGACCGATCGATCCGGCGAAGAGGAAGTCTCCGCTGAACATCACCTGGCTGATCTCGTTCTGGTCGAACGGCGTACGGAACGTGATCGAGCCGTTCGTGTGGCCGGGCGTGTGGTCGACGATGAAGTCCAACCCCGCCAGCTGCAGTTCGGCGCCGTCGCCGATCTCCACGACGTTGTCCGGTTCGGCGTAGGAGTAGCCGCGTCCGAGCAACTGCACGATGTCCGGGCCGTGCGCGGGTGTCGGATCGATCAGCAGCCCCCGGTCGAGCGGGTGGATGTACGCAGTCGCGTCGTACGTCCCGGCGACCGGCGTGACAGAGAAGGTGTGATCGGCGTGACCGTGGGTCACCAGGATCGCAACCGGCTTGAGCTTGTGCTCTCGCACGATCTCAGCGATGCCATCGCCCGCACCCATGCCCGGGTCGACCACGACGCACTCACTCCCGGCCTCAGTCGCCACGATGTAGCAGTTCGTCCCGAAGGGACCAGCGGGGAATCCGGCGACCAACACCGGGTCAGCCTAGGCCAGCGCTTGCGCCCGGAGCACATTGATACTCGGTGTTCACCAGCCCCAACCACGGCGCCAACAGCCAGCCCGTACGATGCAACGGTGACTGACCAGCAGTGGGGCCGAGTCGATTCCGATGGCACTGTCTACGTCCGTACGAGCGACGGCGAGCGCGCCGTGGGTTCGTACCCGGCGGGTACGCCTGAGGAGGCTCTGGCCTTCTTCTCCAACCGTTTCGACCAGCTCGCCTTCGAGGTTGAGCAGACCGAGCGCCGCGTACACGCCGGCAAGGCCAGCCCTGACGAGTGCAGTGACGCGGTCAAGACCGTACGCGCGAAGGTGGGCGAGGCCAACGCTGTCGGCGACCTGGCCGCCCTCACCGCTCGTCTGGATGCGTTGACCCCGGCCATTGCCGCGCAGCGCGAGGCTCGCAAGGCCGAGAAGGCTGCCAAGCTCGAGGAATCGCGCGGCGAGAAGGAGAAGTTGGTCTCCGAGGCCGAGACGTTGGCGGAGTCCAGCGACTGGCGCAATGGCGCCAACCGTCTGCGCGAACTGCTCGACCTGTGGAAGGCCCTTCCGCGACTGGAGCGTGCTGCGGATGACGCCCTGTGGCACCGGTTCTCCGCAGCCCGGACGACCTACACGCGTCGCCGGAAGTCTCACTTCGGCGAGGTGAGCGTCGCCCGTGACGCCGCGAAGGCTGTCAAGGAACGACTGGTCGCCGAGGCCGAGAAGCTGTCCGAGTCGACGGACTGGGGCGTGACGGCTGGTCGCTACCGCGACCTCATGCTCGATTGGAAGGCCGCCGGGTCTGCCGCGAAGGACATCGACGACAAGCTCTGGGCCCGCTTCCGGGCGGCTCAGGACGTCTTCTTCGGTGCTCGCGACTCCGCGAACAAGGCGCTCGACGACGAGTTCGCCGGCAACGCGGAGATCAAGGAAGGCATCCTCAAGGAAGCTGAAGCGCTCCTCCCGATCACGGACTTCGCTGCGGCCAAGGCGGCCTATCGCACTCTGGCGGAACGCTGGGAGGCGGCCGGCAAGGTCCCGCGGGATCGCATCCGCGACCTCGAGGCCCGCATCCGCAAGGTTGAGCAGGCCATCAAGTCCCACGAGGACGAGCAGTGGCGGCGTACCGACCCCGAGAAGACCGCGCGAGCCAACGACATGGTGGTCAAGCTCGAGGAAGCCATCGCGAAGGTCGAGTCCGACCTCGAGAAGGCTCGTGCCGCTGGCGATGACCGTGCGGTGAAGTCACTCGAGGAGAACCTGGCTTCGCGTCAGATGTTCCTCGACGCGGCCAAGCGCGCCTCCGCCGACTTCAGCTGACCGCCGAGACCCGGCATCCGTCAGGTCGAGACCCGACGGATGTCAGGCCGAGAACTGAGTTTGGCGCTCATCGACCGGAATTCAAGGATTTCGCCCTCAACGACCGCAGCATCCGGAGTGCGGATCTCGCGACGACGGATGCCCCATCTCGGCCTGACCGATGTCGGGTCTCGGCGCTCAGGCGGTGATGCGGTACGCGTCAAACACGCCCGGCACATGGCGTACGGCGTTGAGCACCGTGTTCAGGTGCTTCGCATCAGCCATCTCGAAGGTGAACTTCGACTTGGCGACGCGGTCGCGGGAGGTCGTCAGCGAGGCCGAGAGGATGTTCACGTGCGCATCCGAGATCGCCATCGTGATGTCCGACAGTAGGCGGGCACGGTCCAGCGCCTCGACCTGGATGTTGACCAGGAAGCTGGAGTTGCCGGTCGGAGCCCATTCGACGTCGACCAACCTCTCAGGCTGAGCCTTGAGCTCGGCAGCGTTGGTGCAGTCGGTGCGATGCACCGAGACTCCCCCGCCCTTGGTGACGAAGCCGAGGATCTCGTCCGGCGGCACCGGGGTGCAGCACTTGGCGAGCTTGACCCAGATCTCCGGTGACCCGGCGACGACGACACCAGCGTCACCACCGAGCACGGGAGAGCGTCGCGGACGGTGGACCGGCTCCGCGCGTACGACCTCCTGGTCCTCGAGGCCGTGCTCGTGCTCGACCCGATGCACGACGGCCTGGGCGCCGATGTTGCCCTCGCCGACGGCGGCATAGAGCGCGGAGACGTCGGCCAGGTTGAAGTGTGCGGCCACAGTCGACAGCGACTCATGCGACATCAGTCGCTTGAGGGAGTGCCCGTCCTTGCGGATGAGCTTCGCGATCTGCTCCTGGCCCTTCTCGATCGCCTCTTCGCGGCGCTCCTTGGTGAACCACTGCCGGATCTTCGACCGAGCCCGCTGCGACTTCACGAACATCAGCCAGTCCTGCGAGGGCCCGGCCGTCGGCGCGCGGGAGGTGAGCACCTCGACCGAGTCACCACTCTTGAGCGAGGACTCGAGCGGTACCAGCCGGCCATTGACGCGGGCGCCGACCGTCCGGTGGCCGACCTCGGTGTGCACGGCGTACGCGAAGTCGACCGGGGTGGCATCGGCCGGCAGTGCGATCACGTCGCCCTTCGGCGTGAAGACGTACACCTCACTGCGATTCATCTCGAAGCGCAGTGAGTCGAGGAACTCACCCGGGTCCTGCACCTCGGACTGCCAGTCCATGAGCTGCTTGACCCAGCCCATGTCGGCATCGGAGCGACGCTCGGTGTCGACGGCGTTGCGGCCGTTCTCCTTGTACTTCCAGTGGGCCGCGACACCGTATTCAGCGCGGCGGTGCATGGAGAACGTACGGATCTGCATCTCGACGGCTTTGCCGGCCGGACCGATCACCGTCGTGTGCAGCGACTGGTACAGGTTGAACTTCGGGATCGCGACATAGTCCTTGAAGCGACCCAGGACCGGGCTCCAGCGGGAGTGGAGCACGCCGAGGACCGAGTAACAGTCCCGGTCATTGTCGACGAGGATCCGGATCCCGACCAGGTCGTAGATGTCGGTGAACTCTTTCCCGCCGACGACCATCTTCTGATAGATCGAGTAGTAGTGCTTCGGTCGGCCGGTGACCGTGGCCTTGATCTTGGCGTCCGTCAGATCGCCCTCGACCTGCTTGATCACGTCAGCGAGGAACTGGTCGCGCGAGGGGGCCCGATCAGCGACCAGGCGGACGATCTCGTCGTAGATCTTGGGGTGCAACGTCGCAAAGGCGAGGTCCTCGAGCTCCCACTTGATCGTGTTCATGCCGAGGCGGTGAGCCAGCGGCGCGTAGATGTCGAGGGTCTCCCGGGCGGATCGTTCCTGGGACTTCTGCGGGACGTACCGCAGTGTCCGCATGTTGTGCAGCCGGTCGGCCAGTTTGATGACGAGCACGCGGATGTCCTTCGACATCGCGACAACCATCTTGCGGATGGTCTCGGCCTGCGCGTTCTCGCCGTAGTGGACCTTGTCGAGCTTGGTGACACCGTCGACCAGCGCTGCGACCTCGCCGCCGAAGTCGACGGTCAGTTCCTCCAGCGTGTACGGCGTGTCCTCCACCGTGTCGTGCAGCAAGGCAGCGACCAGGGTCGCCTCGGTCATGCCCAGCTCGGCGAGGATCACGGTCACCGCGAGCGGGTGGGTGATGTACGGATCGCCGCTCTTGCGCAGCTGCCCCTCGTGGAACCGCTCGGCGGTCAGGTATGCGCGCTCCAGGAGCGCAAGATCAGCCTTCGGGTGGTTCGTACGCACCGCACGGAAGAGCGGCTCGAGGACCGGGTTGCCACCGCTGGTGCGCCCCACGCGCGCCAGGCGCGTCCGCATGCTCCGTGCCGAGGACGCGTCGCGAGCGATCACACCCCGCTCCCGCGGGGGCGCGGGTGACCGTTCGGCGTCCTCCATGCAGGGAGTCTAGTGGTGCGTGTGTGACGTCCCGCGTGCGCGGGTCGTACTACTTGCGCTTGGACCGGGACGTGCGGTTGGGCTGCGGTCGACCGGCGGCGCCGGAGTCCCGTACGGGCGACTTGCTCTCAGGCGTCGTGCGTCCGCTCAGGTCGCCGGTCGGGCGATAGCCCGGGGTGTGCCCCTGCGTCGGGATCGGGTCGCCCTCGTCACCGATCATGTCGGCGTCCAGCGGCTCCTCGATCGCCATGTCCTCGGTGAAGACCGGCACCGCGGCGTACTTGTCGTCCTTCTTGGCCCTCGCGTTGGCACGACGCGCAGCCTCCTTGACGAGCTTCTCCCCGGACTTGATGTGCACCAGGAACGGGGTGGCGATGAAGATCGAGGAGTACGTACCGGCGGCCATACCAACGAACAGCGCCAGCGAGATGTCCTTGAGCGAGCTCGCACCCAGGAGCAGCGTCGACGTCACGAGAATGGCCGCGACCGGCAGCAAGGCGACCAGGGAGGTGTTGATCGAGCGGACCAGAGTCTGGTTCAGCGCGAGGTTCGCGGCACCCGCGTACGACTGCCTGCTGGCGCGCAGGTTCTTCGTGTTCTCACGCACCTTGTCGAAGACGACGACGGTGTCGTAGAGCGAGAAGCCGAGGATGGTCAGGAAGCCGGTGACAGTCGCGGGCGTGACCTCGAAGCCGGACAGCGCGTACACGCCGACGGTGATCACGACGTCGTGGGCAAGTGCCAACAGCGCCGCTGCAGACATCTTCCACTCGCGGAAGTAGGCCCAGATGAACAGCGCCACCAGCACCAGGAAGACGCCGAGACCCCATTCCATCTTGTGCAGGACCTGGGTGCCCCAGCTCTTGCCGACGGTGCTGGAACTGATCTGGTTGGCGTCGACTCCGGCGTCGGCGGCAAGGATGCTCTGCACCTTCAGATCATCGGCGCTGCCGCTGGGGATGGTCCGGGTCTCGACGAGGATCGAGGCCTTGTTGCTCACCGGGTTGTACGCGGTCGTGACCGTCGGGGTCGCAGCGGCAGCGATGCCCGATCCGTTGAGATCGTTGCGGATCTTATCGACCACGCTCTGCGAGGAGGTCGCCACCTGGACGGTGTAGGAGTTGCCGCCCTTGAACTCGATGCCGAGGTTCAGCCCACGTACGGTCAGGCCGAGGACTGCCGCCACCAGAATGACGCCGGACGCGGCGTACCAGAGCCACTTGCGACCGACGAAGTCGATCGACCTCTGCCCCGTGTAGAGCTGGTTGCCGATCCGTGAGAACGCGCCCATCAGGCCTTACCTCCGACAGTGATGGCGTCAACGCCGAGGGTACGTGCGTCCAGTCCGGAGAGCCGGTGACCACGATTGAAAAACCGGCGCAGCGACAGGAGCTTGACCAGCGGGTGCGTGAAGTAGAAGAACACCACCAGGTCGATGACCGTCGAGAGCCCGAGCATGAAGGCGAAGCCCTTCACGTCGTTGGACGCGAAGAAGTAGAGCGTCAGAGCCGCCAACAGGGAGACCGAGTCGGCTGCCAGACACGTACGCCGTGCCCGGACCCAGGCGGCATCGACCGCGACACGCATCGACTTGCCGTCACGCATCTCATCTCGGATGCGCTCGAAGTACACGATGAAGGAGTCGGCGGTGATGCCGACCGCGACGATCAGACCGGCGATGCCGGGCAGGTCGAGGGTGACGCCCGCGCCCTTGGAGAGCAGCGCCACCAGGGAGTACGTCGCGGCACCGGCGAACATCAGGGAACCGATGACCACCAGCCCGAGTCCGCGGTAGTACACGAGCGAGAAGATCATCACCAGGAGCAGACCGATCGCGCCGGCCCACAGTCCTGCGGAGAGTTGGCTCCCGGCCAACTCAGGTCCGATGACCTGGACTTCCTGGACGTCAAACTTGACGGGGAGCTGCCCGAACTTGAGGTTGTTGGAGAGCGACTTCGCCTGGTCGAGCGTGAAGTTGCCGGTGATCTGGGCATTGCCGCCGCCGATGCGCTGGCTCGCGGTCGGCGCCGAAACGACCTGCCCGTCGACGGTGATGGCGAACTGGCCGCCGGTGCCAGCGATGTACGCGGTGGTGTCCGCGAAGACCTTGCTGCCGGCGTCCTTGAGGCTCAGGTCGACCTCGTAGGAGGCCGAGTTCGCCGACTGCCCGTACGAGGCGCTGGAGAGCTCGGTGCCCTCGATGATCGCCGGGGTCAGGAGGTACTTGCGCAGACCCTGCTGCGCGGCCGGGATCGGGTTGCCGTTCGCGTCCTTGGCATTGGGGTCCGGCTGGTCGCACGTGACGAGCGGCTTTCCCGGGACGTCGTTGACCGGCGTGCCGCAGATGTAGCTCTCGTACGCCGTTGCCGCTGCCTGCTCGTCCAGGCCGGCGCCCGTGAAGTACTTCTTGGCGTCGGCGAGGCTCATCACGTCGCTGGGAGTGGCGCTCGGCGCCGCGGTGGCCGTCGGCGTCGTCGAGGCCGTCGGCTTGATGGAGGCGGACGGGGTCGGCTTGGCCGTGGTCGAAGGACTCGCGAACGGTGCCCTCTTCGCGAGCGGACCGACCGCGGACCTGGCGAGGCCCTGGCAGATGGTGTCGCTGCCGGTGGAACACACGACCAGACGGAAGCGCAATTGGCTCGGCGCCGAGATCGCCTTCACGATGTTTTCGGACGCCTGTCCCTTGCCGGGAATGGCCACGTCGATGCCGCTACCGCCGTCGGTCGTCACCTTGGCACCCGACACGCCGGAGCCGTTGGCGCGCTGATCGATGATGTCGCGGGCCAGCGCGAACGAGTCGGAGGTGAGGGTCTGTCCGCCCTGTTGGGTCGACGCCTTGAGCCGGACCATCTGGCCGCCCTGCAGATCGAGACCCAACTGCGGCTTCCACGCGTTGTTGACGCCGATGAGTACGTACGCGAGCGCCAGGATCGCGCCGAAGATGAAGAGCGTCCGCGACGGACGCATGGTCTGGCTCGCCATCAGTCGGTCTCCACAGCCTCGTCAGTCGGCGCAGCGGCGTCGTCAGCCTCGTCGGACTTCTCCGGGGTCACGTTCGCGATGGCCACGCGCGTGACATGGATGACGACGCCCGGCGCGATCTCGACGCCGATCTTGGCGGAGTCCTCGTCGACCGATGCGACGCGACCGAAAATGCCCGAGGTCAGCATGACCTCCGCGCCGACCGAGGCCGTCGCCTGGTCCCGACGCATCTCCTTGTTCCGCTTGGAGGCGGGTCGGATGAAGACCGCCCACAGAATGACGAAGAAGACTGCGTAGACAGCCAGCGTGACGTTCACAAGGACCAACCTCAAAAGGTGCGCAACAGATGAAGATCAGCGCGCCATACAGGTCGACGCTGACCGAGGTGTGAGTCTAGCCGTCAGCTGAAGTCGAGAGTGTCATCCGCGGACCCGTCCACCAGATAAGCACCGACACCTGCCGGCGGGGTCAGGCCGAGATGGCGCCAGGCAGCGGGAGTCGCGACCCGTCCGCGGGGCGTACGCGCCAGGAAACCGTTGCGGACCAGGAACGGTTCCGCCACCTCCTCGACGGTTTCCCGCTCCTCGCCGACGGCGACCGCGAGCGTCGAGATCCCGACCGGACCTCCCCCGAATCGACGCACCAGGGCATCGAGTACGCCTCGGTCCAGGCGGTCGAGACCGAGGGGATCGACTTCGTACAGATCCAATGCCTGCGAGGCGATCTCGTGCGTCACCACTCCGTCGGCTCGCACCTGCGAGAAGTCCCGTACGCGCCGCAGGAGCCGGTTCGCGATACGAGGCGTCCCGCGCGAGCGGGAGGCGATCTCGGCTGCTCCCCCGTCGGTGAAGGCGACATCGAGCAGACCTGCCGAGCGACGAACGATCAGTTCCAGTTCATCGGCCTCATAGAACTCCAGGTGCGCGGTGAAGCCGAAGCGGTCACGCAGCGGCCCCGGCAGCAGGCCTGCCCGCGTGGTGGCCCCGACGAGGGTGAACGGTGGCAACTCCAGCGGGATGCTGGTCGCGCCCGGCCCCTTCCCGATCACCACATCGACCCGGAAGTCCTCCATCGCCAGGTAGAGCATCTCCTCGGCCGGACGTGACATCCGGTGGATCTCGTCGACGAAGAGGACATCGCCCTCGTTGAGACCCGAGAGGATCGAGGCCAGATCACCCGCATGGGTGATCGCCGGGCCGCTGGTGATCCGCAGCGGAGCGCCCATCTCGGCAGAGATGATCATCGCCAGCGTGGTCTTGCCGAGACCGGGAGGACCACTGAGCAGGACATGGTCGGACGTACGCCCACGCTGCCGTGCCGCTTCCAGCACCAGACCCAGCTGCTCACGTACGCGCGTCTGCCCGATGACCTCGTCCAGGGTGCGCGGCCGCAGCGCAGCCTCCACAGCCCGATCGTCGGCGCCTGCATCGGCCGCCGTCACGTGCTCCTTGAGGTGCGCCGTCTCCGCGGCAAGAAGGTCGTCCTCGTGCATGTCAGGCCCTGCTCAGACTCTGCAGAGCGGCGCGCAGCAGCAGTCCGACGTTGGCGGCATCGCCGGCCTGGTCGGCCACCGCGTCCACCGCACGCTCGGCGTCCTTGACGTTGTATCCGAGCCCGACGATCGCCTGGGTGACCTGGTCACGCCACGTGGGCGTTGCCGACACGGCTGCGATCCGCGCGGCGACCGGCGCACCGATCCGGTCCTTGAGTTCGAGGATCAGACGCTGAGCGCCCTTCTGACCGATGCCCGGAACCCTGGTCAGCGACTTCACGTCGTCACCTGCGATGGCCACACGGATGCCATCCGGTGACAGCACCGCCAGCAACGCCTGAGCCAGCTTCGGACCAACGCCGCTGGCCGTCTGCACGAGTTCGAAGACCTGCTTCTCGTCGTCGTCGGCGAAACCGAAGAGCGTCAGGCTGTCCTCGCGTACGACCAGGCTGCTCGCCAACGTCACGGACTCACCCAGACGCAGTCCGGCGAGCGTGTTCGGCGTCGCCATCAGTTCCAGACCG
Source organism: Nocardioides baekrokdamisoli (assembly GCF_003945325.1). Taxonomy (NCBI): domain Bacteria; kingdom Bacillati; phylum Actinomycetota; class Actinomycetes; order Propionibacteriales; family Nocardioidaceae; genus Nocardioides; species Nocardioides baekrokdamisoli. The sequence goes on from NZ_AP019307.1 coordinate 662,505, forward strand.
ATGCCGCCGACGTCCACGACGGCGCTCGACAGCGTCACGCCCGCGACCGTGCCTCTCACGTACGCGATCACCGGGTCCCCCTACCTGCTGCCGCAACCGCGGCGGCGTACTTGTTCTGAGCTTCCGTGATCCGCTCGTGCGCGCCGCCCCGCCAGATGTGTGTGATCGCGAGAGCGAGCGCATCAGCGGCGTCAGCCGGCTTCGGCGGCGCATCCAACCGCAGGATGCGGGTCACCATGGCCGTGACCTGCGCCTTGTCAGCACGGCCGTTGCCGCTGACGGCGGCCTTGACCTCGGACGGCGTGTGCAGCGCCACCGGTATGCCTCGGCGAGCAGCAACGACCATTGCCAGTCCACTCGCCTGGGCGGTCCCCATGATCGTGGAGACGTCGGATCGGGCGAAGATCCGTTCGATGGACACCGCATCGGGACGGTGTTCCTCGATCCAGGCGTCGAGTGCCTTCTCGATGGTGACCAGCCGCTCCCAGACCGGCAGCGTGGACGTCGTCCGCACCACGTTCACGTCGATGAGCCGAAGCGGCCGGCCCACACTTCCTTCGACGACGCCGACACCGCATCGGGTCAGACCCGGGTCGATTCCCAGTACGCGCATGTCACCGCCTTTCGAACGTCTGTTCGTAAAACGTAATTGACGCCGGCACCCCGGGTGCTCGCGACACGCTGCCGAAGGTCGTCCGGCATCATGAGCGTCATGACGCGCGATTGGCAGGACGACCAGCCGTACCACCGCTCCGGGTCCGGAGAGACCGTGGTGCTGATCCACGGCTTCACCAGCAGTTGGCACCTGTGGAAGCCGGTCATCGAGATCCTGGAGAAGGACTACGACGTCCTCGCGCTGTCGGCGCCCGGTCACCTCGGCTGGCTCTGGCCCGACGGCCTTGAGGTGTCCATGGACAACGCGGTTGCCCTGGTCGAGCAGCGTCTCGGCGAGCTCGGCGTCGGGCAGGCACATGTGGTCGGCAACTCGCTCGGCGGAGCGATCGCACTCTGGATGGCGTCGCGGGGCACCGCTGCCACTGCGGTCGGCCTTGCCCCGGCGCTCGGCTGGGTGTCGGGCAGCATCCCAGTCGATCGCCTGTTCCTCGCCTCCCGCAAGGCGGTCACCGAGGCCATGCCGCAGGCCGCCGAGATCTTGGGCTCTCCCGAACTCCGCCAGCAGATCCTGGGTGTCTTCATGAACCGCGGCGACCGGGTTCCGTTGGAGGAGGCCGTACGCATGTGGGAGGCCGTCCTGGCCGTGGACCCGATCGAGGACTACCTCCAGGTCCTCCACTCATTCGAGCTCCCGACCCTGACCACAGACCAGAAGGCAGCGATCATCTGGTGCGGGGACGACACCCTGCTCCCGTACGACACCTGCTCGCAGGGCTGGATCGATCACGCTCCGTACGCAGCCTTCAGCACGCTCGAGGGCGTGGGCCACTCCCCCATGTACGACGACCCGCAGCGGGTGTCGGACGCCATCATCGGCGCGATCAGGAGCGCGTGAGGCGAGCGTCGATCCCCTCACGGCTGTCGAGGACCATCTGGTCGAACGCCGCTGGCGGGATCAACCGGTCGGCGGTGAACCGTACGGCGCCACTGCTCGTCGGCAGACCACCCAGCAACCACGCCGCCCGCTCGATCGGCGCCGAACCGAACGGACAGAGCGAGAATCCGTGGGCGCGTACGACGATCGCCACCAGACCCCGGTCGCGGTACGCCAGGGCGGCCATCCCGTACTTGCGTGCGGGTATCGCCTCGGGCACCAGCTCCAGGGCTCGCGTGTAGTAACCGCGGATGATGTCCGCGTCTGCCTGTGCAAGTGTCTCCAGATACGCCTCGACCTCGGTCACGCAGCCAGAATGCCACGCGACCGAGGTCGATCGGATGAGGTCAGTCCTCGTCACTCATCTCAGCAAGAACTTCGTCCGTGATGTCAGCGTTGGTGAAGACGTTCTGCACGTCGTCGAGGTCGTCGAGTACGTCCACGAGCCTCATCACCTTCTCGGCCGTCGGTACGTCGCCGACCGGGATGTCCATGGAGGCGATGAACTCGGACTCGGCCGACTCATAGTCCAGGCCGGCTTCCTCAACCGCCTGACGGACCGCGATCACGTCGGTCGCCTCCGAGATCACCTGCCACGTGTCGCCGAGATCGTTGACGTCTTCGGCGCCAGCATCGAGGGTTGCCTCGAGCACCGCGTCCTCATCCACGTCCTTGCCGCCCTGCGCCTTGTTGAGGACGACGACGCCCTTGCGATTGAACAGCCGCGACACCGAACCCGGGTCGGCCATCGTGCCGCCGTTGCGCGTGACAGCGGTACGCACCTCCATCGCGGCGCGGTTCTTGTTGTCGGTCAGACACTCGACGAGCAGCGCGATGCCGCTCGGGCCGTAGACCTCGTACATGATCGTGTCGTAGGAGACGGCCTCGCCACCGATGCCGGCGCCGCGCTTGACGGCGCGGTCGATGTTGTCGTTCGGGACCGACTGCTTCTTGGCCTTCTGGATCGCCTCGTACAGCGCCGGGTTGCCGGAGGTGTCAGCGCCCCCAGCCTTCGCCGCGACCTCGATGACCTTGATCAACTTCGCGAAGCTCTTGGCGCGCTTCTGGTCGATCGCGGCCTTCTTGTGCTTCGTGGTTGCCCATTTGGAGTGGCCAGACATAGGTCCCTACTTCTTGAAACGGCACTGTTTGAGACGTGCACTGCTTGAAAGCGCACTGCTCGAAACGTGCACTGCGAACTGCGGATCCGAGTTTAACGACCGCGCACGAGGTCCACGAACGCGCCGTGGACGCGCCCGTCGCCATCGATCTCCGGATGGAACGAGGTGGCCATCAAATGCCCCTGACGGATAGCCACCGGATGCTCCCCGACCGCAGCCAGGATCTTGACCCCGTCGCCGACCTGCTCGACCCACGGAGCCCTGATGAAAACAGCGTGGACAGACCCGTCCACCCCGATCATTTCCAGGTCGGCTTCGAAGGAGTCGACCTGTCTGCCGAAGGCATTGCGGCGTACGGTCACATCCAGTCCACCGATGGTCTCCTGGTCGGCCGTACCATCCACGATCCGGTCCGCGAGCAGGATCATTCCGGCGCAGGTACCGAAGGTGGGCAGGCCCTCCCGAATGCACGCCCGGAGCGGCTCCAGAACCTCGAAGTGTCGCGCAAGCTTGGCGATGGTCGTGGACTCGCCACCGGGCAGGACGAGGCCATCGAGGCCATCGAGTTCGCGGGGCCTGCGTACGCCGAACGCCTCGACGTCCGAGGCCTCCAGGGCGCGTACGTGCTCGCGAACGTCACCCTGGAGCGCGAGGACGCCAATCCTCAACGGCGCCGCACCCAGGGTCACCAGCCGCGCTCAGCGAGCCGGTGCGGCTGAGGGATGTCCTCCACGTTGATGCCGACCATCGCCTCGCCGAGACCACGAGAAACCTTCGCGACCACGTCCGGGTCGTCGAAGAAGGTCGTCGCCTTCACGATCGCCTCGGCGCGCTGCGCCGGGTTGCCCGACTTGAAGATGCCCGAGCCGACGAAGACGCCCTCGGCACCCAACTGCATCATCATCGCGGCGTCGGCTGGAGTGGCGATGCCGCCGGCGGTGAAGAGTACGACGGGCAGCTTGCCGTTCTTCGCGACCTCGACGACCAGGTCGTACGGAGCCTGAAGCTCCTTGGCCGCCACGTACAACTCGTCCTCGGAGAGGGCGCCGAGCTGACGGATCTGCTGGCGGATCGTGCGCATGTGGGTGACCGCGTTCGAGACGTCGCCGGTGCCGGCCTCGCCCTTGGAACGGATCATCGCGGCGCCCTCGGTGATACGACGCAGCGCCTCACCCAGGTTGGTGGCCCCGCACACGAAGGGGACAGTGAACTTGAACTTGTCGATGTGATTCGCGTAATCGGCCGGGGTGAGCACCTCGGACTCGTCGATGTAATCGACACCGAGACTCTGCAGGATCTGCGCCTCGGCGAAGTGACCGATGCGAGCCTTGGCCATCACCGGGATCGAGACCGCCTCGATGATGCCGTCGATCATGTCCGGGTCGGACATCCGGGAGACGCCGCCCTGGGCGCGGATGTCGGCAGGCACCCGCTCGAGGGCCATCACCGCGACCGCTCCTGCGTCCTCGGCGATCTTCGCCTGGTCCGCAGTGACGACGTCCATGATGACGCCGCCCTTGAGCATCTCGGCCATGCCCCGCTTCACGCGGGAGGTGCCAGTGGTCGCGGTCGTGTCAGCGGGGTTCGACATGTCTCAATCCTACGGACGTGAACGACAAGCGAACGAACCGGCGTACGTACTGAGCGGTAGCTTGCGCTAGTCGGTCGACGTCGCCTCGGTCGCGGCCGCTCGAGTGATGTCGCGGGACTGGATGTGCACCGCATGGATCCGCTGCGCGACCGTGATCGAGCTCGCGACGGCGAGGTAGCCGAGCATGATCGGGATCGCCCACAGGATCCGGCGATCGACTCCCAGATCGTGCAGGAGCGCGGCGATCCCCGTGGTCACCAGGATGAAGACGAGCCGATCCGCACGCTCCGCGATGCCGACCTTCGCCTGCATACCGAGCGATTCGGCCTTCGCACGGGCGTACGAGGTGACGTTGCCCATCGCGAGACAGACGATGGCGAGAGCGGCGTACGCGTGGTTGTGACCCGGACCTACGTAGTACATCGCCAGCCCGCCAAAGATCGCAGCATCGCCGATCCGGTCGAGCGTCGAGTCGAGGAAGTTGCCGTAGAGCGACACGTTCCCCGTCGTACGCGCCATGTAGCCGTCGATCATGTCGCTGAACACGAAGGCGGTCACGACCATGACGCCGGTGAAGAGGTGTCCGGTCGGGAAGAAGATCAGGGCTCCTGCGACGACGCCCAGCGTGCCGACGAAGGTCACCGTGTTCGGGCTGACTCCCCACCGGATCAACAGGTTGCCGAGGGGGGCCCAGATGGCGGTCCAGAAGGCGCGGAATCTCTCAAGCATGGCTGGCTCAGGGTATCGGTCAACTGGGGCTATCGCCGCGTCACGGCCTAACGGCGGCGCGTCCAGTCGGTGCCGGGCGTACGCGACTCCAACCAGGCCTGGAAGCCGATCAGCGACTGGGGAGACATGGCCAGTTCGACGGCCCGGTCGCGTTCGACGCACCGCACGACGAGGTGCTCGGGATAGATCGCACTCGCCTCGAGGCCTTCGGGGGCGTGCGAGGACTCGTACGTGAGATCCGTACGGTGCCACACCCGTTTGGGAGCGCTCGAAAGTGTGAAGACCCGGAACCACTCCAGGTCGTCGCCGGAATACCGGCCCATGCCGAGCTGCCAACCGCGTCCGGGTCGGGAGACCCGGACGCGGTGGCTCAGCTCGAACGTCCCGCCTGAGCGGGAGATGACGCGACGGCGCAGCACGAGTGCGACGCCGTACGCGAAGGCCAGGGCGATGGCCGAGGTAAGGACCCAGACAGGCCAGTCATACCAAGGCATCGTGACCGATCAGACCAGCGTGACGTGTTCCGACAGGATCGACACGCGATCCTGCGCAACAGACAGGAAGCCGCCGTCGACCGTGGCGTGAACCTTCTCGCCGTTGGTCGCCACGATCTCGACCGTGCCCTCGCCCAGCAGCGAGAGGACCGGGGTGTGCCCGGTCAGGACACCGAGTTCGCCCTCGACCGTACGAGCGTTGACGACCGAGGCCTCCCCGGACCAGACGCGCTGGTCCGCGGAAACGAGCTCTACCTGCAGCGTCATCAGAGCGACTTCTGGATCTCGGCCCACTTCTTCTCGACGTCGTCCAGACCGCCGCACATGAAGAAGGCCTGCTCGGCCACGTGGTCGTAGTCGCCGTCCGCGATCTTGTTGAACGCGACGACGGTCTCCGACACCGGAACCGTCGAACCCTCGATGCCGGTGAACTGCTTGGCGACGTAGGTGTTCTGCGACAGGAAGCGCTGGATACGACGGGCACGCGACACGATGGTCTTGTCCTCTTCGGACAACTCGTCGACACCGAGGATGGCGATGATGTCCTGGAGCTCCTTGTTGCGCTGCAGGATCTGCTTGATCCGGATCGCGCAGTCATAGTGAGCCTGACCGATGTACTGCGGGTCGAGGATTCGCGACGTCGAGGTCAGCGGGTCGACAGCCGGGTAGATACCCAGCGAGGCGATCTCACGCGAGAGCTCGGTGGTGGCGTCGAGGTGGGCGAAGGTGGTCGCCGGCGCCGGGTCGGTGTAGTCGTCAGCCGGGACGTAGATCGCCTGCATCGAGGTGATCGAGCGACCACGGGTCGAGGTGATGCGCTCCTGGAGCGTACCCATCTCGTCCGCGAGGTTCGGCTGGTAACCAACGGCCGACGGCATACGACCGAGAAGGGTCGACACCTCCGAACCGGCCTGGGTGAAGCGGAAGATGTTGTCGATGAACAGGAGGACGTCCTGGTTCTGGACATCGCGGAAGTACTCCGCCATCGTCAGCGCCGACAGCGCCACCCGCAGACGCGTGCCCGGCGGCTCGTCCATCTGACCGAAGACCAGGGCGACCTTGTCGAAGACGCCGGCTTCCTTCATCTCGACGATGAGGTCGTTGCCCTCACGCGTACGCTCACCGACGCCGGCGAACACCGACACACCACCGTGGTTCTTGGCCACACGGGCGATCATTTCCTGGATCAGAACGGTCTTGCCGACACCGGCACCACCGAACAGACCGATCTTTCCACCGGTGACGTACGGGGTGAGAAGGTCGATGACCTTGATGCCGGTCTCGAACATCTGGGTCTTGGACTCGAGCTGGTCGAAGGCCGGAGCCTTGCGGTGGATGCCCCAGCGCTCGGTGACCTCGTACTTCTCGCCCTCTTCGAGGTTGAGCACGTCGCCGGTCGCGTTGAACACGTGACCGAGGGTCACGTCGCCGACCGGCACCGAGATCGGGAGACCGGTGTCGCGAACAGCCTGGCCACGGACCAGACCGTCAGTGGGCTTCAGCGAGATCGCGCGGACGATGCCGTCACCGATGTGCTGAGCGACCTCAAGCGGCAGGGTCGTGGTCTCGCCGTCAAGCGTGACGTCGCTCTCCAGCTTGTTGTAGATGGCCGGCATCGCGTCGACGGGGAACTCCACGTCGACAACCGGGCCGATAACGCGGGCGATGCGGCCCACAGTGGTGGTGTCAACCGTTGCAGTCATCAAAGATTCCTTAGTTACGTGGTTTCTCAGTCGTTGGCAGCGGAGGCGTCGGCGAGCGCGTTCACGCCACCCACGATCTCGCTGATTTCCTGGGTAATGCCGGCCTGGCGAGCCTGGTTCGCGATCCGGGTGTACTTCTTGATCAGTTCGGACGCGTTGTCGGTCGCCGACTTCATCGCCTTCTGACGGGCCGCGAGCTCGGAGGCAGCAGACTGCAGCAACGCGTAGTAGACGCGGCTGTTGACGTACTGCGGGAGCAGACCGTCGAGGACCGCCTCAGCACTCGGCTCGAACTCGTAGAGCGGGAGCACCTCGCCGGACGACGGCTTCTCGGCACCCTCGACGACCTCGAGCGGCAGCAGACGCACGGCGTGCGGCAGCTGGAGAAGCATCGACTTGAACTCGGTGAAGACGATGTGGACCTCGTCGTGACCATCCAGACCGCTGTCCGCCAGGAAGGTGCTGATCAGCTCGGAGCCGATCTCCTTCGCCACGTCGTACGTCGGCTGGTCGGAGTGACCCGTCCACGCCTTGACGACAGGGCGTCCCCGGAACTTGTAGTACGCCTCACCCTTGCGCCCGGAGACGAAGACGCTGACGTCCTTGCCCTCGGACTTGAGCAGCTCCACGAGCCCCTCGGCCTCACGCAGCAGCGAGGAGGAGTACGCACCGGCCAGACCGCGATCGCTGGTCACGACCAGGACGGCGGCCTTGGTGGACGTCTCCGGCTCGCTGGTCAGCGGGTGGTTGACGTTGGAGTACGTCGCCACCGCCGACACGGCGCGGGTGAGTTCACGGGCATACGGAGCAGCGGCGTTCGCACGCCCCTGCGCCTTGATGATCCGCGAGGCGGCGATGAGCTCCATGGCGCGCGTGATCTTCTTGGTCGACTCGACCGACTTGATCTTCGCGCGATATTCACGCAGTGACACTGCCATCAGTACTCACCTCCCTCGAAGCAATCAATGTGCGTCAACGCGATCAGCCGCGCTTCTGCTTGACGATGGTCTCCTGCTCAACCTCATCGCCGTCGATCGGGTCCTCGTGGGCCGTACCCGCGTGAATGCCACCGTGGCTGCCCTCGAAGGTGGGCAGGAAGTGGTCGTACGCAGCGGTCAGGTCGGCCTCGGTGGAGTCCTCGAACTTCAGCGAGTCGGCGATGGCCTTGAGGATTTCCGGCTTCGACGTCTCGAGGTAGGACAGGAAGTCCTGCTCGAACTTGATCACGTCGGCGGTCTCGACCGGGTCGAGACGACCGGTCGTACCGAGCCACAGCGAGACCGTCATCTTGTCGACCGCGTACGGCGAGTAGGCCGGCTGCTTGAGCAGCGCCATCAGGCGCTGACCACGAGCAAGCTGCTGCTTCGACGCGGCGTCGAGGTCCGAGGCGAACATGGCGAACGCCTCCATGGCGCGGAACTGCGCCAGGTCGACCTTGAGCGAACCGGTGACAGCCTTCATCGCCTTCGTCATGGCCGCGCCACCAACTCGCGAGACCGAGACACCGACGTCGATGGCCGGGCGCTGGTTGGCCGCGAACAGGTCCGACTGCAGGAAGATCTGGCCATCGGTGATCGAGATGACGTTGGTCGGGATGAACGCCGACACGTCGTTGGCCTTGGTCTCGATGATCGGCAGACCCGTCATCGAGCCGGCACCGAGCTCGTCGGAGAGCTTCGCGCAACGCTCGAGCAGACGCGAGTGCAAGTAGAAGACGTCACCCGGGTACGCCTCGCGGCCCGGCGGACGGCGGAGCAGCAGCGACACGGAGCGGTACGCCTCGGCCTGCTTGGTCAGGTCATCGAACACGATGAGGACGTGCTTGCCGTCGTACATCCAGTGCTGACCGATGGCCGAGCCGGTGTACGGGGCGAGGTACTTGAAGCCCGCGCTGTCCGAGGCCGGCGAGGCGACGATCGTGGTGTACTCCAGGGCGCCCGCAGCCTCGAGCGCGCCGCGGACGGCCGCGATGGTCGAGCCCTTCTGGCCGATCGCGACGTAGATGCAGCGAACCTGCTTGGAAGGGTCACCGGTCGCCCAGTTCTCCTTCTGGTTGATGATCGTGTCGATCGCAACCGTGGTCTTGCCGGTGGCGCGGTCGCCGATGATCAACTGGCGCTGGCCGCGGCCGATCGGGGTCATCGCGTCGATGGCCTTGATGCCGGTGGCGAGCGGCTCGTGGACCGACTTGCGAGCCATGACGCCCGGGGCCTGCAACTCAAGGGCGCGGCGGCCGTCGATCGCAGTGATCTCGCCGAGACCGTCGATCGGCTGGCCGAGCGGGTCGACGACACGGCCGAGGTAGCCGTCACCGACGGGGACGGAGAGGATCTCTCCGGTGCGGCGAACGGCCTGGCCCTCTTCGATCTTGTCGAAGTCACCCAGGACGACGACACCGATCTCCTTGGTGTCGAGGTTCAGGGCGATGCCGAGCGTGCCGTCCTCGAACTGCAGGAGCTCGTTGGCCATGGCCGACGGCAGACCGGCGACACGGGCGATGCCGTCCGCGGTCTGGGCGACGGTGCCGACCTCTTCAGTGGTGGCAGCCTCGGGCTTGTAGTCGGCTACGTACTTCGCCAACGCGTCGCGGATCTCGTCCGGCCGGATGCTCAGGTCCGTCATGTCTCTCTCGTCTCTCGTCTTGAGTCGTGTCTGGAGCCGGCGTCAGCCAGCGAGAAGTCGTCCGGCGTTCTCAAGCCGGGTTGCGATGGTGCCGTCGATGACGTCGTCGCCAATCTCCACCTTGACTCCACCGAGGAGGGCGGAGTCGACAACGGTGTTGATGTGGATCGGACGCTTGTAGATCGCTGCCAGAGCTGTTTCCAGCCGAGCGGCGTGCTCCGTGGTGAGCTGGGCCGCCACGGTGACCGTGGCGATGCCCTCTCCGTTGACCTCGGCGGCCAGACGGCGGTAGGCCTCGAGCGCCTTGGAGACGGTGCCGTACGAGCCGCTCAGCGACTGCTTGGCGAGCTCCTGCGCGGCCGGCGATGCCGAGGCAAAGACGGTCGAGAGCAGGCCGGCCTTGTCGGCGGTCGAGCGGTTCGGTTCCGAGAGCGCGTTGCGCAGCTCGGCATCACCGTTGACCGTACGACCGATCACGAAGAGCTCGTCGCACAGCGCGCGGTGATCGCCGGCGCCGAGCACCGAAGCAATCTCCGAGAGCCGCTCGGCGGCTTTCGCAACGTCGCCCGCACCGGTCCAGCGCTGCTCGGCGATGCCCTTGAGGAGATCGGCCGTCGCAGGACTGACCTTGCCGCCGAAGACCTGAGCCACGAGGCCGGTCTTGGCCTCGCCAGCCACAGTCGCGTCGGCGAGGAAGCGGCGCAGGGCCGGGTCGTTCCGCAGGAGCCCGGCGACGGAGTACAACTCCCCCGCCAGACCCTCGGACGCACCGTTGGCCTTGAGTTGGTCGGTCAGCGCGGCAACCGCACCAGCCGACGCACCACGGAAGTCAACCATCAGGCGCTCAGTTCTCCGTGGACTCGAGGTCGGCGAGGAAGCGCTCGACGACGCGGCTCTGCACCGCGCTGTCCTCGAGGCTCTCTCCGACGATCTTGCCCGCCAGAGTGGTCGCCAGCGAGCCGACGTCCGAGCGCAGGCTGTGGGCAGCCTGCTGACGCTCGGCCTCGAGCTGGCTCTTGCCCTGGTCGACGACGCGCGCCTGCTCCGCGACCGCCTGGTCGCGTGCAGCACTCACGATTGTCACGCCCTGGGCACGCGCCTCCTCACGGATGCGGTTCGCCTCCTGACGCGCCTCGGTGAGCTGAGCCGCGTACGCAGCCTTGTCGCTCTCGGCGTCGGCCTTGGCCTGCTCGAGTTGCGAGAACTCGGAGCGGATCGCCTCCTGGCGCGCCTCCATGGCCTTGTTGATCGGCGGAAGGACGAACTTGCCCAGCAGGAACAGGATGATCGCGAATGCGATCACCTCCACGATGAACGTGGCGTCCGGTACCAGGAAGTTGCTCTCAAGCGGAATCACGTTGGGGTACTCCTCTACCTCGTGTCCGTCGTTGCTCTGGTGGTGAGTGGGTGCAGCCCGTGAGGGCTGCGATCACTTGCCGCCGAGGACGAAGACGAACAGGGCCATGAATGCGAGGTTGATGAAGAACATCGCCTCGACCAGACCCACGGTCAGGAAGAAGATGGTCTGCAGGCGGCCCTGGGCCTCCGGCTGACGAGCAACACCCTGGATGTACGACGAGCCGGCGAGGCCGTCACCGATACCCGCACCGATGGCGCCGCCGCCGAGGGCGAGACCGCCACCGATGAACGCGCCGGCGAGGGTGGTGGCCTGCATCTGAGTCGTCACTGCCATTGTTCTCTCCTTGGTTCTGCGCCGCTCTCGGGCGGCGACGTTTTTACCTCTGGTGCTGAATGAGCGGGTGCTCAGGCAGCGAGTTCGTGTGCGTGTTCAGTTGTGTGGTCGTCACCGTGGTCGTCGTGCTTGGCGCCAGCCATGCCGAAGTACAGAACGGTGAGCAGGGAGAAGATGAAGGCCTGGATCACGCCGATGACCATGTCGAACAGCTTCCAGACGACGTTCATCACGACGGCGAGGCCGCCACCGAGCGGAACCGGACCGATCTTCCAGGCGACCAGCCCGGCGATCAGGGCGAGCATGATGCCACCGGCGAAGATGTTGCCGAAGAGTCGGAGCGCCAGCGTGATCGGCTTGACCAGCTCCTCCAGGATGTTCAGCGGGAGCAGCACCGGGTACGGCTGCACGAAGTGGCTGAGGTAGCCCTTCAGACCCTTCTGGCGGATGCCGTACGTCCAGACACCGACGATGACCAGAATGCCCAGCGCGTACGTGAGGTTGGTGTCCGCAGTCGGAGCCGCGAGAAGGTGCATCGGCTGGCCGAGGACCTCGTGCTTGTTGTATTCGCTGGGGATCATCTCGAGCCAGTTGGCGATCAGGATGAAGAAGAACAGCGCCACGGCAAGCGGGACCACGAACGGGTGCATGTGGCCGAGGTTCTCCTCGACCTGCTTGGAGACCTCGCCGACGATCGTCTCCCAGAGAATCTGGAGCTTGGTCGGAATGTGGTCCTGCGTCTTCTTGGTGAGCTGAGCCCGGAGCCAGAAGCCGAGGCCGACGACGATCGCGCCGGCGATGATGGTGCACCACACGGTGTCAGCGTTGAACGTGACGCCGAGGACGGTCGCGCGCGGGTGGACGCCCGGGTGGATGTCGATTCCCTGCGGAAGCATGCCGATCACTGGTTCTTGAGCTCCTTCAACAGCGGGATCGTGGTCATCACGAGGGCAATCAGGCGGAAGATCGCCAGCCCGAACAGCACGCCAAGTGCATCGGGCCAGCCGAAGATTACCGCAGCAACGGCAGCCACCGCAGTCAGGGTCGTCAGACGCAAGATGGTGCTGCGCGTCATCGCTCCCCTGGTCGGTGAGGCGCCGGCCACGACGATCTTCAGACCCCACCATTCAGTGGCGAAGTGGTTGAACAGGCCGAGACCGACACCGGTCACGATGGCGAACCCGAGACCCCAGCGGCCGAAGCCGACTGAGACCCACAGGCCGGCGCCGGCCATCCCTGCTGCGAGCAGGATCGCCTTGCGCTGGAACTTGAGCAGCGTCCCCACCGTCACCTTGGTCGGCAGGTCGCCCACCGAGGACTCACCAGTCGTCATCGTCACCGTCATTGCTCACGCCTCCATGCCACGGCTCGATCGGCTCGCGCATCGCAGCGCGGATGCGCGCCGCGAAACCGAACCCTGCGAGCGCGATGCCGACGAAGACGCCGATGACCGCACACAGTGGGCTGGAATGAAGGACCGAATCAAGCCACATCCCGAGAGCCGTACAACCGACGACGGCACCAACGAGGAACGCGCCAAGACCGAGAAGGTCGCGGCCTCCGAAGGTCGGCGAGTCACCTGGCATCTGGCAATACCGTCGGTCGTCATGAGTGGCGGCCGTTCTGTGGGGGTTGGCAATTCCGCCCACCTGAGAAATCTCCGTGAGCGCGGTGGAAACCTATCACAGCGACCCGGGTCGATCCGAGTTCGGGAATCCGTTCACAAGCAGGTCTGAACCGACGATGACGCGTGCAGGTCAGGCTGTGTTGGAGGACTTCAACTTGGGCAGACCGAAGGTGAGCGCAGTGGTCACCAACAGTCCCACGCCGAGTGCGCTCCAGAGCCACGGCCCGTCGTACAGGCTGGCCAACACGGAGCCGAATGCGATCAGCGCCGCCCATGCCCACATGATCAACACCGCGATGCGCTGGGAGTGTCCGATCTCGAGCAGACGGTGGTGCAGATGCAGCTTGTCCGGTGCGAAGGGCGAGCGGCCCGCTCGGGTGCGGCGAACGACCGCGAGCACCAGATCCGCGATCGGAACGATGAGGATCGTGATCGGCAGGAAGATCGGCAGCAGGGTCGGCAGCAGGTTGGCATGAGTGCCGTACGCGCCGGTGGACAACTGGTCGGCCGAGAACTGGCCGGACAGGCTGACCGCGCTCGCCGACAGGACGAGGCCCAGCAGCATCGACCCGCTGTCTCCCATGAAGAGCCGGGCGGGGTTCCAGTTGTGCACCAGGAAGCCGACGCAGGCACCCGCCAACGCGACACTGAGCAGGGCCGCCGTGGTGGCTCGATCGACTCCGTTGATCCGGGTCAGGGAGTAGCAGAAGACGAAGAAGGCGACCGCACCGATGCAGACGACGCCAGCCGCGAGACCGTCCAGCCCGTCGACGAAGTTCACCGCGTTGATGGTGGCCACGACGACGAAGCCGGTCAGGAGCGCCGACTGGGCCGGATCGAGGACGAACTGCGACCCGTCGGCCTTGGTGAAGAAGATGTACTGCACGTTGAAGTAGATGAGCACCGCAGTCGCGAGCAGCTGGCCACCCAGTTTGGTGAGGGCGTCGAGCTCGAGCACGTCGTCGAGGATGCCCACCACGCAGATCAGCGCGCCCGCGGCCAGCACGACCCCCGCGTCGTGGAGGACGAACTGCGACTTGGCCAGGAAGGGCAGCTGCCGCGCAACCAGATAGGCCGCGGCGAGTCCTCCGAGCATCGCCACCCCGCCCATGTAGGGGATCGGCTCGTCATGGACGTCGCGATCGCGCACCTTCGCTACCGCGCCGAGGCGCAGAGCGATCTCGCGCGCCACCACGGTCAAAAGGTAGGTCACGCTGCCGGCGACGGCGAAGAGCAGGAGGTACGCCCTCACTCGGCGGCCCCGAGGCGATGGCCGAACGGTACGAGGACCTCATCGAGCTGGGCGAGCGAGATGGCACCGAGACGCAGGATCCGCGGCGTACTCGTCGTCGCGTCGACGATCGTGGAGGCCTCGCCCACCGGCGAATCGCCGGCATCGAGGGTGACGAGATCGCCGAGCATGCGTTCCGCGTCCGCGGCGCTGGTGGCGGCGGGGCGCCCGGTCGTGTTGGCAGAGCTGACGGCGATCGGTCCGACCGAGGCGATCAGGTCGAGGGCGATCGCGTGGTCAGGCATCCGTACCGCCACGGTGCCCTTGGTCTCCCCCAGGTCCCACATCAGCGAAGATTGTTCGTGGAGGACGAGTGTCAGCGGCCCGGGCCAGAACTTCGCGATGAGCGCGCGCGCCCAATCCGGGATCTGGACCGCGAGAGCATCGACGGTGGCAGCCGTGGCAACCAGGACCGGCGGCGGCATCGAAGGGCCGCGGCCCTTCGCAGCAAGGAGGGCGCGCACCGCCTCGGGCTTGAACGCGTCGGCGGCGACGCCGTACACGGTGTCAGTCGGGATGACGACGACCTCACCCGATCGCAGGGCTTTGGCAGCGGCGGCCAACGCCGTCTCCCGCTGCTCAGCGGACTCGGTGGGGTACTGCACTCGCCTATCCTCGCAAACGCGCTGTCAGAAAGCGCGCACGGCCGGCCAGATCCTTGTGGTCGCGTACGTCGCTCCACCGGCCGGTCGCCCGAAACACCTCGGGCGCCGACTCGCCCTGGGCGTCGGCGTGCTCGACCCCGACCACACCCCCGGGCCTGAGAAGCTCGGCAGCTCGGAGCTCGAGCAGGCGGATGGCGTCCAGGCCGTCCTGCCCGGAGAAGAGCGCGATCTGCGGATCGTGGTCGCGCGCCTCCAGCGCCACCGACTCCCACGCCTCCAGCGGAATGTACGGCGGATTGCACGCGATGACATCGACCGTGCCGACCAGGTCGTCGAACGCCTTGAAGGCATCGCCCTGCCTCAGATCCACGTCGATGCCAGCGAGGTTCTTCTCCGCCCAGGCGAAGGCATCCACACTGAGCTCAACAGCGTGGACCTCAGCCGCCGGGCACTCGTCCTTCACCGCCTTCGCGATGGCACCCGAGCCCGTGCAGAGGTCCAGCACGATCGGTGATCTCGATACGCCGCCTTCGGCGTCTACCCGACCCGCTGGGTCGGCGGCGTCGATGGCCCATCCTGCGAGCAGCTCGGTCTCGGGCCGCGGGATGAAGACACCGGGACCCACCTGGAGTTCCACATGACGGAAGTACGCGACGCCGGTCAGGTGCTGGAGCGGGATCCGTGTCGCCCGTTGCGCCACCAGGGCCTCGTACTCTGCCTCGGCAGCGGCATCGATCTCATCGACGAGTGTCAGTTGGCTGCGGGTCACCTTCAGGACGTGGGTGAGCAATTCGGTGGCGTCGGACTGGGGACTCTCCACGCCCGCACCCGCCAGACGTCCGGCGGCGGCGGCGATGAGGTCGCGGGGCCGGCTCACGTGTCCAACGCCGCGAGGCGCGATTCGAGGTCGGCATCGACGCAACTGGCGATGATCGGTGCCAGATCGCCGTTCAAGACCTGGTCGAGGTTGTACGACTTGTAGCCGGTGCGATGGTCGGAGATCCGGTTCTCGGGGAAGTTGTAGGTCCGGATCCGCTCGGATCGGTCGACCGTACGCACCTGGCTGCGACGGGCGTCGCCGGCCTCGGCTGCGGCGGCTTCCTCGGCTGCAGCCAGCAGGCGCGCGCGGAGGATCCGCATGGCCTGCTCCTTGTTCTGCAGCTGCGACTTCTCGTTCTGGCAACTCACCACCGTCCCGGTCGGGATGTGGGTGATCCTGACAGCCGAATCCGTGGTGTTGACCGACTGGCCGCCGGGACCGCTCGACCGGAAGACATCGATGCGAAGGTCGTTCTCATCGACCACGACGTCGACCTGCTCGGCCTCGGGCATCACCAGGACGCCTGCTGCGGAGGTGTGGATCCGACCTTGCGACTCCGTCGCAGGCACGCGCTGCACACGATGCACGCCGCCCTCGAACTTGAGCAGCGCGTACGGTGCCTGACCCGGCTCGGGAGTGCCTTTGGCCTTGATGGCGACGGTGACCGACTTGTAACCGCCGAGGTCGGACTCGTTGGCGTCGAGGATCTCGACCTTCCAGCCGAGTTGCTCGGCGTACCGGCTGTACATCCGGAGCAGATCGCCGGCGAAGAGCGCAGACTCCTCGCCACCCTCCCCCGACTTCACCTCGAGGATCGCGTCCTTGTCGTCGGACGGATCGCGCGGAACGAGCAGGCGGCGGAGCTTCTCCTCGGCCTCGTTGCGCCGCACGACGAGTGCGTCGACCTCGTCGGCAAAGGCCTCGTCCTCCGCAGCGAGTTCGCGGGCGGCCTCGATGTCCTCACCGAACGTCAGCCAGTCGCGGTAGACGCCGATGATCGCACTGAGTTCGGAGTAACGCGTGTTGAGTTTCTTCGACAGGCGCGCGTCTGCGTGCGTCTCAGGCGCACCCAGCCGACCCTCGAGTTCGCCGTGCTCGGCGACGAGTCCCTCAACAGCATCAAACATCCGTACTCCTCCATGCGCAGCGGAAAAGACAACACCGCCCGCCTCCCATGGGGAAGCGGGCGGTGCCATTGGAACTACTTCTTGCCGTAGCGGGCCTCGAAGCGGGCCACGCGGCCGCCGGTGTCGAGGATCTTCTGCTTGCCGGTGTAGAACGGGTGGCACTCGCTGCAGACGTCCGCACGGATGGAACCGGTCGGGTTGGTCGAGCGGGTGGTGAACTCAGCGCCACAGGTACAGGTCACGTTGGTGACGATGTACTGCGGGTGGATGTCGGCCTTCATGGGATGTCCTTTCATGGTGCCGGGTCCCCTGCCCCGACGGGGCACAGCGTCTTCGCGACGCCGTGGGGTGAACCGGAACTGACTGATGAAGTTTACGCAGCGAGTTTGCGTACGCCCAAAACGCGCGTACGCCCCGTTCTTATTCCGAGGATCCGCCCGGGGTGGTGTTCTGGACCTGCATCAGGAACTCACCGTTGCTCTGCGTCTTCTTGAGGCGCTCGAGCAGCAGCTCGAGTGCCTGCTGACCGTCGAGCGCGGAGAGTACGCGGCGAAGCTTCCAGATGATGGCGAGTTCGTCCTTGCCCATCAGGAGTTCCTCGCGGCGCGTACCGGACTGGACCGCGTCGATGGCCGGGAAGATGCGCTTCTCCGCGAAGTCGCGGCGGAGGCGGATCTCCATGTTTCCGGTGCCCTTGAACTCCTCGAAGATGACCTCATCCATCTTGGAGCCGGACTCGATCAGGGCAGTGGCGAGGATGGTGAGCGAGCCACCGTGCTCGATGTTGCGCGCCGCACCGAAGAAGCGCTTCGGCGGGTAGAGCGCGGCGGAGTCGACACCACCGGACAGGATGCGACCCGACGCCGGAGCGGCGAGGTTGTACGCACGGCCCAGACGGGTGATGCCGTCGAGGAGCACGACGACGTCGTGACCCAACTCGACCAGGCGCTTCGCGCGCTCGATCGCGAGCTCGGCGACGATCGTGTGGTCGGTCGCGGGCCGGTCGAAGGTGCTCGAGATGACCTCACCCTTGACCGAGCGCTCGAAGTCGGTGACTTCCTCCGGACGCTCGTCGACGAGGACGACCATCAGGTGACATTCGGGGTTGTTGATGGTGATCGAGTTCGCGATCGACTGCATCACCATCGTCTTGCCGGCCTTGGCCGGCGACACGATCAGACCGCGCTGGCCCTTGCCGATCGGGGCGGCGATATCGATCACGCGCCCGATCAGGTTCGTGTTGTCGGTCTCCATCCGGAGACGCTCGCTGGCGTACAGCGGCGTCAGCTTGGCAAAGTCCGCGCGCCCGGCAGCCTTGCTCGGATCGACACCGTTGACCGAGTCGATCTTGACCATCGGGTTGAAGCTGGCGCGTGCCTCGCCCTCACGGGGCTGGCGGACCTGACCGACGATCGCGTCACCGCGGCGCAGGCCGAGCTTGCGCACCATCGAGATGGAGACGTACACGTCGTCCGAGCTCGGCAGGTAGCCGCTGGTGCGGACGAAGGCGTACTTGTCGTTGACATCCAGGATGCCGGCCGCCGGGACGAGTACATCGTCCTCGCGCACCTCGGTGTCGATCTCGCCACGAGGCATGCCACCGCCACCGGCGGCGCCGCCGCGACGGTCGCGGTCACGGCTGCGACGTCGACGGTTGCGACTGCTGCGGCTGTCGCCGTCGCCGTCTCCGAAGTTGCCGCCGCCCTGGTTGTTGCCGCCGCCCTGGTTGTTGCCGCCGCCCTGGTTGCCCTGGTTCTGGCCGCGCTGGTTCTGGTTGTTGTTCTGGTTGTTGTTCTGGCGGCGCTCATTGCGCTGCGGCTGCTCACCGCCGTCGCCTGCCTGCTCGCCTTGGGGAGCGTCCGTCTTCGGGGCGTCAGCCTTCGGGGCGTCCGAACCGGCGTTCTCGCCGGCATTCGTACGCGGCGCACGCTCACGACGAGGACGCTCACGGCGCTCGCCCTGCTCGCCGGCGTTGTCGCTCCTGGGGGTGTCGCTCTTCGGAGCGTCGTTCTTGGGCGCATCAGCCTTGGCAGCCGCCGACTTGGCGGACTGGGCAGCCTTGATCGCGGAGACCAGGTCGGCCTTCTTCATCGATCCGGTGCCGCTGATACCGAGGCCACCCGCCAGCGACTTGAGGTCGGCGAGCAGCATCGAGTTGAGTCCGCCGGACGCCTTCTTGGCAGGCGCAGCGGATTCGAGGGTTTCCGTCACGTGAGGTCCTTCCCACGTATGAGCCCGCTTCGGCGCCTATCGCCGGCTGGGCAACTCTGGGTTCTCCCCCGCCTCGGGATGTGGCTCGCGGAGCCACGGTGGCGGAGGGAGGAGATGCATCGTGCGGGCGTGTGCCTCGCTGGATGCCACGTCGCTCAGGGGCGACGCTCGTTCAATGTAGCACCTGCGACCGTAGATCTATTCCCTGTGTGTCAAGCCCGCGCGTCGCGAGCCCCGGCACCCGTGGTGGGAGACGTTCAGGCCAGGGAGGCGCGTACGCCGGCGGTGTCGATCCGGAGGTGGTGCGAGACCCAGCCTGCAGGCGTACGCGCGAGCAACTCGTCCGCGTTCTCAACGACAAATGCCAGAACGGTAGGGCCGGCACCGGAGACGATCGCGGCGATCCCATCGGCCCGCAGCGCATCGACCAGAGCCAGCGATTCGGGCATCGCCGGACGGCGGTAGTCCTGATGCAGGTAGTCCCGCGTCGCCCGGTGCAGTTGGTCGGGCGCGAACCCGAGGGCAGCAACCATCAAGGCTGCTCGACCACTGTTGGCAGCCGCGTCGGCGTGCGGCACCTCAGCCGGCAGCAACCCCCGGGCGACCTTCGTCTCGACACCGGTCGGCGGGATGAACACGACAGCGCTCAGGCGTTCGTCGACGGGCGCCGTGACCGCGTAGAAGGCGTCGTCGTTGCCGGAGATGGTGAAGCCTCCGTACACCGCTGGCGCCACGTTGTCGGGGTGGCCCTCGATCTCGGCTGCAAGCTCGAAGAGCTCATCATCAGTCAGGCGCTCGCGGCCGTCCCGGACGAGCGCACGAGCCAGCGCCAGACCACCGACGATCGCGGCGGAGGACGAACCCAGTCCACGCGCATGCGGAATGACGTTCTCGCAGGTCAGACGCAATCCCGAGGGGTTCTCCCCCAACACCGCGAACGCCTGCCTCATCGACCGCACGACCAGATGCGACTCGTCACGTGGGACCGAATCGGCACCAGCGCCCGTGACCTCGATCTCGAGTCCCCCCGCGATCACCTCGGCGTGCAAGGTGTCGTGGAGACCGAGCGCGAGACCGAGCGAGTCGAACCCCGGGCCGAGATTGGCCGACGTCGCCGGGACCGTGACGGTGACCCGTCCGGCGACCAGACTCATGCCAGGCCTGCGGCGCCCGCCGCGGCGTCGATGTCCGCGTCGACGACCACATCGTCGATGTCGCCGTGGTGCTCCAGCGCCGTGACCGTGTCCTTGAGGCCGTTGCCGGTCACGACGATGACGACCTTCTTGCCGGCGTACGAGTCGCCTGCGGCGAGCTCCTGCAGCAGACCGGCCACACCGGCCGCCGATGCGGGCTCGACGAAGACACCGTCCTCGCGGGCCAATGCTGCCTGGGCGTCGAGGATCTGCTCGTCGGTGACCGAGGCGAACCGACCGCCCGAACCGTCACGCGCGGCCTCCGCGAGCTTCCACGAGGCAGGGTTGCCGATCCGGATCGCAGTGGCGCGGGTCTCCGGGTTCGCGACCGGGTGACCGAGCACCAGCGGCGCGGCGCCGGCCGCCTGGAAGGCCCGCAGCACGGGGGTGCGGGTGGCGCGGCCAAGCTCGGCGTACTGCTGATAACCCAGCCAGTAGGCGCTCATGTTGCCGGCATTGCCGATCGGCATCAGTTGATAGTCCGGGGCATCGCCGAGCGCGTCGACGATCTCGAAGGCTCCGGTCTTCTGGCCCTGGAGACGGACCGGGTTGACGCTGTTGACCAGCGCGACGGGGTAGTGCTCGGCCAGACCACGGGAGAGTCGGAGGCAGTCGTCGAAGTTCCCGCGGACCTTGATCACCTTGCCGCCGTGCATGATCGCCTGCGCCATCTTGCCGGCCGCGATCTTGCCGTCCGGGACGAGCACGATCGGAGTGATGCGGGCCTTCGCCGCGTACGCCGCCATCGAGGCCGAGGTGTTGCCGGTCGAGGCGCAGACGACGGCCTTGGCACCCTCGTGGACGGCAACCGAGATCGCCGCCGTCATGCCGCGGTCCTTGAACGATCCGGTCGGGTTGGCACCCTCGACCTTGAGCCAGACGTCTCCGCCGGTCAGGCCGCTGAGCCACTCCGAGCGGACGAGTGGCGTACCGCCCTCGCCCAACGAGATCGCCGGGGTGTCCGCCGGAATGTCGAGGAATTCGCGGTACTCCTCGATCAGGCCGCGCCACTGGTGACTCATGCGTCGATCCCCTCAACCCGCATCACCGAGGTGACGTCGCGGACAACATCCATGCTCCGAAGGTGCGCCACGGTGGCGGCCAGTTGGGCGTCCGTCGCGTCGTGCGAGACGACCACGAGCTGCGCGTCCTGGTCGCGACCTTCCTGGCGTACGGTCTGGATCGACACGCCATGTTCGGCGAAGGCGCCGGCGATCGTGGCGAGCACGCCTGCGGTGTCGTCCACGTCGATCGCCACGTGATAGCGCGTCAGGGTCTCCCCCATCGGCTGGATCGCGCGAGCGGCGTACGCACTCTCGCCTGCACCTTTGGTGCCAGCGAGGCGGTGGCGAGCAACGGTGACGAGGTCGCCCAGAACTGCGGAGGCCGTGGGCGCGCCGCCGGCTCCGCGTCCGTAGAACATGAGCTGGCCGGCAGCTTCGGACTCGACGAAGACCGCGTTGTACGCCTCGCGCACATTCGCCAAGGGGTGGCGGCGAGGGATCATCGCGGGGTGGACGCGTACGCCCACCTGGTCGCCCTTGAGTTCGACGATCGCCAGGAGTTTGACGACGGAGTCCATCGCCTTGGCGCTGGCAACATCGGCGGCGGTGACCTCGGAGATGCCTTCGCGGTAGACGTCGCTCGCGGTGACGCGCGTGTGGAAGGCCAGCGAGGCCAGGATCGCCGCCTTGGCAGCAGCGTCGAAGCCTTCGACATCGGCCGTCGGGTCGGCCTCGGCATAGCCGAGTTCCTGAGCCTCAGCGAGAGCCTCCAGGAAGCCCGAACCCTGGCTGTCCATCTTGTCGAGGATGTAGTTCGTGGTGCCGTTGACGATGCCGATCACCTTGGTGATCGAGTCACCGGCCAGCGACTCGCGCAGCGGCCGAAGGATCGGGATCGCTCCGGCGACGGCTGCCTCGTAGTAGAGGTCGCGACCGGCCTTCTCGGCGGCCTCGAAGAGGGTGGCGCCGTCCTCGGCGAGCAGCGCCTTGTTTGCGGTGACGACGCTCGCGCCGTTCTCGAGCGCGCTGAGGATGAGAGTACGCGCAGGCTCGATGCCGCCGATGACCTCGACGACCAGGTCGGCACGCGTGACGAGCTCGACGGCGTCGGTGGTGATCAGGTGCTCGGCGAGTTCGACGTCGCGCGGCGCGTCCAGGCGGCGTACGGCCACTCCGACCAGTTCGATCGGCGCACCGATGCGGGCGGCGAGGTCATCGCCGTTCTCCTGGAGGAGGCGTACGACCTGCGAACCCACGACTCCGCAACCGAGAACGGCCACGCGCAACGGCGTGCTCATACAACCCCCATGTCAGTGCCCAGCAGGTCCTCAACCGTCTCACGTCGCACGATCACGCGAGCGTGGCCGTCTCGCACGGCGACCACCGGGGGGCGGAGTGCGTGGTTGTAGTTCGAGGCCATCGACCGTCCGTACGCCCCGGTGGCCGGAACCGCGATGAGATCCCCGGGCTGGATGTCCCCGGGGAGAAACTCGTCCTTGACCACGATGTCACCGGATTCGCAGTGCTTGCCGACGACCCGCGCCAGGACCGGCGGCGCCTCCGAGCGTCGCGAGGCGAGCGTGCACGAGTAGTCCGCGTCGTACAGCGCGGGACGGATGTTGTCGCTCATGCCGCCATCGACGCTGACGTACGTACGTACGGCGCCACCATCGAGTTCAACCTGCTTGACCGTGCCGACCGTGTAGACGGTGCACATCGAGGGGCCGACGATCGCCCGGCCGGGCTCGATCGAGAGGCGCGGCTCGTCGATCCCGAGGGCACGGCATTCGTGGACGACGATCTCGCGCATGCCGGCAGCCAGTTCGCCGGGTGTCTTGGGGTCGTCCTGGGCGGTATAGCCGATGCCGAACCCTCCGCCCAGATCCATCTCGGGCATCGTGTGCCCGAGTTCCGCGGCGACCCGGGCGTGCAATGCCAGGACGCGGCGCGCAGCGACCTCGAAGCCGGAAGTGTCGAAGATCTGCGAGCCGATGTGGCTGTGCAGACCGAGGAGATCCACACCTTTGGTCCCGAGCAGGCGCTGGGCAGCCTCGTACGCGGCCCCGGTCGCGATCGAGAACCCGAACTTCTGGTCCTCGTGGGCGGTGGCGATGAACTCGTGGGTGTGCGCCTCGACGCCAGCGGTGACGCGGATCATCACGCGCGCCGGCAGGCCGGTCTCACTGCAGATCGCCGCGATCCGGTCGATCTCGTCGAAGGAGTCCACGACGATGCGCCCGACGCCGAGCGTGACCGCGCGACGCAACTCCATCGCCGACTTGTTGTTGCCGTGATAGCCGATCCGCTCCGGCTCGACACCACCGTTGAGCGCGACGGTCAGCTCGGTGTCGGAGCAGACATCGAGGGACAGACCCTCCTCAGCGATCCAACGGGCCACGGTCGTACACAGGAACGCCTTGCTCGCGTAGTAGACGTCTGCTCCGGCGAACGCTTCCTTGAAATCACGGGCACGGGCACGGAAGTCGTCCTCGTCGAGGACGTACGCAGGCGTGTTGACGTTGGCCACGAGGTCCGGGAGAGACATGCCACCGACATGGAGAACGCCGTCAGCGTCCTTGGTCGCGGTCGAGGACCACAGCGTCGGTAGGAGGGCATTGACGTCGGCCGGTTCGCGGAGCCACTGAGGTGACGTACCTGCGTAACTACCTGGAACATGGCGCGAGTTGTTCATTGACATGCTCACATACGCTCCGGGGCGCTGACGCCGAGGAGACGCAGGCCGTTGGCCAGAACGATCTGGACGGCGCGAGTCAGGACAAGGCGGGCCTCATTGACCGGCGCGACCGGTTCGTCCCCCTGCGGCAGTAGGCGGCACTCCCTGGTGTCATACCACCGGTTGAAGATCGCCGTCGTCTCCTCGAGGTAACGCGCGACGCGGTGCGGCTCCCGGAACGACGCTGCGGCTTCGACCACGCTCGGGTACTCCGCGAGTGCCCGCAGCAGGTCGCCTTCGCGCTCATGGGAGAGCAGCGACGGGTCGAAGTCCTCAGGCAGCGAGAGGCCCAGGTCGGCCGCGTTGCGCAGCAGTGCACTGGTCCGGGCGTGGCCGTACTGCACGTAGTAGACCGGGTTATCGCTCGCAGCCTTGGTGATCTCGGCGACGTCGAGGGTCAACGGGCTGTCGGCCGGGTAACGCGCGAGTGAGTAACGCAAGGCGTCGACGCCGATCTCGTCGACGAGCTCGTTGAGCGTGACGATCGTGCCGGCACGCTTGGAGAGCTTGAGTTCCTGACCATCGCGAAGAATCTTCACGAGCTGACCGATGAGGACGTCCAGCGTCTGCGCCGGGTCGTCGCCGACGCAGGCCGCCATCGCCTTGAGGCGGTTCACGTACCCGTGGTGGTCGGCGCCGAGCAGGTAGACGCAATTCTCGAAGCCGCGCGCCCGCTTGTTGAGGTAGTACGCGGTGTCGGAGGCGAAGTAGGTCAGCTCACCGTCGGACTTGATCAGGACGCGGTCCTTGTCGTCGCCGAAGTCGGTCGTACGCATCCAGAGCGCACCGCCGTCCTCGTAGACATGCCCGAGATCCTTGAGCCTGGCCAGCGTGTTCGGGACTCCGCCGCTCTCCTGCCCGGTCTCGTGGAGTGACAGCTCGGAGAACCAGACGTCGAAATGAGTGTTGAACAGCTCGAGCTGATCCTGCTGCTCCTTGAGCTGGATCGCGTACCCGACCTTGCGGACAGCCGCGAGACGGTCGTCACCCTCGAGCTGGAAGATGCCGGGATGGGCTGCCTCCACGGCCTTGGCGAGGTCGTCGATGTAGCCGCCGGCGTACCCGTCCTCCGGCTTCGGCAACCCGAGCGCACTGGCGATGATCGAGTTGGCGAAGTGGTTCATCTGGACGCCGCGGTCGTTGATGTAGAACTCGCGAGTGACGTCAGCACCGGCCGCGCTGAGCACCCGTCCGATCGCATCGCCCAGGACCGCCCACCGGGTGTGACCCAGATGAAGCGGACCCGTCGGGTTGGCCGAGATGAACTCGACGTTGATCTTCTTGCCGCCCAGCGCATTCGAGGTGCCGTACGCATCCCCGGCTGCGACGATCGCGGCAGCAACGGCGCCCTGGGCACCTGCGGATACGAAGACGTTGATGAAGCCCGGGCCGGCAACGTCGACCTTGTCGATGCCCTCGAGGGCGCTCAACGCATCGGCGAGCTTGGCGGCGAAGTCGCGGGGGTTCATGCCGGCACCCTTGGCGAGCTGCAGCGCGACATTGGTGGCGTAGTCGCCGTGCTCTCTCTGCTTCGTCCGGTCGACCTTGACCTCGGTCGGGACCCCGTTCGAGAGCACGATCTCACCGCGATCGACCAGCCCCCGCAGAGCGTCGGCGATCGTGGCGGAGAGTTGCTCGGGAGTCACCGTGGAATGTTATCGGTGCCCCGGACGCCTCTCCCACCCAATAGATGCCGATGGGACGGGTGGGATTGGTCTCGCTCGAAGGCGTGGGGGTAGGGTCTGGGCTTGCTGTCGGACTCCGGTCCGACGGTGTTGCCTCCGTAGCTCAGGGGATAGAGCGTCGGTTTCCGGTACCGCAGGCCGCAGGTTCGAATCCTGCCGGGGGCACTCTTCTGACCAGCGCAATCAGGTCAGAACGGTTCAAATTCGGGGTTCTGTGGCCATTAGCCCAAGCGTGAGCCCATCCGCAGGTCTAGTTTGAAGGACCGGCCAGTCAGATGCACTCAGTGCCCGAAACGCGCACCTTTTTCCTCCTCGATCGCCCAGGACCGGACGCCTTTAGCGTCACTTGGGAGGACCTGATCCGGGATACATCGCCCATCTCCTCGGCCACGGAGCCACTCCCCGCACCGCCGCCTCGTGGGACCGTCATGCCCGCCACCTGGGACGTGAGATCGGACGGCCGCCGGCGCTCGTCACGGCGGATAACCTCCTCGCCCACCTGAACCGGCTTCACCTGACCCGGGCATCCCGGAAGCCGATGCTCCGCAACTTGTCGGGACTGTTCTCCTGGGCGCACGGCACCGGCCGCCTGGCCGAGAACCCTGCAGCTGCACTCCCCACTCCGGGGCGACTCAGGCCACAGCAGAAACCGGATGCACTCCCCTCCGTCGATGCCGTCGGCTACGCACACGTGATGTGGCCTGAGCTGCTGGAGGGCTTCGCAGCGGCGCTCCTCGCGCGCGAGGCAACCACCTACACCTCCGCCGTCTACACGGGGAACGCTCGGCGCCTGGCTCGCGAGATCGGCAAGACTCCCGCACTCGTCACCACTGAGGAGCTCATCGTCTATCTGAACCGTCCGGAGTGGGCCATCGCCACACGACGATCGCAGCGCAAGAGCATGTCGGTGTCCTTCTCCTGGGCTCATGCGGCGGGGCACCTGTCAGCGAACGTCGCAGCAGGCCTTCCGACCGTCCGAACGCTCGCAGGACTCCCAGATGAAGCGGAGTTCACGCTGAGAGACGAGGCATGCCGGGCAATCGAGGCCAGTCCTGTGCACCCGGCGCGAGCGTGGGCGCTGACGTCGGGCGGGAAGTGCCGCCGTCTGGCACGGTTCCTCGGAGTGTGCTGCTCGAGTGGCAGAGTGCCGGATGCCCCCCTGCGCTCGGCGGCAACGCACAAGGCCCGGAGCCGAGCTGCTCGAGGCGTACTTGGGTGACGGCGAGGCTTTCGGGCTCGGCTCCTCCACGCTGCGGACGAATCGGCACCGCGTACTCGCGCTCGTGCGCCGCGCCGCGGCCATCTCCCCAACTGAGGTCACACGGCGCGACATCATCGACTACCTGGCTGCGCACCCCGACTGGGCGCCCGAAACCCGTCGAGGCAACCGCAGTGCGCTGTCTGCGTTCTTCCGCTGGGCGTTCGAGGAAGGGCGCATCGAGGTGAATCCGGCAACGCGGCTCCCCCGTGTACGAGTCCCCGGAGGAGCGCCGTTTCCGGCCCCCGAGCCGGTAATTCGCGACGCAATCAATGGCGCCCGCGGACGTGCGTCTGATGATCCTGATCGGCGCGCTCGCAGGTCTCCGCCGCAACGAGATCGCCCGGTTCCACACCGACTGCGTGACCGAGTATGGGCTCAGAATTGAGGGGAACGGGGACCGCGTACGCATGATCCCGTTGCACCCTGCCCTCGCCTGTGAGATCGACGCATATCGAACTGAACGGGCGCTGACAGCGGGCTATTTCTTCACGCCTTCGGTCTCGAGCCGCCCACACAGCACCAGCCATGTCGGAAAACTAATCGGCCAACGGATGTCTCCAGGGATAACGCCCCACAAGCTGCGTCATCGCTTCGCCTCGAAGTCCCACGCCGGGACCTACAACCCCCGTGCCGTCCAGGAGCTGCTGGGCCACTCCTCTCCTGCGACCACGGCCCGGTACGTTGCCACTCCTGAGGAGTCCCTGGTCGCCGCCGTCGACGCCGTTCCCGGAATCGAGGGCCCAGAGCCGATCTACCACGCCCGCCTCAGCGTGGTTCGCAGCCGAGGCTAGTGTTTCAGAACATCGTGACGGCCTGACACCTCGCTGGCCGTCAAGGTCTCGGTAGATAGCCCTGCTCATAGGCCCACGCGAAGAGGCTCTGGCCCGATGCGATCGGCAAGTACATACCAGTTGCAATGAGGTCGTCGATGACCTGCTCAGCGCGGGTGCGGTCGTAGTCGAAGATCGTCGCGTACGCCTCGACCACGAGCCAGAGAGTGTCATGGCTCTGAACGTTGCGAGCAGTTGCCTGCACGATCGCACGACGCTCGTCCAACAACGCAACGAGACCGCGGTGCTGGGCGCAGGCAATGACCGCACACTCTCCGAGATGTTCGGTCGGCCCACCGCCCAAGGACGCCTTGACCGACAGTTGGAGTTCCACTTCACGCTCCGAGAGAGTCGCGACCCTGGTCCACGAGTTCGAACCTGGCATGATGACGTTCTGGTGGAGTATCTGGGCGGCTCGAATCTCGACATCAACATCATCGGGAACCAACAAGACGCCCCCGGGTGCCAGGCTTTCAAGAATCTGGATGTGGCCGGCGCGTGAGAGGTGGGTGTAGACGCTTGTGTCAGTTACCCATTGGGCGGCGTCCAGCACCTGCCTCTTCCTAGCCGCCATGCCCCATGAACGCTTGGCGCAGATCCTCTAGCGATCTCGCCTCAATCTGCGGCAACTGCGACGCATCCAACCGGCCGCGCAGGAGTCCAAGGACTCGCGCCTCAGTGAGCTTCTCCTCGGTGTACCCGGTCAAGCAGGCAGCCATGAACCCCGGTGAGAGATATGGCGCCTCCAACTCCTCGACCCAGGACAAGCCGAGGCGCAAGTAATCTCCCGCGCGAGGTTCTCTAAGTTTCAAATCGTCATGCTGCGCATGGCTAATCAACGCCAGATTCATCAACTGCCCGACGGTGGCGGACCAACTGAGCTGGAACTCAACACCAACCGCGAGCGCGCGGTCTCGTATCGGCGAGTTGGAATTTTCAGACCAAACCTTTTGCACTCCAGCCCGCGGCGCCAGAAAATGAACCGCGAACGAACTAATCATCCGCTCGCTGTCGCGAGAGGCTCCGTGGTCGTACGCGTCGCCAAAGAGCCAGTGCCCGAGCTCGTGAGCAAGCGTCATCCTACGGCGGCCTGAGCCGGCATCTCCGTTGATGACAGCGGCGCCCACCGTGCCGGAGTCGTCGGCCACCTCGATACAAGCACCGTCGGGCCCAGACTCGCCGAGCGCCGCTGCAAACGTGTACAGCCCCGCGGTCTCACAAACCCGACCAAGATTGAGGACCGGGCTTTGGGAATCCAGTCCCAGCCGCCGCCGGAAGGAGGTCGCCGCATCCTCAGCAGCCCGGTGGGAGCGAGGAACTCGGGCACGCGCGTCACGCTCGGCTCCAGAGAGTAGCCCCAATCGAACGAGCGCCCGTACGTCGAGCGCAAACTGATCTATCTCAATATCAAGGACGCGAGTGGAAGCGTGCGCGAGCGACGGAGCCGACCGGCGACTCACGGCCGCAGGAACCGGCGTCTCAACGAAATAAGACAGAGGCCGGCCGAGCACTTGGGCGATCTGCACGAGTTCTGGAACCTTGAGGTTGCGATCCCCCTTCTCAAGAAGCACGATCGCCGTACGCTCCAAGCCAACGGCCCGCGCAACGCTGTCCTGCGTCATGCCTGCCGCGTCGCGGGCCTCTGCAAGACGTTTCCCAATCGAAACCCTGTCCACATGTGCGATAATCGCACACAAGTTCGCGGCTTCCAATGGCCGGTCCAGTCTAGGGGACGTGCGACATTCAGACTGGCGCGACTAGGCGGGGCATCTGGTGCCGTCGCAGGCCCAGGGTTTCCGGAAACCGCCACCGCACAGTACCGACCGAACTTCCGCCTGGCGTGGTCAATGCGGTCGGTTCGTCTTCGACCCCCGCACTTGAACGCCGGAACGGGATTTCACTGCGTACGACACGAGCCCGTAGTGCAAGCACAGGCGTCCGTATGCTTGCACTAGCCGAGGTATAGTGGGTTTCGGCAAGCAGAATCGAGTGGATGCTTAGGGGTTACCGTGACGTACGACAACGACGATATGACCGGGTCGATGGGCGGAAAGGCCCGCGCCGCCGCTCTCACTAGGGAGCAGCGCTCGGAGATCGCGAAGAAGGCTGCGGCGAGTCGCTGGATGGCGGTGCCTGAAGCGGTCTGCGGATCCGCCGATACCCCACTGATGATCGGGGACACGGCCATCGAGTGCTACGTACTTGAGGACGGCACTCGGGTCATCATGCAGAGCAGCTTCCTCCACGCATTTGGCCGCGCCCGCACCGTCCGTCGAACCGACGACACAATCCCGCCGATGATGCAAGGACAGGCCCTTCGTCCCTTCATCACGGATGAGGTGATCGCCCGAAGCAAGCCGATCCCGTTCGAGGTGAACGGCCGCCGTGCCGTGGGCTACAACGCGGAAGCGCTGCCTGATGTTTGCGAGGCGTTCTTGGCAGCCCGAGCTGCCGGCGTTCTGCCCACGAACCAGAGGCCGATCGCCATCCAAGCTGAGTTGCTCATGCGGGGTCTCGCGCGGGTTGGAATCATCGCGCTCGTCGACGAAGCCACCGGGTACCAGGACGTACGGACGAAGGACGCGCTCGCAAAGATCCTCGAGGAGTTCGTTGCTCGCGAACTCCAGCCCTACCTCACCACATTTCCTCCGGAGTTCTACCGAGAAATGTTCCGCCTCCGTGACCTTCCCTACTCAGTCGAGAGTGCTCGACGACCGCAGTATTTCGGGCATCTGACTAACGACATCATTTACAAGCGGATCGCCCCGGGCGTTCTCGAAGAGCTCAAGAACGTTCAAGACAAGGACGGCTCTGGCAACCCCAAGCACAAACTCTTCCAACGCTTGACCCAAAACATCGGATACCCAAAGCTGCGTGAGCATCTCGGCTCGGTGGTCACGCTGATGCGGCTCTCGTCCGATTGGGACGACTTCAAGGCAAAGCTCGACACCATCCACCCAGTCATCGACGGCCAGGAGATGCTGCCCATCTCAGTGCAGGTCCAGCCCAAGCCGAAGAACGAGCCGGCCTGGCAGACGCCGGACTCGAACTGACAACCATTCGCTTGACGGACACAGCCGCGTACCAGCGCGAACTCATCGCGGGACTGTCTAACCTCTTGTCCCGTGACCTCGTCCCCATCGCCCGAAAGGCGTTACCAAGTGTTCGTCAGTTCGACCTATCTCGATCTTGTCGAAGAGCGGCGAGCGGTCATCCAGGCGCTCCTGGAGCTCGACTGCATTCCAGCAGGCATGGAGATGTTCCCAGCGGCCAGCGAAGACCAATGGACGCTTATCCGCGAGGTGATCGACGTCAGCGACTTCTACCTGGTGATCGTCGGCGGCCGCTACGGGTCCGTGACGTCTGAAGGTCTGAGCTACACCGAGAAGGAATACGACTACGCCGTAGAAATCGGTCTCCCCGTGCTTGGCTTCGTCCACGGCGATCCAGGCGAGATCCCAGCGAACCGGACGGAACTCGACCCCGAAGCTCGCGAGAAGCTCGACGCGTTCCGCAGCAAGGTGATGAAGCGGATGGTTAAGGACTACCGGTCAGCCGACGAACTTGCCTCGGTGGTCTCTCGGGGGCTAGTTCGGGCCATCAAGCAATACGACCGGCCAGGCTGGGTCCGTGGCGACCACGCGATGACCGACGCCGTCCGCGCGGAGATCGCGGAATTGCGTGCCGCCCTCGCCGTCGCCGAGAAGGAGCAGACCGAAGCCGCCACAAAGCGCGGCCGAACCGAACTCGATACATCCTTCGCGCACGGGCCGGACAACGTCACGCTCGCCTTCGAGGCAAAGTTCCACGAGTACTACGAGTACAAGACCGAGCGCGTTGAGCTTACGTTCACCTGGGACGAGATCCTTAACCTGCTCGGCCCCCACATGCTCGACGAAGCATCGGAGCCCACACTCCAAGCGCTGCTTGGCAGAGAGGCCAAGCAAGTCCTTCTCGACAGGCCGGAGGGTGATTGGAACGACGTATCGGGGCTCAGCGTGGACCCGACCGGCGACGCGTGGGGACACGTCCTCGTCCAGCTCCGCGCCCTTGGCATCCTCCAGGCCGGACAGAAGAAGCGCACGGTCTCCGATCGAGCCGTGTACTGGGCGCTGACGCCCGCCGGCGACGACTACCTCGTTCGCTTGAAGGCCACAAAGCGGGACGGCGAGACGGGACGAGCCACCGGGGCCACCTCGATGGATTCCCGCTAACCGAATCACAAAAGACGTCGGCGCCGGGTCGCCAAGCGCGACACGTCGCGCCTGTGGTGTGGCACCTCGAGCGAGATATCTCCGCAGGTCGGAGTACGTCAGAATCCTGTCGGGGACAGGCCCGTACACAACTAATTTGAATCCTGCCGGGGGCACAGAATGAGTGGATCTCCGCTCACACCGGGTGTGACACCATGCCGTACGAGAACGTGTTCTTATTCGGTGGGGGTTTCATGCTGACCAAGGTGATGTTCGCGCTGCACGGCGCTGAGCGCGCGGACGGGCTCTTCAGCCCGGACTTCCGACAACAACTCCACCGCGTCGGCGTCTCCCGACTGCAGGTGAACATCGATGATGCCGCCGTCGCCCCCGCGCTGAGATTCGGTCCCGGGGAGCCGATCGCCGCCGTCGTCTCGATCTGGACGACCGGAACGGCCGAGGACGCCGTGCGTGTGGTCACGAGCGCGACGAGCGATCCGAACCTGCATGCGTACCGCGTCAGTGAACGAGTCCGCCTCGATCTGGCAGCGGTCGACGACGGGGTCCGGCATCCGGTGCTGGCGCAGGTCGCGCTCCTCCGGCGCCCGGCGACGATGTCCCAGGACGAGTACCGGGCGTGCTGGATGGGGACGCACACCGCGATCGCCATCCGCACCCAGAACACCTCGGCGTACGTCCAGAACATCGTCGAGGAGTCGCTCACCCCGGGCGCGCCGGTGCTGTCCGCCATCGTCGAGGAACACTTCCCGATGGAGGCGATGGCCGATCCGCATCAGTTCTACGGAAGCCGCGGCGATGACGCCGAGCTCGGCCGCCGGATCGGCGAACTGATGACGAGCGTTGCCGCGTTCGGCGCCGACCGGGACCTCGACCTCGTGCCGACCAGCGCGTACGGCTGGGATCTGTAGACCCCAGCCTGGTCTCTGTCAGGGAATGACGTCGCGGCGATCGATGTCCATCCACCGCTCAGGGTGGGCGAGCGGAGCAAAGCCGGCCTTCAGGTAGACGCCGTGGGCGTCGAGGGTGGCGAGAGCCAGTCTCGGTACGCCGGCCGCGGCGAGCGCCCGTACGCCCTCCTCGATCATCCAGACACCGATCCCCCGACCGCGTACATGCGGGCCGACCCAGACGTCACAGATCCAGCCGAACGTCGCGAAGTCGGTCACGGCCCGGTAGAACGCGACCTGGACGCCCTCGGAGTCGTACACGCCGTAGGCCACCGAGTGCTCGATTGATCGCTCGATGGTCTCCCGACTCCGGGTGGGCGCCCAGTAGGACTCACCGAGCCAGGCGACGATCCGGTCCAGATCCAGCCGTGTCCGGTCATCCGACATCACGAAACCGTCTGCGCGTTCGATCTCCACGACCTCATTGTGGCCGGGTCCGCCGCACCTCTTGCCAGCAAACGCACGAGGGGAAGAGAGTCAGCGCATGACCGAAGCCCGACCCGTCCCCGCGTACGCCCGCTTCTTCCAGGGGTTCATTCTGGGGAAGCTGGTCTACGAGATGCCGGGTGGGCCGCGGCTGATGAAGTTCGCGACGGTCATCAACTTCCAGAAGGCGTTGATGTTCCCGTACCTGCTGGGACTGATGTGGCTGTACCGCCACCACAGTTCCGCGCACACCACGGCGGCGTGGATCTACGTCGGCCTGCACGGCACGTACGGACTGGTCTGGTACCTGAAGGACAAGACGTTCCCCGATCCCGGCTGGCAGCAACGGATCACCATCGTCGGCGCGATCGACTCGATCATCGGCGTGCTGGGCTGGTACTGGTTGTTCGGTTGGCTGCTCATCTCCGGCCACGGCGGGACGTACCCCATCAATGAGAAGCCGTGGTTCGCCATCGCGATCACGCTGAGCACCCTCGGAATGGCGATCATGATCGCG
This sequence comes from Nocardioides baekrokdamisoli, assembly GCF_003945325.1. Lineage (NCBI taxonomy): Bacteria > Bacillati > Actinomycetota > Actinomycetes > Propionibacteriales > Nocardioidaceae > Nocardioides > Nocardioides baekrokdamisoli. The sequence goes on from NZ_AP019307.1 coordinate 696,499, forward strand.
GCCGATGCGCAGAAGTACTACACGCTGCGGGTCCAGCGAGGCCTGATCACCGACGGCATGTTCCGGTACGTCCGTCACCCCAACTACACCGGCGAGATGATGATCTACCTCGGCTTCGCCCTGCTGGTGTGGCAGTGGATCCCGTTCGCGGTGCTCGCCTGGGTGTGGTTCGGACTGTTCACCGCCAACATGATGGCCAAGGAGGCCAGCATGAGCCGCTACCCCGAGTGGGCGGCATACAAGAAGCGGACGACCTGGGTCATCCCCTTCATCCTCTGACGTCAGTCCGCCAGCAGGCGATCGACGGCGGCAATGATGCGCTCCGCCGACAGGTCGACATCGGCCTGGATCTTGTTCATCGGCGAGGTGGGACCGAACCGCTCGGCGCCGTCGGCGATGAGGTACTCGTACCGGATGCCACCGATCGCCTCGGTGATCGACCAGAAGGCGGCGTTCACGTACCCCGGGTGGAACAACTCGAGCACCCGTGTGCCGGGCTGGATCCACAGGAGGTTCGTCAGCGCAGCCCCGTGCGGTCCGACGATGACCTCGGCGCCGGCGAAGACGTCGATCTGCTCCTGCGGGGACAGCTTCTCCGGCGCGATGCAGACGAAGCCACGCTGCTCCAGCATCGGCAGCAGTCGCTCCTCCTCCACCACGCGGCGAGTACGCGGTGCCGTGCCACGTGTGACATAGATCCGACGCGGGCGGTCGTTCAGGTCCTTCGCCGGGAGCCGGCTGCGCAGCCACGCCACGGTCGCCGACGGTGCCACCTCGTTCGTGTTCGTCAGGCTCGGCGCGATCAGTCGGGTGGCGCGTACCGCACTCTCGCCGGAGGCGGGCAGTACCTTGAGCTCTCCGAGTCCCGCCATCTCCAGCAGGGTGCGCTGCCAGCCCGCGTGGACCGGCGCGTAGATCGCGTCCGCCTTCATTCCGGCCATCGCGTCCTCGAAGACGCCCAAACGAGGCAGGACATCGGTCAGGAAGTGGTAGAAATTGCGCCCACCGCCCCGGGCCGCGATCGACACCACAGTGCCGTCGAAGTCCTCGATCTCCGGCAATTGGCGCTGGAGGTAGACCGGGTGTTCCTTCCACCCCGCCAACCCGAAGTATTCGCTGGTCCCGTAGTCGAGCACGCCGCCGGGCGTGATGTTCGTGCCGTCCGGCCCGGTGGTGATCCCACCGGCGATCTCCAGACAGTACGGAGCCGGAACCTCGTACTGCGCGCGACGGGCGAAGACCCAGTGCTCAGCGGGAAGTCCCGTCGGGAGCGTGCGATTGATGTGCTCGGCCCCCACCCCGATCCCGGGGTGCAGCGTCACGGTTTCGGGCTCGAGAGCCGCCGTCTCGGCGGAGAACCTGGTGCCCTGCAGAGGGAGTGCGCGGTCTCCGTACGCGGAGCGGGTGCGCCGCGCCACAGAGCCCGACGTACGCGCCGCGAACCGGTGCGCGCGCTTGGCGACTGGCCAGAGCGGCTGCAACTGCGAAGGAAGGCGGGTCATCGCGCGCCTGCGTCGGCCAGGAACGCCAACGACTCCTCGACACCCGACTCCAGTCGCTGCAGATCGACGTTGACCAGCTGGGCGACCAGTTCCTCGAAACTGGTGGTGGTCGACCACCCCAGCCGCTGCTGCGCTCGTGAGGGATCGCCACGCAGCCAACGGGCCTGGGTGGTGCTCCACATGGTGTGGTCCATCCGGACGTGGTCCAGGGCGTCGTCCCGTCCGACGGCTGCGAAGGCAGCGTTGAGCAGGTCACGAACCGTGTGCGTGGTGCCAGTCGCGACCACGTAGTCGTCGGCGATGTCGTGGGCCAGCATCAGCCGGGCGGCGCGTACATAATCAACTGCCGCTCCCCAGTCACGGTGAACGTCCATGTCGCCGAGGGTGACGGTCTCGTGCTCGCCGCGGGCAGCCAGCGCCGCAACGCGGGCGATCCGGCCGGCGATGAACTTCTGGCCGCGGAACGGGCTCTCGTGGTTGAACATGATGCCGTTGCAGGCGAACAGGCCGTAGTGCTCGCGGTAGCAGACCACCAGTTGGTGCGCGGCGCTCTTCGCGGCGGCGTACGGAGTACGCGGCTGGTGCGGCGTCGACTCGTCCAGACGTCCTTCGGTGCGGTCTCCGTAGACCTCAGCGGTCGAGGCCTGGAACAGCCTCACCTCGATCCCCGTCACGTCGCGGAAGCGGACCATCGCCTCCAGCATCCCGGCCACGGCGGCGGCGTTGCTCGAGAAGACCCGCTCGGGGTCCCCCCAGCTGGCACGCACCGCACTGAAGGCAGCCAGGTTGTAGACCTCCGCCGGGCGGTGCCGGTGCAGGAGATGGGCGAATCCGGCGACATCGGCCACATCGTGGCTGACGATCTCGACACCCTCGAGGTAGGGAGCCATCCGGGCGAGCCCCGGCGTACCGGGCCGTGCGGTTCCGATGACGGTACGCCCCTCGTCGACCAGGGCACGGGCCAGCAGCATCCCGTCCTGGCCGGTGACTCCGGTGATCAGTACCGGGCCTGGTGCGTCCTGAGTCTCGACCTGGGGCTCATGCATGCATGGATCGTATCTACGTAGTACGGACGGCGACCGGTGGGGCGTAGGTGTTGCACCTAGTCCGTGTACGCCGGGTAGTCGGTGTAACCGCGGTGGTCTCCTCCGTAGAAGGTCGACGGATCGTGCTCGTTGAGGGCCAGACCTTCCTCGAGTCGTCGCGGAAGATCGGGATTGGCGATGAAGTCCCGACCGAAGGCGGCCGCGTCGATCAGACCGGCCGTGAGCAACCGCTCCGCCTTCTCCGGCGTGTACGCGCCCGCGCCGATGATGACTCCGGGGAACGCAGCGCGCAGCTGTACGCGGTACTCATCCGTCAACTGAGGGCCGCCGGCCCAATCGGGCTCCGACAGGTGCAGGAACGCGATCCCCCGCTTGCCGAACTCGGACGCGAGATGGAGTCCCATCTCAGCCCCATCCGGGTCCTCGACACCGTTGAAGGAGCCGATCGGCGAGATCCTGATGCCGATCCGATCGGGCGACCAGGCCTCGATGGCGGCGTCCAGCGCCTCCAGGGTGAGGCGGGCGCGGTTCTCGATCGAGCCGCCGTAGGCATCCGTACGCACGTTGCTGTCGGACGCCGAGAACTGGTGCAGCAGGTAGCCGTGGGCGCCATGCAGTTCGGCGTAGTCGAACCCAGCTTTGCGTGCGTTCGCCGAGGCTCGGCGGTACTGGTCCACCACGCCCGGGATCTCGTCGAGTTCGAGAGCGCGCGGGACCGGGCAGTCCACCCGCACCGGTCGCCCGTCGGCGCCGCGTACGGTCGTCCGGTTCCGGTACGGCAGCGCCGAGGCGCTCACCGGGAGCTCGCCATCGTGGAATGACTCGTGCGAAACCCTGCCGGTGTGCCACAGCTGGGCTGCGATCCGGCCGCCCTCGGCATGCACCGAGTCGGTCACCCGGCGCCAGGCCGCGACCTGGTCGTCACTGTGGATGCCGGGCGTGTCCATGTAGCCGCGGCCCTGCTCGGAGATCTGGGTGCCCTCGGACACGATCAGACCCGCGGTCGCCCGCTGCCGGTAGTACTCCTGGATCAGGTCGTTGGCCAGATCACCGGGCTGCGACGCGCGCATCCGGGTCAACGGCGCCATCACGACGCGGTGGGGCCAGGTCAGGGGGCCGACGGTGAGCGGCTCAAAAAGTGAAGGCACGCCGCTAGTAACTCACGGAGGCGGCCGTTCAATTCCCGGCGGGCGGAGCTCCGGTCTCCCAGGTGGGGACGTCGAGCGTACGAAGCTCCTCGTCGGCCAGCGTCACCAACTCTTCGCGTGACATCTGGATGCCCTTGCCCGTCGGGCTGAGGTTGAGGAAGAACTCATGGCCCTGGGTCGGAGCCCACGACTCCTCCCAGAGGTCGATGTACCCCAGCGTGGCGAGGTCGTGCACGAGCAGGCGCAGATGGTGCGGCGTGAACACCCAGTTGTGCATGTCGATGTATCCGGCCTGCTGCTCAGCGCGCTTGAGGTTGGCCTTGACCTGGTCGATGCCGTTGACCCAGGTGTAGTCGCCACGGTGACCCGGCGCCCACGAGGTCGTGCCGCGGTGCTTGACCGCGTTGAGGGTGAACTCCGCCATCGTGCCGGGCGTGTGGAACGTCGGGGCGTTCGCGGCGGTGTCGATCACGCGGGCCAGCGTCGTACGCCCGCGGAAGCGGTCGAAGGTGAAACGGCAGTCGGGCACGACCAGCGCGATCCGACCATCTGCCGCGAGCAGCCGCGCGCACTCGTTGAGGAAGTGCACGAGCGACAGCGAATGCTCGATCACGTGCGAGGCGAGCACGATGTCGAAACGCTCCGGGATGAGGTCGGCCATTTCCGAGCCGGCCTCGAGGACGTAGTCGACCTCCTCAATGTCGTTCGGGTCGTACGGGTGGTTCTTGTATTTCTCGACCAGACCCTGACGGTCCAGGTAGTCCGTGTTCCTGGTGTTGAACCCGTCCTTCTTGGCGCAGGTCGGATTGTGTGCCGGTCCGATCTCAAGGATGGAGCTGTCCCGAGGGCGATCCATGAGCGCCACGGTCTGGCGCAGCGCTGTCCGTTCCTCCCGAGGCAGCGTGCCCGGCCGTTCCGAGATGGCGGTGGGGCGTGCCGCGACGACCTTCTCGACGACCTTGAAGACCGGCTTCTCCAGGATGCGGTCTGCCAGCTCCGGTTGGTCCAGCACCGCACGCTTGATGCGACCCAATCGACGGCGGGTCTCCGGCGGCAGGCTGTCCTTCAGACGGTCTGCATACCTCGACATCGTTCCTCCTGGCATCCGGCGTTGCGCTCCGAACCGCGCCCGCGCGATCACCCTACAAGCGCACGCGACAGCCGTGGCGCGTCCGCAACGGCCGCGTGCCGAGGCGGACTGCGGCGAAGGCGCCGCTAGCCTTCTGCGCATGCCTTCGTTCACGTTGTCGGCCCACGCGCCGACGGACGTCACCACGACCTTCGACTATGTCGCCGACTCCTCGAACACGCCCCAGTGGTTCTACGGGATCAAGAAGTTCGAACCGATGACCGAGCTCACCCGCGGCCTCGGCGCGACGTTCGAAACTGAGGTACACATGGGCGCGACGCTCAAGAGCACGGTGGAGTGCACGGAGTACGTCGAGAACGAGATCTTCACGATCGAGTCGATCAAGGGCATCCAGAACAAGTCGCGCTGGACCTTCGCCCCCAGCGCCGACGGTGGCACCGAGATCGACGTCGAGTTCTCGTACCACCTGGGCAGCGGCATCGCTGGCGCAGCACTGAGCCGTCTGGTCGAGCCGTTCGTGGCGATCACCGTCAAGCACACCACCAACTCGTTGGTCGCCCAGCTGAGCTGATGATCAGACTCGCCGCCATCGAGGACGCGTCCACGGTCGCGGCGCTGCTGGACGCCTTCAATCGCGAGTTCGACACGCCGACTCCGGGGCCGGCGGTCCTGGCCGTACGGCTGACGCACCTGCTGGCGGCGCCCACGACGTACGCGGTCCTCGCCGAGGATCCTGCGGTCGGCGTCGCCCTGGTGACGATCCGGACGAACGTGTGGGCCGACGGTGCGGTGGCTCTGCTGGACGAGTTGTACGTCGTCCCCGGGCAACGCAACGGCGGGCTCGGCAGCGCCCTGTTGGCGGTGGTCGAGCAAACTGCCCGCGACCGCGGCTGCGACTGGCTGGAGATCAACGTCGACGGCGAGGACACCGATGCCCGCCGCTTCTACGAACGCCACGGATACAGCCACCACGACGAGGGCCAGACCGAGCCGCAGCTCTACTACTCCCGCGATCTGTGAAATCAGTCACTCATGCGGTGGAGGTAGCACCACCGCCAGTGCTCACCGGCCTCAGCCGACTGTGCGACGACATGCCCGGTTGCTCGGAAATGGGCAGCCGCGTGTGCTCCGACCGATGAGTCACTGCAGCCGACATGACCACAGGTGAGGCATCGTCGGAGAGCCACCCAGGTATGTCCGAGCGGACCGCACTCGTCGCACGCGTCCGCGCTGGCGTCCGGCAAAGGTGCGACCCGCTCGAGGTCGACACAGGAGGCCCGTGTCGCGCCCTGCACCATCCGCGCGCGGGCCCGGTCTGAGGTGTCGAGCGCTGCCTCCTCGACGTCGAGCATGGCCAGGACGTCGGCGACGACCGGGGCAGGCACGCGTCCCGATCGGCGTACGTCCAGCACCTGCCGTCGCTCCGCGTGGATCATCGAACGGCGCAGCCGACTCATCGTCTCCGGCGGCGATTCGGTCTCCTGGGGAGCACCGAGTCGCGCCCAGGCGGCTCGCGTACGCGCCTCGAGGCCGTCCAGGAGTTCGGCCCGGACGCCGTAGCGATCGTCGAACTCCTCGGCATCCAGAGCCGCCTCGCCGGCGTCGGCGGCCCTCTGCAGCAGTCGGGCACGAGCCAGGGCGTCCGCGGCCGGGTCGGGCGCGGGCACCTTGAGCCGGCGCGCGACCCAGGGCAACGTCGCACCCTGGAGAAGGAGCGTCCCGGCCACGACGGCGAAGGCGATCGTGACGAGGACGGCGCGGAGCGGATCACCGTCCTCGATCGGCGGCAACAGGAAGGCGGCCGCCAGTGTGACCACGCCGCGCATACCTGCCCACGCGAGGACGAACGTCGAGGTCCAGGGCGGCTTGCGCCCGGTGCTCGGATCGATGCCGGGTCGCGAGATCGCGTACCGCACCACCACGACCCAGATCAGACGCAGGATGATGACCGTCGCCAGCGTCGCCAGGCAGACGATCGCGATGGCGGAGTCCGACATCTTTGAGGAGTGCGCCTCGTCGAGGATCGTCCGGGCCTGCAGTCCGATGAGCAGGAAGACGACGTTCTCGAGGACGTGCGCGATCGTGCGCCAGTTGAGTCGGTCGGCGATCCGGGCCTGCGCCGTCTGCAGCCGCGGGGCCAGGTGCCCGAGCAGCAGACCCACGACCACGACGGCGATGACCCCCGAGGCATGGATCTGCTCTGCACCCAGGTAGGCCGCGAACGGGATGATCAGTGACACCGCCGCATCGGTGACGTAGTCACGAACCAGGCGGCGGATACGCGAGACGATGACGAACGCGAGGAAACCGACGACAGCTCCCCCGCCGGCGGCGAGTACGAAGTCCAGCCCGACCCGCCAGGCGCTGACTGCCTCGCCGGCGGCCACACCGAGGGCCGTGCGTACGAGCACGAGCGCCGTGGCGTCGTTGAGGAGCGACTCCCCCTCCAGGATCGTGGTGATCCGTCGCGGCAGACCGATCCGGCGCCCGACGGCGGTGGCCGCAATGGCATCTGGCGGTGCCACCACGGCTCCGATGGCGAACGCAAGCGGCCAGGACAGCCCGGCGACCAGGGCGTGGGTCACCACCGCGACCCCGGCCGCGGTGAAGGCCACCAACCCGACCGAGAGGAAGAGGATCGGGCGCTTGTTGGCTGCGAAGTCGACCAGCGATGTCTGGAACGCCGCGGCGTACAACAGCGGCGGCAACAGCCCGAGGAGCACCACATGCGCGGAGAGATGGATCGGTGGAAGCGCGTACGACCCGGCAACCCCGACGACGATCAGGACGAACGGGGCCGGGACGTCGAGCCGCTCCGCCAGGATCATGCAGGCGAGCACAGCCGTGGCGATGGCAATCAGGAGCATCGCGACGGACATGGGCACATTGTCGCCGGTCAGACCTGAGGAAACATGGGCGTAACCGTGTATCTCACGCTCCGGTGTGAATCGCGGGTCGCTGCCCAAAATCCCTGGCGGGTGACTAATCTGGACCGTCGGCGGGACATCCCTGCCAGAGGCAATCGGAAGAGGCGAATAGAAGCCGTGTCACAAGACACCACTCCCGGCATCCCCGCAGACTTCGGAGCCAACGAATGGCTCGTCGAGGAGATGTACAACCAGTACAGCAAGAACCCCTCGAGCGTGGACTCCGCCTGGGTCGCGTATTTCCAGAAGAACGGTTCGCCGGCCAGCCCCGCTCCGGTCGCCCCGGCCGTCCCCATCGCCTCGGCCCCGGCGGCCAGCGTCGCACCTGCGCCGATGGCGCCTGCCCCCGCCGCGGCCCCCACGACCTCGCTCAACACCGCCGGCGGCCCGATCGCCCGCGACGTTCCGAAGCCTGCTCCGTCCGCCGCTGACGACGCGCCGACCTACACGGTCCTCAAGGGCGCACCGGCGCGTACGGCGCTCAACATGGACGAGTCGCTGACCGTCCCGACCGCCACCTCGGTGCGTACGGTCCCGGTCAAGCTGCTGTGGGACAACCGCACGGTCATCAACAACCACCTCGCGCGCGCTCGAGGCGGCAAGGTCAGTTTCACCCACATCATCGGCTACGCGATCGTCCAGGCGGTCAAGGCGATGCCGAGCATGAACGTGGGCTTCGAGGTCGTCGACGGCAAGCCGAACCTGATCACGCCAGCCCACATCAACTTCGGTCTCGCGATCGACCTGCCGAAGCCCGATGGCAGCCGCGCCCTCGTCGTGGCCGGCGTCAAGGGTGCCGAGTCGATGGACTTCGCCGCCTTCTGGTCCGGCTACGAGGACATCGTCAAGCGCGCCCGTGACAACAAGCTCACGGTCGCGGACTTCCAGGGCATCTCGATCTCGTTGACGAACCCCGGCGGCATCGGCACCGTGCACTCAGTCCCGCGCCTGATGAAGGGCCAGGGCTGCATCGTCGGTGTCGGCTCGATGGAATACCCGGCCGAGTGGCAGGGCGCCAGCGCCGACGTCATCGCCCGCAACGGCGTCAGCAAGGTCATGACCCTGACCTCGACGTACGACCACCGCGTCATCCAGGGCGCTGGCTCTGGCGAGTTCCTCAAGCGCGTTCACGAGCTGCTGCTCGGCAAGGACGGCTTCTACGACGACATCTTCCGGTCGCTGCGGATCCCGTACAAGCCGATCCAGTGGGCGCAGGACGTCTCGACCTCCCACGACGACCAGATCGGCAAGCAGGCCCGGATCCTCGAGTTGATCCACGCCTTCCGGGTACGCGGTCACCTGATGGCCGACACGGACCCGCTCGAGTACGTGCAGCGCACCCACCCGGACCTCGAGGTGGAGACGCACGGCCTGACCCTGTGGGACCTGGAGCGCGAGTTCCCGACGGGTTCGTTCGGTCGCGCCGACCGTCCTTTCATGAAGCTGCGCGACATCCTCGGCATCCTGCGCAACTCGTACTGCCGCACCACCGGCATCGAGTACATGCACATCCAGGACCCGGCCGAGCGCGCTTGGCTGCAGGAGCGGATCGAGCAGCCGTTCGCCGCGGTCCCGCGCGATGAGCAACTGCGGATCCTGTCGAAGCTCAACGAGGCCGAGGCCTTCGAGACCTTCCTGCAGACCAAGTTCGTCGGCCAGAAGCGCTTCTCCCTCGAGGGCGGCGAGACCACCATCCCGGTCGTCGACGAGATCGCCGAGGCGGCCGCGCAGGCCGGTCTGGACGAGGTCGCGATCGGCATGGCTCACCGCGGCCGCCTGAACGTGCTCGCCAACATCATCGGCAAGTCGTACGCGCAGATCTTCCGCGAGTTCGAGGGCAACATCGACCCGCGGACCGTCCAGGGCTCCGGCGACGTCAAGTATCACCTCGGCGCCGAAGGCGTCTTCAAGGCCGGAACCGGCGAGGAGATCAAGGTCTCGGTCGCCGCGAACCCGTCACACCTGGAGACCGTCGACCCGGTCCTGGAGGGCATCGCCCGCGCCAAGCAGGACGTTCTGGACAAGGGCCAGGAGTACCCGGTGCTGCCGGTCCTGCTCCACGGTGATGCAGCGTTCGCCGGTCAGGGCGTCGTCATGGAGACCCTGCAGCTGGCTGGTCTGCGCGGCTACCGCACCGGCGGCACCATCCACGTGATCGTCAACAACCAGGTCGGCTTCACCACCGCCCCGGCGAACTCGCGCACCTCGACGTACGCCACCGACGTGGCCCGTACGACGCAGGCACCGATCTTCCACGTGAACGGTGACGACCCGGAGGCGTGCGTACGCGCTGCTCGCCTCGCGTTCGACTTCCGTCAGGCGTTCCACAAGGACGTCGTCATCGACATCATCTGCTACCGCCGCCGCGGTCACAACGAGGGTGACGACCCGTCGTACACCCAGCCGCTGATGTATGACCTGATCGAGCAGAAGCGTTCGGTCCGCAAGCTCTACACCGAGGCGCTGATCGGTCGTGGTGACATCACCTTGGCCGAGGCCGAGGAGGCCCTCGCCGACTACCAGCGTCGCCTCGAGTCGGTGTTCACGGCGGTACGCGACGCCGACGCGAAGCCGGACCAGTGGACGACCGTCCCCGACTACCCGGAGAAGCGCGACTACGCCGCGACCACGGCGGTCACTGCGGAGGTCCTCAAGCGGATCGCCGACGCGTACGTCTCCCCGCCGGAGGGCTTCACCGTCCACCCGAAGGTCATGCCGCAGTTGCAGCGTCGCGCCACCTCGATCACCGACGGCGGCATCGACTGGGGCACCGGCGAGATCCTCGCGCTGGGCTCGTTGCTGATGGAGGGCCGCCCGGTCCGCCTTGCGGGCCAGGACTCGCGTCGCGGCACGTTCGTGTCCCGGTTCGCGACCATGATCGACAGGGTCAACGCGAACGAGTGGACCCCGCTCACCCAACTCAGCGAGGACCAGGCGAAGTTCTTCGTCTACGACTCACTGCTCAGCGAGTACGCCGCGCTCGGCTTCGAGTACGGCTACTCGGTCGCCCGACCCGACGCGCTGGTCCTCTGGGAGGCCCAGTTCGGCGACTTCGTCAACGGCGCTCAGAGCGTCATCGACGAGTACGTCTCCGCAGGCAAGACGAAGTGGGGCCAGGACTCGGGTGTCGTCCTCCTGCTGCCGCACGGCTATGAGGGTCAGGGTGCCGACCACTCCTCGGCCCGCATCGAGCGGTTCCTGACGCTGTGCGCCGATGAGGCCATGGTGGTGGCTCAGCCGTCCACCCCGGCTTCATACTTCCACTTGCTGCGCCAGCACGCACTCGGCGGCAAGCACCGTCCGCTGATCGTCTTCACGCCGAAGTCGATGCTCAAGCGCAAGGAAGCGGCCTCGCAGCCGGCCGACTTCACCTCGGGCACGTTCCGACCGGTGATCGGCGACGACACCGTCAACGCTGCTGCAGTCAAGACGGTCCTGCTGGTGTCGGGTCGTCTGACTTGGGACCTCGTTGTGGACCGCCAGAAGCGCGAGCGCGACGACGTGGCGATCGTCCGCGTCGAGCAGCTCTACCCGTGGCCAGTCGAGGAGCTCAAGGCCGAGCTCGCGAAGTACCCGAACGCGACCGTCAAGTGGGTCCAGGACGAGCCGTACAACCAGGGCCCGTGGCCGTCGTACTACCTCAATGTGGTGCCGCAGCTCGGTCGCCCGGTCGAGCCGGTGACGCGCCCGTCGTCGTCGACCACGGCGGTCGGCACGCTCAAGCGTCACCAGGCCGAGGCCAAGGAACTGCTGGACAAAGCCTTCAGCTGATCTAGTCGCAAAGGGCCCTCTCGCTGCGCTGCCTCAGGCGCGTACGAGGGGGCCCTTTCCGCAAGGAGAACCCATGTACTTCACCGACCGTGGCATCGAAGAGTTGATCAACCGCCGGGGCGACGAGGAGGTCAGCCTCGCCTGGCTGGCCGAGCAGTTGCAGGCGTTCGTCGACTCCTACCCGGACTTCGAGACGGCGATCGAGCGCTTCGCGACCTGGCTCGCCCGGCTCGACGACCCGGAGGACTGAGTGGGCCTGTCCGAGGCCGTGAGGCTTCGCGCGTCGCGCTCAGCACCTGCCCGCCGGATACAGGGCCGATGGGTGAACCCCGGCTGCATGGCTCTACTGGCCCTGCTGACCGTCGCCGTGTACGCCGGCCCGGCCCTCTCGGCCTTCAACAGTCTCCGCCTGGGCACGCCGGGAGACTCGACGGAGTTTCAGTACTTCCTCGGCTGGAACGTGCATGCGCTCGCGCATTTCCAGAACCCGTTCTTCACGCATTCCGTCTTCGCGCCCGACGGACTCCATCTGGCCACCGTGGCATCGATCCCGAGCGTGTCCATACTCGTCGCACCGGTGACGCTGCTGATCGGCAGCACCGCGGCGTACAACACCGCACTCCTCCTGGGGATCGCAAGTTCGGCGGCTGCGATGTACCTCCTGGCCCGCGAAATGTTCTCCAACGCAGTCGCCGCGTTGCTGGTCGGCGCACTCATGGTGGTGTCGCCGTACGAGGCGGAGCATGGACTCGGCCACTTGAATCTGGTCTGGATCGGCGGCTTGCCCTTCGTCGCGTACCTCACGGTGCGCCTCTTCAAGGGAACCGTGAGCAGGCGCTGGTACGTCCTCGGCACCGCCGTCGCGGTCGCCTTCACGATCGGCGCGTCGACCGAACTCTTCGTGACGGGATCATTGTTCGGCGCGATCGCACTACTGATCGCGCACCTACTCAGTTCAGATGCCGACAGGGTTGCGCTCCGCGCGTGCCTCCTGCCGCTGGCCCTCGGAGTCCTCGTGGGCCTGCTCCTCGCGAGCCCGGCGATCTGGGCAGCACTGACCACTGGCCTGCCGTCCGAAGGACTCAACGGTCCGGGAGCGTTCTCCTCGGACCTGACCAACCTCGTCCTGCCAGCCGGTGCTGCACCCGGGAGTTCCTACGTCGCATCCATCAGTCGCCTCTGGATCGGCAACCAAGCCGAGAACACGGCGTACCTGCCGGTCACGTTGCTGGCGTTGGTCGTGATCGCGGTCGTGTGCGCGCGTGGTCATCGCGTGGCCAGGGGCATTCTGATCTTCATCGGGACCGCGGTCATCCTCAGTTTCGGACCATCCCTGACCATTGCCGGCCACCGGGTCCTCGTCTGGCCCGGCATCATCCTGGCAGCCCTTCCGGTCACGCGTTTCGCCCTCCCCGGACGATTCTCGGCCTACGTGTTCATGGGCGCGGTGCTCCTTGTCGCGTACGCCTGGTCCAGCGGCAGGATCCGCCGGGCCTGGGTACTCGGCCTCAGCGTCGGTACGTTCGTACTCCTGTACCCCTCGTTCGGCGGACTCGGGGTGCCGGTCGACACGCGTCCAGCCGCCTACGTCTCCAGCGGCCAACTGGCGCGGGAGCACGGTGGCGAGAGCATCCTCGTTCTGCCCCCCGGACAGTACGGGCCGGGGCTGATCTGGGAGACGGACACCAATTTCGCGTTCCGGATGCCCACAGGCCCCTGCTGCGGAGCGACGTTCCCTCCCCAGTATCGCGATCCGACGGCAGCAGCTCTGTACAGCCTGCCGCATGGATTCGACTGGGCGAGAGCGCTTCCGCCGTACCTGACGCGGGTCGGGGTCACCACTGTCCTGGTCGATCCGTCAGCCCATGACTGGCTGCAGATCATGCGGCGCGCGTTCCCCGGCAAGGGCCGCGTGGTTGGTGGGGTATGGGTCTTCGACCTGACGTCGGCGCCGGGTCGACCACTCTCGTGAGAGGGTCGGCCCGTGGCGATCTATCCCTACCCTGTACCCGACGTCGCCGAGTCGCTCGCTCTGAAACCCGGGTTCTGGCGCCAGCACCTGATTCAGGGCGGCGTGCCGCTGGAGCGCGAAGGGCGCGAGTTCCGCGTACGCCTCGTCAACGGCGACACCACGCCCGCCCGGTTCCAACGCGTCCTGCTCGGCTTCGATATCCCTAACCTCGTCGTCAACGGTCAGACCTATGCGTACGCGCCCCGACTGCCGGTCGCTGTCGCCATCTGGTGCTTCCTCCCGATCGCGCTGGTGACGCTCGGCGGATTCATCCCTGCGGTCATCGGACTGCTGGCCGCGATCGGCAATCTGCGGCTCATGCGCACCAATGCCCCGGTCTCCGCGAGGGCGCTGGCGAGCCTCGGACTCACGCTCGCCGCCACAACGATCGTGTTGCTGATCGGGAGTCTGCTGAACCACCTAGTGCATCGCTAGGTCCTTGCGTCAACCGGTGGGCTCGCCTACGGTTTGAATGTTGTTCAAGTGCTACCGGAGGCGACATTGGACGGGATCGACACGATCGTGATCGGCGCCGGGATCGCCGGTCTGACCGCCGCGCGCCAGTTGCAACGTGCAGGTCAGCGGGTGGTCGTCCTCGAGGCTCGGGACCGGATCGGCGGACGCCTGCACACGCTGTGCACCGACGGCCTCGCCACGGACCTGGGTGCATCCTGGATTCACGGGATCGCCGACAACCCGCTGTTCGACCTCGTCGAGTCGTTTGGCCTGGCGACCAGGGAGTTCACCGTCGGGAGTTTTCAGCCGGATGGTCGACCGATCGCCTACTTCGATCCGAACGGACAGCGGCTGAGCAACGCGGCCTGCGCCGCTTTCGTGCAGGACGTACGCACTGTGGATGCACAGCTGGCGATCGAGATCGCGGCCTCAGCGCCGTCAACGTCGTACGAGGACGTCGTCGAACGAAGCCTGGCCCGCATGCAGTGGGACGAGGACCGCCGGGAGCGAGTCCGTGAATTTCTCCGGCACCGGACCGAGGAACAGTACGGAGTCTGGATCGGCGACCTTGACGCCCACGGTCTGGACGACGACCAGGTCGACGGGGACGAGGTCGTCTTCCCAGACGGGTACGACGCCGTGGCGACCGCGCTCGCCAGCGGGCTGGACATCCGGCTCGGCACGGTGGTCACTGAAGTCGCCTGGGCAGCCGAGGGCGTACGCGTCACCGCAGACGAGACCTTGGTGGCAACCCGAGCCGTCGTCACGGTTCCGGTCGGGGTGCTCCAGTCAGGGGACCTGACCTTCGTCCCTCCATTGCCCGCCACCGCGTCCGCGGCACTTGTCGGACTGCGGATGAACGCGTTCGAGAAGGTGTTCCTCACCTTCCCCGAGCGCTTCTGGGACGAGGGTCTGTACGCGTTCCGGCGCCAAGGCGAGTCCGGAGCCTGGTGGCACTCCTGGTACGACGTCACCTCTCGGGACGGCAGCCCGACGCTCCTGACATTCGCCGCCGGCCCCGCGGCTCGGGCGATCCGCGGCTGGGATGACGCCCGGGTCGCGGGCTCGGTGATGACCACCCTCCACGAGACCCATCCCGATGCGCCCGCGCCGACGAAGGTCCAGGTGACGCACTGGCAGGACGATCCGTACGCCCGCGGCTCCTACGCGTACATGACCGTCGGCTCCCGGTGCGAGGATCACGACCTGCTGGCCACCCCGATCGGCGGAGTGCTGCATCTCGCGGGAGAGGCGACGTGGTCCGAGGACCCGGCGACGGTCACCGCCGCGTACCGGTCCGGCCATCGCGCCGCCGAGCACATCCTCGGCCGGACACTTCCGTTCACCTGAGCCGCGAGGACCGCGTCCTCACATCAGGGCGATGTTGAAACTGCCGTCCGCCGCATTCCCGGTGGTCGTGCTCGAGGTGTGCACGATGATGCAGTCGATCTCGGGTGTCGTCGGCGACGCGTCCTGACAGTTGAACGCCCCACCGATCGAGACCGTGATCGAGGAGAGGGTCGAGGAGACGATCGGGAATCCCAGGGTCAACCCCATCTTGTTGGCATTGGGCTTGTTGCCGAAGACGACCTCGTACGCACCGGGGCCGGTCTTCTTGACCAGGACCGTCGACCCGTACGTCGCTGAGTTGCACACCCACCCACCGAAGACACCTGCGGTGTCGAAGTCCGTGGTGGAGGCACTGAAGCCGGAGACAGCGGCCTCCGCCAACACCCCGCCTGATTGACAGGAGCGCTGGAAGCCCGACGAACTGATCCCGTTGAGCTTGTCGGCATTGAGGTTGGCGACCTTCCCCGCGCCGGCACTGATCGCCATCGGCGCATGGCCGGACGGGACGATGAGCGTCAGCGCCGGTCCCGATCCGTTGTTGCGGACGGCCAGTTGCGAGGACGATGTCGAGCCGATGAGCGAGGTGGAGGCATTGACCGAGTTGGCTCTGCCAAGGTTGAAGATCCCGCCGACGCCGGTGCCCGCGAGGGCCGACGTACCGAGGACGAGGGCAGTGGCGAAGACACCACCGGCGACCGCGCTGCGCATGCTGAATCCGGACATGAAACACCTCCGTATGAGCGACCTGATCACACGCTAGTGCTCAGATCTCCCGGCCGCGAGGGGTCAGTCGGCCCGGACATGACGATGGGCCCGCAGGAGTTGCCTGCGGGCCCATCGCCGTCAGATTCAGTCCTCGTCGACCGGCTCGTCCTCGGCCCGACGGTCCTCGGCCGCGATCCTGGCCTGGTCACGCAACTCGAACAGTTCCGTGGCGAGGTTGCCGATCGCACCAGCGACGTCCTTGACGGCGTTCGTCAGGATCTTCGACACGTCCTGGACGGTGTCCGCAGCCACCTCGACGGCGCCCTGGACGGTGTCCTTGCGGATCTCACTCTTCGACAGTCGCGTTTCGCTCACGTCGACGATTCTCCCTCAGCGGCGCTCAGGCCGCCATCGGCGCAGCGGTCACCTCGGTCACAGCGGTGACCTTGCGGCGCGGCGTCGGGAACGACAGTCGCACGATCTTGGCGAACACCGACCCGAGCTGACGGTGCAGCGGACCGCTGTTGTACGGCAGGTCGTACCGCTCGCAGATCTCACGGATCTCGGCAGCGATCTCCGGGTAGCGACGGGCCGGCAGGTCCGGGAACAGGTGGTGCTCGATCTGGTGCGACAGGTTGCCGCTCATCACATGCATCAACTTGCTGCCGGAGATGTTCGCCGAGCCGAGCAGCTGGCGGTAGTACCAGTGGCCCCGGGTCTCGTTCTCGCACTCCTCGATCGTGAACGTCTGGGCACCGGCCGGGAAGTGGCCGCAGAAGATGATGTTGAAGGTCCAGATGTTGCGCACGATGTTGGCGGTGAAGTTGCCGGCGAAGGTGAGCGGGAACAGCGGGCCGGTCAGCAGGGGCCACATGATGTAGTCCTTGGTGACCTGCTTCTTGACCTTCTTCCAGATCCGGGCACCGATGTCGCGGTTCTCGGCCCAGGTACGGCGACCGGCGACGAGTTCGTCGACCTCGAGATCATGGACGCCGACGCCCCATTCGAAGAGCATCATCAACCCGAAGGCGTACGCCGCGTTGCCGAGGTAGTACGGGCGCCACGGCTGGTCCTCGGCCATGCGCAGGATGCCGTACCCGACGTCGCGGTCCTTGCCGACGATGTTGGTGTACGTGTGGTGCATGTAGTTGTGGCCGTACTTCCAGTTCTCGGCCGGAGCCATGGTGTCCCAGTCGAACACGCGCGAGTTGTAGTCCGGGTCGCCGAGCCAGTCGTACTGACCGTGCATGACGTTGTGACCGATCTCCATGTTGTCGAGGATCTTGCTCACCGAGAGCGCAGCCACGGCCGGCAACCAGCCGATGACCGGCAGGTAGAACAGCGCCCGGCCGGCGATCTCGCAGCGACGCTGGATCCTGACGATCTTGTAGAGGTACTCACGGTCGACCTCGCCGAGGTCGGCGATGACCCGGGCGCGGATCGCGTCGAGCTCGACGCCGAAGGCGTCCATCTGCTCGGGCGTCAGGGTCGGGACAGCCTCGTCCTCGCGGAACTTGAACGGGTTCTTCAGCGCAATCTTGTTCATCACAGTCGTGGTCATCACAGTGTCCTTAGAGATCGATGACGCAGTCGCCCTCGGGGGCGCTCACGCAGATTCGGATGTCTTCGTCGGGGAGTTCAGAGGTCTCGCCGGTCAGCACGTTGCGGACCAGGCCGGACTTCTTCGTGGCGGTGCAGGAGAAGCAGATACCCATGCGGCAGCCGAACTCGGGCGTGAGGCCGGCGGCCTCGGCCTGCTCGAGCACGGTCTCACCGGAATTGGCCGACTCGGTCCCGGTGCGGGCGTACGAGATCTGGCCGCCGGCGACGCCGGTCGACTTCGGGGGCTGGAAGTACTCGGTGCTGAGCGCCTCGCTGTCCGCGTACGCGGCCTTGACCGCCTCCATCAGCGGAGCCGGACCACAGGCCCAGGTCGGGATCTCGGAGTACTCGCCCAGCAGTTTGGTGAGGTACGCCGGGGACAGGTTGGGGTCGCCCGCCTCGGGGTGCAGCAGGTGGATGTCGACGCCGTTGCCGGCGATCCCCGCGAGCTCCTCGCGGAAGATCTGGTGGTCCTCGCTGCGGGCGTAGTGCAGGAAGGTGACCTGACCGCGGTGCGTACGCCGCTGGAGCGAGCGCAGCATCGACATCAGCGGGGTGATCCCGGAGCCACCGGAGATCAGCACGATGCGCTCGGGCACCCGGTCGGGAAGGACGAAGTCACCCTCGGCCTGGGAGAGATGCACCATCTGCCCCGGCTTGGCCTCGTACGCCAGGAAGCTGGAGACGCTCGGCACCCGGTCCGGGTTGGCGCGCACCGTGATGGTGAACCGCTCCCCCGGCTTCGAGTCAGCGCTGGAGACCGAGAAGACGCGGGTCGTACGCCGAGTGCCATCGACCTCGACGCCGACGCTGACGTGCTGGCCGGCGCGGTGGCCGGCCCAGGTCGAGGTCGGCTGCAACGTCACGGTGGCCACGCGCGGCTCGCCCGGGAGGTCGACCTCGTGGTGGATGTCGACGATGCGGGCGCGGACCTCGTGGGCGGCCCACATCGGGTTGATGTGCTTGAGATAACGGTCGACGCCATGGGGCGTGGTGAGCGCAGCCACTGCGTTCGAGCGCAGGATGCGGGTGCCGAGTGCGACAGCCATGGGGACCTCCCTTCGCAGTGTCTGGACAACAAGTTTCAGTGAACGTTTGTTCACTAGAACTATCTCCGGGGATGCCCTGCACGGTCAAGGACGTGACGACGTGATCCCAGACACGGTGCACATGCGTTCACTCAATGAGAGATCGTCTGATCGTGGGTCGACGAGGTCGTCCTCTACGATGGCGTCGTGACCGAGACCGCCTCACGCGCTGACCAGAAGGCGCGGACTCGCCAGGCGATCTTGGACGCCGCCCTCACGCTGACCGCTGATTCCAGCCTGGTCGCCCTGTCGTTGCGACAGGTCGCCAAGGAGGTCGGCATCGTCCCGACCGCCTTCTATCGCCATTTCGCGTCGGTCGACGACCTGGGGCTCGCACTGGTCGATGAATCGTTCGCGCTGCTCCGTGCGATGTTGCGGGATGTCCGGCGGCCTGAGGCCGGCGCGACCTTCATCGGCATCGCGGACGCCTCGGTGGAGATCCTCGCCGACCACGTCTCACGTCAGCGGGCGCACTACGTCTTCATCGCCCGCGAACTGGTGGCCGGCCCGGCTCCGGTCCGCGACGCGATCCGGCTCGAGATCGAACGGGCCGAGGGCGATCTCGCCACCGATCTGGCTCGAGTCCCGGCCACCCGCGAATGGTCGACCTCGGACCTGCATGCACTCTCGGCCCTGATCGTGTCGGCCATGGTCGGCACCGCGCAGTCGATGGCCACCGCCCGTCCCGAGCAGGCCGCGCGGATCGCCGATCAGGCCCGGACACAACTGCGGATGGTGCTGATCGGCGCCTTCAGTTGGCG
Organism: Nocardioides baekrokdamisoli; assembly: GCF_003945325.1. NCBI lineage: Bacteria > Bacillati > Actinomycetota > Actinomycetes > Propionibacteriales > Nocardioidaceae > Nocardioides > Nocardioides baekrokdamisoli. The sequence goes on from NZ_AP019307.1 coordinate 715,956, forward strand.
CTCCGGCGAACGGGACTGACCACGTCTCCTAGTGCCCGGAGCCGCCTTCAGGGGCATCCACCCGAGTCGGAAGCAGCACAGCCATCCCCAGGACGACCAGGCCGAACACGGTGCCCGCCATCAAGGCCCACTGAAGCCCGCCGACAAAGGCGTGCGCCGGCGATGCGCCACCGTTGGCCAACGACGTCGACCGGCCCTTGAGGATCGCGACCAGCAGCGCCATCCCTGCCGCGCCGGCGACCTGCTGGGAGGTGCCCAGCAGTGAACTTCCGTGCGAGTACAGGTGCTGCGGCAGCGAACCGAGTCCCATGGTGAACACCGGCGTGAACACCATCGCCAAGCCGGACATCAGCGAGACATGGAGCACGAGGATCTCCCAATAGGGCGTGTCCAGCTGGATCTGGCTCAACAGGCCCAGACCGAGCACGAGGATGGCGGCTCCCGGGATCACCAACAGACGAGAGCCATGCTTGTCGTAGACCTTCCCGACCTGTGGGCCGAGGAGCCCCATCGCGAGGCCACCGGGCATGACCAGAAGTCCGGTCCACAGGGTGCTGAGGTGGCGGTAGTTCTGCAGGTAGAGCGGCAGCAACACCATCGCGCCGAAGAACGCCATGAACGCGGCAGACATCAGCACGATCGCCACCGCGAACGTCCGAATCCTCAGGGTTCGCAGGTCGAGCAGCGGCGTGCCCACGCGCTGGAGCCGCAGTTGATACGCAACGAAGGACGCCACGAGGAGCGCACCGGTCGTGGCGAACGCCACCGGCGTCACCCAGCCGCCGGCGCCGAACTTGCTCAGGCCAAACACCAGGCTCGCGAAACCACCGCTCGCCAGGAGCACGCTCAGCCAACTCACCGCAGACGCCTGCGGCTCCCCGATGTTCGGGATCTTGCGGAAGCCGGCGATCCCCATGAGCGCGGCGAGCGGAAGCACGACAGCGAAGATCAGCCGCCATGAACCCACCTCGAGCAACAGACCCGAGACCGTCGGCCCCAGCGCCGGAGCCACCGAGATAGCCATGGTGACATTCCCCATCACCCGGCCGCGGTCGGCCATCGGCACCACGGTCATCAGGGTGGTCATCAGCAGAGGCATCATCACCGCCGTGCCGCAGGCCTGCACGCCGCGGGCCACCAACAGGACCTCGAACGACGGTGCCAGCGCGCCGATCAGGGTGCCGGCGCAGAACGTCGTCATCGCCACCGCATACGCCGTCCGCGTCGAGACACGTTGCAGGAACCAGCCGGTGAGCGGGATGACCGAGGCCATCGTCAGCATGAACACCGTGGTGATCCACTGGCTGGTGCGTTCGTCGATCCTGAAGTCAGACATCAGGCGAGGCATCGCGTTGACCATCGTGGTCTCGTTGAGGATCACCACGAAGGTCGAGGCAACCAACAACTTCACGACCAGCGGCGTCCGCCCGGTCGACTCAGCGACGGGCGCCGCAACGTACTGCTCGTCGGTGTCAGACAGCGCGCTCATGGATCTCCTTCAAAGTTCGTGACGGCCGTACGGTCGTTCACCTACTCCACGAACGGGAACCGGCGAATACGACACGGGTGGCTCTGGAATCAACCTAGAAGGGACCACCGACAATTCCGAATCAATATCCGGAATCGGCTCAGCGGGGCCTGATCACGACCTCGGGGATCAGCGCGTCGTTCGGAAGATCAATGATCTCCACGACCTTCCGGGCGACGGTCTCGGGCCGGATCCAGCGCTCGGCGTCGTACGCGGAGCCCTCCTGCGCATGGACCGACTCCTGCATCGGCGTGGCCGTACGCCCCGGGAAGATCGACGTCACGCGCAGCGACTTCTCCTCCTCGCGCAGGCCGTCGGCCAACGCGCGCAGACCGTGCTTCGACGCCGCGTACGCACTCCAACCGGCCGACACCCTCAGGCCGGCGCCGGAGTTCACGAAGACCACAGTGCCCTGAGCGCGACGAAGCGCGGGCAGCGCGATCCGGGTGAGCATCGCAGGAGCCAGCAGGTTGATCCTGAACTGGCTCTCCCAGTCCTCTTGCGCTGAATCCGCAATGGCGCCGAGAGTGATGGTTCCCGCCGAGTGCACCACCGCGTCGATCTCCTCGGGCAGGTCGGCGACCGTCAGCGAGAGCGGTTCGGCAAGATCGGCCACGATCGCGTGGTCCCGGGGATCGGCCCTGGACGCATCGCGTACGACCACCCACAGCTCGTCCCCGCGCTCACGCAGGATCCGCGCGACCTCCTGCCCGATGCCCGACGTGGCTCCGGTGAGCAGGACCTTCACCTCGTCAGCACGATCTTCCCGAAGACGTCGCCGTCGCGGATCGCCTCGAAGCCCTGCCGCGCGTCCTCCATGGCGATCTGGCGGTCGATCAGCGGACGCTGGCCGGTCGCATCGAGCATCTGGACCAGCGACGCGAGCTCGCTTCGCGTGCCCATCGTCGATCCGATCACCCTCAGCTGCAGGAAGAAGATGTGCGGCAACATCGCATTGTCGAGGTTCGGACCCGAGGTGTTGCCCGACGTGACCAACGTGCCGCCCGGACGCAACGAGCGGATCGAGTGCTCCCAGGTGGCTCGGCCGATCGTCTCCATCACCGCGTCGACCTTGAACGGGAGTTTCTCGTTCGACCCGAACACTTCGTGAGCGCCGATCTCGATCGCGCGTACGCGCTTGGCCTCATCGCGCGAGGTCGCGTACACCTTGAGGCCTGCGGCACGTGCGAGGACGATGCAGGCGGTTGCGACACCGCCACCGGCGCCCTGGACGAGTACGGAATCGCCGGCCTTCAGACCGCCTTGGGTGAACAACATCCGGTACGCAGTCAGCCAGGCCGTCGGGAGGCAGGCAGCCTCAGCGAACGACAGCGACGCGGGCTTGGCGATCACGTTCGAGCGCGGCACCGCCACCCGTTCGGCGAACGTGCCCTGGTGGAGTTCCGAGAGCAGCGAGCGCTTCGGGTCGAGGGTCTCGTCGCCGGCCCAGTCGGGCGAGGAGATGACAGCGTGGACCACGACCTCGCTGCCATCCTCGTCGAGGCCCGCGGCGTCGCAGCCCAGGATCATCGGGAGCCGCTCGGCCTTGAGCCCGACACCCTTGAGCGACCAGAGGTCGTGGTGATTGAGACTCGCGGCCTTCACAGTGACCGTGGTCCAGCCGTCTGGCACGACCGGCTCGGGACGCTCGCCCAGGACCAACTGGCTCAGTGGATCTTCGGCCGAGGCGCCGTTGGCGTACACAGCAAACATGGCTTCAACCTAACGAGTGACGCCTTCGAGCTTCGCTTGGGCCGCCACGGCAGCGGCCACAGCGGGGCCGACGCGGGGGTCGAACGGTGCCGGGATGATGTATTCCTCGGCCAGATCGTCACCGACGAGCTCGGCCAGCGCGTTCGCGGCAGCGAGCTTCATGCCCTCGGTGATCTTGCGGGCCTTCGCGTCGAACGCACCCCGGAAGACGCCCGGGAACGCGAGCACGTTGTTGATCTGGTTCGGGAAGTCCGAACGACCGGTCGCCACGACACGGGCGTACTTGTGGGCCACGTCCGGGTGGATCTCCGGGTTCGGGTTCGCCATCGCGAAGATGATGGCGTCCTCCGCCATGGTGGCCACGAACTCGTCCGGGACGGTGCCGCCGGAGAGCCCGATGAAGACGTCGGCGCCGTCGAGTGCCTCGCCATAGCCACCGGTGCGACCGCTGATGTCAGCCGTGATGGCTGCCAGGTCGGCCTTCGACTCGGTGAGGTGCTCACGGCCGGAGTGGACGATGCCAGCGCGGTCGAGCACGACGATGTCGGTGATGCCTGCGTTGAGCAGGATCTTGGTGACCGCCACACCGGCAGCACCCGCACCCGAGATCACCACGCGGGTGTCCTCCGGGTTGCGGCCGGTGAGTTTGAGGGCGTTCTTGAGCGCCGCCAGCGTCACGATCGCGGTGCCGTGCTGGTCGTCGTGGAAGACCGGAATGTCGAGCGCCTCACGCAGGCGGTCCTCGATCTCGAAACAGCGCGGGGCCGAGATGTCCTCGAGGTTGATGCCACCGAAGCTCGGCGCCATCCGGATCACGGTCTCGATGATCTCGTCGGTGTCGGTGGTGTCGAGGCAGATCGGAATGCCGTCGACGTTGCCGAACGCCTTGAACAGGATCGCCTTGCCCTCCATCACCGGCATCGCCGCAGCGGGGCCGATGTCACCCAGTCCGAGCACCGCGGTTCCGTCCGTGACGACCGCGACCGTGTTCGGCACCCAGGTGTAGTGCTGGGTCAGCGAGGGGTCCTGAGCGATCGCAGTGCAGACCCGGGCAACGCCAGGGGTGTACGCCATGGACAGGTCATCCCGGTTGGCGACCGGGGCCGTCGGGACGATCGCCATCTTGCCGCCGAGGTGCAGGTCGAAGACCGGATCGCCGGCGAACGGGATGTCAGACATGGGAACTCCAGGGGACGTACGCGGAAGACATGAGGGCGATCGGCGGCGAAGGTGGCGCCTGCCAGACCGTGGAGGAGGGGTGGTAACCCCGTCGCTGAGTGTCTCACGCGCTCCGCAAGCCGAACCAATCTGCCAGTCCTCGGGACTCCTCAGCCCGCCGTGAACAAGCGCGGCCTGGGCCACACCCGAGCACGTACGACAGCCCGAATGCGCTCGTCCTCGAGCGGGCCGCGGTGCCGCGAGTCGACTCCGTGGTCCGCATTGTCCGAGGACAACCACCAGCCGGTCTCACGCTTCGCAGTGATGCGCTTCACAGCGCGTACGCCGTCGGGGAACGCCGCAACGACCAGATTGCCGACGCGCGGGCGCCCTCGGTACGCGATCAGCAGCCGGTCGCCTGCCCGCAGAGTCGGCTCCATCGAGCGCCCGTGAACGATCGCAAACCCGAATCGTGCGTCCCGACGGGGGACGCCCGAATAGGTCTGAGACATGCGGAGTAGTGTCACACAGACAGACCCGATCGAGAGGACCCTGATGTTCGCCCGACTCTTCGCCCCGACCGTTGCCGTTTCGGCTCACTGCGACCTTCCCTGCGGCGTGTACGACCCCGCCCAGGCCCGCATTGAGGCCGAGTCGGTGAAGGCCGTCATCGCCAAGGCACTCGACAGCCAGGACCCGGACTTCCGGACCCGCGCCATCGTGATCAAGGAGCAGCGCTCCAACCTGGTGAAGGAGCACCTGTGGGTGCTCTGGACGGACTACTTCAAGCCGCCGCACTTCGAGAAGTACCCGCAGCTGCACACCCTCTTCAACGAGGCCACGAAGCTCGCCGGTGCAGCCGGCACCAAGGGCACGCTGGACGCCGACATCGCCGACCAGCTCCTCGCCAAGATCGACGAGATCGCCAAGATCTTCTGGGAGACGAAGGCTGCGTAAGTCTTGCTTCCCCTCGTCGGGCCCGCCACGCATCTGCGTGGCGGGCCTGACGCGTTTCATCCACAGGTCGGGTCGGCGTTCTTGTTGTGCACAGGCGTCCCGCGGCGTCCCGGGTTCCGTCGGCGTCCAGACGTTCGATGGCTGCATGGACACCGACGAACTCATTCGCAGCCACCTCCCCTTGGTCGACTCAATCGCCCGTCGATACATCGGGCGCGGAGAGCCCCTGGAGGATCTCCGACAGGCCGGAGCGCTCGGACTGGTCCTGGCCGCCCGTCGGTGGGAGCCCGGCCGCGAGATCACATTCGGCGCGTACGCGACTCCCGTGGTGACCGGCGAGATCAGACGACATCTGCGAGATCACGGCCGACTCGTACGGCTCCCCCGCCGGGTCTGGGAATCCGCAGGGCGTTGCCGAGGAGCAGTACGCGAACTCACGGCGAGACTGGGCCGCCCTCCGACCACCGACGAGATCGCCGCCCACGTGGGGATCGACACCGCCGCCGTCATCGAGGCCCTGAACGCGAGCGCATGGCCCGCTCGGCTCGAGGAGATCGCCGAGACATCGCAGCCGGTTCCGCCTCCGGATCGATCGCTTCAGGCACTGGGCTCACTACGCCCGGGGCAGCGGCGGCTGCTCGAACTGGTGGTGATTGACCGGCAGAGTCAGCGGCAGATCGCGGCGCTGTACGGCATCAGCCAGGCGCAGGTCTCACGAGCACTGTCGGCCACGGTGAGCGACATCCGGCGGCTCACTGCCGATCAGGGGCTTCCGGATCACGAGTCGCCGGACAACGCCCGTGTGCTCGCCGGGTGAAGGACGCACACGAGCACGGCGAGTCCGAGGACTACCCCGATCGACGCGATCACAGCGTCGTCGCGCACGTCCCAGGCCATCCCAAGGATGACCAGCTGTGCGAGCACCACCGGAGCCCGTCCCCAACTCCTGCGCTCCCACAGGCCGACGGCGGCGAGAGCCAGGCCGACGGCCGACACGAGATAGACCACACCCAGCCCGACGGCGACTCCGACGTTCGACGGATCGATCACGCCCCGCACCGCCACGACGAGCAGGAGCAGGGCTTCGAGGGCGACGAGAGCGGCGGCAAGTCGCAACGAAAGGGGTGAAATCACGGAAACTCCACGTGGACTAGACCGGAACGTGAGGAAACACACCCTGTTAAGCCCTTGTGCGCGCGCAACATACTTGAAACGCTACACACCCGCGTGCATAGCGTTGATTCGTCACGCCCTCAGCGCGGGAGAGCCCTGTGGCTCGAACCCAGAACTAGGAAAGAGGCAACCTCACCGATGGATTGGCGTGACCGCTCGGCCTGCCTCGACGAAGACCCGGAACTGTTTTTCCCGATCGGGAACACCGGACCGGCGATTCTCCAGATCGAGGAAGCAAAGCAGGTGTGCCGGCGCTGCGACGTACGCGAGCAGTGCCTGCAGTGGGCGATCGACGCCGGCCAGGACCACGGTGTCTGGGGTGGCCTCAGCGAGGACGAGCGTCGCGCGCTGAAGCGTCGTAACGCGCGCTCGCGCCTGCGTACCCCGGTCTGATCCCGACCTAGTCACGCCCTCGCGGCGCGATCGGGATCACGATCCGCGCCTCGGCGCCTCCGGATCGGCCGTTGCCGAGTTCGAGCGATCCTCCGAGTTCTGACTCCACCAGCGTCTGGACGATGGACAGCCCGAGGCTGTCCGTCGACGTCGGATCGAAGCCTTCAGGGAATCCGACCCCGTCGTCGGCGATCCGGACTGCCATCGCCTCGCCCTGGCGAGACACATCCACGATGATGGCGCCGTCCGCTCCCCCGGGATAGCCATGCTCGACCGCGTTCTGCAGCAGCTCGGTCAGCACCATCGCCAGCGCCGTGGCCACCTCGGACGGCACCTCACCGAATGAACCAGTCCGCTGGATGGCGACCTTGGACCGGACCGCACCGACGTCGTTGACCATGCTCGAGAGTCGGTCGGCGATCTCGTCGAAGCCGACATTCGCCTCGACCGGCTGGCGGCTGAGGATCTCGTGCACCACGGCGATGGACCCGACGCGGCGTACCGCCTCGTCGAGGGCCTCCTTGGCGGCTCCGTTCTGGATCCGCCGTGCCTGCAGTCGCAGCAGCGCCGCCACCGTCTGGAGGTTGTTCTTCACCCGATGGTGGACCTCGCGGATGGTCGCGTCCTTGGTGACGAGTTCGCGATCACGGCGCCGGACCTCGGTCACGTCACGGAGCAGGATGAGGGCACCGGTGCGCTCGGCTCCCGGCTGGAGCGGAATGGTGCGGAGCACGACGGTCACCAGATCGGTACCGATCTCGGTGTCACCATCCAGCCGACCGGTGATGAGACCTGACAACGACTCCTCGCCCGAGCGGAGCCGCGGAGGTACGACGGCACGCACGACATCGGGAAGGCGCAGGCCTGCCAGGTCACCAGCGAGACCGAGCCTGCGGAATGCCGACAGGGCGTTGGGCGATGCGTACGTCACGACCGCCTGGGCGTCGAGGCGCAGCATCCCGTCGCCGACGCGTACCGACTCCGTGTGGTGGCTGAGCTCGGCTGTGCCGGGGAAGTGCCCGAGCGAGATCATCTGCACGAGTTCGGCAGCGATGTCGAGGTAGGTCAATTCCAGCCGCGACGGCGTACGAACGCCGTGCAGGTTCGTTGACCTGGCGATGACCGCGATCACGCGCCCGCCGTGCCGTACCGGAATCGCCTCGACCCGCACTGGCACGTCGTCGCGCCACTCCGGATCCCCCTCACGGATGACTGTGCCCGTCGCCAGGGCTTCGTCGAGCACCGGCCGACGCTGGCTGGGTACGAAGGTCCCGATCACGTCATCCACGTACGCCGTCGGCCCGGTGGTCGGGCGCATCTGACCACCGGCCCAGAAACCCTTGCGGTCCCGGTCGGGCAGCCAGAGCACGAGGTCGGCGAACGACAGGTCCGCAACGATCTGCCAGTCAGCGGTCAGCAGTTTGAGCCAGGCGACGTCGTCCACCGACAGATCGGTGTGGCTGCGCGCGAGCTCGCTGAGGGATGGCACCCCCGAATGCTAGTGCTCGGGAAAAGCAAGAAGCCCTGCGTGAGCAGGGCTTCTAGGGACCTGAGTGCGAATGACGCGTGCGTGTCCGAGGAGTCCGCGCGCAAGCGGGCCTAACGGCCCGCGAGCACGGAACGACGAAGGAAACGCTCCGTCAGTCGTACTCAGGCGTTGGGGCGCTTACCGTGGTTAGCACCCTTCTTCTTGCGCGCGCGGCGCTTGCGGCCGGTCTTGCCCATCGGGTCCTCCTGGGTGCCAATCTCCGCAGGAACTGCCGCGGATACCCGCCAGTCTCCCAAACAGGATCAGGAATCCGAAATCTGGACCCGCATCTCCTGCAGTTTGAGCATGACCTTCGAGCGCAGCTCGCCGGGAGCCACCTCACTGCACGAACGCGCGACGACGCGCTTGACCGTCACCTGGATGTCGTAGGACGCCAGGCACGGGCTGCAGGAATCGAGGTGTTCACGGACCGCTGCGCAGTCACCTCCGGGCAGCTCGTTGTCGATCAGCGCGACGATCCGCTCGAGGTAGTCGACGCATTCTGCCGGGGTCGGCTCAGTGGAATCAGTGCTCATGGCGGTCCTCGTCCAGGTCGTACAGATCATTGCTGCGGACGTAGTCCGTCAAGAGGTCACGCAACTGTCGGCGCCCTCGGTGCAGGCGCGACATCACGGTCCCGATCGGAGTGCCCATGATCTCGGCGATCTCCTTGTACGGGAAGCCCTCCACATCAGCCAGGTAGACGGCGAGGCGGAACTCCTCGGGGAGCTTCTGCAGCGCTTCCTTGACCTCGGAGTCGGGCAGGTGCTCCAGAGCCTGGACCTCGGCGGACTTCAACCCGCTTGAGGTGTGCGACTCCGCACGGGCGATCTGCCAGTCCTCGACATCCTCGGCCATCGACTGCTGCGGCTGACGCTGCTTCTTGCGATACGAGTTGATGAAGGTGTTGGTCAGGATCCTGTAGAGCCACGCCTTGAGGTTCGTCCCCGGCTTGAACTGGTGGAAGCTCGCGTACGCCTTGGCGAACGTCTCCTGGACCAGGTCCTCGGCGTCCGCCGGGTTGCGGGTCATCCGCATGGCAGCCGCGTACAGCTGGTCGAGGAAGGGCAGCGCCTCGGCCTCAAAACGGGCCGACGCGTCCTCACCAGAGGTGAGGGCATCGAGTGTGTCGAACTCAGTCATCGAAGCCCAGCCTACGGTGCCGGTGGGCCGTTCCATGACTGCGAGCATGCAGGGTCAACGCCAGCCAGCCGCGCAGTCATTCCCGACCGCTGCCCACGATCTCGCGTACGAGCCACTCCAGAGTCGCCTCCACGATGAGATCGAGGGCCTCGGTCTGGGTGATCGGCGCGCGCGCCGCGACCTTGAAACCGTGGTCCGCGAACGGCACCACGGCGATCTCGGTCCGCTCCGGGAAATCGTCCGGACGGCCCATCGGATCGTTGGCTCCCTGCACCACGAGGACCGGTACGCCGGCCGCCAACTCGTCCTTCCGGCTCTTCTCCGGCTTGCCCGGAGGGTGGAGCGGGAAGGCCAGCGCCAGGACGCCCCGGGCGCCCAGCTCACGAGCCGAGCGGCAGGCGGAGCGCGCACCGGCGGAGCGGCCACCCACTATGAGTGGGCCAGAAGTCGAAGCCGTCGACACCAGCGAGGCAACGGCTGCTTTCAGACCGACGTCGAGGGTCGCCGGCGCCGTGGCCACCTTTCGTCCCGCGACCCGCCACGGCTGTTCGAACCGCGCAACGGCGAAACCCTCGCCGGGCAACGACGCGGCCAGTGCCTCCAGGTCCCGGGTGTCGATCCCGTTGCCCGCGCCGTGCGAGAGCAGCAGCGTGCCGATCGGGTTCTTCGCCTGCGCCACGACCAACCGGCCCGGTCCGTACGGGGTCTCGACGGTGATCATGCGTCTACCTCCAATGGCTGGATCAGCTCAGGACCGTTGTTGCGGACGCTGTTGACCAGGGTCGAGACCGGGTACGCCGTCAGGCCGATCTCCACCGCAGGATGCAGCAACTCCGCCGCATCGCTGACGGTCGGGTCGAGCCAGGCCGCCCAGTCGTCCGACTGGACCACCAGCGGCATCCGATCGTGGATCATCCCGATCTCGTCGGCTGCCGCAGTCGTGATCACCGTGCAGCTCAGCAGCCAACGATCCGGATCGTCCTCGGCCTTCGCCGGATCGGGCCACCATTCGTACAGGCCCGCCATCGGCAGGGTCTCGCCGTCGCGCGGTGTCAGATAGAACGGCTGCTTCACCGGCTTCCCGGCCTTGGACTCGGCCGTCACGTACCACTCGTAGTAGCCATCGGCCGGAATCAGACAACGACGCGACGCGTACGCCCTGCGAAAGGCGGGCTTCTCGGCGAGGGTTTCGCTGCGCGCGTTGATCAACCTGGACGCGATGCCGCGGTCTTTCGCCCACGAGGGCACGAGCCCCCATCGGGCCACGGCCAGCGTGCGTACGGGCTCCTCGCCGCGCGACATCACCACGTAGGTCTCGTCGGTCGGAGCCACGTTGTAACTGGTGGCGATCGGGAACTCGACGCGCGACTCGATGACGTCGAACTCGTCGATCAAGTCCTCAGGACGTCTGCTCGAGGCGTACCGGCCGCACACGCAGGCAGTCTAGGGACTGCCCGGGCAGTTGGTCTCTCAGTGAGAGGTACGCGCCAGTTCGTCGAGCAGGAAGGCGGCGCTGCCCTCGCTCGTCGGCAGACCCTCGATCCAGACGCGCTGGGCGTTGTCGCCGACCATGCGCCGCAACAGCGCCACCCGCTCGCCAAGGCCGGCGGAGCGATCGGCCAACACGACGATCCGGCCGTTGCCGACCTGACTGATCGTCTCGTCGCGAGCGAACACGGAGCGGGCGTGCTGGCCCAGCAGGGTCATCGTCCGGGCCGAACTCATCGCCATGCCACGGTCGGAACTGTCGAGGACGACCAGCGCACGGTTGCCCGGCTCGGCGTCGCGATAGACCGCCGCGATCGCCTCCCGAAGGTGAGCCTGGGTGGCGAGCCCTGTGAGCGGATCCACGCAGGACAGCCCGTGAAGGTAGCCCAGGGTTGCCTCGCTCCAGCCGAGCGACAACGCATGGGTCTCGTCGAACGACGGGTCACGTCGGACGGCGAGTCGGGTCGTCGTACGCAGGTCGCGAAGGGCCCCGTCGAGGCTCACCCCGAGGGCCGCGAGATCGCGCCCGACGACGTCACACACGTCGATCACGGCAAGGCCCGCGACGATGGCTTCAGCGATGACGTTGAACATGGGCGGCAACGACTCGACGACAGCGTTCGGCAGCGAGGTGCGGCGCGAGGAAGGGATGAGGCGCAGCCGCCTGGCGCGCTTGCGGTCCGACATTTCACCCTCCCTCAGTCCAACGACACGGGTGCCCTCCACGAAGCACCGTGCGACGATGAGACGAGACAACATCACAGACATGACGCCGAATCCCGCGTCATCTTTTCGACATTGGAACGTTGGTACAACGTGAGCAGCCAGCCGGACTACGCCGCGCCGGGTGCGTCTGCGCCCGGAATCGACGGTCCTGGCGACGCTGAGCTCATCTCGGCCGTACGCGCTGGCGACATCGAGGCGTACGGAACGCTCTTCGCCCGGCACGCCGATGCGGCTCGCCGGCTGGCCCGACAGCTCGTCTCCGCTGGTGACGTCGACGACCTGGTGTCCGAGGCCTTCTCGAAGGTCCTGGGCGTGCTCCAGCGTGGTGGCGGCCCCGATCTCGCGTTCCGTGCGTACCTGCTGACCTCGTTGCGACGACTTCACGTCGACAAACTGCGGGCCTCCTCGCGCCTGACGACGACCGACGATTTGACGCCGTACGACCCGGGCGTGCCGTTCAACGACACCGTCGTCAGCGGTTTCGAGAACGCGACCGCTGCGAAGGCCTTCGCCTCGCTCCCCGAACGCTGGCAGCAGGTCCTGTGGCACACCGAGGTCGAGGGGCAGAAGCCCGCCGACATCGCTCCCCTCCTGGGCATGAGCGCCAACTCGGTGTCCGCGCTGGCGTACCGGGCCCGCGAGGGCCTGCGTCAGGCGTTCGTCACCATGCACGCCAACGACGCTGCCGAGGACGTGTGCGCGAACGTCCGTGGCGAGTTGGGTGCCTACATCCGCGGCGGGACGTCGCGTCGTACGTCCGTCAAGATCGAGGAGCACCTCGGCGAGTGCCGCGAGTGCACCGCCATCTATCTCGAGCTCACCGAGGTCAACTCGCACCTCGGCGCGATCCTGGCGCCGGCCCTGCTCGGCACTGCGGGCGCCGGCTATCTCGCCGCTGCCCACGGGATCGCCGCCAAGGGCGTACTCGTCGGTTTGGGTCACTGGCTGATCCACACTCCGGCAGGCAAGGCGACCAGTGTCACTGGCGGTGTCGCCGCTGCCGGCGTCGCGGTCGCGGTGGCCGTCGCAGCAACCTCGGGCTCACCGGCACCCGTCGTGGCAGGTCCGAAGCCGCCCATCACCTCCGCCCCGGCTCCGACGACGCCAGCCGTCACCCCGCCGGTTGTGACGCCGTCACCGACGCCCAAACCGCACGTGCCGCCTGCTCGGGTCACGGTTCCGCCGAGCGTCGCGCCCACCCCGCCGGCGACTCCGCCGCCGACGGGACCGCAGATCGTCCAGCCGCCAGCACCCGTGACCGCGCCGCCGTCCGGCAGCGTGACCCTCAACTTGTTCCTCGGGATCAAGGACCCGGCCGACGGCCTGCACATCGTGAAGGTGACGGCGGCTCACGGCACCGTCAGCATCCCCGCGCTCAGAGCTTCCCTCGTGTTTGCGCGCACTGCCCCGGGCACAGTGATCTACACCGCCAAGCCGGGATGGAAGGGCACGGACACCGTCCGCTACACGATCGGTGACACCAACGGACTCACCGTGACTGGGTCCGTGAACGTCACCACACTGGACGCCGCTCCGATCGCACCTGCCGTGTCCACCGCCGCGCCGGCGAGCTGGACCCTGCCCGTTCCAACCACGATCCCGCTGCTGGCCGGCGCGACCGACCCGAACGGTGATGTCCTGACCCTGGTCCCGACCTCGGGGACCACGACCCACGGCGGCACCTTCTCGATCAGTGGCGGATCGGCCGTCTACCGCCCGGCTGCGGGCTACGGCAGCGTCCCGGGATCCCCCGTGACCGACTCGTTCACCTACACGGTGTCCGACGGCACCCTGCGTACGACCGGTGACGTCCAGGTGACACTCGGCGTCCTGGCCGCACCGCAGGCGCATGACGATGCCGTCTCCCTGACCTCCTCCAGCCCGGTGCTGATCAGCGTGCTCGCCAATGACAGCGACCCCTCCGGGGCGACGCCCGTCGTCCTCACCCAGGGCAGCCACGGCGCAGCCACCGTCGTCGGCGACCAGATCCGGTACGCACCGAGCGGGAGCCCGCAGGCGGACTCCTTCACCTACTCGATCACTGATGCCAAGGGGCAGTCCTCGACCGCCACGGTCACGATCTCCGTCCCACTTCCAGTGGCCCAGCCGACCTTGATGGTCGACACCCACGACTACGGCACGTACCAGCACCTCCGCGTGAAACTCCACGGTCTCGCGGCCGGGTTGACGTCGACCGTGTCGATCACGCTGACCGGCTTCGATGCCTGGGCTCCGGCTCTGAGTGACGAATCCGTCTGCGGCAGCGCCGCCGGTGCCGCTCCCGGGACAGTCGTGCTGACCTGCTCGTACACCTCGACTGGTCCGGGCGACCAGCAACTGCTCCATTTCGACTTCATCCCCAGCGGCCCGTGGTCGTACGCGGTCTCCGTCGCAGGGACGAACTACCAAGGCGACGCGTCGGTCAGCGGTCCGTAGACTTGCCACCCGTGACCCTCGATCCCTGGCCGGCGCCCTTCGCGAGCGCACCCGTACAGGCGAAGGTCTCGCTCCCCGGATCCAAGTCCCTCACGAACCGCGCCCTGATCCTGGCGGCGCTGGCTGACGGACCTTCCCTCGTCAGCGGAGCGCTGCGGTCCCGCGACACGCTGTTGATGGCGGCGGCCCTGAGGTCACTCGGCGCCGACATCGACACCACCCGCGCTGACTGGACCGTCACACCCGGGCCGCTGACCGCTGACGGATCCATCGACGTCGGCCTCGCCGGCACCGTCATGCGCTTCGTGCCGCCGATGGCAGCATTGGCGAGTGGAACCGTCGCCTTCGACGGCGACGAGCACATGCGACAGCGTCCCGTCGGGGAGATCCTGGCGGCACTGCGAGCGATCGGCGCCGACGTCGAGGGCGATCGTCTTCCGTTCGCCGTGCACGGCACCGGGTCCGTACGCGGAGGCGAGGTGACGATCGATGCCTCGCAGTCCTCCCAGTTCGTGAGCGCGCTGCTGCTTGCCGCTGCGCGGTACGACACCGGCCTCGACGTACGCCACGTGGGTGCACCAGTGCCCTCGCTCCCCCACATCGAGATGACGATCGAGATGCTGCGCGACCACGGTGTCGTGGTGGACGACTCGGTCGCCGACCGCTGGACGGTCGCGCCGGGGCCGATCAAGGCGGTCGATCGCCGGATCGAACCCGACCTGTCGAACGCCGCGCCCTTCCTCGCGCTGGCAGCGATCTCGGGCGGGACCGTGACCGTACGCGACTGGCCCGAGCGCACCACGCAGGCCGGTGATGCGCTGCGGGACATCCTGACCGCCTTCGGCTGCGAGGTGACCTGGTCGAATGACGGCCTCACCGTCGTCGGACCCGACGCGCTCCGAGGTGTGGATCTGGACCTGCACGACGTCGGCGAACTCGCCCCGGCAGTCGCAGCACTGGCCGCCCTCGCCTCGTCGCCCTCGCGCCTCACCGGCATCGAACACATCCGCAAGCACGAGACCGACCGTCTCTCCGCGCTGGCGAACGAATTGAATTCGGTCGGCGGCAAGGTCACCGAGTTGGCCGACGGACTGGTGATCGAGCCGGCGCCCCTGCACGGCGGCGTCTGGCGTACGTACGCCGACCACCGGATGGCCCATGCCGGTGTGATCATCGGGGCTGCGGTCGAGGGGATCGAGGTCGAGAACATCGCGACCACCTCCAAGACCTTCACCGACTTCGACCAGGCCTGGTCGGCGCTCTTCTGATGGCGCGCTACTCCGAGGACATCGAGGCGTACGACCGCCCGAAGAAACGGGGTACGCGACCGCGCACCAAGGACCGTCCGACATACGAGGGCGCCACCGAGGCGACCGTGGTCACCGTGGACCGGGGCCGGTTCACCATCGCCCTCACTGAGGAACTCAGTGACAGTCGTCAGATCTGGGCAGTCAAGGCACGACCCCTCGGCCGCAAGGGGGTGGTGGTCGGCGACCGCGTCAGGGTCGTCGGAGATCTCTCAGGCAGCGACGGCACCTACGGCCGCATCGTCGAGATCCAGCCGCGGAAGTCCACCCTGCGGCGCACGGTGGATGACGACGACCCGGTCGAGCGGGTGATCATCGCCAACGCCGATCAGTTGGTCATCGTCACCGCTCTGGCCGACCCGGAGCCCCGATCGGGGCTCATCGACCGAGCCCTCGTCGCCGCGTACGACGCCGGCCTGGCACCCCTGCTCTGCCTCACCAAGGCCGACCTCAAATCGCCCGACGAGTTCCTCGGCGCGTACGCATCCCTTGGGGTGCCGTGGGTGGTGACCCGTCGCGGTGGCGACCTGGCCGATGTCCGCGAGCACCTTGTCGGCCGGACCTCGGTCCTCCTGGGTCACTCGGGCGTCGGCAAGTCGACGCTGGTCAACGCGCTGGTGCCGGGTACGGACCGCGAAACCGGTGTGGTCAACGCCGTGACCGGACGCGGGCGGCACACCTCCACCTCGGCACTGATGCTCGCGCTGCCGCCCGAGTGGGGGCAGGACGGCTGGATCGTCGACACCCCGGGCATCCGGTCCTTCGGCCTGGCCCACGTGAACCCGGACGATCTGATCACCGCGTTCCCCGACCTCGATGAGGCGACCGAGGAGTGCCCTCGTGGCTGTACGCACGGCACCGACGAGCCCGAATGCGGGCTCGATGTCGCGCTCGAGGCAGGCGAGATCGACGCCGACCGGGTCAACTCGTTCCGCCGCCTGCTGGCCGCACGCTCAACCCCCGACTGGCAGCTCTGACCCGCCGAAACCCGGCATCCGTCATGCCGAGACCCGACATCTGTCACGTCGAAACCCGGCATCTGTCAGGTCAGTGGCTGTAGTAGCCGCCGTAGGAGTCACGTGCGCCCGCTTCGCCGGTCTTGAACGTGAAGTAGCCGAGCGCGACGACCCCGACGATCAGCGCGGCTGACAGGACGAGACGGACAACGCCCGAACGCCGATGGAGCGCAAGCCGTACGAGCGCGAAGGCAGCGAACCCGTACGTCACCCATTTGAGGGTGTTGGCAGCATCGATGTGCTGTTTCAGCGTGGCCGTCGGAGTCGGGAACTTGTCGTGCTGGAACGACTCGCCGGTCTTCACCGTGAACCAGACCAACGCAGCCGTGAAGAGCGCCAGACCCACCGCCGGAATCCGGAGTCGATCACGCCAGCGCGGATGCAGTGACACCAGCGATACGAGCACCAGTGCAGGCAGCGTCACGACCGTCAGATGGACGACCAGGACATGGAGCGGGAGGCCGTTGAACGTCATGAGTGCAGTCTGCAGCAACCGAGTGAGACTACGGTGTAGCCCGTGGTTGATTACACGGACGATCTACGTCTCGCGCACCTGCTCGCTGACGACGCGGATTCGATCAGTACCGACCGCTTCAAAGCGCTCGATCTGCACGTGATGACGAAGCCCGACCTGTCGCCCGTGAGCGACGCCGACCAGGCCGTCGAGGAGTCGATCCGCCGCACGCTCGCGAAGGCGCGTACGCGGGATTCGATCACCGGCGAGGAGGAGGGCTCCAGCGGCACCTCCGCCCGCCGCTGGATCATCGACCCGATCGACGGGACCAAGAACTACGTACGCGGCGTCCCGGTGTGGGCCACGTTGATCGCGCTCGCCGTTGAGGACGAGGTCGTGATGTCGGTCGTCTCCGCACCCCAGCTCGGACGCCGCTGGTGGGCCACCAAGGGTCAGGGTTCCTACACCGGCAAGTCCCTGATGAAGGCGGCACGCAACCAGGTCTCCGACGTACGCCGCCTCGAGGACGCCTCGTTCGCGTACTCATCCCTCAACGGGTGGGAGGACCGCGGTCAGCTCGAGGATGTCCTGGCACTGATGCGACGGGTCTGGCGTACGCGGGCGTACGGCGACTTCTGGTCCTACATGCTGCTCGCCGAGGGTGCGGTCGACATCGCCGCCGAGCCTGAGCTCGAGTTGTACGACATGGCAGCCCTGGCGCCGATCGTGACCGAGGCCGGCGGCACCTTCACCTCGCTGGACGGTACGCCGGGGCCATGGGGCGCCAACGCGATCGCGACCAACACGCATCTCTACGAGGCTGCGATGTCGTTCCTCGGCGGGTCCGACGAGCACGACCCCGAC
Organism: Nocardioides baekrokdamisoli; assembly: GCF_003945325.1. Lineage (NCBI taxonomy): Bacteria > Bacillati > Actinomycetota > Actinomycetes > Propionibacteriales > Nocardioidaceae > Nocardioides > Nocardioides baekrokdamisoli. Next base: position 733,840 of record NZ_AP019307.1, read on the forward strand.
TGGCCCGAGGCTCTCGGTGGGACGGTCACTCCCCTGTTCGGAAAAGACTGATCAGGAGATCCGGCCGAAGTCGTACGCCTTGCCGCAGCTCATGTAGCCGCTGCGCCCGGCGGTGAGTTTCACCGACACCGTGTGTCCGTGTTGCGCGCGCGTGAGCGTGTACTGGTGGCTCGTTGCCCCGGGCTGAGCCACGCCGTCAACGTACCACTGGGCGCGGACTGCGGCGGCGGGCGAGAACGTCCCGGGGCTGCTGATGCCGAGGGTCCAGTAGTTGTCCCGGTAGAAGCTCGGCGCCGAGGTGCGTACGACCCAGGGCAGGCTCGCCGTGGCACGCTCGCGGCTCGCGGCCGGGAAGTACGCTCGCTCCCCGTTCCAGGTGAACACGTCCGCACGGTCACGGGTGTCGAGGCCTTCGAGGAACACACCGGCACCGGCATGCCCGGAGGCGAGCGCCGCCCCTGCTGTCAGCGGACCACAGACGTTCATCAGGAGGCCGTTGCGCACCGTCGCACTGCCGCCGTACATCCAGACGAATTCGGCGTACAGAGCGTTGGAGGCCCGTGACCACGCGCTGGCGTGTGGGGTTCCGGCCGGCATGTGCGAGGGAGGCTGCGGAGTGGCGTACTTGTTCGCACCCGTCTGCGCTGCCGCATTGAGCGCGCTGGAGAGCCCGTTGAACGGTGGCAGGTGGCGATCGATCCGCTCAATGTTGATCAGTACGAACAGCTGCTTGGGCACCGACAGGTGCACGAAGTTCGTCGGCAGGACGATCGGTCCGAGGCCTTCCTTGTGTCGCGCGATGTTGAAGTCGGCGACGGCCGCGTGGAGACAGCTGGCGGTGATGGTCGCTTGTTGGCAGTACGTGACGGTGGCGTGTGACGCCGGAGTCGCGGTGACGGCACCAGCCGGGACACCCGACCCGAATACGAAGGACACCGTCGCCAACAGCGCCACGGCCACTGCCCCAGATCGGCGCGTACCGCGACTCATCGGCTCCCGATTGCCCATGGTGGCGACGGTACGCATCGATGCTGAGAAACCGGGCAGTTAGGCTCGGGACATGCCAACGAAGCCTGAAGTTGATTTCGTCGACCCGACTCCCCCGACCGATCTGGTGATCACCGACCTCGTCGAGGGCACCGGCACCGAGGCCGCCTCGGGCTCGACCGTGTCGGTCCACTATGTCGGGGTCGCCCACTCGTCCGGCGAGGAGTTCGACGCCTCGTACAACCGTGGCGAGCCGCTCCGATTCCGTCTCGGTGCGGGCATGGTCATCCAGGGCTGGGACCAAGGTGTGGCCGGCATGAAGGTCGGCGGTCGTCGCCAGCTCGTGATCCCGCCGCACCTCGGCTACGGCCAGCGCGGCGCCGGCGGCGTGATCAAGCCGGGCGAGACCCTGATCTTCGTCGTGGACCTGCTCGAAGTCCGGTAGCTCACAAAGACATCAAGCGGCGTCGTCCTTCGGGGCGGCGCCGCTTTCTGTGCCCGATGTCGGGTCTCGACGTGACAGATGCCGGGTTTCGAGGTGACGGATGCCGGGTCTCGGCGGATTACCAGGGGAGGTTGTCCTCGAAGTCGGCCTCGTTGACGACGCGTACGGTCTGACCCCCGAACGACACCAGGTCGCCTGCTCGCAGCTGCCGACCGCGGCGTACGTCCACCTCGCCGTTGACGACGACCTCGCCTGCGGCGATGACCTCCTTGGCCTGGCCGCCGTGCTCGACGAGGCTGGCGAGCTTGAGGAACTGCCCCAGGCGGATCATTTCCTCGCGGATCGGGACATCCTCGTACGCCGGCTTCTCCGGCTCCTGCGACTTCTTCGTACGTCCGAACACAGGATCAGTGAACCAGTGTCGAGACGGTGTGGATCACGACCCCCGCCAGACCGCCGACGATCGTGCCGTTGATCCGGATGAACTGCAGGTCGCGACCGACGTGGAGTTCGATGCGTTCTGAGGCTTCGCGGCCGTCCCAACGTTCGATCGTGTGGGTGATCACGGCGGTCGCCTCCTTGCCGTAGCGCTGGACCATCCACACCGCGGCCTTGGCGGCGGACGCATCGAGTTTGGCGCGCAGCGAAGCGTCCTCGACGATCCGGCGAGCGGCCAGTTGGGCCTCGTCGGCGATCCGGTCGCGCAGGGCACCGTCAGGATCGCGCAGAGCTGCTGTGAGCGCTCGCCGCAACGCGTTCCACAGCTGCACGGTGGTCGCGAGCACCTGCGGGTGATCAAGGAGCCGCACCTTCAACGCCTCGGCGCGCTGTTGGGTGTCCGGGTTGTGCTGCAGGTCCTGGGCCAGTTCGGCGAGCCAGCCGTCGAAAGCCTTGCGGGCGCGGTGGTACGGGTCGTCGCGAATGTCGGCGACCCAGCGCAGGATCTCCTGGTGCAGACGTCGGGTGATCGGATCCTTCAGCGCCTCGGGCGTCCACCACGGAGCCCGTTCGGCGAGGACGTCGATCACCGTCTCCTCATGCGTCGAGAGCCAGCCGTACAGCTCCGTGAGGCCGAGATCGATCAGCCCGTGCTGCAGGTTGTCGGCCACCGCTCCCTCGAGGGAGACACCGAGTAGAGGAGCCATCGGCTCCTCCATGAGCCGCGGCACCAGGGCTTCGGTGAAGAGCGCCGACACGTGGTCGTCGCGTACCTGACCCAGGGCCGTCGCGCCGACGGTCGAGAGTTCGCCCACCAACCAGACGGCGTTCTCACGCTCAGAGAGCCAGCGCCCGAACCGGAGCGACGGTTCGGTGACCTCGATCCGGCCGCGGATGACCTCCTCGGCCAGGAAGTTGTCGAGGACGAACTCCTCGAGCGAGGCGCCGATCTCGTTCTTCCGCTTCGGCACCAGTGCCGTGTGCGGGATCGGCAGCCCGAGCGGGTGGCGGAAGATCGCGGTGACCGCGAACCAGTCCGCGATCGCACCGACCATCGAGGCCTCGGCGCCGGCGTTGACGTAGCCCCAGACCCCACCGTGGCCGATGGTGGCCAGGAAGATCACGGCGGCGATCGCCAGGAGGGATGTCGCGATGATCCTCATCCGTCGCAGGTCGCGACGGCGTACGCGATCCGCGGGGGTGTCTGCCATCAGGCCGGCCATGGATCCGATTCTGTCCTACCGGTCCATGTCCGAGGCGGATCAGCTCCGGGAGATCCCCAAGCCATCGATCACCACAGGGTGGCCCGAGGTCAGAACCTTGATCGTGACCGTGCCAAGTCGATAGCTGAAATGCGGCAACACGATCAGCACCCGGTTGGCTGCGTGCGCCGCTGCCAGGTTCACGGTGCCCACCAGACTCGACCCCACGTACACCGCGATCTTGCCGCAGGTCGGGCACCGCGTGGCCACGATCGCCAGTCGATCCAGTTGGGCGCCGGAGAAGCTCATCCGTGCGCCGAGGGTGGTCGTCGAGGTGGCGGTGCCATTCCAGTACGCCGCCGAGCTCACGCGCTTCCAGTGACTGTCGGCCGACACCGCCCGGTCATCCAACGGGACCGACACGCAGCGGGATCCAGTCCAGCCGGTGGTACCTCCCGGACCGATCGCCCGCACCGAGTAGCAGTAGTCGCCGCCTCGGGCCAGTCCGGTGGCATTGGCCGCCACCGTGCTCGCCGGGTACGTGCCGATCGTGCTCCACGTGCCGAAGCCGCCCTTCGCCGAGGCGATCTGGCGTCGCAACTGGATCGTCGTCGCGCCGGTCGAAGACCACTGGACCTTGACCGTGGACGCCAGGGTGAACGGCACCGACGGGCTCACCAGAGAGATGGTCGGCAGTGCCGCGGCGGGCGTCACGTGCTCGACCAGACCTTCGTTCGTCGTGGCACTCCCCAGCACCCAGCAGGACGTGGGCGCATCGCACGCGACCGCCCACATCGTGCTGGCGTGCGGCAGCGGGAAGGCCGAGGACACCGGATCGGGCGCATCCTGCGTCGTCCAGACGCCTCCCGCGTACGTGGTGATCGCCTGTTGCGCCTGGTACGCGGACCCGCCAGCCGTGCCGACGCAGAAGGTGGCAGATCCGCAGCCCCAACTCGTCAGGACGTGCGGGAACGTGGTCGTGACCGCCGACCAGGTGCTGCCGACGAGTTGGTCGACGTAGTTCGGAAACCCGGTCGGAGTGGCGGTGTCGGAGTAGTTGCCGCTGAGCAGGCAGTTCGCACCGCCGGACACCGCCACGCACTCGGTGGACGCGACAGTGGGCATCCCGCCGCCCTGGACGGGAGTCGGCGTCGGAACGGGGGCCAGCGGAGATGAGCCGCCCCCGATCGGCAGGACGACCCGGTGGAAGACATTCCCCGCGTCGGCATAACTCCCCACTCCCAGACAGCCGCCGGAGGCGGCGCACGAGACCTGCTCGACGGTACCGAACGCGGAGACCGCACCCAACGGCATCTGGGTCGCGTTGACCGTCTTGGCACCGGGGTCGATCGCTGCGGCAAAGCCGCGTCCGGTGCCGTCTGCGACCGGATAGGTGCCGACGGCGAAGCACAGGCTCGATGTGCACGAGACATCAGCCAGCGAGGTGACGGCAGTCCCAGAGCCAGCCGTACCGAAGTTGATGTGGTCGGCAGGAGGCGTGATCGTCTGGGTCGACCAGACACCGCCCTGGTCAATGGCGACGTACGAGTGCCGCAGAGTGTCGCCGGTCTGATCGTAGAAGTTGCCGACCACGACGCATCCGGTGCTCGCACACGCGACTCCAGCGACGCTGTAGCCGTAGCCGCCGGCCGGGATGGGTACGCCCAGATCCCCGATGTGCCAACTGCCGCTGGTGAGGTTGAGGACTGAGGTGTGTTGGTGGTTGTCGGTGGCGGTGTAGGTCCCGTACGCGGCGCACAACCCGATCCCGCCGCAGGCGGCCTTGAGGATCGAGGACGCCGACCCGGCGGCTGCGTTGGCGGGCAGCGGTGCCACCTGCGTGGTCCAGGTCCCGCCGGACCAGGTGTCGATCAGCCCCTGCAGCGTCGATCCGACCAACACCTGCCCGACGGCGACGCAGAACCCGGGTCCGCCGCATGCCATCGACATGAGCGACGCATTGCTGTCTCCGCTCGGGGTCGGGAGGACCGTCGCGACGATGGTGGGCGGGGGTGATGTCGCGCCGGCCGGGGCCGGCACACCTGCCAGCCCTGCGGAGCACAACAACACAGCGAGGATGAGGCGTGAGCGGTTCATCGATTCGACCTCGGGCGCTGGACGCAACAGAGACTTCGCCATTCTGTACCCGGCCCCGGGGCAGACACCAGCGTTGTGACCGCGCACACTGAGCCCATGCGAGTCCACCACCTCAACTGCGGCACGATGGCCGTACCGGCGATGAACCTGGTTGCGCACTGCCTGCTGCTCGAGCTCGATGACCGGCTCGCCCTCATCGACGCCGGGTACGGCCTGGGCGACGTCGCGCAGCCGAGCCGGCTCGGCCCGGGCAGGTACGCGACATTCCCGGTCCTCGACAAGGCCGAGACGGCGTACGAACAGATCAGGGCGCTGGGTCTGGATCCGGCTGACGTACGCGATGTGGTCCTGACCCACGCCGATCTCGATCACGCCGGCGGCGTACCCGACTTCCCGGATGCGGACATCCACATGACCTCCGCCGAGGCGTACGCGTGGCTGCACCCGGGCCGCCAGGAGGCCCTGCGTTATCGGCCGGCGCACCACGCCCACGGTCCGCGCATCGTCGAGCACACGGCCGACGGTGAGCCGTGGCGGGGGTTCGCGGCCGCCAAGCCGATCCTCGGCGACTCCGTCGTGATGATCTCCATGCCGGGGCACACGTCCGGCCACGCGGCGATCGCGGTCGAGGCCGACGACCGGACGATCGTGCATGCCGGCGACGCGTTCTTCGACCGCCGTCAGATCCGTGGCGGGTTCCCGCACCCGGGACTGGTCGCGTTCGAGGCGTTGATCGGCCTCAACAAGCGCCAGGTGATGGCCAACCACGGTCGCCTCAAGGAGCTCCACCGTTCCGGCGGCGAGTCGGTGAAGGTCATCAACGCCCACGACGCGGTGATGTTCCGCGAGATGGCCGGCTCGTGACTCTGGAATCCCTCAGCAACGACTGAAAGGATCGATCCATGCCGTCAGCTGAGCGCACCATCACGATCAACGCACCGATCGAGCACGTCTTCGCCTTCTTCACCATGCCGGAGAACGACCCGTCGTGGCGCAGCGGGATCAAGGACATCCACGGTCACGGCGAGCCGGCCGTCGGCAACGTCGTGCACCAGACGATCGCCGGTCCGATGGGTCGCGGGATCGGCGCGGACATCGAGATCACCGCGTACGAACCGAACAGCCGTTACGCGTTCCAGGTCGTCGCAGGCCCGGTCCGTCCGGTGGGGTCGTACGACTTCGCGCAGGTCGACGGCGGCACTGCGGTCACGTTCAAGCTGTCCGCCGAGGTCACGGGCCTCAAGAAGGCGATGATGTCCAAGCCGGTCCAGAAGAACATGGACGCCGAGATGGCGGCTCTGGACAACGCCAAGCGGATCCTCGAAGGCTGACGAGCGATGCGGATCGCGATCCTCGGCACGGGCATGGTTGGCCGCGGGCTCGCGGCTCGCTTCGCCGATCTCGGTCACAGCGTCACCGTCGGCACCCGGGACCCGGAGCGGTCGACCACCGGGGATGGCGAGTACGCGCTGTGGCTGGCGGGTGAGCCGACGATCGACACGCGTACGTTCGCCGAGGCTGCCGCGGCGGGCGAGGTCGTCGTCAATGCGACCAACGGGCACGTCTCGCTCGACGTCCTGCACCTGGCCGGCGCAGAGAATCTCGCCGGCAAGGTCCTCATCGACTTGGCGAATCCGATCGAGTTCGGACCCGAGGGTCTGACGCTGTTCGTCAAGGACACCGACAGCCTCGCCGAGCAGATCCAGCGCGCGTTCCCCGATGCGCGGGTGGTGAAGACCCTCAACACCATGAACGTGTCGATGATGGTGAATCCGGGTCAGCTCGCCGAGGAGACCAGCGTGTTCGTCTCCGGCAACGACGAGGCCGCGAAGGCCACCACGACCCGCCTGCTCAACGAACTCGGACACGACGACGTGATCGACCTCGGCGACATCACGACCGCCCGCGGCACCGAGATGTGGCTGACCCTCTGGATCCGGCTGATGCAGTCACTGGGGACGGCGACGTTCAACCTCAAGATCGTCCGCTGACCGTACGCGGGCGCTCGGGTCAGTGGGCGCCCTGCAGGTTGAGTACGACGACGCCGACCACGATCATCGCGATCGCTGCAACCTTCATCAGCGTGAGTTGCTCGCCCAGGTAGAGCACCCCGATAGCGGCGATGGCTGCCGTACCGACACCGGCCCAGATGGCGTACACGGTCGACACCGGCAGGTGCCGGACGACCAGCGAGAGCAGCCAGGTGGAGACGACGTAACTGCCGACCACGACGGCGCTCCAGAGCGGGTCGCGGAAGCCGTTGGCGCGCGGAAGGGCAGCCGTACCGATCACCTCGGTGGTGATCGCGACGAACAACAGGCCCAATGCTCCGAGCATGATCCTTCTCCTTGGTGTAGCGGTCGCTACATGTTAGCGTAGCGACCGCTACATAGACGAGTCCGAGAGGTCAGCGCCATCGCCAGGGACACCGCACGTCGCAGCGTCTGGACCGAGGCTGCGACGGACTACGCGCTCAGCCATGGGCTCATCGGACTGAGCCTCCGCCCACTCGCAGCCGCGCTGGGGACCAGCGATCGGATGCTGATCTACCACTTCGGCACCAAGGATCAGTTGGTCGCCGACGTGCTGCACGCGTCCATCGACCGATCGACGGGTCACATCGCCGCACTGCCACCCTCGGCCGATCTGCGGTCTGCAGTGATCGACCTCTGGGTTGCCGCGCAGACCGCCCCGGTGGACGGGTGCAACCGCCTCTACGTCGAGGCCTCCGCGCTCGGACTGTTCGGCCGCGAGCCGTACGCCAGCGCTGTGCGGGTGGGCAACGAGCGGTGGATGGCCGCGCTCGTCGGCCACCTCACCCGGTCGGGCGTCGAGGAGACGCGCGCGGTCCGAGCGGCCGAACTCGTCGACGCCGCCTTCATGGGCTTCCAACTCGACCTGCCCCTCGACCTGGACCCGGAGGCGAGGCTGCGTACCGTCACCGACCTCGCCGATACCCTCGCCGCACTCCCCTGACCCTGGCGGCTGCCCGCCTCACCCGGTCGCTACCGTCTCCCCCATGGCCGCGCTGCGTCACGTCATCCTGTTCCGCCTCCACGAAGGCGCCGATGCCGACCGAGCCGTGGCTCTGTTGCGCTCGTTCCAGCCTCCCGGCACCACGAAGTGGATCATCGAACGCTCCGTCGACGAACGCAAGGGCGTCGTGATCGTGGAGGACGCGACCTTCGAATCGGAGGCGGCACTGGACGCCTTCCGGGTGTCGGAGGACCACGCCGAGGCGGTCGCCTTCATGAAGGAGAACGCCGACTGGCTGGTCGGCGACTGGTGGGAGTGAGTACGCGGCGATTTGGGTCCTGTGTGCCACTCCCGTAGTGTTCATTTCACCGACGCGGGGTGGAGCAGCTCGGTAGCTCGCTGGGCTCATAACCCAGAGGTCGCAGGTTCAAATCCTGTCCCCGCTACAAATCAGAAGGCCCGGATCACCAGATCCGGGCCTTCTGCCTTTCACCCTCGACCGCGAAATGAGGCCCACCATGGTTGCGAGCCGCTCTGCACGCGAGAGGAAGGCCGCCGTCGAGGCGGGAGGCCTGGCCAGGGTCAAGATCGATCTCGGCGCGGACGATCAGTTCGTCTACAAGATCGCCTGCAGCGAGTGCACCGCGCGCGCCGACAAGCCCTGGTCGACATACCGCGCCGGGCAAGACAACGGCTACATGGCAGCCATGGACCGCTGGATCTTCCACCTGCAGGAACGGCATGTCGGGAGCGTCGCGCCATGCCTGGCGTACGCGGCGGCTGCGCTGCAGCGGCTTGAGGAGGCTCGGGGGCGGCGGGCGCATGGGGGTCCTGCGCCGGAGACACGCGCGACAGTCCGCCCAGGATGACGCACGACTCCGCCAGCATCACAGTTCAACGCACCGTGGCCCACCAGCAGCGATGAAGGCCCCTGTCTGCAGAAACACCGCAAGGAGCCGGTCGGGTTCCTCCAGCGCTCCCAATATCTGGCCAGCAACTGCCTCAGCCTCTCGGCCAATACCCCAATTTGGCACTAGGGTGGCTTAAGATCGCAGGTGATTCGAACACGTGTTCGATACAGGAGATACCGATGGCTACGCATAGCGCGATCGAATGGACCGAAGTGACCTGGAACCCGGTCACTGGTTGCGATCGCGTCGCTGCCGGATGCGACAACTGCTACGCCTTGGCGCTTGCGAAGCGCCTCAAGGCGATGGGCGCAGAGAAGTACCAAAACGACGGGAATCTAATCACTTCTGGCCCAGGTTTCGACGTCACTACCCACCCGAAGTCGTTGGGCGAGCCCTACCGCTGGTCCGGGTCCCGAGTTGTCTTCGTTAACTCGATGAGCGATTTGTTCCACGCGCGCGTTCCGCTCGACTTCATCCGGGACGTCTTCGGGGTCATCCGCGAAACGCCACAGCACACATATCAGGTGCTGACTAAGCGCGCTCATCGACTCGAACGCATCGCAGACAAGCTTGAGTGGCCCGACAACCTGTGGATGGGCGTCTCGGTCGAGTCCGCAGACGTTGTGGACCGAATCGACCATCTTCGCCGGACACCGGCCAAGACGCGCTTCCTTTCCTGCGAGCCCCTCCTGACCGCGCTTCCGGGACTAGACCTCAACTCGATCGACTGGGTGATTGCTGGCGGCGAGTCTGGGCCGCGAGCTAGGCCCATGGCATCCAAGTGGGTTGGGGATATCCGGGACCAGTGCGAAGACGCGGGAGTGGCCTTCTTCTTCAAGCAATGGGGAGGCCGCACGCCGAAGGCGAACGGTCGCGAATTCGAGGGCCGCACATACGACGAGATGCCTCAGCTCACTACCGCGTAAGTCCTGAGGTACTGCTTCGCCTCCTTGGACTCCTCGACTAGCCGCCCGTCCTTGACCATGTCACGCAACACCTTGTGAGCGACACGCTCCTCGACAACGCCGTACATCTCTCCAAAGATCTCGCCGCACTTCTTGATCGGTACGAACCGCTTGGTTCCGCTCGCGATCATCGCCTCGATGTTCGCTCGGATGACAGGATCTGCATCCATGCGGTCTTGTTTCTGCTGGTCCGCGACTGAAATCAACGGCTGCTCAGTAGCCTCACTTTCGAGGAACTCGAGCCAGGCGTACCGCGCCTTCGCCGCAGCGTTCCCAAATAGCCAGAAGCCGTGCGCGTTTCGGGTAAGGAAGACGAGGTAGTAGACCGGCTGCTGCCCTTCCTTTCGATAGACAGGAGCGACGACCCAGCCCATGCTCGCGGCATCGCCGAGACGGCGCGCGTACTCCTCCACCACCGCGTCAGCCGCGATCGACCAGTTGGCCTTACCGGACTCTTCGTAGGCGTCGATGGCAACCCTGCGCCACCAGCGACCGCCACACATCGTGTCGACCGCATCAGTGTTTGCCCTATCGCCAAGTTTGTAGACAAGGCCGGCAGACCTCCGGATTGCGTCGGCACTGATGTTCAGTAGGGCTTCGGTAGCAGGGCTCGGATGGCGACGAGGACCGCTCAGGATGCGAACCAGTTCATCCATCGACAAGTTCACGCCGCACGGGTCGAGAAACAAAAACAGGCTGGCCTGTCGACCGAAGTCAACGATTTCGTCGAGGTAGTCGGCGCAGTCGCCCTTGCGAGTCTCGACATTGATCCCTCGGGCACGGTACTCGTCGGCCACGGATTCCAAGCGTGCGAAATCGTCCTTGTCCTTCTCCACTAGAAAGACGTCCACCTGGGACCGGCCCTTAAGTTTCTGCGCCTCGATCATCATGCGTTCCGCTGAGCCAGCCGATCCGTCCTCGTACCGCCCGCGCCCACCAAACCCATCGGTGATGACACAGCGCTTGGGGTTCAGGTAGCTGGCTGTCTTCGCAGCGTAGGGGAGCACGTACTGCATGAGGATCGCGTGCTTGTAGACAGACTGACCCTTCTTTGCTCGTGTCAGGCCAGCGTCAGTTCCCGTCGACATTGTGCGACTCCCGAAATGATCCGGCGCCAAGACTCGGTCAGCGCGCTCTCGCCGGCAGAGCTCGTGCCTCGACACGGTAGACCTTCAGAGGGACCGATCGGCGCCGAAACGCGGGCCGCCCACCGCCACGGCGGGAGTTGTCAGTCGCGACTAACAAGGTTGTGGATGCAGTCCGGACACATGCCGAACTCGCTCGTCGTCCACATACCACAGGACGAGCATCGGTCGATATAACCGTGGGAGCAGTGGAAACCGCAGTTGAAGCACACGAAGTCCGGATCGGAATCGGGCGCGCTCAGCCGTTTCACCTCGCCGTCGACAACCGCAGCCCCTTCAACGAACGCTTGCACCTCGCATTCGGGACACTCGGTGACCGGCCACTCGCCGCCGTCCTTAATCACCTCGTAGGACGAGAGATTTAGAACGCCGACCACGTACTCGGCCGCAGCGGCTTCCGGATCGTCGGGGCTCCACCAACAGAACAGACACTTGGTGCCATCCGGGACCGTTAGACACGCCTGCGAACAGCGCGGGCAGACCAAGAGCAGATCAGACGCGTCGAGTTCAGACTTCAGGGTGGCAAGGCGTTCTGCCACAAAGGCCTTGATCTCACCCAAGACGGACGCGATCTCGGACAGAGCGTCTCGTATCAGGTCAGCCTCACCTGCCGGGGCGTCCGGAAGGATCTGCTTCTCAAGGAACCAGACCACGAAGTCCAGTCCGCGAGCAAGTTCGGTCTTGGTAGCCACAGGGTCGATGGCGACCACGGCGAAGTGAGCGACGCGGTTCCGCAGCCGCCGCACCGCGTCGACGTTCTGGGCTTGCTGCTTGGAGATGGTGATCCCGACGTTGGACTCAAGCCGCTTAAGCCCTTGCATCGCGTCAACCGTCGGTACGTCTCCGGCCTTAAAGCCGCTCAACGTCGCCGCATCGACGTTCTTGCACGCCAGCGTCCAATGCTCCCGAATCAATCGGGCTTTGATCAGGACCTCAATCGCTCCGAACAGGTGGATCGCAGCGTATTTGTTGTCCGCCGGAGACTTTGCCATCTCCTCAACGGCGTGCCCAAGGAAGTCGAGCCCGTTCTCCACGACAGCCCAACTGATGTCCGACGTCCCGCTTGCAGTCACCGAACGAGTATCCCCCAGCCCGTGCGCCGTTCGACGACCTCAGGGCAAGCCGCCGGCATGCGCCATGAACCCAGGCCTACGGCCACTTGGACAAGCGCCCCGGCTGAGTTCGCCGGACCTGACCGCGTTCTCTTGGTCAGTGCAGATCTAGGGCCGCGTCATTTCGCGACCATGTCTTCAGCCCACGACCGACATGGGTCGCCTGACGGTTCCCATGGCTGGGCACTTCCCACGCCCTCGCGAAGGGCCAACTCAGCCGTCGTCGAGCGTTACATCCGCTGGCAGGACCTGAGAACCGAGGGCCAGCGTCTCCGGAGCCATACCGACCCGACTGGCCACATATGTAGCCAGTCCGGCATATGCGAATGCGACTCGCTCGAGGTCGATCACCTCGAGCCAACCGTCGTCATTCAACTTCCGAACGGCGGACTCGGTCTCGCCGAGTTCAAGACCAGCGCTTGTCGCGATACCGGGGTAGGTACCGTTCCCAAGATGCGCAACGGCGCCCAGCACCGCCTTCTCGACGTCCGACGCATCCTCCCAACGCGTCGCGAAAATCCGCCGGATCTCACCACTTGCCTCGCTGATGGCAACCTGGACATCACCGGGGAGGATGCCGGGCTTCAGCGCAGTGGAGGCACCGCTCTCCTCCCAAGCCCAGTAGCCGATCAGTTGGATCAGGTAGGGATGACCGTCAGCCGCAGCGATTGCCTCCTCGACTGCCGTGCCCAACCAATCGACATCGGAGTCCAGCCCCGCTTGCAGCGCAAGCCCAGCGGCTGTTGGATCCAGCCGGTGCAGTTCGAGGTACTCGAATCGTTCAGAAAAGCCGTATGCCCGGGCCAGCGTTCTCGACATCGAGGTCAAGCCTGCGCCGATGAATACGAAGGGAACTGGATCGTGCTCATGGCCGAGTTGCTGCAGCGCAGGCAAAAGCCTCCGCAGGCTGCCCTGGCTAGCCTCTTGGAGTTCGTCCACTGTGAGGACCAGGCCCAGGCCACCCGCGCCGCCTAGCTCCTGAACCAGGCGACTCAACGCGACGCCGAAGGGCTCGTCTGTCGCCGCGTCATCTCGACGCCAGGTTGCCCTTGCCGTTGTTCCACCAAGACCGACGGAGAGGCTTAGTTCGTCAAGCGAACCCCGGATCCGGGACACAAGGCCGGGCCCCATGCGCTCAATCTCGCGCCGAATGGCCACGGCGATCGCGACACAGAGATCTGTTTCTGAATCGGCCGTGACGGATGCCACCACCAACCCCTCGTCGCGGCCGACCGCCTCGACTTCCTTCAGCAGAACCGTCTTCCCTAGCCCGCGGGGAGCCGTAAAGAAGAGCGGTGCAATCCCCCCGCGATTCTCCGCGACAGCCTTCATCCGTTCTTGCGCAGTCTTCATCTGTCGGCTTCGCCCGGCGAGGTAGGGCGGAAGGGTCCCGGGGCGCGGGCCAAACGGGTTGGGGCGGTTCGGGGATGCTGGCGGTTGGCCGGCCGCAGCGGAGAGGCTCATCGAACGCTCCGAGATGATCTCGTGAGGAAGGCGGAGAGCACTTCCGAAACGTACTTCACCGGACCGACATCCGTGCGGCGATCCGACCACTGGGAGCGGGGCGGGGAACGTGAACGGGTGCGCGCCGCAGATGAACCGCCTGCCCTGGCTGACCGTGGGACCCACAGGAGCGAACGGGTCAAAGCGGGTGCTTGCGCTTGACCTCGTAACCGCAACCACGACGGGCGAAGGCACGGCATCGAGGGTCCGCGCGTCATTCCGCCGCGTACGGGAACAGCGAGACGCGCTGCATCCGCACCGGTTCCTAGAACGGCAACTCGTCGGCGCGTGCCTCAAGCAATGCGACCGGGGCAGTCAACCGCCACGCCTCGAAGGTGAGCTCGGCCAGCTCATCGCGCTCAACGCCTTCGAGGCGGACGACCACCCAGCCGAAACCTCCTGAGGTGAACTGCACCTCGAAGACCTTCGGACGCTCGGCCACCAGAGAGAGCTGCTCCACGATCGTCTGCTTCAACCCGACCGTTCGGGTCGCCGGCCAGAGGTAGCCGAACGTCCGGCCATCGACGTCGAACCGGAGCCACCTGTCCCGCTCGGAGTGGCTGACACCGGGGAGCTGGGAAACCAGGTCGAGGAAGTCAGGGATCTCGCAGGGCACGACCGTCATCATGCCGCGGACGGGGCACGGCGACCCGATGGGACGCCGCCGTTCCGCGGCGTGACCGATCGTCCGGACCCGGTCTGCTCCCCGGCATCACGCACCAGTTGTCAGCCTCCCTACGCGAGTTGAGGAGTCAGGACGCTGGCGGCGCGGCGACACCGACGTTGACACCGGCGATCGCAATCCAACCTTCGCTGGCGCGTCGCACGGTGAGCAACAATCGCGTGTCGCCCGGCGGCAGACCTCCGATCGGCGCATCCTCGTGCCGACCACGTCGGATCAGAGCATGTACGGCAGCCACGTCGTCGCCAGCATCGATCACGCTCGCCTCGACGAGAGCCACGGTCGAGTGCCGGAGCGGTCCCGCGAACGCCCATGCGTGCCCGTCGACGATGCCCTGGCGACCGACCATGGGCGTCCCGAGGAGGTTGACGAACACCGCGTCCTCAGCGAACACGGCCCGAAGCGCTTCGGGATCCTTGGCTTCGATCGCAGCAACAAATGCGCTCACCACCCCGGCAGCAGTGCTGGCGACGACTTCTTCAGACGCTGACTTCATGGCAGCCATCTCCTTTTGCTTTACTAATGGTCAATGAATAGGAAGATGGTAAAGTGAGTCCGTGGATGACGTCAAGGAGCGCCCGTACGTATCGCCTCTTCGCGAGGCGCAGGCGGCTCGTACACGACTCGCCGTCATCGATGCAGCCCGCCACCTCTTCCTCGAGCAGGGCTACGCCTCGACCACCGTGGACCAGATCGCCAAGCTCGCGGGCGTCAGCAAGCCAACAGTGTTCAGCTCAGTCGGATCCAAGGCCGCCATCTTCAAAGCGGTCCGTGATGTCGCCATGGCCGGTGATGACGGGCCCGCACCGGTCCTCGATCGGCCATCGGTGGACCGCGCCAGGAAGGCAGCTTCGGCCGAGGAAGCAATACACGCCCTCGCATCCCACATCTCGGCCCTGCAGAAGCGGTACGGCCTGATCGATGCGGTCCTGTCTGGAGCAGCAGCCTGTGGTGACCCCGAGCTTCTGGAGCTCTGGGAGACCGCTGAGGCACAGCGCCGTACGGGCGCGGGGTTCCTCATCGAGATCGTCGCGGCCAAGGGCCGGCTCAGCGTTGACCCAGAGGAGGCAGCGGACCGGCTGAGCACCTTCATGGCGCCGGACAACTACCGGCGACTCGTACGCGCGGGCCGCTGGTCCGATGACGACTATCGGGAATGGCTCGCCCATACGTTGACGCACCAACTGCTGCTGTCGAGCTAGCCGTGGCTGAGCGCTGTGCCGACTCCTGACATGGCTTCGTCCGTGGGCTGGCTGGCGCGTCGCCAGCGGCTTGCCGCGATCAGGAGGAGGCCGAGCGAGATCGAGATGGCCGGACCCGTCAGCAGCGCGCCATAGAACCCCGGTACGGCGCCGAAGGCCACGCCGAAGACGCCCCACAGCACAACGGTCAGCGGGATCCCCAGGAGCACACTGGTGCGGTACGTGATCCAGTCATGGCGCGCCGGTTCTGAACTCGCCGTCCCTGCTGCCCGCGCTGAAGTGGTGAGCGCGACCAACGCAGTCACGGCCCAACAGACGGTGACCCGATCCGCCCCGGAGAAGTGGGCTGCGTACAGCCAGCCGAGGAGTACGGCTCCGCCGATCCCGGCGACCCACGACGCGTTCACCATCGCCGGGGCGAGGTGCCTGACGGGGTGCACGGCCGACCGCGGCGGCGCCACGTACCGGGCCGCCAGCACTGCTGCTGTAGGCGCCAGGAACGCCTCGATGCCAGCGCCGGCGAGATTGCTGACCTCCTGGGTGCTGTGCGGCCACACCAGGCCGAAGACGAGATACCCCAGGCGCAGGAAAGGCGCCGTGCACAACAGCGCAAACGCGTAGGTCATCAAGATCCGATGCGTGGCCATCTGCTGACGTCGAATCGCCACCCAGCCCAGCAACGTGCCGAGCAGCGTTCCCAACGCAAGACCGAAGAGTTGGATGTTGAAGGCAGCGCCGTCGAAGGTCCCCGAAGGACGAACGGACACCAGAAAAACCATCGCAGCGAGCATCCCGACAATCACGCAGACCACCTGGACGCGACCCAACCAGCGATGGATGACGATCCGACGTCGGCTGCGAGCGCTGAGTTGGAACACCGCCAGCAGGATGGCCGTGGCTGACACGGTGGTGTGCATGACCATCACCGCCAGGTTCTGCTGGTAACGCGGCGATTGCACGTCATGGATGGACCCGAGGCCCAATGCTTGCCGATCCCCCACCACGCCCGAGTAGACGTGATCCCACAGCGCCGGTCCGTGGAACAGGAATCGGGACATGTATTCGAAGGCCATCGGCGCGTACAGCACCACCCACGCGGCAACAAGTAACCACGCAATCTTCGCGAACCGACTACCAGCCATCGCAACCTCCGGTATAACAGTAGTTATGGATCAGGGTTTCACGCCGGCTCCTCAGGAACAAGACGGGATGCGTGAGCGTCTCGTCACAGCGGCCGTGGCCGTCATCGCCGAGCACGGAGTGGGCGGGTTTTCCGCTCGCCGGGTCACCCGCGCGGCGAACACCTCGACGATGGCGGTCTACACACAGTTCGGATCCATGGAGTCACTGGTCGAGGCAGTGATCGATGTCGCGTTCAGCCGGATGGAAAGGGCTCTGGCGGAGGCCCCGGCCACCGATGACCCGTTGCGGGACGTGAGCGCCCAGACCTTGGCGTACCTCAACTTCGCCACCCACAACAGAGACCTCTACGGGGTCATGTTCGGAACGATCCCCCTCGGCCCGTACCGGCGCACAACACCCAGCCAACTCCGGACCGGTCGCACCCAGACCCTTGACCGGGTCGGCGCCAATCTTGCGAGAGCCGCTGACGAGGGGCGCATCGCTCCTCGTCCCATCACCGACCTGGCGTTCATGTGGTGGAGCACAATCCACGGGTACGCGCTGTTGGAGACCACCGGACACATCCGCGCCACACCAGGACGCAACCGGATCCTCGCCGCGCTTCTCGAAACGATGTTCATCGGACTCGGGGACCGACCTGCGGAGGCGAATGATTCGGTCACGCGTGGCCTCAACTCCGGCCACGGGCGCGCCTGACTGGCACACCGTCGCCCATTCCGCCGCGACGGGCCCCCTACGGAGTCGCGATCGCGGAGTAGACGGCCTGGGTCTGTGCGTTGGCGCCGCCCTGATTCGGGTGGAACGGGAAGGCGAGCAGAAGCGCGTTCTGAGTCGACAACGGGACCAGCCCCTCGATGTCACGTACATCGGGCGCCTTGCAGACGTCGTGTCCGACCGTGGGCGTGAAGGTGTCGACCAGTTGGGCGTGCGTCAAGGTGGCGACCGTCGCCAGCATGGCGTTCATCTCCCGGAACTTGTCCGCCATGTACGCCATGTCGGCGTCCGGCACCGGCACGACCGGCCAGCACCCCTTGCCGTTCAGCGGAACGCCGTCGAGATAGTTCACCAGCAGGATCCGGGCATGCGGGGAACGCTGGTGGACGCCGGCGATGGCCGCGGCGATCTTGGGAGCGGTGGCCTTGACCGCGGCGCTGATCTGGTCGACACCGTCCGCGGTGAACTTCGCCTTGCAGCCCTGGCCGGGCAGGTCGAACGGCAGCAGGCTCAGGCACGCCTCGATGTCGGTGGCGAGTCCGATGTCGTTGCCGCCGATCCCGAGGGTGACCAGGTCGGTCGTAGGGGTGAGCTTGTCGAACTGCGGCGCAGCAGTGCCGCCCAGGGGCAGTCCGGTCTGCGGATGGGTCATGTCGACCGTCGTCGCGCTGCCGCAGGTGGCGTCGCGGAAGACCGCAACGTGCAGCATTTCGGCGATCTGGTGGGGGTAGTTGCTCGCCGACTGCGCGCAGTCGATCGGGACCGAATCCGTCGTCGGCGGGAAGGCCGTCAGCACGTCGGCGCTCCAAGAGTCGCCGAGCGCGACGTACTCCCGATACCGAGGAACCGCGGCGCCAGCGCTGGAGGGAACCAGGGCGACGAGCGTCGTGCCGACTGCGGCGAGAGCGATGGCGGCCGAGTACGAGCGGGAGCCGAGCATGGGATCCTCCGGAGCA
This sequence comes from Nocardioides baekrokdamisoli, assembly GCF_003945325.1. NCBI lineage: Bacteria > Bacillati > Actinomycetota > Actinomycetes > Propionibacteriales > Nocardioidaceae > Nocardioides > Nocardioides baekrokdamisoli. The sequence continues at coordinate 752,318 of NZ_AP019307.1, forward strand.
GCCGAGGGGTGGGGGTGGTTGCGCACGGCCTGACGCAGCCTTGTCATCCTCGGTCGCGGCACCTCAGCAAGGGAAACAACAAACCTGTTCAGATTCACAGGCAGACGACGTTCAAACTCTCCGACGCGCACCTCGAGCGACGACACCGCGAGGTTTGATGTCCGAAATGTGCGCGCAATTCCGCCGGGACCGGACCCGAAAGTCCGATGCGCTCGCCGTCGGGAGTCGCTACGTTTCCCGCGTGACCGCCCCGACGCCGACTCATCACGTCGGCCCGGACTGGTCGCGGATGACCAGCACGTTCTGGCATGGGCTTGAGCCACAACTCTCCTGGTTCATCCCACTGGCCGCGGTCATCCTCGTCCTTGTTGCGCCTCACCCCCTGCGCGGACCCAACTCGCGAAAGCGGGATCGGTGGCGCACGTACAAGTTCGACGTCCGTCGGCAGGTCATGGCACGGGCCGGCGGTCGATGTGAAGCAGCTGCGTTCATCTGGTTCGGTCGCTGCAATAGACCAGCGGCTGAAGCCGACCACGTGTACCCCTGGTCCAAGGGCGGGCCGACGACATTCATGAACGGGCAGGCTCTCTGCCGCGGACACAACCGACACAAGGCCGCCATGACTCCGCCATGGTGGTACGTGGTGCTCCTCGAGCGGCGGAGACGGTCATACGTACCGGGCGGCACGCCGATCCGCGTCTCCGCCGCCCTGAGTAACCGCGAGAAGCAGCGAAAGGGCGGCGGAGTTCAGGGCAGAATCGAGGGATGACTCGGACCCGCTTCGCATTCCTCGGAGTTCTTTTGGTCCTGGCCACAAGCCTCTCAGCGTGCGGCCGCGAATCGGACGCGGATCACGCGCGGCACGGGTGCCAGACCGCTGCGCTCCATGCATTCAAGCTTGGCAATGATGCGCGGTTCAGCGAGTTGAAGGTCACCTCCGTTGATCATTCGGCCGTTCGGTCACCTTTCGACTGGCTCGTCACGGGCTACGTCAACGACAAGGAATTCACCGGGTACGCACAGCGCATGACGGACGGGCACTGGACGTGCACCGTTGAGAGGATCGCGGGCTAGTGCATCGATGAGTGCACGTTGATTTGCCACTGTGGGACAGTCGGTGGACCGACATCGCTATGGTCTGGACATGTCATCCGGTCGACCGCCGCGAGTAGCGATCTGGGTTCCCTACATCACGATCGGCGTTCCAATTCTGGTTGGAGTGCTCCTGCACCTGGTCTTGCCCGCGGGGCAGCCAAACTTCTGGATCTCGTTGCTCGGACTCATCGCAAGCTATGTCGTCACTGGCCGCGCACTGAAGTGGCTTTTCACCCGACACGGCCTGGACTAGGCGTCCGCTCTGCCGCGATCAGGTGTGCCAGTCCGCCACAGCTTGAGCCTTCGTAGGGGTGCGGGAAGGCTCGCTGTATCCGGCCTTGATGCGTCCGCGTGCCCGTACGTCTGATCCAGCCTCACCCCGACAGAATCACGCGATCCCCAGCCGCTTCGCGACCTCCGGCCCGCCAACCGCGCGCACGACCTCGGGATCACCGACGACGATCAACAGGTCCGTCGCGCGCGACATCCCGACGTACAGGCGCTCTCGTGCCCGATCCCGAGTACCGTCTTCATTGAGCACGAGTACGACGGCCGACCGTTCCAATCCCTTGCAGCCCAGGACGTGCCCGTAGAAGACCTCGTCCCCGTCGAAGTAGTTCTGCCAGTAGCCGAGTTGGCCGACACGGTCCTGCTCCCCGGCCTGTGCCCAGTGGCGAGTACCGGTGGTGATCAGGGCGATGTGGCCGCGGCCCCAACCGTCTTCGATGAGTCGGTCGATCTCAGCGTCGGCAGTGTCGACCGTGTCGTCGACCGAGGCAGCGACGAACTGGACCGATGGCCCAGTGCCGCCTCGTGAGTACATCCGCGACGGTGCCAGCGGACTGAACGCCTCGTGGATCTCCCTGGTGTTGCGCAGGCAGTGGTCCAGCACCAACGGTACGAGCGCGACGGGAGGGCGTCCGAAACGACCGAAGATCCGCTGGTTCTCGTCGGAGAACACGTACACGCCGCCCTCGTCCTCGTCGCGCAACGAGGTGAGCAACGGGGTCCACCACGTGTCGGCGAAGTCCTGCGCCTCGTCGACCACGAGGGCATCGAATCTCTTGCCGTCGGGGAGTTCGCGCGCCAGCTCCGCCATGGTGAGCGGCAACTCCTCCTCCCAGAAGGACGAAGCCGTACGGTCCCCGAAGTCTGCGACGCCGAGCGTGCGGGCAAAGTCCTCGAATGTCCCGACGAACGCGGGCTGGTCCTTGCGCGGCCACGCCGCGACCTGACGCTTGAGATGCTCACCGAGCCCGATCGAGTAGCAGAGCAACGCCGTACGCTGCGCCTTGCGATCGTGCCGCCCGCGGGTCAACTCCTTCGCCTGCTGGAGCGCCAGAACGGTCTTCCCGCTCCCCGCCCCGCCGCGTACTTCGATCCGGTTCAGAAGCCGGGCGACCGACAGGATCATGCCCTGCTGTTCGGTCAGCCGATCGGCGGTGGCCTGCCGCTCGAGCGCCTCGGCATTCACGTCGTACGAGGTCGCGAGCCGGCCACCGAGGATCTCGCCCAGGGTGGCGGCGTCATCCAACGCCGGGACCCGGTGCCCCGTGTCGAGATCGTGCGCGTTGCGGCGTACGTGGGCGATCAGGCTCTTGACGTCCTCACGGTCATGGAGCGCCAATCGCGGAAGGTCGGGCAGGTCGGCATCCGGGAAGACGCTGTACGGGACGACGACGCCGTGCGCCCATCGGATCCGACCCCGACTCCCCCACCTCGGGTCGGACTCGACGTACTGCCGGATGGCGTACTTCGCGTCGCGCGCCTGATCCACCGGGTGAATCCACTTCGACTCACCGGACACGGTCTGGATCCAGCCGTCCTCGTACCAGATCGACCCGCCCTTGACCTCGAGGACGAGTACGCCGAAGTCGGGCATGACAACGACCAGATCGGCCTCGTGGTCCTTGGTCTCGTCAGTCAGCCGAAAGTTGGCGAGCAGTACGTCATCGGGGCCCAGCGAGGTACGCAACTGCTCCCAGACCTGCTGCTCGGAGCCCGTCGTGAACGCGGGCTCGGCAGGGATCAGATGGACCACGGCGATGATCATGCCCGGTTTTGGCCCGCCTCACACATCGAAGTGCTGCACTTGTTTGATGCAGTTCGGTGATGCACACTGTGAGGCATGAGAACTCTTGACCCGGTAGCAGGGCGCAAGTCGCTTCCGATGTCGGCTCGCGACATCGCAGACGTGGAGGCGCTCAGGGCGTCCGAGGAGCAGCGTGCTGCGCTCGGTCATCTGACAGGCCTTGACGTGGCCGGTGAAGTCAGCGAGTCGCTGGTGCTCCGCACCGTCTTCGAGTTGGGCCTTCAGGCCTTCCACGCGAGCTTGGAAGAGGCCGGGTACGCGGCAATCGCGGAGGGGTACGACTCCGCTGCCGAGAAGCGCGCCGCGCGCCGTCGCCGCCCGGAGTGGGCCGACGAGTCATGACGTCGTTGACGCGCGGACAGGTCGTCCGTGCAGACATCGGACTGGACGAACCGAAGTTGTTCGTGGTCGTGTCGAACAACCGACGCAACCGGGCCCTACCGACGATCCTGGGGGTCCGGCTGACCACCTCGCCGAAGCCACCCATGGCCTCGATCGTGGAGTTCGGCCAAGACGAAGTGTTTGTCGGACGCGCATGCTGCGACGACATCACCGCGTTGTGGGAGGACGAGATCCTCTCCGTCGTCGGGGCGATCTCTCCGCGCGGCATGTCGGCCATCAGGGACGGCCTGGGGGCGGCACTCGGGCTCTGAGCGTGTGGTGACCTTCAGGACGCCTCTTCGGCATTGATCGCCGTAGCGGCGTCCTCAGGCTTGGCCTCCCTCAGAGCGGGACAGCCCGCCCGCTGCGGAACTGCCGCGCCCGACCATCGATCGGATCCACAAACTCCAACTCACTCGCCAGCAGTTGCAGCGGCGTACTGAAGTCGTCGACATCGGTCACCGTCACCTGCGGATACAGCGGGTCGCCCACGATCGGGAGCCCAAGCCCGTTGAGGTGCAGCCGGAGTTGGTGGGTGCGGCCGGTGCGCGGACTGAGGCGATACACCGCCCGGTCAGCACCCACTCGGGCCTCAAGCTCGACCAGCGTCTCAGCGTTCACCGGCGCGTCCGGCACCACCTCCGCCTGCCACTGCCCCGCAGGCTTGCGGATGTGGTTGCGGATCACGACGGGGCCAGCAAACCCGGGGTCGTACGCGGCGAGCGCACGATAGGTCTTGCGGGCCACACCCGTCTCGAAAATCCCCTGGTACGCACGGCGCCACCGGCGCGCCTTCGTCAGCAGAAGGACCCCCGAGGTCACCCGGTCCAGGCGGTGCGCCGGGGCGAGGTCGGGCAGACCGAACTCCTCGCGACCGCGCACCACCACGCTCTGGACGACATGACTCCCGCGCGGGATCGTGGAGAGGAACGCAGGCTTGTCCACGACGACGATCCGCTCGTCCTCATGCAGGACGATCAACTCCCCCGGCACCACCGGCTCGTCCCGCAGGTCACGGTGGAACCAGACAAAGTTGTGGGGCCGGTACGCCTCATCGGCGAGCACCGGACTGCCATCACCCCACACGAAGCGCTGGCTCGCCAGGAACCGGTCGACATCGACGCTCGGCCGCTCGCCCTCAGCCAGACCGGGCACCGCAGCAGCGAGCGCATGGCGCGCACTCGGCTCCACGCTGCGCGGCGGCAGCCGGTGACGCAGCCAGGCACCCATCGTCAGTTCGTGCTCAGGCGCCGTCCCAGTGTGCGGAGTGCGCACCCAGGCCGCTTGCAGGCCGTGCCGCGGCGGGAGGGGCGAACGGGGCGGCACTCGCCGATCCTAGGCACCCAGCGGCCACGGCCTGTCTAAGGCCTCGTGCCGACCCGCTCCAGGATCAACTCCGCCACCAGATCCGGGGCCTCATCCGGCAGCCAGTGCCCCATCCCGTCCAACTGCCTGAACTCGTAGGGGGCCTCGACGAAGTCAGCGCAGCGCATTGCGGCGCCTCGCCCGAAGGCGAAGTCGTGCGTGCCCCACGCGAAGGTGGTCGGCACCTGCACCCGGATGCGGGCTGCGAGCGGGTTCTCCAGCGGCATCGCGCCGTACCACGCCAGGCCGGCGGAGAGGCGGGCACGGTCGCTGCCGACTTCCTCCCAGTACCTCTGATGAACATCCGCCGGCATGCGGGTCCAGCGGCGTACGCGTCCCTGCATCCGCGCGCTTCCCAGGACACGCGCCGGCAGGAACGGGATTCCGAAGACGACCATGTACCAAGCCCGGAACATCTGGCCGCGGAACATCGCGCTGAAGAACGCACCGGGGTGGGGCACCGACAGTGCCGTCCAGGACCGGAAGTGGTGCGGCGCCGTACTCACCGCGAACCAGCCGGCCGCCGCGCCCCAGTCGTGCCCGACGAGGTGGACCGGCTGACCGAGCTCCCCCACCAGCACCTCGATGTCGGCAGCCAGGTTGCTGAGTCGGTAGTGCCACCGCCCCCGCGGACGGGCACCCGGAGAGTAGCCACGCTGGTTGGGCGCGACCGTGCGGTAGCCCGCCTCATGCAGCCGCGGCACGACGTGATCCCACAGCGTGTTCAACTGCGGGAAGCCGTGCAGCAGCACGATGACCTCGCCGTCGAGCGGCCCCTCGTCGTTGACGTCGAAGACCAGATCGCCGTGACGGTACGACGTCAGTCGGCCGGTCATCGCATGACCCCATCGGGCTGGGCGAGCGTCCGCAGGGGCAGGTCGAACCGCTCCGCGAGCGTCTCCAGCGACTTCCGGTAGTGCGCGAGGCGGCGCTTGCGGCCGGCCAGGAACTTGAGCTGCCCGACCATCCTCCTCGGCAGCGGATACCACTTGTCGAAGTCGAGACCACAGTCCTCGAAGACGTGCAGCGGCACGTGCTCGAAGGTGACCAGCAGGTTGTACTGCGCGAGCGTCACAGCAGCCATCGTCGCGGCCACCTTCGAGCGCCCGATCATCTCGTTGCCGTCGGCCTGCAGCAGCGGCGCCGTGGACAGCTTGCCGAGGAACAGCAGGTGGGTGAGGAAATAGCCACCGAACGAGGAGAACCCGAACATCGCCGACGTCCCCACGCTGAGCACCCGCCCCGAGGCAGAGATGTACGGCGCCTCCTGGAGCTGCTCGTGCTTCTTGAAGTAGCCGGTGCAGTTGATCACCCAACTGCCCGGCTCGATCGCAACCCGATCGCCCGTACGGGTCAGCATCGTGACGTCCTCGCCCTCATCGACGATGTCGGTCAGATGGCCCATCACGACGCGGCTCAGCCCGGCGCGGACCCGATCACTTTCGCCCTCGGACAGGATCCCGAGCAGGAAGTGTTTCCCGCCGTCGATCGGCTGGGTCGCGTACGTACTCCGGAACCAGTCCACGACCTCGGCCTCGTTGGTCCCATCGAACCGGTCCGCGAGCCCGGTCAGGATCGCATTGGGGCGGGTGCCGCTCCACCAACGAGACAGGCCCTTCGGATACATCAGGTCCCGGTTGGCGAACACCGTCCCGGTGCCCGCGACGATGTTGACCTCTCGACCCGGGAAGTGCGCGATCAGGGTGTGCGCGGTGTCGATCGCGGTCTTGCCGCTGCCGATGATCCAGACCGGGGCGTTGTCGGCGGCGATCTCGCCGGTCCTGACATCGCACTCATCCGGGGAGACTGAGCGGACGCGCGTACTGCTGAGAGCCAGCGGCGGGTTGGTCTCGATGTCGAGGCCCGACGCGTCGATCACCTGATCGGCGACCACCGTCAGGGTGTCCCCCGCGGTGTTGCGACAACTGACCCGGACGATGGAGTCGATCTCCTCGATCGCGACCGCCTCCCGACCCATCACGTCCACGAGCGTCACGCGCTTGCGGACCTCCTCGACGCAATGCTGCAGGTGGCCGATGACCTCGGCCTTGTCCGCGAGATGCTCGGGCGGCTTGTCGATGGTCCACTTCTCGTTGCCGGCAGTGAAGAACGGGTGCGGCTGGTGGAGGCGTACATAGTCGTACGTGTCGATCCACATGCCGCCCACCTCGTCGCGACGGTCGACCAGCGCCACCCTGGCGCCCGGCTTGAGGTACTGGCTCGCGACCCAGAGCGCGTTGACCCCGCACACGCCGGCGCCGATGACGCAGAGATCGACGATCACCGACGTCTCGGCGTCGCGTACGTCCGTCGCGGTGGTGTGTTCCATGGATCAGCCTTTCGCCGGGGTTCCATCGTAGGGAGCCTGCCAGCGGCAGCGGCCGCTACTTCTTCAACTTCTGCCGTACGACCCAACCACCCAGGCCAACAGCAGCCGCCACAGCAGCAACCGTCGTCGGCCGAGTCATCCAGCGCCCGTACTCATCACTGATCTGCGGCCACACCGCGTTGATCGCCGTGGCGGCATCTTCCGGCGTCGCCTCCAGGCCCGCGACCGACACGGGCGTACCGAACGCGATCCGGACCTTCCGCGGCAACGGCCAGCGGCGCTTCTCGGTGCCAGTGATCGTCGCCGGGATCAGCGGTGCGCCGGCTTCGATCGCGAGTCGGGCGGCGCCGCGCTTCGGAGAGCCGAGGCCCTCGTCGCGTACCCGGGTCCCCTCCGGGAACAGTGCCAGCGCATCACCCCGGGCGAGGATCGCTCGCGCCGTCTCCATTGCCTCAGCGTCCGACTCGCCGCGGCGTACCGGGAACGCTCCGAGGGCCAGGAACAGCCGGGCGTACCAGGTGTCCTCGAAGTAGTCCGCCTTGCCCATGAAGTGCACCGGCCGGCGCAACACGATGGCCACGAAGAACGGGTCCCAGAAGCTCTTGTGGTTCGGCACGATCACGATCGGGCCGGTCTTCGGTACGTTCTCGCGGCCAGTGGCGCTGAAGCCACACAGGATCTTCGTGATCAGCGTCGCCAGCAGCTTCACAGCCCAGTAGAACGGGCCACTGACACCGATCTCGCGGGCAATCCGATGGGCTTCTGCATTGGTCATCGCCATGGACCGATCATGGCCGCGATCGAGCCGGTCAGCCAGCGTTTCAGCCGCGCGCCGCCTCGGCCATCGCTGCCTGCATCCCCCGGGTCGCCAGCTCATCGGCCAGTTCGTTGTCCGCAACCCCGGCATGGCCCTTCACCCAGAACCACTCGACCTCATGCCGCTCACACGCCGCCTCGAGTCGTTGCCACAGATCGACGTTCTTGACCGGCTGCTTCGCCGACGTCTTCCAGCCGTTGCGCTTCCACCCCGCGAGCCAGCCGGTGATGCCACCACGTACGTAGGTGGAATCGGTGTAGATGTGCACCACGCACGGACGCGAGAGGGTCTCCAGCGCCATGATCGGCGCGGTGAGTTCCATCCGGTTGTTCGTGGTCTCCGTCGGCTCGCCTCCGAACAGCTCCCGCGCATGCTCGCCGTAGCGCAGCACCGCCCCCCAACCGCCCGGGCCAGGGTTCGGCGTACACCCGCCGTCGGTGTGGATCACGACGACGTCAGACATGGGCGTCAGCGTACGCATCTCCCTGTGTTGACATTGTCTACTGACTTACTATAGAAATACGTCATGGCCATCACCGCACGTCGCCTCGTGACTCGTCGTCACGTCGATCTCGTGCGCGTCGCCTCCAGTTTGTGTCAGTGACCAGTTCCCCTCACTGAAGCCGCGGCACCAGCCGCCGGCACCGAACTTCCCGTCCTCGTCCCCCCGGCGTGTGACGGGCCATGCCTACGCACGCCCTGCGCCGTGCCACACCCTGGAGCACACCCTCATGACCACGTTCGCCACCAATCAGGACCTCTCCGCCTCCGCCCTTCGCGAGGTCTTCGGAGCCTTCCCCTCCGGTGTCGTCGCCCTCATCGCCGACATCGACGGCGCCCCCGTCGGGCTCGCCGCGAGTTCGTTCACCTCGGTGAGCCTCGACCCGCCGCTGGTCTCGATCTCGATCGCGAACGGCTCGAAGACCTGGCCGGACCTGCGCCGCGCGAGCCGCCTCGGTGTCACCGTCCTCGCCGGGCACCACGCCGAGTTCGCCCGTCAGCTCGCAGGCCCCGTGGAGAAGCGCTTCGACGACATCCCGCTGGCCTCGACCGACACCTCCGCGGTGTACGTACGCGACGGGGTCGCGCATTTCGAGACCAGCATCCACAGCGAACTCCCGGCCGGTGACCACACGATCATCCTGCTCCGGGTGCACAGCCGCTCGGCCCTCGCAAGCGCCGAGCCGCTCCTCTTCCACCGCAGCGGATTCCGGCAGTTCTCCGCATGAGTACGCACCTCACCCGCCGCCTGTCGATCGACCTGATGCGTGCCCGGGCCCAGCGATGTCGCTGCCACCTCGCCCGCACCATCACCCACTTCTCAGACCGCAAGGACCTCCCATGACCCGCCAGCTCTCCCTCAACGCCTTCATCCATGACACCGGCCACCACGAAGCCTCGTGGCGCCACCCCGACAGCGGCGTGGACCGCGTCGGCGACATCGCCTGGTACCAGGACATCGCCCGCAAGGCCGAGGCCGCCAAGCTCGACGCCGTCTTCCTCGCCGACGGACCGGTGTGGTGGGGCACCAGCCACCGCCCGAGCAACCAGTTCGAGCCGATCACCCTCCTGACCGCCCTCGCCACCGTCACCGACCGGATCGGCCTGATCGCCACCGCCTCGACCAGCTACTACGAGCCGTACAACCTCGCTCGCCTGTTCGCGAGCCTCGACCGGATCTCCGGCGGTCGGGCCGGCTGGAACATCGTCACCACCCAGGGTGACGAGGCTGCGGCCAACTTCGGTCAGGTCGTCGCCGCGAGCGCCGAGACGCGGTACGCCCGCGCCCAGGAGTTCCTCGATGCGATCACCCGCCTCTGGGACAGCTGGGAGGACGACGCCGTCGTCGCCGACCGTGAGAGCGGCGTGTACGTCGATGTCGACAAGGTGCACCCGATCGACTTCATCGGTCACTTCCTCAAGGTCAAGGGCCCGTTCAACGCGCCGCGTACGCCCCAGGGCCGACCGGTCTATGTCCAGGCGGGTTCCTCGAACGAAGGCCGGAACTTCGCCGGTCGCAACGCCGAGGCCATCTTCACCGCGCACCAGACCCTCGCCGATGCGCAGGCGTTCTACGCCGACATCAAGGCGAAGGCGCGCGCGTTTGGCCGCAACCCCGACCACGTGAAGGTCCTGCCCGGGATCAGCCCGTTCATCGGGGACACGCCAGCCCAGGCCAAGGAGTTGTACGACGAGTTCAACCGCCTGACGGTGCCTGCGTACGGCCTCCAGCAACTGACCGCCATCGCCGGGGTCGACCTCTCCGACCTGGACCTCGACAAGCCGGTCCCCGCTGGCATCTTCGACGGCGCGGGCGACGTGCTCAACAACAACCGCAGCCGCCTGCAGGTGGTCGCCAACATCGTCGAGCGGGACCGTCCGACGCTGCGCGAACTCCTCCACCGACTTGCCGGCGGCCGTGGCCACAACGTTGTCCACGGCACTCCGGTCCAGATCGCCGACACCATCCAGGAGTGGTTCGAGGGCGGCGCGGCCGACGGCTTCAACGTGCTGCCGCCGTTGTTCCCGCAGCACCTCGAGGCCTTCACCTCGAAGGTCGTCCCGATCCTCCAGGAGCGCGGACTGTTCCGCACCGAGTACGCCGGCAGCACGCTGCGCGAGCACTACGGACTCCCCCGCCCTGACAGCCAGTACGCCACGGATCTTCCCGTCGCCGCCGGCCAGAACTGAACCGCCCGAAACACCCACCGAAGACAACCTCAGAAAGAGATTCACCATGACCATCACTCGCCGCCCCCGTACGCTCGCCGCCGCTGCCGCGGTCGCCGCCGTCGCCCTGGGTTCCCTGACGGCGTGCGGATCGGCCTCGGGCGCCAAGGCCGCCGACGGCAGTACCGTCGTCCGCTACCAGAGCTACTCCGGCGCGGTCGACCCGCTCCAGCTGGCCGCCGCGCTCGGCAAGCTCCCCGGCGTCACCCTCAAGAAGGAAGGCGACGTCACCGGCGGCCCGGCCTCGTTGCAAGCACTGGTGAGCAACCAGATCGACATCTCGTCGTCGGCCTTCTACGGCGCGATCGCCCAGGTCGTCGCGACCGGCGCTCCGATCAAGTCGGTGGTGGCCACGTACGGCACCAACGCGCAGACGAGCTCGGCGATCGTGGCGCTCAAGGACTCGTCCCTGACCGCTGACCCGCACAGCCTGATCGGCAAGAAGGTCGCGGTGAACACCCTCGGTGCCAACGCCGAGGCCGTACTCGACACGTGGTTCGCCAAGTCCGGACTGAGCGCCGATCAGATCAAGCAGATCACCTTGGTCGCGCTGCCTCCGCTCAACACCCTGCAAGCGCTCAAGCAGGGCCAGGTGGACGCGGCGTACATCAGCAGCGGGCAGCTCCGCGCTGCTGGCGCCGCGGTGTCGCTCAAGACGCTGACCACCGACGCGAAGGTGATCGGCTACTACAACGGTGGCGGCGTCTCCTTGCGCAACGACTGGATCCAGAACCACGCGGACGTGTCGAGGACGCTCGCCTCCGGCATCGGGTACGCGATCGACTACATCGCGTCGCACAAGCGCGCCGAGGTCCTCGCGGTCTACGACAAGTGGCTGCGCGACAACGGGTACGCCGACGCGGTGGACGCGGTCGACCAGAACTGGTCCGGCAGCACCGGTGTCTCCACCAAGGGCGGCTCGATCGCTGACAAGGACATCAGCATCTGGCTGGCCTGGCTGTCCAGCCGCGGCGACGTCGACCTGTCGAAGGTGAAGCCGAGCGACGTCTACACCAACGCGCTCAACACCGAGGCCGGGAAATGAGCGCCCGGATCCAGCTCGACGACGTCGGGCAGCGGTTCCTGGTGAAGGGAGACGACGACAAGCGGATCCGTGAATTCGTCGCTCTCGAGGGGCTGCATCTGGACGTCCCGGCGGGAGAGATCCTGACCGTGGTCGGCCCCAGCGGCTGCGGCAAGTCCACGATCATCGACCTGGTCGCCGGACTCGCCGCACCCACGACGGGATCGGTGCTCGTGGACGGTCACCCCGTCCGCGGGCCCGGTCTCGACCGGGGCGTGGTGTTCCAGCAGTACACCCTGCTCCCCTGGCGTACGGCTCAGGGCAACGTCGAGCTGGCACTGGAGGCCCGGGGCGGCTTGTCCCGCTCGGAGCGGCGTTCGAAGGCGCGGGCGTACCTGGATCTCGTCGGACTGGGCGACTTCGCCGGACGGTATCCGCATGAGCTCTCCGGCGGCATGAAGCAGCGGGTCGCGATCGCGCGATCGCTGTCGTACGAGCCGTCGGTGTTGCTCATGGATGAACCGTTCGGCGCGCTGGACGCGCAGACGCGGGAATCCCTCCAGGAGGAGTTGATCGGCATCTGGCAACGCACCGGGACCACGATCGTCTTCATCACCCACGACATCGAGGAGGCCGTCTTCCTCGGCCGTCGGGTCGCGGTGATGAGCGCACGCCCCGGTCGGATCAGTGAGGTGATCGAGGTCGATCTCGACCGCAACGGGGCCGCGTACAACGACATCCGGGCGACCCCGGAGTTCGCTGCCTACCGGCACCGGATCTGGAGTCTGCTGCGGACCGAGCAGGTCAGCCGCGTACGTGAGGAGCAGGCCGATGCCGCCTAGTCTCCTGCTCGAACGGACCCAGGCGGGACCCAACCCGCGTCAGGAGCAGGCCGCCCGCGCCAAGGGCGTCCCCCAGGGACGCTCGCGTACGGTCACCCTGCTGCGTGGCGTCGCCGGCGTCACGGTGCTCGCGGCTCTCTGGGAGTTCCTCCCCCGAGCCGGTGTCGTCGATGCGTACTTCATCCCGCCGCTGCACGTCGTGCTGCAGGCGTGGTGGAAGCTCGCGGAGAGCGGCGTGCTCTGGCAGGACATCCAGTCGAGCCTGGGCCGGTCGGGCGCAGGTTTCGCGATCGCGGTGCTCATCGGGATCCCGCTCGGCGCCACCATCGCGTGGAGTCGGCCGGTGCGCGAGTTCTTCCAGCCGGTGCTGGAGATCTTCCGCAACACCGCGGCTCTCGCCCTGCTGCCGGCGTTCACCCTGGTGCTCGGGATCGGCGAGACGTCGAAGGTCGCGATCGTCACGTACGCGTGCTTCTTCCCGATCCTGCTCAACACCATCTCGGGGGTGGCCAGCGTCGATCCGCAGTTGCTGCGTACGGCACGGGTGCTCGGGCTCTCGCCGGTGACGACATTCCGCAAGGTCGTGCTGCCAGCAGCGCTCCCAACGATCTTCACCGGGGTACGCATCGCCGGGTCGGTCGCCATCCTGGTGCTGATCGCAGCGGAGATGGTTGGCGCGAACTCCGGGATCGGGTACCTGATCAACTACGCGGAGTTCAACTTCCTGATCCCCAAGATGTACGCCGCGATCCTGACCGCCTCGGCGCTCGGCCTCGCGGTCAACTACAGCCTGGTCGCGATCGAGCGAAGGTTCTCCCGCTGGCGTACCTGAGTCGCGCGGGGCGCGGACGCCACCTCCGCGCCCCGCGTACGCTCGTCCCATGCCGGTCATGTCGCCGATCGAGGGCACGTTCTGCCGTACGCACCTGTGGAACGTGATCGCCGCCAAACGGATGCTCCCGTGGGCTCTGGGAGATGAACCGCTGGTCGGCCGCGTCCTCGAGATCGGCGGCGGTGCCGGCGCGATGGCCGAGGCGACACTGGCCGACCACGACGTCGACATGACGATCACCGATCTCGATCCCCGCATGGTCGCGGCTGCTCGGGAACGACTCGGCGGGCGGGCGACCGCGGAGGTCGCGGACGTCACCGCACTCCCCTATGCCGCCGGCAGTTACGACACCGTGGCGAGCTATCTGATGCTGCACCACGTGATCGCCTGGCCCGACGCGATCGCCGAGGCCGCACGTGTCCTGGCGCCCGGCGGCACGTTCCGCGGCTACGACCTCACCGACACCGCGGCGGCGCGCTGGTTCCACCGCGTCGACCGGTCACCGTTCCTGATGGTGGCGCCCGGTGATCTGCACGACCAGCTCGAGGCCGTCGGGTTCCAGGACGTACGCATCGAACAAGCGGCTGCGGGGCATCTGATGCGCTTCAGTGCAACACGACGCTAGGCGTCCTTGTCGCCCTTCTTCTCCCTGCCCCACGGCGCGGTCGGCGACGTCCCGGCGACCATGAAGATCGGGGACGACAGCTTCTCGAGCGCGGCGACAGCCGCCGCGTGCCGCTCGGCAAGCTTGGACACCACGGCGGCGATGTCGGCCTGCGCGTCAGCGAGCACAGCCACGGTGTCGGCGAGTTCGCGCTGCCGCACCAGGACGTCCTGCAGCGGCTGGGCGGTCGCTCCCAGGAGGTTCTGCAGTACCCCAGCCAGGCCCGCGACGCTGCCGGCCAGATCAGCGACCTGTCCGACGAGCTCTGTGGGTTGCGTGACGCCGGTGACCGCGGCACCTGCCACAGCCTTGACAGTGTCGGTCGCCACCTTGATGGCAGCCTGCTGCGACTTGATCAGGATCTCAATCGGGTTCTCGACGCCCACGGACTCAATCTGTCAGAAGATCCGCCCCGCGGCACCGATTGACGGCTATTTCGTCGAGGCGAGCAACGCGGCGGCCGCATCGAGCTTCGCCTTCGCCTGCTGCACGAGCGCATCCCGGTCAGCCGGCGACAACGTCCCGTCGAGCGAGTGGGCCAACAACGCGTTTGCGTCCTTGATCAGCGCCGCGGCGGTCCGGGACCCGTTCGCGCCGTCCTTCGCGGCGGCCGCCAGCGCCTCCTCGATGGTGTGCGCCACACCCACCGAGCCGCGGACATCGACCACCACATCGGCCAGCGGCGGCGGCGTGGTCGGGTCGGTGCCCACCGCGTACAGCGACGCAGCCCAGATCGGACCGGCACTCGTCGGGGTCACCAGCAGGGGACCCCAACGAGGCGTCGCCGAGCTGGCGAACGTTGCGATCTCGGCGCGTACGCGCGGATCTGCCCGCATGATCGCGTTGACGCCTGCTGGGCTGGGGGTCGTCGTGGACGGGGTCAGCCACTGGAGTTGGCCGTAGTCGGGCGAGGTCGCATCGGAATTCGCCACCAGGACGCTGGCCAGGTCGTGGCCGTTGGCGGCCGACATCGGCGACAACACCGACCAGACACCGTTGACGAAAGCCCGTTGGGGTTCGACCCGCGCATTTCCGTCGCCGACCGTCGGGATCTGGGTGTCCTGCATGGCGAGGAGCGAGTCCGGAGTCGCGGTGGCGTACGCCTGCGCCTGGAACCGCTGTACGGCGAAGAGGTCCGTGGGGTACCGCAGATGCGGTTGCAGCTCCGGCGGGATCTCGGCGCGGGTGTGCACGAGCCCGGGGAAGATCCCCTCCCACGCGTGCAGGATCGGGTCCGCGTCCCATTCGTACAACCGGACCGAACCGTCCTGCGCATCGACGGTGATCTTCACGGCGTCGCGGGCGTAGTTGACCGTGTCATAGGCCGAGGAGGATCCGGGCGTGCCGTCCCCGGTCATGCCGGACCACGACTCGACGGAACTCCCGGGGTAGTTCCCGGTCGTGGTGTAGCCGTCGATCACCCAGAGCGCACGGCCACCCACGATCGTCAGATAGGGATGGCGATCCAGTTGCAGCCACGGCGCCACCCGGGCGGCACGCTGCAGCGGGTCGAGCCGGGTTGCGTACGTTCCACGCTCGCTGAGCACCCCCAGGTCGCCGTTCGCCAGCGCGTACGCGACCCGGTTGATCCCGGTCAACGGCACCCCCGGCGAGGTCCCAGCGCGAGCGAGGCCGCCGACCATGTCCGGGCCGACGTACAGCGGCGCAGCCACCGAGGCAGCCAGGTCGTGGGTGAGGTCGTTCTGGGCCCAGGTCGTCAGGACGCGAGCCTTCCCGGCACGGTCGCCGGCATCGGCGTACGCGGCCAGGACGCCGCCGGTGCCGCCGCGCTGCGCCATCGAGACCAGGACCGGCCGAGGCTTCCCGTCGACGACGTAGCGATCCAGTTCCGGCGGCGAGATCGTGCCGGCACCGACCGCCTTCATCTCGAGTCGTACCTGCGCAGGATCCAGGATCGGAAGGCTGGCGGTCGCGGCAGCGTCCCCGCTCAGATGACCGGTCGTCAGTCGATCCAGGCCGTACGCCGCGCGCGTCGCGGCGATCGAGGCGGTGAGGTTGTCGCGTTCGTGAGCGATCGGGTCGGCGCGTACGACCGAACTCTGCAGAATCGCGGGCCAGATCAGGGTGAGAGTCGCTGAGCTGATGAACAGCAGGATCACCGCGACCATGGGCGTACGCCACCGCGGGCGGCGCCACTGCCACAGCAGCAGACCGGCGCAGATCAGCGCCGCGTACGTGAGGATCTCCCGCCCCGGGTCAGTGGCGTGCTGGTCGACATATCCGAGGCCGGTTGCGTACGGCCCACCGGCGTGAACGGCGTCGTACCGCGCCAGCCAGTAGTCGCCGGCCTTGCAGACGAGCGTGACGGCCCCGAAAGCGGCCAGTTGGCGTTGGGCCGCTCGAGTCCACGAAACCGCCGGCGAGATCGTGATCCCGCCGTAGAAGTAGTGCGCCGCAAGGCTCGTCGCGAGCGCCAGAAGTCCGAGCGTCAACCCCAGATCGATCAGGTCATGGAGCCACGGCAGGGTGAAGACGTAGAAGCCGACGTCGTGGTGGAACCACGGATCACGCATGCCGAAGGAGCCGCCCTGCCACCACAGGAGCGCGTCACGCCACCGGCTCGTCTCGGCGACGCCGAGCGCCAAGGCCGCGATCACAGTGATGCAGATCCAGATCCACAAGCGCACCGGTTCGGCGTACGCGCGGTAACGCTCGACCCACGACCCGCCAGCCATCTCGGCCGGGCGATGACGCGAGGCGAGCAGGATCGATCCGCCCATGGCGAGCGCCACCAGGACGGCCGTGCAACCGAAGAGTCCAGCCTTGGTCACCGCAAGCGTGCTGTAGACGTCGCCGTAACCGACCGAGTCGTACCAGGCGGCGTTCGCGTACGTCCCGGCCCAGGCCAGCGCGAACACGAGCAGGATGGCGAAGCCGAGGGCGACGACGGGCCACCGGCGCGTCCTTCGCCAGGTCGGCTGCTCCGGCTCGATGTCGTCGCTGCTCATCGGATCAGCAGGACGGAAGTGGCGCGTTGTGGTCCTTGGCCCAGGTCTGCACGACCTTGAGCGCATCAGCGAAGGTGCTCACCTTCGCCAGTCGCATGGACCCGTGGTCGGCGTTCGCCACATCGGGGCAGTTGCCCGCCGGGACCAGGAACAGCTGCGCACCGTCGTTCTTGGCGCCGGGGATCTTCTGCTGGATCCCGCCGATCTCGCCGACGTTCCCGCTCTGGTCGATCGTGCCGGTGCCCGCCACATCCCCGTTGCCGGTCAGCGAACCGGGCGTCAACTCGTCGTAGATGCTCAGGGTCATCATCAGCCCGGCCGAAGGGCCGGTGATGTCCGATGGGATGTTGACCTGGACGTCGTACGGCAGGGAGACGGCCGACATGAGTTCACCGCCGTTGGGTCCTCCGACACCGATCCTCGTACGCCCGCTGATCTTCTCCGGAGTGACCTGGACGGTGATCGCCTTGCCCGCCCGGGTGACATGGAACTCGATCGCCTTGCCTGCAGGAAGGGACACGATGACGGCCTTCAGCGAGGCCGGTGTCGTCACCGGCCGGCCGCCGATCGCCGTGATCACGTCACCGACCTTGAGGGCGGCCGCCGCCGGCGTCTTGGGCGTGATCGAACCGACGATCACGCCGCGGAAGACCCGGGCACCGCTCACAGCGGCGATGGCCACCTGCTCGGCAATGTCCTGAGCGCTGGTCATCTGCTGTGAGCCAGCCTTGTGGTCGGACTGCGAGGTGCCCTCATCGGGGTACGCGTACGACAGCGGGTAGACCGCGTCGTCGCTGTTCGCCCAGGCAGCCAGCATCTCGAACAACTTCGGGTGGTGGCTCCGAACCGTCACGCTGACGGTGACCATGCGCAGTTTGCCGCCGTCGCGGTAGATCTCCGGACCGCCCTTGCCGACCGTCACGATCGGCTTGCCGCTGTTCATCCCCAGCAGGTCGACCGTCTCACCGGGGCTGTAGATCGTGTACGGCAACGGCAACACGAACGCACAGATCAGAAGCGCAACGATCGTCGGAAGGGCGAGCAGACCCGCAATCGTGCGCTGAGACATGCGGAAGACCCTACCTGCGGGTCATTGGGGCCGGCGCCGGGCAACGCCAGTGCTGCGTTGCGTCGGCTTCGAACGCACCGCGTACGTCTGCGGGCCAGCCGATTGCAGCGCCTTTGCCAACTTGGCCACAGCTGCGTCGTTGTCGACCACGCGGTCACGACCGGCTCGGGCCACCCAGAGCATCGCCACCGACGTCGTCAGCGCCGTCGGCGCCAGCCACCAGAGGATGCTCACCGGATCAGGGTAGGCCGACCCACTCCTCGGCACCGTCGGCAAAACGCTGGTGCTTCCAGATCGGCACCTCGGACTTGAGCGTGTCGATCAGGTCCCGGGTCGCGTCGAACGCCGCGCCCCGGTGCGCTGCCGTGGTGGCGACGATGACGGCGATGTCGCCGATCGCGAGGTCTCCGATGCGGTGGACGGCAGCCACATCGACGCCGTGTCGGTCCGCGATCCTCTCGGCGACCTCGGCGAGCTTGCCCAGCGCCGTCGGGTGGGCGCTGTACCCCAGCCCTGTCACCCCGCGGCCGTGGTCGTGATCGCGCACCATCCCGACGAAGATGTTGAGCCCGCCCGCACTGTTGCTCCCCAACGCGGAGACGACTTCGGCCACATCGAGCGGCGTCTCGCGGATGTCGAGGAGGCGGACAGGCACGGAACAACCGTATGCCCTGCGGCTTACGAGATCTGCCGTGGGCGAACGCACGTCCTCGCCGGGAACTCCCCCACCTCTCCGCGCGTAGATTGGAGATGTGAGCAATGGACCGGGTGACAACAATCCGTTCGAAGGCATGTTCGGCCCAGGCGGGTTCGACATCAACGCGCTGCTGGGTCAACTGCAGTCGCTGATGCAGCCGTACGACGGCGTACTCAACTGGGACGCCGCCATCGACATGGCGCGCAAGGCGTCCTCCGCGGACGGGGCCGACCCGAGCGTGACGTCGCGCGACGCTGACCGGATCGCCGACGCCCTGCGGCTGGCCGACCACTGGCTCGATGACACCACGACGTTCGCCTCCGGAGTGCGTACGCCCGCCGCCTGGTCGCGCGCGGACTGGCTGCTCCAGACCCTCACCACGTGGAAGTCGCTGGTCGAACCCGTCGTCGAGTCCTCCACGAAGACCCTGCAGGGCAACATCCCACCCGAGATGGCAGCCATGGTCGGGCCGATGGTCGGGTTCCTCGGCAAGGCTGTCGGCGCGATGTACGCCACCCAGGCCGGTCAGGGGCTCGGCGCCTTGGCGGGTGAGGTCCTCGCCTCCTCCGACATCGGCATCCCGCTCGCGCCCGCCGGACAAGCCGCGCTGCTGCCGACCAACATCGCAGCGTTCGCGTCCGGCCTCGGCGTCGAGATCGAGGACGTCACCCTCTACCTCGCGCTGCGCGAAGCCGCCCACCAGCGTCTGTTCGCGGGCGTCCCGTGGCTGCGCGAGCACGTCCTGGAAGCCGTACGCGCCCACGCCGCCGGTGTGGAGATCAACATGGAGGCGATCCAGGAGCGGATCCAGGAGCAGATGGGCAGTGTCAACCCGGCCGATCCGGCCGCACTGGAGGATCTTCTGTCCAGCGGCCTCTTCGACATCCCGCAGTCACCCGCCCAGAAGGCCGCGCTGGAGAAGCTCGAGATCGTGCTCGCCCTGATCGAGGGCTGGGTGGACGAGGTCGTTGGCCAGGCCACGGCGTCACGGATGCCGGTCGCAACCCAGTTGCAGGAGGCCGTACGCCGCCGCCGCGCAGCGGGCGGTCCGGCAGAGCAGACGTTCGCCACGCTGGTGGGTCTGGAGATGCGTCCGCGTCGCCTGCGTGACGCCTCCACCCTCTGGGGTTCCCTGCGCTCGCGTCAGGGCGTGGAGGCGCGCGATGGCGTCTGGATGTCGCCTGCGCTCCTGCCGACGTCTGCGGATCTGGACGACCCGCTCGGGTTCCGTGAGGGTGCTTCGCAGCCCGATTCGTTGACGGATGAGGCCTTCGACGCCGAACTCCAGAAGCTCCTCGAGAACCCCGACGCGTGACGGCTCCACTTCTGGCTGACGCCCGACGAGTGTTGGAGGGTTTCGCGTCGCCACACTCAGGCCGTTTCGTGGATCAGGCGATCGATGGGGGGCTGTACCGGTCCGGCCGTCCCGACCACCTGACGGTCTCGTGTCTGGTCATCTCCCACGACCTCTCGCAGGTGTTGTTGACCCTGCACGCCAAGGCTGGCCGCTGGTTCCAGTTCGGCGGTCATCTGGAGGAGGGCGACGCGTCCCTGCTCGACGGCGCCCGCCGCGAGGTCGCGGAGGAGTCCGGCCTGGCCACGTTCGAGCTCGACCCTCGGGTCGCGCAACTCGACGTGCACTGGGTGGAATTCTGCGGCGAGGGCGTCCACCACCTCGACGTGCGTTTCGTCGCGCAGGCAGACAGCGCCGACGCGTACGCGGTCAGCGAGGAATCGCATGACGTCCGCTGGTTCCCACTGACGGACCTGCCGGAACTGGAGGACTCAGTCCTCGACCTCATCGACATCGCCCGAGATCGGTTCGCCGCTGCGCGTACCCGCTGAGAAACCGTCGAGGTACGCCTTCGCCACCTCGGTCTTGGGGTAGGCGCCCACCAGCGCATGGAACCGGGCGTTGTGATGCGCCTCGAGCAGGTGCGCCAACTCGTGCACGATCACGTAGTCGATCACCCACGCAGGCATCGTCTGCAGTCGCGCCGACAACCGGATCGCCCGATCAGCCGGGGTGCAACTCCCCCAGCGACTGCGCTGGTTGGTGACCCAGCGAATCGCCGACGGCTGCGCCTCTCCGCCGAGGTAGGTCTTGTTGAGGTACGTCGCGCGGGCCATCAAGTCGTCGTCAGTGCGTTGTGTACGCCGCTCCCGCGTCTCGATCTTCGCGACCATCCGCTCGACCCAGATCGCCTCGTCGCGCTTGCTGGTCGCCGCGGGGATCAGGACGATGATCTTGTCGCCCTCGCGGTACGCCGAGACCGTACGCCGACGCCGGGGGCTGCGACGCACCTCGACTTCCGGCATGTCCTCAACGTACCGGGTTGGCCCACTCCAACAAGCGCTCCAGCGGCCAGGTGTTCACGATCCGTTCCCGGTCGATGCCGGCGGCCTCCGCGCGCTCGCATCCGAGTTGTGGGAAGTCCAACTGCCCCGGGGCGTGCGCGTCGGAGTCGATCGAGAACAGGCAACCTGCGTCGCGGGCCATCTCGAGGAGACGGGTCGGTGGGTCGCGACGCTCGGGGCGGGAGTTGATCTCGACGGCCACGTTGTTGTCCGCGCAGGCCTCGAACACTGCCTTCGCATCAAAGGTCGACTCCGGCCGCCGACCGCGGCCTCCGCCGACGAGCCGACCGGTGCAGTGTCCGAGGACGTTCATGCGCGTACCCGTGACCGCTGCCAGCATCCGGCGGGTCATCGCGGGTGCGTCCATGGCCAGCTTGGAGTGGACGCTGGCGACGCGTACGTCGAGCCGGTCGAGCATCTCGTCGGTCTGGTCGAGGGAACCGTCGTCGAGGATGTCGACCTCGATGCCCTTGAGCAGGGTGAACCCGTCCATGTGGGTGTTGATGGCTTCCACGATGTCGAGTTGTTTGCGCAACCTCTCGACGGAGAGCCCGTTCGCCACCCGCAGACGCGGGCTGTGATCGGTCAGTGCGAGGTACTCGCGCCCCAGCTCATGGGCGGTGATCGCCATCTCCTGAATGGGTGAACCTCCGTCGGACCAGTCCGAGTGACTGTGCAGGTCGCCCCGCAGAGCAGCCAGCACCGCACCCCCACCGGTCGCCAGCGGTCCGCCGTACTGCGCCTCCGCCGCGACGAGTCGATCCGGCATCTGACCCTCGACAGCCTGGGTCACGACTGCTGCCGTACTCGCTCCGACACCTGCGATCTGGGTGAGGGTTCCGTCCGCGACACGCCGATGAATCTCTTCGATCGACAACGGCAGAATCGCCTGTGCCGCCTTCCGGAACGCCTGCACCTTGTACGTGTCCTCGAGGCGGCGTTCCATCAGAAAAGCGATGCGGCGCAGCGCTGCGACGGGATCTGCGGCGTACACACTGAGGCTGTCGGGCTCAATCACGAAACTTTTTTCTTCCACATCGGATCAGGACCGCGTTTTCGCAGGTCAGAGGCCATATCGCGCCGAAAACATACCGCCGGTTCCCCACATTCGACACCATCGTTCCACCGACTGTCCACCACCATGGGCCCGGCCTCCACAGACTGTCCACACCTTTATCCACAGGTGTGAGATACGACCGTTGACCCGGTCCAAGGCAAGGCATACGGTACTTCGACAGTAGGTACCCCCGGCGCCGCCGGACAACATTGGCAAGGGGAAGGCCAGTGTTGATCCAGGCACCGGGGGTGCCTCGTGTGTATGGTCACTGTGGCCCTACGGCAGACCGCCGAAGGGATAGACGAGATTGACGAAGGAGGCCGTCGTGGCTGAGACCTGGAGCGGCGAGTTCTACTGCGTGAAGTGCAAGGCCAAGCGTGAGGCGACCGGCGAGATCCGCGTCAACGAAAAGGGCACCAAGATGGCGAAGGCTGTCTGCCCCGTGTGCAGCACCAACCTGAACCGCATCCTCGGTAAGGCCTGAGTTAGCTCAGACCTCCGACTTCAACCGGCGACAGTGACCTTCGGGTCCTGTCGCCGGTTGCGTTTTCCACAGGCTCCGATTCAGCCATCGACTCCCACCCTCCGGGGTGCTGAGATCGCTGGGTGATCCTGCGCCTCCGCTCGGGCGAGACGACTGTCCGCCGCGATGACCACCATCTCCAGATCGGCATCGATCCACCTCGCGTCGTGATCTGGCCGGACAGTCCCGTCACGCGCCGGGCCGCGTACGAACTCGAGAAGGGGCGCGGCCTCACCGACGCGGACCTGTCGGTCCCTGCTGTCGCCGCCCTTGTCCGGAAACTCGACGCCGCCGGTCTGCTGGCAACGGGAGCGGCTCCCCTGCCGGCCCGTCTCGTCGGCCCCGCAGACCTGGTCGACGAGGTCGGCTCCCTCGCCGTTCTGGACCCGGGGCACGCCGTCGTGACAGTGGTGATGGCCACCGGTCCGATGCGCCGCGACCTCGTCGACGACCTCATCAGGGACGGGTCGGCGCACCTCGTACTCTCCGGCGGCCCCGACGGCTGGACCGTCGGGCCGTACGTGATCCCCGGCGTCACCGCCTGCCTGCGGTGTGCCGACGCCGAGGTGGGCGTCCGGGACCCGCGGCGCGCGCTGGTGGTGGAGCAGTACGCCGGAAGGACGTCGGGAGATGGGGATCCGGTCGGCCGGGCGCTCGCGGTCGCGTACCTGGTCCGCGAACTGCGGATGATCGCGCGGGGCGAACGACCGACCACCTGGTCCTCGGTGGTGAAGATCGGCACCTCGGGTCCTCTGTCACCACACCACATCCGCCGGCATCCGGCGTGCGGCTGCGCCTGGGACATTGCGCTGGTGCCCTGATGCCGACAGCGTCCTGACATGACAACAGCCCGTCCCCGGGGTACGGGAACGGGCTGTCATCCACCCGCGATCACAGGTGAGTCAGAAGCGGTCAGATGGCGCGCGCCAAGGACACACGGGTCCGGAGCGCGACGTGCTCAGCACGTACGCTCCATCGACGCGCGCGGCGCAGTGTGCTTCTCAACGGCACAGGGCTCATCAGGCAGCCTCCGACTTACGCGGGCGGCCACGAGGACGCTTGCGGGCGATGACGGCTCCCTGAAGGAACAGCTCTCCACCCCACACCCCCCACGGTTCGCGACGGCTGAGGGCTCCGTCGAGGCAGGCCGACTGGAACGGGCAGCTCTGGCAGAGAGCCTTGGCGTATTCCAGGTCTGCCGGTGACTCGGCGAACCACAACTCAGGGTTGTAGCTGCGGCACGGGACTTCGCCCTCGGTGTTCGCCACTGCCCCACACAGGGCACTCAGTGCGATCTCGGGCTCGAGAACAGTTGTCATCTCAACCCCTCCTTCCTATTTCCTGATTGATCGCGGTTGGTGGCCTCGTCGATTCGTGATCGATCTGGCCGGCTTTCTTCTGTTCTGTGAGAAACAGAAAGGCCGCGGATCCCGGGTTTCGGGTTCCGCGGCCTGGTGGCTGCCATGTCTGCTCATGCAGATGGTGGCCCCCAGGCTCGATTGCCCTTCGGGTTGGTCACGTAGGACGTGGTGAACGTCTCGACGACGAACGTCGAAGGCTTGGCGTCCAGCTGCACCTGCCACGCACCGCGGTGACCGTCGGCGAGCATGGCTGCATGGCCTGCGCTGTTGGCGCGGGCGATGTTGATGGCCTTGATCGACATAGGGGTCACCTCCTTCTGGTGGGCATGAGCAGGTTATGCCGATAGTCGTGAAGGGCGCAAATGATTAATCGAACTCGGCAAGTTCACGCCTCGGCGTGCGCCGAAATGATGTCGAGAATCTCTTCGCCGTACGCCTCGAGTTTCTGGCGCCCGACGCCCGGAACTGCGAGCAGATCCTGGAGCGATGCCGGCCTCCGCTCGGCGACCGTCTCCAGGGTGGCATCGGTGAAGACGACGAATGCCGGCTTGGACATCTCGTCGGCCGTCGACTTCCGCCACTGGCGCAGCCGCTCGAACAACGCCTCGTCGTACAACGCCGGACAGTCCTCATGCCGACTCCGGGCCTTCTCCGAACTCGTGGACAACGGTCGACCGCATGTCTTACACAACCGGGCCCGCCCCGGCGAGGACGTACGCCCTCGGGAAGGCGCCGGCTGATCGGGCAGCAGGGGCTTGAGGAATCGACTGGGGATGCGAGTCGCTCGCCCGCCCGGCTGTCGCGCAGCGGCCCAGCTGCAGCTCAACTGTTTGCGGGCACGGGTGATGCCGACGTAGAGCAGCCGACGCTCCTCCTCGATCGCCGTCGGGCTGTCCAGGGAGTACGAGAACGGCACTGTGCCGTCCTGGAGGCCGATCAGGTGGACGCGGTCCCACTCCAGGCCCTTGGCGGCGTGGAAGGTCGCCAGGGTGACCCCGTCCGCGGCCGGGGCGTGCTGCTCCTCGGCGCGACGGTCGAGGTCGGCCACGAAGTCGGACAGACCTCCCTCGAACGACGCCGACTGGTCGACGAGCGCCTGGAGTGACTCCCAACGGTCCCGGGCCTGCCCACGACCTTCCGGCGGACGGCTGGTCCAGCCCATGCCGGCCAGCGTCCCGGACACGATCTCCTGCAACGGGTCGCCGTCCGGATTGCCCCCGCGTGCAGTGCCGCGAAGTCGAGTGACCGCCTCGCGTACCTCGGGACGGTCGAAGAACCTGGCCGCACCACGAACGACGTACGGCACGCGTCGATCGGCAAGCGCCTCCTCGATCGCCTCCGACTGGGCGTTGATCCGGAACAGCACCGCCATCTCGGACCACGGGACGCCCCCCGCGTTGGCGGTGTGCAGGGACTCGGCGACAGCGGCCGCTTCGGCGGTCTCATCGGAGTGCCCTGCCAACTCCACCTCGGCACCCGAGCCGTGCACTGCGCGCAGCTGCACGCCCGCACTCGGCGTACCCGCCAGTGTGCTGTTGGCCGCCGCGATGATCTCGGGAGTCGAGCGGTAGTTGCGCACCAATTCGATCGACGTTGTCCCGGGGTGGACCTCAGGGAAGCGGCGCAGGTAGTCCGGCTGGGCGCCGGCGAACGAATAGATCGTCTGCGCGGGATCGCCGACGACACAGATGTCGTGACGTCCGCCCGTCCACAAGCCGAGCAGCGCTGACTGCAGCGGCGAGACGTCCTGGAACTCATCGACCGTGAACCACTTGTACTGCGCGCGAACCTGGGCGGCAGCGCGCTCCTCCTCCGCTAGAAGCCCAGCGGTCAGCAGCAGCACGTCCTCCATGTCCATCCGCCCATGGCCCCGCTTGACCTCTTCGTACGCCGCGAAGACGTGCCCGACGGTGACCGGATCGACGTTGGAGACGGATCGGCCACGTCGAGGCGCAAGCCGTGCGTAGTCGTCGGCATGGACGTTGCTGACCTTCGACCACTCGATCTCGCTCGCAAGGTCGCGCAAGGTCGCCTGATCGGCTTCCAGACGGACCTGCCGCGCCGCCTGGACGATCATCGGGATCTTGGACTCGGTCAGGGTCGGCAACTCGGTCTTGCGGATGATCGGCCAGAAGTAGCGCAACTGACGCAACGCCGCACTGTGGAAGGTACGAGCCTGGACACCGCCCGCGCCCATGGCTCGGAGTCGATGCCTGAGCTCGCCGGCGGCACGGGTGGTGAAGGTGACGGCCAGGACTTCCTGCTGGGCGTACACGCCAGTGGCCACGCCGTACGCGATGCGGTGCGTGACCGCTCGAGTCTTGCCGGTCCCCGCTCCTGCCAGGATCCTTACCGGCCCGCGCAGCGTCTCCGCAGCCGCACGCTGCTCCGGATCCAAGGCTGCGAGCAACGCCTCCGGGCTGGACCCGTTCACCCCGTGCACACCGACCACCCTAGGACTCCACGGCCGGCTCGAACGAAGCGGCGAGCGCCGCCCGGTCGGGCAGGTCGGACGGCTCGACGATGCGACCCGATCGAACGTGAACGAACGCGGCGCGTACGTCCTCGACAGGGCAGCCTGCCAACTCCGCCCAGGCAATCCGGTACACCGCCAACTGGAGCGGATCGGCCGGCTGCTCCCCGGTCTTCCAGTCGACGACGAGGTAACCGTCGCCGTCTCGATAGACGGCGTCGATGCGACCGCGGACTACGTGGCCGCCCAGCGGCAGGGCGAAAGGCTGCTCCACCGCCTCGGGCGCGCGATCGGCGAACGGTCCGGCCTCGAAGGCCTCGATCAACTCGGCAAGGTCCTCCTCCGAGCCGATCCCGACGTCCGCCCGCCCCGGAAGTTCGTCAGGGCCGAACAGGTCGGTCTGACCGAATCGTTGTTCCACCCATGCGTGGAATCGAGTGCCGAATCTCGCTCTCGGGTTCGGTTGCCGCGGCATCGGACGGACAACGCTTGCCAGATACGACTCCGGTGACCGTTGCCACGTGGCCAGGGCCGTGGCGGACATGGAGGTGACCGCCACATCGATCACCTCCGGCGTCTCGCGCTCGGCGAGGAGTCGCTCCAGGTCCCGATCCCAGCTCTCGACGACAGCGTCGCTGTATCCGTCATCCACAGCCTCACGGACGAGTTCGGCAGCGCGACGCCGAAGTGTCGCCTCGGCCGTGTCGTGGCTGATCGGCCACGGCAGGTCGATGAGCTGTCCGTCATACGGATTGGTCTCAATGTCGTTGTCGACCGCTTCCGCCCACTGCGACGGGATCTGGCCCCACATCGCCATCGCTTCGCGGGTCCGTTCCAGATAGGCCGACGGGCCCAGACCCTTGTCACGGTGCGGTGCCCACCGCCATGCCGAGAGCACCACCCGGTGTCGAGCTCTGGTCCAAGCGACGTACGCGAGCCGCAGTTCCTCATCGGCTGCATGTGCACGGCGGGCATCGTTCCACTCGGCGATCTGCTTGCGGTGGAGCCCGCGGAGCGGCGGCAGGTCCCGCTTGTCACCACGCAATGACAGCGGCAGGACCGCCGGCGCGGACAAGTGACTGCTGCGTGCGCGCGTGATCGGGAAGTGGTCCGTGGTGACACCCGGCACGAAGACCACGTCCCACTCCAGACCCTTGGCACGGTGGACGGTCAGCAACTTCACCGAGTCCGCCTCCGACGGCACGGCCACGTCGAGCCCCTGCTCGAACTCGTCCTCTGCCTCCAGCCAGGCCATCAGCGCCGGCAACGTCACTGCTCCGTCGTACGCCTGGAAGTCCGCCACGGCTTGCACGAACAGGTCGACGTTGTCACGTCGAGCACGGGCGCTCTCGCTGACGGCCGAGGCCAGTTCGACGTCGACTCCGGTGACGTCGATGATGCGGCGCACGAGGTCGAGCACGGGCTCGCCCGCTGCCGCCCGCAGGCGCCG
Source organism: Nocardioides baekrokdamisoli (assembly GCF_003945325.1). Classification (NCBI taxonomy): domain Bacteria; kingdom Bacillati; phylum Actinomycetota; class Actinomycetes; order Propionibacteriales; family Nocardioidaceae; genus Nocardioides; species Nocardioides baekrokdamisoli. The sequence goes on from NZ_AP019307.1 coordinate 780,446, forward strand.
CAATTCGCTGGCGAGCTCACCGAAGCGCTCCTGTGCACCATCGGAGTACGCAGCGAGGCCAGGAGCCTCCAAGGCATCCAACAGTGCTGGGGTCTCCAGGGGGTCAGCGTCCTCCGCAGCACGTGCCAACTGGTCCCGAAGGGACGTCGGCTCGGCGTCGCGACGCGGCGACAACTCGGAGGCCCGCTGACTGAGGAGCGCAAGGTCGCGGGCTCCGATCGACCACCGCGCTCCCGTCAGAAGCGTCAGCAGACTGGCGTTGTCGGTCACGTCCTGGACCAGCGAGAGCGTCGCCAGAACCTCGGCGACCTCGGGCAGCCGGAGCAGGCCTTTCAGGCCGACGATCTCCACCGGAGCACCGGCCGAGAGCAGTGCGTCGTAGACAGCTGCGCCATGGCGGTTGGATCGGACCAGCACCCCGATCTCCTTCCACTCCACGCCGGTGGCGTGGGCCGCGACCACCTCACGGCCGAGCCACTCGAGTTCGTCATCCCAGCGCTCGTGCACCCACACGTCGACCTCGCCGGGCGCAGCGCCGTCCTGGGGCCGCAGCGCCTGAACCATCCCCGAAGACTCGAGCGGAGCCGCGAGGTGGTTCGCGGTCTGCAGGATGCGTACGTCCGATCGACGGTTGGTTGCCAGCGCTAAATTCCTCGCTCCCGGGTAGTCCTCGGCGAAGCCGAGGATGTTGGAGACGGAGGCGCCGCGCCAGCCGTAAATGGCCTGGTTCGGGTCGCCGACAGCCATCACCGCATGCCCGCCGAAGAGCGCCCTCAGCATGCGAGCCTGCGCGATTGAGGTGTCCTGATACTCGTCCAGCAGGACCACTCTGAAAGTCGCTCGCTGCAGCTCACCGACCTCCGGAGCCTCCTCCGCGAGTTGCGCGGTCAGCGCGATCTGGTCGGAGAAGTCGATCAGGCCCAGCCGAGCCTTCAGCGCCCGATAGCCGTCGACCAGACCGAGGAGTTCTGCGCGGCGGTCGATCGCCGACAGCGCCTTCAGATAGTCGCCCTTCGCTGTGTCGGCCGCCATTTCCTCCATGAGCATCGCTCGCTCCCGCGCATCGGCAACGCGGGCGTCCGACACGGTGCTGAGGTGCTCACTGAGTTCGGCGTCAAGCGACAAGAGGTCCTTGACCACCGTCTGCGGATGGTCGCTCAACAAGGCGATGTGGGTGGCGTGTTGTGACACCGCCCGGGCCGCCAACTGATACCTCGTCGCGTCGGCAATCAGCCTTGCGTCCGGTTCGTGGCCGATACGCAATCCATGCTCGGACAGGAGGGCCCCCGCGTAGGCGTGATACGTCGAGATCGTCGGTTCATCCGAGTCGGCGGTCAGCAGATCGGCCTTCGTCAAGGCCTTGCGTACGCGCTGCTGCAACTCCCCCGTCGCCTTGGTGGTGAACGTCAGGCCGAGGATCTGACCCGGCTCGACCAGCCCATTCGCTACCAACCACACGACTCGACCGGCCATCACGCTCGTCTTGCCGGATCCAGCTCCGGCGATCACCACAACCGGTTCCAAGGGCGCGGTGACGGCCGCGAACTGCTCATCGCTGAACATCCACGACTCACCCATCAGCTCCGCGAGCTGCGCCGGTGTCTCGATCCTCACGACAACACACTTCCTGCACTGGTGGACGGACAGATCGGAGAGAACTCACAGAACCTGCAGTGATCACCGGGGCGAGCCACAAAGGACTCCTCCCTGATCGCACGCGACGCCGTGTCCAACTGCTCGACGACGGCCAACGGCCGGCCCGGCTCCGGCGGCGCCTGTCGTTGCACCTTGGCCTTTCCGCGTACTTCCTTGCGCAACTGAACGAGCTCCGCTCCGCCCGACCGTGCCCCCGGTGCCTGCTCAGCAACTGCGCCGTGATCAACGGCGAGCTGGTAGACACCGAGTTGCGCATTCTCGGGGAGGCTCTTGTCGCTTGGCGGGTACTTGCCGGTCTTGAGGTCCACGACGACGACGTCGCCGTCCTCGTCCAGCTCCAGACGATCGGCAGCTCCCTTGAGCTGCACCCGCACGCCGTCAGGCAGCTCCACAACCACGTCGAACTTGTGCTCCAACCCGACGATCGTCCGCGCTCCGGGGCGGCGATGCCACGCAAGGAATCGTTCGAGGACGTCAGCAACGTCGGCACGGCCGCGTGCCGCCGACCACGGCGTACGCCACGACATCCGTCCCCAGACCTCGTCAACGTGCACCATCAGGTCCGCAACGGTCGCGTCGCCCAGCTCGCCGTTGGCCACCCGCTCGGCCAGTGCGTGGACGATCGTGCCGAATCCTTGACTGGAGGTGCTCGGACGACTCCCGCCGGCCTCCCGTTCGAGGAACCACTTCGCGGGGCAGGTCATGATCCCTTCCAACGCGCTGGCGCTGAGGCGGATCGGCTCCTGCTCCGGCCGAAGAGGCACGTCGCTGCACGTCAGCTCACGCACACCCCACCAGGTCCGCGGGTCAGCCGCCGGCGCGACCGCGGACAGCCGTCGCAGGCGGACCGCGGCAGCGCGCCGACGCTGATCCGGCTCAGCAGGGTCGGCTGCAACCCGGCGCAACTCGGAGACCAGACCCACCATGGACAACTGGCGCGGGGGTCGCCCGGAGCGACGCACCGGATCACCGTCAGAGAGGTCCGACAGGAATCGGCTCGGTTGCTCGCCGTCCTCATCGGAACTCGCGACCGCCGTCACGATCAGACGCTGACGGGCTCGGGTGGCGGCGACGTAGAAGAGCCGGCGCTCCTCGGCCAACAACGCCGCGCGAGTCACCGGTGGCAGGAGGCCACCGGACGACAGGCGATCGGACTGCAGCAGCGTGCCGCGTTGACGCAGATCGGGCCACGCGCCCTCCTGGACGTGAGCGACCACGACGACGTCCCACTCAAGGCCCTTGGCTCGATGAGCGGTGAGCAGGCGGACGGCCTCACCGCGGACGCCACGATCAGCCAGCGTGTCCGCCGGGATCTGTTGTGCCTCGAGCAGCGCCTGAAATTCAGCCGGCGAAATGTGCTCCTGCTGACCGTGCAATCGCGCCGCGGTGTCGAACAACGCCACGACAGCGTCCAGATCCCGGTCGGCCCATCGGCCGGCCGAACCCCCGGACGCGGCGGCAGCCGCAAGCCGACGGCTCCACCCGCTGCTCTCCCAGAGCAGCCACAGCAACTGCTCGGCGCTGTCCCCCGATGCCAGCGCGACGGCGGCGGCCTGCACCAGGTCCGCGCATCGTCGAGCCCGCTCCGCGGCGATGCCCGGGACGTCGGCCACGGCCGTCGGGTCCAGGAGCAGCCGGCGCTGGAGGTCCACCAGGGCATCGCCCGGCTGCTCGGCACGAAGGCCTCGCAGCAGGACCCGCAGGTCACTGGCGTCCAGTCCTCCGAGCGGCGACGTCAGCATGGTGACCGCTGCCTCGCCGGTCACGAAACGCGGGTCCTCCCGGTCCTGCACGTCACAGTCGACGACGACACGCAAGGCGTCCAGGAGCGTACGCACGGCCGGCTCCCGGACAAGCGGGACCTCGTCGGCGGCCACCTCGACCGGCACGCCAGCCGCGGTCAGTGCCCGCCGCAGCGTCGGGATCTCGCTGCGCCCCGACCGCACCAGCACCGCCATCCGGGACCACGGCACGCCGTCAATCAGGTGCGCGCGGCGAAGCATGTCGGCGATGTGGTCGACCTCGGCCCGAGGAGTGTCGAAGGTCAGCGCCTCGACAACTCCGTGATCGGTGTCGCCGAGGCACCTGGGATCCCGGAAGATCTCGTACGCCTCACGCGGAATGGACCCGCTCACGGGCAGCGCACGCGCGACCCTGCGTGATGCCTCAAGCAGGCGCGGACCAAACCGTCGGGTCGTGCCGAGTGCGATGGTCGAAGCGGGCTCGCCCGTGGCGGTGCGGAACTGGTCGGGGAAGTCGAGGATCCCGCGGACGTCCGCACCTCGGAAGCCGTAGATCGACTGGTCCGGATCACCCACGACGATCAGGTCGTGGCCGTCACCGGCGAGCTGTTGCAGCAACATGACCTGGCTCGGATCGCTGTCCTGATATTCATCCACCAGCACCAGGTCATACGCCTGGCGCAGCTCAGTGCGATGAAGCGCTGCCTCGATGACCGCACGACCCATCAGGTCGGCGTAGTCGATCGCCGCATGATGGTCGAGCACGTCGAGATATTGCTCGAGGAACTCCCCCGCTGCGACGTACGCCGCGATGCCCTCAGCTTCACCGATCTCCTGCAACCGCTGTCCGTCGACCATGCGCTCACGAGCCCGGGCGAGCAGGGCTTGCACCTCGCGGGCGAACCCTCGAGTGCCGACGGCGGCGCGCAAACGCTCGGGCCACGCGACCGACTCCGGGGCCACCTCGAGCAGATCGCGGATGATGACGTCCTGCTCGGCAGCGCTCAGCAGCCGCAGCGGAGCCGCGTACAACTCCGGAGACGCATAGCGTCGCACGAGCCCGTAGGCGAACGAGTGGAACGTGCTCGCCAACGCGCCCGACGTGGTGATCCCCAGCCGAGCGGTCACCTTCTCCCGCAACTGCTCAGCAGCCTTGCGCGAGAACGTCAGCGCGAGGATGCGATCAGGATCCGTGCCGCGCTCAACGCGCGCGACGATCGCCTCGACCATCGTCGTCGTCTTCCCCGTGCCCGGACCAGCGAGCACGAGCAACGGACCACCCGGGTGATCCACCACGGACTGCTGGCTCGCGTCGAGCACCGGCACGGCCGGCGCCGAGGGCTGAAGCAGGCGGTACGTGGTCATCTGAGAGCGTTTTGCCTTCCAGGGAATGGAATCTCGAACCGGCACGGATCGGGACGATCAGAACCTACGGGACAGCACCGACAGATCTGACCCATGACGTACAGGACGGGCATCGACTCACTCCGAGGCTTCGAGCGCCCGCAGTACGAGGCCAGTCGGGTCTGCCTCAGGCGCGGTCCAGTCGGCCCGACTGGGATGTGACAACTGCACGACCGTTGGCCCGGGTCCAGTGTGGATACGCGACCGCCAGCTACGGTTCTCATAGGTCTCACGGAAGGTGTCGTCCGGGTTGTCGGTCGGCGTGGCACCCAGCTTGCGCGCGACGAAGTCCCCCGCCTGATTGCCGAAGCAGACCACCACCCGAACGCCCAACCGCTCGATCATGCGCGCGTGGAATGGCCAGCACTCCTCGGCCCAGTTCCGCGCCTTCTCGTCTTCAAGATGCGCTGCCTGCGCAGACCGGGCGTAGATGATGTTGGAGGTGGGCACTTCGCCGGGAGCAAGGTTGACGCGGTCGAGCAGGTACCTCACTCGTCGCTGCATCGGGTCCTCCCCGACAGGGTAGAGCGTTCCCTTCGTACTCCTCGGCCACTGCCCGTCGACGTAGTTCGAGAAGTCAGGACTGCGATCCCGCAGCAACGCGATGGCATTCGCGTGAACCGTGTCGTCCCCTGGAGCCCCGCCCGGGTTGTAGCCAAGCAGGTACAACGGCCGGGAGCCGGTCCACGAGCGCAGTCCGGATTCGAAGGCTGTCCCCGACTCCTCCCGCAGGCTTTCGGGGATTGAGTCGAGCAATTCGGTGATGAGGCCATCCATGAGGAGGACCCAATCACCGACCACCGACAGAAACGGATCAAGTCGACCGGCAGGTTCAGTCCTCGACCGCGTCCTTCGACTCGTCCCGCATGTGCGGCGTCCCAGTGACGTACTGCCCGATCAGCCCCAGCGCCCGGTGTGGCCGCACGACCTCCGGCACGAACCGGCCCTCCGCGTGGTCCCACCAACGATCGACCCGGCTCATCGTCCTGCGCATCACGTGGCCCATCGGACCGCGATGCGGGAGGTACGGATGCGGCCGCGAGGGAGCGGTCGTCTCGAGGTGTTCCAGACGATCGGTCAGCGCCTGGAAACTGCCCAGATCTGCCGACTCCATCTCGGTCACCATCGCCTCTTCGGCAGCACGCTCGGCGGCCAGCGCCTCGCCCAGTTCGTCCCAGACCACCGTCCAAGAGACGCCGCGCTCGTACGACGAACCGAACTCATGCGCCTTCGCGTGCGCGACCGAGACTCCCAGCCTCCGCGACGCCCGGCGATAGTCGCGTACGGCCTCGCGCGCATGCGCCAGCCGTGCCGCCGGCACGAGCACCTCGTCCACCGCATGCATGTGGGCGCTGGTCCGCGAGAGTAGTCCGTCGATCGCCGGGCTCCCCCGGCGTACCGTCGTCTTGTCCATGGGTACGCTCCGCGCCTGCTCGAGGCGCTCGACCAATCCGTCGTGCGTACGTTTCACCGACTCTGCCAAGCACGTGTTCGCGCTCATTCGCCCATCACCTCGACCCTTGTGGGGTTCTTCCATCGTGCGCCGGCTGCCCGCAGAAAACAACAGGGCCGCCCCACCCGAAGGTGAGAGCGGCCCTGGTGTTGAAGGCGTCAGTAGGACGGCTGCGACGGGTCGATCTGGTTGACCCACGCGACCACGCCACCGCCGACATGGACCGCGTCCGCGTATCCCGCGCCCTTGACGATCGCCAGGCACTCTGCCGAGCGCACGCCCGACTTGCAGTGCAGCACGACCGGCTTGTCCGACGGGATCTGCTCCAGGGCCGACCCGTTGAGGAAGTCGCCCTTGGGGATCAGCACGGCGCCCGGGATGTGGTTGATCTCGGCCTCGGCGGGCTCACGCACGTCGATGAGTACGAAGTCGCGCTCACCGGCTGTGCGCTCGGCCAGCATCTCCTCGAGCTGCTTCACGGAGATCGTCGAGCCGGCAGCCGCCTCGGCTGCCTCGTCCGACACGGCGCCACAGAAGGAGTCGTAGTCGATCAGGTCGGTGACCGTCGGGTTGTCGCCACACAGGACACACTTGGGGTCCTTGCGCATCTTGACCTTGCGGTACTCCATCTCGAGCGCGTCGTAGATCATCAGCTCGCCGACGATCGGTTCGCCCGCGCCGATGAGCATCTTGATCGCCTCGTTGACCTGGATCGAACCGATCGAGGCGCACAGGACACCGAGCACGCCACCCTCGGCGCAGGACGGGACCATGCCCGGCGGCGGCGGCTCCGGGTAGAGGCAGCGGTAGCACGGCGCGTTCTCGACCTGCTTCGGCGCGAACACCGAGGCCTGGCCGTCAAACCGGTAGATCGAGCCCCACACGTACGGGATGCCGAGGAAGTACGCGGCGTCGTTGACCATGTAGCGCGTCGCGAAGTTGTCCGTACCGTCGACGATCAGGTCGTACCCGGAGAAGATCTGCTTCACGTTGTCGTTGTCGAGGCGCTCGTTGTGGACGATCACGTTGACGTACGGGTTGGCCTCGTTGATCGAGTCACGAGCGGACTCGGCCTTCGGGCGACCGATGTCGGACTGGCCGTGGATGATCTGACGCTGCAGGTTCGACTCGTCGACCTCGTCGAACTCCGCGATGCCGAGCGTGCCGACTCCGGCCGCTGCCAAATAGAGCAGCGCAGGCGAGCCGAGGCCACCGGCCCCGATGACGAGGACGCGCGCGTTCTTCAGACGCTTCTGGCCGGCCATGCCGACATCCGGAATGATCAGGTGGCGGCTGTAACGACGCACCTCGTCGATGGTCAGTTCATCTGCCGGCTCGACCAGCGGGGGGATGGACACCTGGACTCCTTCTCAGCACACAACTTCTCAAGCACACACCGCGTCCGACCGTGCTCTGCTGGCAACGCGTACGCCCGGGTGCTTGTTCCCCGCAATCGTCTCGCGATTACGCAGGAACGCCGGTGACGACCGTGTTTTCGAGATAGATGTGCCCGTTCCACCCGGAGCAGGTCACGAGGAGTACGCGGGGCGGCCCGGTCAGCTGGAACAGGCTGGTGGCGTCACGCGACAGCTCCCCGGTCCCGTACTTGTGCAGGCGGACGACGACGTACCGGATCGACCCACGAGTGGTCCTGATCGTGAAGTGGTTGCCGACCTTGAGATACGAGAGGTGGTCGAACGCGCCGCCGCCGAAGTGCACCGTGTGTCCGGTCAGCACGGCCGCGCCCTCCGATGAACCCGGCCGCGGACCTTGCTTCCACCAGCCGATCATCTGCGGGTCGTCGGGCGGCAGCAACTCGCCAGAATCGCCGCTGATCGGCACCACCGTCGAGTCGACCTGCAGCAGCGGAACCTGCAGGGAGACAGGCACGCCGGGCGTACGATCTGGTGCCGGCGGAGTCGAGTCCGCGGGTTCCGTGGTCAGCACCGCGGGGTCCCGGACGACAGCCGGCCCGGCCGGGATGAACAGATGATGCAGCCCCATCCCGACGTCGTGGACGTAGCCACCGAATCCGGGGAGGTACCACGGCACGGCGAGGACCACGCCGACCACCAGCATCAGGACTGCGGCGACCATTCCGGGCTGACGGTCGCGGCGTCGCTTGGGAATGTGCGGTCGCCGCGCTCGACGCCCCGGGATGGGTTCGGTGCGTCGGCGTTCGGTTGAGCGGATGATCGGCTCGGGCGCGACGGACGGTTCCTGGACCGGCTCGTCGGGTGCCTCGAGCACCTCCTCACGGGCATCGCGGGCCCGGGACGCAAGAACAGTGGCAGCGACAGCGACGGTTGCCGTCGCTGCCATTGCCACCGTCCGCTCGCCTCGCGTGGTCCTGGACGTCTGGCTGGAGCCAGGACCACGCGAGACGGAGTTGGACAAGCGGTCCCTCAGATCAACGCTTGGCCGTCCGGCGGATGAGACCCATCGCGCCGAGCATCAACACTGACCCGACACCGGCCAGGCCGAGCCCGAGGGCACGCATCGCCGAACTGCCTGAGGTGGCTGGCGCCACCGACACCAGACCGGAGTGAACGGTCTTCGGGATGACGACCGTGGGGTGCGAGGTCGGGGTCGGAGTGACGACCACCGGCTTCGAGCACGGCGTGGTGAGTGCGGTGAACGTGTGCGACCAGACCGTGGGGTCACCAGCCTTGATCACGTGGAGAGCCGCGTCGATCGGGGTCGCGGTGACGGTTGCCGTACCTCCCGGTCCCACCGATCCGGTGACCGTGTAGAGCACGTTCAGCACACCGAGCTTGTAACTCGTCGCGGCGAGGCCCGTCTTGGTCAGGAAGCCCTGGCCTGCGAGGTTGATCGCTGAGCCACCTTTGGCTGTACACGACGGGTCAGCGAAGGCCGGAGCGATCGTGTCGACCGAGCCCGGCTGGGTGGGCGGCGGGGCACACGTCGGGGTGACGGCGGCCTGCGGAGCAGCACGCAGAAGGGGCGGCGTCGAGGTGGTGCACGTCGGCGTCGGCGTGGGCGTGGGGGTGATGGTCGGCGGCGGCGGCGAGGTGTCCATGCAGCCAGCAGCAGTGATGTTGCCATCCTCCGGGTGGAACACGCCCTTGGAGTCGGTGAACGAGTGGATCCAGTCACGCTTCGGGTCCCCCGCGTTGTGGTGCATGCCCATCCACCAGCCGGCCGACTTCCACGCCTTCCAGTCCTTGGGATCGTCGCGATGCGCCTGGTGCCCCTTGAGCGTTGTCGAGGAAGCGTCCGGGTAGATGGTGACGTACGGATTCGAGTCGGATCCCGTCCGGTGGCACACCAACACTGCGATGTGCCCGCCTGGGCTGGCGTCAGAGCCGCCCTGGGCCACCAGGCTCAACCCGGTGGAAAAAATCAGCAGACCAAGTACGCCGACAGACGCCGCCGCACTGCGACGACTCCCACCCCGTACGGCATTCGAGCGCTTGCTCATTGAGTGCTCCCCTACCTCAGAAAAACGCGAAAACCAGCGTTCGCCGAGTCGAACAAGGTACCGCCGCCCCGAGCGCAGCACTGATGCCATCGTAGATCTCGGCACGACGGCGCTCAGCCAGTCGGAACCAAATGCGCATCCCCTGAATGGGGTAGTCACGAATGGCCATTTATGACCATTTCCCGCTTGCGGATCCTGCCGATCGTCCTGGGCGTCCGCCGTCAGGTGCGGCAACCGGGTGCGGTCTGCCCCGATCAGTAGGATCAACGCATGAGCGCAGACCCCATGCCATCGGCGAAGTACGCCCGCGGCGCACGTCTGCCCCGCTCGGAGCGACGGGCTCAGCTGATGGAGTCAGCCCTCGAGGTCTTCGTCGCCCAGGGCTACCACGCAGCGGCGATGGACGACATCGCTGTCGCCGCCGGCGTCTCGAAGCCGGTGCTCTACCAGCACTTCCCGAGCAAGCTCGACCTCTACGTCGCCCTTCTGGACGTGGGCGTCGAGACGATCATCGAGGGCGTACGCGTCGCACTGACCTCCACCGACGACAACAAGTTGCGCGTGACGGCCACGATGGCCGCCTTCTACGAGTTCGTCGGTAGCGAGGAAGGTGCGTTCCGGCTCGTCTTCGAGTCCGATCTGACTGCGGAGCCCGCCGTACGCGACCGCGTCGACAAGGTCACCCGCGAATGCGCAGCCATGATCGCCACCGTCATTCACGACGACACCGGTCTGCCCGACGAGGCCTCACACCTGCTGGCGGTGTCGCTGGTGGGAATGGGCCAGGTCAGCGCACGGTTCTGGCTCAACGAGGACAGCGCCGTGCCGCAGGCCGACGCCGCTCGGCTGGTCGGCGCCCTCGCATGGCGCGGCATCGGCGGGTACCCCAAGTCGGAGTGAACCTGCTTTCACTCGCCCCGTTTCACACACAAGTAGTAAGAGGAGTCAGCGTGGAGGTCCGCATCGGCGTTCAGTTCGCCGCACGGGAGTTGGTCGTGGAGTCAGCGGAGGACGCTGCGACTGTCGAGGCGCTGATCGCCACGGCAGTGAGCGAGGGTGGCGTCCTGACCCTCGCCGACATCAAGGGCAAGAAGGTCATCGTGCCGGCAGAGAAGATCGCCTACATCGAGATCGGTACGCCCGTACTCGGTACGGTTGGCTTCCGCAGCTGACCATCCCCATCAGATGAAAAGGGCACCCCTCAGGGTGCCCTTTTCTCGTGCTCGACGGGTCTCAGTGCTCGAGGCCGAGGCGGCTCATCCGCTCGACGTGTCGAGCCGTGATCCGCTCGAACATGGCACTCAGGCCCGCGAAGTCGAGTCCGGCGAAGGTCGACTCACCCGACAGGATCCCGGTGAGCGAGTCGCGGGAGGCAGACACCCGCTGGGTCGCGATCAACGCCTCGCCCATCAGGCGACGGCCCCACAGCGCGAGACGACCGGCCAGGATCGGGTCCGCAGCGATGCCCTTGTTGGCGGCCGCCAGTGCGAAGTCGGCCTGACCCTGGTCCTCCAGGGTCGAGACGACCAGAGTGCGGGTCTCCTCGTCGAGGAACCCGGCGATCTCCCGGTAGAAGTCCTCCGTCAGACCTTCCCCGACGTACGCCTTGATGAGGGACTCCCACCAGTCGTCGGGGGCGGTGCGGTCATGGAACTCGTCGATCCCGTCCTTGAACTCACCCATGGCTGCAAACGGGTCGACGCCGAGCGCGACCAGCCGCTGGCGTACAGGCTCGATCTTGGCGAACTGGGCGCTGGCGACGCCCAGAAGCGCCACCTTGTCCTCCAGGGTCGGCGCCATCTTCGCGTCCTCGGTCATCCGCTCGAACGCGCTGATCTCGCCATACCCGATGGCACTGAGCAAGTCGATGATGGCGGCCTTGTAGATCGGGTCGTCGTACGGCGATGCGGTCACGCTCACACCCTAGCGATACGATCGCGAACGTCGGAACGGTTGCGGTAGTCAACGCACAAGCGGACCGCACCACGATGGATGGTGCGACTGGCCCCGACACAGAGACCGCGGTGTCTCCTGCCTCTGACGAGCCTGGCGCCGCATGAGGAAAGCGATTCACCATGACCACGTTCCGTGACCTGGGCGTCCTGCCCGAAATCTGCGACGCACTCGAACGCAAAGGCATCGTCGAGCCGTTCGCCATCCAGGAGATGACCCTGTCGGTCGCCCTTGGCGGCACCGACCTGATCGGCCAGGCGCGTACCGGCACCGGCAAGACCCTCGCGTTCGGCATTCCGGTCGTGCAGCGCACGGTGTCTCCGAAGGATCGCGACTACGCGGAGATCCCGCAGGGCAAGCCGCAGGCTCTCATCATTGCCCCGACCCGCGAGCTCGCACTCCAGGTCTCCGGCGACATCAGCCTCGCCGCGGAGGACCGCGGCATCCGCGTCCTGACCATCTACGGCGGCGTCGGCTTCGACATCCAGACCGAGGCGTTGGCGACCGGTGTCGAGATCGTCGTCGGTACGCCGGGCCGCCTGCTCGACCTGGCCAACCGCAAGATCCTCGACCTCTCCCACGTGCACGCCCTCGTGCTCGACGAGGCTGACGAGATGCTCGACCTCGGCTTCCTCGAGGACATCCAGAAGCTGGTCCGGCTCACCCCGGAGACCCGCCAGACGATGCTCTTCTCGGCCACGATGCCGGGTCCGATCGTGGCGCTGGCGCGTTCGTACATGCGTACGCCGATGAACATCCGCGCCGAGTCCTCGTACGACCAGCAGACGGTGCCGGCGACGACCCAGTACGTCTACCAGGCCCACGACCTCGACAAGCCGGAGATGATCGGCCGCCTGCTCCAGGGGCCGAACGTCGACAAGGTCGTCGTGTTCTCGCGGACCAAGCGTCAGGCGCAGCGCGTCGCCGACGACCTGACCGAGCGCGGCTTCAACGCCTCGCCGTTGCACGGCGACATGGCGCAGGTGGCCCGCGAGAAGGCGATGCAGCGCTTCCGCGACGGCAAGGTCGACATCCTGGTCTGCACCGATGTCGCTGCCCGCGGCATCGACGTCAGCGGCGTCAGCCACGTCATCAACTACACGACTCCGGACGACCACAAGACCTACGTCCACCGCATCGGTCGTACCGGCCGCGCGGGCGCCTCGGGCATCGCGGTCACGCTGGTCGACTGGGCCGATCTGCACAAGTGGAAGCTCATCAACAAGGAACTGGACCTGCCGTTCCACGAGCTCGTCGAGACCTACTCGGGCTCCGACAACTTCCTGCACGACATGGGTATTCCGCGCGGCACCAAGGGCCGGATCAAGCCCGCCGCGCCGCCAGCCCCGAAGGCCGACCGCCCCGCGAACCGCGAGGGTGGCTCAAGCGCGCCGCGTACGAACAACCGCGACCGGAGTCGTACGCGCTCGCGCGGCGGCGAAGTGGTCGCGGGTGAGACCGGGTCGGCTCCCAAGGCTGAGACCACTGGGCCAGCAGCAGAGGGCGACGCCGCCCCGCGTACGGCCAACCGGAACCGCAACCGCCGTCGTCGCCGCCCCTCGGGCAGTGGCGAGGCTGCCGCTGCCGAGTAGTCGGAGTCGCAGGGGCCGCTTCGGCCCCGCTTCCGACGCCCGACACGCTGACCCGTCGGCGAGTCGCTCCGTCATGGTCGTTCAAAAGGCCCGAGCGCTTCGTTCGCGGCTACTTGAGCATCGAGCGCAGGACGAGGTTGTCCGCGGCCTGACGGTACGCCTCGGCACCCTTGCTGGTGCGCGCGTGCGACATGATCGAACGCCCCGCGGCAGGAGCCTCGGCGAACTTGATCGTCTTGGGGATCGGCGGCTGGATGACGTCCAGCTTGTACGTCTCCGAGATCGTGTCGAGCACAACTCGGGAGTGATTCGTCCGGCCGTCGTAGAGGGTCGGCAGCACGCCCCACACCTGAAGCTTGCGGTTGGTGAAGCGGCGGACGTCATGGACCGTGTCGAGCAACTGGCCGACACCACGGTGCGACAACGTCTCGCACTGAAGCGGGATCAGGACCCCGCGCGCGGCGGTCAGGGCCGCAACGGTCAACACGCCGAGGGACGGCGGGCAGTCCAGGAGGATCCAGTCATAACCCTTGACATCCTCCAACGCCGCCTTGAGCACCTGCTCGCGACCGGTCCGGGTGAGGAGTTCGGCCTCGGCGCGAGCGAGTTCGATCGTCGCCGGCAGGAGGTCGACCCCGTCCTCGGTGGTGACGATGACCTCCTCCGCCTCGGCCGCTCCGGTGAGCACCTGATGCACGCTCACCTCGAGGTCCTCGGGATCGACTCCCAGGGAGAAGGTGAGGCAGGCTTGCGGGTCGAGATCGACCAGCAGCACCTTGTGGCCGAGCTCGGCCAGGGCGACCCCCAGCGAGGCTACGGACGTCGTCTTCGCGACGCCGCCCTTCTGGTTCGCGACGGCAAGGGTGGTGGTCATCGCGCCCATCATGCCAGCGAGTGGTTGACTCGTCCTCATGTCTCAGACTGCACTCGTGACCGGCGCAACCGCCGGCATCGGACTCGCCTTCGCCCAGCAGCTCGCCGACCAGCGATACGACCTTGTACTGGTCGCCCGCGATGCTGTCCGCCTGGAGGAAACCGCGGCCGAGCTGCGTACGCGCGGCGTCCAGGTCGAGGTCCTCGTGGCCGACCTCAACAAGCGCAAGGAACTCGCGAAGGTCGAGGCGCGCGTCGCATCCAAGGACACCCCGATCGACCTGCTGGTCAACAACGCCGGCTACGGCCTGAAGTACCGGTTCATCGAGAACAGCACCGACGATGAGGAAGGCATGCTCAACGTCCTTGTGACTGCGGTCATGCGGCTCTCCCACGCCGCGATCGTGGCGATGAACGAGCGCGGCAGCGGCGGCATCATCAACGTCTCCTCGGTCGCCGGCTTCCTCCCCCGGGGGACGTACAGCGCCGCCAAGGCGTACGTGAACTCCTTCACGGAATGGGCGCACCATGAGTACGCACCTGCGGGCATCACCGTGATGGCACTGTGCCCCGGCTTCACCCGGACGGAGTTCCACGGTCGCATGGGCGTGAGCCAGTCTTCCGCCCCGGACTGGTTGTGGCTGGACGTGAACGACCTGGTCGCGACGGCGCTCAAGGACTTCGCGAAGGGCAAGGCGTTCTCCATCCCGTCGCCGCAGTACAAGGCCATCGTCGGGATCTCCAAGGCCGTGCCGAAGCCGATCCTCCAGCGCTTCCAGAAGCTCGGCCGGGCCGCGAAGTAGCCGCCGAAACCCGGCATCCGTCATGCCGAAACCCGACATCTGGCACCCCGAGACCCGGCATCCGTCATGCCGAAACCCGACATCTGGCGGTCTCAGGTCGCGGGGCCACTGCGAAGGAGCCTCGGATGGCAGACACGTCGACGAGGGAGCGAAGCGCCGAGAAGCGCCTGGATCGCCCGCCGCGACGAGCAGTGTCTCCGCCACCTGAGACCGCCACGTCTCGGCATGACCGTTGCCACGTCTCGGCCTGACGGACGCCGGGTCTCGGCCTGACGGACGCCGGGTCTCGGCCTGACGGACGCCGGGTCTCGGCCTGACGGATGCCGGGTCTCGGCCTGACGGATGCCGGGTCTCGGCAGTCAGGCCTTGATGAAGGCTCGGATCGAGTTGGCGAGCATCTGCACGGCGATCGCCGACAGGAGTACGCCCGAGATCTTGGTGACCAGCAGGACGCCGGACTCACGCAACAAACGCAGGATCGGCAGCGAGAAACGCATCGCGAGCCACACCACCAGATGCACCCCGAGGATGCCGACCGCGACGGCGAGACCATCGCCGACACCGCCGACCCGGCGGGTGAACAGCATCGTGGCGACGATCGCTCCGGGGCCGGCCATCAGCGGCGTGCCCAGAGGTACGAGGGCGACGTTGGCGTCGCCGGTGGCGTTGATGCCACCACCGTCTCCGGTGAGCAGTTCCAGCGCGACGATCAACAGCAGCAGTCCGCCGGCGGCCTGCATTGCCGGGAGCGTGATGCCCAGATAGTCCAGGATCGCCTGACCGAAGAGTGCGAACAGCACGATCACGCCGAGCGACACACTGACCGCCTGCCAGGCGGCTGTCCGCGCTGCGGCACGGGTCCGCCCGCTGACCAGCGACAGGAAGATCGGAACGGTGCCGATCGGGTCCATGATCACCAGCAGGGTGACGAAGACCTCGACGGCCAGTGTGGTGTTCACAGCAGGACCGCGTTCACGGTCGTACGACCTCGGGCACGACCCGTCCGCTCCGGGCGGCGGCCGCCGCTGCCCGCTCCAGCAGGGCCTCGAAAGCCTCGGGGGCGGTGGTGTTCACGCCGAGGTCGTGATCGACCTTGCCGGTGCCGTGATAGTCGCTCGAGCCGGTGACGATGAGGCCGTGGGCCTCAGCCATCGCTCGCAACAGCGCACGCGTCGGTCCGTCGTGGTCCTGATGGTCAACCTCGATCCCCGACAGGCCCGCCTCGATCAGTGCCGGCAGGTCGGACTCCGTGATCCGAGCAGTCTCGGAGCGACCCCAGGGGTGCGCGATCACGGTCGCTCCGCCGGCGGCGTCGATGAGCCTGATCGTGTCGTGCAGATCGGCCGCGTAGCGGCCCACATAGCCGGGAGCACCGCTGGCCAGATACCGGTCGAACGCCTCCTTGCGGTCGCGTACGACGCCCTTGCGCACCAGGGCGTCGGCCACGTGCGGTCGGCCCGAGGCCGTCGCGTCGCCGGACTCGGCATGCACGTCCGCCTCGGTGAGATCGATCCCCAAACTCCGGAGCTTGTCGACCATCAGCGGCAAACGGTTGTCGCGACCGCCGAGGATGCGCGCGAGTTCGTCCTGCAGCGGCTCGTACGTCGCATCCGGAAGATACGCGAGCAGGTGTACGCCGCCGCCGCTGAAGCGCGTACTGATCTCCATGCCGCGGACCAGAGTGATGCCGACCTCGCGGGCGGCCGCCTCGGCTTCGTCCCAACCGTCCGCCGTGTCGTGATCGGTGAGCGCAACGACGTCGAGGCCCGTGGCCTTGGCCGCCCGTACGAGTTCAGCCGGCGAATCCGTGCCGTCGCTCACGCGGGAGTGGGTGTGCAGGTCGACGCGCATGTCCAGAAGGCTATCGGCCCGGTCACCACGCGCCAGCGGGACCGCCGAACGGCAACTCGACCAGCGACATCCCCAACGCAGAAACGTCGCGCAGGTGCCACTCGCGTCCCATTAGCAGCAACGCGGACGCGGGCCGCAGGATCAACCACAACCATCGCCCACCGTGCTCACCGACGAGGACGGTACGGTCCAGTTCGGTGCCTCCGGTGTCGAGGGCCCACAACGAGATCGCCTGGCTCGCAATGCGTACGCGGGCGTGCGCCGGTGCGTACGCGAGGTCATCTGCAGGATCCGGAGTCCCTGCGACCCGCGCACCCAGACCCGTCCCCGGTCGCTCGATGACCAGCGTCACGTCGACCTCGCCGCCGTCACTCGGCCCGCGGACCGCGGTGAGGGTTGCTGCGTCCGGCACCACCGCGAAGTCCCCGACATTCCACGCCGTCCCGAGCGGCCATGGCAACAGGGTCGGCATGTCGCCGGCGAGCTCGAGGTGGTCGACGAAGCCGTCATAGGTGGCGGACTCGGTGCGCCACACCGGGGCGAGGACGCCGTGCTCGGGGCAGGACACCTCCCGGCCGACCTGCGCGACCGGGGTGGGGCAGCGCGGGCAACCGGGTGTGAGGGGCACTCCCCCATGGTCCCGCGCCGGGCTCGGACACGTCTAGGTCGGAGAAGACACGGCTTGCCGTCAGGCGTTCCAGCGCTCGATGACCGGTGCGCCGCGGTCGTCGCCCAGCACTGAGACCGTGGCGGTGTCGAGCTGGAAGTTGCGTCCCAAGGCCACCGGCTGGTCGATCCAGCGCGCCGCCAGTGCCCTCGAGATGTGACCGTGCGCGAACACCAGGACATCGCCGTCGACACCGCGTACGCGGGCCATCAGTCGATCGAGTCGAGCTGTGATCTCGGCTGGGGTCTCACCGTCCGGCGTCGGTCCGTCCCAGACGGTCCAGTGCGGGTCGCGCTCGAGGATCTCGTCACGGGTGAGGCCTTCGTACACGCCGTAGTCCCACTCACGCAGGTCCTCATCGACCTCCGCGTCCGGGAAGCCTGCGAGCTGCGCGGTGCGACGTGCCCGCTGCCGCGGCGAGGTGAGGACGAGGGCGAAGTCCTGGCCTTCGAAGAACCCGCCGAGGTCCGCAGCCTCCTCCTCGCCGTCCGGGAGCAGTGGGATCTCGGTACGCGACGTGTGCTGACCGCTCAGACTCCACTCGGTGGCGCCATGGCGAACGACGAAGAGGCTCATGCGATGACCGTAACGTCAGACTGCTCGTGGCCCGAGGACAGCAGCCAGGACATGCATGTCGATGCCGCGTAGCGACGGCGCCACGGTGCGACGGTGGGCCAACGCGATCGGTACGGCTGACGGGACCGCGAGCACCGCACAGCCGGCCGCTTCGGCGGCAGCGACGCCGAGTGGGGTGTCCTCGACGGCGACGCAGTGCCGCGGATCAACACCGAGGAGCGCCGCTGCGGCCAGGTACGGATCGGGCGCCGGCTTGGACGCCGCGGCCTCCCCTTCGGCGATGCTGCAGGTGAAGAACTCGCGGCCAAGAGCGTCCATGACCATGTCGACGACCCGCCGCTCCGACGCCGACACGATCGCAGTCGGTACGCCGGCCCGCGCCAACTCCCTCAACAGACCGCGTACGCCCGGGAGCGGAGTGATCTCGCGAGCAACGCACTCGGTGAAGCCATCGTCCAGATCCCGGGTGAGGTCCTCCAACGTGCCCGTCGCGCCGGTGGCATGAAGGTACCCGGCCGTGTGTGCGATCGGCCGTCCGAGCACATGCTGCAGATCGTCCTCGGCGAGCGGCCGTTCGGCCTGCGTCGCCACCGTGCGGGCGACCTCGAGCCACAGGTGCTCGGTGTCGACCAACGTCCCATCCATGTCGAACAGCACCGCTGCTGGCATGTCCCCCACCCCGGTCTGCCTTTCGTTCTACTGCGCCAGCAGGACGGGTCGATCGGCGAGCATCAGCGTCACCGGCGACCCCATCGGCAGGTCGGCCGCCTGGTGAACGGTCACGTCGGCGCGTATCGGCGGCTCACCGTCCCGGCTCACCAGGAGCCGGGTGGTGGCGCCGCGGAAGTTGCTTCCAACAACGGTCCAGTCACCGCCGGCGCGTACGGTCACGGCCTCCGGCCGCACCAGTACCTTGACCGGGTCGCCGACCGCCCGGGCGGCGCCGTCGATCTGCAACCGTTGGCCCAGGACGCGTACGAACCCGCCGTCCTCGGCGACGCCGGAGATGTGGTTCATGGTACCGACGAACTCGGCCACGAAGACCGTGGCGGGCCTGGCGTACAACTCCGCAGGCGTCGCGCACTGCTCGAGACGCCCGGCGTTCATGACGGCGACGCGATCGGCCATCGACAGCGCCTCCTCCTGGTCGTGGGTGACGATCACCGTCGTCACGCCGACCTCGGTCTGGATCCGGCGGATCTCATCGCGCAACTGCTCACGGACCTTCGCGTCCAGGGCTGACAGCGGCTCGTCGAGCAGGAGTACGCGGGGCTGGATCGCCAAGGCCCTCGCCAGAGCGACGCGCTGTTGCTGGCCGCCCGACAGCTGGTGCGGGTACTTGTCCGTGTGGGCGCCCAGACCGACCAGTTCGAGCAACTCGCCTGCTGTCTGGCGGCGCTTGGTCGCTGGCTGCTTGCGGAGTTGGAGACCGAAGGCGACGTTGTCGCGTGCGGTCATCGTCGGGAACAGCGAGTAGGACTGGAACACCATCCCCATGTCCCGCTTGTTCACCGGGATCCGGGTGACATCTCCCCCGCCGACGAGCACCGACCCCGTCGTGGGGTTGTCGAAGCCGGCGAGGATCCGCAGCGCGGTGGTCTTGCCGCAGCCCGAAGGACCTAGCAGCGCCAACAACTCCCCGGGCTTGATCTCAAGCGTGAACCCGGCGAGTGCCGTGGTCTTGCCGAAGACGCGGGTGACATCGACGAACTCCACCGACGTACTGGCAGTTGCCACCGTGTTGCCGGGCCTGGTCTCGGTCAGATCCTGTGCCATCACGCGCCGTCCTTGAGGTGCTGGGAGGTGAAGAGAGCAAGAGCCCTCGTACGAAGCAACGACTGCCCGGTCCTCTGCCGGCCGAAGGCCGTGATGACGAGCAGGATGACCCACACGATCATCAACGATTCGATCGACAGCGCCGTGGAGAGCTGCCCGTCCGTCTGGCCGTACTGCAGGATCCACGGCGTGAACGTGACGAAGTTCAAGATGCTCGCCACCGTGAACTCGCCGAACGCCAGGGCAAAGGCCAGGAACGCGGAGTTGAGGATGGAGGTACGCAGCGCTGGCACAGCGATCCTCAGCAGCACCGTCAGCCAACCGGCACCCAGACTGCGAGCAGCCTCGACCAAGGCGGTGATGTTGCTGGTCTTGAGACCTGCGTCCAATGCCCGGTAGGTGAACGGAAGCGCCATCACCATGTAGGCGAACACGAGGATCACCGGCACCGAGCCGATGCCGGGGAACGAACTCAACTGCAACCAGTTCATGAAGGACTGGAACGGCGTGCCCGCGAGAGAGTTGGGCCCCCACTGAAGGACCGTCGAGATGCCGACGACGAGGACGACCGGCGGTACGACCAGAGGAAGCAGGCAAGCGAAGTCGACCGCCTTGCGCATCCTCGGCATCCTGAGATGCAACAGCAACGCCGTCGGCACCATCAGCACCAGGGTGAAGACCACGGTGAACACGGACAGGTACACCGAGAGCATGAACGACTGCGTGAAGTTCGGCATGTGGAACATGCGGGTGAAGACGCTGAGGTCGAACCCGTTCTGGTCGTTGTAGATCGCGTACCAGAGCGCCGCGAACATCGGCAGCAGGAAGTAGACCCCCGCAGCACCGAGGATGGCCCAGCGCGCGTACTGCGCGCGTCGGGCGGTCACTTGTCCAGCCATTTCGCCGTCCTCCGCTCCATGAGTTGGTAGACCACGGTCAGCGGAATGACGACGAGCACCATGATGAGGGCGAGCGCTGCGGCGATGTGCTGGGTGTCGGGACCGGCCAGGACGTTGCCGGACAACTCGTTCTTGATCTGCAGCGGAGTGAGGACCAGAGTCCCTGCCGTGAGCGCGGCCGCGGTGGCGTACGCGGAGAACGCGGAGCAGAAGAGCAGCGCAACCGAGCCGATGAACGAGGGGAACAGGACCGGGCCGGCGACGTAGCGCCAGTAGTGCCACGTCTTGGCGCCCAGACTCTCAGCTGCTTCCTGCCACTGCGGTCGCAGACCTTCGATCGCGGGGGCGATCACCAGCACCATCAACGGCACCATGAAGTAGAGATAGACCAGCTCGACGCCGTGCACCGAGTACAGGTCGAAGTTCAGGTTGATCCCGATCCCGTGCAACCAGTGCGTGAGCATGCCACCACTGCTGTCGAGCGTCGCGATGAAGAGAAATGCCAGCGGCACGCCGCCGAAGTTGGCCAGGACGGCGGAAGCGCTCAGGACCAGCTGCTTGAACCAACCGGAGCCCGACACCACGGCCCAGGCGAGGACGACTCCGGCAATGGCCGCGATGATCGCTGTCACCGCAGACAGCTCCAACGAGTTCATCAGACCGTCGTGGAAGGCGCCGTGCAGAGCCTGGTCGACATAGTGGAGCGTGAAGCCCGCCGACTGTCCGGGTACGCCGGGAACTGCAGGCGACGGGGTGCATCCCAGGATGCCGCCGCATGTCGTGGCCGGGATCGCCGGCGTCCCCTTGATCGCGTCCTGGCGGAAGGCGAGCCAGAGCAACGCGCCGGTCGGCAGGATGAAGAAGACGGCGTAGATGGCCCAGAACGGAACCGTACCGAGCCACGGGCCGCCGACACTTCGGAGCAGCTGTCGGGGAGCGACCGATGACGGCCGCTCCCCGACAGCGTGAGTGATCGCCACAGATCAGCCGAGCGCCTTGGCCCAGCCAGCCGAGACCTGGTTGCCGATCGTGGTGTTCTGAGCCTCGTTCGGCAGCACCGGCGTACCCGTGACCACCGGCAGGGCGGCGAGCAGGGTCTTGTCGATCGTGCCCGCGGCGGTCATCGCAGCCTGCTGGACCGGGTGAGCACCACCCTTGAGGAAACCGTTCTGGCCCTCGACGCTGAAGAGGTACTCCTCCCACAGACGAGCGGCGGCCGGGTGCGGCGCATTCGCGTTGATCGCCTGGGCGTAGTAGCCCGCGAGGACCGGCGAGTCCGACGGAACGGCGACCTTCCACTGAACACCCTTGGCCGCGGTGTCCTTGCCGTACGAGGCGTTGAGGTAGTCCCAGAAGAGCAGGATCGGGGTGGCACCCGTCTCGACGGTCGACTCCGTGGCCTTGATCGGCTTGAAGATGCCGTCCTTCTTCAGCTTGCCGAAGTAGTCGATGCCGGGCTGGATGTTGTCGAGCGTGCCGCCCTTGGCGAGCGCGACGGCGGCGACACCCATGAGCGCCGCGTTGGCCTGGCTCGGGTCGTCCTTGAGTGCGACCATGCCCTTGTACATCGGGTTGTCCAGCTGCTTGAACGACGTCGGGCAGACCGAGACCCGCTTGGCATCACAACCGATGGACATCACGCCGCCGTAGTCGTTGAACCAGTTCCCGTTGGGGTCCTTGGCGGCGGCCGGGATGTCGTTCCAGGTGGCGACCTGGTACGGAGCGAAATCGCCCTCCTTGGTCCCGGAGTAGGCGAACGGCATGCCGACGTCCACGACGTCCGGCGCACGGTCCTGGCCCTTGAGGGTCTTGATCGCCGTGATCTCGTCCGCCGAGCTGCCGTCCGGGTTCGAGTCGTTGATCTTGATGCCGTACTTCTTGGTGAAGTTGTCCATCAGCTCGCCGTAGTTCGCCCAGTTGCGCGGCAGCGTGATGACGTTGAGGGAGCCTTCCTTCTTGGCCGCCGCGATGAGGGCATCCATGCCACCGCCTGCGGTGGCCGAGGTGGCGCTCGCCCACGCGCCGCCGTTCGCAGCGCTGGACGAGTTCGAGGACGAGTTGTTGGTCGAGCCACAGGCGGCAAGCGACACGGCGAGGGTGCCACCGAGGGCCGCGACGCCGATGCGGCGAACGTTGATTACGCGCACTTCATCTCCATTGATTGGGTCCGGAGCGTTGGCGCAAGGGGGCATCCGCGGCGTCCGTACAACTTGGCTAAACAGGTGGGAGCCTGTCGGCCGGAAGTGAACCGCTCGTGAATCACCGAGGCTGCGAACCTGAACAGTCTGGGCGGGATTTGCGACTAAATGCCGCCTGAATACCTGTGCTGGCGACTCTGGAGACGCCCCAACACTTGTTCAGACAAGCATTGGAAGTTCAGCGGTCGAGCCCAGGATGTGCGAGTGCGGGTACGCCCCGAGTTGCTCGGCGCTGAATGCGCCGGTGGTCACACCGACCACGAAACCGGCACCGGCGTTCCACCCGGCACCCAGGTCGTTCGGGGTGTCACCGGCCGTCAGCACCCGGCGTACGTCCTGGACGCCCGTGGCTTCCATCGCCCGGAAGATCATGTACGGTGCAGGACGACTCGCGGCGACGAGGTCGCTGGTCACCAGCACGTCGATCTCGCGACCGACCTTCCAACCGACGGCATCCAGGATCAGGTTCGCGACCTCGACGTCGTACCCGGTCTGCAGTGCGACCTTCACGCCCTTCGATCGCAGCTGTGCCAGAGCCTCCGGCACACCGTCGATCGGGGTCGGCGGCGTCGCGACGTACGCAGCGACGAGCCGGTCATGGAAATCGCCGTACACGGCGGCCACACGGTCGGGCGACACATCCGATCCGACCGCGCGCAGGATGCCGACCAACGCCTCGTCCTTGGCAGTGCCCTTCCAGGCCGCCATCACATCCGCCGGCACCGGGTGCCCGATCGCGGCGGCCGCCGTCTCCTCGAGCATCTTGTAGACGATCTCGTTCTCGTTGATCGTCGTACCGGCCATGTCGAGGGCGACCAGGTCGAAGGCGTTCACGAACTCTCCTTGAGGATGCGCAGGTCGGAGACCATGCCGAGGCTGCTGGGTCGGGTGTTGTCGATGGTGAAGGTGACCCGGTCGGGCCGATAGCGATCGTCCGCATACTCGAGAGGTGCACCTTCGGCCGTGGTCGCACGGCGTCGCTCGCGCAGCAGCGGGACGCCCACCTCGATCTCGAGCAACTCCGAGTCGAGCTCATCCGCCGGGAGCGCATCTATCGTGTGGCGAGCTCCGTGCAGATCGACCCCGCACTTGGTGAGCTGGGCATAGATGGAGCCGCGGTCAGGGTCGAAGTCGAACAGCAGTCGACCGACGGGCTCGATGTACGAAGCACGCTCCAGCATCACCGGCTCGTCGTCGAGGTAGCGCACCCGAAGGACTTCGATCACCGGCTCACCGGGCTCGAGGTCCAACGCCGCCGCCGCATCGGGCGACGCCCCGCGCCGCGCGATCTCGATGGTCCGCTGGCCCGGCCGACGTCCCATCGCCTCGACCCAGGCGCTGAACGACAACAAGCTCTCGAACGGTTGACCGAGCGCGGTCCCCCGTACGACCGGAGGCCGTCCCTGCCCACCCGCGATCAGACCCTCTCGACGCAACGACTGCAGGGCAGCGCGTACGGTCCCCCGCGAAGCGCCGTAACGCTGGACGAGCTGCGCCTCCGACGGCAAGGACTCGCCCTCGGCGAGGCCACCGCTCGCGATCTGATCGCGGAGGTCGGCAGCAACCTGGACATGCAGCGGGACGGACACGCGGCGACTCTAGCAACTTGGTCAGACAGGTTGGGGTGGCGCGGATTCGCCGATGTGGTGAACGGCCGATGAACGGCCATCTGCTCCGGTGAATCCTCCCCGAACTTGTCTATGCAAGTTGCTCCGCACTGTTGACTCCCCCGGGCAGGCGTCACCACGATGTGCCCGTGACCACCCCGGGAAATCCTGATCTGATCATCGTCGGAGCCGGCATCGTCGGCCTCGCCCATGCCTATGAGGCACACCGGCGGGGCATGAAGGTCATGGTCCTGGAACGCGACGAACGCGCCGTCGGCGCCTCGGTCCGCAACTTCGGCCATGTGTGCACGACCGGACAGTCCGGACAGGGCCTTGAATACGCACGCGAAGCTCGCGAACGGTGGCTCGGCCTGAGCGATCCGGCGGGTTTCGCGGTGGTGCAACAGGGCACGGTCGTCGTCGCGCGTACAAGCGACGAACTCGCCGTTCTGGAGGAGTTCGCCGACGTGCGAGGCCGGGACGAAGCCACCCCACTCAGCCTCGCGCAGGTCGAACAGCGGATCGGGTGGCTGCCACCCGGCACGGTCGGCGGCGCCCACCTCCCCCTCGACCTCCGCGTCGATCCTCGGGCAGCTGTTCCGGCCCTCGCCGCCTGGCTGCAGAGCCAAGGAGTCGAGATCCGCTTCGGGGTCAACGCCGGGCAGATCGCCGACGGCACCGTGCTCACGTCGGTCGGCACGTTCGAAGCGCCACTCATCATCCATTGTGTGGGCCACGACGTCGACCGGTTGTTCCCCACCATCGCCGAGAAGTATCAGATCCGTCGGTGCCGGCTGCAGATGTTCGAGGTCGCTCCCCCCGTGGCCGAGCCGATCGGCCCGGCGGTCCTCACCGGCACGTCACTCCTGCGATACGGAGGTTTCACGGGGATGCCGAGCGCGGAACAGGTGCGGGCGGCGTTCACCAACGACCAGCCGGAACTGCTCGAGATCGGTCTCAATCTGATGCTCACCCAGCGTCCGGACGGCTCAGTGGTGCTCGGCGACAGTCACCACTACGAGCGTACGAACCCACCGTTCGACGACGAGTCGGTCGCCTCGATCCTGCTGCGCGAGGGCGAGCGGCTGTTCGGCCGCCCGATCACCGTGCGCAAACGTTGGCGCGGCGTGTACGCGAGCAGCAACCTGACCGACTTCCTGGTCGAGCCCGTGGACGCGCGTACGCACGTCGTGTCGGTCACGTCGGGCATCGGCATGACGACCGCCCTCGGCCTCGCTCCGGCCGCGCTGGACCGGATCCTCGGCTGACCTGCGGTCAGACCGGAATCAACGCCCAGACGTCGAGGTCCAGGAGGATCCCATCGGCGTACTTGCCGTCCTCGCCCCGCAGCGTCATCGACTCGTCGCGGCCCTTGCGCGCGACCAGACGCAGTCGGATCGCGCCGACGCCCGGCGCGGAGGTCTCGGCCTTGTCCAGGACCTCGGACCACGCGTACACGGTGTCACCGGCGAACGCAGGAGCCACGTGAGCTCCGGCGTTGATCGCGGAGATCAGCTGCGCGTTGGCCAGACCGTTGAAAGAGAGTGCGCGGGCCATCGAGATGATGTGGCCGCCGTAGATGAGGCGGTTGCCGTCGGGACGCGCCTCGGTGTTGAAGTGCACCTTGGCGGTGTTCTGCCACAGACGGGTCGCGAGCATGTGCTCGGGGTCGGTGAGCGTGACACCGTCGACGTGATCGATCTTCTCGCCGATCTCGTAGTCCCCGAAGCGGTGCGGCTCACCGGCGGCGGTGAAGTCGTACCCGGTGAAGTTGAGCGTGTCCGGAATGATCAGGTCGCCGGCCGCAACGGTCTTCGCGAGCTCCGGGATGACCTCGGTCGGTGCCGGCGAGCCCGCGTCACGCTTGTGCACCATGACCCAGCGGCACCACTCCAGGGCCGTCTCACCGTGCTGGTTGACGGCGGTGGAGCGTACGTACACGACACCCGACTTGCCGTTGGAGTTCTGCTTGAGCCCGATCACCTCGGAGCTCGTCGACAGGGTGTCGCCCGGGACCACGGGCTGGTGGAACCGGCACTCGGCGTAACCGAGGTTGGCGACCGCATTGAGCGAGATGTCCGGGACGGTCTTGCCGAAGGCGATGTGGAAGGCGATGAGGTCTTCGACCGGCGCCGGCTTCAAGCCGACGTTCGCAGCGAACTCAGCCGACGACGGGATCGAGAAGCGCGACGGGTACAGCGCGGTGTAGAGCGCGCGGTCGCCTTCGGTGACCGTACGCGGGGTCGCGTGCCGGATCACCTGGCCGATGGTGAAGTCCTCGAAGAAGTTGCCCGGGTTCGTCTTGCTCACGGGCCACCATCCTAGGGCGCGTCAGCCGGACTTGCGGCGGTGCATCCGACGCTGCTGGCCGACCACCTCGGAGCCGTGAGCCTTCTCCTTGGCCTCGGCACCCTGATTGGTCGCGCCGCCACCGGACTTCTTCTTGTCCAGCGCTTCGCGCATCTTTGCTTTGAGGTCGTCGTTGTCAGCCATCACGCTCCACCGTAGCCCACCTCGGCGTGCCCTGCCGGGTCACACGCGACGCTGCGCAGCACCTCGAGACCCGTGGCGTCGTCCTTGTGGGCGACTGCCACGTCCCAGAAGTAGGCGGACGACATCGCCTCACTGAGCTGTCCGGACCGGGCGATCAGGTTGGCGACCTTGTCGGGTCCGAGCAGGCGACCACCGTTGTCCCAGAGGACCGCGTCCTCGTAGCCCTGGTCCAGCAGACGCTCCCAGACACTCACGAGCGGCAACTCAGGCGTCGCAAGTGACGTCGCCAGCGCCTCGAACTCGAAGAAGATGACCGGTCGCGAGGCCTTGAACGTCTCCGCCATCGCAGGTACGAGCAGCACGTCGTACCCGTCGGTGTCGGTCTTGATCAGACGTACCTGCTGCAGCCGGGGGTTGCGTTCCAGCAGTTCATCGGTGCTGATCGACGGCGGCCCGGAGCCCTCGGCGGCCGGGACCAGGTTGCTCGAGCCGACGTCGGCGTGGTTGATCTCGAAGCCACCTCGATAGCCCGGCGGCACCAGCGCGTACGGCTCCACGGCGACGTCGTCGCGCCCGGCGACGTTCATGTCGAGGTACTTCTGCCAGGCCGGATCGGCTTCGACGCAGACCACGTACGCAGGTACCGCGGAGAGCACGCCGAGCGCGCTGTCACCAACGTTGCCGCCGACGTCGAGGAGCGTGAGAGTCGATTCCAGGTCGTACAGACCTCTCGCCAACTCCACCAGGTTGAGGTTGTAGACCGAGTCGCCCGACGTCAGGTACGGCAGCAGGTGGTGCCGCGGCATCACGATGTCGACGCCGTGGATCCTTCGCGTGACCGGGACGTCCGGCCGCCGCCGATCGACCTCGAAGCGGGCTCTCGCCGCGATGTGCAGCAGGAAGGACAGGGGTCGATTGTTGCGCATGCTTCTCCCTCCGAAGCACGGCTACGCCAGCAGAGCGAAACCGTCTCCGCACCCCCGAGCGGGCGCGCGTCTCATCCACCCCTCCACAGGTGAATGTGATGCTGTCCGCCCCTCCACAGGCAGACGACCAACCCGGCTAGGCGTTGGCTGAGCGCAACCCTAGTCGGAGGCAATCCGGCCGCACCACCGACACGCGATCAGACGGAGCTACACCCCGCCGTACCCGAGGTCGCGTGCCGTCTGCTTGGCCTCCTCGGTCACCGGGATCGCCACGACCGCCGTGCCGTACGCGCAGATCTCGGTCCAGACGTCGCCCATCTCGGAAGTGTCGAAGCGCATCGCGACGACCGCGTTGCCGCCCTTGGCGCGCGCTTCGTCGAGCATGCGACCCATGACCTCGAGACGCGAGTTGGACAGGTTGGTGGTCATCCCCTTGATCTCGCCGCCGACGAGCGACTTGAAGCCGGCGCCGATCTGGGAGAACGCATTGCGGGAGCGGACGGTGAGCCCGAAGACCTCGCCGCACACCTTCTTGATTTCCCAGCCGGGCAGGTCATTCGTGGTCACTACGAGCATGTCGCCACCGTAGCCGCCGGCGAGGCGGGCGTCGACGGCTCAGACCCGGCGGAACTTGAGGGCTCCGGTCGGGCACTGACCGACCTGTTCCTCGATCCGCTCGGCCGGCGCTGCCTCGGGATGGATCCACGGCCTCTCGGTCGGGTTGAAGACCTTGTTGAGCTGCGTCCAGCACCGGGTGGAGTGCTGGCAGAAATCGGGTCGCCACTCGACCACGAAGCCGTCCCCGGCGTACTCCTTGGCCTCGGCCTCGCCCGTGCGCTCGACGAACGTACGCACGGTGACCTGCCCCTCGAGGAGCCGGGAGATCGGGCAGTTCGCGGCCACCTCTCTCAGGGTCACCTGCTGGTCGGCGGTCAGTGGCGACGTGAACACGATGTCGCGATCCAGGGTCGTCACGGTCTCGCCGTCCTTGAGGGCGGTGAAGTAGTTGACGGCGACCCCGATCGACGGGACGTCCCAGCCGACCTTCTCGATGTGCATCCGCAACGTGATCAGGGTGCAGGTGGCCAGGGAGGACAGCAGCAGCGTGAACGGATCCGGCCCGACGTCGTGGCCGCCGTTCTTCGGCGGCTCGTCCGCGATGAACTCGCCGTTGCGCCAGTGCACGGTGGTGGAGTACGCGGCCTCGCCGATCTCGGCGCGTACGGGTTCGTTCATCCGGTAGTGCATGTCATACCTCCGTCGCCATCGTTGCGGGCGGCTGCTGGGAAGGCAACGAAGTGGTTGGGCAAATCTGCACCAGGTTCGAACACGTGTTCGTTTTTGTCGGTATTGAGCGGTAAAATGTTGGCAATGAAGGAGGTCGACGACATGTCCACACCCGATGCCCACCCGGTGCTCGCGTGCGTGCGCTCTGTCCGAGCCGCTCTGGTCGACGTCGCCGATCTCGACCCGACCTTCATGCCCACGCGCGACAAAGCTGCCGCATTGCTCGCGATCGGTGAGGCACTTGCCGCGGCCAATGCGCTCCAGGCGCGACTACTCGCCTCGGCACACGAGCTGGCCCTCGACGCCGGCACCCGGGACGTCGCAGCCTGGTTGGCCTCGACCGCTCACGCGGACCACGGGTCCCTGAGGCGGACGATGGAGTTGGGACGGCGCCTTGAAGCCGCCCCGATCGTGTCGGCTGCGTTCGCGGAGGGCCGGATCGACGCCCAGAAGGCTGACATCATCCTGCGGACGTTGGAGGAGTTGCCGGAGGAGACCCCCAGGAGCCTGCGCGACCAGGCCGAGGCCGAACTGGTACGCCGCGCCCCGGATTTCTCCCCGAAGGCGCTCGCCCGACTGGCCCGCCACCTTGAGGCCGTCGTCGATCCGGACGGCGCCGATGCGGCTGAAGGCAGAGCCCTGCTCCGCGAGGAACGATCCGCCTGGGACAAGACATCGCTGCGGATCACGCCTCGGTTCGACGGCACCGCGCGGATCAACGGGGTGATCCCGGAGGAAGCTGCACACCGTCTCAGGACGTACCTCGAGGCGTACACCCAACCTCGGAAGCTCGAGGGCGAGGTCGTACGCACCGATCAGCGAATGGGGCGCGCCTTCTGCGACCTGGTGGAGCGCATCGACCCCGCTGGACTCCCCCGGCACGGCGGCGATACGACCACGGTGATGATCACCGTCCCGCTGGACGACCTGCGCGCCGAACTGGGCACCGCCGCGATCGGTGGCCTCGATTCCGAAGGTCGTCTCAGCGCAGCCGAAGCGCGCCGCCTGGCTTGCACCGCCGACATCATCCCGGCCGTCCTCGGTTCCCGGTCCCAGATCCTCGACCTCGGGCGTACGCAACGCCTCTTCTCGCCAGCACAACGAAAGGCCCTGCGGACGCGCTTCACGACCTGCCAGGTCGAAGGCTGCGACGTACCCTCGACCTGGTGCGATGCCCATCACGAGGACCCGTGGTCGTCTGGTGGCCGCACCGATCTCCGGAACGCTCTGCTCGTCTGTGGTCACCACCACCGCCGACTGCACGACAGCCGCTACTCATCGACCAGGTCGGTCGATCAGGTCATCGTGCGGCTGCGTAGGTGAAGCCGTCGCCTGGTCCGATCATTGCGGGGCAAGCAGGTACGGCAGTCGCCGTGTCAGAAAGGCTCTGGGGAACTCGTCGCGAAGCCGCCAGAGGCCGGCGTCGATGACGAAATGCGCCATCACGGCACCGAGGTAGCCACCGAACAACCAGCGGTCGAGGCCGCTCGTTCCGGAGTGGAGGTGGGAGGCCTGATTGAGCACAAGGCCCAGCACCACCGCGATGTTCAAGCAGATCAGGACCCCGACCTGTGCGGGCACCGTCTCCGTCGGTGCACCGGCGATCAGGCCCACCAGCAGGAGGTACTGCATCCCGTGGGCGATGGTCAGGCCGGCAACCGCCGCGTAGGGGGATTCGAACAGGAACGCGGGAAGGAAGAACGCGAGGCTCGTCCCGTAGATGATCAGAAACATCGCCGGTCGATCGCTTCGCGGGCGCCTGACAGCGGCCGTCGCTCCCACCAGAACAGCACTGACAAAGGCACCCGCCCCGCACGCAGCCACCGCCTGCAGCGCCGGGTGCAGCCAGGAGTCGAAGACCCCGTGCCGATCGATCTGGAGCAGCGCCGGGTGTGCGACCAGCCAACCGACGCCACCGATTCCGGCCACGGTCAGAGCCGCTCGTTCGATTCCAGTGAGACGAGCCGCGCCCAGAGATCTGGCTGCTAGCGCCGAAATACCCAGGTTCTGCTTCTGGAAGTGGAAGAACTGCCAGGCGAAGTAGCCGGACAGTACCCACGTCATCGCCTCGGTTGAAGCGATCGCGGCGATCATCGCCGTCACGACGACGAGCGCCAACGGGATCCAGTAGTAGCGCCACGGATGTCCGCGCATGTGGGTTCGCACATCGGCGACGGTGTAGAACCACGCCGTCGCTCCCACATGAACCGACGAACCCACGAACAGCAGCCACACCAACGCCGTCGGCGGCGACGAATGGATCGAAGGGGCCAAGGACACCGCGAGGACCAAGGGTCCGACGGTCAGAAGAAGGGTGGCGAGCAGCCAGATCGTCCGGAGCGACCGGGCTGAGCCCGGGGCGACCGCGTACGGGTCAGCCGCCGCCACATCCACCCGCTGCGCTGGCCGACGATCCCAACACCACGGCCCCGGTCGTGATCGCGACGCCACACGTGACGACGACCCAGACCCAGGTGCGTGACCACCACGGGCGCCTGAACGGGGCGTAGGGGACGTCGTACGACGTTGTGTCCGCTTGCTCCAGCATCGCTGCCCCCGTCTTCGGCGGCGCCTCCGTGGCGCTTCTCCGCGACTCTACAACCGGCGCCGTACCCACGAGCGGGATCACGACCTCGACACTCGCCGGCGGCCCAACAGACGATGCCCCGCCACCACACCGGGTGACGGGGCATCGATCAAGCCGAATTACGGCCGCCCCAAAGGGCGGCGGGACTTCGTCGCTCAGCGCGACCGCCCGCGCAAGCGCGGCCGGTCGACCTCGCTCCTCAGCCCTTGGCTGCGTACTCCTTGAGGAGCGCGCGACCGATGATCATCTTCTGGATGTCGGAGGTGCCCTCACCGATGAGCATGAACTTGACCTCGCGCATCAGGCGCTCGATCTCGTACTCCTTGGAGTAGCCGTAGCCACCGTGGATACGGAACGAGTCCTCGACGACCTCGTTGGCGTACTCCGACGCGAGCATCTTGGCCATGCCGGCCTCGACGTCCATGCGCTTTCCGGTGTCCTTGAGGCGGGCGGCACGGACCATCATCGTGTGGATGGTCTCGACCTTGGTGGCCATCTCCGCGAGGCGGAAGAGTACGGCCTGGTGCTCAGCGATCTGCTTGCCGAAGGTCTTGCGCTGCTGGGCGTACGCGACGCCGAGCTCGAAGCCACGGATCGCCAGGCCGCACGCGCGGGCAGCGACGTTGACCCGACCGACCTCGACGCCATCCATCATCTGGAAGAAGCCCTTGCCGGGGACGCCGCCGAGGATCTGGTCGGCACCCAGGCGGTGGTCCTCGAGGACCAGCTCGGTGGTCTCGACGCCCTTGTAACCCATCTTGTCGATCTTGCCCGGGACGGTGACGCCCTGAGCGGTCTGGCCGAAGCCGGCCTCTTTCTCGACGAGGAAGGTGGTCATGTTCTTGTAGACCGAGTCAGCACCCTCGTCGGTCTTGGTGAGCACGGCGACCAGCGTCGAGGAGGCACCGTTCGTCAGCCACATCTTCTGACCGGTGATCGAGTACGAACCGTCCTCGAGCTTGGTGCCCTTGGTGGAGACGGCCGAGACATCCGAGCCGAGACCCGGCTCCGACATCGAGAAGGCGCCACGGACCTCGCCGGTCGCCATCCGCGGAAGGTACTTCTCCTTCTGCTCCTGGGTGCCGTGCTGCATCAGCAGGTACGCGACGATGAAGTGCGTGTTGATGACGCCGGAGACGCTCATCCAGCCGCGAGCGATCTCCTCGACGACCAGGGCGTACGTCAGCAGTGACTCCCCCAGACCGCCGAACTCCTCCGGGATGGTCAGGCCGAAGACGCCGAGCTCCTTGAGTCCGTCGACGATCTCCTGCGGGTAGGTGTCGGAGTGCTCAAGCTCCTGGGCGACCGGGATGATCTTGTCCTCAACGAACTGGTGGACGGTGTTGAGGATCTCCTGCTGGATGTCAGTCAGGCCATCGGTCTGGGCAAGGCGAGCCATCTGGTTCCCTTCGATCTGTGTCAATCTGGGGGCGGCAGCCCCCTGCGGGCACGGCATGAAGCACTGAGAAAAGTCTGTGCTCACGCGGGCCGCTAGCCGTCTGACCTTACCGCATCACTAGACTCAACCGACGGTTCGGACGAGGCAGGAGGTGCGTAATGAGCACCACACCGACGCGTGTCTACGTAGCGCGACTCATCGGCCTTCCCATCTTTGACCCGCAAGGCGATCAGGTCGCGAAGGTGCGCGATGTCGTCGTCTCGATGCGTACCGGCTCAGCTCCTCCGCGCGTCTTCGGCCTGGTGGCTGAGGTCTTCGGTCGACGCCGGATCTTCGTGCCCATGACGCGGGTGACCAGCATCGACAGCGGTCAGGTGTACACCACCGGCCTGCTCAACATGCGTCGCTTCGAGAAGCGCTCGACGGAGAAGCTGGTCATCGGCCAGATGTTCGACGCCCAGGTCTCGATCCGTGGCACCGAGACGACGGGTGCGGTGTACGACGTCGCGATGGAGCAGGCGCGTACCCGCGACTGGGTGCTCAGCCGAGTCGCCATCCAGGAGGGCTCCAAGGGCCTTCGCCGTCGAGGCCAGTCGCACGTGGTGTCCTGGACCGATGTCGTCGGCTTGACCGGAGTCGACTCCCCGACCCAGGGCACCACGCACCTGCTGCACACGATCGCCGAGATGAAGCCCGCGGACGCCGCCTCGCTGCTCGCCGAGTTGCCGGCCGAGCGACGCCAGCAGGTCGCAGCCGCCCTCGACGACGAGACCCTGGCCGAGGTCCTGGAAGAGCTCCCCGAGGACGACCAGGTCGAGATCCTCGCTCAGCTCGACTCCGAGCGAGCGGCCGACGTGCTCGAGGAGATGTCGCCGGACGACGCTGCCGACCTCATCGCCGACCTACCGCCCGAGAAGGCCGCGGCGCTCCTGGAACTGATGGAGCCCGACGAGGCCGAGGACGTGCGACGCCTGATGTCTTACGCCGAGAACACCGCCGGCGCCATGATGACGCCGGAGCCGGTGATCCTCGGACCGGACGCCACCGTCGCCGACGCGCTCGCGCACGTACGCAACCCCGACCTGACCCCCGCCCAGGCCGCTGCCGTGTACGTCTGCCGTCCTCCGCTCGAGGCACCGACCGGCAAGTTCCTGGGCATGGCGCACATCCAGCGTCTGCTCCGGGAGCCACCGTCCTCCCTGGTCGCCGGGGCGATCGACACATCGACGGACCCGCTGCGCCCGAGCGACTCGATCGACGTCGTCTCCGCACACCTGGCGACCTACAACTTGGTTGCAGCCGCCGTCGTGGACGAGGAAGGTCATCTCGTCGGCGCGGTCACCGTCGACGACCTCCTGGACCACCTGCTTCCGGAGAACTGGCGTGACCAGGCGATGGCGGTACGGGATCAGGCTGGACGGGAGGCGCGATGACCAAGGCACGTGCACGCCTCGACGCTCCCCGCGACCTGCGCCGCAAGGTGATGCGGGCTCCGACGATCGCACCCGACTTCTTCGGCAAGTTCTCCGAGGACTTCGCCCGCTACATGGGTACGGCCAGCTTCCTGCTCTGGATGACGCTCTTTGTGCTCGTGTACGTCGTGTGGAACACGCTGCTGCCCAAGAGCGAGCACTTCGACCCGTACTCCTTCACCTTCCTCACGCTGGTGCTCTCCCTGCAGGCCTCGTACGCGGCCCCCCTGATCCTGTTGGCCCAGAACCGCCAGGAGGCCCGTGACCGAGTGATCGCCGAACAGGATCGGCGCGTCAACGCGCAGGCTCAGGCCGACATGGAATTCCTCTCCCGCGAGATCGCCTCCCTCCGGATGGCGTTGCGCGAAGTGGCCACCCGCGACTTCGTACGCTCCGAGCTTCGGGGGTTGCTGGAGGACCTCGAGGAGCGCACTCCGACGGCCTCTGCGGGCGTGGTCGAGACCGTGAGTGAGGACCCCTCTCCTTCGAAGTAGGCTGGGGATCGTGAGCTCCCCCCTTCTTGAGCGTGTCCAGGCTGCCCTGGCGACCGTGAACGACCCCGAGATCAAGCGCCCGATCACCGATCTGGGCATGGTGCAGGACCTTGCGGTCAGCGAATCCGGCGAGGTCAGCGTCACGGTGTTGCTGACGGTCGCCGGTTGCCCGCTCAAGGACACCATCAACCGCGACGTCACGAACGCGGTCAAGGGCGTCGACGGCGTCACCGACTTCAAGCTCGAACTCGGCGTGATGACCGACGAGCAGCGCCTCGAGATGCGCAACGGCCTGACCGGCGGTGCTGCGCAGCGCGAGATCCCGTTCGCGCAGCCGGGTTCACTGACCAAGGTGTACGCCATCGCCTCCGGCAAGGGCGGCGTCGGCAAGTCCTCCCTCACGGTCAACCTCGCCGTGGCCTTCGCCAAGCAGGGACTCAAGGTCGGCATCGTCGACGCGGACATCTACGGTCACTCGATCCCGGCGATGCTCGGCATCGCGGACTCGCGTCCGACCCAGGTCGAGGACCTGATCATGCCGGTGCCCACCGCCTCAGGAGTCTCGGTCATCTCGATCGGCATGCTCAAGCCGCGGCGCGACCAGGTCGTGGCCTGGCGTGGACCGATGCTCGACCGCGCCCTGCGTCAGATGCTCGCGGACGTCTACTGGGGCGACCTCGACGTCCTCCTGCTCGACCTCCCGCCCGGCACCGGTGACATCGCGATCTCGCTGGGCCAGCACCTGCCGAACGCCGAAGTCGTCGTGGTCACGACCCCGCAGGAAGCTGCGGCGGAGGTCGCCGAGCGCGCCGGCACGATGGCCGAGATGATGCATCAGCGCGTGGCCGGCGTCATCGAGAACATGAGCTGGCTGACCCTTCCTGACGGCACCAGGATGGAGGTCTTCGGCACTGGCGGCGGCGAGCGCGTCGCGAAGACCCTGTCCGAACGGTTCGGCGCC
The DNA here is from genome assembly GCF_003945325.1 of Nocardioides baekrokdamisoli. Classification (NCBI taxonomy): domain Bacteria; kingdom Bacillati; phylum Actinomycetota; class Actinomycetes; order Propionibacteriales; family Nocardioidaceae; genus Nocardioides; species Nocardioides baekrokdamisoli. Next base: position 816,557 of record NZ_AP019307.1, read on the forward strand.
ACCATCCCGCTCCTGGGCCAGATCCCGCTCGACACCACCTTGCGCGAGGGCGGCGACGTCGGGAAGCCGATCGTCGAGAACGACCCGACCGCTGTTGCGGCGACGGTGATCACCCAGATCGCGGACAAGCTGTCGGGACGTGGTCGTGGACTCGCTGGACTGCAGCTCGGTCTGACGCCGTCCAACAAGCTCTGAACGCCGCACCCGCCGTCCTCACGCTCTAGTCTTCGGTCATGTTCTTCGGCATCGGCTTCCCCGAGCTGATGATCATTGCCTTCGTGGCGATGGTGGTCTTCGGCCCGGAGAAGCTCCCCGAGGTCGCTCGGCAGGCCGGCAGGGTCGTTCGCCAGTTGCGGACGTACGCGAATTCGGCACGCGACGAGTTGCGAGCCGAGCTGGGCCCGGCGTACGCCGATCTCGAGCTGCGCGACCTCGATCCGCGGGTCATCGCTCGCAAACATCTCGCCGAGGCGATGGCCGAATTGGATGCCGCCGAAGAGGCCGCCAAGTTCGCCGAGAGCAGGTTGAGCACCGGCGAAGTGCCTCCGTACGACGTCGACGCCACCTGACGGACACCCGCCTCCCCCAAGCCCGACACATCGGGCTCCGGCCCGAGAAACCTGTGATTTTCTAAGGCAACTCTTGGCAACCATGGGGGTGGGCAATGGGGTTGGACGAAGCATGGCTCGATGACGAGCCGCTCGACATTTCAGTGGTTCCGCGGACGTCTCCGCCGCTGATCAGCATCGCGGTCGAGGCCGGCGGACGTGGGCCACACACCGAGCTGGAGGTCTGGATCGGTCGGGTCGTGCAGGCGATCGTCGAGATCGTCGGCGGGGACCGACCGTTGACTCAAGCCGTGCGGTGGACGTCGCCGCAGGTCTACAAGCAGCTCGGGCGCAGGACGGCACACCTCGGCCGAGTCGGCGCCTACACGCCCGGTGTCGGCCGGGTGCAGCGCGTACGCCCGCGGGTGAGCGGCGTGCGGAGTTCAGCCAGCGCCGACGGGATCGTCGAAGCGGCGATCACCGTACGGACGGGCCCTCGCGCCAGGGCGGTGGCCGCCCGGTTCGAGCAGGCCGAGGATCGCTGGATCTGTACGGTCCTCGACTTCGGCGAGACGCCCGGACAGGCGCGCCCGATCAGCGCGCCCCAGGCGCTCCGTGACACTGCTTGAACTTCTTGCCTGAGCCGCACGGGCACGGCTGGTTGCGGCCGACGCCGGCGTACGGGTCCTCGACCTTGGTCTGCTTGACCTGAGCCTGGCCGTCCTCGGACGGCCCCGAGTACGACAGAGCCTGCTGCTTCGGCTCGGCGGAGAAACCCTTGGCCTGGGCCTTCGCCGACTGAGCCTTCACTGCCGGCGGCTCGGCGAAGGCACCCTCGTGCATCGGACCGTCGTGGCGCGTGCCATCGGCGTGGAAGTGGAACTCGGGAGCCTGAGCGGCCTCGACCTCGGCGGCCGACGGCGGAGCCGCGAAGGCCCCCTCATGCATCGGACCGTCGTGGCGCGTGCCGTCTGCGTGCCAATGATGTTCAGAAGCCTGGTGCTCGACGTCGCCCTCGGGCTGGCCGATCTGGACCTCGACGTTGAAGAGGAACCCGACGGTCTCCTCCTCGATCGAGTCCATCAGCGCGGAGAACATCTCATAACCCTCGCGCTGGTACTCCACCAGCGGGTCACGCTGGCTGTACGCCCGCAGGCCGATGCCCTCGCGGAGATAGTCCATCTCGTACAGGTGCTCGCGCCACTTCCGGTCAAGCACCGACAGCACGATCTGGCGCTCGAGGTCACGAGTGATCTCCGGGCCGTACTCCTCCTCGCGGCGGTCGTACGCAGCCTGTGCGTCGGCCTGCAGCGCGGTGATGATCTCGGAGCGGTCCAGGTTCGCCTGCTCCCCCGCATCAGCGACGAGATCCTCGTACGCGATGCCGACCGGCCAGAGCTGGCGCAGGTCGGACCACAGCTGCGACAGGTCCCACTCCTCGGCGAAGTCCTGCGTGCGTGCGGTGACCACACCGGCGACGACGCGGTCGATGAACGCCCGCACCTGGTCCTCGAGGTCAGCACCTTCCAGAACCTCGCGACGCTCGCCGTAGATCACCTTGCGCTGGCGGTCCATGACGTCGTCGTACTTGAGGATGTTCTTGCGGGACTCGAAGTTCTGTCCCTCGACCTGGCCCTGGGCCGAAGCGATGGCGCCGGTGACGCGCTTGTGCTCGATCGGGACGTCGTCCGGAACCTTGAGCATCACCAAGATGCGGTCCACCCACTCGGACTTGAACAGCCGCATCAGGTCGTCCTGGAGGGACAGGTAGAAGCGGGACTCGCCCGGGTCTCCCTGACGGCCGGAGCGACCACGCAGCTGGTTGTCGATGCGGCGCGACTCATGACGCTCGGTGCCGACGACGTACAGGCCTCCCAGCGCCTTGACCTCATCGTGCTCGGCGGCGACCTGGGCCTTGATGGCCTCGTGTGTCTCCTCCCACGCGGCGTCGTACGCGTCGGCGGTCTCGCCAGTGGGCTCCAGGCCACGCTTGCGCAGGGCCGCGTCGGCGAGGAACTCGGTCGAGCCACCGAGCATGATGTCGGTGCCTCGACCAGCCATGTTGGTGGCGACGGTGACCGCACCCTTGTGGCCGGCGAGAGCGACGATCTGCGCCTCGTCGGCATGGAACTTGGCGTTCAGGACGGTGTGCGGGATGCCCTTCTTCCGCAGCTGCTGCGAGAGGTACTCCGACTTCTCGACCGACACGGTGCCGACCAGGACCGGCTGGCCGGTGGCGTTCCGCTCGGCGATGTCGTCCACGACCGCGTCGTACTTCGCGACCTCGGTCCGGTAGACGAGGTCGGGCTGGTCATCGCGGACCATCGGCTTGTTCGTCGGGATCGGGACGACTCCGAGGCCGTAGATCTTGTCGAACTCGCTCGCCTCGGTCATGGCCGTACCGGTCATGCCGGACAACTTCTCGTAGAGCCGGAAGTAGTTCTGCAGCGTGACGGTGGCGAGCGTCTGGTACTCCTCGCGGACCTGCACGCCCTCTTTGGCCTCGATGGCCTGGTGCAGACCGTCGTTGTAGCGACGACCCGCCAGCAGACGGCCGGTGTGCTCGTCGACGATCAGGACCTCGCCGTCCTGGACGACGTACTCCTTGTCGCGGCGGAACAGCTCCTTGGCCTTGATGGAGTTGTTCATGAACGAGATCAGCGGCGTGTTGACCGCGTCGTAGAGGTTCTCGATGCCGAGCTGGTCCTCGACCTGGGTGATGCCACTCTCGAGGACCGCGACGGTCCGCTTCTTGTGGTCGACCTCGTAGTCGGCGGCGGCGATCTCGTCAGCGTGCTCACGCCGCTGCGGCTCACCCCAGCCGGTGATGTCGACGCCCTTCATCCGGGCCGCGATCTTGGAGAACTCGTCGTACCACTTGACGTCGTCCTCGGTGGGTCCGCTGATGATCAGCGGCGTACGCGCCTCGTCGATGAGGATCGAGTCGACCTCGTCGACGACGGAGAAGAAGTGTCCGCGCTGGACGCACTGGTCGATGGAGCCGGCCATGTTGTCACGCAGGTAGTCGAAGCCGAGTTCGTTGTTGGTGGCGTACGTGATGTCGCAGGCGTACGCCTCGCGGCGCTGCTCGGGCGTGAGGTCGGGCGTGATGACACCGACCGAGAGGCCGAGGAAGTGGTGGATGCGCCCCATCATCTCGGACTGGTACTTGGCGAGGTAGTCGTTGACGGTGACGACGTGGACGCCCTTGCCGGCGATCGCGTTGAGGTACGCCGGGAGCGTGGAGACGAGCGTCTTGCCCTCACCGGTCTTCATCTCGGCGATGTTGCCCAGGTGCAGTGCGGCGCCACCCATGATCTGGACGTCGTAGTGGCGCTGGCCGATGACCCGCTTGGCCGCCTCGCGGACGGTCGCGAACGCCTCCGGCATCAGGGCGTCGAGGCTCTCGCCGTTGGCGTACCGCTCCTTGAACTCCACGGTCATGTGCTGCAGTTCTTCGTCGGTCATCGCGACGAAGTCGGCCTCAATGGCATTGACGGTGGCGGAGATGCCTTCCAGCTGGCGAAGGATCTTGCCTTCGCCGAGGCGAAGGATCTTGTCGAGGACGGCCACAAGGCACCTTTTCACTGATTGCGCAGACAGAACGCGTTGGAGCGAGCGCGCCCACTCTACCCAGCGCTGGTGAGCGCAGCCGCAAGGTCGCCCTTCATGACCACCTCCACGTCGTGGAGCCCGAGCCAGCCGGCGAGTCGCCGCAACTCCCCCGCCAAGCGCACAGCGGTCTCGGCTGGCGCACCCGGTTCGGCGTACGCACCCTGCACCACCAGCGTCCGGCGTGGGCGGTCCGCCTTGAGGTCGACCCTGGCGACGATCGCGTCGTCCAGGAGGAAGGGCAGGACGTAGTAGCCGTGCTGCCGTTTGTGAGCCGGCGTGTAGATCTCGATGCGGTAGAAGAAGTCAAACAACGCCTCCGCGCGGTCCCGCTCCCACACCACTGGGTCGAACGGGCTCAGCAGCGTCGCGGCCCGGATGCGACGGGGCTGTTTCGCGTCGCGATACAGGTACGCGGTCCGTCGCCACCCCTCGACCTGGACCGGCTGCAACTCCCCGCTGTCTACCAGGTCATCGACCGCCGCCTGCGCATCCTTCAGCAGCGGCAACCGGAAGTAGTCACGGAGGTCCTGGACGGTGGCAACACCGTGACTGATCGCGGCCCGCCGGATCAGCTCCCGCTGCGCCTCAGCCGGCGACAGATGCGGCGCATCGAGGTGGACTGCCGGAATGACCCTCTCCGGCAGGTCGTACAGCACCTCGAACTGCCCGTTGCGTCCGGCGATGGCGAGCTCGCCGGTCATGTAGAGGAAGTCCAGCGCGATGCGGGCCTGGGACCAGTTCCAGCCCCAGTGCTCCTTGACGCGCGGTGTCGCGGCGCCCTCGATGCGCGCGGTCAGGTCGCGAGCCGTGGCGGCGCCGCTGTCGTCGATCTCGCGGATCAGATCGGCCCCGAGGTGGTGCGGCACGTCCTTCCACCACTTGTGCTGCTTGCGGCGATAGAACTCCCGCCGGTGCTCCATCACCGGCCACAGGTCCACCGGCATGTACGCCTGGACGTGGGCCCAGTACTCGACCAGGGTCCGCTGCGGACCACTGCTGGCGCGCGCGAGGAGACCGGTGTCGTACGGGCCGAGCCGGCTGTAGAGCGGCATCAGATGTGCCCGCTGCAGCACGTTGACCGAGTCGACCTGGAGGACACCCGTACGCGCAAGCGCACGCTGGAAGGTACGCATGGTGACCCGTGCGTGCGGTGGGTCGGCGAAACCTTGGGCGGCCAACGCGATCCGTCGGGCCTGCGGAAGGGACAGCGAGTCGAGCCTCACGGCATCTGGACTAGCGCTTCGGATCGACGAGACCAGCCTTGATGGCGTACAGGGTCGCCTCGACACGGGACCGGAGCCCGAGCTTGTCGAGGATGTTGCGGACGTGGTTCTTGACCGTGTTCTCGGCAACCTTGAGTTCGCGGGCGATGTCGCGGTTGGTGAGTCCGCGTGCCACCTCGGCCAGGACTTCGAGTTCACGATCCGTGAGACCCGAACGGTCGGCCTGGCGACCCGTGTCCTGGTTGAGGTCGGCCACCAGCGCCGCCGCGAGACGTGGGGCGACGATCGTCTGGCCGTCGGCCACCAGCGCAATGGCACCGAGCAGGTCCGCCGAGGTGCAGTCCTTCAGCAGATAGCCGGTGGCGCCGGAGCGGATCATCGAATACAGGTCCTCCTGGGAGGACTTCGTGGTCAGGACGAGCATGCGCGGCGTCGGCGAGAGGGCTGCGAGTTCGGCGCACACCCGCGCGGAGTGCGTACCGGGGTCGTAGATGACGACATCGGCAGCAGTACTGCCGGCCATGCTGGCCGCCTGCGATTCACGTGCGGTCTCACCGACCAGCTCGAAACGAGGATCATCGGTCACGATGGCGCGTACGCCCCGGCGAAAGACCTCCTGCGGGTCCACGACAAGGACCCTGATTCGAACGTCAGGGGCGGTCGCTGATGAGTTCACCGACCGCCCCTTTCGTCCTGCTGTAGTCCTAGTGTTCCGCCTCCAGTGCGATCACACCGTAGTCGTATCCACGCCGACGGTAAACGACCGACGGGCGTTCAGTCTCCTTGTCCACGAACAAGAAGAAGTCGTGTCCCACCAACTCCATCTCGTATAGCGCCGAATCAAGCGTCATCGGGATGGTGTGGTGGACCTTCTCCCGCACCACCATCGGGCCGTCACCGAGCACCGTGATGGGGCCGACCTGGCGCTCGATCGGGGCGTCCATCTCGGCGTCTGCCGGGGCGGCGGGGGCGGGGATCGACGCCGTCGCGGCAGCGACGGAGATCGGGGTACGTCGTCCACGGTGGACGCGCTTGCGGTCAGCCGCGCGACGCATCTGGCCGGTCATCTTGTCCAGCGCCAGATCCAGTGCGGCCATCTTGTCCTCGGCGCTGGCCTCGGCGCGAATGACCGGTCCTCGTGAGAATGCGGTGAGCTCTACGTGCACTGCGCCGCGATGCTGCCGCGGATTCGGTTCGGCATCGACTTCGACCTGGACACGGATCAGGTGATGATCGTGTTTTTCCAAGCGGGCGAGCTTGTCCTTGACGTGCTCGCGGTACCGGTCCGAGACATCGCAATTGCGAGCCGTAACCACAATCTCCATGAGGTGACCTCCATCGTGAGGGAACTGCATAAGTTCTTCGGCGGTGGCTTCGTGTCCTCGGCCGGGGGCCGCCGTTCCGGCGGGGCCTCGCATCGACCGGGTCTCCATGAATCGACGTTAGACCCCCAGACAAGGCAAACCAAGGGTTTTCCGTTTCTGCGTGGCGGCGATCGCGGCGATCCCCTTCACCGGCATCCCGACAGCCTCCAAGGCACGCTGCGCTTCCCGCGCAGTGGCCCCCGTAGTGATCACGTCATCGCAGATCAGGACATGCGCCGCTGGCAGGCGAGCGGCCAGCGCACGCACACGATGCGCGGGACAGGTGAAGGCTCGATCGAGGTTCGCGGCGCGTTGCACAGCGGTGAGTCCCGCCTGATCGGCAACTCCTCCGCGCAGGGTCAGCAGCGGTGCGTACGAGGCTGGCAGGCCCGCGCGGCGCAACAGACCGGCGGCGCGGCGAGCGGCCGCAGCCGTGGTGTCGAGGCCGCGTTCGCTGACGGTCACCGCCCGGGAGGGGACGGGGACGAGGACGACCGGTCTGGCCCCTTGATGAGCCGCAGCCGCTGCCGCGACATAGGCAGCCAGAACGGACACCAGCTGATGCTGGCGCCGCTCCTTGGTCGCGAGGACCACGTCCCGGATCAAGCCTTCGTACGCGGCCGAGGCGATCGGTCGGACCAACCCTGCCGGAACTGGTGAGGGCCAGTGTTCAGCCGGCACCGGCGCGAGCGCCTCCGAACACTCGCGACACAGCACGCGGCCCGCGCGACCGCAATGGACGCACGCGCTCCCCCACAGCAGGTCCAGGCACGAGTCGAGCAGCACGTACGCATCGCAACGCAGCACGCGTCAGGTCGCAAGAAACGCCACAGCGGGCTGGGGAGAACAGTGTCTCTCCAGCCCGCTGTGGACAACCGCCGGTCAGACCCGGCGTCGGTACGCGATCAGTACCGGTACAAGTCAGACTTGTACGGGCCTTCGACCGGCACGCCGAGGTAGTCGGCCTGAGCCTGGTTGAGCACGGTCAACTCGACACCGATGGCGTCGAGGTGCAGGCGGGCGACCTCTTCGTCGAGGTGCTTCGGAAGCACGTACACACCGATCGGGTACTCGTCGAGCTTGGTGTAGATCTCGATCTGGGCGAGCACCTGGTTGGTGAACGAGTTGGACATCACGAACGACGGGTGGCCGGTCGCGTTGCCGAGGTTCAGCAGACGACCCTCGGACAGCACGATGACCTTCTTGCCGTCCGGGAAGATCCACTGGTGGACCTGCGGCTTGATCTCGTCCTTGACGATGCCCGGGATCTTGGCCAGACCGGCCATGTCGATCTCGTTGTCGAAGTGACCGATGTTGCCGACGATCGCCTGGTGCTTCATCCGCTCGAAGTGCTCGACACGAATGATGTCGAAGTTGCCCGTCGTGGTGATGAAGATATCGGCGAAGTCGACGACCGACTCGAGGCGCTTGACCTCGTAGCCGTCCATGGCCGCCTGCAGGGCGCAGATCGGGTCGATCTCGGTGATGATCACGCGAGCGCCCTGGCCACGCAGGGACTCAGCCGAGCCCTTGCCGACGTCGCCGTAGCCACAGATGACGGCAGTCTTGCCGGCGATCATGACGTCGGTGCCACGGTTGATGCCGTCGATGAGCGAGTGGCGGCAGCCGTACTTGTTGTCGAACTTGGACTTGGTGACCGAGTCGTTGACGTTGATGGCCGGCCAGAGCAGCGAGCCTTCCTTGAACCGGTCGTACAGACGCAGGACACCGGTCGTGGTCTCCTCGGTGACACCCTTGATGCCAGCGCCGACGTTGGTCCAGTACGTCGGGTCGTTGTCGAGCGAGCGCGCGAGGACCCGGAGGACCTCCTTGTACTCCTCGTTGTCGGTCGAGTCCTGACCGGGAACCGCGCCGGCCTTCTCGAACTCGGTGCCCTTGTGGACCAGCAGCGTGATGTCGCCACCGTCGTCGAGGATCATGTTCGGGCCGATGGCGTTGCCGTCAACGTCCTTGAACTGGAAGACCTTCTCGGCCTCGTCCCAGTACTCCGCGAGGGTCTCGCCCTTCCAGGCAAACACCGGGGTGCCGGCCGGCGCGTCGACCGTGCCGTTGCCGACCACGACGGCAGCCGCCGCGTGGTCCTGGGTCGAGAAGATGTTGCAGGTGGCCCAGCGGACGTCGGCACCCAGTGCCGTGAGCGTCTCGATGAGGACACCGGTCTGGATCGTCATGTGCAGCGAGCCGGCGATGCGTGCGCCCTTGAGCGGCTTGTCCTTGCCGTAGCGACGGCGCATCTCCATCAGGCCGGGCATCTCGTGCTCGGCGAGGGTGAGCTCCTTGCGGCCGAACTCGGCCAGGGAAAGGTCTGCGACCTTGTAGTCCATCGTGTTTCTCCTAGAAACAACTGCTGATCAACAGCATGGTCCGTCAAGCGCCGCGCATCTGCACGCTGTCGGGATCTCCCGCGCTGACCGGTTCAGCCTAACCTGAGTCCGCCGATTCACGCCGTCGCGAGCGTCGTCGGACGGGTGGGTCGGCGAGGCGGAGCTCCGAAGGCGGGCCGGCGGCCCGTCAAGGCGCGACAACGAAGCCGAAGCGCCCGGGCGGCGATGCGCCGCAGGCGCGAATCGGTGGACTCAGATTGCACCTGAGATGCGGCTCACGGAACTTCCCGCGCGGAGTGCGCGCCCCCAGCGGGCTCTGCCGACGCAGCCAGCCCACCTCGCAGGTTGCAGATGATGACGATGAGGAGGCCGACGCCGGCAAAAGCCGACAGCACGATGAGCTCGGTGGTGTCGGAAGCACCGGAAAAATAGAGTCGGTCGCGAACGAACGAGGCCCCGGCGCCCGGCGGCAGGAGTTGACCCACCACGCGGCCGGCCCGCGGCAACATCTCGGGGGCGATCGAGGACCCGGAGATGATCAGGCCGAGGGTGAAGTAGAGACCACCCACCAGGGCACCGGCACGCCCCACGAGGGACACTGCAGCTGCCGTGGAGGCGGTGATCGCCAACGAGACAAGGCCGTACGCCAGGAACAGACCACCGTGATCAGCACTCCGGCCGACTCCGAAGGCGGACATTGCGAGCAGCGCCACTCCGGCCGAGAGCGCGGCGTAGATCACCAGCAGGGCCGCGTGTCCGAGCCCGCGTTGCAGTGACCGGCTCGTCCTGCGGCCGAGCTGACCCAGTGCCATCGAGGCGATCGAGGCACCCAGGCTGAGCGCCTGGATCATGAATCCCAAGGAGCTGCCGGCACTGTCGTCGGCCGGGAGCGCGACCAGATCGACGATCTTCGGCGGCTTCGTGAGAGCTGTCACCGTCGTCGCCGGCACCGGCCGACCACCTGCTGTCGCCTTCGCGACGGACGCAGCGAGCCGGCGGTCGTACTCCTGGACGTAGAGGTTCTTCAACAAGTTGGAGACCGCGGGCGATGCGGCGGAGGCGACGTACAAGGTGGCGCCCTTCTGGTCCAGCACGACGCCGCCGTACGCCTTGCGCTCCTGGATCGCCGACGTGAGCCCCTTCGCGGAGGCGTACACGTGGACGTCGAAGGAACCGCCTGCCTCGAGCGAGGGGACGATCGCCGCCCTCTGCGACGCCGGCGCGACGATCCCGACCGGCAGGTGATGCGGGTGCGGGGCATGTGCCATCGCCAAGTAGTAGACGCCGAGGACCAGCTGGATCAGCGCGCCGGCGAGGACGATGGCAAGGCCGAGGCTCGAGATACGGCGACGTGGCGTGCTCATGTGAGCACGGTAGCGACAAACCTCAGTGGGTCATGTTGAGCGAGGGGTCAGGCGTCGGCGGCGGGGCCGTGTCCTTGTGGATGAAGTCGACCGCGCCGAGGATCCCGAACACGATCAGCGTCCCGATGACGATGAGCCAGCCACGTTCGATCTTCACAGTCTTCCTTCCGATTGACCGCTGCCACGGTACGCGTGGAACCTGTGCGTCCGCTCAGCCCTCCACCAATCCGAGACCGAGGTATTCGGCGACGTAGGCACCCTGCAGCACCAGCGCGGCATAGTGCGCCAGCGACGTCCTGCTGGCGGCGGCCTCCGGAAGCGACACGATGTCGACGCGTACGCCGCGGGCATCCGCGATCTCCAGCAGTCGACGACGGTCGTCGAGGACGATCGGCTCGGGGTCCGGTTCGTCCAGCACGACCAGGCTCGGCCGCACCTCGGCGCCCTCGCCGTCGAAGGGATCGGCGAAGACGTCGCGCAACGGCGCGCGTTCCAACAGCGGGATCAACTGATCGGCGCTCCCTGCCAGCGCCGTACGCCCGGTGGCCCGTCGCAACGACTCCGCGATCCGCCTCGCCGCACGCGCGACAGGAACGCTCCCGCCCCACACCAAGGGGGTGGTGTCGGCATGGGCGATCGCGAGTTCCTTCGCCGGGTTGACGGTCAGTTCGCGGCCGGGCGAGCAGGCGATCGCCACGTCATCCAGCGCGACGGCGACATCTTCCGGCTCGGTGACCGGGCCCAGACCGTACGCTCCGAGCACGTTGAGGGCGAGGACCGCGAGGGCCAACTGGTCATGCGTGTCCACCTCGAGCAGCGTGGTGTCGCGACCGACCGCGTGCTGGGCGACCAGCGACCCGGCGCGCGTCGCGACCAGGACGTGAGCACCGCGGCGTACCGCCTCCGCGACCGCGCTCGCTGTCTGAGGGTCCTCGCCACCGGGGGCCAGGACGACGACCAGGTCCAGTGCTCCGACCCAGCCGGGCAGACCGGCATTGGCCCAGGCAACGAACGGGACCGGGCAGGTCGGTTCGAGCACCGCCCGCAGGAGTCGTGAGTCTGGGCCGGCAGCGACCACCGCTCGTGGCGAGCCGTCCAGGCGACCGGTCTCGCGTTCGGCCAGCGCTGCACGACGTACCCGAGCGCCCGACTCGGCCAGCGCACGGAGTCGCACATCGGCGGCAGCCAGAATGACCTCGTCGTCGAGCCGGGATTCGTCGAAGAAGGTCATGCTGCTGGTTCTACTCGGGCTTCCGCGCCTCGTCCACCAACAGCACCGGGATGCCGTCCTTCACCGGGTACGCGAGGCCGCACTCGCCCTCGCAGACGAGCTCGGAGGCGGCCTCGTCGGCGCGCAGCGCTCCGTGGCACTGCGGGCAGACGATGATCGACAGCAGCACCTTGTCCAGACCGAGCGCGCCCCTACCTGCTTCTGACATCACAGACCCCTGCGGATGATCGCCAGGGCCGCATCGCGGGCCCGCTCCATGGTGGCCTGGTCCTTGCCCTCGGCATTGAGACGCAGGAGTGGTTCGGTGTTGGAGGCGCGTACGTTGAGGGTCCAGTCCGCGTGGGTGACCGACAGGCCGTCGAGCTCATCCGTGGTGACGCCGTCGGCGGCACCGTAGGTCGCTCGCAACTCATCGAGAACCGCGCCCTGATCGGCGACCGTGGTGTTGATCTCCCCCGAGTGCGGGTAGCGGTCGTACGGCGCCAGGACCTCGCTGAGCGTGGCGTCCGACTCAGCGAGCGCCGCGAGGGCGTACAACGCTGCGAGCATGCCTGAGTCCGCACGCCAGAACTCGCGGAAGTAGAAGTGGCCGCTGTGCTCGCCGCCGAAGACCGCGTTCGTCTCGGCCATCGTCGCCTTGATGAACGAGTGGCCCACACGCGTACGCACCGGAGTGCCGCCGTTCTCGGCGATGATCTCGGGGACCGCGCGCGAGGTGATGAGGTTGTGGATGATCTTCGCGCCCGGCTCCTTGACCAGTTCGCGCGCGGCGATCAGGGCGGTCAGCGTCGACGGAGTGACCGCACGACCCTTTTCGTCGACCAGGAAGCACCGGTCGGCGTCGCCGTCGAAGGCCAGACCGATGTCGGCTTTCTCGCTCAGGACCCGCGCCTTGAGGTCGGTGAGCGTCTCCTCATCGATCGGGTTGGCCTCGTGGTTCGGGAACGTGCCGTCCAGCTCGAAGTACATCGGGATCAGGTCCACCACGTCGGCGATCCGACCGAAGACCTCGGGTGCGGTGTGGCCAGCCATGCCGTTGCCCGCGTCGGCGACGACCTTGAGCTTGCGACCGGTGATCGGCGAGAGCTTGAGCAGGTGGGCGGCGTACGCACCGAGCACGTCCTGTTCGCTCACGCTGCCGAGCGTCACGCCCGTCGGTGCCGGCGCGTTGGCGATCACCATGTCACGGATGTCAGCCAGACCGCTCTCGAGGCCGACCGGGACCGCGTACGCACGGCACATCTTGATGCCGTTGTACTGCGCCGGGTTGTGGCTCGCGGTGAACATCGCACCCGGCAGACCGAGGTGTCCGCTGGCGAAGTAGGTCTGGTCGGTCGACGCCAGACCGATCATCACGACGTTGACGCCGTACTCGTTGACGCCCTTCGCGAACGCCGCGGCCATGCCGGGCGAGGACGGGCGCATGTCGTGTCCGACGACCACTGCTTCGGACTTGTCGGCGAGTGCGACGACCTGCGCGAACGCGCGGCCCACGGCGTACGCAACGTCCTCGTCGATCTGGTCCGGGACGGTGCCGCGGACGTCGTACGCCTTGAAAGCAGCGTTGATCTTGGAAGCATCAATCACGGGCTCAGCCATGCCCCGAACCCTAGCGGAGCGCCTGCAGCGTTGCTCTTCGGTCGCGGGCCCTCGAGGCCCGCTTCCCTCCGGCGCCTTGCAGTCGCACGCGCTAGGCCTCGGGATGGACGATCAATCTGTCGCGAGAACTCGCAGATGACCTCGGCGCTGCACTTCCCTCTGGCCGACCTCTGCTGGCGGCATCGGCCGCTCAGTCGGGCGAGCCGCCTCGCGTACCGCGTCGGCGAGTGCGAGCAGATCGGCGTCGGACGGACCGGCAGCAACGGCCTCGCGCGCCAGTCGGAGCACCGACCATCCTCGCGGCGCGCTGAGGCGCTCGGTGTGGAACTCACAGAGGTCGTACGCATGCGGCTCGGGCCGGAGCGACAGCGGCCCGACCACGACCTGCTGGTCGGCATACACATAGGTCAACGTGCACGCCGCCGCGCGGCCGCACGCGGAGCGTGAACAGCGGCGCGACGGGACCATGGGTCGACCGTACCTCGCAGGGACGCGCGTCGCGGCTAGGCTCGCGGATGTGAGTATCACGCGGGATCGGCACGGCCGTGGGTTGCGCGGACCGATCGCGTTCGACTCCCCCGTGCCCCCTGCGCGGCCGCGTACGTCCCGGCAGCGGTTCGACGCCATCACACTGCGCATCGTGCGCGATCTCGACCGGCGCTGGTCCCAGCGACTCGGGTTGGTCGAGTACGCAGTCGAGGACGTCCCACCGGTCAACGACGGCTGGACCGACGCGGTCCCGCTGGCCGCGCTCGTCCGGGGCAGCGGAGCACGGCCGACGCGGTTGATCTTCTACCGTCGCCCGATCGAGCACCGGTGCTCCTCAGGTGACGACGTGGAGGAACTGGTCCTGATGGTGGCCTGCGAGCAGGTCGCCGAATTGCTCGGTGTGGATCCTCACGAGGTGCACCCGAACTACCAGTCCGACCTCTAGGAGTCAGCCGACCCCGGGGCGCACGTACGGCACCGAACTGACCCGGATGACGCGCCCGACTGGCACGACGACAGCTCCGTTGCCAGTCACCACGATCGCAGCGCGCAGGCTGATCCTGTTCGTCTGGATCTGAACGAGCGAAGCGCTGGTCGGCAACGTCACAGACACCGCTCCCATGGTCGTGACCGGGACGGCGCTCCTGAAGACGACCTTGCCCGAGGAGTCGCGCGCAATCACGTTGACCGATCCAGCCACCGCCGCGGCACCGATGACGACGGTCTTGTTGCCGTCCGGTACGACGGTCCCGCCCTCGGCGGTCAACAGCGGGTCTGCGCCGGTGATCGCGAGGTCATTGCCGACGATCGAGGCGAGGCTCGCCGTGATCGGCGACGGCGCGTCGACCTCGATACCGATGACATCCTTCGCCCCGGCCAGGATCGCACTGAGGTCGGCGGTGGCGACACCGTTCCCCGGCACCGGAATGCCGGTGAACTTCGCCGGAGCGAACATCGAACTCTTCGTGACCAGCCGGATGGTGGCGGTGACCTGATCCGCGCCCGGGTTGGCGACCGTCAAGGTGTGGCGGGCGGCGTGCGGCACCCCCAACAGTGTGACCGTGTCGATCGGAGCCGTCTGGGGAATGAGCCAGTCGCTGAGCGCCGACTGTCCGGGCGTCTGGGCCTGATCCAGCACCGATACCGTCGCCTGCCCCTGCACGACGGCGGCATGGATGGCGAAGACCCCGTACTGCGGACTGTCCTTGAAGAGGTCGATGCTCACGCTGCTGTGCGGCGCAAGGACGCGATCATCGACAACTGGCTGGGCCGCAGTCCGCGAGGAGTAGCGGGTGATGACCACTTCGGCCCCGGTGTCGGCCGGGTTGTCGATCTCGATGATCGAATCATGGGTCGAGGCGGCACCGAGCCCGGTGAACCAGTAGTCGCTGCTCGGTTCCAGACAACGGGTGCCCGAGAGCGGCCCGGTGCCGAAGGCACCGACCGCGAGGCCCGCAGCGGCCGGGCCGGTGACCACGACCGCACGCGGCTGGCCGCCAGCGGGGATGTCGGTGGTCTGCGACGGATGGACGACACCGGCCTGGGTCGGTGGCGCGGAGCCCTGACGCGTCAGGATCCCGCCAGTACCGGTGCCCAGCGAGCCCACCCTGATGGACGTACCGGAAGCAGTCGACGGGCATCCGCGCAATGCGCCCGAGAAGGACACGTTGCGTGGACCTTGCATGCGACCCGAGCCCGGATGGGCGAGGGTCACGGCCGCGAAGCCGATCGTGGCCAGCACCAGAAGGGCCGAGATGACGACCAGCGGATCGAGCCCACGCGTGCGCAGCCTGCGCACACTCGACCGGGCGACTGTCTCGAATTCAGACACGAGTGGCCCCCCATTCGCGCGGCAGCGACATCACGACGACGCCAAAGAGTGCGAGGCCCTGGACCATCAGCAGGACGACCCGCATCCAGGAGATGGAACCACTCGGACTCAGTGCCATCACAGGGGTCTTCGCGCATGTCGGAGCCACGATGACGCAGTTCGCCCAGGCCCGGAACGCCGGGTTGCCGGTGCTCGTTCGCTGCAGGCCGTACGCGGCATCCAGGACTGTCGTGACCGCTGGATCAGAACCGGGTGGCTGAGCCACGTACCCGATCCCGTCGGCCGCCAGCGCCGGCATGGTCTGTGCGGTCGGTCGGGTGATCAGCTCCCGGACCAGTTGGGTCACGTCGGAGCGTTCCGGTGTCAGAGCCAGGAGGGCCTGCTGTCCCTCGGTCACGCCTCCGGGTCGCACGATGGTGTACGCGATGCCGTTGGTGGTCGATCCACGCAGCACGAGGACTCCGAGCGGCTGGGCCCGACCTACGTCCATCAGCGTGTCGGGCACGCCCGCATTCGGCGCGGTGCCCAAGCCATCGCCCGCCCTCAGCGCCGACCATCCCAGACCCACGATCACGGGAACGACGCCGGCCACCACGAGGACGCCGGTGAGCCACCGTCGAGCATCGAGCCCCTCGGCCACTGCCCCCTGCGCACCGAGGCTGATCGCCACCAGAAGGCTCCCGTGCAGGGTGAGCAGCACCAACGCGAGGCTCGCATGGGTGGTGCCTGACGGGAGCTGGACCGGGATGACCGAGAGGATCGCGCCGGCCAGCGTGCTGCAGGCAGCCAGGGCCCAGCACGCGAGCACCGGGATCCGCGTACGCACCGGCACCAGGGCGATCACGGCGAGGACGACGAACATCAGTCCGAGACCCCAGCCCAGGCCCGCTCCCGGAAGGGTGCCGGCCAGGAGGTGCCAGCCATTGATGCTCGACGCCGGCACCGTACCCGCCTCGAGGAGCAGTCCGCCGGCAGCTCCGTGCCAGACCGCGGACAGCCACCACGGCGCCAGCAGGCCGACCGGGATGAAGGCGGTCAGCAGCGGTGGACCGTAGACGTCGCGGTCGATCCGTACGCCCTTGAGCGGTCCGCGCACCAGAAGGTAGCCCGCCGATGTCGCCACCAGGCCGAGGACGACGACCGCGAACCAGGCCGCCGGCGAGAACGCCACCACCAGCGTCAACATCAAGCCGCAGCGCCATCCGGCGACCCAACGACGTTCGTGGGTCGGCTCGCTGAAGCCGAGCGCCGCGTGGGCGAGCCACGGCAGGATCGCAGCGATCACCACGAATGCGAGTCGCCCCCCGCCCCAGGCACCCGAGACATACGGCAACAACGCGTAGGCGGTGGCTGCCCAGAGGATGAGCCAGCGCGGCGCTCCGCGGTGACTGATCAGTCGACCGACGACTCGCAGCAAACGCCAGGCGCCCCACAGCGAGACCGGGAACGACGCGATCATCAGCAGGGAGATCGCCAGTGAGGCACTCCCGCCGAGCAGGGTCGCGAGAACAGCCAGCGGGATCAGGTACGGCGGCGCAGGCACGTGAGTGCCCAGGCCGACCGGATGCACCGATTGCAGGTACGTCCGCCACCAGTCCGACGCGCCGCTGGGAGCGGCCCACAGGCCACCGCCGGCCACGTGCCCGAAACCAGCCCGCGCCGCGACCAGGCCGAGAAGCACGACGACACTGAGCGCGACCGCCACCGGGTTCCCGAGGAACCGGACCAACCATCCCGATTCGCTCGGCACGTCGGCGTCCTCGGCATCCCGGATGGCACGTTCACGGGCTGCGAACGAGGCGGGGTCGGCCTCGGCCTTGGCGATCTGACGGCGTTCGGCCACATCGGCAGCTGTTGTCGTGACCGCGGCGTACACATCGGTGACGAAGTCGAGACCGTGTCGGTACGGAAGCCACCAGGGCGCCAGCAGACCGGTCCGGCGAGTACGGGTCCGTCGTCGAGACTTCCGAGCAGCGCGCAGATCACCGAGATGGGTGTAGGTGTGGACGAGTGCGGCGAGTTCGTCAAGGGCGGTCCCGACCTGCCGGACGGTGATGAACCCGAGCACGCGCAACATCGTCCCGACGACGAGCCGCACCATCCGCCACGGAAGGGCCAGAGCGTTGCTGTTGGCGAGCAACGTGAAGAGGGCCGCGCGGCGCTCCTGGAAGTGGATGTGCCGGCCGGTCAGTGGCGTCTGCCGCACGCCGTTGTGGGCCGCCGCGACGTGGAAGACCACCGCGTCGGGCACCACATAGGTGTCGTGGCCGGCGGCGGCCGCCCGCCAGCAGAAGTCGATGTCGTTGCCGAAGATCGGCAGGTGATCGTCGAAGCCGCCGACCTGTTCGAGCACTTCACGACGTACGAGCATGCCTGCCGTGTTCACCGCCAGGACCTTGCGCAGTGCGTCGTGCTGGCCGTGGTCGTACTCGGCCCGTTCAAGACCGGTCTCGCGGCGGCCGGTGCCGGAGATGGTGATGCCGACTTCGAGGAGCCTGCGTAGCGACGGCCACTCGCGAATCTTGGGGCCGAGCACACCGGCGCCGGTCTTGTGGGCGGCGGCCATCAGCGCGGCCAGTGCGGACGGCGCCGGCGTGGAATCGTCGTGGAGGATCCAGACCCATTCGACATCCAGTCCGTCGACCGCAGCTCGTACGGCCTCCGGGAACGTGGTCCCACGTCCCAGCACCTGCACGTCGCCGTACGCCGCTGCGAGCAGCTCGGCGCTCTGGTCCTTGGATCCGGTGTCGACGGCGCGTACGCCCACCAACGGATATGTCTGGGCGGCAATCCCGTCGATCACCGTCGGGAGCCAACCGGCTCCGTCGTGGCTGATCAGGACCAGGGCGACCCCGGACGCCGGAGTCTCATCGGGATACGCCACGGATGGTGAGCCTAAACCCGTGCACGGCTCCGTGTCAGAAGCCGGGCGTCAGACCGCCCGCTTCTTGAGCTTGCGACGCTCACGCTCGGAGAGGCCACCCCAGATCCCGAAACGCTCGTCGTTCATGAGCGCCGACTCCAGGCACTCATTGCGTACATCACACGTGAGGCAGACCTTCTTGGCCTCTCGCGTGGACCCGCCCTTCTCGGGGAAGAAGGCCTCGGGATCCGTCTGCGCACACAGCGCACGGTCCTGCCAGTTCTCATCGGCGATCGGCTCCACCAAGAACAATTCTCGCATTGTCATGCCCTTTCGACCCGGCTCATCTGCGTTGCTTCGGGGGAAGAACAACACTGGTGAAATTACATGCCTGTCGTAGCCGTACGTCAAGCCCGGTTTCTGGTATACGTCCCGTGAGTCACTTCAGTCACATCAGTCACACCCCTCCGGCGGATGCCACGGCGTACCACGACGATCCGTACACTCGTCGAAGTCATTGACACTCCAGCCAAGGGACCACACGTGGCACGAAACAACGCGACTCCGGACCGCCGGGCCGTGATCGCCGACCTCCAGCGCAAGAACAAGCGCCAGGACCTGATCCGCAACTGGGGCATCGTCGGCGCCTGCGTGATCATCTCGATCGCCCTGCTCTGGATCCCGGTGGCCCACCTCTGGAAGGCGAAGAACCCGAGCTACCAGAAGTACGACAACACCGCGCTGCAGAACATCGGGGCCAGCCCCCAGGCTGCCAGTTGTGGCGCGATCACCACCCTTGCGTCCAACGGTCACACCCACGTGACGTACCCGAACCCGGTGCAGTACTCGACCGCCCCGCCGGCCTTCGGCAACCACTGGAACGTGGCCGGTGTCGCGCCGGTCGCGATGCAGCGCAAGTTCTACACGACCGCGGACCGTCCCCCGCTCGAGGCGCTCGTGCACAACCTCGAGCACGGCTACACGATCCTCTGGTACGACGCGACCATCTCTGGTGACGCGCTCGACCAGGTCCACGCCATCGCCAACAAGTTCGCCGGGACGGCCGACTTCCGTGACAAGTTCATCGCCGTCCCGTGGACGAGCGCCGACGAGGCGTCGCTGGCCAAGACCGCGAAGCCGAAGACCTTCCCGACCGGGACGCACATCGCACTCACCCACTGGGAGACCGGCGCCGACGGTACCGGCTGGGGTCCCGGCGTGTTCCAGTACTGCGGTGGGGTCAGCGGTCAGGCAGTGAAGAACTTCATGCAGGCGTACCCCTACACGAATAGCCCAGAACCCCCGAACATGTGAGGCGAACGTGTGTGGACGGAGCGTCCGCGGCGTTGCTCTTCGGTCGCGGGCCCACCAAGGCCCGCTTCCCTCCGGCGCCTTGCGGCCGCACACGTCCGCACACGTTCGACCTGTTGGTTGTGGCCTGTCTCAGGTCAGGTGTGATTGGTTCTTGGCCTTCAGCGCCGCCACCACGTTCTTGACCTGCTGGGCGTGAGCCCGGGTCGTGACGAGGACGGCGTCCGGGGTGTCCACGACGACGATGTCGTCCAGCCCGACGATCGCGATCGTACGCCCGCCGTGCGGCACGACCAGGCCGGTGCTGTCGATGGCGTGCACCAGGTCGGAGTCGCCCAGCACGATGGGGCCGGTTGCCGGCGCAGTCAGCGCCGCATCCAGCAGGGTGGCGAGCGAGTCGAAGTCGCCGACGTCGTCCCAACCGAACAGCGCCGGTACGACCGCGACCCGGCCACGCACGGCGGCCGGCTCGGCCACCGCGTGGTCAATGGCGATCTTGGGCAGGTCCTCCCAGGCCGACTCGAGCGTCTCGGGCGCCGCAGCGATCGCGCGCAGGGCCGCCGCGAACGCCGGATCGGACTCCGCGAGCAGATCGAGCAACACGGTCGGCCGGACCACGAACATGCCGGCGTTCCAGCGGTAGCCACCCTCCTGGAGGTAGCCGCGGGCTACGTCCTCGGAAGGCTTCTCCACGAAGCAGTCGACCGTCTCGACTCCCTCATGCCCGCCCAGCGGGCCGGCTCCACGGATGTATCCGAACGCCGAGGACGGGAACGTCGGCTCCACTCCGATCGTGACCAGCAGACCCTCGTGCGCCACTGCCACGGCACGCCGGATGGCTTCGGCGAATCGCGGCCAGGCTGTGATCACGTGATCGGCTGCGAACGAGCCCATCACGGCATCGGGGTCACGGAGCTCGAGGACCGCCGCAGCCAGGCCGATCGCCGCCATCGAGTCACGAGGGCTGGGCTCGGCGAGGACGCCGTCCGCCGCCAGAGCAGGCAGTTGCTCAACGACGGCCGCCTGGTGCGCGGCACCGGTGACCACGATGAAGCGTTCCTCGACGAGCTCGTTCAGCCGGTCGTACGTCTCCTGGAGGAGCGAACGCCCGGAGCCGGTCAGGTCGCGCAGGAACTTCGGTGCGCTGGCCCGCGACAGCGGCCACAGGCGCGTACCCGCGCCGCCGGCGGGGATCACCGCCCAGAAGTTCTCGATCGGTCCTGCCACATCTAGAGACGCCACGGGAGCACAGCCTAGACATGGATCCGGGCACGCGATGATGGGGAGGTGACCACCTACCCCGCGGCGCTCGCGCGCGCGTTGCGTACGAACCCCGGCCGCCCCTTCGTGACGTTCATCGACGAAGGCACCGGTGAGCGGATCGAGCTGTCGCTCACCACGTACGCGAACTGGATCGCCAAGGCGTCCGGGTTGCTCGTCGACGAGTACGGCCTGGAGCGGGGCCAGAAGATCCGCATCGATCTCCCGCCGCACTGGCTCGGGACCATCTTCGTCGGAGCGGCGCTCAACATCGGTCTGGTGCTGACCGAGGGTGGCGCGGACGTCGTCGTCCTCGGCCCTGAGGCCGTTGCCCCCGTGCCGGGCGCGGTCACCCTGGCCTGCTCCCTGCTGCCCCTTGGCGTCCGGTTCCGTGAGGGTGTACCCGCCGGAGTCCACGACGTCGGTGAGGAGATCTGGGGGCAGCCAGACGCCTTCACGCCGTGGGATCCACCCCAACGCGACGACGTCGCTACCAGTTGGGACAACGCCACCCAGGAGACAGCGTTAGCGGCTGCCGCCCGCTTCCCCACGGACGGCAGCCGCCTGCTGTCGGAGGCGAATCCGGCTTCCCCACCGGGATTCGCCTCCATCTGCATCCCGCTCATGACGAACGGGTCACTGGTCCTCGTCACCGGCGCCGACCCGGAGCGACTGGAGGCGATTGCGGCCTCCGAGCTCGTCACGGATCGCTTCCCCGCCCAGGTGTCGAGGTCGGCTCGGGATCACCCGAGCAGGTTGTAAGCGTTCAAGCCGCTCCCCATGTATCGGTACTGGTTGAGGTTCGTACCGGTGCGCTGGACCAGAGCCCCAGATGCGGTCTCACGGGCGAACAGGTCCGGATGGGTTCCACCGCGACCAGGTGCCTCACCCGCGATCCAGTTGTAGGCCGACACGTTCAGGTTGAGGGCCTTCGAGGCGTAGAGACCACCGGGGCCGTCACCCAGCCAGACCGTGAGACTGCTACCCGACCGGAAGATCGAGTCGGGCGCGCCGTCGCCGTCCCACAGACCTGCCGCGATCTGGGTGCCGGCGAGGGCGGCGTGAGAGACGTACGCCCCGGCGAAGCCGAGTGTGGCGCCGCGGCCCACCACGATGAGCAGCGAGTTCCCGCTCTGGACCTGCAGGTCCGGGTGACCGTCGCCGGTGACGTCACCAGGCGCAGCGATGTTGGTCCAACTGCCGGCGCCGGGGGTCATCAACTGAGCCGGGTAGAACTGGCCGTTGCCCTTGCCGCGGTAGAGGTACAGCTGACCGTTGCTGAGCCGGGCCATGAAGTCGCCGATCCCATTGCCGTCCCAGTCACCCACGTTGAGCAGCAGGTTGGCGTTCGGCAGGAAGATGCCGGTCGCGATCGGGTTGTTGAGGTCCGTACGTCCGGAGTTGGCTGCCATCCAGATCGCACCGTCGTGGACGCCGACCAGGTCCGGGTAGCGGTGCCCGGAGAGGACAGCCGCTCCTGCGATGTTGCCGAGTGAGGCCGTGGCGCCGTACGGACCGACCCAGTGCGAGAAGCCGCCCGCGCCGTTGCCCGGCCAGACGTATCCGGTACCCGAGGCGCTGCGCTCGACGATGTCGGCCCTGCCGTCGCCGGTGAAGTCCCCGATGCCGCTCCACGAGCTGCCACCGGGGTACGAGCCCGGCACCGTGACACCCGAGGCGAATGCACCTGCCCCATTGCCGTGGAACCGTGTCATCACACCCGTCGAGCTGATCGCGAGTAGATCCGGCTTGTGGTCCGAGGTCAGAACGCCGGCGCCCAGGAAGAAGGTCGGGTGGCCGACGACCAACGGCAGGACGTGGACTCCGAAGGCACCACCGCCGTTGCCGTTGAGGAGCACCGCGTGTCCGGCGGCGTTGATGCCGACGAGGTCGTTCTTGCCGTCGCCGGTCACGTCGCCGACTGCGGTGACGTGCGTGAGGTTGGCGAACGCCGTCGTGGCGCGGGTTGCCGTGAGAGCGAAGCCGCCAGCACCGTTGCCGGCGTAGACCGAGAAGCTGGTCGGCCCGTAGCTGATGAGGTCGCCCTTGCCGTCGCCAGTCACGTCCGGCGTCGGCACGGCGGAGGTCTGGCCCGCCGGCAGGCCGGCCACCTTCACCTGCGCCGCGAAGTCGCTGATGCCACCGGTCGGCAGCACCACGATCTGCGAGTCGCTGGCGCGGCGGGCGACGATGCTCGGGTACGGCCCGACGAGGCTGGTGTGCAGGTTCCGCTCGGCCCAACCCGCCTGGTCGGCCGCGGCAATCCTGCGGATCGTCGGGATGGCTGCGTACAGATAGGTGCCCGGGCACTCGGTCTGGTTCAGCGAGTTGACCCGGACCGCGTCGCGGTGGCCCTGGATCGGTGAGTTGAAGACAACGCCGGCGATGTTCGCGCGATCGGCCGAGGCCGAGACGCCGCTGAGTGACAGTTTCCAGGCGAAGAGCGCGCCCTCGGCGTTCAGCAGTGCCTGGCTCGGCCGCACCTCGTTGTAGTTGCCGATGGCCGAGACACCGAAGGCGTAGTCGTTGACCCCGTACGCATGCGCTCCGACGACAGCGCGGTCAACGCCGCCGTACCGGCCCTCCCAGATGCGACCGAACTTGTCGATCAGGAAGTTGTAGCCGATGTCGGACCAGCCGCGGGAGTGCGTGTGGAAGTAGTAGATGCCGCGGATGATCGCGGGGACGTCGGCCGCGGTGTAGTCGTTGCTGTTGACCGTGTGGTGAACGAAGCCGCCGTGGATCTCGAAGTAGTGCAGGGACGTCGGGTCGCGCCACGACTCATCGGCGCCCCACTGCGCGCGGCTGTAGATGACAGGCTTGGCAGTCACGGCTGCACTCAGCGCGTACGTGTCCGCCATCGGCGCGATCGCGCCCTCGCTGGCGCTCTTCGGGCTCGACGGCAGCATCGTGTCCGGGGTCTTGCTGTTCGGGCCCAGACGAGCGGTGTCGATCGCCGGGGCCTCGACGGCGGTCTTCGTAGCCATGCCGGTGTCGATGACGGCGAGCTTCAGGTCGGTCGGCAGGGCGCCCTTGGCGACGGTGAGTCGAGCCTGGACGAAGTCGACCTTGCCGACCAGGGCCTCCCCGAAGCCCGGACGGCTGCGGAGCCCGTCAGGTGACTTCGGGTCCGGGGCGTAGCCGTCGTCGTCGTAGTCCAGCGGCGTCCAGCCACTCCACACGCCGTTGGTCTCCGTACGCACATCGGCGGTGACGTCGTCCTTGGCGAGGTTCTCCCCGTGCGCCCAGGTCAGGCCGACGATGCCGTACCCGGTCACCGGCGTGATGTTGCTGACGACCGTACGAATGCTCGCCTGCGAGTCGTCCTTCTTGACCGGCGCGGCGGTGGTTGCGGCGGTGAGTGCAACGTCGTGGCCGGTGACCTTCACCGTGCCGACCGGGACAACGGAGGACTGCGGCGTCTGCGAGGTCGTGGCCGACGGAGCCGGTGCGGGTGCGCCGATGGCGGTGTGCGCGGGCGTCTGAGCGACCACGTCGAGGTTGATCACGGCACTCGCCGGGATCAGGGCAGCACCGACAGCGCCCAGGACCAGCAACTGCTGGCTGAAGGCCATGAAGTACGCCCGCGAACGCGTCGTCTTGGAAACCATTTGAATCACTCCAGGTGTGGGGGAAGGTCACACGAGGGCTCAACTTTCACATCAGTCACATACGAAACGGAAGGAATCGTGAGTAACTACAATGATGTAATTTCCAGTCGACACGCCGACTGGGGCGAATTAGTTCGACGAATTGGTGCTGGTTCGCGTCGCTTGTCGGACGCCAAGGTGGACCGATGTTGAAGGTGAGTCGCGATCTGGCCACGGCACCACCCCGATCGCAACATCGGTCCACCCCTGCGTACGGTCATCCCACATCCACATGCGATCAGCCTCGGCTTGAACGCTGCGTGCGTTCAGGCCGAGGCTGATCGGTTGTGGAAAAGGTGCGTCGCCGCCTCGCTTGTGGAGGCAGGCGGTCTGACGCGTGCGGCAGCAAGGAGTCCTCGCGCAAGGCGGCCACGTGGGCCGTCGAGCACTGAACGACGCGGCTGACGCGCCGTCAGATGTCGGCGCCCATCTCGCTGTCGTCGGTCTCGTACTGCTCCGTCATGATCTTCTCGATCTCGTCGTCGGTGATGCCCGGCGTCATCTGACGCATCTGGAACTTCACGGCGGCGCGGGGCGAGCCGTCGAAGACCAGCCGGCCCTTCTTGAGCACGAGCGCGCGATCACACATCGTCATGACCGAACCCTCGGAGTGCGAGACGTAGAACATCGTCCGCCCCTCGGAGCGGATCTCGTCCATCTTCTTGATGCACTTCTCGCGGAAGGGTCGGTCACCGACCGCGAGCGTCTCGTCGGCCAGGAAGATGTCCGACTTCACGTGCACCGCGACGGCGAAGCCGAGGCGGGCGAGCATGCCCGAGGAGTACGTGGTGACCGGTGCCGCGAGGAATTCGCCGATGTCGGCGAACGCCACGATGTCGTCGTAGACGGCGCGAGTCTCCTTGTCGGACATGCCCATGATCGCGGCGTTGAGGAAGATGTTCTCATCGCCGCTGATCTGCGGGTGGAAACCGGCACCGGCGCCGATCAGTCCGGCGATCCGGCCACGGGTCAGGATCTCGCCCTCGTCGGGGGCCATCACGCCGGAGATCAGCTTGAGCAGCGTCGACTTGCCGGCACCGTTGAAGCCCATCAGGCCGATGGACTCGCCCTTCTGGACGGTGAACGAGACGTTCTGGATGGCCTGGAACTTCTTGGAGATCGGCTGACCCTTGGCCTTGGCCGCGGTGATCTCCTTGATGGACCGGCTGTACCGGATCGTGAACTGCTTGGAGACGTCATCGATCACGATCGAGGTGTTGTCGTCGATCTTGCCGAACGTCGGCCGGCGAGCAGGGACTGGTGCCGTCGTCATCACAAACGCTCCGGGATCTTGGCCTCGAACTTGTTGAACACCAACTGCGCGATCAGCAACAGAGCAAGACAGGCAGCCAAGGTCTCGAAACCGAGGGCGATCATGTGATCGGGGAACTCGTGCAGCAGCGGTACGCACTCCGTGCCGGGCGCCGCCTTGGTGCAGTCGAGCGGAAGGCCGGTGTGGCCGTTGGTCGCAATGATCACGTCGGTGCCCGGAAGGATCCGGTTCGTGGGCACAGTCCCCCACCAGAACGCCTTCTCCAGGAACTCGATCGCCACCACCACGGGGTTGTGGATGTAGATCCAGTAGATCCAGGGGTGGTTCCTGGTCGACTCGACGACCCGGCTGAACGGGTACATCATCGGCACCGCGAAGCGGATCAGGAACGTGAGGATGCCGACCACACTGCCGAAGTCACGGAAGTAGACGTCCGCGACCGAGAACAGCAGCGACACCGCTGTCCCCAGCACCATGATGATCGCGAACGACATCAGCGTGTATGCGATCGACGGCAGGATCGCGCCGTGCCAGCCGACGATGCCGACACCCACGCTCAGGATCAGGATCTCCGGCAGCACGTGGATCAGCGACACGAGCATCGAGGCGACCGGGAACATCTCCTTCGGGATCGGCATCCGGATCACAAGCGCCTTGTTGTGATGGATGGAAGCCGTACCCGCGGCGAAGGTCTCAGTGAAGAAGTGCGTGATGAGCAGCGCCGTCAGGATGTGCAACGGGTAGCTCGGGATGGCCATGTTCTTCTCGAGCAGGCCACCGACGATCAACCAGTACGCGAGGAACTGGGTGAGCGGGTTGATGTAGGACCACGCGAGACCGAGCAGCGAACCCGAGTAGCGCGCCGTGACCTCACGTCCGACGAGCAGCCGGAGCAGGTACGTACGCCGGAAGACGGACAGCAGGCCGAGGTTGGCTGCCGGGTCGACCAGCGGCGGGTTCGTGTCTGCGGAGCGGCCCAGCAGCCGGGAACTGGCAGCGGCCTCAGTCACGCTGATCCCCTTCCGTCCAAGGCTTGAAAGTCTCTTCCCACGCCTCGGGCGAGGTGATCTCGGACAGGGCCTGACGATAGCGCACGGACAAGGCGTTCCAGTCCCGCCGGAACTGCATGTGCAACGCGAGTGATCGACGCAACATGGAGGCGTACGTGGCTCGGTCACGGCGGTAGAGCGCCGCCGAGGTGCCGTCGTTCATCGACACGATCGCCGAGTCGAAACCGGCCAGCCGGTACCACTTCGCGTCGAGCGCGGGGATCTCGGCCTCGGGGAATTCGCGCGACAGATACCGCTCCGGAAGCAGCTGTCGAAGCGGCGCCAGGCCGGCAGCCTTCAACGTCTGCTTGCGGCTCGGCACCTCAGTGACGCTGACGCCCTTCTTGGTCGGCTTGTCCAGGCGTACGGGCGGCAAGGAGTCGACATCGCGGTGCAGCTGCGCGTCGGCGAATTGCATCCGCAGTTCGTTGATCTCCTTGAGACGCGTCGGCAGCATCGCGTGCAGCTGCTCGGGGCCCTTGAGGATGTCCTCCAACGCCTGGATCCGGAGCTCGGCCGTTGAGTACTGCATCGCGACCAGGTGCGCGATCTGGTTGTTCCGGATCTCGTTGAGCAGCCGGCCACCCTTGGGGTAGGTGCTGTGCAACAGGGCCGCGATGACGCGGTTGCGCAGGTGGAAGTACGACTGCCAGTCGAGGGCATCGTTCTTGTCGGACCACGGTACGTGCCACACGGCCGCACCTGGGAACGAAACCGTCGGGTAGCCGTGCGCCTTCGCACGCAGGCCGTACTCGCTGTCGTCCCACTTGATGAAGACCGGCAGCGAGAGCCCGATCTCGCTGATCACCTTGGTCGGGATCAGGCACGAGAACCAGCCGTTGAAGTCGACATCGGCGCGCTTGTGCAGCCAGCGCGCCGAGCGCAGGTTGCGGGTGGCGAAGTCCCACTGGGTGTGGCCGTCGTCGCGGGTCATCCACAGGAAGCGCCACGGCTGCACGATCTCGCCGTAGCTGTGCAGGCGGGTCCGCGCGTACAGGCTGAACATGTGGCCACCGACGAGCGTCGGGACCTTGCAGAGGTCACCGAAGGTGACCTGACGAACGATGCTCTCGGGCTCGCACTCGACATCGTCGTCCATCATCAGGGCGTACGTCGCCGTGCCCTTGCGGATGGACTCGAGCTGGCCGCGGGCGTACCCGCCGGAACCGCCGAGGTTGCCCTGCTCGAGGATGCGCAGCTTGTCGCCGAGCGCGTCCTTCGCGGCCGGGAACTCCGGGTCGTCCTGGACGAGCTTGGTGCCCTGCTCCATCACGAACACGGTGTCGATGAACGGCGCCAGGTGCTCGTCCTCGCCGATCTGCTGCAGTAGTCGGGAGCAGAAATCGGGGCGGTTCATCGTGGTGATCGCGATGTCGACCGTGCCATGCGCGGCGCGGTCCTCCGGCACGTCAGCCGTCCACTCGGCGCTCACCGTCACCGGCTCGTCACCTGCGACGACGTCGTACCAGTACCAGCCACCGTCGACGAACGGGGTGAGCGGGAGGTCGAAGACGAACTCGCGCGGCCCGATGCTGTCGGAGGTGCCGGTGTCGACGCGCTGACTGTTGCCGTTCGCCAGCGACTTGTTGACCACCACCGTGCTGCCGATGCCGTGCAGAGTCACCGTGAGGCGAACCTTCTCCACGATCGTGTAGCGACGCCAGTAGCCCGCGGGGAAGCCGTTGAAGTAGGTGCCGAAGGAGAGTCGCTGGCCCGCGTCGACGCGCAGGCGCGTGCGGTCGAGGATCTGCTCCGCGTTCAGCTGCCGACCCGTGCCGGTGCTCTTGCGGCGGTCCAGGTTGGCCATCGCCTTCGCGGCGCTGTCCCCACCGATGACGTACTTGTCCTCATCGAGGTTGGCGTCCTCGACGTCGATGTAGAGCGGGAAGACCTCGTAGTCGTGGCCGGCCGGCAGGATCTGCCGCTGCAGCAGGCGCGTCGTCACAGCAGTGCCGCTCACTCGTCCACTCCCCCGCTGGCGAAGGCCGCACCGTCCGCGAAGTGCGGGCGGATCTTGTTCTCGTACATCGACAACGCCGAGGCGATCGCCATGTGCATGTCGAGGTACTTGTAGGTGCCGAGGCGACCACCGAAGAGGACCATCGGCTCCGCCTTGGCGAGGTCGCGGTACTTGAGCAACTTCTCGCGGTCCTCGGCGGTGTTGATCGGGTAGTACGGCTCGTCGCCCTCCTCCGCGAAGCGGCTGTACTCACGGACCACGATCGAGCGGCCCTTCTTGTACGTCGCTGCGCGCTCCGGGTGAAGGTGTTTGAACTCGAGCTCGCGCGTGAACGGGACCTCGGGGTCATTGGCGTTGACCACGCCGGTGCCCTGGTAGTCGTCGACGTCCAGCGTCTCCTGCTTGAGATCGACGGTACGCCAGGACAGCCGACCCTCGACGTTGTGGAAGTATTCATCGACCGGGCCCGTGTAGATGATCGGGACCTTGCCCTTGTAGTCCTCAGCCACGTCGAAGAAGTCCACGCCGACGCGTACCTCGATGTTGGGATGGTCAGCCATCCGGGTCAGCCAGGCGGTGTAACCGTCGGTCGGCAGACCCTCGTACGCGTCGTTGAAGTAGCGGTTGTCGAACGTGTACCGCACCGGGAGGCGGGTGATGATCTCCGCACTCAGCTCGGTCGGGTCCGTCTGCCACTGCTTGGCGGTGTAGCCCTTGATGAATGCCTCGTACAACGGGCGGCCGATCAGGGAGATCGCCTTCTCCTCGAGGTTCCGGGCGTCCTCGGTGTTGATCTCGCTGGCCTGGTCGGCGATCAGCGCGCGCGCCTCGTCCGGAGTGTGCGCCTTGCCGAAGAACTGGTTGATCAGCGCCAGGTTCATCGGCAGCGAGTAAACCTGCCCCTGGTACTTGCCGAACACCTTGTGCTGGTAGTTCGTGAACGTCGTGAAACGGTTGACGTACTCCCAGACCTTCTCGTTCGAGGTGTGGAAGAGATGGGTGCCGTACTTGTGCACCTCGATGCCGGTCTCCGCATCGAACTCGCTGTAGGCGTTGCCGCCAAGGTGAGGACGACGCTCAAGGATGAGGACTCGCTTGCCGAGCTCAGCGGCCACCCGCTCCGCGATGGTCAAGCCGAAGAAGCCGGAGCCGACGACCACAAGGTCAGGCAGGTCAGAGACGGATTGTTCAGAGACTGGCACGGGTTGGAGTTTAGGGGTTCGGGTTGACGAGACACCCTTCCACGCGCCGCCGGTCCGGGCCGCGCGCCCACTACGATGAGCCGACCCTGGAGGAGACCCATGACCGAGCAGTCACCGCGTATCGTCGCGATCGTTCCGTGCTACAACGAGGAGATCGCGATCGCCAAGGTCGTCACCGACCTCCGCAACGCAGTCCCTGAGATGACGGTCTACGTCTACGACAACAACTCGTCCGACCGCACCTCTGAGGTCGCCCGCGCCGCCGGCGCCCTGGTGCGTACCGAGAGCCGCAAGGGCAAGGGCAATGTCGTACGCCGGGCCTTCTCCGACATCGACGCGGACATCTACCTGCTCATCGACGGCGACGACACGTACGACGCCTCGGCAGCACCCGGGATGATCGCCACCCTGATGTCGGGCCCGTACGACCACGTGCTCGGCGTACGCACCGAGGAGACCACCACCTCGGCGTACCGACCCGGTCACGCACTCGGCAATCGGGCGTTCAACCGCCTGACCTCGCGGCTCTTCGGCGAGGACGTGTCCGACATGCTTTCGGGCTACCGGGTCTTCTCGCGACGTTTCGTGAAGTCGTTCCCCGCCCTGTCACGAGAGTTCGAGATCGAGACCGAACTCACCGTGCACTCGGTCAACCTGCGGGTGCCGCAGATCGAGGTCCCGGTGGGCTTCCAGGACCGCCCGGCCGGCTCGGAGTCGAAGCTGCGGACGTACCACGACGGCATGCGGATCCTGCGCCTCCTGGCTGAACTGGTCCAGTACGAGCGGCCGATGGCGTTCTTCGGTTTCATCGCCGGTCTGCTGATGGCGATCGCGCTGATCCTCGGGATCCCGGTCGTGGTGGAGTTCGCGAACACTCACTACGTACGCCGCTTCCCGACGGCCTTCCTGGCGGCGTCGATCATGGTGATGGCAATGCTGTCGTTCGCGGTCGGACTCGTCCTCAACGGCGTCCTCCGTGCCCGCGAGGAAGCCGCTCGGCTGGAATACCTCCGCCACCCGGCCCCGCCGTTCAAAGACTGACGGCGCGCCTTCGGCGTTGCTCTTCAGTCGCGGGCGTCAGCAACCGGTGATCTTGTAGAGGCGGTAGAGCGGTTCGTTGATCACCGGCGTGAAGCCGTTGAACCCGACGACGTTGACGCCTCCCCAGCCCGGGCGCTGGCCGTTGATCCGCGTGTCGAAGTTCACCCCGAAGATGTCGCGACCCGTCCGGCCCATGATCATCACGTACTGGATGTGCTCGCGCTGGAGCGCCGCGCACACGTCGGGCGTGAGGCTGCTCAGGTCATTCCGGATGAGGTCCTGGTCGGGTGACGGGGTGCCCATCCAGTTGCCGATGTAACTCTTGTAGAACGTGTTGAGGCCGACGAGCCCATATCCGTACGCACTGCCGTCGAACGGATCGTTGGCGACCATGTCGGGACCCACGATTGCCTTCACCCGGGTCATGAAGTCGACCTTCGGCTGGTTGACCGCCCACGTCAGCCAGCCGCGCGTCTTCGCCGGCTGCATCGGGCTGACCTTCTGCAACGACTGTTCGTTCTGGTGGACCGCCGGGCTGGCGAGCGCCCCCACCATCACCAGGACACCGATGATCGCCGCGCCGGAGGCCAGCAGCCGGGCCGGAGCCCGATCCTTGGCGAATCGCGCGATGACGTCGCCCAGGCACGTGATCGCCAGCACGGCCAGCGGAATTGCGACCAGGACGATGGTGGCCGAGAGCCGGTAACTGTCGTGGTACCAGTACCCGGTCGCCGCCTTGCGGAACAGACTCAGGTGGCTGGCAAAGAAGAAGCTGGCGGTGACGATGTAACAACCGCAGGCAAGGACGTACGCCCCGACCAGCCAGCGAACCTTGAACCAGGCCACGACGAGCCCGGCGAGCACCAGGGCAGCCACCAGATAGGCCGGGGCCAGGTGCATGGTGCTCTGCCTAAGGACGTCCTTGATCGCGAGGCCGAGGCTCCCGACCGGCGACCAGTCGACGCTGACCGTGCGGTGCATGAAGCTCGTGGCCTCGATTCCGACCCACACGACGCCCACCAGGACGACGAATCCGGTCGTGATCGCCACGGCCCGGAGTGCGTTGCCTTCGTTGCGCTGCCGAGCCCAGGTGTGCACGACACCGATCGCGAGCGGCAGCAACAGCAACGCGGCCGTGAAGATGCCGTTCGGTTGGGCGATCGCGGTGCCGACCAGCGCGGTCCCGAGCAGCAGCAGTCGCGCGAGCATCGTGGTGTCGGTCCTGAGCAGCAGCACCCCGGCTGCGATCAGAGCCGGCAGCAGGGCGTACCCGTACTGGTTCGCGTAGAGGATGCCGTACGTCTCGAAGCGCGCCGGGAAGGCGACGAAAGCACCACTGAGGACGAGGGTGACGAAGGTCGTCGAGGCGTTCGCCCTGAGGACCGTCCTGGTCATCGCCACCAGTGAGAGCGGCCAGGCGACAGCCATCACAGCGAGCACCGTGGCGTTGACCGCGGTCGGGACCGCCGCCGTGGTCCCCTGCGCGGTCAGCGCAACCAGACCGTGCCAGGAAGCTGGGTAGAAGTAGGACCCGACGGTCGGGTCGACGATGCCCGCCTTCAGCGTGGACGCGTTGCCGGTGTCGAGGATGTGCCGAATGATCGAGAGGTGCCACGGTGCGTCATACGTCTTGCTGACGGCGTTCGGGATGACCAGGTAGTGGACGTACTGGACGAGCCAGCTGGCTCCGCCGATGAGGAGTCCGCCAGCGAGTGCGAACCACTCCCACCGCCCCCAAGCGGGGCCCTGAGCCGGCAGCAATGGGCGCAACCAGAGTCGCCGCGCTCCGTACGCCACCGCGACGATCACGGCGACTCCGAGGAGGAACGTGAGGGGGTTGAAATGCAGCCCGACGACGCCGTACGCGATGCCGAGGACAGCGACTGCGGCCGCGGATGCGACCGGCGCGAACACGATCCGATTGCCCCAGGACAGACCCACCGGGCTCAGCAGAGCCACACCGGGGGCGATCATCAACGCAGCGGCCGCGAGGAACGCGAGCCAGAAATCGAACCACGTCACGGCTCGCTACCTCTTCCCGTGCCCGGGCTCGGGATCCGGGCGCCGACAGACTACTGCCGCCGGCTGATCACAGCGCTCAGGCGCGAGGGGTACGCATCGCTCGGGCGTCTCGCAACGCCCGGATGACGGTCGTCGCTCGTCCGACGTTGCCCCGCAGAAGACTCACCCCGGCCATCCCACCCGCGAACACATACGGCTTCGCCCGGACTGCGACGTTCTCGCCGTACCGCAGGTGCACCGCGAACAGATTGCGGTACATGTAGTAGCCCTTCCAGCTGTCCAGGTCGTGCTGCTGACTGAAATCGAGTTGGCGGACCATCAGCGCATCGCGGACCGCGAGGATCCTGAAGCCGGCCCGGCGGGCACGGAGCGCGAAGTCGACGTCGTCGTAGAAGATGAAGAACGAGTCGTCCGGCAGCCCGATCGCGCCGATCACGTCCCGGCGCACCATGAAACCCTCGAACGCGACGTTCTCGACCTCCACGGTTGCGGGCATCGCCGCACGCGTACCGTACGTCGTCTCCACCATCCCGCGCTTGGGACGCAGCACCCACGGCGTGGCCAGGTCGAAGCGGGTCGCAGCCTTCTCGACGAGCGCCCCGGAGAGGTCCTCGCGTACCGATGCCAGGAGAGGCTCATCGTGGCTCAGCAGCACACCGAGGCAGTCCGGTGCGGGGATGACGTCGTCGTCCATCAGCCAGATCCGGTCGAAGCCGGCCTCGTACGCGGTCTGCATACCCAGCCGGAAGCCGCCCGCGCCGCCGAGGTTCTCCTCTGACCGGACGACCTGGAGGCCGCTGAGCGCGCTGGCCGCGAGCACGTCCGACGTGTCGTCCGTGGACGCGTTGTCGATCACGATCACGGCCTGCGGCGCCGGATCGAGCTTTGCCAGACCTTCGAGCATCGGCTGCAGCATCGCGGCGCGGTTGTGGGTGACCACGACGATCGCGGTGGTCTCGCGACCGAACGGGTTGCGGGGCGTGGCCGCCGCATCGTTGGTTGAGGCCGCTTCGTTGGTTGAGCGTGTCGAAACCAGGAAGCGCCGGTGACCGGTGAAGTCGCCGCGCAACGCCGCCCACCAGGCTCCGATCGAGAGCCGGATGCGGCCCATATCCGGGCGGGTGACGGCGTAGAACCACAGCGTCTTGAGGACGAAGGCGAGCGCATGCAGCGGGCTGCGGTACGTCGCCAGGTTGAGCAGGTTGTTGCGCGCCATGCAGTAGTGCTTCAGATCGCTCGGCGTGTGGTTGTACGTACTCCGGCCACCCCACATCGGCGTGCCCAACTCCCCCACTGATGGGTGCGCGAAGCGCGCCTCGACGACGGTGCCGATGCGGGCGCCGGCCTTCTCGGCCCGGAGCCGGAACTCGTGGTCATCGCCCCAGATGAAGAACTCGGCCCGCGGTAGTCCGATCCGGGCGACGAGTTCCTTGGTGACCAGCACGCCGTTGAAGGGGATCACGATGTCCTCGAGCACACCCTCTGTGGCCGCGGCCGTCGCACTGGCCACGTCGCGTACGACCTTGGCCGAGCCCGGCAGGCGGATCGGGAAGACCAACTCCCCTGGCGCGTCCTCGTCGACGACGAGCGGTCCCCAGAAGTCGTACCCCTCGACCGCGAGAAGGTCGCTCAGGGTGGTGACCTCGGGCCGGCCGTCGTCATCCATCAGCCAGGCCAGGTCCGCACCGCGTTCCATCGCCAGGCGGAGACCTTCGTGGAACCCGCCGGCTCCGCCGGTGTTCGTCGGGAGCGTACGGCCAACCACGTCGGCCTGAACCTCGAGCCACTCCCCGGTGCCATCGGTCGAGGCGTTGTCGATCACGAGGATCTCGTCGCACTCCGGGACCTCGCGCAGGCGCTGGACCAGGCCCTCCAGGAGCGTCAGCCGGTTGTAGGTCACGACAACGGCGACGATCCGGCGGCTCACGCGGTCACCCTATCGGCCGCCGAACCGTGAGGTTTGCAGGTGCGAACCGTGAGGAACGGAACTCGGATCCGACCTGAATTCACGGTTCGGGCCAGCAAACCTCACGGTTCGGCGTCAGCAGGACGAGCCAAGGTCCGAGGTGTGGTTGGCCACATACCCCTTCGCCATCGTGCCGAAGGACCCTTCGCTGATGCCGGTGTAGCCGGTCGGACGGCTCGGCGCCTTCTGCGACGGCTTGGCCTGGTCGGGGTGCAGGGCCGCGAAGATCGCGTTGTGGATCACCGTCTCGTCTGGCCGGCTGGTGTTGACCAGCGGCGGGACCAGCGAGACGGTCGCGATCTTCTGCGCCTTCGACTTCAGGGCCAGCGACGCGAAGCGGTCGATCTCACTGCTGGGAATGTCGGTCTGCAGCAGGGAGGCACTCGCCGAGGCGATCTGCGAGAAGTGCTCGATCACGGTGGCCGGACTGATCTGCTGCAGCATCGCGTTCATCACGCACTTCTGCCGCGCCATCCGGGAGTAGTCGTCGGAGGTCGCTCGGGAGCGGACGTACCAGAGAAGGTCGTCACCCTTGAGGGTGCGATAGCCGGGCTGGATGTAGCCGAGGATCTGGCCGGTACGGCCGATCGCGATCGGCTGTCGGACGTTGATCTTGACGCCGCCGACGGCGTTCACCAGATCGCTGAAGGCCGGCATGTTGATCATCGCCCAGTAGCTGATCTTCAGACCGGTGACGCCTTCGATGCCCTCGATGGTGGCCTCGACCCCGGGGTTTTTTTCGTGGGCGAACATCGCGCGGTGATCCCCGGCGTACGTGGCGAGGCTGTTGAGCTCGCAGGTCGAGCAGTTGTATCCGTTCGGCCAGGCCTTGGCGAGCTTCGATCCCCGTGGGAACTTGAAGTTCATCATGTTGCGCGGCACGCCGATCAGGACGGTCTGGCCGGTCTGGGCGTCGATGGAGGCGATGGTCATGGAGTCGGTACGCAGACCCCACCGATCGGTGCCGGAGTCGCCGCCCAGGATGAGCACGTTGTAGCGGCCGCCGGTCGAGCCGGCGACTGTGTCGCCGCCGAACATCGCCATGATCATGCCCCGCTGCGCGCCCACCATGTGCGCTCCGTAGAGCAGCACGCTGGCGACCGTGAACGCCATGGCCAGATGGACGACGGCGGTGGCACTGCGATGCTGTCGCAGCAGATCCATCGGCCGGGCAATCCGCCATGCATCGATGAAGAGCGCAGCCCACCCCAGTCCGACCACGGTGAGCACGATCATCAGGACGAGCAAGTCGTCAGGGTTGGTGAACATCCGCAGCCCCGTGTGCGGCGAGGCGAGAGTGATGCCGACGACCGCGACCAGGGACAGCCACAGCACTGCCCACAGGCGGATCGCCCACCGACCGACTCGCGCGTTGCCCGCGACCAGCTGAGCCGATCCCGGCATGACCAGCGTCATCGCCAGGAACGAGACCGCGCGACGGTAGCGCACCTGGGCGGCACGGTCGGCGACCGTACGGCTGGCGGTGGCGACGCTGTCGTCAGCAGGGGTCGAAGAAGCGCCGTCGACGGAGTCGAGGGAGGTCGTACGTCCTGACATGGGCGCTCCTGCGGGGAAGAACAGATGCCCCGCCAGTATCACCAGTCACAGAGGTCACACAGTGGATCGACGCGCGGCGATCTCCGCTTTGCGGGCAAGACGGTGCGTACGCCGGATCTCAGCCTCGGCATAACGTGAGCGTTCGGCGACGGTCTCGGGCTTCACGGCGGGGACCGGACGCGGCCGGCCCTCGCGGTCGACGGCCACCATCAGGAAGTAGGCCGACCCGACGTGCAGCTTCGTGCCGGTGGTGTCGTCATAGCGCTGGGTCTCGATGCGCACGCCGACCTCGAAGGACGTACGCCCGGTCCAGTTGACCTGGCCCTGCGTGGTGAGGATGTCGCCCACCTGCACGGGCTCCAGGAACGCCATCTCGTCGAGGTATGCGGTGACGACGACCCCTCCCGACCAGCGGTAACCCACCGTCCCAGCGGTGGTGTCGGCCAGCTTGAGGATCTCGCCTCCGTGGATGGTTCCGCGCAGGTTGGCTTCGGTGGGACGCATCAGAACTGAGAGCGTGGCACTCCCGAAGGACGGCGGTTGCATGTGTTCGCTCTCAGTCACAGCACGCACGGTAGCCTCGTCGCGTGTCCGATGGCGATGACTTTCAGTGGCTGTACACGCGGCGGGTGAAGGCCCAGCCGCCGCAGCCGCCGACGACCCCGCCCCCGGGCACTCCCGCGCAGGACAACGACGCCGAGCACACCCAGGTGCTGCCCGTGCAGTCGGGCATCGAACACACCGCCGAACGCCCCACGACGTACGTCGCTCCGCGCAACGACAGCCCGCCGCCGGTGATCGCTCCGCTTCCCAAGGGCGCACTCCCCGGCAGTGAGCGCCCGCGGATCCGGCGGCCGATCAAACTGGTGCTGCTCAGCATTCTGGCCATCATTGCCCTGTGGGCGGGCTTGCTGGTGTGGGCCGGACTGTCGGTCCTCAACGCAGCCCCTCGGGTGAACTACGCACCTCCCGGCGGCCGCCCGGCCGACCAGCCCGGCTCGACGTACCTGCTCGTCGGCAGCGACTCCCGCACCGGACTCACGCCGGCGGAGGAGCTGAAGTACTCCACCGGCGGCGACGCCGGTCAACCGCACACCGACACGATCATGCTGGTGCACACGGGCTCCAACGGGACGATCGTGATGTCGATCCCGCGCGACTCGATCGTGAGCGTGCCGGACGCACCGAGCATCCAGGAGTACGGCTCGTCGCGATGCTTCAACCCGAAGTCGGGTCAGTACTGCACCAAGATCAACGCGGCGTTCGGGGACGGTGCTCCGGGGCGTGACCCGAGCAAGGACAAGAAGGCGCACGATCTGGACGCCCAGGCACTGGTGAAGACCATCGAGCAGGCGACCGGCATCCGGATCGACGGCTATCTCGAGATCGGTCTGGGAGGCCTGCCGAAGATGGTCGACTCAGTCGGCGGGATCACGATCTGCCCCGACAAGAAGGCGTTGCTCCCCGGCCTGACTGCCATGACCGACGTCGACTCCGGCGCCGCCACCGCGGACAACGGACACCCGATCAAGATGGTCTGCCAGCATGCCAACGGCCTCAAGGCGCTGGCCTTCGCCCGCGACCGCCACGACTTCAGCGCCGGCGACTTCCAGCGCGCCGCCGACCAGCGCGAGGTGATGGCTGCCGTGATGCACAAGCTGCAGGGCATCAGCTTCATCCTCAACCCGTTCCGGCTGCACAGTGCCGGGACCAAGGTCATGGGCACGATCTCGCTCGGCAACGGCATGTCCGTCTGGCAGCTCTACAACCTCTTCGGTGCCCTCAAGGATCTGTCGGCCAAGAAGGCGAAATCCTGCCTGGTCCCCCTCAGCGACAGCAGCGGGACCTGGTCCCAGGACCGCGCCCCGAAGATGTTCGACCTCATCAGGACCGACCGGATCAACAAGATCGGTCCGTCACTCTGCACCACGACGGGAATGGCACCGTGAC
Source organism: Nocardioides baekrokdamisoli (assembly GCF_003945325.1). Taxonomy (NCBI): domain Bacteria; kingdom Bacillati; phylum Actinomycetota; class Actinomycetes; order Propionibacteriales; family Nocardioidaceae; genus Nocardioides; species Nocardioides baekrokdamisoli. Next base: position 855,270 of record NZ_AP019307.1, read on the forward strand.
CTACGAGACCCTCACCACCGAGATCGACGCGGACGGCATCTGCACGCTGACCCTGTCGCGCCCGGAGGCGCTCAACGCGTTCAACCTGACCATGGCCGGCGAGCTCGCCGACTTCTGGAACGGACCCGCGACTTCGGACGACATCCGCGCCGTCGTACTCACCGGCGCCGGCCGCGCCTTCTGCGCCGGCATGGACCTCACGCGCGAGGGCAACGCGTTCGGACTGGACGAGTCGATCGACCCGACGCCAGAGTCGCTGCGCGAGCATCTCGAGGACCCGGCCTGGGTGGCCGGCGTACGCGACACGGGCGGCAAGGTCACCCTGCCGATGCTCGCGCTCAACAAGCCGATCATTGCGGCGATCAACGGCTCAGCGGTCGGCATCGGCGCGACGATGACCCTCGCCGCCGACATCCGACTCGCCTCGACCGCGGCGCGGATCGGGTTCGTGTTCGGTCGCCTCGGCATCGTGCCGGAGGCCTGCTCCTCGTACTTCCTCCCCCGCATCGTGGGGATCCAGCAGGCACTGGAATGGGTCTACTCGGCCGACATCCTGACCGCAGACGCAGCTCTCGCTGGTCGCCTGGTCCGATCGGTGCACGAGCCGGACGATCTGGTGCCGGCGGCTCTGGAGCTCGCACGGTCGTTCGTCGTCGGCCGCTCGGCTGTGGCACTCGCACTGGCCAAGCAGCTGCTCTACCGCAACCTGTCGGAGGCCGACCCGTTCCAGGCGCATCTGGCCGACTCACTCGCGATGTTCCACTCCTCGGCCGGGGCGGACGGACACGAGGGCGTGGCGGCGTTCAAGGAGAAGCGGGCGGCCGTCTTCACCTCGAAGCCGTCGGACACACCACGGGTCTTCCCGAACTAGGTCCATCCGTCCTCTGAGTAGCGTGGCAGACATGGACGCATGGTCGGATCCCGCAGCCGTCGACTGGTTCCTCGACGACGCCCAGGTGTGGGCGATCGTCGGCCTGTCCGGCGATCCGTGGCGCTCTGCGTACTCGGTCGCCGCTGAGCTCCAGCATCGCGGCAAGACCATCGTGCCGATCCACCCGAAGGCGGCCACGGAAGAGTTGATCGTGCTCGGCGAGAAGGGCTACGCAACCCTGGCCGAGGTTCCGTTCCCCATCGACGTCGTCGACGTGTTCCGCAGATCGGATGCGGCGGGCGAGTTCGCCGACCAGGCGATCGCGGCCGGCGCGGCCGGGGTGTGGTTCCAGATGGGTGTCATCGATGATGAGGCGTTCGGCCGCGTACGCGCCGCGGGCCTCCGGATGGTGATGGACGACTGTCCGTCGCACCAGTGGCATGCGCGCGGAAGGCGCGGTTAGCTCGAGGCTTCGCGTACTGCTGCGCCCTTGGACTGCGCCTGCGTCTTGAGGTCAGCCTGGAAGGCGACCATCCTCGCTTGCAGGTCGGGGTCAGCCGCGCCGAGGATGCGGGCAGCCAGCAGGCCGGCGTTGCGCGCGTTGCCGATGGCGACCGCAGCGACCGGCACACCAGCCGGCATCTGCACGATCGACAACAACGAGTCCATCCCGTCGAGGTACTTGAGCGGGACCGGCACGCCGATGACCGGCAGCGGTGTGACCGCAGCGAGCATTCCGGGCAGGTGCGCCGCTCCCCCGGCTCCGGCGATGATGACCGAGATCCCACGACCGGCTGCCTCCTGGCCGTACGCGATCATCTCCTCCGGCATCCGGTGCGCCGAGACGACATCTGCCTCGTACGAGATGCCGAACTCAGCGAGGGCCTCAGCCGCCGCCTTCATCGTCGGCCAGTCGGAGTCCGACCCCATCACGATCCCGACACGTGCGCTCATGCGTCACCCTCCATGCCTTCAGTTGTCATCGCGGCGGCCGCGCGACGAGCGCGGGTCAAACAGTCCTCAAGATCATCACCGTAGGTGTTGACGTGACCGACCTTGCGGCCCGGGCGAGCCTCCTTGCCGTACCAGTGAGCCTTCACCGAGGGGTCCGCCAGCGCCTTCTCGTACGCCCCGGCGAGGTCGCTGACGCCTCCGAGGACGTTGACCATCACCACGTACGGTGCCCGTAGGTCGGTGGCGCCGAGCGGCAGTCCGAGCACGGCGCGTACGTGGTTCTCGAACTGCGAGGTGACCGCGCCGTCCTGGGTCCAGTGGCCGGTGTTGTGCGGACGCATCGCAAGTTCGTTGACGAGGATCCGGCCATCGGTCGTCTCGAAGAGTTCGACCGCGAGGATGCCGACGACACCCAGTTCGGTGGCGATCCGGCGGGCCAGCGCCTCGGTCTCGGCCTCGACATCGGCCGCGAGATCCGGCGCGGGAGCGATCACCTCGCGGCAGACGCCGTCCACCTGAAGGGTCTCGACGACTGGGTACGACACCACCTCGCCGGTCGCGGACCGCGCCACGAGGGCCGACAACTCGCGCCGGAAGTCGACGAGTTCTTCGGCGAGGATCGTCGCACCGGACGCGAAGGCATCGGCGCAGTCGGCAGCGGAGCGTACGAACCACACGCCCTTGCCGTCGTAGCCACCACGGGTGGTCTTGATGACGCACGGGATACCGAACGCCTCGACGTCCGCCACCGAGGTCACGATGGCGTTGCGCGGGCACGGAGCGCCCAACTGGCCGAGGCGCGTACGCATCAGGCCCTTGTCCTGCGCGTACACCAGCGCGTCCGGGCCCGGACGTACAGCGACACCCATCGCCTCAAGCGCATGCAGGTGTTCGGTCGGAACGTGTTCGTGGTCGAAGGTCACGGCCTCGCAACCAGCCACGATGGCGGTCAGCGCATCGAGGTCGCGGTAGTCGCCGACCGTGTGGGCGGGAATCACCTGCGCCGCGGAGACGCCGGGGGCCTCGGCCAGGAGGCGCAGGTCGATGCCCAGAGCTGCGGCCGGTTCGGCCATCATCCGCGCGAGCTGGCCGCCACCGATGATCGCCAACGTCATGGGGAAACCCTATCCAACGCCGAACCGTGAGGTTTGCACGCCCGAACCGTGGGGTTTGCTCACGGTTCGGCGGCGTCAGAGGCGGGTGACCGCGACCGGCTCGACGATGCCGAAGCCTCGCACCGGCCGGGCAGCCAGGCGCCGGGTCTCGAACTGGTCCGCCGGGAGGAGCGCGGCGGTCGCGTCGTCGACGATGATCCGGTTCCGCCGCGCGACCGCGGTGAGGCGGGAGGCGAGGTTGACGGGCGGGCCGAAGACATCGCCCTGACGCGCCACCACCGAGCCCGACGCCAGCCCGACACGTACGTCGGGCATCCGGGGATCCCGACCGATCACCTGGATGATCCCCTGGGCGGTGTCGTACGCCGCGATCGGATCGTGGTTCACGAACAGGACCGAGTCGCCGATCGACTTGATCACCCGACCCCGGTTGCTCGAGATGACATCAGCGCACCGCGACTCGAACACCTCCACAAGGTCGCCGATCTCGCCCTCAGCCATCCGGTTCGACAGGGCCGTGAACGAGACGATGTCGGCGAACCCCACGGTCAAGTCGATGGTGTGCAGGTCGTGGTCATCGGCAGCGCCGGCCTCGACACGGGCAATCGCGGCATCCAGATGTCGATGCCAGGCGTAGATCAGCAAGGTCTCGAACGGTTGGACGAAGTCATCGGTCATCCCGATCGCAGCAGCGATCAGGTTCCCCTGCTCCTCGTCGGCTCCCAGCGCCTCGACGCGGTGCAGGATCGCGGTGACCTGCCAGTCCGCCAGTCGGGCCATCGTCTGCCCGAGCCCGCGGGCGAGGTTCACCGCGAGGTCGAGATCGACCAGGCCGGTACGTACGAGTTCAGCCGCTGTACGCAAGGCGTGGATGTCCTGCTCCAGAAACATCGCCTGGCCGCCCGACTCCGGGAAGCCCAGCGCACGCCAGAGGCGCTTGGCGTGCTCCACGGGAAGGCCGACCGCCCGAGCAACCTCATCAGAGGTGTAGCGCCCCGAGACCGGTACGCCGGACAGCGCATCCAGAGGATCGATCTCGCTCACAGAGCGATCATGTCAGGCGGGCGTGGACGACGTCGCCCACGTTGACCGCCTTGCCTGCGACCAGTAGTCGACCATCCCCGTCCACGCCATCCGCGATGCCCTCGACCACCGACCCGTCAGGCATGGAGACCGTCACTGCGTGCCCGATCGTGGCGCTCCGGGCGGCGTAGGCGTGGATGAGCTCCGCCTCGGTGAACGTCGTCAGCTCCGCGATCCGGTGCCTCAGACGCAGCAGCACCGACGTCAGCAGCGTGGTCCTCGACATCGTGATGCCCTCAAGTGCGAGCGAGGTCGCAGTCGGCACAGGCAGCTCGTCGGCGGTCAGGCTGACGTTGATGCCGATGCCGATCACGGCTGCGGTGGCCGACCCGCTCATGACGAGCTCGGACAGGATCCCGGACACCTTCCGCCCGTCGATCAGCACGTCATTGGGCCATTTGACCTTCGCCTCCGGGCCGATGGCCTCGGCGACCGCCAGTCCGGCCACGAGCGAGAGCCAGCCCCACCGGGCGGGCGAGACGTGCCGGCGTACGAGCACGGAGAAGGCCAACCCGGACTGCGCAGGCAGTTCCCAGGACCGATCAAGTCGGCCTCGGCCCGCCGTCTGATGCTCGGCGACGATGACCGTCCACTCCGGTGCGCCCGCCCGCGCCCGCTCGGCGCAGACGGCGTTGGTCGAGGCGGTTTCGTCCAGAACCTCCACGGAGAACCCGGGCAGACCGGCCAGGGCGGAGGGATCGAGGGACGGGCGGGAGTCGGCTGCAGAACTCATAGCCACTAGATTGGCCCAGGATTGCCGCGAGAGATACGTCTCCGCGCCCCGTCATGAACATCAAGCCTGAGGAGTCCGGCACACCGATGAGCACCGCAGCCGCCGACAACGCCCTTTCCAGCGCGCCCAAGCACGACTTGCACACGACCGCGGGCAAGCTCGCTGACTTCGCGGACCGCATCGACCAGGCGGTCCATGCCTCGTCCGCGAAGGCGATCGAGAAGCAGCACGCCAAGGGCCGCAAGACCGCCCGAGAGCGCATCGAGATGCTCTTCGACGAGGGTTCCTTCGTCGAGCTCGACGAACTGGCCAAGCACCGCTCGGTCGCGTTCGGCCTGGAGAAGACCCGTCCGTACGGCGACGGTGTCGTCACCGGGTACGGCACGGTCAACGGTCGTCAGGTGTGCGTGTTCTCCCAGGACTTCACCGTCTTCGGCGGCTCGCTGGGCGAGGTGTACGGCGAGAAGATCTGCAAGATCATGGATCTGGCCATCAAGACCGGCTCCCCGATCGTCGGCATCAACGAGGGCGCCGGCGCACGCATCCAGGAGGGCGTCGTCTCGCTCGGCCTGTACGGCGAGATCTTCAAGCGCAACGTGCACGCCTCCGGCGTGATCCCGCAGATCTCGCTGATCATGGGCAACTGCGCCGGTGGCCACGTGTACTCCCCTGCCGTCACCGACTTCACCGTCATGGTCGACCAGACCTCGGCGATGTTCATCACCGGCCCGGACGTCATCAAGACCGTCACCGGTGAGGAGATCTCGATGGAGGACCTGGGCGGCGCCCGGGCCCACAACACCAAGTCGGGTGCCTCGCACTACATGGCCGCCGACGAAGAGGACGCCATCGAGTACGTCAAGGGCCTGCTGGACCACCTCCCGCAGAACAACCTCGACGAACTGCCGATCTACGACGTCGTCGCGGACCTCGCGCCGACCGATGACGACCTGGCGCTGGACACCTTCATCCCGGACAGCCCGAACGTCCCGTACGACATGCACAACGTCATCGAGAAGGTCCTCGACGACGGCGAGTTCCTCGAGGTGCACCCGCTGTTCGCCCCGAACCTCATCGTCGGCTTCGGCCGCGTCGAGGGTCGGCCGGTCGGCGTGGTCGCCAACCAGCCGATGCAGTTCGCCGGTTGCCTGGACATCGACGCCTCGGAGAAGGCAGCCCGCTTCGTACGTACGTGTGATGCCTTCAACGTGCCGGTCGTGACCTTCGTCGACACCCCGGGCTTCCTCCCGGGTTCGACCCAGGAGCACACCGGCATCATCCGCCGCGGCGCGAAGCTCATCTACGCCTACTGCGAGGCCACCGTCCCGCTGGTCACCGTCATCACCCGCAAGGCCTTCGGCGGCGCGTACGACGTGATGGGCTCCAAGCACCTCGGCGCCGACATCAACCTCGCCTGGCCGACCAGCCAGATCGCGGTCATGGGTTCCCAGGGCGCGGCCAACATCATCCACCGCCGCGAACTCAAGAAGGTCGAGGAGGACGGCGGCGACGTCGAAGCCCGCCGTGCCGTCCTCATCGACGAGTACGAGACCACCCTCGCGAACCCCTACATCGCTGCGGAGCGTGGCTACATCGACGCGGTCATCCGCCCGTCGGAAACCCGCGCCGAGGTCATCAAGGCCCTGCGACTGCTCGCCACCAAGCGCGCGACCCTGCCCGCCAAGAAGCACGGAAACATCCCGCTCTGATGAGTGACGAGCAGCCGACCGAGGTGGCACCGGCCAAGCCGATGCTGCAGGTCATCAACGCCGACGCGACTCCGGAGCAGATCGCAGCGATCGTCGCCGTCTTCGCTGCCCTCGGAGGCGGTAGCGCGCCAGCGTCGAAGCGGCCGCGTTCGCTGTGGGCGACGCCGCAGCCGCGGCTGACGTACGCACATGGCCTGGGCGGCTGGCGCGCGAGCGGTCTGCCCCGCTGATCGGCGTGGGCACCGAGGCTGAGGCGGCTTCGCTGAGCCGGGGCCCTCGCACGTATCTGTGGTGGGTGCTGTCGCGCCTCGCCATGCTGGTGCTGCTCGGTCTCAACACCGGTGTCGAGACCGACGTCAACTACTACCGGCTCTCACTGGGGTCGGGCCACGGGATGGCGCACACCCTCGTGGAGTACCCGGTCGCCGCGTACGGACTCATCGACGCGGTCTGGTCGTGGTTGCCGTCCACGAACGCCTTCCTGCTCGGCTGGCTCGTCCTGATGCTGGTCATCGATCTGGCGTTCTTCGTGCTCCTGGCACGGAGTCCCGGCCACCCTCGCGCAGTGCGGTTCTGGATCCTGGCCGGACCGGCGCTCGGCCCGATCATCTATTTCCGGTTCGATCTGGTGCCGGCCGTCCTGGTCGGGCTCGCCTGCCTGTACGCCGCCCGGCGGCCGCAGGTGGCAGGCGCCGCAGTCGCCATCGCCGCGCTGATCAAATACTGGCCTGCCGTGGTCGTACCAGGGCTCGTCCGGCAGGCGCGCGAGCGCAGCCGGCTCCTGATCGCCGCCGTCGGGACGGCGGTCGTCGGCGCCCTGTGTGCCCTGGCCGTAGCCGGGTGGCACCGGCAGTTCACTCCGCTGATCTGGCAGAAGCAACGTGGACTGGAGTACGAGGCCGTCTGGGCGACGCCGGCGATGATCCTGCGCTGGTTCCGACCGCATGACTACACGATCGGGCTCAGCGCCTACGAGTCGGTCGACGTCACCGGACCGGGCGTCTCGACCCTGATCACGTTGACCACCGTCACCGAGATCGTGGTGGCGGTCTTGATCGGGTACGCCTGGTGGCGTCGTCGTCGGGACGCGACGCCTGCCAACGGAATGTGGCTGGTACTGGCGACGACCTCGGGCTTCATCATCAGCGACAAGGTGTTCAGCACCCAGTACCTGCTCTGGCTGCTCCCGGTCGCCGCGGTCGCTCTGCTGTTCGACACGAGCCGAACCTTCCGCCGCTGGGCGGCTCTGTTGCTCGCCACCAGCGTCCTCACCCAGCTCAGGTACCCCTTCCTTCAGGAAGCCAGTGCCGGGATGGTTCTGCCCACTGTCGTGGTCACGGTCAGGAACGGGCTGATGATCGGCCTGTTCGCGCTGGCGTTGCGAGAGGCCCTGCGTACCCCCGTCGGTGACTAGGCTCGAACCATGAGTCGCCAGATCGATGACCGCAGCAACTCCTACGTCGACGAGTTGTGCGCGCTCGACCCGATCACCGCGACCGAGGTCGGCGTCAAGGGGCACGACGACCGTCTCCCCGACCTGTCCCCGGACGGGTTCGCCGCGATCGAGGAACTCAACCGTCGTGCGCTCGCCGACGTACGCGCGCTGTCCCCGGCGGACGAGTTGGAGGCCGTTGCCCAGGAGTCGTTCCTGGAACGCACCGGGTTGGCGGTGGAGCGTGCCGACGCCGGTGTGAGCCGCAGCGAGTTCTCGGTGATCGTCAGCGGCCTGCACGCGGTCCGGTCGGTGTTCGACGTGATGCCGACCCAGACAGCTGAGGACTGGGACATGATCGCGGCTCGGCTGGCTGCGGTCCCCGACACGCTGTTGGGCTACCGCATCACCCTCCTGGACGAAGCTCAGCACGGCCGCGTGGCGGCCCGTCGGCAGTACGCCGAGGTCGCCTCACAGGTGCGCGGCTGGACCGGCCAGACGACCGGCGGGAACTACTTCACCACCCTGGTCGCGGATACTCCGACCGACCACAACGGACGGCTGGTCGAATTGGCTCGGGCGGCCTCAGCCGCGTACGCCGAGTTCGGCACATTCCTCGAACAGGACATGGCACCCCGCGGACGCGACGCCGACGGTGTCGGGCGAGTGGCGTACGAACTCGCTTCCCGATACTTCCTCGGCGCCACGATCGATCTCGAGGAGACGTACGCCTGGGGCTGGCAGGAACTCAGGCGCATCGAGGACGACATGGCGGCCACCGCCCGCCGGATCGTGTCCGGCGGCACCATCGACGACGCTGTCGCGGCGCTCGACGCTGACCCGAGCCGTGACTGTGGCAGTCGCGCCGCCTTCACGGAGTGGATGCAGAAGACGTCAGACGACATCCTGGCGCGGTTCGACGGCGTGCACTTCGACATCGCCGCGCCGCTGCGAACCCTCGACTGCAAGGTCTCACCGGTCAATGACGGTGGCGCCTGGTACATCCCACCGACCGACGACTTCTCACGCCCGGGCACGATGTGGTTCTCATTCACCGACGACACGCCCCGCTTCTCGACCTGGCGCAACACCACCACGGTCTTCCACGAGGGCGTACCCGGTCATCACCTGCAGTGCGCCCAGGCGGTATATCGCGCCGATACATTGAACCGATGGCAACGACTGCTCTGCTGGGTCAGCGGTCACGGCGAGGGCTGGGCGTTGTACGCCGAGCGCCTGATGGATGACCTCGGCTACTTCACCGACCCGGGTGACCGGATGGGCTTCCTCGACGACCAGGCGTTGCGAGCAGCTCGCGTGATCGTGGACATCGGTGTCCACCTCGGCCTCACCATCCCCCGCGACAACCCGTTCGGCTGGCGCGGCGGGGAGACTTGGGACGCCGACAAGGTCTTCGAATTCATGCGAGCGCACACCCGGATGGACGACGGCTGGCTGCGTTTCGAAGTGAACCGCTACCTCGGTTGGCCCGGCCAGGCTCCGTCGTACAAGGTGGGCGAGAAGATCTGGTTGCAGGCCCGGGAGGACGCGCGTACGCGCAAGGGCGCGGCTTTCGACCTGAAGCAGTTCCACACCGATGCCCTCAACCTCGGCTCGCTCGGCCTCGACCCCCTCCAGCAGGCGCTAGCGCGCCTCTGACGCCGAAACCCGACATCCGTCACCTCGAGACCCGACATCCGTCACCTCGAAACCCGACATCCGTCACCTCGAGACCCGACGTCCGTCACGTCGAAACCCGACGTCCGTCACGTCGAAACCCGACATCGGTCGTGCGAATCGAAACCACTGGACTAAGTCTGACTAAGTCCGTACCGTGGGGCCATGCCCAAGACAGTCAACATCCACGAAGCGAAGACACATCTGTCCCGCCTGCTCGAGGAGGTCCAAGCGGGCGAGACGATCGTCATCGCCAAGGCCGGAACCCCGATCGCACAGTTGAAGCCGTACCAGCGACCCGACATCGTGTTCGGCGGTATGAAGGACGTGATCTGGGTGGCAGATGATGCCTTCAGCGCGGAGACCGACGCCGAGATCTGGGCCGGCACGGAGTACGAGTACGAGCCGAACCTGTGATGTTGCTCGACACAAATGCCCTCCTGTGGCTGCTCTGGGCACCCGAACGGCTGGGGCCCGCAGCGCGCGAGGCCATCGCGGCCTCGCCGGCCGTCTACGTCTCGGCGATCAGCCATGTTGAGATCCAGATCAAACAACTCAAGGGCAAGTTGCGGGTGCCCGATGATCTGGCCGCCGGCATTGAACGGCAGGGACTCCGGCCGCTGCCGATGCGCGACGTGCACGCGGCGGCCCTGGCTGAATTCCCAGAGCTGGTGGGCCATGATCCGTTCGACCGCCAACTCCTTGCGCAAGCGAGGGCAGAGAGGCTCACGTTGCTCACCTCGGACGAGCGTCTACTCACTCTCGCTCACGACTGGATCCATGACGCCAGGCGCTGAACCACAGTATGAGTCGCCGATTCATACGACAGCAGCAATAATTCCCCGATGTCCTTCTTCGAGCGCGGACCACGCGGCGACGGTCAGTCCGACCCGTCGACGCGGCAATCCCTGCGCAAGTTGCAGGAGGATCCCGTACGCCTCGCGGCTCTTCTTGCGGGGGCGAACAGCGTCGTTCCGAAGCGTCGTCGGCGAGTCGGCTTCTTCACCACGTCCGGCGTCACGATCGTGCTGCTCCTCTCGGCGATCGAGGCCCCGAGCCTGTTCGCCGCGGTGGGACTGACCCACTCTCATGAGGTCTCCGCTGAGCAATCGCGTCCGGTCACGCGTACTCCCGGCTCGAGCCCGAGCACGTCGATTTCCCGCACCTGGGCACCAACTCGGGGCACGTCCAACCCGATCAGCACCGCGAGCCCGCAGGCGACGAGGACGCCCCCGCGGACCTTGGCGCGAACGGTCCGGTCATCAGGGCCGATGGCTCGCGTGGCGGCGAGTCAGACCGCCGCCGCATCCGCGACCGCGTCGGCTAAAGCCCACGGAAAAGCGGGGAAGCACGGCAAGTCCGGCATCGGCAAGAAGTAGGGCACAGGCGGGTTCAGCTTCGCTCGGGACGGCACCGGTCGTACACAGCGGCAACGCCGACCAGAACGATCAACCCAATCGCCGCGTCGATCCCGAGTCGGACCTCGCCGTAGGTGTGCAGGTGTGCGACGAGAGGCCTGAGGGCCACCACCACGACAAGGGCGATGCCGGTTGCAAGTGCGCCGCCGACCAAGACGGAACCCAACCGCGGCCGTACGACCTCCAAAGCCCGGGCAGCCGCGAAGGCCACCACGACGACCCCACACACCAGGGCGACCCACCGGGCCCCGAAGTTGAGGGCGTATCGAATCGGAAGCGCCGGGATCACAAAGATCATCACGAGCCACTCGTAGGCGTGCCTGATCGCCACGACGACGGACGCCGTCGGATACGGCACCGAGGCGGCACGCCGAGACACGTCGGCCAGCACGAGCAACGCCAGAGCGCTGACTGCGAGTGCGGCGGGCAGCCGCGCAGAGTTGTACAGCAGGGACGAGTCGTAGATCTCCAACACCACGACAGCTACCAGAAGCCCAGCGAGCAGCGCGTACGCCAAGGATCGGACGCCCTCCATGAGGACCAGCGGAGCAGCTCCGCGGGTCAGGCGCCCGAGCAGGACGGGGGTGAGAACAGCCGTCACGATTCGCAGGACAAGGTCCACATCGGTCCAAGAACTCCGGAAATGAATCTCGGCCCAGCAGAACGTCGCCGTCCAAGACAACGACGTAAGCCACAACGCAGCCGGCGACAGCACCCACCGGATCGCGCGCGGCGAGGCGTACGCCGCCACCAGCGCATATCCGAGCATGACGAATGGAAGTTCCAGGAGCGCCTGGAAACGGAACAACGACCACCCGAACACGCCGGGGTCCGGGATGAGTGCCGCCAGCGCATGGACCGGACCCGACCGAGCCAGATCGAACCATCCACCCGGTAGGCCAACAGCGGCTCGCGCCGGGTCGCCGCTCCACTGATGATCGATGTACGCAACGACGAGCACCTGGTTGACGCAGATCAGACCGATCACCGCCGCCCACCATCGGAGCAGACGTCCTATCACCGTGGGCACGGATCAGACTGTGCCAGACGAGGCGCGCCTACTGACCGAGGCGAGCCAGCTCCTCGTCGATGACCGCCACATCGAGCTTGGTGAACACCGGCTCCGGCTTCGCGACCGGTGCACCAACGGTGATCAGGTGCCGCTCCCATGTCGGTACGCCGGCGTACGACCCTGTGATGATCGGATAGCCCGCTCCCCCGTCGAGGTCGTCGGCCTCGACGATCTGCGGCATCGGCGCGATCGTGCCGGCCCCGCCGAAGACGGCGTCGATCGCGTTGGCGGAGTGCGGCAGGAACGGCGAGAGGATCAGGTTGAGGTCGGCCACGCACTGGGCAACGACGTGCAGGACCGTGCCCAGCCGCTCCGGGTCGTCCTTGATCTTCCACGGCTCCTGATCAGCGATGTACTTGTTGGTTTCCCCCACCGCTCGCATCGCGTCGAACACCGCCTGCTTTTGGCGATGGTTCGCGAGGTGGGAGCCGACGGTTTCAAACGCTCGGTCGACGGTGTCGAGGACCGCATGATCGACGTCCGTCAGCGCCCCGAGCGCCGGGATCTCGCCGAAGTTCTTGTGGATCAGGTTCGCGGTGCGGTTGACCAGGTTGCCCCAGCCGGCGACCAGTTCGTCGTTGGTACGGCGTACGAACTCCGCCCAGGTGAAGTCCGAGTCGTTCGACTCCGGTCCGGCCGAGGCGACGAAGTAACGGAAGGCGTCCGCCTGATAGCGGTCGAGCAGGTCGCGTACGTAGATCACGATCTTGCGCGAGGACGAGAACTTCTTCCCCTCCATCGTCAGGTACTCCGAGGACACCACCTCGGTCGGCAGGTTGAGTTGGCCGAGCTTGTGGCTCGCGCCGCCCCTGGAGCCCTTGCCGTTGTACGCCAACAGTTCCGCCGGCCAGATCTGGCTGTGGAAGGTGATGTTGTCCTTGCCCATGAAGTAGTACGACAGCGCCTCGGGGTCGTTCCACCAGTCGCGCCACGTCTCAGGGTTCCCCGAACGGCGAGCCCACTCGATCGAGGCCGAGAGATAGCCGATGACAGCATCGAACCAGACGTACAGCTTCTTGGTCGGGTTCTCCCGCCAGCCGTCCAGCGGCACCGCGATGCCCCAGTCGATGTCGCGCGTCATCGCCCGCGGACGGATCTCCTTGAGGATGTTCTGGGAGAACTTGATGACGTTGGGGCGCCACAGACCCTCGGCCTCGCGCTCGTCGAGCCAGGCGTGCAGGGCGTCGGCGAGCGCCGGTAGATCGAGGAAGAAGTGCTGGGTCTCGATGAACTCCGGCGTCTCTCCGTTGATCTTCGACTTCGGGTTGATCAGGTCGGCCGGGTCGAGCTGGTTGCCACAGTTGTCGCACTGGTCCCCACGGGCCCCGTCGTACCCACAGATGGGGCAGGTGCCCTCGATGTAGCGGTCCGGGAGCGTACGCCCCGTGGACGGCGAGATCGCGCCCTTGGAGGTCTGCTCGACGAAGTAGCCGTTCTCGTAGACGCCCTTGAAGAGCTCCTGGACCACGGCGTGGTGGTTCGGGGTGGAGGTGCGGGTGTAGAGGTCGTACGTGCAGCCCAGCGCGACCAGGTCGTTGATGATCAGCCGGTGGTTCTGGTCGACGAGCTGCTGCGGGGTCAGTCCCGCCTCGTCCGCCGCGATCAGGATCGGGGTGCCGTGCTCATCGGAGCCCGACACCATGAGGACGTCGTGGCCCGCCATCCGCATGTACCGGCTGAACACATCGCTCGGCACACCGAATCCCGCGACGTGACCGATGTGACGAGGACCGTTCGCATACGGCCACGCGACTGCGGCCAGCACCTTGCTCATGGGGCGTAAGCCTAGTGAGTCCGGCCCGCCCAGCATGATCGGCGAAGCGGATGTGAACTAGCTCCGGTGCGCGACGTCCAGGACGATCGTCCGGTGCATCGACGGGGCGGCTGCGCTGCCGGAGTAGATCACGTAGAACGCGTCGCGCCCCGCCGGGACCTGCGTCATCGTCAGCGTCGCCACACCGTTGCGCAGCGTGGCCGTGACCTGGCGGGTCGTGCCACGCAGCACCAGCTGCACCGTGCCTGTTGCCGGCAGGTTCGCCGCCGAGACCTGGACCTTCACCGTGACCGTGTTGGGGCCCGGCGTGCTGATGAGTCCCATGACCGCCGTCGTGGTGATGACCCGCGCGACTTGGTAGACCGCAGTCGCCGGGGTCGTCTGTGCCGCCTTCACGGTCGCACGAACCGAGAGCTTGTGGCCCGCGTCGACGTCCTGCACCTGGTACGCGGAGTTCACTGCGCCTGCGATCGGCTTACCGTCACGCAGCCACTGGTAGTACAACCGGCCGCTCCACGGGGCGTACGCATGCACCTGGAGGGAGAGGACTGCGCCGATCGTCGGCGTACCGGTGACCGTGACGTTCGGGTCGATCGCAGCCGTGGAGGCCGCCGGCTTGGCCAGGACGGGCACCTGAGCCGACGTCATCCCCGCCGAGGTGAGCGAGTCACCGCTGTAGGAGATCGAGATCGTGCGGGTGCCGGGAGCGAGACCGTTCAGCGATGCCGACGCGACACCGTTGACCAGGGTCCGGGTGACCTTCACGGCCCCTGAAGCGAAGGTGACCGTGCCGGTCGCCGGCTTGCCCATCTCCTTGACGGTGATCGTCGCCTTGGCCTGGGTCACCCCACCGAGCGTGGTCACCGCGAAGGTCGGGTCGGCGATGACGGGACCGACGGGAGCGAACACCGACGAGTTCGGCTGCAGGCCCTGGTGGCGAGCCGTCTCGACGACGGTGACCATGTGGCCGCTGTCGGCGTGCGTGAGCCGGTATGTCGAGCCGGTCGCGCCAGCGATCGGGGCACCGTCACGACGCCACTGGTAGGTGATCTGCGAGTCCCACGGGGCGTACAGGACCTGGGGCGCGGTGAGCGTGCCGCCGGCCACCAGCGGGCCGCTGACGGTACCGATCCGGTCGATGACCGTGTGCGTGGTGCTCGACGGGAGGACGCGAACCGCTCCGCCGCCATTGGACACCACGGACTTCGCGTCGCCGAGGTAGCTGACGCCGTAGTTCAGGTCGCCTGCAGGCACGTTCTTCGCCGTGACTCCGGCGAAACCGTTGACGAGCGTGCCGACGTAGTGGCTGCCGGCGATGGTCACGACGACCGTGCCCGTCGGGACCGTGCCGTACGCGTTGACGTGGACCGTGAACTGGACCGTGTTCTCGCCACCGCGGGCGGTGGAGACGACGCTCGACGTGCTCCTGATCGTCGCTGTGTCGTTGTACGTACGGACCGCGTTGAGGTACTTCGCCTTCGTCAACGAGACGGTCACCCCGAGCTTCTGGGCGAGATCCGCCGGGCCGGGGACGTACGTCTGCTTGGTCGCCCCCGGGATCGGAGCGCCGTTGCGCAGCCACTGATAGCCGACGGTGGCGTCAGCCGGGGCGTACGTGCCCGGCGAGGCCGCCATCGGCGCCCGGGTCAGGTGCTGGCCGCTGATGCCGCCAGCGGCGCTCAGGACGATCGGCGGCGAAACCACCGGGATCGTGCCGGCGGAGAAGGTCGTGAGCGGCGTGAACGCCTGACGTGACGCCGTCACCGACGCCGTCAGGACCGACCCGTTCTGGTCCTGGGTCGGCGTGAACGTGCTCGTGGTGGCACCCGGGATTGCCACACCGTTGGCGAACCACTGCACCGCCATCGAGGATGCGTTCGGCGCGACCT
The DNA here is from genome assembly GCF_003945325.1 of Nocardioides baekrokdamisoli. Lineage (NCBI taxonomy): Bacteria > Bacillati > Actinomycetota > Actinomycetes > Propionibacteriales > Nocardioidaceae > Nocardioides > Nocardioides baekrokdamisoli. The sequence continues at coordinate 870,997 of NZ_AP019307.1, forward strand.
GCGGCGTGCTGACTGTCAGCGGCTGGCCGACCTGCACGGTGCCCGAGATCGCCGGGCTGGTGAGGCCGTCGAGGGTTCCGGGCGCGATGGCCGTACGCGGACCGACGGTCGTCGTCGTGGTGAGGTATCCCGGACGCGTCGCCGTGATCGTCAGGGTGAGCTTCTGGCCCAACTGGTTCGCCTGCGGGCGGTAGCGCCATCCGGTCGCCCCCGCGATCGGCTTCCACGCGATGCCCCACTGGTACGACAGCGAGGTCCCCGCGGGCCAGGTGCCCGCGTTGGACTCGATCACGTCGTTGACGGCCGGGGCTCCCGGCACCGACGGCTTCACCGACGGCACCAGCGGTCGGTCGGTCCAGTGGATGAATCCACTCGGCCAGTTCTGCGAGGTGTTGATGTAGCGCCAGTCGAAGTCGCTGCCCCAGTTCGACTCGGAGACCACGATCTCCGTCGGCGAGATCACGCGCTCGACGTACGCGACGTGGCCGAGGCTTCCGGCACCCTGGGCTCCGCCCCGCCACCACGCGACGGCCCCGACGCGCGGCGTCTGGTCGGTGATCGACGGGTTGTCGCGGCCCCAGGCCTCGGCGTTGCCGCTGCCGTTCCACGGGCGCACGTTCGGCATGCCGGCCTGCACCTCGCGGAACGCCACGTAGTTGACGCAGTTCCGGCCGGAGTACATCAGCCAGTACATGTTGCCCCAGTACTTGCTGTACTGGCTGTCGCTGTACCCCTTGTTCGAGCAGTCACTGAAGCCGATGCACCACAACGCCGACGACGCGTTTGCCGACGGCGCAAGCAGGACCAATGAGGCGCTCAGCAGCGCCCCGAGAAGGATCGCAATGAACCCTCGCCGGTACCTGTGTGACGAATGTGACGAATGGTGCACACGAGAAGGGTGGTTTAGAAGTGTCAAGCATTTCTAGCGGCGTGGCGCGATTTCATCATTGTAATTTAGGCCTCTGAGCGTGAAACACCATCTGGTTGGATGGGCTCATGCCAGGAACAAACCTCACTCAAGCGGAGGCAGCCGCCCGATCGGCGCTGCTCCAGATCACCACGTACGACGTCACTCTGGACCTCACCACGGGCCCGGACACCTTCGTATCCACCTCGCGGATCACGTTCACCGCCACGACTCCGGGGTCGAGCACGTTCGCCGATCTCGTCGGCGCGACCAACGTGTCAGCCACCCTCAACGGCCTTCCGCTCGACGCCAGTGCGTACGCGGATTCGCGGCTCGCCCTCGACGGCCTGGCGGACACCAACGAACTCGTCGTGACCGCCGACATGGCGTACTCGCACACCGGCGAGGGCCTCCACCGCTTCGTCGACCCGGTCGACGAGAAGGTCTACCTCTACAGCCAGATGGAAGTGCCAGACGCGCGCCGCGTCTTCGCCTCCTTCGAGCAGCCTGACCTGAAGGCCACCTTCACCTTCCACGTCACCGCTCCCGAGGGCTGGGCCGTCTTCTCCAACTCCCCCACGCCGGTGCCGACGTCGCTGGGAGACGGAAACGCCCGCTGGGACTTCGCGGTCACCAAGCGGATGTCCACCTACATCACCGCGATCGTCGCCGGTGAGTACGTCGGGGTCGAAGACTCCTACGTCGGCAAGAACGGCACCATCCCGCTCGGGCTCTACAGCCGCGCCTCGGCGCGCGAGCACATGGATGTCGACAGCCTCTTCACGCTCACCAAGCAGGGTTTCGAGTTGTTCGAGGACCTCTTCGACTACCCGTACCCGTTCGGCAAGTACGACCAGTTCTTCGTGCCCGAGTTCAACGCCGGCGCGATGGAGAACGCCGGCGCCGTCACGATCCGCGACGAATACATCCCGGCAAGTCGCCAGCCGCGGTCGTTCTACGACTTCCGCACCAACATGATCCTGCACGAGATGGCGCACCAGTGGTTCGGCGATCTGGTGACGATGAAATGGTGGAACGACCTCTGGCTCAATGAGTCGTTCGCCGAATGGGCCGGCTACTACGCCGCCGCGAACGCCACCGAGTTCACCGACGCCTGGACCGGGTTCACGAACGCCCGCAAACTGTCGGGCTACCGCCAGGACCAGCTGATCACCACCCACCCGATCGCACCGGAGATCAAGGACCTGCACGACATCGAGGTCAACTTCGACATGATCACGTACGCCAAGGGCGCGTCCGCGCTCAAGCAGTTGGTCGCCTGGGTCGGCATGGAGCCGTTCACCATCGGCCTGCGGGCGTACTTCCGCGACCACGCCTACGGGAACACCGAGTTCAAGGACCTGCTCGGCGCCCTGGAGAAGGCGTCGGGACGTGACCTGTCGACCTGGGCCGAGGAGTGGCTGCAGACGTCCGGCGTCAACACCGTCCGCCCGGAGTTCACGCTCAACGCGGACGGCACGTACGCATCGCTCACCATCCACCAGAGCGCTGCACCGGAGCACCCGACGCTGCGCCGGCACCGGATGGGCGTCGGCTTGTTCGACCTCGTCGAGGGGTCCCTGGTCCGGCGTACGACCATCGAGGTCGACGTCGAGGGCGGCCTCACCGAGGTCGCCGAGGCCGTCGGCAAGAAGCAGCCCGACCTGCTCCTGCTCAACGACGAGGACCTGGCGTACGTGAAGGTCCGTCTGGACGAGCGCTCGTACGCGACCGCAGTTGCGCACCTCTCGAAGCTGGACGACTCGCTCGCCCGGGCGCTCATCTGGACCGCCGCGTGGGACATGTGCCGCGACGGCGAGCTGCCGACGTCGGACTACATCGATCTGGTGCTGGCCAACATCGGCCAGGAGACCGACTCCTGGGGCCTCAGCCGGATCCCGGTGCTGGCCGAATCGGCCCTGTTCGGCTACGTCTCCCCCGACAAGCTCCCCGAACTCCAGGACCGTTGGGAGGCCGGCGTACGCGAGCTCCTCGTGGCCGCCGAGCCCGGCAGCGACGCCCAGCTCATCTTCGCCAAGACGTACGCCGCCGCCACGGACACCGCACGTGGTTCCATCCACGGCTGCATGCGGGGCGAGCGGACGATCGCGGACGTGAAGGCGTTGCTCGACGGCTCGTGGACCCTCCCGGGCCTCACGGTGGACCAGGACCTGCGCTGGCGGTTCATCACCGGCCTGTGCGCCGCAGGCGCGTTCGGGGAGGCCGAGATCTCGGCCGAACTTGAGCGTGACACCACGCAGTCCGGCAAGGAGAACGCTGCCGGTGCTCGTGCGGCGTCGCCCGACCCGACGGTCAAGGCCGAGGCATGGCGGCTGGCCACGATGGATCCGGCCACCCCGAACGCCACCGGCGAGTCGATCGCGAACGAGTTCTCGCGTGCGGGTCAGCCTGCGCTGGACGGCTACGTGCATGCCTACCTGGACGCTGCCGAGACGATCCTGGACAAGGTGGGTACGCACCGCGCGGCCCGGGCACTGGAGTACATCTTCCCGCGCCAGCTGGCCACGCAGGCGAACCTCGATGTGATCGACAAGTGGCTCGCCTCGACCACCGCCAGCGCGATGGCGGTGCGGTACGTGCGCGAAGGGCGCGACGAACTGGCGCGAGCCATGCGAGCTCAGCAGGCCTGAACACACGACGTCCACACAAATGAAGAAGGGCGGACCCGATCGGGTCCGCCCTTCTTTCATGTCTGGATCAGTGGTGGCCGGGGCTCTCGACGTGGTCCGGCTTCGGGAACGGCTTCGGCAGCAGACCCTCGCCCTTGAGGATGCCCGGCAGCAGCACGACGCCGGCGATGACCAGCGCGAGGCCGAGCGGGATGAGCACGATGACCGCGAGGAAGTGCAGCGGCGACACGTGCGGCGGGTGCGACCAGCCACTCGGAACGTCGGCCAGCGCCGGAGCAGACATCAGGGCAAAGGCCGTCAGCGACGCCACTGAAAGCGTCGCGACCCGGCGTACAGCGGTGCGCGTCGAGGAGGTCACGGGCACAGCGTAGCCGGTCAGCGGCGTGAGATTCCCGTCAGTACCCTCTGATCTATGACTGCCCTGTCGATCGATCACGCCTGGCACCGGATCTGGACGATCATCCAGGAGCGCCCGGGCACCATCGCCGGCCTGGTGATCCTTGCGTTCGTCGTGCGCTGGGTCGTGCTGCGGCTGGTGAACCGGTTCGTCACGTCCACCTCCGAGAGCGCCGCACCACTCCGGTCGGCACGTCTGGCGCAGCGCGCCCGGACCATCGGCGGCCTCGCGCGATCGCTGGCCACCTGGGTGATCGTGGCGATCTTCGGGATCATGCTGCTGGACCAGATGGGGATCAACGTCGCGCCCCTGATCGCCGGCGCTGGCGTGGTCGGCATCGCGGTCGGTTTCGGTGCCCAGACGCTGGTCAAGGACTACTTCAACGGTGTCTTCATGATCCTGGAGGACCAGTACAGCGTCGGTGACCGGGTCGAACTCGAGACTCCGCAGCTGAACACCTCCGGAGTCGTCGAGGCGGTCTCGTTGCGCGTCACGCGCGTACGCGACGACAGCGGCAAGATCGTCTACATCCGCAACGGCGAGATCCTGCGGGTCAGCAACCTCACCCAGGGCGACGTCGCTCCGGACATCGACGATCCCACCGACTGACCGCCGAAACCCGACATCCGTCAGCTCGAGACCCGGCGTTTGTCACGTCGAGACCCGACGTCTGCCTGACTGAGCGAGATGCAGTCACCACAGCGTGGAGACGGCGTAGTCGGCAATCGCTCGGTCCATCGTGATGATGGTGATCCCTCGGCTCGCCGCCTGAGCCACCAGCATCCGATCGAACGGGTCTCGGTGCACCCATGCCAGCCGGCCGGCGGCAAGGCTGTCATCGATGCTGATCGCGAGCGGTGCGGCCCGCAGCCTTCGTACGTGCGCGGCGAAACCGTCGAGCAGTAGATCGGCCTCCGGCCACTTCCCGAGCCGCACCTTGGTGGACAGCTCCCACGCCGACGCAGCCGACACGGCGAGTTCGTTGCCGAGGTCCGTGATCACCTCGCGCGCACGCGCGCTGAGCTTTTCCGGTGCGGTCAGCGCCCAGACCAGCGCATGGGTGTCGAGCAGGTACGTCACGCTTCCCAGACCGCCAGATCGTCGTCGGTCAGGGGTGCGTAGAAGTCGACCGGTTCGGCACCGAGGGCGACGAACCCCAGGGCCCGTTCCGTCGGCGGGAAGAACAGATCCAGGCGTACGACCGGCGTGCCGTTGCGCGCGACGATCACCTCTTCGCCGGCCTCGACCAGACTTATGAGTTCCGAGAGCCGAGCCTTGGCTTCGTAGACGTTCACAGTCACGCTCATGTTGGTCAGACTAACATGGTCTGACCAACATGAGCGTAACTGAATGCTTGCTCCGAGAGGGTCAGGCGAGCGTGGCCGTGAGGGTGATCGGGACGGCCTTCAACGCCTGCGAGACCGGGCAGCCCTCCTTGGCGGCGGAGGCGAGGCGTACGAACTCCTCCTCGCTGAGACCTGCAACCACACCCTCGACCGTGAGCGCGATCCCGGTGATGCCGGTGCCCGGGGTGAACTCGACCGCGGCCGAGGTGGTCAGCGTCGTCGCCGGGGTGTTGTTGTTGGCCAGGCCGTTGGAGAAGGCCATCGAGAAGCAGGAGCTGTGAGCGGCGGCGATGAGTTCCTCGGGCGAGGTGGTGCCATTCGGCTCCGCCGAACGCGCGGGCCAGTTCACCGCGTACGTACCGAGCCCCGACGAGTTGAGCGTGACCTCGCCAGAACCCTCGAACAGGGTGCCGGTCCAGACGGTGGTGGCGGTACGGGTGACGGGCATGATTTCTCCTCGAGAATGCGCGGGGGCGGCTGGTGCCGGAGCGGGAGTTCCATCCTTGCACTCCCCTGCGAACGCGTCAGGAGTCAGCGGGGAGAATGGTCGGGTGACGTTCTATGACGAGATCGGTGGCGAGCCGACCATCCGCCGGATCGTCGACACGTTCTACGAGGGCGTGGCGGCCGACCCGGTCCTCCGACCGATGTATCCGGAGGCCGATCTCGCGCCTGCCGCCGAGCGACTGACGCTGTTCCTCTGCCAGTACTGGGGCGGCCCGTCGACCTACAACGACCTGCGCGGGCACCCGCGGCTGCGGATCCGGCATGCGCCGTTCACAGTCAATGAGGACGCCCGCGACCGTTGGCTGGGCCACTTCGCACAAGGGCTGGTGGCGGTCGATCTGACCGATCAGCAGCGCGCCGAGTTCTGGGCATACGTCACGCACGCAGCGAACTTCCTGCTGAACTCCGATTGACAGATGCCGGGTCTCGGCCTGACAGATGCCGGGTCTCGGCCTGACAGATGCCGGGTCTCGGCGTCAGCCCACGTGGACGTGGGGGCGCTTCTCCCGGTCTGGCTCGGCTCGACGCAGGACCTCGCGGGTCGTGGGAGCCACCTCCCCCACGCCGAGGAAGAAGAACCTGAGCAGGTTGCGTACGGGATTGCCCTCGGTCCACTCGAAGTAGATGTGCGGGATCACGCCGCTCACGTCGCGGATGTGCAGCGTGAGGGCGGCCAGGGCGTTGGCCACCGAGACGCCCTTGACCCGCAGCACCCGGTAGTGACCGTGGACGGTGACGCCGCGGACCTTGAGCTTGCCCTGGAAGTCGGACGGATCCTGGACATAGACCTCGACGAAGATGATGTCCTCGTCCGGGAGGTCATTGTCGGCGATCATCTGCCGCAGTTTGTCGAGGTACTCGTCCTCGTCGAGAGCGTCGGGCTCGTTGGCGATGAGGCGGATCCGGCGGCGCGCGGTGTCGCGTACGAACCGCTCCGCCTTCTCGTCCATCCGGACCTCGACGGTACGCAGCTCGAAGCCACGCATGATCCGCGAGACCAGCGATACCAGCACGATCCCGCCGATGAAGGCGAAGGAGATCTTCACGCCGTCGGGGCGCTCGATCATGTTGTTGGCTGTCGTGTAGATGAAGACCGCGGCGATGAAGCCGTAGATGACGGTGAGCTTCTTCTCGCGCTTCCTGTACGCGGACAGCGTCACCGCGACCGCCGCAGACGTCATCAACACCAGCACGCCGGTGGCGTACGCACCACCCTGCTTGTCGACGTTGGCGTCGAACTGCCACGTGATGAAGAAGGCGACCGCGGTGATGACGACGACGAGCGGACGCGTCGCAGCGGCCCACTCCGGCGACATGCCGTACCGCGGGAGGTAGCGCGGAATGAGGTTGAGCATGCCCGCCATCGCGGACGCACCGGCGAACCAGAGGATGAGGATGGTCGAGACGTCGTAGACCGACCCGAAGCCGTTGCCGAGGTCGCTGTGGGCAAGGTACGCGAGCGCGCGACCGTATGCCGGCCCACCCTCCTGGAACGCGCTCTGCGGGATCAGGATCGCGGCGACAAAGGAACTCGTGATGAGCAGGACGCTCATGATGATGGCGGCGGTGGTGAGCAGCTTCCGGGCTCCGCTGATCCGCCCGGTCGGGACCGCTTCGGTATCGGTGGACAGACCCCTGATCTGCGGCATCACCGCGACCCCGGTCTCGAACCCGGACATGCCCAATGCCAGCTTCGGGAAGAGCAGGATCGCGACCCCGATCATCGCGAAGACGTTGCCGTGGGCCTTGAAGAGCGCATCGTTCCAGTTCGACACCATCTCGGGGTGCATGACGATGCGCCGCAGTCCGTCACCGATGACGACGACGTTCAGGACCAGGTAGACCCCGACCAGGACGACGGCGATGCCGATCGCTTCCTTGAAGCCACGGAAGAACACCGCACCCAGACCGGCCAGCAGCGCCAGGGTCACCAGCTCCGGATGGTCGGCGATCACATGCGGCACCAGCGGGTTCTTCGAGACGTGCGCTGCCGCGTCGGCAGCAGACAGCGTCATCGTGATGACCCAGGACGTCGCCGCGAAGCCGAGCAGGGCCAGGACGAGCAACTTGCCCTTCCACGCGGTGAGCAGACGTTCGAGCATCGCCACCGAACCCTCGCCGTGGGGCGACTCGGCGGCGACCCGGTGATAGACCGGCAACGCTCCGAACAGGGTGAGCAGGACCAGGACGATCGTCGCGATCGGGGACAGCACACCGGCGGCCAGCGCGGCGATGCCGGGCGCGTACCCCAACGTCGAGAAGTAGTCGAGGCCGGTCAGGCACATCACGCGCCACCATGCGTGCTGGTCCTCGTGCTCGTTGGCCTCGACGGATTCAGCGACTTCGGTTGTCACGCCCTAAGAGTGCTGCATCACCGAGCCACGCGCACAACTGATGGGCTGAGATGTGCGATTTGTCGCACTTCTCAGCCTGCCAGTGCCGCCGGTCGGCGGATGCGATGTCGTGGTCCGGGCGGTGGAACTCCTGTTCTGGGGTCAGCCGACGTGAACGTGTGGGCGGCGGGATCGGTCTGGTTCGGCGCGGCGCAGCACCTCACGGGTGGTCGGTGCCACCTCTCCCTGGCCGAGGAAGAAGAACTTGACCAGGTTCTGGACCGGGTTGCCCTCGGTCCATTCGAAGTAGATGTGCGGAATGGCATCCGTCTCGTCACGGATGTGGAGCATCACGGCCGCGAGCGAGTTGGAGATCGACGGGGCATCGAGCCGCAGCACCCGATAGTGACCGTGGACCGTGACACCGTGCACGTGGATCGACCCCTGGAAGTCCGACGGGTCCGTGACGTGCACCTCGACGAAGATGATGTCCTCGTCCGGGAGGTCGTTGTCGGCCACCATCTGCCGCATCTTGTCGATGTACTCGTCCTCGTCCAACGCGTCGGGCTCGTTGGCGATCAGGCGGATCCGGCGGCGCGCGGTGTCGCGTACGAACCGGAGCGCCCGCTGATCCATGTGCACGTCCACGGCCCGCAGCTCGAAGGAGCGGCCGATCCGCGACAGCAGCGAGACCAGGATGATCGCGCCGATGAAGCACGCGCCGATCTTGAGGCCGTCGGGCCGCTCGATGCAGTTGTTGACGGTCGTGTACGCGAAGACGACCGAGACCACCGCGAAGAACACGGTGAGCTTCCGCTGCCGCGCACGGCGGGCGGCGAGCGTGACGGCCACAGCTGCCGAGGACATCAGGACCAGGACGCCCGTGGCGTACGCACCGCCCTGCTTGTCGACGTTGGCCTGGAAGATCCAGGTGATCAGGAACGCGACCGCGGTGATCACGAGCACCAGCGGCCGGGTCGCGCCGGCCCACTTCGGCGACATGCCGTACCGCGGCAGGTAACGCGGGATGAGGTTCAACAGCCCGGCCATCGCCGAGGCTCCGGCGAACCACAGGATCAGGATCGTCGAGAGGTCGTACGCCGTCCCGAAGCCGCTGCCGAGGTTGTGGTGCGCCAGCCAGGCGAGGGCTCGACCGTTCGCGTCACCGTTCGTCACCGTGTCGAGCGGGATGAGCAGTGTGCAGACGACCGACGTCAGGATCAGGAACGCGCTCATGATGATCGCCGCGGCGGTCAGCATCTTCCTGGTGCCCTGGATCCGCCCGGCGGGGACGTTCGGGTCGTCGTCGGGGTGACCGACGACCTGCGGCATCACAGCCACACCGGTCTCGAAGCCCGACATGCCGAGAGCGAGTTTCGGGAACGCCACGAGCGAGAACCCGATCACCAGCCAGATCGAGGATCCGTGGGCGTGCAGCATCGCGTGCCACCACTGGCCTCCGTTGAGCACGGGGTGCCCGCGGAAGATCTCCCAGAAACCGTCGACGACGACGACCGCATTCAGGACGAGATACACCGCCACCAGGACGACCGCGATGCCGATGGCCTCCCGGAAGCCCCTCAGGAACACGGCACCTAGCAGGGCCAGCAGGACGAACGTGATCGCCTCGGGGTTGTGGGCGATCCACGACGGTGCGTGCGGATTTTCAGCGAGGTGGGCGGCGCCGTCCGCCGCTGACAAGGTCATCGTGATGATGAAGTCGGTCGCCGCGAAGCCCAGCAGCATCAGGACGAAGAGCTTCCCCTTCCAGAAGCCGAGCAGCCGTTCGAGCATCGCGATCGAACCCTGCCCGTGCGGCGACTCCTGAGCCACACGGCGGTAGACCGGCAGCGCGCCGAGCAGGGTGAGCAGGACCAACACGACGGTGGCGATCGGCGAGGCGAGTCCGGCGGCGGCAACAGCGATGCCGGGCGCGTATCCGAGGCTGGAGAAGTAGTCGACACCGGTCAGGCACATCACCCGGTACCACTTCTGGGGACGATGTTCCGAATGTTGTTCGGGGGCTTCCACCGCCGGCGCTACAGCTACCACCATTCAAGCCTGAGGCAGCGCGCCTCACGGCACAGCATCGAGACCCGTCAAGAAACCGTTAAGAAAAGCCAGCCGGCGTCACGGCTCGAGGGTGTACCCCAGCCCGCTGGAGGTCACCAGGTGCCGCGGGTGCGCCGGGTCGTCCTCGAGTTTGCGACGCAGTTGAGCGGCGTACACGCGCAGATAGTTCGTCTCCCGGGCGTACGCAGGGCCCCAGACCTCCCGCAGGATCTGCTCGCGCGGCACCAACTTGCCGGCGTTGCGGGCAAGCAACTCCAGGAACGCCCACTCGGTCGGCGTCAGGCGTACGTCCGCTCCAGCCTTCGCCACGCGCTTGCGTGCGAAGTCGATCTCCAGGTCGCCGATCTCCAGGACGACGACGCTCTCGGCCTGCGTGTCCTGCCCGCGGCGTACGGCCGCCCGCAGTCGTGCCATCAGCTCGTTCATCGCGAACGGCTTGGTGACGTAGTCGTCGGCACCGAGATCGAGCGCCTCGATCTTGTCCTCACCATGCTGACGTGCCGAGAGCACCACGACGGGGACCTTCGTCCAGCCACGCAGGCCGGCCAGCACCTCGGTGCCGTCCATGTCGGGCAGGCCGAGATCGAGGACGACCACCTCGGGGTGGAAGCGCGCTGCTGCCTCGAGACCGCTGGCTCCGTCGTGGGCGGTCTCGACCTCCCAGCCTGCAGCGCGCAGGTTGACCGCCAGCGCGCGCGCCAGTGCCGGTTCGTCATCGATGACCAGAACTCGATTCATCGCGCTCCCCCCGTTTCTGCCTGCGGCACCGAGACCACCATCGTCAGACCTCCACCCGGTGTCTCCTCAGCCGACAGGCCCACCGCCATGGCCTCGCTCAGGCCGCGCGCGACCGCCAGGCCAAGACCCAGCCCACCCGGAGAGGTGTCGTCCAGCCGCTGGAAGGGCTCGAACATCTTCTCGCGGAGGTCGGGTGAGATGCCGGGGCCGTGGTCGACCACCAGGACTTCAACCCTCCCCGGGACGACATTGGCCTGCAGGGCCACCCGCCCGCCATGGGAGACCCTCACCGCATTGCTGACGAGGTTGGCGATGACCCGCTCCAGCAGTCCCGGGTCGCACAGGACGAGCGGTACGTCCTCATCGACGTCGAGCGAGACCGTGCCGTGACCAGCGATGGCTCGCGGCAGGATCTCGTCCAGGCTCAGCGGGACCAGGGTCGGTCGCAGCAGGCCCGCCTCGAGCCGGGAGAGATCCAGAAGGTTGTCGATGAGTTGCTCCAGTTGGCGGGTCGACTCCTTCGCAGCTCCGACCAGGACCGCTCGGTCCTCCTCGGAGACAACGGGGACCGCGAGTCCGTCGACGGAGGCACGCATCGTCGCCAACGGCGTACGCAGGTCGTGGGAGACGGCGCGCAGGAGGGCAGTGGTCATCGCTTCGGCGCGCTCCAGGGCTGTGGCCCGATCCGCATGCTCCCGCAGTCTGCGGTACTCCAGCACCAACGACACGTGCACCGCGAAAGCCTCCAGCACGCGTTGATCGCCGGCACGCAGATGGGGTCCGCGCAGCGCCAGGATGTGGTCGCCGTCGACCTCCACCTGGGTGTCGCCCGGATGCGGGCGATCGGGCATGCCGACACCGGCACCGGACACCCGTTCCCACCCGGAGTCCTTGCGCCGCAACAAGACGGCGGCCTGTTGGCCGAACGTCTCCCGTACGCGTTGCACGACCGCGTCGGCGGTGTCCTGACCGGTGAGTACGGACCGCGACAGCGCGGTCATCGTGGCCGCCTCCGTTCGGGCGCGTACCGCGTCCTCCGCTCTCCGCGCCGCCCGGTCGACCACCGTGGCCACGCCGATCGCCACAAGGCTGAAGATCGTCAGCGCCGTGATGTCGCGCGGATCGCTGATCGTGAACCGGCGCAACGGCGGGCTGAACCACCAGTTCAGGCTCAGGAAGCTCACACCCGCAGCCAGGATCGCTGGCCACAGCCCACCGATCAGGGCGACCAGCACGGTGCCGGCAAGCAGCATTTGGCCGGCCACCGGCAGTTGCGTGCTCGGGTCGGCCTCGCCGTGTTGCAGCCACCACGACATCCCGACCGGAAGTGCGATCGCCAGCATCCAGCCGACGAGGGTGCGCCTCCAGTTGAGGGCCGACGCACGCCGCTTCCGCAGCACCGGCGCGACGCCTTCGTGTGGCACCAGGTGGACATCGATGGAGCCCGCGGAGGCAGCCACCCGGTCCCCGGTCGTGCCCGAGAACATGCGGGTCAAGCGGCCGTGCGTGGACACCCCGACGACGACCATCGTCGCGTTGGTCGCCACGGCGAAGTCGACGACTGCTGCCGAGACGTCGTCGCCGACGATGGAATGGAAGGTGCCGCCCAGCGAAGACGTCAGCGCCTGCATGCTCGCGAGCGTTCGCCCACCGCTCCGCGCGAGCCCGTCGTCGGTGACCACGTGCACCGCCAGAAGATCCGAACCCGCAGCACGCTGCGCAAGACGCGCGCCTCGACGCAGCAGGGCTTCGCTCTCGGGCCCTCCCGTCACCGCCACCACGATGCGCTCCTTGGTGGGCCACGGGTGCGAGATCTGGTGCGCGCGCCGGTAGTCCCCCAGTGCGTCGTCGACCCGGTCGGCCAACCACAGCAGGGCGAGTTCGCGCAGTGCGGTGAGATTGCCGACCCGGAAGAACGAGGTCAGCGAGGCATCGATCTTCTCCGGTTTGTAGATGTTGCCGTGAGCCATCCGGCGACGCAGGGCGTCCGGCGGCATGTCGACGAGTTGAATCTGGGCCGCGGTGCGTACGACCTCGTCCGGCACGGTCTCGCGCTGGCGTACGCCCGTGATCCGCTCGACCTCGTCGTTGAGTGACTCCAGGTGCTGGATGTTGACGGTGGTGATGACGTCGATCCCGGCGTCGAGGATCTGCTGGATGTCGGCCGACCGCTTCTCGTGCCTGCTGCCCGGAATGTTGGTGTGTGCCAGTTCGTCGACGCACACCACGGCCGGGCGACGCGCCAGTACGGCATCGACGTCCAGTTCGGTGAACGTGCTGCCGCGATAGGACATCGTCCGCCGCGGCAGCACCTCGAGGCCGTCGACCTTGCCCGCCGTGTTCGGACGATCGTGGGTCTCGACGTACCCGACCACGACGTCGGTCCCACGTGAACAGCGGCGATGCGCCTCGTCGAGCATTGCGTACGTCTTGCCGACACCGGGAGCAGCACCCAGATAGACGGTCAACCGCCCACGCCTGGGTGCTGCTCCCGAATCGGTCATGTGTGGATTGTGCCGGTCAACGATGCGTTGCGGCGTCGCGAACCGCGATGTTGAGCAGCAGGACATTCACGTGCGGCTCGCCCAGCACGCCCCAGGTGCGGCCTGAGGTGTACGTCGCCACCAATTCGGTGACCTGCGGGATCGTCAGGCCGTTGGCCTTCGCGACCCGCGGGATCTGGATCGCGGCGTACGCCGGCGAGATGTCGGGGTCGAGGCCGGAGGCCGAGGACGTCGCGGCGTCCGGCGGCACCTGGCTGATCGAGACGCCCTCGCGCTTGGCGATCGTCGCCTTCGCCTTCGCGATGGCCGCGACGAGGCGCGGGTCGTTGGGGCCGAGGTTCGTACCTGCTGTAGCAGTCATGTCGTAGCCACTGCCCGCTGCTGAGGGGCGCGGGTAGAACAGGCCGGGGTCTGTCGTCGGCTGGCCGATGACTGCGGAGCCGACGGCGTTGTGGGGGTTCGTGGTGTGTGCCCCTGTCGCGGTGACCAGCGAGCCGTTCGCACGCCAAGGCATCGCGACCTGGGCCGCGGCCGTCACGGCTAGCGGGTACGCCACGCCGCACACGACCGTGACGACGATCAGGACCCGCAGACCGGCCAGGGTGAAGCGAAAGAGTGAAACGAGATCCTTCATGTCCGTACTCCTCACAGACCGGGGATGAGATGGATGCCGAGGTCGAGCAGCTTGATGCCCAGGAATGGTGCGATCAGGCCTCCGACGCCGTAGATGAGCAGGTTGCGCTTGAGCAGAGCGTCCGCTGAGGATGGGCGGTAGCGCACGCCCTTCAGCGCCAGCGGGATCAACGCCACGATGATGAGCGCGTTGAACACCACCGCGGACACGATCGCCGACTGGGGCGTCGCCAGATGCATGATGTTGAGCACCTTCAGTTGCGGGAAGGAAGCCACGAACATCGCCGGCAGGATCGCGAAGTACTTCGCGATGTCGTTGGCGATCGAGAAGGTGGTCAGGGCGCCCCGCGTGATCAGCAACTGCTTGCCGATCTCCACGATGTCGATGAGTTTCGTGGGGTCCGAATCAAGGTCGACCATGTTCCCGGCCTCCTTGGCCGCGGTCGTACCCGTGTTCATCGCGACGCCCACGTCGGCCTGAGCCAACGCCGGCGCGTCGTTCGTACCGTCACCACACATCGCGACCATCCGACCGCCCCGTTGCTGCTCGCGAATGAGCGCCAACTTGTCCTCGGGCGTCGCCTCCGCGAGGAAGTCGTCGACCCCGGCCTCGGCGGCGATGGCCTTCGCCGTGACCGCGTTGTCACCTGTGATCATGACCGTCCGGATGCCCATCGCACGCAGCTCGTCGAACCGCTCGCGGATGCCTTCCTTGACCACGTCCTTGAGGTGGATGACACCGAGTACGCGCGCCGCCGACCCAGCCTCCTGGACCGCCACGACCAGCGGCGTACCGCCGGCGGAACTGATCCCCAGGACGATGTCGTCGGTCGCATCGGGGACGGTGCCGCCGTTCTCGGCGACCCACGCGGTGACCGCCGATCCCGCACCCTTGCGGACCTGGAGGCCAGGTGCATCGAGACCACTCATCCGGGTCATGGCCGAGAACTCGACCAGGACCGTACCCGCGGGAGCCGCGACGTCCGCCGAGATCAGTTCGACGATGCTGCGCCCCTCCGGGGTCTCGTCGGCGAGGCTCGAGAGTTTGGCGTACGTCTCGACGTCGGACTGGGTCACGCCAGGCACCGGCACCACCTCGGTGGCTCGCCGGTTTCCGTACGTGATCGTGCCGGTCTTGTCGAGGAGGAGGACGTCGACGTCGCCCGCAGCCTCGACCGCACGACCCGACATCGCGAGCACGTTGCGGCGTACGAGGCGATCCATGCCGGCGATGCCGATCGCGCTCAGCAGAGCCCCGATCGTGGTGGGGATCAGGCAGACCATGAGCGCGGTCAGCACGATCCAGGACTGGTGCGCGTGGCTGTAGTCCGCCTGGTAGTAGAGCGTTCCGCAGACCACCAGGAAGATCGCGGTGAGGCTGGCCAGCAGGACGTTCAGGGCGATCTCGTTGGGTGTCTTCTGGCGCTCGGATCCCTCGACGAGAGCGATCATCCTGTCGACGAACGAGTGGCCGGGTTCGGAGGTGATCCGGACCGCGATCTCGTCGGACAGGACCGTCGTGCCTCCGGTCACGGCGCTCCGGTCACCGCCCGATTCACGGATCACCGGCGCCGACTCCCCGGTCACGGCTGATTCGTCGACCGAGGCGACACCCTCGATGACGTCACCGTCTCCGGGGATCCGCTCCCCCGCCGTGACGAGAACGACATCACCGGCTCGCAGCGCCGCCGAGGAGACGACCTCCACGGTCCCGTCGGAGGCACGCCGACGAGCCGTCGTCTCCTCCTGGAGAGCCCGCAGACTCGCGGCCTGTGCCTTGCCCCGACCCTCGGCGACGGACTCAGCGAGCGTCCCGAAGAGCACGGTGAGCCAGAGCCAGAACGTGACCAGCCATCCCATGACGCTCGCATCGAGGATCGACATGACGGTGGTCGCCACGGCGCCGATCTCGACGACGAGCATGACGGGCGTCTGCCACAGCGCCCGGGGGTCGAGCTTGCGCAGGGCGCCCGGAACGGCCTGGACGAACTGCGCCGCGTTGAGGACCGACTGACTGGAGACCTGGGCGTGTTCGTGCGTGTTCATGCTGTGCGCATTCGTGTCGAGTGTGGTCATGAGAGGGCCTCCGCGATCGGACCGAGGACGAGAGCCGGGACGTAGGTGAGACCGACGACGACCACCGCGACGGACGCGAGCAACGCGATGAACAGTGGCTTGTGTGTCGGCAGGGTGCCGGCACTCGGCGGCAGGATCTTCGTACTCGCGAACCGTCCGGCGAGAGCCAGGACGAAGATCATCGGCAGGAACCTGCCGAACAACATGATCAGGCCGAGCAGGGTGTCCCAGAACGTGGTGCCGGAGGTGAGCCCGGCGAATGCCGAACCGTTGTTGTTGCCAGCACTGGTGACCGCGTACAGGATCTCGGAGAAGCCGTGCGGTCCGGTGTTGAGCATCCCTGCGAGACCGTCCTTGGCCGTGATCGCGATCGCGTCGCCGATCAGGATCAACAGCGGCGTGGCGAGGATGTAGAGCGCGGGAAGGATGATCTCCCGCTGCCCGATCTTCTTGCCCAGATACTCGGGCGTACGCCCCACCATCAGGCCACACAGGAACACCGTGACCACGGCGAGCATCAACATGCCGTAGAGGCCTGAGCCGACTCCGCCGGGCGAGATCTCGCCGAGCATCATGTTGAACAACTGCACTCCGCCTCCGGCCGCGGTGAAGCTGTCGTGCATGGAGTTGACCGCACCGGTCGAGGTGGCCGTGGTCGCTGCGCTGAAGAGGGCGCTGCCGGCCTCACCGAACCGCACCTCCTTGCCCTCCAGTGCACCGCCGGCGAGCATCGGCGCCAGACCCGGGTGAGCCATCTCCACCCACGTGGTCAGTGCGACGCCCATGCTGAACAGGGCAGCCATGGTCGCCACGATCGCGCCGCCCTGGCGCTTGTCCTTGACGATGAGGCCGAACGCCCACGCGATGCTGAACGGCAGGATCAGTTCCCAGTAGATCTGGAGCAGGTTGGTGAACGGGGTCGGGTTCTCGAACGGGTGCGCACTGTTGGCGTTGTAGAAGCCGCCACCATTGGTGCCGATCTGCTTGATCGCCTCCTGGCTGGCCACCGGACCGCCCGTCAGATGCTGCGTGCCACCGGTCAACGTGGTCAGGTCGTGCATGCCGTGGAAGTTCTGGATCGCCCCGAAGAAGATCAGGACGAGCGCACCGACGAACGACATCGGGATCAGCACCCGGAACGTGGTCCGGACCATGTCGGACCAGAAGTTGCCGATCCGACCACCCGAGCGCGATCGGGCCAGGGCCCGCGCGAAGGCGGCAGCGACTGCGAGACCAACGGCGGCCGAGACGAAGTTCTGCACCGCCAGACCGGTCATCTGGAACAGATGCCCTGCTGCCGACTCACCTGAGTACCACTGCCAGTTCGTGTTGGTCACGAACGAGATGGCCGTGTTGAAGGCGCCGGCAGCCGGGAAGCCCGAGAACCCGAGACTCAGCGGAAAGGCGTGCTGCAGGCGCGCGAAGGCGTACAGGAACAGGACACCGATCAGCGAGAAGCCGAGGACCGACATCGCGTACGAACGCCAGTGCTGATCGGCATCGCCGTCAACGCGCATGAGCTTGTACGCCCACCGTTCGACCCGCCAGTGCTTCTCGGAGGTGTAGATGTGGGCGAGATACTTGCCCACGAAGGGGACCGTGATGATCAGCAGGATGGCAAGCGCTGCGATCTGGCCGACGGCAGCAGCGACCGAACTCATGCCTCCACCTCCGGCGCGGTTCCGCGGGTCACGGTGTGGGCTGCGGCGGGTTCTTCAAGGTCGTCGGCAGCAGCGAGGCGACGGTCGATGACTCCGACCAGGGCCGCAAGACCACCGAACGACACCAGCGTCACAAGGACGTAGATGAAATCGGACACGTCTCCTGTCTAGGACCGCCGCTACCGGTCCCGAGTCGTTCTTAACGGTTCCCTAGCACTGTCCGACCCGGCGTTGACGAGGCCTTGACGGCTTCACGCGGTGGGTGGTGTGAGCAGCCTTCGCCACATCGGAGAGAACTCAACCGCCTTGGCCTCCGCCAGGTCGAAGCACACCATGACGAACCGACCCCGAGCCTTGATCTCCCCTGCGTCGCCGAACTCGGCGGTGAGCACCAGCGACTTCGTGCCGACATGGCTCACCCAGGTGCGGACGTCGTACGTGTCCACCCGATGCCCGATGGGCCGGACGTACTGGACATCCGCCTGGGCCACCACCGTTCCGGGCATCCCGGTATCCGGCGACACGGTCGCGGCCAGGCTGCGGAAGAGGTCGATCCGCGCCTCCTGGAAGAACTCGAGGTACTTCACGTTCGAGACGATGCCGCCGAGATCGATGTCGGAGAGCCGCAGCTGGACCGGGTGAACGTTGGTCGGCGGGACACCAGGCACCGCGAAGTCCACCGGCATGTACTCGGTCTGCTCCAGGCGCGCGGTGAGGACTTCCCGCTCCTGCTCGGTGAGCGGCCGGCTGCGGCGCGTACGCCCGTAGTCGAAGGCCACCTGCGTCGCGTAGGCCCTCAGGTGGACGGTGCGTACGCCGTCGTCCTCACGGAACAGCTCGTACGCGAGCGAGAACGACTTCTCCCCCACCGCCGTGACCCAGACCTCGACGAGGATCGGGCGGCCGTCGAACGCAAGCGGGCTCACATAGTTGAGTCGTTGGGAGCCGAGCACGACGAAGTTGAGGCCAGGGCATCCGGTGGACGCGAGGAAATCCCAGCGCGCTTCCTGGAGATAGTCCGCGTAGTACACGTTGTTGACGTGCTGGAAGGCATCCATGTCACCCCAGCGGATCGGACAGGCGTAGACATGGCGCACGCCGATGATCCTCCCATCACGCAGCGATAGTCTGATCGACGGACCCCGGACCGCATCGGTCCTGCGAACCGCCCTACCGAGGAGAACTCATGCCTGAGGCAGTCATCGTTTCTGTCGCGCGTACGCCCATTGGCCGCGCCTTCAAGGGATCGCTCAAGGACCAGCGTCCTGACGACCTCGCCGCCTTCGCCATCAAGGCCGCGCTCGACAAGATCCCCGCCCTGGACCCGACTCTCATCGAGGACATCTACCTCGGCAACGGCCAGCCCGCGGGTGAGGCCGGCTACAACATGGCCAAGGTCGCCAGCACCCTGCTGGGCCTGGACTCGGTCCCCGGCGCGACCGTCAACCGCTACTGCTCCTCGTCTGTCCAGACCACCCGGATGGCGTTCCACGCGATCAAGGCCGGCGAGGGCGACATCTTCGTCTCCGCCGGCGTTGAGGCCGTGTCCCGCTTCGCGTACGGCATGAGCGACGGCAACGCCAACTACAACCCGCTGATGACCGACGCCGTCGCGCGTACGGCCGGGTTGGCCGCCACCAACGACGCCTGGACCGACCCGCGCGAGTCGGGCCTCATGCCGGACGTGTACATCGCGATGGGCCAGACGGCAGAGAACGTCGCCACCCTGCGCGGCCTGTCCCGCCAGGAGCTCGACGAGTTCGCCACCCGCTCGCAGAATCTGGCCGAGAAGGCGATCGCTGACGGCTTCTGGGCCCGTGAGATCACTCCGATCACCCTGGCCGACGGCACCGTCGTCTCTGCCGACGACTGCCCCCGCGCCGGAGCCACGTACGAGGCGATGGCCTCGCTCAAGCCGGCCTTCCGGGAGAACGGTCTGAGCACCGCCGGCAACTCCTGCCCGCTCAACGACGGCGCCGCTGCCGTGGTGATCATGTCCGACACCAAGGCGGCCGAGCTCGGTCTCAAGCCGCTCGCGCGCATCGTCGCCACCGGCGTGTCGGGCCTCTCGCCGGAGATCATGGGCCTCGGTCCGGTCCAGGCGGTCAAGAACGCGCTCAAGTTCGCCAACATGTCGATCGGCGACATCGACCTGGTCGAGATCAACGAGGCGTTCGCTGCGCAGGTCGTGCCGTCGTACCAGGACCTCGGCATCGACATCGACCGCCTCAACGTCAACGGTGGCGCGATCGCGGTCGGTCACCCGTTCGGCATGACCGGTGCGCGTCTGCAGAACACGCTGCTCAACTCGCTGGAGTGGCACGACAAGACCACCGGCCTGATCACCATGTGTGTCGGCGGCGGTCAGGGCATGGCGCTCATCCTGGAGCGTCTCTGACCAACAGCTTGGGGGCGAAGAGCTGTAACGGCTCGGCCTTGCCCTTGAGTTCGATCTCGCCTCGCGAGTCGAGCTCGTAGGCCTTGCTCAACATCAGACGGGTGGCGTCGGTGATCAACACCGCGTCACCCGTCTGGCGTGTGGCGGCCTCCACGCGGGCAGCCACGTTGACCGCGTCCCCGATGACGCTGAAGTTCAACCGTCCAGCACCGCCCAGCGGCCCGGCGACCACCTGGCCCGTGTTGACCCCCACGCCGACAGTCAGGCCGACGGAGCCGAGCGTGTCCGCCAGTGCGATCTCACAGGCTGCCGCCACCGCCTTGTCGGCGTGGTCCAGGAACTCGTCGGGCGTACCGAATACCGCCAGCAGACCGTCGCCGAGGAATTTGTCGACGTGTCCGCCATGGCGCTCCACGATCGGCACGATCGCGGAGAACATCTCGTTGAGTGCGGCGATCACCTGAGGAGCGCTGGCTCCCTCCGCATACGAGGTGAACCCACGGACGTCGCAGAACAGCATCGAGGCCGTCACCTCGACCCCCTCGGGCGGGAACTGACCGGACAGGATCAGTTCGACGACGCTCTTGTCCATGTACGTACCGAACGCGTTGCGGATCTCCTCGCGTTCGGCCAGCCCGCGGCTCATCGCATTGATCTCATGGGCCAGCACGCCGAGTTCGTCGGAGCGCAACACGGGCGTACGCGCCGCGTAGTCGCCCTCCTGCACCCGGTCGACCTGAGCCCGCATCCCGCGCACCGGCTTGGTGATCGAGTCGCCCAGGAGGACTGTCAGCTCCGTGGCGAGGAAGACTCCCACGGCGCCGGAGACCAGCACCGTGATTGCCATCGCACCCGCGCCACGCTGGTGGCCGACGAGGCTCGCCGTCGCCATCGCCGCCGCGATCGTGTAAGCCGGGAGAGCCACCTTGAGGCGACTTGCGATCGAGATCCCGTGGTCACCTATCTCAAAGGTCGGTGGCAGACGGTCCGCGATCTCCTCGATCACCGGCACGGTGAGCAGTTCGCCGATCGTGTAGGTGACGACGGTCGCGTAGTAGGAGGGCACCGCGGTGGCGAGCAGCATCGCCGCAAATCCCGGCCACCCGATGTGCCACAGAAGCGCCGCGACCGCGACCGCCGGGATGACGGCGGAGAGGTTGATGAAGAGCGAGTACGAGCGGAACGTGCTCCAGGTCAGCCCGACGAGCTCGTGCCAGAGGGCCACCGTTTCGGCCTCGGTGGCGTCGGGGTTGGATCGCCACTGCAGGAAGCGCCCGATCGGGCCGCGGCTGCACAGCGCCACGAACGTGATCGGCACGATCGTCAGTGCCACCGCGACCACGACGACATCGAGCAGGTCGGCCCAGCCGGGACGGAAGTAGAGCGCCGCCAAGCAGACGGTGACGATCGCGACCTGCGCCGAGAAGATCCCCTCCGCGAGGGCGTGGATGAGCCAGTATTGATGGGCGAAGCGCCGGAACACCCAGCGCACCAATCGCAGGCGCATGCGCGAAGTCTGGCACCGACCGCTGCCAGGAAGCGACGGTCGGTGCCAGACTCGGGGTCAGGCGTACTGCCTCCGGGCTCAGCCCTGCAGCACAGCCTGGATCTCGAGGGTGATGTTCACCGCGTCGCCGACCAGCAGCTTGCCGCCGTCGAGCGGGATGTTGAAGTCCACGCCGAACTCCTTGCGGGAGATCTCCGTGCTCGCCTCGAACCCGATGCGCTGGCCGCCCCACGGGTCGGTCTCGATACCGAAGTACTCCACGTCGAGGTCGACCGGCTTCGTGACGCCCTTGATGGTGAGCTCGCCGGATGCCTTCTTGCCGTCGAAGGCAGTCGAGCGGAACGTCATCGGTCCACTGTTCTCGACGTCGAAGAAGTCCGCCGACCGGAGGTGACCGTCTCGTTGGGCGTCGCGGGTGTTGATCGAGTTGAGGTCGATGGTCGCCTCGGTGGTGGTCTCGGCCAGGCCGGATCCGGTCGTGAGCGTGCCCTCGAACTTCTCGAACTGTCCACGCACCTTGGACATCAGGTGACGAACGGTGAAACCGACCTCCGAGTGGCTCGGGTCGATGGTCCAGGTACCGGCGATGAGGTCAGACATGATGTGCTCCTTGGTAGTTGTACTTTCAACGTTATTCAGACCATATGGCCATGTTGTACAACTTTCAACCAAGGGCAGATGACTTCTATTCCACTGACTTACCGCGGCCCTACACTCACGCCATGACCCGATGGCTCACCGACGAGCAGCAACAGGACTGGCGCGCGTACATCGTCGGAACGACGCTCCTCATGGACACCCTCGATCGCGAACTGCGTCAGGCTCACGGCATCGCGTTGGCCGAGTACGAGATCCTCGTCCGGCTCTCGGAGTTCCCTGACCGCACCCTCCGGATGGCGCAGATCGCCTCCTCCGTCCGCCACTCGCGCAGCCGGGTGACTCACACGGTCACCCGGATGGAGAAGGCCGGCTGGCTCGAACGACGCAACGCGCCCGGTGACGGTCGTGGCGTGGATGCGGTGATGACCGACGCCGGCTGGGATCTCCTCCAGGCAGCAGCGCACACCCACGTCACCGGGGTACGCGAACACTTCGTCGACCTGGCGACGGACTCGGACTTCGCCGCCCTCGGCAGGGTCATGAAGGCCACAGCCGACAAGCTCATCATGGAGCAGGAGAGCTACGCCGACATGCGGGGCGAATGTTGACCCTCGCCCACGAGTAGTGGCGCGGACGCGCGCGGTCGCAAGGCGCGCGAGCGAAGCGGGCCTTCGAGGGCCCGCGAGTCGAGCAGCAACGCGGTGAACGCGCCGTCCGGGCCGCTAATCGCGGGTGAGACGGCGGTGGGTGACCCGGTGCGGTCGGGCGGCTTCGACGCCGAGCCGCTCGATCTTGTTCTCCTCGTACGAGGCGAAGTTGCCCTCGAACCAGAACCAGTGCCCTTCCTCGTCCTCGGTGCCTTCCCAGGCAAGGATGTGGGTGGCGATGCGGTCGAGGAACCACCGGTCGTGAGAGGTGACGACTGCACAGCCCGGGAAGTCGAGCAGCGCGTCCTCCAGCGCCGACAGCGTCTCGACGTCGAGGTCGTTGGTCGGCTCGTCGAGGAGCAGGACGTTGCCGCCCTGCTTGAGGGTCAGGGCGAGGTTGAGGCGGTTCCGCTCACCACCGGAGAGGACCCCGGCCTTCTTCTGCTGGTCCGGGCCCTTGAAGCCGAACGACGCGACGTATGCGCGGCTGTTCATCTCGAAGTTGGCGACCTTGATGAAGTCCAGACCGTCTGACACGACCTCCCAGACGTTCTTGGTCGGGTCGATGCCGCCTCGGCTCTGGTCGACGTACGACAACTTCACGGTCTGACCGACGACGAGCTCACCCTTGTCGGGCGCCTCTCCCCCGGTGATCATCCGGAAGAGCGTGGTCTTGCCGACGCCGTTCGGACCGACCACACCGACGATGCCGGCGCGCGGAAGCGTGAAGTTGATGTCGTTCCACAGGACACGGTCCTCGAACCCCTTCGTCAGGTGCTTCGCCTCGAGGACGATGTCGCCCAGACGCGGACCCGGGGGGATGTTGATGTCAGCGGTGTCGATCTTGCGAGCGCGGTCGGCCTCAGCAGCCAACTCCTCGTACCTCGCCAGACGTGACTTCGACTTGGTCTGACGTGCCTTGGCGTTCGAGCGGACCCACTCGAGTTCCTTCTCGAGCATCTTGGCGCGCTTGGCGTCCTTCTGTCCCTCGATCTTGAGACGGTCCTTCTTGGTCTCCAGATAGGTCGAGTAGTTGCCTTCGTACGGGTGCGCCTTGCCCCGGTCGAGCTCCAGGATCCACTCGGCGACGTTGTCGAGGAAGTAACGGTCGTGGGTGATCGCCAGGACCGCACCGGGGTACGTCTTCAGGTGACCTTCGAGCCACTGGACGGACTCGGCATCGAGGTGGTTGGTCGGCTCATCGAGCAGCAGCAGGTCGGGCTGCTGGAGCAGGAGCTTGCAGAGGGCGACCCGACGACGTTCACCACCAGAGAGGTTGTCGACGATCGCCTCCGGCGGCGGGCATCGCAGCGCGTCCATGGCCTGGTCGAGCCGCGAGTCCAGATCCCACGCGTTGGCGTGGTCGAGCTCGGTCTGGAGGTCACCCATCTCGGCCAGCAGCGAGTCGAAGTCGGCGTCCGGCTCACCCATCAGCTCGCCGATCTCGTTGAACCGGGTCAGCTTGGCGTACAGCTCGCCCGCAGCCTCCTGGACGTTCTCCAGGACAGTCTTGCCCTCGGTCAGCGGCGGTTCCTGCTGGAGCATCCCGACCGTTGCGCCCGGGTCGAGGATCGCGTCGCCGTTGTTGGCCTTGTCGAGGCCGGCCATGATCTTGAGCAGGGAGGACTTACCCGTGCCGTTGGGGCCGACGACGCCGATCTTGGCGCCGTGGAGGAATGACAACGTGACGTTGTCCAGGACGACCTTGTCGCCGTGCGCCTTGCGGACATTGCGAAGGGTGAATACGTACTCAGCCATGGTGCCCCGAGCCTACCGGCGTGTGCGGGCCCGGCCAGAAATCCGACCGGGCCCCCACGATGCCCTCAGGCAGCGACTTCGACCTGCTCATCGTCGAGACCCAGACCGCCCCAGTCGGCGACGGGCTGACGAAGGTCGCCCGGGACATCGGCCACTGGCTCCGGCGCGAGCGACGTGTACGCCACCGTCGGCGTGGCCGGCTTGCGCATGATGGCGGTCCTCGCGCGGGTCAGATCGTGCCCGATCGCGTCCGCCTCGATCTCGTACGACGACTGGGGCTCACCCTGCGAGTTCGTCCATTCGCGCAGTACGAGCCGGCCGGTGACGATCACGGGATCGCCAGACTTGATGCTCGCGGCGACGTTCTCCCCGAAGCCCCGCCAGGCGCTGACGCTGTACCAGGACGTCGCCGTGTCGACCCACTTCTGCTCCCGGCGGTCGAAACGGCGCGGCGTGCACGCCAACCGGAAGTTGGCCACCAGATGGTCGCCCGCCTTGCGCAGGACCGGCATCGAACCGACGTACCCCTGGACCGTGATCGTTGACTCACTCATCTTCTGCTCCTCATTCGTGGCAGCCGAGCGGCTGCGCTGGCATGAGCCTCCGAGCGAGCACCGACACAGACAGCGACACCCCGCGCAGGCCTGTGGACAAGCCGTACGCGGGGTGCCGCTGTGGATGAGAAGTGGCCGTCAGGCGAACCCGTTGGCCTTCAACCAGGCCTGTGCAACCGAGGCTGCGCTGGGCTTGTCCGCGCCGTAGAACGCCGTGTTGAGTTGCAGCAGCGCTGCCGTCGTCAACTTGGCCGACACGGCGTTGATCACGGCGTCCACCGCCGCCGAGTCATGGTCCTTGCGAATGATCGGCAGCACGTTCTGCGCAGCGATCAGATGCTTGGGGTCGTCCAGCGTAACCAGGTGGTTGGCCGTGATCGACGGCGTCGTGGAGTAGATGTCCGCGACGTTCACCTGGCCGCTGGTCAGCGTCTTCAGCGTGGCTGCGCCGCCGGAGTCGTTGATCGCCGTGAACGCGACGTTCTTCACTCCGTACACCGAACCCAGGCCAGGGATGCCGTACGAGCGGATCTTGAACTCAGGGTTCGCGGCCAACTTCAGGTTCGGCACCTTCGCCAGGTCACCGATGGACGACAGCCCGTACTGTGCCGCCGTCGCCGCCGTCACGTTGTAGGAGTCCTTGTCCTCAGCCGTCGAGGGGTCCAACGCCACGATCGTCGCCGGCAGCACCTTCTTCAGCGCCGTCAGCACATCAGCCGGCGCCGAGGCGGTCGAGGTCTTGTCGTAGTACGCCAGCAGATTGCCGCTGTACTCCGGGAACAGCGAGATGGTGCCATCGCTCAACGCGCCGAGGTACGCCTCACGCTGACCGATGTCGAGATGGGTCGAGGCATTGAAGCCCTTCGCCTTCAGGGCTCCGGCGTAGATCTCGGCAAGGATCTCGCTCTCACCGAAGGACGCCGAGCCCACGACGATCTGGGAGGAGGAACCTCCGCTCGCCTTGGTGGGGTCGCTGCCGCAGGCGGTCAGCCCCAGTGCAAGCACTGCGCCGATGGCGACCGTGGACAGAATGCGATTCTTCTTCATGATTCCCTTCCTCATGGGTGAGCCGTACGACGTTGTACGAGCGCGAACAGGCCGTCCAGCACGAGCGCGAGGACGACGATGACGATGGATCCGGACAACATCTGGGCATAGTCGCGCACAGCGATGCCGTCAATCAGGTACCGCCCGAGCCCGCCGAGTCCGATGTAGGCCGCGATGGTGGCCGTGGCCACGACCTGCAGGACCGCAGAGCGTACGCCGCCGAGGATGAGGTCCAGCGCCAGCGGGATCTCCACCTTGATCAGGATCTGCCACTCGGTCATGCCGATGGCCCGGGCGGCGTCGATGGTCGCACGGTCGACGGATTCCAGGCCCGAGTACGCACCCGCCAGGAGCGGTGGGACCGCGAGCACCACCAGGGCAACGGTGGCCGGGGTCAACCCGACCCCCTGCCACAGCACCATCCAGGTCAACACACCGAGCGTCGGCAGCGCGCGCAGCGCGCCGGTCAGCGCCACGGCGAGTCCGCGAAAACGCCCCGTGTGTCCGATCCAGAGCCCCAGCGGAAGCGCAATGGCCGCCGCGATGCCCACGGTGAGCGCGGTGTACGCGACGTGCTCGACCAGTCGGTGTGGCACCCCGTCGACCCCACTCCAGTGCGATCCGTCGCTGAGCCAGGAGGCGGCCTCGCTGAAGACGTCGCTCATGCGGCACCCCGTACACGCCAAGGCATCGCCAGTCGTGCCAGCCCGAGCCAGAGGAGGTCGAGGGCCAGCGCGAGCCCGACGACCCCGACGACTCCGATCACGATCTCGGTGTTGAAGCCGCGTTGGAATCCGTCGGTGAACAGCGCTCCGAGATTGCTGACACCGATGAGCGCGCCGACCGTGACCAGGCTGACGGTGGACACGCTGGCCACCCGCAGGCCCGCGAGCAGGACGGGACCGGCCAGGGGTAGTTCGACACCGACGACCTGTTGCCACCGGGAGTACCCCGCTGCCCGCGCCGACTCGATGACGACCTCGGGCACGCTGCTGAACGCATCCGTCGCCGTGCGTACGAGCAGCGCCGCTGCGTACGCCGACAGCACGACCACGACGTTGATCGGGTCAAGGAAGCTTGTCCCCAGCAGACCCGGAAGCACGATCAGCAACGGCAACGACGGCAGCGTGTACACCAGACCGCCGAACCCGAGGATCAGCCCGCGCCAGCGACGGTGCCGACTGGCCCACCAGCCGACAGGGACAGCGACGGCCAGCCCGATGACGATCGGCAGGATGCTCAACCAGGCGTGCTGCCACAGCAGCCCGCGGACGTACGGGAAGTTCTCACTGAGCCATCTCACGCGAGCACCCCGGCAGGACGACCGTGGGCGTCGACCACCACCTGGCGCCCACCCACCGTGCGCACGCTCAACGTCCGCTTCGCCGTATCGGCGCCGACGAACCTGGCCACGAAGTCGTTGGCCGGGGCGGCGAGGATCTCCTCCGGAGTTCCGACCTGGGCGATCCTGCCGCCGCGTTCGAGGATGACGACCTGGTCACCGAGCAGGAATGCCTCATCGATGTCGTGGGTGACGAAGACGATCGTCTTGCCCAGATCCTGTTGGAGACGGAGCAGTTCCGTCTGCAACTCCGAGCGCACGATCGGATCCACCGCGCCGAAGGGCTCATCCATCAGCAGCACGTTCGGGTTGGCGACCAGGCCACGGGCAACCCCGACCCGCTGCTGCTGTCCGCCGGAGAGTTGTCGCGGGTAGCGCTTGGCCAGTGCCGGATCGAGACCGACCTGTTCGATCGCCTCCAACGCGCGACGGCGCGCCTCGACACGGTCGACTCCACCCAGACGCAGCGGAGTGGCCACGTTGTCGATCACTGTGCGGTGTGGGAGCAGACCGGCATGTTGCATCACATAGCCGATGCTGCGGCGCAACTCGACCGGCTTGCGCCGCGCGACATCGACGTCGTCGATCAGGACGGAGCCCGAGGTCGGCTCGACCATCCGATTGACCATGCGCAGCAACGTGGTCTTGCCACAGCCGGACGAGCCCACCAGCACCGTCGTCGAATGCGACGGCAGGGTCAGGGAGAAGTCATCGACGGCTGTCGTGCCGTCCGGAAACGTCTTCCGGACGGCTCTGTACTCAATGCCCACTGGTCATGCACTCCTGACGACCTGTTCGACGGGCGTGGGGCCCGCCACCACAGGCAAGCCTGCAGCAGCCCAGCCTCGGATGCCACCCTCGACATCCGCAGCCTGCAGACCCAGCGACACCAACGAGGCGGCCGCCAACGACGAGGTGTAGCCCTCAGTGCAGAAGATGATCCACTTCTGGCCGGGGCGTGCGATCGGCAGCCGGGCGTCCGACTTCGGATGCACGCGCCATTCCAGGTGGTTCCGCTCAATGACGACCGCGCCGGGCACCTCGCCATCGACCTCGCGCTGCCAGGCCGGCCGGATGTCGACCAGCTGCGCCCCCGCAGCCACCGCAGCGGCGGCCTCCAGTGGCGTGTACCGGGTGATGGTCGAGCGCGCAGCCTCGAGCAAATCGTCCACGGACGCGTACGCCGGGGCCGGGGCTTCGGGGTCGTCGGTCCAACTCGTTGCCAGCCGGCGCAGTTCGCCGTCCTCGACGTCGTAGTAGTTCATCTGGCTCAGCGGCGGAGAGTAGACGTGCACACTCACGGCTTGCTGCGGGCGGTCGTTGCGCACGTCATGCACGTACGCGGGCCCGAACCGTGACGTCTCGCCGGCCCGCAGCGTGCGCGACTCGAGCCGGTCGCCGTTCCACACATCCTCGGTGAGGGTGCCCTCCACTACCGTGAAGACTCCGGCCGAACCGCCGTGGTCGTGCAGCTCGGTGTTAAGGCTCGTCGGCCACGCGATCAGCCAGACATCGACCAGCTCATCGCGGTGCAGGCGTACGTGCCAACGCTCGCCGTCGCTGTGCCCGACCTCGAAGCACCCCTGACGAACCTCGTCCGCATA
The DNA here is from genome assembly GCF_003945325.1 of Nocardioides baekrokdamisoli. Classification (NCBI taxonomy): domain Bacteria; kingdom Bacillati; phylum Actinomycetota; class Actinomycetes; order Propionibacteriales; family Nocardioidaceae; genus Nocardioides; species Nocardioides baekrokdamisoli. The sequence goes on from NZ_AP019307.1 coordinate 900,280, forward strand.
GCGCTCAGCGAGCGCAGCCAACTCGGTGCGTGAGAGTGCCCTGATCGGGACAGCGGTGATCATGAATCACAATATATCAGTAATTCACTAGACTTAATTACCATCTATCCACCACGGCGTGATGGGTGTGTCATCGCCGTCGTCCTCCTCGCGATCATGACGGCTCTCGTTGACCGCCCAGCGGAAGAAGATGATGAAGAAGATCGGCAGCGCTACCACCTCGGCCAGCGCCAGCATCGCCTGACCGGCGACCCGTCCACTGCCCGCCGCGTAGTGCCCGGCACCGAAGGCGCCCGGTGCGCTCATCACGGCGATCCCGGGGATCGCGTCGATCAGGCCGTCGACGAACGCGAGCAGCAGCCGGATCGGGTCCGTGCACCAGTCCGGCACCATGTCGACGCCCAGCATCGGGAGCGCCACGAGCAGCCCGACCAGCAACGTCGCCAGTTCGACCACCGACATCGTGAACGCACTCCGCGCGGCATGCCCCAGCACCGGGGTGAAGAACACGACGAACAGCCACACATTGGCCAGGACGGCGGAGACCAGAGGGAAGGTCAGTACCCGGATCGGCGGGGTCCGCAGCACGCGGTCGATCCCCGCGAACCCTGCTGCCCGCACCAGCCCGACCGGATCACCGAGCCCGTACGCCACCGGCACCAGCGCGATCAGGAGCGTGAGCCGCACCGCGACCGCCCAGAGATGCTCGGGCAGGTCCACCATGGTCACGGCGACGGCGCCTCCGAGTGCGACCAGGAAGAAGGTCAGCCCGCGCCACACCGGCCATCCGCCGCGCAGCGCCGCGCGACGCCATCCGACTGCGTACGCACTGCCAAGGACGACCAGGACGGCCGCGACCAGGGGCGCGAAGGTCACTCGCGAGTCCGGCGCAGAGCTGCGTGGAACGCCGTATGGGCAGCCACCTCGCCCCGCACCGGCGCAACGACCTCAGTCTCGGCGACCTCAGCCACCGAAGCTCGTACGCCGGCTGCCAACTGCTCGGCAGCATTCGCACCGGCTCGACGGGTCGGCATCAGCGACATCAGGGCGAGCAGCACACCACCGACCAACCCGCCGACAGCGGCGATGAGCGGGACGACGACCGACATCGACTGACCCTTCGGCCCCCAGTGGAGATACGCGGCCCATCCGAGCCCACCGAACAGCGCCAGGACCAGCAGCCACTGCAGCAGTTGTACGCCGCGGGCCCAGCCCGGCACCTTGCCACGAGCAAGCCCGCGGGCACCGAGAGCAGAATCGATGGCGTCCCCGACGGCGTCCACCCGGTCGACCGAGACCCGGCGGATCGATTGACGCCACGGCTTGTCGAGATCATGGCCGACGCTGTCAGCAAAGCCGCGAAGTGCCAGGTCGACGGCACTGCGGTCGGCCGGCTGAAGTGCCGGCGAGTACGCCCTGCCAACGCGGCGCCAGGCCAGGAGAGGCCACGCCGTGGCGACGGCCGTACGTCGCGACACCGCGGCCGCGATCGACTCACTCAAACCTGCAGTACCGACGGCGGCCGTGAGCCCGTCCACGAGCGTCGCGACACTCTCGGAGGTCACCGCAGCAGAGGTGGCACCCTTGCCTGCCAGCTTCTGGGTGATCGCGCGCAGGTCGGCCTCTGATCGGGCCCCGGCGGCGGTCTTGCTGGCGACACGCCGGACGATCTCGGCGCGAAGCTCCGGGATGCCCCACCCGAGTCGAGCCGACACGGCGAAGATCGGGACATCGGCCAGTCCGTCGATGACGAGCAGCCGGTGCAGGTCGGCCACCATCGACTCGCGACGCTCCTCGGGAACCTCATCGATGTGATTGAGGACCACGAGCATGGTCGCGGAGTGGGTCTGGAACGGCTCCAGGTAGCGATCGTGGATCGCTGCGTCGGCGTACTTCTGCGGGTCGACGACCCAGACGGTCAGATCGGCGTGACCGACGAGCCGGTCCACCTCGAGGTGGTGAGCCACCTCGGTCGAGTCGTGGTCGGGAAGGTCCAGCAGCACGACACCGTCGAGTTCGTTGGACTCCCGACGCGTGTCGAGCATCGAGTCGCGGGTCGTCTGGTGCCGGTCCGGGATCCCGAGGAAATTGAGGAGCTCGGAGGCACCCTCGGCACCCCAGACGCACGCCGTCGCCCAGGAGGTCGTCGGCCGGCGGACTCCGACAGCCGACAACTCGAGCCCGGTGAGGGCGTTGAAGGTCGAGGACTTGCCCGAGCCCGTGGCACCGGCGATCGCAACGACCGTGTGTCCCGACGACAGTTTGCGACGAGCCAACGAGCGCTCGGTGAGCGCAGCTGCCTCGTCGATGAGGGCATCGGGTACGCGGCCCCGACCAGCATCGGTCGCAGCGGACAGCGCTTCCAGCCGATCGACCAGGCTGTCGCGGAGCGGAGTCTCGAATGTCACGTCGTGTCCGCCTAGTTCGTCTCGTTCTTGGTGGCCCAGCGCACGTCATCGACGCGGCGCGCGGCGGCACGAACCGCCGCAGGTGCCTCAGGGTCCAGTCCGAGCCCACCCAGCACGGTCGCATACCGACGATGCTCGCTCTCGAGCAGGCCGTGTACGCCCTGCCGCAGCCGCTGGCCGGCACCCTCGATCAACGACGCCGCAGCCGTTGGTCCGACCGCGTCTCCCAGCACATCCGTCGAGTCCTGATCCGCACCGCCGAGAGCGCCGACCATCGCCGCCACAGCGGCGGCATCGGATCCGCCTTCGGCGCGTACGTCTGCCTCGACCGCCGCCTGCCACGCTGCCACGGCCTGGGAGGTCGCGGCTCGCAGGCCGCGGGAGGCACGGGACAGGGATTCCGCGCCCGGGAGCGCCAGCAGATCGGCGCCCTCGGGGATGCCGTTCCACCCGGTCGACGTCGCCTCAGCGGCGGCCTCCGCGTGCCGTACGAGCAGCAACTCCAGCGTCAGACCCAGACCCGTCCGGATCTGACCTGCCCGGAGCGCACCGTCCGTGGACGTCAGCGACTCGGTGAAGTTCCCGGAGGTCACGAAGTCGTGCCAGCGAGCACCGGCGTCGCCACGAGCGAGGACACCGGCGTCCAGAGCGGCTTCGACGGAGTTCTCACCCTGGGCGTACGCATCGGCGGCCGCTTGGGCGAGCCGCTCGGCAACAGCGGCCTGGACGGCAGCTGCATCCGCGACCTTGTGCGCGGTGAAACTGATGGCGCGGACCGCGCCGTCGACCGTCTGGGACACGACGAGGTTGCGGGTGATCGCGTCGTCGGCGAGTGCTGCGAGCCAGGTGGCGATCTCAGACACGTGGCCCTTCGGCAGCAATCCCTCGTCCGAAACCTTGCCGTTGCGCACGATGAAGAGCGGTGAGTCCTTGAGACCGCGCGCGGCAAGCATGCGAGCCAGGTGGGTCGAGACGGTCTGGATCGCATCCTCGGGCGTGCGGTCGAGCACGACCGCCACCGCCGCTGACCGCTCGGCCGCCGACTTCAACGAATCCCAGGGAACCTGGTCGGCGTAGCGAGCCGACGACGTCACGAACAACCACAGATCGGCACAGTTGAGCAGCTCCGCGGCGAGCTCACGGTTGCGCTCATCGACGGAGTCGACGTCAGGCGCGTCCAGGACAGCGAGGCCACGCTTCATCTTCTTCGTGGCGACGAGCTGGATGGAGTACTGGTCGTTCGAAGCCTCGGTGGTTCGCCTGAGACCCGGCAGGAGCCGGTCCTGTCCGAACCACTTGGCATCGTCCGGATGGTGCACCAGCACCGGGCAGCGGGTGGTGGGGCGCAACAGGCCGGGAGCCGTCACGCGCTCCCCCACCAAGGAGTTCACCAACGTCGACTTGCCCGCGCCCGTCGAGCCACCCACCACGGTCAGCAGTGGTGCGTCCATCGTCATCACCCGCGGGATGACGTAGTCCTGGAGTTGGTCGATCATGCTGACGCGAGACGCACGAAGCGCCTCGACACCCTCGCTCGCCAGCGGGAGCGAGGTCGCTCGCAGCGCTTGATGCAGGCGCACCAGTTCGGTGACCATTCGCACGTTGTCGCTGCTCATGGCCGCTAATGCTAGTGGTCCGATGAGGTAATGCAGCCACTGCCACAGCCGTGCGTAGCATGGCAATATGAACGTCGCCGACACCGAGAGCTCCCACGTCGAGTCCCACGATCAGACCGTGCCTGAAGCCTGGTCGGCATTCATGCGTACGGGCTGGGGCGACCGCGAGCTCGATCTTCCTCCCGCCCCGGTGGCGGCAGAGGCGGCCAAGCGACGTGCCGACCTGATCCAGCAGTTCCCCGGTGAGCGACTGGTCGTGCCCGCCGGCGGCTACAAGGTGCGGTCCAACGACACCGACTATCGCTTCCGTCCCGACACCGCCCACACCTACTACTCGGGCAACCAGACCTCCGACGGCGTCCTGGTCATCGAGCCCGACGGACACGCAGTTCTGTATGCCCGAGGGCGGAGCGCGCGTGACACCGACGAGTTCTTCCGGGACCGGGTGTACGGCGAACTCTGGGTCGGCCGCCGACCCTCGATCGGCGAACTCTCCGCCAGTCTCGGCCTCGATGTGCGACCGATCGCCGATCTCGATGCCGCGTTGCAGACAGCGGCGCCGACACGAACGCTCGGCGAGGACACCGATCTGGACCGGATCGCATCCGAGCAGCGCTTGATCAAGTCAGCCTGGGAGATCGAGCAGTTGGCAGAGGCCTGCGACATCACCGCACGCGGCTTCAACGATGTGGTCGCCGAGTGGACGACCGCACAGCAGTACGGCGAGCGCTGGATCGAAGGAACGTTCTTCCGACGCGCCCGCACCGAGGGCAACGATCTGGGCTACGACTCGATCGTCGCGAGCGGATCGCACGCGACCACGCTGCACTGGATCGAGAACACCGGCGCCATCCACCCTGGTCAGTTGATCCTGCTCGACATGGGTGTGGAGGGACGCGAGCTCTACACGGCCGACGTCACGCGTACGGTCCCCGCTGACCGCACGTTCACGCCGCTGCAGCGCGACCTCTACAACCTCGTGCTCCAGGCGCAGGACGCCGCCCTCGACCTGGTCAGGCCGGGGGCGAACTTCCTCGACCCGCACAACGCAGCCATGCGGGTGCTCGCGTACGGCCTCGAAGACCTCGGACTGCTGCCGGTCAGCGCCGATGAGTCCCTCGACCCGAACAACAAGACGTACGCGCGCTGGACGCTCCACGGCACCAGCCACATGCTGGGGATGGACGTGCACGACTGCGCCTCCGCAGCCGACTCCGCCTATCGCGAGGGCACGTTGGTGGAAGGCATGGCCCTGACCGTCGAGCCCGGCCTGTATTTCCAGGAGGACGACCTCTTGGTGCCGGAGGAGTTGCGGGGCATCGGCATCCGCATCGAGGACGACATCGTCGTCACGGCGGACGGCTCGCGGAACCTCTCCGCCGAACTCCCACGCTCCGTCGCCGACATCGAGGCGTGGCTCGGTCGCTGACCCGCTCGATGGGATACTGCGTGACTGGCCCCCGTGGCGCAACGGATAGCGCAGCGGCCTTCTAATCCGCGGGTTGCAGGTTCGATTCCTGCCGGGGGCGCCGACCTGGCGGTCGAGTTGTCACTCGATCTTCACCGGAAGAGGCCGATCGCACACCGGTTAGGGTTCTGCCCATGCCTGCCACCAAGGAACGCCTCGTCTGGATCGATTGCGAGATGACGGGTCTCTCCCTGACCAGCGATGCCCTGGTCGAGGTCGCCGCACTCGTCACCGACTTCGACCTCAACGTCCTCGGCGACGGAGTCGACATCCTGATCAAGCCGCCCGCCGAGGCGCTGGCACAGATGGACCCGTACGTCCTCGACATGCACACGAAGTCAGGCCTTCTCGACGTGCTCGACACAGGCGTGACCATCGAGGAGGCTCAGGCGCAGGTGATGGCGTACGTCGTTGAACACTGCGGCACCGACTCCCGGCCGCCGCTCGCAGGGAACTCGGTCGGTACCGATCGCGGCTTCATCGCCCGCGACATGCAGGAACTCGACGCGTTCCTCCACTACCGGATCATCGACGTCTCCTCCATCAAGGAATTGTCCCGCCGTTGGTTCCCCAGGGCGTACTACCAAGCGCCCGCGAAGGCCGGCAACCACCGCGCACTCGCCGACATCCGCGAGTCGATCGAGGAACTCCGCTACTACCGCGAGGCGGTGTTCGTGCCGAGCCCGGGCCCGGACACGGCGACCGCCCGCCAGATCGCGACCAAGCACCGCGGTTCGACAACGACTGCGTAGCTCGACCGGTCCCGATTCGGCGGTCCAGAACGGTTACCTCTATGCTCCTTTCTCGGCTCGGCAACGGGTCATGGTGGGTGTAGCTCAGTTGGTAGAGCACTGGCTTGTGGTGCCGGTGGTCGCGGGTTCGAGTCCCGTCATCCACCCCACATCACCAAGGTGACCGCCGATTTACACCGGGCGAACACCTGTTGGTAATGTGATCAATCGGTCCGGCAACGGACCATGCGCCACTAGCTCAATTGGCAGAGCAGCTGACTCTTAATCAGCGGGTTGTAGGTTCAAGTCCTACGTGGCGTACGAACGGCCTTCGGGACGGCGACAACAGTCGCTTCCCGGGGGCCTTTTTCGTGCCTTCGGACGTGCTCATGGGGCTTGGGACCCGTTGCACCCATTCCCTGATAAAGGATCTCAGGATTCGTGTAGGCTGCGCTCCCAGAGGGAGTCTCTGCGCGCGCTTGTTGCGTGCACCGTAAATAGTGAGGAAATAAGCCGTGCGATCTTTCGCTCTGCGTAACAACCTGATCCGTGGTGGAGCCGCAGCAATCGCGGCGTCCGCCATCGTGCTCGCGGTTGCCGCCCCGGGTTCTGCCGCGACGACGCCGCTCGCGTACGCAGACGCGAACGGGCTGCACTTGAGCCTGCTCGGTTCGCCGACGGTCGACAGCGGCACGTCGACGTCCACCACAGACGGCAAGACGTCGAAGACGTGTGTCACTGGTGCCACTCTTTCGCAGATCGACGGTTGCCCCGGCGGTCCGCTCGTACAGCTTCTCGGCAACCAGTCGCTCATCCCGAGCACTGCGGTCGTCGCACAGAACTCCAAGGCCACCATGGCGAGCCAGGACGGTGTCTCGCAGGCATGCGCCGGCCTCGCCGGCTCCGGTGCCACGGTTGTGTCCGTCGGCAGCGGTGACTGCATCAAGGGCGGCCAGCAGCTGAGCCTCGACCCGGGCTCGATCAACCTGACGAACCTGCAGTTGTCCAGCGCCGGCATCCTGACTGGTCTCACCACGCCTGTCCAGGCACTGCTCCAGCCACTTCTGACGCCGATCCTGAGCACCCTCAGCAGCAGCGTCCTGAGCCCGTTGTCGGGCGCCATTCCGATCCACCTCACCCTTGGCGCGGTGTCGGCGTACTGCTCGGCCACGCCGACCACGGTCTCGGGCAACGGCACCGTCGCGGGTCTCAGTCTGGTGGTCGGCCTGCCGGCACCGATCGGACCCATCACGATCCCGCTGAACGTCGGCACGGGCAAGAACGTTCACGTGCTCACGAACCTGGACCAGGTCGTCACGGCCATCAAGAACGGCGTTGTCAACGCCCTCGACGGGCAGGTCACTGGAATCGCCGGCATCAACACCCTCCTCGGTGGGGTCGGCAGCGCACTCGACCAGATCCTCGGAACCATCAACGACAACGTCGTGAAGGCCATCGAGGGCCAGTTGGCTCCGCTCGAGCAGAACATCCTCGACGGCGTGATCAACGCCCAGAGCCAGACGGCTGCTCCGCACCCGACGATCTCGATCACCGCGCTTGACCTCAAGGTCCTGCCGGTGCTCGGCAACCAGGGGATCGACCTGCGCGTCGGCAAGGTTGACTGTGGCCCGAACTACAAGGCCAACGCTGTCACCCCGCCGGCGAACTGCACGGCGGCGAACAACTGCCCGCCGACCCCGCCGTCGGCATGCACCGGTACGAACTGCCCCACGAAGGTCACCTCTGGCCTGGCCGCCGGCTACCTGCCGACCGGTCCGCTGGGTATGGCATTCCTCGGCCTCACGGTCGCGGCTGCTGCTGGCGCTGGCGTGACTGCCGGCGCTCGGGCCCTTCGCAAGAGTGCCTGACGCACCACTCCGCACTCAGGCCGTCGTCGCGTGGTTACGCGGCGGCGGCCTGAGTGCTGTTGCACGTGCTGTCAGCGTCTTCGTGGCAGTTCTCAGCGTCGGCCTGATCCTGGCGTCCTTCGTCTGGCCCGAGCCTGCTGCCCCGGTCGCGGCGAACCCCGCCAATCTCCCCAGCGGTGCGCCACTCAAACTGGTCATCCCGGAGAAGGGCGTCGACGCCCAGGTCATCCCGATCGCGGTCAAGGACGGAGTGCTCGACCCGCCTCAGGACTTCCGTCAGGTCGGTTGGTGGGAAGGATCATCCATCGCCGGGCCCAGTGGCCTGACGGTGATCACGGGGCACACAGTCCACACCGGAGACGGCGCGATGGATCTGGTCCCCGATCTCGGTGAGAACCACGAGGTCGACATCGTCACCGACAAGCAGGTGCTCCGCTACATGGTCACCCACAAGGAGACCCTGACCCGCGAGCAGGTGCAGAAGCAGTCGGAGGACCTGTTCTCTCCGGGACCGGACAACCTGATGCTGATCACGTGCACCGATTACAACGGCACCGACTACACCGAGAACATCATCGTCTGGGCGCAACTGGTCGGTTCACGACCGTTGAAGAAGTAGGGTCAGGCCGCCGAGCGGCCGCCGATCAGTTGCGGATCTTGCGTACGGCCACGACGAGGCCGATGACACCCACGAAGCCGCCGACGGTGGCGGCCACGGCAGTGGTGTTGAGCTGCCCGGTGGCCGGGTCGACGTAGATCGCCTTCACGTCGGCGATCCGGCGGCTCAGGATCGTCTTCGGGCTCGCCTGGTACAGCAACTGGTCGATCGTGACAGCAAGGCGCTCACGCGCCTCTTCGATCTCGCGCTCGAGTCCGACGGTGATGTCCTTTGCCATGCGCGCCACCCTACCGGCCGCGATAGGTTGAGGACCATGACTCGCCTCAATGTGGGAGACCCGGCTCCGACCTTCAGCCTGACCTCGGACAGCGGGGAGCAGGTGTCGCTTTCGGACTTCGCCGGCAGGTCCGTGATCGTCTACTTCTACCCCGCCGCGATGACCCCGGGCTGCACCAAACAGGCGTGCGACTTCACCGACTCACTCGATGCTCTCCAAGCGCAGGGATACGTCGTGCTCGGCATCTCCCCCGACAAGCCGGAGAAGCTGGCGAAGTTCCGGGAGCGGGATGGCCTCACCATCACCCTGCTGTCGGACCCCGACCGGAGTGTCCTCACCGCGTACGGCGCGTACGGCGAGAAGAGCCTCTACGGAAAGATCGTCACCGGCGTGATCCGGTCGACCTTCGTGGTCGGCCCGGACGGGAAGCTGGCGTCCGCGGCGTACAACGTGAAGGCGACGGGCCACGTCGCGAAACTGCGCAGGGATCTGGGACTGTAGGTGCCGAAGGCGGGAGTCGAACCCGCACGCCCGAAGGCACGCGGACCTAAACCGCGCATGTCTGCCTGTTCCATCACTTCGGCTGAGTGACGCTCAGTCTAGGAGGCGGGATCCCGTCGTCCACCAACTGCGGAGAGATGCCGGAACGGTCGGGGCGGGAATGGGCATCTACCCACAGTTGGCGTCCTACGGGCTGCAGGTGTCCTCGATAGGGTCGAGGCGTGACGACGATTGTCCTGGCCAGCCAGTCCCCCGCACGCCTGCAGACGTTGCGCAACGCCGGGCTCGACCCGCAGGTGATCGTCAGCGGTGTGGACGAGTCGCAACTCGACGGCCTCCCGCCGCGCGAGCTCGCACTCGGACTGGCTCGGCTGAAGGCCGAAGCAGTCGCACCCCAGGTGCCCGACGCAGTGGTGATCGGCTGCGACAGCGTCCTGGAGTTCGAGGGGCAGCCGCTCGGCAAGCCACGGGACGCCGAGGAGGCGATCGCCCGGTGGCAGCGGATGCGCGGTCGCAGCGGCGTGCTCCTGACCGGCCACGCGATCGTACGCGGTGACGAACTGGTCGCCGCGACAGCCGAGACGACCGTGCATTTCGCCGACCTGAGTGACGAGGAGATCGAGGCGTACGTCGCCACCGGAGAACCGCTGCACGTGGCCGGCGCGTTCACGGTGGACTCGCTCGGCGGCCCGTTCGTCACCTCGATCGAGGGTGACTATCACAACGTGGTCGGCATCAGCCTTCCGTTGTTGCGCGAACTCCTGGGCGAGCTGGGGATCCGTTGGACGGATCTGTGGCGAGGTTGAACTCGATCGAGTCCTCGGTGCCGTACACCGCCGTGTAGCGGATCGGGCGCTGGAAGACGAAGCGCTTGAACAGGAAGAAGCGGGCCACCTGAGCGATCAGTTGCCCCACGACGTTGCCGGCCAGATTGTCCGCCAGCGGTGACGTCCACCCGAAGCCGTGCCGGGTCAACCACATGCATCCGACGGGGATGGTGAAGCTCAGGATGTTGATCACCGCGTACGAGACGAATCCCTTGCCGGCGTTCTCGACGGTGTGGTGCTTGAAGGTCCACCGGCGCGACATCTCGTACGAGATGACCATGCCGACACCGTTGGCCAGGTAGTACGACGTCGTCCTGTGCCCGTCGAGCGGCGTCGGGATGATCCCGTACGCCATGACGTTGTAGAGCACCACCGCCGAGGCCGTACTGATGCCTCCGACGGCCATGAACCGAAGAATCTCTCCGGTCAGACGTCTACGGCGGGACATGTGCAGAGCCTAGGACCTGCCTCCCCTAGACTCAGGCCGTTCCCCCGCGTGCCGGACAAGTTGGTAGGAGTCCCACTTTGAGCAAGCCGCTGACCAAGGTTCTGATCGCGAACCGTGGCGAGATCGCTGTTCGTGTCATTCGCGCCTGCAAGGATGCCGGCATCGGCTCCGTTGCTGTGTACGCAGAGCCCGACCGCGACGCGTTGTTCGTACGCCTGGCCGATGAGGCGTACTCCCTCAACGGGTCGACCCCCGCCGACTCGTACCTGGTGATCGAGAAGATCATCGCGGTCGCGAAGGAGTCCGGTGCGGACTCGGTCCACCCCGGTTACGGCTTCCTCGCCGAGAACGCACACTTCGCCCAGGCTGTCATCGACGCCGGGCTGATCTGGATCGGTCCGTCCCCGGCCGCCATCGAGGGTCTCGGCGACAAGGCCAAGGCCAAGCAGATCGCTCTGGCCGCCGGTGCCCCGTTGGCCCCGGGCCTGAAGGACGCGGTCGAGAACGCCGACCAGATCGTCGAATTCGCCAAGGAGCACGGCCTTCCGGTCGCCATCAAGGCAGTCTTCGGTGGTGGCGGTCGCGGCCTCAAGGTCGCCCGCACCCTGGAGGAGATCCCGGAGCTGTTCGAGTCCGCCACCCGTGAGGCGATCAGCGCCTTCGGTCGTGGCGAGTGCCTGGTCGAGAAGTTCCTCGACAAGCCGCGTCACGTCGAGACCCAGTGCCTCGCCGACTCCCACGGCAACGTCGTGGTCGTCTCCACCCGCGACTGCTCGCTGCAGCGTCGTCACCAGAAGCTCGTCGAGGAGGCGCCGGCACCGTTCCTCACCGAGGAGCAGAACAAGCGTCTGTACGAGTCCTCCAAGGCGATCCTGAAGGAGGCCGGTTACGTCGGCGCCGGAACGTGTGAGTTCCTGGTCGCCGTCGACGGCACCATCTCCTTCCTCGAGGTCAACACCCGCCTCCAGGTCGAGCACTGTGTCTCCGAAGAGGTCACCGGCATCGACCTGGTCCGTGAGATGTTCCGCATCGCCGCTGGCGAGGAGCTCGGCTACGGCGACCCGGAGATCCACGGCCACTCGATCGAGTTCCGGATCAACGCCGAGGACGGCGGCAACAACTTCATGCCGGCCCCGGGAACCCTGACCAAGTGGAGCCCGCCGCAGGGCCCCGGCGTCCGCTTCGACGGCGGGTACGAGAACGGCGAGACCATCCCGGGCTCGTTCGACTCCCTCATCGGCAAGCTGATCATCACCGGCAAGGACCGTACGCAGGCCATCGAGCGCTCGCGTCGTGCCCTGTCGGAGTTCATCGTGGACGGCATGCCGACCGCCATCACCTTCGATGAGGTCATCGTCAATGACCCGGCCTGGGTCGGCGCCTCCAACCCGTCCGGCGAAGGTTCCTTCGACGTGTACACGACGTGGATCGAGACCGACTTCAACAACACCATCGTCCCGTTCAAGGGCGAGGCCGGCGAGGCTGACGAGGACGGCGAGCGCCAGACCGTCGTCGTCGAGGTCGGCGGCAAGCGCCTCTCGGTCGTCATCCCGGCTGGTCTCGGCGGGCTGTCGGCCGGCCCGGTCGCCGGTGGTGCCAAGAAGCCGAAGACGGCTCGCAAGAAGGCCGGCGCTGCCGTGTCCGGCGACGCCGTCGCCGCCCCGATGCAGGGCACCATCGTCAAGATCGCCGTCGAGGAAGGCCAGGAGGTCGCCGAGGGCGACGTCATCGTGGTCCTCGAGGCGATGAAGATGGAGCAGCCCCTCAAGGCTCACAAGGCTGGCGTCGTGACCGGTCTGGCTGCCGCAGTCGGCGAGACGGTCTCCAATGGGGCCGTGGTCTGCGAGATCAAGTAGTTCTGACGTGACCGAAGGGCCCGGCATCGCCCGGGCCCTTCGTCGTACCCGCCTGGTTCTCAGGAGATGTGGAAGCCCATGTTCGCGGACCTGAGGCCGTTCATCACCCGGAACTGATAGCCGTAGAACGTGCAGGATCCGCTCGGGCCCTTGACGATCACGCGTGACAACCAGGGGTTGTTCGACGGCGGATAGTGCTCGGCGGTCACCGAGGTGATGCTCGACCCCGCCGAGGGGCACTCGTTCAACAATGTCGTGACGGAGATCGAGGCGGACCAGGTCGCGTACGGATTGCCGCTGTACTGCTCGTACGGGTCGGGCTGTGACGGCAGGTAGGGCTGCGGGTTCGTCGACGCCGCGAGTTCGTACCCTCCGTTGCTCGAGGAGAACTCGGTGAATGCCGGCTTGCCGCCGTACATGAGGATCTGACCGGTCGTCGCCGAGGCTGCCGTGTTGGTGGAGGCCTGCTCCGCGGTGAATCCCCCGTACACCTGGGATCGGGTGTCGTCGAAGAGGTCGTACTCGGGGCTTGCCGGCGTAGCCATCTCGAACGCGGCATAGGTCCTCGCTGCCACCGCCTGAGCCTTGAGCGCCTCGGGCTGCCAACTGGAGGGCATCTCCGAGGGGATGACGCCGAGGATGTACTGGTCGAGCTGCAACGTGTTGACGATCCAACGCGTCGCGGCGCTGGGAGACGGCAGCACCGCCCCGACAGTGCCGCGGTAGGAGCGCCAGCCTCCGGGTACACCGATGCTGATCGGGTTGCCCAGGGCATAGAAGTCGAGCTCTCCGACGACAGCGGTGTACGTCTTCCAGCCGGCCGCCACGTGATACATCAGCACGCTGCGGCCGCCGCTGGCCGGGACGATCTGCCACTGATCCGCTGTCGGCTGGACCTTGCCGAGGTTCCACACGGACGTGTGCCCACGCCACGATGCCGTCAGACTCGACCGCGGTCGCGCCACCACCTTGTTGGTGGTGATCCCGGCGAGCAGAACCCGCACCAGGCCCGTCTTCGTGGACCACGTCGTGTGCGGGTAGTAGAAGCCGAGGATCTGCTTGTAATCGAGCCCCTTGATGGCAGCGCCGCGGGCGCCGTACTGACTCATCCCATGGCCGTGGCCCCAACCGTGGCCGGAGATCACCATGTGTTGGGAGGCCGTGTACGCCTGGGCGCTGGACGGACTGAACAGGGTCGCAACCGCAGCGGCCAGGGCGGCGACCACGGCCCGAGAGCGACGACGAATCATCCTTCGACTGTATGCAACCGCCTCGCGACTTCGGCAATCGAACCACTGACGGAGGGGTAGATCGTGTACGCCGCCGCGACCTGGTCGACCGTGAGGTGGGCGGTCACCGCCAGCGAGATCGGGTGGATCAATTCACTGGCGCGCGGTCCGACCACGACGCCGCCCACGACGATCCCGGACCCCTTCAACGCGATCAGCTTCACGAAGCCGTCCTTGATGCCCTGCATCTTCGCCCGGGGGTTGCCACTGAGATCGAGCTTGACCACGTCTGCGGAGACGACGCCGTTGTCGACATCGGACTGGGTCCACCCCACCGTGGCGATCTCGGGGCTGGTGAAGACGTTGCTGGACACCAGCTTGAGATCCAACGGCTGGACGGCGTCGCCGAGGAGATGCCGCATCGCGATGCGTCCGGCCATCGCGGCGACACTGGCCAGCATGAACCCACCGGTGCAGTCGCCTGCGGCATAGATCCCGGGTGCGCTCGTACGCGAGACCCTGTCGGTGTGGATGAAGCCGCCCTCGTCCATGTGGACCCCGGCCTCGGCCAGACCCAGATCCTCGGTGTTAGGGACCGAGCCCAGCGCGAGGATGCAGTGGCTGCCGGTGACACTGCGGCCGTCGGCCAACCTCACCGTGACGACGTCACCGTCGCGGGTCACCGATTCCATCCGGGACCTGCCCAGGACCGTCATGCCACGCCGGGTCAGGACGTCTTCGAGCACCTGGGCCGCATCCGCGTCCTCGCCGGGGAGTACGCGTTCGCGCGAACTGATCAGGGTCACCGGCACGCCGAGCGCCAAGTACGCGCTGGCGAATTCCGCCCCGGTGACGCCCGAGCCCACGACGATCAGGTCCTCGGGCAGCTCGGTGAGTTCGTACACCTGCTCCCAGGTCAAGATGCGTTCGCCGTCGGGCAGCGCCGACGGGAGCACCCGCGGACGGGCGCCGGTGGCGATCAGGATTGCGTCGGCCTCGACGAGTTGCTCGCCGCCGTCGTTGAGGGCGACGCGTACGCTCGTCCGCCCCTCGACCCGACCGATGCCGCGCACGATCGTGATGTCGCGACGGGTGAGCCGACCCTCGATGTCGTACGACTGCGCGGCAGCCAAGGCCTTGACCCGCTCGTTGACGACCTTGAGGTCGACTTCGAGGGTGCCGTGATGACCGATCCCGAGCTCCCCAGCGCCGGCGACCTCGGTCATCAGGTCGCTGGTCGCGATCAGTGTCTTGCTCGGCACGCAGTCAGTGAGGACCGCACTGCCGCCGAGCCCGTCGCGGTCGATGACGGTGACATCGGCACCCAACTGTTGGGCGACCAGGGCTGCTTCGTAGCCGCCGGGTCCACCACCGATGATCGCAACCGACGTCATGCCGTCATTCTCGCAGGCGGCACGACCGACGACCCCAGCTGGCGAGCGCGATTTATGAGCAATACGGTGACGGAATGCGGATACGGACAGCGATGGCGATGGTGGCACTGGGACTGACCGTGTCCGCGTGCGGATCCCAGGCAGGTTCCGGCGGTCCCATCACGGGTTCCGCGGCAGCGTCGCAGCCATCCACCTCCGCGACCGGGGCCTGGGCCCCGATCACCGACCCGAGCGGTGTGAGCTTCGAATTCCCGACTGGCGTCGCGCCAACGGTGAGCACCTCCAGTGGCTCCACGACCCGCACCTACATCGCGAAAGCTGGCGGGGAGGCGGTTGCCTCGATCGTGATCATCCCCACCCCTGTCGCCCTGGACGTGAAGAACTTCTTCGTCCAGTACCCGATCAAGCTGAAGGCTCAGGGCAACACCTCCATCAAGTCCAACGGAGTCAGGACCTTCTCGATGCAGGGCTTCAAGGGGTTCCAGACGACGGTCACGTACGTCTCCCCGCCCCTGAAGGCGGGCTCGGCACCCTCGTACGTCGTCGAGGAACGTGAGGCGATCCAGATGCCGAAGTACTTCATCGTCATCAGCGCGGTCGCCGGGAACAGTCACGCCCTGACGTCGGCTGACATCGCCCAGGCCAAGGCCGTCAACGCCCAACTCCTCCGCGGCTTCAGGTCAGGGACGAAGTAGCCGACCGGCGGACGGTTAGTCACTTCGAACCATCAAGTCGCGGTCGCGCGGGGCTGCGTGAAAGCCCCTCCAGCCAGACATCATGGGAGTCCTGTCGTCACATGCGGAATGGCGGTGACGAGCGCTGTGACGGGGGTGGCAGATGACGGGAGTCGAGGGCGGGCGCCCCATCCCGGCACCCTTGCGTCAGGCGCCTTGGGCGTACCTGGCCCAACTCGTCGTCCTCGCCGTCGCCTACTACGCCGTCGGACGTCTAGGCCTCGCAGCGGGCGCCCTCAAGGGCAACGTGACTCCCGTCTGGCCGCCGACCGGCCTGTCGATCGCTGCGCTTCTCGTGTTCGGTCGGCGGTTGTGGCCGGGCGTCGCCGCCGGAGCGCTCCTGGTCAACGGGCTGAGCGCCGTCCCGACTTTGACCGCCTGTGGCATGTCGATCGGCAACACGCTGGAAGCCGTTGCGGGGGCGTACCTGGTCAGCCGCTTCGCGCGTCGGCCGACCGACCTCGACCGCGTACGCGATGTGCTCGTCTTCTCGATCCTCGGCGCCGGGCTGGCGACCATGGTGAGCGCGACGATCGGGGTGACCAGCCTGCGGCTGGGCGGCGTGATCCCGCCTGCCGCGATCTGGCCGACGTTGCGGGTGTGGTGGGTCGGCGATGCCCTCGGCGCACTCGTCGTGACACCCGTTGTCCTTGCGCTCGTACCGCGCAGGCGACCAACTATCGACCGTCGCGGGACGGCCGAGCTCGTCCTCCTACTGGGCGCGACGTACGCGGTGGGCGCCTTCGCGTTCAGCGGCAGGTTCGACTTCGCGTACGTGGTGTTCCCGCCGGTGATCTGGGCGGCGTTGCGCTGGCGGCTTCAGGGCGCCTCCACGGCAACCTTGATCGCGAGCGTGATCGCCGTCCTCGGAACGCGGTCAGGGCACGGCGCCTTTGCCCGCGGCGACGCGACGCACAGCCTCTGGACGCTCGACGCCTTCCTCGGCGCGGTGGCGCTGACCGGCCTGATGATCTCGGCCGTGGTCGCCGAACGCGACCGCACCAGTGCGCACAACGCCGAGCTGTCCCATGACCTGCAGCGCAATGTCGAGGAACTCGATGCCGCGCAGGACGAACTCCGCAGTGCCCGGGCGTTGGTCGAGAGCGAGACCCGCTACCGCGCCCTGCTCGACCATCTCCCCGGCACCGGCGTACTGCTCCTGGATCGGGCTCTCCGGGTGGTCGCGGACGGAGGCTCACTCTTCAGCCAGCGAGGCTTCTCCCGCGACATGATGATCGGACGCGAGGTCGCTCACATCGTTGCGCCCGAGGAAGCAGCGTTCCTGGTCCCGCGCTATCAGGCCGTCCTTGACGGACATCCGTCCGGCACCTTCGAGTACTCGCCCCTGAGCGGCGGTCATTACCTCGTGGACGCGGTGCCGCTCGAGTACGGCTCCGGCACGATCGAGCACGTCCTGGTCACCGTCCGCGACGTCACCGCGCTCGAGACGGCGTTGCAGGACCGCGGACGCGCCGAGTCCGGGTACCAGGCCGCCTTCGAGGACGCACCCGTCGGCATGGCGCAGGTGACGCTGAGCGGCCGACTCGAGCGGGTCAACCCGGCGCTCTGCGCGCTGGTCGGGCACACCCGTGCCGAACTCGTGGGACGCAGTCTGGTCAGCCTCGTACACCCGGCGGACACGAACGCCGCCGCTCAGGAGTTGGGGCGCCTCACCGCCGGTACGACCACGACGTATCGGACCGAGCAGCGCTACCTGGACGCCCGCGGCGGTCAGCTCTGGATGGAAGTGTGCGCCGTCGCCGTTCCCGGGACGGACGGTGAGGTCGACCACCTCCTGATGCATTTCCTCGACGTGACCGCTCGCAAGACCTTCGAGGCGGATCTGCGAGGGATGGCCAACCACGACCCCCTCACCGGGCTGCTCAATCGCCGCGGGTTCGAGACCGAACTTGACCGACACGCCGCGCGCATCTCGCACACCGAGGCATCGGGCGCTCTCCTGTTGCTCGACCTCGACCGGTTCAAGCAGATCAACGACTCCCTCGGACATCACGCCGGCGACCAGCTCATCGCCGCGATGGCCAAGGTCCTGCAGCGTGCCGTACGTGAGACCGACGTGGTGGCGCGGCTGGGCGGCGACGAGTTCGCCGTGTTGCTCCCGGGCGACGGTCGCGTCGAAGCCGAACTGGCGGCCGACCGGATCCTCCACGCCGTACGCCAGGAGGTCACCGTGCTGGCCGGAGCACACCCGCGCTGCATCACGGCGAGCATCGGGATCGCCCTGTTCGATCAGCACCACCTGAGTGCCGCGGACGTACTCATCGACGCCGACATCAGCATGTACGACGCCAAGGACGCCGGACGAGACTGTTTCGTCACCTGCTCCCCGCTCGGGCACGAGCGCGGCACCTCCACGGCGAACATCGGCTGGGTCGAGCGCATCGCCACAGCACTGCGCGACGACCACTTCGTGCTGCACGCACAGCCGATCCTGGGCCTGGCCGAGAGTGTCGTGCGTCGGTACGAGCTGCTGATCAGGATGCTCGACGAGGACGGCAGTCTCATCGCTCCGGCCGCCTTCCTGCCGATCGCCGAACGCAGCGGACTGATCGTGCAGATCGACCGTTGGGTCACCGGCCAGGCCATTCAGCTGCTCACCGATCCCGCCCTGCCGTCCGACGTGGTCCTGGAGGTCAACCTCTCCGCGAGGTCGGTCGGCGATCCCGAGATGCTGTCCTACCTGGAGGACCGTCTCGTGAGCACCGGCGCGGACCCCACGCGGCTGGTGTTCGAGATCACCGAGACCGCCGCCCTGGCCAACATGGAAGGGGCACGCTTCTTCGTCGAGCGGTTGGCCGAGATCGGCTGCAGGTTCGCGATCGACGACTTCGGCGCTGGCTTCGGCAGCTTCTACTACCTGAAGCACCTGCCGTTCGACTACATCAAGATCGACGGCGAATTCGTCACGAACTGCACCAACAACGCGACCGATCAACTCGTCATCGCCTCCGTCGTCAACATCGCCCGCAGTCTTGGGAAGGCGACCATCGCCGAGTTCGTGGAGGACTCCGAAGCGTTGGCGTTCCTCCGCGCCGAGGGTGTCGACTTCGCCCAGGGCAACTGGATCGGCAGGCCGGCGCCGATCGAGGAGATCCTGCTACCAGAGCCGTCAAGCGCCGGCTCCGACACCGCAGCCTGACCTGCACTCGCGACCAGATCTCTCCCGCTCAGCGGGCGACAGCATGACCATCGCCGTGGCAGGCTCGTCGTATGAGCGTCGATCTCAGGATGCTGACATCGCGGTACGCCGAGGTGCGGGCGTACACCGAGCAGTTGGCTGCCCCGCTGTCGCCGGAGGACCAGACGGTCCAGTCCATGCCCGACGTGTCACCCACCAAATGGCATCGGGCCCATGTGTCGTGGTTCTTCGAGACCTTCGTCCTCGCCGATCACGAGGCCCGATTCGCGCCGTTCCAGGACCAGTACTGGTTCCTCTTCAACTCCTACTACGAGGCGGTGGGCCCGAGGTACGCCCGGCCGCTGCGGGGCGTGATCAGTCGCCCCGGCGCCCACGACGTGGGTCGCTACCGAGCCAACATCGATGACCGGATGCAGGACCTGATCGGTGGTCTCGACGACGGGACGCTGACCAAGTTGGCACCGACGATCGAGCTCGGCTTCCACCATGAGCAGCAGCACCAGGAACTGCTCCTCATGGACATCAAGCACGTGCTGTCGCTCAACCCGCTCGAGCCCGCGTACGCACCTCGACGCGACAGCGGCGGCAGCGCCGGTGTCCTGGCCTGGAAGGAGTACGAGGGCGGGCTGGTCGAGATCGGCCACGAGTCCATGGCCGACGGAACGTTCTGCTTCGACAACGAGCTGCCTCGACACCAGCAGTGGCTGCAGCCGTACCGGTTGGCCGACCGACTCGTGACCAACGGCGAGTGGCTGGCCTTCATGGCCGACGGCGGCTATCGGAGGCCTGAGTTGTGGCTGTCGGACGGCTGGGCCCGGATCAACGAGGAACACTGGCGCGCGCCGTTCTACTGGATCGAGCGGGACGGAGTCTGGTTCGAGCACACCCTCACCGGCACCTGGCCGGTCGACCCCGAACTCCCGGTGTGCCACATCAGTCACTACGAGGCGGACGCGTACGCCAGTTGGGCGGGCAAGCGGCTGCCGACCGAAGCCGAGTGGGAGCACGCCGCCCGGCTCGAGGAGTCGGACGGTCCCGCAAATCTTGCGGACCAGCAGACCTGGCACCCGCGTTCGGCAGGAGTGTCGAGCGGCGCCTTGCGGCAACTCTTCGGCGACTGCTGGGAGTGGACGTCGTCCGCATATCTCCCCTACCCCGGCTTCCGGCATGCCGATGGTGCGATCGGCGAGTACAACGGCAAGTTCATGTCGAATCAGATGGTGCTGCGCGGCGGCTGCGCCCTGACTCCTCCGGGGCACGCCCGCGCTTCGTACCGCAACTTCTTCCCCGCCGGTGCCCGGTGGCCACTGACCGGTCTGCGCCTGGCCGACGATGCCGTGACTGGTCGGGGACCGCGGTGACGGCGCCCTGGATCGGCCGGGTGATCTGCCCGCACGAGGCGGTGCTCGGTCGGGAGGAGACCGTCACGGACTGGTCCGGCCACGCCTCGTGCGTAGAGCCCGGCCGCGTCGGACGATGGGCCGTCGCGGTGATCGGCGACGCGGCGCGTACGCAGGTCCTCGACACGCTCGCGAGCATCGTCCCCGATGCTCCGGTTGCCGGAGCGATCGCCCGACTGAGCCGCGCCGACCTCCCCCGCTGCTCGGTCCTGCTCAGCGACGGGGAGTACGCGGCCGGACTCGCCTGGGGCGAACCGCTCGGTCTCGCCGACCTCGGCGGCTGGGAGTACGCACTGTCCGCAGCGCCCCTCGATCGCGGCTCCTGGTCACCCCTCTCCCCCGGAACCATCGTCGTACTCGACTCGTGCGGTCCTGTGGTGTTCCCCGTCCCCTTCCTCCAGGAGATCTGATGTCCACGATCGAAGCCGATCAGCTCGACGTCCTCCTCAGTCCCGACGATCTGCGGTCGGTCCTCGAGCGTGACGCGCTGCGCGGTCTGACAGCCAGCCCGAAGTGGCTGCCGCCCAAGTACTTCTACGACGACCGTGGCAGCGAACTCTTCGAGCAGATCACCCGGTTGCCGGAGTACTACCCCACCCGAGCCGAGCACGGAATCCTGCAGAGCCACGCGGGCGAGATCGCCACGGCGGCCGGGTGCGAGACCCTGCTCGAACTCGGCTCCGGATCCAGCACCAAGACGCGTCTCCTCCTGGACGCGTTGCGCGACGCCGGTGACCTCCGAGGGTACGTACCGGTCGACGTGAGCGCCGGAGCCCTGAGCGAGTCCATGCCTGCGTTGAAGCAGGAGTATCCGGGCATGGAGATTCGCGGCGTGATCGCCGATTTCGATGCTCACCTGGGCGCACTTCCACTGCCGGGGCGACGGCTGTGGGCGCTGCTGGGAGGCACGATCGGAAACTACCCGCCGGCTGAGCGCGCCCAGTTCCTGTCGGCGATCGCCAGCGCGATGCAGCCGGGCGAGGCCTTCCTGGTCGGCCTGGACCTGGTCAAGGAACCCGGTCGCCTCATGCGGGCGTACGACGATGCGGCCGGTGTGACGGCGGCTTTCAACCTGAACGTGCTCTCGGTCCTGAACCGCGAACTCGACGGCGACCTCGACCCCTCCGACTTCGAGCACGTGGCGATCTGGGACGACGTCAACGAATGGATCGAGATGAGGCTGCGCGCCCGGGGCCCGGTCCACGCCCGACTCGGCGTGCTGGACCTCGAGGTCGTGTTCGACGGCGGCGAGGAACTGCGTACGGAAATCTCCGCCAAGTTCCGGCGGGAACCGATCGAGGCCGAACTCCGAGTCGCCGGCATGGAACCAACCCACTGGTGGACCGACGGCGACTTCGCCCTGGCCCTCGCACGCAAGGAGAACTGATGACCTGGGACTTCAGCGGCCTGTCCGCGATGTACATCAACTGCACCTTGAAGAAGAGCCCCGAGCCCAGCCACACCGAGGGCCTGATCGACGCGAGTGCCGCGATCATGCGCAAGCACGGCGTCGAGGTCGAGGTCATCCGCGCGATCGATCACCCGATCGCGACTGGCGTGTATCCCGACATGCGGGAACACGGCTGGGAGGTCGACGCCTGGACCGAGATCGGGCCGAAGGTGCTGGCTGCCGACATCCTGGTGCTGGGCGGTCCGATCTGGCTGGGCGACAACTCCAGCGTCATGAAACAGGTGATCGAGCGGCTGTACTCGTACTCGGGGATGCTCAACGAGAAGGGGCAGTACCTCTACTACGGGCGGGTTGGCGGGTGCCTGATCACCGGCAATGAGGACGGCATCAAGCACTGCTCGATGAACATCCTCTACAGCCTGCAGCACGTGGGCTACACGATCCCGCCGAACGCCGACGCCGGCTGGATCGGCGAGGCTGGCCCCGGACCGTCGTATCTGGACCCCGGAAGCGGCGGTCCGGAGAACGACTTCACGAACCGCAACGCCACCTTCATGACCTGGAATCTGATGCACCTGGCGAAGATGCTCAAGGACGCCGGCGGCGTGCCCGGGTACGGCAACCAGCGCTCGGCCTGGAACTCCGGCACCCGATTCGACTGGGACAACCCCGAGTACCGCAGTTAGGACGTCGTTCGCCGTCAGGACATCGACGTATGTCAATATTGATGCATGTCGAAGTCCGTCCTCGAGTTGACCCCGGTCGAAGCGCTGGAGTGCTGCTCCCCCGTCGTACGCGAACCGCTGTCCCAGGACCAGGCGGAGCGGATCGCACCTCTGCTCAAGGCCATCGCCGAGCCCGTACGCCTGCGCCTCCTGTCGCTGGTCGCATCCCACGCCGACGCTGAGGCCTGTGTGTGCGATCTCAACGATGCGTTCGACCTCTCCCAGCCCACCATCAGCCACCACTTGAAGGTGCTGCACGATTCGGGGCTGCTGAATCGGTCCAAGCGCGGCGTCTGGGTGTACTACTCGCTCAACCGCACGGCTCTGGCCGACCTCGGGCACCTCTTCGGAGACACCCTGTGAACCTCGATCTGGCCCGCAAGGCGGCCGCCGAACTGATCGGCACCGCGTTCCTCGTCGCGGCGGTCGTCGGCTCCGGCATCGCGGCCACGCGACTCTCCCCCAACGCCGTCGGCCTCGAACTCCTGGAGAACAGCCTCATCACCGGGGCAGCGCTGGTCGCACTGATCCTGACGTTGCAGCCGGTGTCGGCGGCGTTCAACCCGGTCGTCACCCTGGTCGAAGCGGTGCTCGGCCTGGTGCGCTGGGCGGACGCGGCCGTGCTGGCCGTGGCGCAGATCGTCGGCGGGGTGCTCGGAGCGATCGTCGCGAACCTGATGTTCCATCTGGACGCGATCTCGATGTCGACCCACACCCGATCGGCAGGCAACCTCTGGCTGGGCGAGGTGGTGGCGACCTTCGGACTCATCCTGGTTGTCTTCGGAGCGATCCGCACAGGGCGTACGCAGACCATCGCCTTTGCCGTCGGGGCTTACATCACCGCCGCGTACTGGTTCACGTCCTCGACCAGCTTCGCGAACCCCGCGGTGACCATCGCCCGGATGTTCTCCGACACCTTCTCGGGCATTGAACCGTCATCGGTCCTGATGTTCATCGCGATGCAGGTCGTCGGCGCCGGCCTCGGCTGCGTCGTCGTCCGATTCCTCTACCCGCACCTGACCGAGACCGAGGCCTCATGAGCACCAAGCCCACCGTCCTGTTCGTCTGCGTCCACAACGCCGGTCGCTCCCAGATGGCTGCCGGCTACCTCCAGCACCTGGCCGGCGACCGGGTAGAGGTGCTGTCGGCCGGGTCGAAGCCAGGCAACGAGATCAACGCGGTCGCCGTCGCTGCGATGGCCGAAGAGGGCATCGACATCGCCGGCAACCAGCCCAAGGTCCTCACCGACGAGGCTGTCGAGGCCTCCGATGTGGTGATCACGATGGGCTGCGGCGACGAGTGCCGTTGGTACCCCGGCAAGCGCTACGAGGACTGGCAACTCGAAGACCCGGCCGGCCAGGGCATCGACGCCGTCCGACCGATCCGGGACGAGATCCGTACGCGCATCGAAGCCCTGATCAGCGAGATTGCACCTGCCTGACGCGCGGACTCAGGTGAGGATGGTCAGCGCGCCGGGCAGCACCTCGACCACCGCCGGAGCCTCTGCCGTGGTCGGGAGCCAACCGACGGCCTCGCCGTCAGCTCCCATCGCCACCGAGGGCGTACCGCTGATCTCGATCCTCGAGCCGCGCAGCACAGTCACCTGGTCGAGCGCGATGTGCCGGCCGTCGTACACCTTGGGGAACGCGCGCATCATCTCCCGGCGCGAGGCGGCCTCGATGACCACCACGTCGAGGACTCCGTCCGTGACGGACGCACCGGGGGCGATGTGCATGCCCTTGCCGTAGTAGCCGGAGTTGGCGACCACCACGTTCGAGCCGACGAAGGAGTGCGACGCGCCGTCGACCACGACGGTGAACGAGCACGGGACGTACGTGGCCAGGGAGTGCAGCGCCGCGTACGGGTACTGAAGCCGGGACGGCATCCATCGCACCCGGTCGACGATCTCGCTGGCGAGCGCATCCACACCGGAGTACAGCGAGCCGGCGACGAGGCGCCGGTCGGAGCCGGGCAGGGTCACCGAGATCAGGTCCACGGACGTCTCGGTGCCCTCGAGGAGGGTCTGGGCAATGACGTCGGGATCGTGGGACAGCTGGAGCATTCGCGCGAAGTCGTTGCCACGTCCCGCCGGCAGCATCCCGAGGATCCCGCCCTCCTCCGAGACCTGACCGGCAACCGAGGAGAGCATGCCGTCCCCACCGACTGCGACGATGACGTCGCCCCTGGCCACTCCGGCCTTCACCAGCTCCGACGTCGCCTCCGGGCCGGGCGAGTCAATCACTTCGACCTCGGCACCGGCGTCACGAAGGAGTCGTGCAACCGGAATGGCGGCTGCCGGAGCGACTCCGCCGCCCGACACCGGGTTGACGAGGAACGAGAAGGACCTCACGGGATCAGGACCCCGGGGTTGAGGATGCCTGTCGGGTCGACCGCGGCCTTGATCCCGCGCAGGATCGCCACTCCAACCGGTCCGATCTCGCGCTCGAGCCAGGCCTTGTGATCGGTGCCGACCGCGTGGTGATGGGTGATCGTCGCGCCCGACTCGATCATCGCGTCGCTCGCCGCGGCCTTCGCCGCCAGCCAGCGCTCCAGCGGGTTGTCACCCTGCTTGGCAGCGACGGTGAAGTAGAGCGAACAGCCGGTCTCGTAGACGTGCGAGACGTGGCAGAGCACGAGAGCGCCCTCGCCGAGGCTGGTCCCGAGCGCGGTCTTGACACTGCTGTAGAGCCGGTCCGTGTTGGACCAGAAGGTGGCCGTCTCGAGGGTCTCGACCAGGACACCCGAGTCGAGCATCGAGTCGCGCAGGTACGGGGCGTGGAACCGGCCCTCGAGCCAGGTCTTGCCTCGCTCCTCACCCAGCGACGTCCCGCCCAGGGCGGTCAGCGCACGGGTGACGACCGCGCGCTTGTTGTCGATCGAGGCACCCTCGTACCCGACGATCATCAGGCAGCCCGACGGCGCCTCTGCCCCGACGGCGGTCTGGCTGGCCAGGTTGAGGGCAGTCTCGGTCTCATCGGACAGCCGGATGATCGTGGGCAGGATCTGGTTCTGCGCGAGATGACGCATGGCGTCCTGGCCACTACTGAAGGAGTCGAAGCGCCACGCCTCGTACGCCGTCCCCGTGGCGATCGCACGGACCCGGACGGTCACCTCGGTGATGACGCCGAAGGTGCCCTCGGATCCCATGGCCACCTGACGCAGGTCGGGGCCGGCGGCGTTGAGGGGCGACGAACCGGAGATCAGGTCCCCGATCGGGGTCGCCATCCGCAGACCGACGACCATCTGGTCGAAGCGGCCGAAACCGGCGCTGTTCTGACCACTGCTGCGGGTGGCCGCGAAGCCACCGATCGAGGCGAACTCGAAGGACTGCGGGAAGTGCCCCAGCGTCATCCCGTGCTGAGCCAGGGCGGCCTCGGCCTCGGGGCCGCGCATGCCCGGCTGCAGGGTCGCGGTCATGGAGATCGGGTCCACGCTCAGGAGTTGGTTGAGGCGGATCAGGTCGAGGCTGATCAGCCCGGCGTATCCGTCGCGCCGGGCGACGAGTCCACCGGTGACGGACGTGCCGCCGCCGAAAGGCACCACGGCGACGTGCTGCTCGACAGCCCAGGCCAGCACCTTGACGACGTCATCGTGCGAGCCGGGTCGGACCACGGCATCCGGAGCGTCGGAGAGGTCACCGGTCCGCGCCTTCAACAGATCGGGCGTCGACTTGCCCCGTGTACGGAGGCGGCGGGTCTCGTCGTCGGTCAGGACGTTCTCGGCGCCGAGGAGGCCGCGAAGACCCGCAAGGGCGCCCTCGTCGAGTCCGGAGTCCGGCAGCGTGACCATGTCGAGCGCGGGCGTACTGAACGCGCCGAACGCGAACTCGACCAGCCCCTGGGTCGACTCCGGAAGCGGTGCTGCGTGTGACGGGCTACCCCAACGCTGTGGATGCATTTCCTGGCTCATGCGTTACAGTGTGACACATGACGTCCGATCGTAACAGTGATCGATTCCTGGACGCCGCTCGCGAGGTGATCCTGAGCGTCGGCTGGAAGCGGGCGACCCTGACCGACGTGGCTCGGCGGGCCGGCGTGTCGCGGATGACCGTGTATCGGGCGTACCCGGACATGCAGTCGATCCTCGCCGACCTGATGACGCGTGAATGGACTGCACAGATCGCCGGAGTCGTCGCGACGCGGGAGATCGACGAGGACGATGTGCCCGGCGTGTTCGCACGCAAGTTCACCGCGGCGGTCTCCGCGCTGCGCAGCGACGAACTGTTCCGCCGGATCATCGAGGTCGACCCCGAACAGCTGTTGCCCTATCTGATCGACCGGCGCGGCCGCTCGCAAGATGTCGTGATCGATCTTCTCGCCGGCCGGATCGAGACGGCTCAGCGACTCCAGCAGGTCCGGGCCGGGAATCCTCTGCTCATCGCCCGCTCCCTGATGCTCGCGGCCCATGGCTTCGCGATCTCCGCCAGCACGATGCACGGCGACCGGCTCACCCAGGTCGACTTCGACACCGAACTCACCACCCTCGTCCGGAGGTACCTCGCACCATGACGACCACCATTCATCGCGTACGGCCGGGCCTGGCCGACGCGCCCGCCACCGTCGACTTGCTGGTCATCGGCCTTGGCGTGACGGGGGCCGGCGTGGCACTCGATGCCGCCACCCGCGGCCTCACGGTACTGGCCGTTGATGCGCACGACATTGCGTTCGGTACGTCGCGCTGGTCGAGCAAGTTGGTGCACGGAGGCCTGCGGTACCTCGCCCACGGACAGGTCGGCGTCGCTCACGAGAGTGCCGTCGAACGGGGCATCCTCATGGAGACGACGGCACCCCACCTCTCCCACCCGATGCCCATGCTGCTGCCGCTGATGTCGAGCGTCTCGTTCACCCAGGCGGCACTCGCGTACGTCGGCTTCAAGGCCGGGAACCTGCTTCGGATCACCGCTCGCACCAGCGTGAAGACGCTTCCCCGCCCGCGACGAATCTCCCGGGACGAGGCGCTGCGGTTCGCTCCGTTCATGCGCACCGAAGGCCTCCGCGGCGGCCTGTTGAGCTGGGACGGCCAACTCGAGGACGACGCCCGTTTCGTGACCTGCCTCGCCCGTACGGCGGCCGCGCACGGCGCGGAGGTGCGTACGCGAGCGCGCGTCGTCAGCGCGACCGGCACCAGTGCCGTCCTGCGTGACAAACTCACCGGGGCCGAGCATCATGTGACCGCTCGCGCGGTGATCAACGCCACCGGCGTCTGGGCCGGTTCGCTCGTCGAGGACGTCAAGCTGAAGCCCTCTCGCGGCACCCATCTGGTCCTGCGCAGTTCCACGCTGCCCGGGCTGTCCGCCGCTCTGACCATGCCAGTGCCGGGGACGACCAGCCGCTTCGTCTTCGCCCTCCCCCAGCCCGACGGCACCATCTATGTCGGGCTCACCGACGAGGAGACCGACGGCGAGATCCCGGACGTACCCCAGGGAAGCCCCGATGAGATCAGCTTCCTGCTCGACGTCATCAGTGCCGCACTGGACGAGCCGATCCGACCCGCCGACATCATCGGGACGTACGCCGGGCTGCGACCGCTGCTGGACGCCGATGGCTCAACGGCGGACCTGTCGCGCAAGCACGCGGTCCTCACCTCGCCGACCGGGGTGATCACCATCGTCGGCGGGAAGCTCACCACCTACCGGCAGATGGCCGAGGACGCCGTCGATGCCGCCGAACTGACGACCGCACCGTGCCGGACCCGGACGCTCGGCCTGCTGGGTGCCGCACGCCGGGACGAATTGGCACGGCTCGACGCACCGGAGCGACTCGTACGCCGGTTCGGCACGGACGCCGGCCTCGTCCTGTCGAACGCGGTCGAAGTCAGCGGTCTGGACGAAGCCGAACTGCTTGACGCCGGCCCGCAGGGCGTCACGCTGGCAGAACTCATCTTCGCGGTCACCCATGAAGGCGCCGCCGACGTGGACGATCTCCTCGACCGTCGGACCAGGGTCGGCCTCGTCCCGTCCGACCGCGAGGCGGCCGTCCCGATGGCGGAGCGGGCACTGGAGATCTGCGCCGCCGCCCGCCTCTGACGCGTCGCCCGAAGCCAGCGTCAGGCGTCGTAGTCCACAGACAACGTCGGTGTGGTCGGGTGCGATTGGCACGTGAGGACGTACCCGGCGTCCACAGCGGCCGATGGCAGGGCGAAGTTCTGTTCCATCGTCGCCGACCCCATCAACACCTTCGCCTTGCAGGTGCCGCAGGCTCCGCCGAGGCAGGCGTACGGCGCATCGAGGCCGGCCTTCAGGGCGGCTTCGAGGACCGTGTCCCCCGCCGCGAGATCGACCTCGCGCTGGCGACCCCGCAGGCCGATGTTCACGGTCGCTGCGGTGAAATCGTCGGTGACCCTGCGCTGCTGGAAGCCGTGGAAGAGCTCCACGTGAACCCGGCCTGATTCCGCGCCGTGCTCGAGGAGCAGGTCACGCAGGTCGGTCACCATCTCAACCGGGCCGCACAGGAACCATTCGTCGACAGAGTCGATCGCCAGATCGACCTCGAGCCACGTCGCGAGTTTGGCACTGTCGACGCGCCCGCGCAGATCTGCGGGGTGTCGCGGATCGCGGGAGCGAACGTGGATGATCCGGAGCCGATCGGCGTACCGCGCCTCCAGGTCCTCGAGTTCCTCACGGAACATCGTGCTGTCGGCGTCCCGGTTGCCATAGATCAAGGTGAAGCGACTCTCCGTCTCCACCGCGAGGGTGGTCTGGACGATCGACAACGCGGGAGTGATGCCGCTGCCGGCCACCATCGCGACGTACGTCCTCCTCGCCAAGGCGTCGAGTGGCGTGCCAAATGAACCCGTCGGGGTCATCAGTTCGAGCGTGTCGCCGGCACGCAGGTGCTCCATCGCATGGGTGGAGAAGGCTCCGCCCGGAATGTGCTTGACGGCGATCGCCAGCGTGTCCGAGACAGCCGATGAACAGACGGAGTAGTTGCGCCGGACACCCTCGCCGCCGAGGTCCGTACGGACGGTGATGTGCTGACCGGGCTCGAAGGAGAACTGGTCGCGCAACTCATCGGGCACGTCGAACTGGATCAGCACGCTGTCGTCAGTCAACCGGTCGACGCTGGCGATCGGGACAGTGTGGAACACGGCCGCGCGGACGGAGGAGCGCTTCGGCATCCGGATGGGCAGGAGACGGGCCAGTTTGCCGTTCAGCATCTTCCACTCGCGGTACTCACTCGGATCCAGCTGCTGGCCGAACACGGTGCCGATCGCGGCGTCCCGCTCAAGGTAGGCGTCCTCGTTGCGCTTCCACGCCGCGACGTAGCGGTGGAAGGGAATCGAGGGGTGCAGGTGGTGGACGAGGTGGTAGTTCTGCGAAAGCAACAGGGGCGTGAGGATCCATTCAGAGCCCACGCGGTTGCGCGTCGCGCGGTAGCGGTTCTCCTGCTGGGTGTCCTCGAGGTCGTGGTGCGGCAACCAGTCGAACCACCACGCCAGGACGAACATCGCGACGCGCTCGGGGATCAGGTAGACCACAGCCAGCATCCAGAGGTGTCCGGTGAAGGCTGAGGTGACGATCAGTGCGATGCTCACCACAAGCAGGAACGCGGTCTCCAACACCTCTCCGCGGGGTCGGCGCTTGACGTTGCGCACCAGGAACGTCAGGTACGGCACGTCCATGAGTGGAAAACGAACCGGAAGCTGCCACCAAGGAGCGCCGCTCACGAAATGGTCGGGATCGCTCCCGTCGTCGTCGTTGGTGTTGCGATGGTGCTCGATGTGGATGAACGCGAACGACCTGAACGAGATCAGCGGCGAGACGAAGAGCATCGCGACTCGTCCGAAGGCCACGTTCACCCAGCGGTGGGTGCTGATCGAATAGTGAGCGGCGTCGTGCACCACGGTGAACAGCACGAAGATCGCGGTCGCGCTGAGCGCGATGGTCGCCGCCCCTGGCAGCCGATGGGCCAGCGCCGCCCAACTGGAGAACGCAAAGGCCGCGAGCGCTCCGGAGAAGATCCCGACGATGGGCCACGAGATCGTCGGGACCTCTTCGCCGGGGTCAGGAAGCGCATGACGAGTGGCTACTGGCGCGGGCTGCCTTGTCGTTGCTGACATGACATTCAAGATATGAATGGCGAACCAATCCCACCAGTGGTGCCGCGCCCACGTCGATGTGCGCGCAGCACATGCTGGTCAGGTTCGGTCGGGTTCCGAGGTGAGCACCACGGAGCCGAGCACCTGGACCAGCCGAAGCGCCGCGTGCAACTCCGCGACACGGTCCGTGGCGGGCCGCCCACGACGTTCCTCAGCACGGCGTACGCGCTGCAGGACGGTGTTGCGGTGGACGCCAAGCTCCTCAGCCGCTGCTGCCAGCCCTCCTTGTGCGTCGAGCACCGCCAACAGCGCGCGTCGTTCCTCGTCCTCGCGGCGCCCCTGGACCGCCAGGGCCCCGAGTTCGGACACGACGAACGAGCGGGCAAGGTCCACGTCGCGGCTCATCGCGTCCACCAGGGCGACGTCGGCGTACGACGTGACTTGAACTGCCTGCCCCGAGATCTCCATCACCCGCCGGCCACGTTGGGCCTGAGCGTGGGAGTCACGGAAGCCGTCCGGGCCCTGCGCCGGAGTGCCGATGGAGATGTGGACCGTCTTGGGGATCTGTTCGGTCAATGTCGCGAGGTCAGCTGATGCCACTACGGGAGCACGGGTCGTGGAGACCCAGCCCCATAGCGCACGGGCGCCGTCTGCGACGAGCAAGGGATGGGGCGAACCGAGGTGGGCACTGACGGCAGTCCCAACCCGCGTGAGGTCGGTGTCGTCGCGATCGGTCCAGCAGACGAACGCCGTCTGCCATCCGGTGAGCCGATGGGACAGGGTGCGCTCGGCGCGCGCCAGGTCGATCTTGTCGCCCCGGATCAGCCCACGGACCGCATCGGTCCGCGCCGCACGGACTCGGTTCTGAATGCGGTCAAGCTCGGCCACGTACTCGGCGGCGACCTCGCTGGAGATGCGGTCGGTGTAGGCAAAGGCGAACCGTTGCATGGTGGCCACGACCGCGAGGGCGAGGGCCGGATCGGACACCACGTCGGCGATTGCGGCCACGATTCGCTCGCTGAAGTAGGCGTGACCGATTCGGTAGAAGCGCAGCATCACATCGACGCTGTAGCCGCGGCCCGCCATGGCGCGGGCATGCTCAAGAGCGGTGACTGGCGCTGTCGCGGCGCTCACATCGATACCGTGCCGCACCATTGAGAGTGCTGCCTCGAGGTTCGACGAGCACGATCCGAGCGTCAGGCCGCGGAGGTCGTCATCGGCACTGGCCTCCGGAATGCGTTCGAGGATGTAGTCGAGCATCGCATCGGCGTACGAAGACACGTCCCCCAGAAGCTCAGCGGCAGTCCGGCGCATCTCCATCACCAAGGACTCGGGCAACTCTGCCGACTCACCTACATCCATCTCGAGAGACTATCGAGGGCGCAGAGCAACTCGACACTCACGATCATCCGATGACTCGTCAGCCGCTTGTGACGTTCTGACGTGCGCGGCTGGCAGGAGCCGGAGGGAAGCGGCCTCGAGGGCCCGCGACCGAAGAACAACGCAGCGAACGCGCCGCCGAGGGCGTCAGAGGTTGATCATGTGGCCGACGATGCCCTCCACGGCTTCCTTCACGGACTCACCCAGGGTCGGGTGCGCGAAGACGTTGCGGGAGACCTCGTCGGCGGTGAGGTCCCACTTCTGCGCCAGCGTGAGCACCGGCAGGAGTTCGGTCACGTCGGGGCCGATCATCGCGGCGCCGATGATCTCGTTGTACTTCGCGTCCGCGATGATCTTGACGAAGCCGACCGGCTCGCCGAGGCCCATGGCCTTGCCGTTCGCGGAGAACGGGAATGTCGCGGTCTTCACGTCGTAGCCCTTGTCCTTGGCCTGCTGCTCGCTGTAGCCGAAGGAAGCGATCTGCGGGTGACAGTAGGTGGCGCGCGGGATGAAGTCGATCTCGACCGGCATCGTCTCGACGCCGGCGATGGTCTCGGAGACGACGACACCCTGGGCCTCGGCGACGTGCGCGAGCATCATCAGACCAGTGACGTCGCCAATGGCGTAGACGTTCGGGACGTTGGTGCGGCCGAAGTCGTCAACCTTGATCGCGCCGCGGTCAGTGGTCGCGACGCCGGTCGCCTCGAGGCCGTACCCGGCCAGTCGCGGCGCGAAGCCGAAGGCAGCGAGCATCTTGTCGGCCTTGAGGACGGTCTCCTCACCACCGGCGGACGGGGCGACGGTGACCTCAACGCCCGAACCGGCGTCGACGGCACCCTTGACAGCGGTGGAGAGAAGGACGTTGACGCCCAACTTCTTGTAGTGACGCAACAGTTCCTTGGAGACGTCGGCATCCTCGGTCGGGACCATCCGGTCCGCGTACTCGACGATGGTGACGTCGACCCCGAAGTTCTGCATGACGTACGCGAACTCGACGCCGATCGCTCCGGAGCCGCCGATGATCATCGACTTCGGCAGGTTCGAGTCGAGGATCTGCTCCTCGTAGGTGACGATGTTCTGGCCGTTCGGCACCACACCCGGGACCGAGCGGACGGTCGCGCCGGTGGCGATGATCAGGTTGTCGAAGGTGTGCTCAGTGTTGGCACCATCCTTCGCGACCGAGATCGAGGTCGGCGAGGTCAGCGTGCCCCAGCCGTCGATCTCGGTGATCTTGTTCTTCTTCATCAGGAAGTGGACGCCCTTGACGATGCCCGCCGAGACCGCGCGCGAGCGCTCCCACGTCGGGCCGTACGACATCGTTGCGTCACCCTCGATGCCGTACTTGGCCTTGTCATGCTTGAGCGTGTGCGCCAGCTCGGCGTTCTTCAGCAGGGCCTTGGACGGAATGCAACCGACGTTGAGGCAGACACCACCCCAGTACTTGTCCTCGACCACGGCAACGGACTTGCCGAGCTGGGCTGCGCGGATGGCGGCGACGTAGCCACCAGGGCCAGCACCGAGTACGAGAACGTCGAAATGGGTCACGGGAGCCAGCGTAGTGCGCCCGCAGTCGGGTTACGCAGAGCGGTTCAGCACTGAAACGATCGGGATCGGATATCTGTCCTCATCGGTGGCCACGTGGATCGCCTGGATGCACACGGACTGGGCTCGAGCAGCTGAGTTGAGCGCGCGCGCCTGAGCCGGATCTGCCGCGGTCGCCGGGATGCAAACGGATCTCCAGAGGGGACCTCGGAACTGCCACTTCTCGTCCACACCGACGATCTGGCCCTCGCATTCCACAGCGCAGACGTCCGGCTCATGCGAGTCGCGCTGAGCCACGCGAGAGTGGCCTCCTCGCACGTATGATTGGAGTATGACGATCAGGATCACCGTCAGCCTTCCGGACGAGATCGTCCACAAGGCCCAGCAAGCGGTCGCCGCCGGACAGGCCGCGTCAGTCTCGGCGTACGTCGCCGACGCGATCTCCGAGAAGCAACACGGGGTGCCTCTCGGAGAGCTTCTGGCCGCGTGGGATGCCGAACTCGGCAGGCCCAGTGACGAGGTCTACGCCTGGGCCGAAGCCGAACTCGACCGAACGGATGCCGAATGGGCAGCCCAACGCACAGCGAAGGCCTGACGCTGGACGCGGGCGCCCTGATTGGCATCGATCGTGGCTCTGAGTCCGTGCGAGTGATCGTGGAGCGCTGCTTCGCCCGCGGCGGTGAGGTGCATGTGCTCCCTGAAGTCATCGCCCAGGCATGGCGGGGCGGAGCTCGCTCGGCGCGACTCGGTCAGTTCCTCGCCGCACCCGGCGTCGTCACTCCGCTCTACGGCCAGCCGAGTGCCCGACGCGTCGGCGGACTGTCGGGCGCCTGCGGGCACACCGATGTGATCGACGTCCACGTTGC
Organism: Nocardioides baekrokdamisoli; assembly: GCF_003945325.1. Lineage (NCBI taxonomy): Bacteria > Bacillati > Actinomycetota > Actinomycetes > Propionibacteriales > Nocardioidaceae > Nocardioides > Nocardioides baekrokdamisoli. Next base: position 934,777 of record NZ_AP019307.1, read on the forward strand.
ACTCCATGCCCGCGAGCGCGGCCATCGGGTGGTGACCAGTGATCCGGATGACATCCGGGCGGTGGATCCAACGCTGCCGATCATCACGATCTGACGTGGCCCTTGACCTGACGGCCACAGGCATCAGGCTGTTGCCATGACCATTCCTCAGCGCACCCTCGGCACGGCGTCCCCGCTCACCGTCTCGGCGATCGGCCTGGGCTGCATGGGCATGTCCGAGTTCTACGGGACACCCGACGAAGCAGGCGGCATCGCCACGATCCACCGGGCTCTCGACCTCGGCGTCACGTTCCTGGACACCGCCGACATGTACGGCCCGTTCACCAACGAGATGCTGGTCGGGAGGGCGATTGCGGGTCGCCGCGACGAGGTCCAGGTGGCCACCAAGTTCGGCAACGAACGTCGGCCCGACGGGAGCCGCGTCGGCATCAACGGTCGCCCGGAGTACGTACGCTCCGCTTGTGACGCGTCCCTGCAACGCCTCGGCGTCGACCACATCGATCTCTACTACCAGCACCGTGTCGACCAGAGCGTCCCGATCGAGGAGACCGTCGGCGCGATGAAGGAGCTGGTCGACGCCGGCAAGGTACGCCACCTGGGCCTGTCGGAGGCCTCCGCGCAGACGATCCGTCGTGCCCACGCGGTGCACCCGATCACCGCCCTGCAGACGGAGTACTCACTGTTCACCCGCGACCTCGAGAGCGAGATCCTGCCGACGCTTCGCGAGCTCGGCATCGGGCTCGTGCCGTACTCGCCCCTGGGCCGCGGCATCCTCACCGGCGCGATGACGGCGGATGGTCTGGCAGGGCCGGGAGAGGTACGCGGCAGCGCGTACTTCCCGAGATACAGCGGCGAGAACCTCGACACCAACCTGGCACTGGCCGGCCGGCTGCGGGGATTGGCCGAGCACCGGGGGTGTACGTCGGGCCAGCTCGCGCTCGCCTGGGTGCTGGCTCAGGGTGACGACGTGGCACCGATCCCGGGGACCAAGCGGGTGAAGTACCTCGAGGAGAACGTCGGAGCGATCGAGGTGACCCTGGACGCCTCGGAGGCTGCCGCGATCGCCGCGGCTGTGCCGGCCGACGAGGTCGCGGGCCTTCGGTACGGCGATCTCAGCAACGTCAACGTCTGAGGTCCGCGAGCCGCCGAGCGAGGCCGATCCGCGCACCCGCCATCATCCGGCGATGGTTCCAGGTCAGCATCGGCCTGCCTGCGGAGACGATCCAGTTCGGCACTGTCATCAGGTCGACCTCCTGCGCGAAGTCGAGACGCGTACGCGGCTCGTCGGCCGAGCCCGTCGACACCAAGGTCCACTGGGCCCAACCCTCGAGGTCACCGGCGATGTCGACCTTCACCGTCGGCAGCTCACGGCAGACCGCATGCAGGTGCATCTCGAGCGTGTACGGCAACCGCGCCCGGCACAGCACGATCGCGTCGTCGTCGCTCACCTTCGCCACCGCGCGGACCTCGGACCACCATTCCGGATAGCGCTCCAGATCGACGAGCACGTCGCGTACGAGCTCAGGTGAGCCGTCGACCTCCCACGAGTCGACGAACCGGAACGACCGGTCAGCCAAGGTCGGCGGCGTCGAAGGCATCGGGAAGGATCTCGCTCATCGGCTTCAGTCCGGTCGGCGTCATCACCTGAAGCGCCGCGCCGCCGTGCTCCCAGAGCAGTTGTCGGCAGCGTCCGCAGGGCATCAGCACCTCGCCGGCCCCGTTGACACAGATGACGTGGGTCAGCCGGCCGCCACCGGAGGCGTGCAGGGCCGAGACGAGACCGCACTCAGCACACAGGGTGAGGCCGTACGACGCGTTCTCGACGTTGCACCCGGTCACGATCCGGCCGTCGTCCACCAGCCCGGCAGCTCCGACGGCAAAGTTCGAATAGGGCGCGTACGCGAGCGCAGCGACATCCAGCGCCGCGGACCGCAATCGCTCCCACATCAGACGTCGGTGCCGTCGTACGCCGCGAGGATCTGGTCGGCCGCAGCCGGCGCCTGCAGGTCGCCGGCCAGCACCTGAGCCTTGACCGCGTCGCGGATCGCACGGACGCCCGCGGAGTGCTGCAGACGTTCCTCCAGTTCCTCACGCACCAGCGCCCAGGTGAAGTCCAGCTGCTGCTCGGCACGTTTGCGGGCGAGTCCGTCGGCGCCGAGCCGATCGCGGTGCTGCTCGATCTCGTGCCACACCACGTCGAGGCCCTTGTGGTGCAGACCGGAGTAGGTGACGACCGGCGGCGCCCCAGCCGTGCCCCGGACCAGACGCAGGGCGCCCGCGAGTTCGCGGGCGGCCGCACGCGCGGCGATCTCCTGGTCTCCGTCATCGGCCTTGTTCACCGCAACCACATCGGCGATCTCGAGGATGCCTTTCTTGATGCCCTGAAGCTGATCGCCGGTGCGGGCGATCGTGAGGAACAGGAAGGTGTCGACCATGCTCGCCACGGTGACCTCGGACTGGCCGACACCCACGGTCTCGACCAGGACGACGTCATAGCCAGCCGCCTCCACGATGGTCATCGCCTGGGCAGTGGCACGTGCGACGCCACCGAGGGTCCCCCCTGAGGGCGACGGACGGATGTAGGCATTCGGATCGACGCTGAGCTGCGCCATCCGGGTCTTGTCACCCAGCACCGAGCCACCGGTACGCACCGAGGACGGGTCGACCGCCAGCACTGCGACTCGATGGCCGGCGGCGGTCAGATTCGTGCCCAGCGCCTCGATCGTCGTCGACTTGCCAACCCCGGGAACTCCCGAGATGCCGACCCGGATCGCTCCCCCGGCGTGCGGCGTCAAGGCAGCCAACAACTCGCGTGCCTGAGCCCGGTGAGCCGGCTTCTTGGACTCGACCAGGGTGATCGCGCGGGAGACGGTCGCCCGCTGGCCGGCGAGCACTCCGTCGACGAGCGCGGCCACCACGTCTTTCACCGGCTCGGTGTCGAGAGGCCTCGCGTTCACGCCAGACAGGCTACCGACCAGCGCGGCGGTCGCCCGTCAGGTCGTCCGCGGCACGGCGGGTGCCGGGGATGAAGAATCCTTCAGGAGCCGTGGGCGACTGAGCGCCTCGGGCGAGCGCTACAGCGCAGTTGGGGCATCCGTGGGGGAATTCGTGGCTCGCGTAATCGTGCTCTGGCCACAGGATCAGCATCGACAGCGGGACACCGCAGGCGGCTTCGTGCGAGCCCTCTGCGCAGGCGTGGATCGCTCCGGCGGGCGCGTACGTGCGCTTGACCCGCCAGACCGGTACCCGGATCGCCACCTCGGTGGACTTCCCCGATGAAGCCACGTAGAACATGGACCAAGTCTAAGGCCTCTGGCACGATGAATTCATGGCTCGTGTATCCCGGATTGTTGCTGCAGCGGTCGCTGTTGTGGTCGTGGTGCTCCCGGTGGCTGGTTCGGCCGGCGCCGTGACCAGCGACTCGGCGCGCATCATGCCCATGGGCGAGGGCGGCTGCTGCTGATCAGAAGGTCCGTGTCGCGCGACGTACGAACGTCGCGCGACGGGCTGGCAGCGCGCCCGCAGCGACCGCGCCTGCACGGAATGCGTCCACGGCAGCCTGATGGTGGCCGGCCTCAGCGAGAAGGTCCCCCAACTCGTACCAGAGGCGGCTCACCCGATGATCGGCTCCCAGTTCGCTGAGCAACCTCACGGCTTCGCGGTACGCCGACGCGGCATCCTCGGTTCGGCCCTCTGCCGCAGCGATCTGTCCGGCAAGGGACGCGGCGTATGCACGCACGACGACGTCGGCCTCTGGCAGGCCCGACTCCGCCCGCTCCAGCGCCGCGCTGGCATCCGCGGTGTCTCCGGCCATCAGGTGGGCACGTGCTCGCGTGACGAGCAGCGCAGATCGGCCAGAGACCGATCCCGCGGACCAGTCCATCTCCTGCTCGGCGCGATCGAGCATCTCGAGCGCTGCCACCGGGTCCGGTGGATCCATCGACAGATGAAGATCTGCAGCCTCGGAGCGCACGGCAGCCAGGGCACGCATGTCGTCGGCCTCCTCGAAGATCGCCAGCGCCTTGCGTGAGAAGTCCGCCGCCGCCGCGTACTTGCCGCGTCGTCCCTGAATGATGCTGGCGTTCCAGTACGCCGAGCCGCGAGCCACCGGGGATGAGCCGTGCCGATCCGCGGTCTCCAGGGCTCGCAGACACATCCGGAGGGCTCGATCGTTGTCCCCGAGAGTGGCGTACGCCCAGGCCACGGTGACACTCAACTGAATCGCCTCGGTGGATCCTTCGAGGCCCAGGTCCCGGGCGGCCGCCGAGGCCCGCTCGCCGAACTCGATCGAGGCTGCAGCGTCACCGGCCTGGCGATAGCAGCGGCACAACGCGATCGACGCCCGCAGCCAGGCAGGGTCGACGGACGCCTCAGCCGTGAGGTCCTCCAACACCAGGATCGCCTCGTTGTAGTCACCGACGCCTTCGAGCGCGCGGGCACGTACGAAGGCGGCGGCGGGCGCGAGCGCAGGCGCCTCACCAAGCCCTGCGATCACCTCCGTGATCGACGTCAACGCGGCGGCGGCGTCTCCGGAGACGAGCTGAAGTTCTGCATGGTCCAGCGCCACGCGCAGGCGTTGCTCGTCCTCATTGACCGGATCGACGAGAAGATCCTCGAGCGAGATCCCGATGCGTTGTGCCATGCGCGTCAGCAGGGCGAATTCCGGGCGGCGGTGGCCGGCCTCGATCCGGGACAGGTACGCCGCGGAGACCTCGCTGGCGACCACAGCTTCCTGGGTCAACCCAGCGCCGAGACGTGCCAGGCGGAGCCGCTTCCCGAGGACGACCGGATCAACGGACCGGCTCAACTCGACCAATCGCGAATCCATGCAGCCCCTGCCCTCCGAGTCACGTGCGCCGCCGAACCAGCCCGCCCGCAAGGCCCCGAGATGGCCCGACGGACAGGTCCAGCGACGTACGTTGCACAGTGGATACCCGAATCCACCTTGCCTCATCAGCATAACAAGACATGTCAAGCGACCAGGCAAGCGCTCCGGAATGCGAATGGGCGGCCACCGTCGTGGTGACCGCCCATTCGCCGGATGTCAGTGACCCAAGCCTGCGGAGATCTGAGCCAGCAGTTCCAGCGCCGACTCCGAGATCACAGTGCCCGGCAGGAAGACCGCCGCGGCGCCCATCTCCTTCAGCGTCGGGACGTCGTCCGGCGGGATGACTCCGCCGATCACGACGACGATGTCCTCGCGGCCCTGGTCCTTGAGTGCCTGCTTGAGCGCCGGCAGCAAGGTGAGGTGGCCCGCGGCCAGCGACGAGACGCCGACGATGTGCACGTCCGCGTCCACGGCCTGCTGGGCGACCTCTTCGGGGGTCGAGAACAGCGGGCCGACGTCGACGTTGAAACCGAGGTCGGCGAAGGCGGACACGACCACCTTCTGACCGCGGTCGTGGCCGTCCTGGCCCATCTTCGCGACGAGGATGCGCGGGCGACGGCCCTCGTCCTCCTCGAACTTCGCCGTGGCCGCGAGCACCTTCGCCGCGACCTCGTCGTTGCCGACCTCGTTCTTGTACACGCCGGAGATCGTACGGATCACGGCCTGGTGACGGCCGTACGTCTTCTCCATGGCGTCCGAGATCTCTCCGACGGTCGCCTTTGCCCGAGCAGCGTTGACCGCGAGCTCCAGCAGGTTGCCGGTGCCCTTTTCAGTCGCGCCGGTGATGGCGGCGAGGGCTTCCGCGACGGCCTTCGGGTCGCGCTCGGCACGCAGACGCTCAAGCTTCGCGATCTGGGCCGCGTACACCTCGGCGTTGTTGACCTTGAGCACGTCGAGCTTGTCCTCGGACGGCAGCCGGAAGGTGTTGACGCCGATGACCTTCTGCGCGCCCGAGTCGATACGGGCCTGCGTACGCGCCGCTGCCTCCTCGATGCGCATCTTCGGGATGCCCTGCTCGATCGCCTTGGCCATGCCACCGGCGGCCTCGGCCTCCTGGATGTGCGCCCAGGCACGGGCGGCGAGGTCGCGGGTCAGCTTCTCGACGTAGTACGAACCGGCCCAGGGGTCGATCGAGTACGTCGTCCCGCTCTCCTGCTGCAGCAGCAACTGGGTGTTGCGAGCGATGCGGGCCGAGAAGTCGGTCGGCAGCGCGATCGCCTCATCGAGGGCGTTGGTATGCAGAGACTGCGTGTGACCCTGGGTCGAAGCCATCGCCTCGATCGCGGTACGGCCGACGTTGTTGAACACGTCCTGGGCCGTGAGCGACCAGCCCGAGGTCTGGCTGTGCGTACGCAGTGACAGCGACTTGGCCGACTTCGGGTCGAAGTCGCGTACGAGGCGGCTCCACAGCGCACGGGCAGCGCGCATCTTCGCGATCTCCATGAAGAAGTTCATGCCGATCGCCCAGAAGAAGGACAGGCGCGGCGCGAAGGCGTCGACGTCCAGACCGGCTGCCAGACCGGTGCGGATGTATTCGACACCGTCCGCCAGCGTGTACGCGAGCTCGAGGTCAGCCGTCGCTCCGGCCTCCTGCATGTGGTAGCCGGAGATCGAGATCGAGTTGAACCGGGGCATGTGTGCGGCGGTGTAGCTGAAGATGTCGCCGATGATCCGCATCGACGGCGCCGGCGGGTAGATGTAGGTGTTGCGGACCATGAACTCCTTGAGGATGTCGTTCTGGATCGTCCCCGCGAGCTGCTCCGGCTTCACCCCCTGCTCCTCGGCAGCAGCGATGTAGAGGGCCATGACCGGCAGCACGGCACCGTTCATCGTCATCGAGACCGACATCTGGTCGAGCGGGATGCCCTCGAACAACGTGCGAGTGTCGTAGATCGAGTCGATCGCCACACCGGCCATGCCGACGTCGCCGCGTACGCGCGGATGGTCGGAGTCATAGCCACGGTGGGTGGCGAGGTCGAATGCGACCGACAGACCCTTCTGACCCGCGGCCAGGTTGCGACGGTAGAAGGCGTTGGACTCCTCGGCGGTGGAGAACCCTGCGTACTGGCGGATGGTCCACGGCTGCGAGGTGTACATCGTCGGGTACGGGCCGCGCAGGAACGGGCTCAGCCCCGGGTAGGTGTCGAGACCGTCGGCTCCGGCGAGGTCAGCCGGGGTGTAGAGGCCCTTGACCTCGATGCCCTCGGGAGACTCCCAGGCGTCACCGCCCGTCGGAGCGCTGCCGGTGGAGCTGAACTCGAAGTCAGCAAAATTCTTCGGGATGCTCATGCCAACTTCTCCCTCGTCGTGGTCAGGAACGCAAGGGCGTCGACGCCCATCGCGGCCGAGTCGTCGGCGTAGTCAGTGGGCTTGCCCGCGATGACGATCCACTGCGCACCCCTGCCACGCATCGCATCAGCCGCCTCCTGTCCCCATTCCGCATACGCGGCGTCGGACCCGGCGAGCACGACGACCGGCTGGCCGTCATAAGCAGCGACCAACTCGGTGGCGTTCTTGGTGGCTCCCGCGACGTCCACTCCGATGCCACCGGCAGCGAGCAGGTTGCTCGCGAAGGTTGCCCGGGCCGTGTGCTGGGCGACGGTGCCGAGGGTGGCCAGGAACGCGTTGTTCGCGGCCGGCTGATCGCGCAGGGCCTCGAAGGAGGCTCCGTAACGGCGAACCCGGTCGTTCAGCGGGTCGGCCTCACGCGCCGGAAGCTCCTCGCCGAGGTTCGGGAACTCCGAGACGCCGGTGATCGGACGCTTGCGCTTCGCGATCTCGGTCTCGCGCCGGGCGACGACAGCGTCGATCCGGGCCTTGAATGGCGCGAAGTCCTCGCCGTTCTCCCACTCCGCCTCGATCTGGACGAATTCCGCCCAGCCCTTGGCTGCCGTGTCGGCAGTGAGCTGTTCGACGGCGTACGAACCGCCGGCCGGGTCGGTCACGACCGCGACATGGGACTCATCGATGAGGAGGTGGTTGACGTTGCGCGCAATCCGTCGCCCGAACCCGTCCGGGCGCCCGTTGGCGGAGTCGAACGGCAACACGGTCACCGCATCCGCACCGCCGACACCGGCGGCGAACGCAGCAATGGTGCCGCGCAGCATGTTCACGTACGGGTCGTACTTGCTGAACATCGGCCGGGACGTGACGGCGTGCTGACGCTGCTCGACCTCGCCGGTCGAGCCCGCCGGGACCCCCGAGATCTCGAGGACCCGCGCCCAGAGCTGGCGGGCCGCGCGCAGCTTCGCGATCGTCGGGAACTGCTCGTCGGTCGCTGCGTAGCGGAACTCGATGAGCTTCGCCGCGTCCGCGACGGACAGGCCGTGGTCGGTCAGCCAGCGCAGGTACGCGACGCCGACAGCGATCGACCAGCCGAGCTCCTGAGCGTCACTGGCGCCGAGGTCGTGGGCTGCCGTGGCGTCCACGACGATCGCGCGAATGCTGTTCTTCCGGGCGAGTTCGGCGAGCTGCTTGAGCTCGTCGATGGCCTCGTCCACCGCCACCGGCAGATCACGCAGCAGCGCGCCGAGCGGGTCCGCACCGAGGTTGGTGTCCTCGTGGAAGTCGACAGCGAGCTTCAGGAACGCCTTGGCCGTCTCCACGGTTGCCGTCGGGGCATCGAGGACGACGGGGGCCAGATCGAGCAGTACGCCCTTGAGCGTCGCATCCAGGTCGGTGCTCTCGTCCGCGTGTAGCCACAGCGAGGTGACACCGCCGTCGAGGTCGACCAGCGCGTTCTCGTTGGCAGCCTTGGCGTTCGGGTCGGCCACGATCGCGCGGATGTCCCAGGCGCCTGCGCGGCTCGGGCGCAGCGCCGTCACCGGCTCACCCGGGAGGCCGAGCGGAGTGATCTCGATGTCGTCGAGGGTTTTGCGGGTCAGCTTGGCCCACACGGCAGCATCGGCGTCGGACTCTGCGAGTCGACCGGCCTTGCGGAGGACAGCGGCCGTAGCCGCCTCCCACTCCGCCTGCGTGTGTGCATCCTCTGGCTGGGCCAGGGTCACGGGCGCGTCAGTCACAACTGTCCACGATACCGGCGGCCGAGGCCGCCAACACTACCGACAACGAACATGAGATGACCCTCACATACGCCACGCGGTCCCGCCGCCGCTCAGGTCTCGAGCGCCGCCTTCAGGTGAGTGTTGCGTTGCCGGAGCAGTTTTGCCATGTACGCGGTGAGCCCCACCTGCTCCACGAGGATGCCGATCGGGCCGGCAGGTGCTGCGAACTCCACGACGTCGATCATCCAGGTGCCGTCGTCTACTGACTCGAACCAGTGTTCATGGCGCCATCGCTTGAACGGTCCGCGGAGCTGCTCATCGACGAAGAACGACGGCCGCTCGTACGCACTGATGAGCGACGTCATCCGTACCGGGATCCCGAAGTGGCGCGCCGCCCAAGCGACCTGGTCGCCCAACTCCATGACCCCGCTGGTGACGCCGGCGACAGCCCGCTCCCCCGAGGGGTCCATTGACTCGACGTGGAAATCCACCGACAGGCTCAGGTCGAAACAGGCCTCGATCGGCGCGTGGATCACGGTCTCGAGGCGGATCACCGGCACCAGCCCAGCCTCGCACAGACAGGTAGGTCGCGAACTCACTCACATGTGAGTGAGGCGGTCACGTACCCTCCCGCTCATGAAGGCGACCGAACCAGGCGGCGGGACGTACACACTGCGGCGACGCTGGTGGCCGTGGCGATGGAAGCAGCGCAACATCGGAGACGGGACCTTCTTCGACACATTCCCCGACTTCGGCGGGGTCGATGACATAGCGGGCGCGCTGCTCGTCCTGGTCCTCGGGCTGGTCGCCGCGATCCTGCTGCCGGTGATCCTCGTCCTTCTGATCACCGGCATCGAGTGGATCCTCCTGCTCATGCTGATGCCGATCGCGGTCGCGGGGCGGGTCGTCCTCGGCAAGCACTGGACCATCGAGGTCCGTCATCAGGACCAGTTGTGGGAGATCGACGGCGGCACCTGGCGCGAGTCTCAGGCGACGCTCCAGCAGATCGCCACGCAGATCGAATCCGGCAACTCTCCGGATCTCGGCGCGGCCGTTGCCTGAGCGAAGTTCACCTCCCGTCCACCCCCACTCCCCCCGCCGGTCGAGCGACCGCCTCACGCTGGCCCCATGCGGGTCATGCTGGTTACTGATTCCTTGTTCGCCGGCGAGCCGGGCCGTGGCGCCACCACGACGACGAAGGCGATCGCCGACCGCCTGATCGACCTCGGCCACGAGGTGCGGTTCCTGGCCCCGGCACCGGGGCTCACGCGTTACAAGCAGAGCGAGGTCGTACGCCTCAACCCCCTGACCAAGCCGGGACGGCAGGTCAACGAGGCGATCACGTACTGGAACCCCGACGCCGTCCTCGTCGTCACCCCGGGCCGCTTGGGCCGCAAGGCGCTGAAGCACGCGCAGGTGATGGGCATCCCCACTGTGGCGATCGAGCAGCACGCCGTGAGCGACTCCGAACTCGACTACTGGCGCAGCAAGGTCGCCCAGCGCAGTGACCTCCTCGTCGTGACCAGCAACTGGATGGCCGATCGTCTGGCGCTGGCCGGGATCGACGCCCGGGTATGGATGCCCGGCATCGACACCGACGCCTTCTCGCCCGCGCTGCGCGACGAGCACCTGCACCACAAGTGGTCGAAGGGCGAGAGTCTCGTCGTCGTCGGATTCGCAGGACGCCTGGCCAACCGGCATCACGTCCGTCGGCTCGTCGAACTCAACGACCTGCCCGGCATCCGGCCGATCATCATCGGCGACGGACCCCAACAGCAGTGGTTGCGGCAGCGTCTTCCCAGGGCCAAGTTCACCGGCGCCCTGCACACCGGGGACATGGCGGTCGCGCTCGCCAGCCTCGACCTGTTCGTTCACCCTGGCGAGCAGGAGACCTGCTGCCACGCGTTGCGCGAGGCCTCGGCCAGTGGCGTTCCGATCGTCGCACCGGGCGCCGGCGGCGCGCTCGACGTCGTACGCCACCTCGAGACCGGTCTGCTCTACGAGCCCGGTCGCGCCGGCGCCCTGGCCGACGCAGTGGCGGCAGCTGTGGCAGATCCGCAGCGCGCGCTGCTGGGCGGGCACGGCCGCGAGGTCGTACGTGCTCGCTCGTGGCCCACCGCAGTCGATGAGTTGCTGGCGATGTTCCCCGTGAAGGACCTTGCAACACGGCGTACGAACGTTGCGTGAGGGTTAATTTCTGCTCCCGAGCCGCCCAGGCTGCCCTAACGACTTCCGTTGCGAGTAACGTGCAGCCACGTGGCAACCACGACACTCGTATCTGGTGCGCGCGCAGCCCGCACCACGATCGCGCTGAAGCTGGCCATGGCCGCCAGCGGGATCCTGTTCATTCTCTTCGTGCTGGCGCACATGTACGGCAACCTGAAGGCCTTTGCCGGGCATGACGCCTACAACGAATACGCAGCCGGGCTGCGCACGTTGGGGCAGCCGGAGCTTCCGTACTCGGGCGCACTGTGGATCCTGCGCGTCGGCCTGATCGCCGCGCTGATCGTCCATGTCGCCGCCGCGGTCGTGCTCACGCGACGCGCGCACAAGGCCCGCCCGGTCAAGTACGTGGTGAAGAAGAACCGCGGCTCGTCCCTGTCCAGCCGCACCATGCGCTGGGGCGGTCTGACGCTGCTCCTCTTCATCATCTGGCACCTGATCGAGTTCACGATCGTCAAGGTTCCGCTGCAGAGCGGTGTCGACAAGAACGACCCGTACAACCTGCTGGTGAACACCTTCAAGGCTGAGGGCGGCTGGATGACCTACATCTACCTGCTCGCCCTGCTGGCGCTCGCGTTCCACCTGCACCACGGCACCTTCAGCGCGCTGCAGACGCTCGGCCTGACCAACTCCGAGCGCTCGCGTGCCAACGCCCGCGTCGCGGGCTGGGCGGTGGCGGTCGTCGTCGCCGGCGGCTTCGCGCTGGTTCCGCTGTTCACCCTCTTCCACGTCATCAAGTAAGGGCAGACGCATGGCATCGAGCACCAAGGACCTGTCCGGCCTGTACGCCACCAACGAGGCGTCGGTCCAGAAGTCGGACGACGCAGCGGGTTACTACACCCTCGGCGAGAACGTCGTGGACCCCAGCGCGCCGACCGGCGTCATCGCGGACCGCTGGACCAACACCAAGTTCACGAACGCGTTGGTCAACCCGGCCAACCGCCGGAAGCTGAATGTGATCATCGTCGGCACCGGCCTCGCGGGTGGCGCTGCCGCCGCGACGCTCGGCGAGGCCGGCTACAACGTCAAGGTCTTCTGCTACCAGGACTCCCCGCGCCGCGCTCACTCGATCGCGGCGCAGGGCGGCATCAACGCAGCGAAGAACTACAAGGAGGACGGCGACTCGGTCTACCGCCTCTTCTACGACACCGTGAAGGGCGGCGACTACCGCGCCCGCGAGTCGAACGTCTACCGCCTCGCGCAGGAGTCGGTGAACATCATCGACCAGTGCGTGGCGCAGGGTGTCCCGTTCGCGCGTGAGTACGGCGGTCTGCTGGACAACCGTTCCTTCGGTGGCGTTCAGGTCTCGCGTACGTTCTACGCCCGCGGTCAGACGGGCCAGCAGTTGCTGCTCGGCGCGTACCAGGCCCTGGAGCGTCAGGTCGCCGCCGGCACCGTGGAGCAGTTCACCCGCCACGAGATGCTCGAGGTCGTCATCGTCGACGGCAAGGCCCGCGGCATCATCACCCGCGACATGGTCACCGGTGCGATCGACACCCACACCGCCGACGTCGTCGTGCTCGCCTCGGGCGGCTACAGCAACGTGTACTACCTGTCGACCAACGCGATGGGTTCCAACGTCACGGCCGCCTGGCGCGCGCACCGCAAGGGCGCGTACATGGCGAACCCCTGCTACACGCAGATCCATCCGACCTGTATCCCGGTGACCGGTGCGCACCAGTCGAAGCTGACACTGATGTCGGAGTCGCTGCGCAACGACGGTCGCGTCTGGGTGCCGAAGAAGGCCGAGGACTGCGACAAGCACCCCAGCGACATCGCCGAGGACGACCGCGACTACTTCCTGGAGCGGATCTACCCGTCCTTCGGCAACCTGGTCCCCCGCGACATCGCCTCGCGTGCGGCCAAGTACATGTGCGACGAGGGTCGCGGCGTCGGACCTCAGATCGAGGAGCCCGACGGTCAGGGCGGCAAGCGGATGATGCGTCGTGGTGTCTACCTCGACCTGACGGCCGCGATCGCCCGTCTCGGCAAGGACAAGATCGAGGAGAAGTACGACAACCTTCTCGACATGTACGCCCGGATCACCGGCGAGGACCCGTATCAGGTCCCGATGCGGATCTACCCGGCCGTGCACTACGTCATGGGCGGCCTTTGGGTCGGCTACGACCTGCAGACCAACATCGAGGGCCTGTACTGCACCGGCGAGGCGAACTTCTCCGACCACGGCGCGAACCGCCTCGGCGCCTCGGCGCTGATGCAGGGCCTCTCGGACGGCTACTTCGTCCTGCCGAACACGATCCGCGACTACCTGGCCAAGGGTCCGTTCGAGGAGATCTCCGAGGACCACCCGGCCGTCCTCCAGGCGCGCCAGGAAGTCGAGGAGCGCGTCGCGAAGTTCCTGTCGATCCAGGGCACCCAGACCGCGGAGTCCTTCCACAAGCAGCTCGGCCACATCATGTGGGAGTACTGCGGCATGGAGCGCACCGAAGAGGGCCTCAAGACCGCCATCGCAAAGATCCGCGAACTCAAGAGGTCCTTCTGGTCCGACCTCAAGGTGCTGGGCAAGGGCGAGGAGCTCAACCAGGACCTCGAGAAGGCCGGCCGCGTGATCGACTTCATCGAGCTCGGCGAGCTCATGTGCATCGATGCGCTCAACCGCCGCGAGTCCTGCGGTGGTCACTTCCGTGCGGAGTCCCAGACACCTGAGGGCGAGGCGCTGCGTCACGACGACGAGTTCGCGTACGTCGCTGCGTGGGGTTGGGGCGGCGACGAGGGCGGCGCCCAGACGCCGGTCCTGCACAAGGAAGACCTGATCTACACCGCCATCGAGATGAAGCAGAGGTCGTACAAGTAATGAAGCTCACGCTCAAGATCTGGCGGCAGAACCAGGGCGCTGCGACGGGTGCCATCAAGGAGTACCCCATCGATGGCGTGTCCTCCGACATGTCGTTCCTGGAGATGCTCGACCTCCTCAACGAGAACCTCGTCCACGCGGGCGAGGAGCCGGTCGCCTTCGACAGCGACTGCCGCGAGGGCATCTGCGGCATGTGTTCGCTGATGATCAACGGGCAGGCACACGGCCCGGAGGTCACGACGACCTGCCAGCTGCACATGCGCTCGTTCAAGGACGGCGACACGATCACCATCGAGCCGTGGCGCTCCTCGGTGTTCCCGATCGTCAAGGACCTCGTCGTCGACCGTTCGGCGTTCGACCGGATCATCCAGAACGGTGGCTACATCAGCGTCAACACCGGCTCGGCCCCGGAGGCCAACGCGGCTCCGGTCCCGCGTCCCAAGGCGCAGCGCTCGTTCAACACCGCCACCTGCATCGGCTGCGGCGCATGCGTCGCGGCCTGCCCGAACGGCTCGGCCTCATTGTTCCTCGGCGCCAAGATCACCCACCTGGGCGAGCTGCCGCAGGGACAGCCGGAGCGGTACGAGCGGGTCACCTCCATGGTCGCCCAGCACGACCACGAGGGCTTCGGTGGCTGCACGAACATCGGCGAGTGCGCCTCGGCCTGCCCGAAGGAGATCCCGCTCGACGTGATCGCGCAGCTCAACAAGGATCTGCGGACCGCGATCAAGCAGGGTCACTGACCTGGTTGAGGGGTCGTTATTTCACCGTTGAAGGGTCAGGCCTGGTCAGGGCCTGGCCCTTCAACGTTCGTGCAGTGACCCTTCAACGGTGAAATAGCGACCCCTCAACCTTCCTCGGGGACGTACGCCCATGCCGCGGCGTACAGGGTCACGCGCGAGAAATAGTTGATCCAGACCAGCAGGATCAACGAGATCCCGAAGACCTGGAACGCCGGCTGTCCCTTGGCGACTCCCAACAGGAAGACGCTGAGGTTCTTGAGCGCCTCGAAGCCGATCGCCCCGAGCAGAGCGCCCTGCCACAGATACCGATGACTCGTACGCGGTCGCGCCAGCAGCCGGAACATGGCGAAGAACAAGACCATGTTGGCTGCGACGCCGAGGACGAGGGCCAGCAGCCACAGGAGCCAGTCGGCCGCCGTCGTCAGGCCGACCCAGCCGAGAATGCGGCTGGAGAGGCCGCCCACTGCGCCGGTGACACCGACCGAGACGATCAGGACGATCCCGAGCACCCCCATCGTCACGAGGTCGATGAGCTTGCCGATGAGCAGATTCGGCATCTGCCCCCGCGGGATCTCGAACACCGCCTCGAGCGCGCTGCGCAGCGAAGAGATCCAGCCCAGGCCGGCGTACAGCACGCCGAGGAGGCCGAGGACCCCC
Source organism: Nocardioides baekrokdamisoli (assembly GCF_003945325.1). NCBI lineage: Bacteria > Bacillati > Actinomycetota > Actinomycetes > Propionibacteriales > Nocardioidaceae > Nocardioides > Nocardioides baekrokdamisoli. Next base: position 950,107 of record NZ_AP019307.1, read on the forward strand.
ACGGTTCCGGCCGAGTGCTGGAAGGTCGAGAGCTGGATCTGTCCCGGACCATTGCCGACCAGACCCGGCAGCACGCTGTCGAGAGCGCTCGTCAGGTCCCCCTGCGCACCGGGGTAGACCTTGGACACCCAGCCGACGACGAAGAACGCCAACGCAAGGATCGGGAACACCGACAGGAACCCGAAGTACGTCACCGCGCCCGCGAGCTGGGATCCATTCGTACCGGAGTACTGCTCCTGCGTACGGACTATCCGGTCCACCGACGGATGGCGTGCACGGACGCTTGCGAACCATGCCTTCGCCCGATCAACGGCCTTCACGCGTCAAGAGTCTGCCGCATCGGTCGAGCTCAGCCTGCGAGGCCGAACGCGTCCGTCGGTGCCCAGCCGTCGGCCGACAGAACCGAGAGTCGGATCTCGGCCACGGTGAACACGGCATCGAAGTCGCCCAACTGTGCGACCGCCTCGTCCAGAGTCTCCTCCGGCACATCGTGCGCCACGGTGACGTGTGGGTGGTAGGGATAGTTCAGGTCGAGTCCGAGCGGCCCGCGTACGACCTGCCCGGCGAGCGCCTCAAGTGCGTCCACTCCTCCGGCGACTGCCACGAAGACGACGGGCGAGACCGGCCGGAAGGTCTCCGTCCCGGCGAGGTGCACCTCGAATGGTGCCGTCGTCGAGGCAATGGCGCCGAGATGGCGTACGACCTCAGGGAGGTAGGACTCCTCGATGTCGGTCGGCGGCAACAACGTGATGTGCGCCGGAATGCTGGCGCCCTCGGGGTCCCAGGCGCTCCGGTAGTCGTGCAGCTGCGTGCGCCACGGCTCCGGAACGGCGATGGTGACCCCGATCGTCGGCATCAGCGGACCTGCTGTCCTGTCGGCCGCACCAGTCCGAGGCGTTCGTACGCGTCGGCCAACGTCGCCGATGCGACCGTACGCGCCGTGGCAGCTCCCTCGGCCAGGATCCGATCGAGCTCGGCCTTGTCGTCCAGCAGCGCCAGCGTCTTCTCCCGGAACGGGGTCACGAAGTCCACGACGACGTCGGCCAGCTCGCCCTTGAAGTCGCCGTACCCACGGCCCACGTACTTGGCGACGATGTCGTCGATGGAGGTGCCGGTGAGCGCCGAGTAGATGCCGAGCAGATTCGAGATGCCCGGCTTGTGCTCGACGTCGAACCGGACATCGGTCTCGGAGTCGGTGACGGCCGAGCGGATCTTCTTCGCCGTCACCTTCGGGTCGTCGAGCAGGTTGATGATGCCGTTCGGCGAGGACGCCGACTTCGACATCTTGACGGTCGGTTCCTGGAGGTCGTAGATCTTGGCCGTCTCCTTGAGGATGTACGGCTCCGGCACCCGGAACGTCTTCTTGAAGCGATGGTTGAACCGCTGGGCCAGGTCGCGGGACAACTCGAGGTGCTGACGCTGGTCCTCACCCACCGGCACGTACGCCGGGCGGTACAGCAGGATGTCGGCGGCCATCAGCATCGGGTACGCGAACAGACCGACCGACGAGGCACCCTCACCGCCCTTGGCCGATTTGTCCTTGAACTGGGTCATCCGACGGGCCTCACCGAACCCCGTGATGCACTGCATGACCCAGCCGAGCTCAGCGTGCTCGGGCAGATGGGACTGGACGAAGATCGCCGAACGCGCTGGGTCGACTCCAGCAGCGAGCAACTGCGCAGCTGCAACATAGGTGCGCTCGCGCAGCAGTTTCGGGTCGTGCTCGACCGTCAGGGAATGCAGGTCCGCGATGAAATAGAACGACTCGTGCTCGTCCTGCAGCGCCACCCACTGCTTCACCGCGCCGAGGAAGTTGCCGAGGTGGTACGAGTCCGCGGTCGGCTGGATGCCGGACAGGACCCGGGGACGTGCGGTCGGCGCGGTCATGCGGCCGATTGTTTCAGACCCGCGTCCGGCGGCGCGAACCCGTTACGGCTGGCGGTCACCCAGCCAGATGTGACCAGGAGGCTCCCGGTCCGGCTCATGCTCAGGCGGAGGCCTCAGCCCAGGCGTTTGAGCGCCTCGCGACGACTCAGCGGACTCATCTCGGTGGCGTCGACGTACGCCCGCACCCAGTCGGGATCCGTCTTGGCGTACTCGCGCAACGCCCAGCCGATCGCCTTCCTCAGGAAGAACTCGCGGCTGCCGAGATGCGGCCCGATCACATCCGTGAGCAGGTGGACATCGGTGCGCTCGCGGCGACCGAGTTGCGACAGGATCGCCAGCCGGTTGATCCAGAACGACTCATCGGACGCCCAGCGTCTGACCAACGCCGCCGTCTCGACCGGATGCGCGTCGTGGAGGTCAGCGATTCGCCGCGCGGTCTCATCGACGTGGTCCCACCACGCGCCCGTACGCGCGATGTGCTCGTGCAACGGTGCCAGCGACCAGTCCCCAGCCAGTACAGGGCGGCCGAGGATCTCGGTGGCGGCATACCGCTCCTCGCGGAATTCGGCGCCGTCCCACAGTGCGCGGGCCGTGGCGACCAGCGCCTCCGCCGACGCTCCGCGTACGACTGCACGGGTCAGTCGACGCACCTCCGGGTTGCGCACCCCGAGGAACGGCATCGCCGACTTCATGTACGCCTGCTGCCCAGGAGCCAGAGACGGATCAGCCGCCGCCCGGAGCGAACTCCGGACGGCGGCTGTGAGCGCTTGGGATGGCGCCGTGTTCACTGGCTCAGAACGAGTCGATCGCGTTGTTGAGGGTGGCGCTCGGGCGCATCACCTCAGCGGTCTTGACCGGGTCGGGAAGGTAGTACCCACCGATGTCGGCCGGCTTGCCCTGCACCGCGTTGAGCTCGCTCACAATCGTGGCCTCATCGGCCGTCAGCGCGTCGGCCAGCGGCTTGAACGCGGCCGCCAGAGCGGCGTCACCGGTCTGCTTCGCCAACTCTTGGGCCCAGTAGAGCGCCAGGTAGAAGTGCGATCCACGGTTGTCGATGGTGCCCAGGGCACGGCCCGGGGAGCGGTCCTGCTCGAGGAACGTGCCCGTGGCGGTGTCGAGCGTGTCGGCGAGGATCTTCGCCGCCGGGTCGCCCGCCTGGTCGGCGTACAACTCGAACGACGGTGCCAGCGCGAAGAACTCACCCAGGCTGTCCCAGCGCAGGTAGTTCTCCTGGACGAGTTGCTCGACGTGCTTCGGGGCCGAACCACCGGCGCCGGTCTCGAACAGGCCACCACCGGCGATCAGCGGGACGATCGACAGCATCTTCGCCGACGTGCCGACCTCGAGGATCGGGAACAGGTCGGTGTTGTAGTCGCGCAGCACGTTGCCGGTGACCGAGATGGTGTCCTCGCCCTTGCGGATGCGCTCCAGTGAGTACGCGGTGGCCAACTCCGGCGACAGGATCTCGATCGTCAGACCGGTGGTGTCGTGCTGCGGCAGGTACGCGCGGACCTTCTTGATGATCTCCGCGTCGTGCCCGCGCGACTCGTCGAGCCAGAAGATCGCCGGGGTCTGGGACGCACGGGCCCGGTTGACCGCAAGCTTGACCCAGTCCTGGACCGGGATGTCCTTCGTCTGGCAGGCACGCCAGATGTCGCCGGCCTCGACGTCGTGCTCGATCAGCACATCGCCGTTGGAGGCGAGGACGCGTACGGTGCCGGCGGTGTCGATCTGGAAGGTCTTGTCGTGTGAGCCGTACTCCTCGGCGGCCTGCGCCATCAGACCGACGTTCGGGACCGAGCCGATGGTGGCCGGGTTGAGCGGGCCGTTCTTCTTCACATCCTCGATCACGGTCTGGTAGACCCCGGCGTACGAGCTGTCCGGGATGACCGCGAGGGTGTCGTCCTCGCCGCCGTCGACACCCCAGAGCTTGCCGCCGTTGCGGACCAGCGCCGGCATCGAGGCATCGACGATGACGTCCGAGGGCACGTGCAGGTTGGTGATGCCCTTGTCGCTGTTGACGTAGGACAGGCGGGGGCCGTTCGCCAGGCCGGCCTCGAAGGCGGCCTTGATCTCGGCGCCGTTCGGGAGCGCATCAAGACCGGCGAGGATCGAGCCCAGACCGTCGTTGGCCGAGAGACCCGCGGCCGCGAGGTCGGCACCATACTGAGCAAAGACGTCCTTGAAGTACGCACGCACGACGTGCCCGAAGATGATCGGGTCGGAGACCTTCATCATCGTGGCCTTGAGGTGCACCGAGTAGAGGACGTCCTCCGCCTTGGCCTTCGCCAGAGTGTTGGTCAGGAACGCATCGAGCGCGGCAGAGTCGAGGCGGGTGGCGTCGATGATCTCGCCGGCGAGGACCGGAAGGGCCTCCTTGAGGACCAAGGTCGCGCCCGAGGCCGTCTCGAGGACGATCTTCAGGGTGTCTGCCGCAGCGACGGTGACCGACTTCTCGTTCGACTTGAAGTCGTGCTCACCCATGGTCGCGACGTTGGTCTTCGATCCCTCGCCGAACGCCTTGTTGCGGTGCGGGTGAGCTTTCGCGTACGCCTTCACCGAACCCGGCGCGCGGCGGTCGGAGTTGCCCTCGCGGAGCACGGGGTTCACCGCGGAGCCCTTGACCTTGTCGAACTTGGCGCGGGCCGCCTTGTCCTCGTCCGTGGTCGGGTTCTCCGGGTAGTCGGGGATCGCGTAGCCCTTGTCCTGCAGCTCCTTGATCGCGGCCTTGAGCTGCGGGATGGAGGCAGAGATGTTGGGAAGCTTGATGATGTTGGCCTCGGAGGTCTTGGCCAGATCACCGAGCTCGGAGAGAGCGTCGTCAGCCAGCCCGAACTGCGCGAGGATGCGTGAGGCGACCGAGATGTCGCGGGTCTCCACCGTGACACCGGCCTTCGCCGCGTACGCCTGCACGATCGGCAGGAACGAATACGTCGCCAGCAGCGGGGCTTCGTCGGTGTAGGTGTAGATGATCCGGCTGTTGGCCATGACATTTCCTTCGCATCGTTCGTCGGTAGACGGGTCGAAGTTACCGGATGTACGCCATCTTGTGGCCGGCGGATCCGGCTGATGGCCTTGCTCAGTGGGTAGGGTCGGAATATGAGCGACGTCATCTCGGACCAGCCCACTCTCAAGCACAAGTTGATCGCCGAAGCCGCGGGCACCGGGTTGCTCGTCCTCGGAGGCTGCGCATCAGTCGTCTTCCCACGGGCTGAGGGGCACAACCCCGAGATGGTGGTGATCGCGTTCGCGTTCGGGCTCTCGCTCCTGATGGCCATCGTGACCTTCGGCCGGATCTCCGGAGGCCACTTCAATCCGGCCGTGTCCAGCGCCCTCGCGGCGGCTGGGCGGATGTCGTGGCGCGAGGCCGGCTCGTACTCTCTGGCGCAGGTCGGCGGCGCGATCGTCGGTGCCCTGACTCTCTGGATCACCGCACAGGGCTTCCCCGATTACACCCACTCCCTCGGACTCGGGCAGAACGCGTTCGGCAGCGGCGGCGTGCACTGGTGGTCGGCCTTCATCATCGAGTACGTCTTCACCGCCGTCTTCGTGGTCGTGATTCTCTCGGTGACCGACCGCAGGTACGCCCTCGACTTCGCTCCGAAGGCGATTGCGATCGCGTTCGCCCTCGTCGCCATCCATCTCGCCACCGTCGCCACGACCGGCACCTCGGTGAACCCGGCTCGCTCGATCGGCCCGGCACTCTTCTCCGGTGGTCACGCGATCGGTCAACTGTGGCTCTTCATCCTCGCCCCGCTGGGCGGCGCCATCGCCGGTGCCGGAGCGTACGTCGCGCTCTTCGGCCGCGACACCGACCCGGTCGAGGGCTCGGGCATCCCGACCCTCGACGAGTTGCGCGCACTGCGTCCGACGCCATCCAAGGACGCACCGGCCTGGCAGACGCCGAAGGAGCCGGCGAGCGACGGCGAGCCCCCGGTGTACGAGCAGGACGGCTGGCGTTGGGACTACGCGGCTCAGCAGTGGGTCCCGGCTGGCGACGGTGCCGAGGCGAACCCGACCGAGCCGACGTCGGAGATTCCGCGCGAGTCCTGACGGCGAAGTCGACGTCAGCCAGCGCCGCGATCGAGTGATCAGAACCTCAGCCTCGTCATTCCGATGCGAGCACCGACCGGTTACCGCTTTCGTTTGACGTGCCCAGCGCGTATTCCGACAGCACCAGGGCATCGCAAGCGCCCGGCCGGCGAGTCGGGAACGTGGCTTCTCAGCCGGCGTTGGGCACAGTGGACGCCAACCAGATCAGTACGCCGCCAACACCGATCAGCAGGCTCACGTCCAGGAACTTCGACCTGACCTGCAACATTCCGGCCTCGTCCTCCGGTAGCACGCCGCGCGCGAGTGCCGATCCGAGGAGGCTGGCGGCGAGCAGGTCGACGCCTGCTCTCCAATGGCCGGTCGCCACCACGATCAGACCTGCTGCCGCGACGGCCAGAACCGTCAGGTAACAGGCCCCACCGATCGTGGACGGGCGACGAAGGGCCACGTCTCAGTACGCCTGTTCGGCCGCGAGGACGACGTTCGAGATGAGCATCGCGCGCGTCATCGGGCCAACGCCACCGGGGTTCGGCGAGACCCAACCGGCGACCTCCCAGACATCGTCGGCGAGGTCGCCGGCCACCTTGCCGTCGACGCGGCTGACACCGACGTCGAGCAGCGCAGCACCGGGCTTGACCATGTCCGCCGTGATGATCCCGGGGACGCCGGCGGCCGCGACGATGATGTCCGCCAGGCGGGTGTGCGCAGCAAGGTCCCGCGTACCGGTGTGACACAGCGTGACGGTGGCGTTCTCCGACCGACGGGTCAGCAGCAGGCCCAGGGGGCGACCGACGGTGACGCCGCGGCCTACGACCACGACCTCCTTGCCCGCGATCTCGACACCGTGGCGCCGCAGCAGTTCGACGATGCCGAACGGCGTACACGGAAGCGGAGCCTCCTTGCCCAGGACGAGCCAGCCGAGGTTGGTCGGGTGAAGACCGTCCGCGTCCTTGGCCGGGTCGATCAGACCGAGCACCATGTTCTCGTCCAAGCCCTTGGGCAGCGGCAACTGCACGATGTAGCCGGTGCACGCCGGGTCCTCATTGAGCTGGCGTACGGCCGACTCGACGTCCTCCTGGGAAGCCGTGTCAGGCAGGTCGATCCGGATCGACTCGATGCCGACCTCGGCGCAGTCCTTGTGCTTGCCGGCCACGTACCACTTCGAACCGGGGTCCTCGCCGACCAGGATCGTGCCGAGGCCCGGCGTGATGCCCTTCGCCTTGAGCGCAGCGACCCGCTCGCGCAGTTCGCCCTTGATCGCGGCCGCGGTGGCGGTGCCGTCCAACTTCTGTGCAGTCACGTTCGAATCCTAGAGAGTTGTCGGGGTCGTCGAGCCAGGCAGCACTCAGTGGAAGAAGTGCCTCGTGCCAGTGAAATACATCGTCACGCCGGCAGCCTTGCAGGCCTCGATCGTGAGCTCGTCACGTACGGAGCCACCCGGCTGCACGATCGCCTTCACCTTGGCGTCGATGAGGATCTGCGGCCCGTCCTCGAACGGGAAGAACGCGTCCGAGGCGGCGACGGATCCGGCGGCACGCTCATCGCCCTCAGCCAGCGAGTTGGCTCGCTCGACGGCGAGCTTGCAGGAGTCGACGCGGTTGACCTGGCCCATGCCGATGCCGACCGAACCGCCGTCCTTGGCGAGCAGGATCGCGTTCGACTTCGCCGCGCGGCAGGCCTTCCAGGCGAACGCAAGGTCCGCGAGAGTTGCAGCGTCGGCAGCCTCGCCGGTCGCCAGCGTCCAGCTCGCGGGGTCGTCACCCTCGGCGTCCACGTGGTCAACGGTCTGCATCAGCAGACCGCCGCTGATCGGCCGGGTCTCGACCGGCGAGCCACCGTCGACGTTCGCGATCAGGATCCGGATGTTCTTCTTCTGAGACAGGATCTCGACCGCGCCGTCTTCGTAGGCCGGGGCAACGATGACCTCGGTGAAGACGTCGGCGACCTGCTTGGCCATCTCGACACTCACCGGACGGTTCGAGGCGATGACGCCACCGAAGGCGCTGACCGGGTCGCAGGCGTGCGCCTTGCGGTGCGCCTCCGCGATGTCAGCGCCGACGGCCAGACCACACGGGTTGGCGTGCTTGATGATCGCGACAGCCGGCTCGGCGAAGTCGTTCACGGCCCGGCGGGCGGCGTCGGTGTCGACGTAGTTGTTGTACGACATCTCCTTGCCGTGCAACTGCTCGGCCTGCGCCAGCCCGGCCGGACCGAAACCGTTGAGGTAGAGCGCCGCCTTCTGGTGCGGGTTCTCGCCGTACCGCAGGACGGCCGCCTTGTCGTACGTGCCGCCGATCCAGGCCGGGAAGCCGGTCCCGTCCGAGGAATCGATCAGGACCGAACCCATCCAGGAAGCGACGGCCACGTCGTAGGTCGCGGTGTGGACGAACGCCTTGGCGGCCAGCGCCTTGCGCTCCTCGTAGCTGAAGCCACCGGCCTTGGCGGCCTCGAGCGTACGGGCGTAGTCGGCGCCATCGGTGACGATGGCGACGCTGGGGTGGTTCTTCGCCGCGGCGCGGACCATCGACGGACCGCCGATGTCGATCTTCTCGATGCAGTCGTCGACGCTCGCGCCGGAAGCGACGGTGGCAGCGAACGGGTAGAGGTTGACCACGACGAGGTCAAACGGCTCGACACCGAGTTCCTCGATCTGCGCGACGTGCTCGGGCAGGCGGCGGTCAGCCAGGATCCCGGCGTGTACGCGGGGATGCAGGGTCTTCACGCGCCCGTCGAGGCACTCGGGGAAGCCGGTCAGGTCCTCGACCTTCGTGACCGGCAGACCGAGCTGGTCGATGAGGGCGGCCGAACCGCCGGTCGAGACGAGCTCGACGCCTGCGTCGTGCAGACCGCGTACGAGGTCCTCGAGACCGGTCTTGTCGAAAACGGAGATCAGCGCGCGGCGGATCTGGATCTGGTCAGCGTTCATGATCGGAACTCCTCATACGTGATGAATCAACGTTGAGTGCACCCAGGCGGACGATGCCAACTCAGACTCCCCGGTGGTCGCCCACCCGCGCCAGTCGTATGGCGCAGATCCTATCGGACGAAGCGAACCCGTCGACCGTCGACCTGGAAGCCGTCACGAGCCATCCGGCCGACGCTGTCGACCAGCATCTGTCGCTCCCCGACCTTGATCCGCTCGTGCAGGGTCTCGACGGTGTCATCGTCCTCCACGGCCACTGCGGTCTGGGCCACGATCACCCCGGTGTCCACACCCGCATCGACCACGAAGAGCGTGCACCCGGTGATCTTGACGCCGTACGCAAGCGCGTCGGCCGGCCCGGTCATCCCGGGGAAGCTCGGCGACAGTGCCGGATGGGTGTTGACCGTACGTCCGCCGAACGCTGCCAGGAACGATTCCCCGACCAGCTTCATGAAGCCGGCGAGGACGACCAGGTCCGGTTCGTACGCGCTGACGGCGGCGGTCAGCGCCTCGTCCCACTCCTCGCGGGACTCGAAGCCGTTGAGCGGCACCACGAACGTCGGGATCTGTTCACGGGTTGCGCGGTCGAGCCCGAGAATGTGATCCCGGTCGGCTCCCACGGCGACGATCTCGGCACCGTACGCAGCGTCGCGCGACGCATCGATGAGGGCCTGCAGATTGGTTCCGCTGCCGGAGACGAGGACGACGAGGCGAGCGGTCACGGAGCGCAGTCTAGTGACCGCCGGGTCTGGAGCCGGTCACGAGGACCGGCGGCCTTCCCACCAGGAGGCTGCTGCAGCCGCGACGATCGAGGGCAGCACGATCCAGTAGAGGGCATGGACGAACATCGCGCCGACCGAGGTGCCGAAGCGGACCATCAGGCCCGAGCCGACGGCGCCGCCAGCCCACCATCCCAGGACTCCGACGGCGATCGCTGCGAGCAGGGAGTACGCCGATGCCCGAATCGCGGCGGCCACGACCGAAGGGGCCGGAGTCCGACGTTCCAGTCGGACAGCCACGACGACCGCGACTGCGACCGGCAGCGCGAGGACCGCGTACATCCAACTGCTGTTGGTCGTGGGTGTGGCGGCCAGCCACGGGATCCAGGGCCACGCCCCGGGACCGCCGTGCAGCGCGTGCGGAGCCACGGTGCTGCCGGCTCCCAGGCTGAACGGCGCACCGAGCAGATAACTGCCGGCGAACACGACCGCGTTGGGGAGAACGAGCAGCATGCTGCCGATGTAGCTGACCGCGGACCCGCCGTGGAGGTGCGTTTCGGAGACCATGTTGACGGCCTTGGTGCCATGGACCAGCAGCGCCACGAGGAAGGCCGCCGCAGAGACGATGAACCACCCGATCAGCAGCCCGCGTACGCCGGCCAGGAGACCGCGCAGATCCTCGGGGACGTCGGCGACCCAGACCTGCAAGCGGCCCGAGTCCACGGCGATGGCCGGCAGCCCGACCAGCAGCGCCAGCGGGAAGGTTGCACTCAGCGTTGCGGACGCGGTCACTGATCCGTTGCGGCTCGCCAGGGCGTCGACGACGAGTGCGACGACGACATAGCCCAGCACGAACAACAGCCCGGCTGTCGGCACGACGAGGTCCCGGGAGCCATCGGCGATGCCGTCCGCATCGGGGCCGTGGTCGGCGACCATTCCACCCACGCGCAGGCCCACCTGCCACGTGACCCACAGGATGAGCGCCGTGATCGCCAACGGCATCGGCTGCAGGTCGTACCCGGGAAGCGTGAGACCGGTCCCCTGTCCGACCAGCCAGCCGACGGCACCCACGCGCAGGCCGCTCGTCGCCGAACCGTGCGACCCGGCATCGGTGAGGTACCACCCGATCACACCGACGACCATGCAGACACCGAGTGACATCAGGGCAGCGACAGCACCACCGAGGGTCGCCACGAGGGCCAACGGGCGCTGCGGGGCAGTCACCGCCGAGCGAGATGGACCAGCGACGAAGAACGACATCGCCGTCCATCCTCGCGCCCGACACGGAGTCAGGGTCGATGCCACGCCGTCAGAGGTTGTCACCGGTCAGCCTCTACAGTTGGAGCGCCCATGACTGCCACACCCACAGCGCCTCACGCCGCCGCCAACGACGGCTTCGACGCCTTCTACCGCCGCACGCGTACGCGCCTCTTGGTGCAGACGTGGGCACTCACCGGCGACCGGCCGGCGGCGGTGAAGGCCGTACGCGACGCGTACGTCGCCTGCGCTCATCACTGGCCCAAGGTGTCCCTGCTGGACGACGCCCATGCCGACACCGGCGGCAGCGAACGCGAGGACTGGCTGCGCCCCATCGCGTGGGGACGAGCGCAGAGCCGACACACCGTGCCGCACTTCCATCGCGCCGCGCAGATCAACGAGGAGGCAGCCGCGACGCTCGCAGCGGTCGCCTCCCTGTCCAGCCTCCACCGGCGCGTACTCCTGCTCTCGCACCTGTCGACCGCGAACCTCACGCAACTGGCCCGCGAAGTCGGTCTCTCGACCCGTCGGGCCGAGCGTGAGCTCCACGAGGCCATCGCACGGTTCGCGACGCACCGCGGGGTGGCCCCCAGCGAGGTCCAGGCTGCTTTCGAGCCCTTGTTCGCCGACGCGGTCAGGCAGCCGTGGCCGGATTCCAATTCGCTGCTGCGCATCGGCGCCTCCCGCCGCATCGTGCATCTCTCGGTCGGCGCAGCGGCGATCGTCGCGCTCTGTGTGGGAGTCGGCGTCGGGGTCTCGTGGGACGGACGTACGACGGCAGCTCTCGGCCAGAAGCACTGGAACAGTGTGAATCCCCAGTCCACCATCCAGGTGAGCTCGAGTTCGCTGCTTCCGATCACCGACCTCGCCAGGCTCGGCGACGTGACCGGCGCCGTCGGCGACGGCGACCAGCCCAAACTGCCGCCGGCAGCCGCGAAGTCCACGGCCGCCCACGTCCTGGCGTGCCTGGGGGGCGCCGGTTCGACCTCGGACACCCATGTGGCCGCATGGCGTACGGTCGGCACCTCCGCTGCGAGCGGCTGGGTCACCGAGGCGGTCCGATCCAGCAGCGACCCCGGCCAGGCGAGCGCGGACTACAAGGCGCTGCTGACGTGGTACGACGGCTGTCCCAGCGTGCGGCTCCAGTTGCAGAAGACGTACGTCGTCAAGGGTGTGGGCGACCAGGCATCGATCGCCCAACTCCGTAACTTCGACGGCTCCGGGCGAACGGTCCTGGTGGGCGTCGCGCAGACCGGCTCGCTGACCGCGATCGTCGGCACCTCGCAACATGCCTCGGCGACTCCCGCGGCCGTCGCCGCCGGCCTGGCAACCCTCACCGAGCGGCTCTGCCACGCGCCCGGGGCCGGCGTGAAGAACTGCGTCGCGAATCCGGTGGTCACACCTGGCCCGCTGCCGAAATTGTCGAATCACCCGGGGCTGCTCGGCACCGTCGACCTGCCCGCGATCGCCGGGATCAACCAGCCGTGGGAATCAACGCCCATCACCGTGGCCACGCGGAACCTCGCTGCAACACCATGCGACCGCACCAGCTTCGGCGCCGTCCACGGCAGCGTGAGCCGGGTCTTCCTGCTCCCGGGGGCGAAGCAACTGGCAGCAAACTTCGGACTCTCCGAGACGGTTGGTCGGTTCCCGTCGGCTGGTGCCGCGTCGGCGTTCCAGGACGCGATCAAGGCGAAGATGGATTCCTGCCAGAAGAACGATCTCGGCAGCCACGTCGCTCTCATCCCGATCCCGGGGCTACCCGCCGGCGCCGCCGCCTTCGCCTGGCAGGTCCAGATCCAGACCAGCGCAAACAATTCGGTGACGTACGACATGGCGGCAATCTCCGCCGGCCGATCGGTGGCTCAGTTGAGTTTCGTGCCCGACGGGTCGTACACGATCAGCGACCAGGACTTCGCCGCGCTGGTCGTACGCGCCGCCGCGCGACTCGCCTTCAACTGACGTCGAAGGGTCGCTCTTTCACACTCGAAGGGCCACAGATGACTCGAAGGGCCACCTCCCCTTGGCGGGGAGATGGCCCTTCGAGTGTGAAAAAGCAACCCTTCGACGAATGTCAGAGGGACTTCATGATCTCCCGCATGAGCTCGGCGGCCTCGGACGGCGTCTTGCCGACCTTGACGCCGACGGCCTCGAGGGCCTCCTTCTTCGCGGCAGCCGTGCCGGCCGAGCCGGACACGATGGCGCCGGCGTGGCCCATGGTCTTGCCCTCCGGAGCGGTGAAGCCAGCCACGTAGCCGACGACCGGCTTCGTGATGTGAGCCTTGATGTAGTCAGCGGCGCGCTCCTCAGCGTCACCACCGATCTCACCGATCATGATGATGGCCGTGGTCTCCGGGTCATCCTCGAACGCCTGCAGCGCATCGATGTGGGTGGTGCCCACGATCGGGTCGCCGCCGATACCGATGGCGGTCGAGATGCCGAAGTCCCGCAGCTCGAACATCATCTGGTAGGTCAAGGTGCCCGACTTCGACACGAGGCCGATCGGGCCCTTGCCCGCAATGGTGTGCGGCGTGATGCCGGCCAGCGACTCACCCGGCGTGATGATGCCGGGGCAGTTCGGACCGATCATGCGGGTCTTCTTGCCCTGGAGGTACGACCACACCTCGGCCGAGTCCTGGACCGGAACGCCCTCGGTGATGACCACGATCAGCGGCATCTCGGCGTCAATCGCCTCGATCGCAGCGTCCTTGGTGAACGCCGGCGGCACGAAGAGCACCGACACGTTGGCGCCGGTCTTCTCCATGGCCTCGGCCACGTTGCCGAAGACCGGCAACTCGACGTCGGCGCCGTTGGCGTCCTTGTGGGTGACCGTGGTGCCGGCCTTGCGGGCGTTGACACCACCGACGATCGTCGCGCCCGAGTCGAGCATGAGAGCGGTGTGCTTGGCACCCATGCCGCCCGTGATGCCCTGGACGATGATCTTGGAATCAGAGTTCAGATAAATCGACATTGAACAGTGCCCTTCTCAGACGTTCGCCAGCTCGGCGGCCTTGTCGGCAGCACCATCCATGGTGCCGACGAGCGTGACCAGCGGGTGGTTGAAGGCGTTGAGGATCTCGCGGCCCTTGTCGACGTTGTTGCCGTCGAGACGGACGACGATCGGCTTGGTCGCCTTGTCGCCCAGGAGCTCGAGAGCACCCTTGATGCCGTTCGCGACCTCGTCACAGGCGGTGATGCCACCGAAGACGTTCACGAACACGGACTTGACCTGCTCGTCGTTGAGGATGACGTCCAGACCGTTCGCCATGACGGTGGCGTTCGCGCCGCCGCCGATGTCGAGGAAGTTGGCCGGCTTCACGCCGCCGTGGTTCTCCCCGGCGTACGCGACGACGTCGAGCGTCGACATGACCAGACCTGCGCCATTGCCGATGATGCCGACCTGGCCGTCGAGCTTGACGTAGTTCAGGCCGTAGTCCTTGGCCTTCGCCTCGAGGGGGTCCTCCTCCTCACGGATGACGAACTCCTCGTGGTCCGGGTGACGGACCTCGGAGGCGTTGTCGTCGAGGGACACCTTGCCGTCGAGCGCCTCCAGCTTGTCGCCCTCGAGGCGCGCCAGCGGGTTGACCTCGACCAGGGTGGCGTCCTCCTCGACGAAGACCTTGTACAGGTTCTCGATCATGGTGACGGCCTGCTCGAAGACGGCCTCCGGGAAGCCGGCCTCCGTGGCGATCTCGCGAGCCTTGGCGGCGTCGACGCCCTTGCCCGGGTCGATCGCGATCTTCTTGACGGCGTCCGGGTTGGTCTTCGCGACCTCCTCGATCTCGACACCACCCTCGACCGACGCGATGCAGAGGTACTGACGGTTCGAGCGGTCCAGCAGGAACGAGAAGTAGTACTCCTCCTGCGGCGGCGTCGCCGGGGTCACCAGGACGCGGTTGACCGGCAGGTCCTTGATCGTCAGGTTGAGGATGTTGGTCGCGTGCTCGAACGCCTCGTCGGGGGTCTTGGCGAGCTTGACGCCGCCAGCCTTACCGCGGCCGCCGGCCTTGACCTGAGCCTTGATGACGGTCACTCCACCAATCGCCTCGGCGGCAGCCTTGGCTGCCTCCGCGGTCTCGACAACCGTGCCGAGGGTGGTCGTCACACCGTGCTTGGCGAAGAGTTCCTTCGCCTGGTACTCCATGAGATCCACTGATCCACCATGTTTCTGTGTACGTGGGACGCGCGCGCGTCATTGCGCATCACGTTTCCATCAGATGTCCGCCAAGCACCATAGACCCGATCGGGCATGACGACGACCACGGGTCTCCCCCGCTGGAACAAACCCGGGGAATTCGGCCCTCGCGGACGCTCAGAACCCGGTAACGTAACCCCTCGTTCACTTTGGACGCCGCTGACTACTCGGGTATCGTCATGGCTCGCCCTCTGAACCCGAGCGGAGGAACACCTTTGCCACAGCGGTCTCTTGACCTCCGTGCTGCGCGCCGCGCAGTTGATGTGGCGACCCCGGGTTCGGTTCCGTACCGCGGGAAACGTGTCGGCGACTACGCGCCCGAGGAGCTCCTGACGGAGTACATCGGCCGCCGTGTTGCTCGCCCCGCCCACCCCGAGAACCTCCACAGCGCCTCCACGCCGACGACCGGCGAGCTCGAGGCGCTGGTCAGTCTTCCGATGGAGGACACCGCCCCACGTCCGCGTGTCCCCGCTGACTTCGGCTGGACGCCGCAGATCGTCGCCCAGCCTCGTCCTGCCCGGGCCTTGTTCGTACCGACCGCGCGCGAGGGGATGTACGACAGCAGCGTCCACCTCCCAGCCGTGACCCTGGCTGCCGCGTACGCCGCCGACCTGTCGAGCGACACGACCACCACGCTTCAGGCCGTCGGTAGTTCGGGCCGTCGCCGTGCGGCGACTTCCAAGCGGCGCCACCGCGCCCGGTCGCTCCCGCTCGTCGCCGGCGTACTGACGATCGCCGGCGCCGGCATCGGCGCGTACGCGACCTCCGCGTACGATTCGCGTGTCCAGATCCAGGCCGAGATCCAGCAGCAGTGGCTCGCCACCGCGACCGACGCCAGCGATGTCGGCGCGGTCGGCGTGCGCACCATGCCCGTCAGCCGCGCCCTGAGCCGCAGCACCGCCGCCCTCAACAACGCCGCCGCAGCCCACGAGAGGGCCCTCGCCGAGACGAACCTGCAGGCGGCCGGCTGGGACAAGCAGCTCAGTTCCAACCTCTGGATCACCCCGATCACACCGGGTGGCTACACCCTGACCGGTCGTTTCGGTCAGTACAGCGGCCTCTGGTCGACGTTCCACACCGGCCTCGACTTCGCCTGCGCGAACGGCACCCCGATCCACGCGATCATGAACGGCACGATCACGTCCGTCGGCTGGGGCGGCGCGTACGGCAACCTCACCGAGGAGACGCTGGCGGACGGCACCGTCGTCTACTACGCCCACCAGAGCGCGTTCGGCGTCTCAATCGGGCAGAAGGTCACCCGTGACGAGGTCATCGGCTACGTCGGCGCGACCGGCAACGTCACCGGCCCGCACGTGCACCTGGAGATCCGCCCCGGCGGCGGGGATCCAGTCGACCCGGACGAGGCACTGCGTTTGCATGGTGTGAACCCGGACGCCTTGCAGTAATCGCCTGTGACCGGACGCGATCGCGATGAGGCGGGTCGGCCGCGACAGGCTCGACCCAGGGATGCCCTCGGGCGACCACTCCCCTACGGCACCACCGGTGTTGAACCAGTATCGGAAAAGCCACTTCCTCCACTCGAGACGATCGCTGAGGCGAGGCGCCTGCTCGACGAGGGCCGACCGTTCTCCGCCCACGAGGTCCTCGAAGCCCGCTGGAAGGACTGCCCCGAGGTCGAGCGCCCGCTGTGGCAAGGTCTCGCGCAGATCTGTGTCGGGCTGACCCACCGGGCTCGCGGCAATGAGATCGGCGCCGGCCGCCTGCTCGATCGAGGCCTGCGACAGATCGAGCATTACAGCGGCGAAACCTACGGCCTCGACCTGACGGCGGTCCGCAACTGCATCCGCCTCGTGCGCATCAACGGGGGCTCTGACCCCATCTGATGCGCACGACTACAACTTGTCGACGCGGGCGTAGCGCAACAACAGCCGCTTCACGCCCTGACTACCGAAGTCGATGCTCGCGATGGCCTTCTCCGCCACGCCCTCGACCACGACCACCGTGCCGAGTCCGAACGCGTCGTGACTGATCCGGTCGCCGGGCTCCAACGACGGGATCTCCACCGGCGTACGCGCCTTGGCGGCGGCATCGGCGCGTGCCGCCGCGGCGCTGAAGTTCCGTCGTCCCGCGGCGGTCGGCGGACCGAAACGGTTGCCCGCACCCCAGTCGTTCCCGCCGGTCTCCGGACGGTTCCAGCGCGTCTGTTGGGCAGCGTTGCGCTTCCAGTCCACGAGGTCGACCGGGAGTTCGTCGAGGAAGCGCGAAGCCGGGTTGTACGACGGGGCGCCCCAGGCGGACCGTACGACCGCCCGCGAAAGGAACAGCCGCTCGCGTGCTCGGGTGATCCCGACGTACGCCAGGCGGCGCTCCTCCTCGAGTTCGGTGGTGTCACCGAGCGCCCGCGAATGCGGGAAGACGCCGTCCTCGAGGCCCGTGAGGAAGACGATCGGGAACTCCAGGCCCTTGGCCGTGTGGAGCGTCATCAGGGTGACAACGCCCTCCTCGTCGTCGGGGATCTGGTCGGCGTCCGCGACGAGCGCGACACGTTCGAGGAAGTCGTTGAGACCGGGCGTGACCAGACCTGCGTCGACGTCGGCCGGGTCCGCAGACGGGCCGGCCTGCGGGTCATCGCTGAACTCGCGAGCGACCGCGACCAGTTCGGCGAGATTCTCGATCCGGGTCTCGTCCTGAGGGTCGTCGGAGGCCTCAAGCCACTCGAGGTAGCCGCTCCGGGCGAGGGCCGTCTCGAGGATGACGTCCGCACGCTCGCCCGCCTCGACCAGCTGTTGCAACTCTTCGACCATGGTGACGAAGGCCTTGATGTTGCTCTCGCTGCGGGTGGCGAGACCCGGCGCCTGATCCGCCCGCTGCAGCGCCTGCCAGAAGGTGAGGTCATCACGATTGGCGAGGTCGTTGATGAGCTCGACCGCCCGGTCACCGATGCCTCGTTTGGGCGTGTTGAGAATGCGACGCAGGGAGACCTGGTCGTCAGGGTTCGCCAGCATGCGCAGGTACGCCAGGGCGTCCCGAATCTCGCGACGTTCGTAGAACCGCACGCCACCGACGACCTTGTACGGCTGGCCGGTGCGGATGAAGACCTCTTCGAAGACGCGCGACTGGGCGTTCGTCCGGTAGAACACCGCCACGTCGCTGGCACTCTGACCGTCGTCGACCAGTTTGTCGATCTCACCGCTGACGAAGCGGGCCTCGTCGCGCTCGTCGTCGGCGACCCAGCCGACGATCCGCTCGCCCTCGCCCGCCTCGGACCAGAGTTTCTTGTCGCGACGGCCCGCGTTGTTCTTGATGACCGAGTTGGCCGCGTTGAGGATCGTCTGCGTGGAGCGGTAGTTCTGCTCGAGCACGATCGAGGTCGCGTTGGGGAAGTCCTGCTCGAAGTCGAGGATGTTGCGGATGTTGGCGCCGCGGAACGCGTAGATCGACTGGTCCGCGTCACCCACGACCATGAGTTCGGCGGGCTCGACCTGATCGTTGCCTTCTGGGTCACCGGCACACAGCTGGGCGATCAGGGCGTACTGGGCGTGGTTGGTGTCCTGGTACTCATCGACCAGGACGTGGCGGAAGCGGCGACGATAGGTCTCGCGTACGTCGGGGAAGAGCTGGAACACCCGGACCGTCAACATGATCAGGTCGTCGAAGTCGAGGGCGTTCGCCTGCTTGAGCCGCTTCTGGTACTCCGCGTACGCCGACGCGTACCCCTCCTCCAGGCTGTTGTGAGCGTCCTTGGCCACGTCGTCCGGGTCGAGGAGCTCGTTCTTCTGGTCACTGACCCAGTTGAGGACAGCGTTCGGCGGGAAACGCTTGGCGTCCAGATCCAGGTCGTTGAGCACGAGCTGCATCAGCCGCTTCTGGTCCTGGGAGTCATAGATCGAGAAGCTCGACTTGAAGCCCAGTCGCTCGATCTCCTTGCGCAGGATGCGTACGCACGCGGAGTGGAAGGTCGAGACCCACATGATCGCGGCGCGGCGGCCGACCAGATCCTCGACGCGCTCCTTCATCTCGGCCGCTGCCTTGTTGGTGAAGGTGATCGCCAGGATGCTGCCCGGGTGGGCCTTGCGTTCCGAGATCAGCCAGGCGATGCGTCGGGTGAGCACGCGGGTCTTGCCCGAGCCGGCGCCAGCGACGACGAGGAGCGGTGTCCCGGCGTGGACCACCGCGGCGGCCTGGGGCTCGTTGAGCCCTTCGAGGAGGGCGTCGGCGGTGTCAGTCATGCTGGTCCCAGACTATGACGCCGAACCGACGATTTCCGTCTCGAGGCGACGGAATGAAACTCGATGATTGAAGGTTCAACCAGCATGAGCAAGAGCATCGGATTCCTCTCCTTCGGACACTGGACGCCGTCACCGCACTCGCAGACGAGGTCGGCCTCGGACGTACTGCACCAGTCGATCGACCTGGCGGTCGCAGCCGAGGAACTCGGCGCCGACGGCGCGTACTTCCGGGTGCACCACTTCGCCCGCCAACTCGCATCGCCCTTCCCGTTGCTCGCCGCGATCGGCGCGCGTACGTCGAAGATCGAGATCGGCACCGGCGTCATCGACATGCGGTACGAGAACCCGCTCTACTTCCTCGAAGACGCAGGCGCGGCTGACCTGATCTCCGACGGCCGACTGCAGCTCGGCATCTCCCGCGGGTCACCCGAGCAGGTCATCGAGGGCTACAAGTACTTCGGCTACCACCCCGCCGACGGCGAGACGGATGCTGACATGGGTCGGCGCCATGCGGAAACCATGTGGGAACTGCTCAAGGGCGAGGGATTCGCGCAGCCGAACCCACGTCCGATGTTCGCCAACCCTCCCGGCCTCCTGCGGGTCGAGCCACACTCGGCCGGGCTGCGTGACCGGATCTGGTGGGGTGCGGCCTCCGACGCCACCGCCGAATGGGCCGGTCAGATCGGGATGAACCTGATGTCGTCCACGCTCAAGCAGGACGAGTCCGGCGAGCCCTTCCACGTGCAGCAGCGCAAGCAGATCGAGAAGTTCCGTGCAGCCTGGGACGCAGCGGGGCACACGCGTACGCCGCGCGTGTCCGTCAGCCGCTCGATCTTCCCGCTGGTGTCAGCTGAGGACCATGCGTACTTCGGGCAACAGCAGAGCAGCGACCAGGTCGGCGAGATCGACAACTTCCGTGCCGTCTTCGGGCGGTCGTACGCCGCCGAGCCGGACCAGCTGATCGAGCAACTGCGCGAGGACGAGGGGATCGCGGCGGCCGACACGCTGTTGCTGACGGTGCCGAACCAACTGGGCATGGACTACAACGCCCACGTCCTGGAGTCGATCCTGACGCAGGTGGCACCGGCTCTCGGCTGGCGCTGATCCACGAATCAGAATCGAGGCAGCGACAACGGAGCTTCGAGCCGCCCAGATCTGCCGACAGCAGGAGTGTGCGTCTCCCTGCCCCTCAACGAGCTGCAGCCGATCACGCAGACCGGGCGTTGATGTGTCCTACCGACGCACCTGACACGTCACCACGACACATCAACTCCACCGGCAGGTTCAATCCGCGCAGCAGATGACCGCCAGGTCGCGCCGCCGGTCGGCTGGCGCGGACCAGCCGGGCACGGCCGGCGTACGCGCTGGGGCCGAACGGTCGCGAAGGGTCGGTCACGGACCAAGGGATGCCGCTGGGCCGAGCTCGGCGCTCATGCGTCAACACCGAAGGTTGCGTCCATCAGGTGGCCGCAACCTTCGACGTTGATGACCTCAGTGCTGTGTGCCGGGCTTGGGTGGATGCGTACGCGTCGGCGAACCGGTCGGGTGCGGCAGCGGAGTCGGGCCCTTGGTGGCCGACGGGCGGCCGGACGGCGTCGGCGTCGCAGTCGGTGACGGCGTGTGCACGGGTGTCGAGGTGGGCATCGGCGGGATCGGCGGCACCTGGGTGAGGTCGAAGATGTCGGCCAGGTGCACGGGCTGAAGGTTCCGCTGCTTGATGATGTCGACGATCTGGTCCATCACGGACATCACCCCGGGATGGTTCGCGTGGCCGATCACCAGCCGCTGCGGCAGCAGCCACTGCTCGGCGTTGGCCACGATCCGGGCAGGTGGTTGGGGCGTCGAGTCGGCGAACGAGCCCCACCACATCGTCACGGCCGGATAGCCGAGAGCGGCCAGCGTACGGTCCACGCGATGGTTGTGGCGGCCGTAGGGCGGTCGAAGGAACGGCCGCCCGTTGGAGCCGTAGGTGTTCGTGAGGAACTGCTCGTTGTGCTGCACCTCCGTCGCGATCTCACGCTCGCTCAGACGAGTCAGGTCGCGATGGGACCACGTGTGGTTGCAGACGATCGCCTGGCCCTGGTCGACCAGGGGGCGCAGGTCGGGGGCGTGATCGGTCCAGCTGGACATGTAACCGTTGGCGAAGAAGGTCAGTCGCAGCCCCGTGCGTCGAGCCAACGCGATGTAGGCCGCCAACACCTCGGCGTCGGTGCCGTCATCGACGGTGAGGGCGACGTAGTTCCCACGCCCCGGAAGCATGGTGATGCTGCCCTCCGGAACCGGCACCCGGACCAGCCCCACCGGCGGCCCGAACATGCCTGCCGGAGCACGGAGCACGGCGTCGGTCGGACTGCCCGATGGCGTCGGGCCCGGAGGCGGTGCGGCGGTCCGGGTCTCAGTCGTGCCGCAACCGGACAACGCCGCGGCCACCCCCACGGCAAGAACCGCGAGGAAATCTCGTCGATCCACCTGACACCCCTGTCCTACACCCCTCCGATGCCGACGTTAAGGCCGATGGGGCGGCCCGCCGGGCGCCACGCGGGGTCGCGTACCTGAGAAAAGTCGAACAGTTTCGTGAAGGTAGAACTCGTTCTAGGGTTGCTGCATGGCTCTCACCATCGACCATGTCGTCGACATCGACGCCCCCGCAGCGACGGTCTGGCGCGTCCTCACCACCTTCGAGGAGTACGACCGCTGGAACCCGTTGGCGGTGCGGTGCGCCTCCACGTTGATGCCGGGACAGCCGATCGACATGTGGGTCCGCCTGGGACCGGGGCCACTGAGGCGGCAGCGCGAGCGAGTGCGTACGCACACGCCTGGCTCCGAGTTCAGCTACACGATGAAGCCGGTGCCAGGCGGGACGCTTCGCAGCCTGCGTACCCAGAGCGTGGCCGCACTCGATGACGGCCGTACGCGCTACACCGCCCACTTCGAGATCCGCGGGTGGCTCGAACCACTGGTCCGGTTGATGTTCGGCCAGACACTGCGACGCGGGTTCGACGGGGTCGCCGCCGGACTCAAGGCCCGGGCAGAGACCGTCTGACACCCCTCAGGGTCAGAGCGCATTCGAGCAGTCGAAGAGGTGGACCGCGGCTGTGGTCTGGCCTGAGGGCGGGTAGATCCACGACCCTGCCCGGGCACAGTGCCCCGCCACCCATTGCACGATGTCCGTGCTGGCTGATCCGTCCTGGATCGCGGCCCTGAAACCGTACGCACCGAGCAGCACCATCCGCACCTCGCCGGATCGCACAGCGGCCTGGAACTCAGCCAGTGTCGGGGTCGGGACGAGATGGGAGTAGCCGCCGATCGGCCAGACCGGCTCCCCCGTGGCCAGGATGAACGGTTGTGCGATGAACCAGCCCACCGTCGTCAACGGGAAGCGGGCAGATCCCTGCCGCTGCTTGGCGATCTGCCACACCTTGGCCGCGTCACCACTGAGCGTTGCGGTCGGGGCGACGAAATCGGCACCGTCAGCCCCGAAGTCCGCGACCTGTGCTGGTGTCGCCACACTGGCGAGGAGCGGCCCCGGCGGCCCGGCCGTCGCCTCGACGTCGGAGCCCGCGTACGCCGGGTTGAGGGTGGAGGCGGTCCAGGCGGCCGGACCGATCAGAAGGGTCGCTGTGACGACCGTCGCGAGAGCCCTCGTCGACAGTCGATGGAGATTCACGAGCAACAGCACCGCAATCGCGACCACACCCCACCGCAGCCATTCGACGAACGACGGCTCCACGGCCCACACCCACGCGGACCAACAACTCTGGAAGACGACGACAACAGCCATGGTGCGTCGCCGCATCGTCACCAGATCCACGAGGAAGGCCGCCGACAGCGCCGCCATCGGGGCCGCCAGTACGACCACGTACGCCGCATGCGGAAGCCGGCCGACGGCACTCAGGACCAGCGCGAACGTGACCCAGGCGCCGCTCCACAGCAGCCATCCGGCGCGCTCGAGTCCACGGTTCGTACGCCAGCCCACCACGATGCCGGCCAGCGTCAGCGGGATCAGCCACCCGATCTGCGGCAGGAGGTGCCCGTCGATCAATTTGGCCCACCCGTCGCCGGGCACGAACACAGGATGAGCGAGGCGCAGCCCCTGCGGCATCGCGCCGGGCAGGTGGATGCCGAGACGCTCCAGCCCGTTGTAGCCGAACACCATCGTGAACACGTTGTCGGTCGAGGTGCCGTCGACGTACGGGCGCGAACCTGCAGGGACGAGAGCCACGATTGTGACCCACAGCAGGGAGGCCAGCACGCAGACCGCCGTCGCGACGACGGCGCGGAGCGCTCGGACCCGACCGCTGACCGGGGCGCAGACGGAGTACGCGATCAGCACCGCCGGAAGCACCAGCCACGCCTCGGCCATCTTCATCTGGAAGCCGAGCGCGATCCACAGCGCCGAGGCGATCAACGACCGCGTGGCCCCGGTGACGGCAGCGCGATGCGCGCGATCAAGGGCGAGGATCAGGCAGCACGCGAGCGGGCCGTCCTCCATCGCATGAGCGAACGTCGGGGTGACGATCGGCGTCAGCACGAACAACGCCGCGGCCAGCCGCGCGGTGGGTACGCCCCGCCAACGGCGGACCGCGGCGTACAAGGCAACGATCGAAACGCCCTCGGCAAGGATCTGCGGAAGCTCGATCACCCACCCGTGGAACCCGAGCACACGGACGAACAGAGCCTGGATCTGCAACCAGCCGGGCACCTTGTCGACCGAGATCGTGCTGGCGGGGTCGAGCGCACCGAAGAACCACGCATGCCAACTCCCGGACATGCTCCGTACCGCCGTGGCGTAGTAGCCCGTGAGCGGAGCGCTCGCGAGATGAGCCGAGGCCAGTGCCAGCCCGGCGAGGACGATGAGAGCGAGGACCTGGCGCTCGCGGGTGAACACGGACTGGACAGACACAGTGCGCACCCGCGCGTACGCGCCAGTCACACCGGTGGGCTCAGCTCGCGGTCCAGATGGTCGCGACGCCGACGTTCGCGATGACGATCAGGAGCAGCGCGAGCCAGAAGTTCCTGGAGATCGACTCCTTGCGCAGGTTCGCCATCACCAGGCCGAGGACGACGATGCCGACGAGCATCATCACGCCCATCTTGGCGTCCCAGGCCTTGCTGTGGGTGTCGTGCACCTTCTCGACGATGTAGAGGGCGAGACCAGCAACGACGGTCGTGCCGGCGCCGTCACGCATGAGGAAGTTGATCTTCTTCACCGGGTCCTTGGCCTGGATCAGGATGCCGCCGAAGAGGGCACCGAAGCCGAGCAGATGGATCGCGATCAGAACGTTCTCAACAGCGGTCATGGCACGAGGCTAACGTCTCGCGGCGGCCGCTCAGAACAAGCGTCGGTCGGCGGCCCAGCGGGCGAGTTCGTGGCGCGAGGTGAGTTGCAGCTTCCGCAGGACGCTCGACATGTGGGTCTCGACGGTCTTGATCGAGATGAACAACTCGCCGGCGACCTCCTTGTACGCATAGCCGCGAGCAATCAATCGCATCACCTCGCGCTCCCGCTCGGTCAGGCTGTCGAGGTCCTCGTCGACGGCTGCGAGTGGGATCGCTCCCGCGAACGCGTCCAGCACGAACCCCGCCAGACGCGGCGAGAACACCGCGTCCCCGGCGTCGACCCGTCGGATCGCATCCACGAGTTCGGGGCCGGTGATGGTCTTGGTGACGTAGCCCCTCGCGCCCCCGCGGATGACACCGATTACGTCCTCGGCCGCGTCACTGACCGACAGCGCCAGATAGACCGGGCGGCCGTCGGTCGAAGGCGCCTGACGAATCACCTCGACACCTCCGCCGCCGGGCAGATGCACGTCGAGGAGTACGACATCGGGCTGCTCCGCGCGAATGACGGCGACGGCCTCCGCGACATCCCCGGCTTCGGCGACGACGTCGACATGCTCGGCGAGCTCGGCGCGTACGCCCCGCCGGAACATGGCGTGGTCGTCCACGATCACGACGGTGGTCATGCCACTGCTCCTCGAGGCTGCCGCAGACGCACGTTGGTCCCCTCTCCGAGCTGACTGACGATCTCGGCGGTCCCGCCATGACGCTCCATCCGACCGACGATGCTGTCGCGTACACCGTGGCGGTCAGCCGGGATCGCGTCGATGTCGAAGCCTGGCCCCCGGTCGCGTACGAACACCTCGACAGTGTCGTCGCTGACCTCGGCATAGACCGACACCGCCGACCCACCGCCGTGGCGTGCCGCGTTGGCCATGGCCTCCCGTGCCGCCGCCACGATCGCCGACGACTCGGTGAGCGGCGCGTCACCGACGACCACCGCATCGACCTTGACCCGGTGGGTGTCCTCGATCTCGGCGGCCGCCTGTCTGAGCGCCGCCGCGACCGTCCCCTCGACACCGGGTTCGTAGAGCCAGGTACGCAGATCTCGCTCCTGTGAGCGAGCCAACTGCGCCACCGTCTCGGGATCGCCGGCCGACCGCTGGATCATCGCCAGGGTCTGCAGGACCGAGTCGTGGAGATGGGCAGCAACATCCGCCCGTTCCTGAGAACGTACGCGCTCGGCACGTTCGGTCGCGAGGTCGGTGACGAGCTTCGAGACCCACGGGCCGACCACCAGCGCGACACCTCCGAGCGCGAAGACGAACGCCAGGGTCAAGGTCCGTACGTCCGACCAGCGCACCTGTTGCAGCGACAAGGTGAGCAGGCCGAGCAACACCAGGACGAGGCCCGCGCCCGCCCGGGCGTACGCACCCCAACCTCCGCCGCCGAAGACGAAGCGCACCCACGACATCCGACCGAGCGGATCGGTCCAACGCGACCGTTGCGCCTCATCGGCCTGGCGCCACAGCAAGCCGACGCCGGCCAGCGCTGCCATCAGCGGCCACAGCACCCGAGCCGGGATGCCGATCGTCGGTCCGAGCAGCAGGATCCCGCCGGCACCGAAAGCGACCAGGGCGAGTGTGGGTCCGAGGTCCACCATGCGCCTCAATGGCCTGGGACGAAGTCCGAGACGACCAAAAGCCTCTGCCCCCACCGTCTGATCGGCGGACGGCGATCCCGCAGGCAGCATCACCCAGCAGGCCGCGTACAGGCCCAGCCCGAGGCCGCTCAGCGCGGTGGTGAGGATGAAGAACGCACGTACGCCGAGCACCGGGAGCCCCAGATGATCGGCGAGCCCTGCGGCGACGCCGCCCAGGAGCGAGTCCGTCATGTCCCGGTGGGCCCGACGTGGTTCGCCGGCCACCCTCGGGCGGCGTACGTCGGCAGGATCAGCAACACTCACCCCGGAATCGTCACATGCGCGCGCGTAGGCGCACATCAGTGATCACCCTGAGTCCCGATCAGGCACGATCTCAGGGTGTTCCCCGATGGTGGCGGGATCCCGGATCGAGGACGGTTGGACCATGACCACATCACCTGACGACACCGCAGTACCCGAGGACGTTGCTCCTCGACCTGCAGACCCGGTCCGCGACCTGTCCCGGCTGCGCCGAACCACTGCTGAATCGCCGTACGGCCGCCACATCGCCGGCGTCGCCGGTGGCCTGGCCCGCCACTTCGACATCGACCCCCTCGTCGTCCGGATCGCGCTCGTCGTGTCCATGATGTTCGGGGTCGGCGTCTTTGTGTACGCGGCCCTGTGGCTGCTCGTCCCCGAGGACGGCAAGCACCACGCCCCGATCCATCTCGATGCACGTACCCGCACCGTGCTGCTGTGGGGTACCGCGGCGGTGGCCGCGGTCTGGCTGCTCGGACTGCCGTTCGGCACCCACGACTGGTTCCCCTGGCCGCTGGTGGTCATCGGCATCGTCGTCGCGGTGGTGACCAACCGTCGTGAGCGCCGCCGGTCCTGGGCCTCCCCTATCGCCAACGGTTCCGTCAGCCCCCAGACGAACGACACCACCGTCATGGGCGCTGCCGGCGAGCCGACGTACGTCGCCCCGCGACCGAGGCGCAATGGCCCGGTCTGGTTCGGATTCGCGCTCGCGACGATCGCCGTCGGCGAAGGCATCCTGGGCCTGATGGCCGCAGCCGGACATCACCCGAACCTCGGTGCGTACCCGGCGCTGGCACTGGCCGTCATCGGTGCGTACCTCATCGTCGGCGCCTTCTGGGGACGTGCCGGTGGTCTCATCGCCCTCGGCATCGTGGCCGCGTTCGCCACCGTCGTCGGCACCGCGGGCAACGGGGTCGGACAGGGCAAGACCCTCGACATCACCCCGACGAGTGCTGCCGCCGTGATGCCGTCGTACAGCCTCGGCACCGGATCACTCACCGTCGACCTCACCCAGGTCAGTGACCAGAAGGCGCTCGACGGTCGGGTCCTCGACCTCAACGGCACGTTCGGGCGGATCCAGCTGATCGTTCCCTCCGGCACCGGGGTCATCTTCCACGGCACCGTCCGCGGGGCCGGGTCGATCCAGACCTGGGACGACGAGCACGACGGCCCAAGGGCCACGTACGACCACACCTTCCCGGCAGCCGCCGGCCACCCGACCATCACCGTCGACGCGTCGATCCGCTTCGGCGCCATCCAGCTCAGGAGCGAATGATGAACCCCAATTCCGTACGCGTCGGACAACTCGTGATGGGCCTGGTGTTCCTGCTGCTGACCGGCGTCTGGGGGCTCTACGCCAGCGACACCATCGGGACCGACAACCTGCGCTGGCTGATCCCGCTCCCCCTGCTCATCGGCGGCGGAGCAAGCCTGGTGGCGCTGGCCGTGACCAGTCGCAAGCGCAGCTGACGCAGACGCCTACGGGGTGTCCTCGCCCCGCCACGTCACTCCGGTACGGATCACCCGTGCCGGGGTGCCGGCTGCCGCGGCCTGTGCCGGGATCGTCTGGTTGCGGACGAGGCTGCGCATGCCGATGACCGACCCGTCGCCGACCGCGACGTTGCCGGTCACGACGGCGTCCCGAGCGATCCACACATGCTCGCCCAGCGTGATCCGACCGCCGAAGGCGTTGATCCGATCCCCCGTGGCAACATCTTCCAGCCGGTGCATGTCGTCAGTGGCCAGATAGAGGTTGTCGGCCCAGAGTTGGTCGGGCTGGGCGATGATGTGGCCGCCATTGCGTGCGTCGAGCATCGTGCGGCCGGTGCCAGTGGTGCGGCCGTTGAGGATGATCTCCGAATGGGCGCCGCAGTAGATGTCGCCCCACAGGAGGTTCACCTCCGGGCCGAAGAAGACCACCGGTCCGTCCCCACCCACGAGCAGGCTGGCGACCGGCTCCATGGTCGAGGCGACCACGAACAACGAATCAGCGAAGGGGATCCCGGTCATCGTCTCGATGAGCCGTGCCGGCAGATCTACGTCAGGCACGACGAACAGGTGGTTGCGCTGGAGCGACCACCAGTCCGGCAGAGGATCGATGACTTCCCGCAGCGACAGTCCGTCCAGGACGTCCTGGCGTACGCCAGCACTCAGCAGTCGAGCGCGTACGCCCTGCGACGGCTCATCTCCCAACACCCAGGTCACGCGGCAACCCTACGGAAGCCCTGAGCCTCAGAGCTTCGCGGGGACACCAAACAGATGCGCGTCGTGATTCCCGGTTGCCACGTACGGACGGCACGGCTCGTTGCGCAGCGACGGGCAGGCCGGCAGCGGCGTCGGTGCCGGGCCGTCCGAGGTCACCGGAAGCACGAGGTACGACCCGAACTGGGCGCCGAGCCCGATGGAGACGGTGCTGGTGCCCGACGGCGGCTGGGTCTCGACGAAGTTCCAGATCGGCTGGTCGCCGTTGAGCCCGGAGATCGTGACCCGGATCCGCGAACCGGCCCGGTAGACGTGCCCCTCGTAGTAGAGCGGGATCGCGACCTTGGTGTACTTGCCGGCCGGCATCGGACGTACGTCGCTGGCCAGCAGGCTCGAGAACGGCTCCATCTCGGTGCTGGGCTGCTTCATCGGGCTGCCGGTGGCGCCGGCGAGCTTGCGTTCGCTCAGCCGCTGCCAGCCGTTCTGGACGAACGTCTCCTTGCCGTCGGGGCGGATCTCGGTGACCGTCGCCTGCAGGTCGACGTCCGGCGTACTCGACTTGACCCAGACGTAGACCGCGCCGGCGCCGAGGACGGTCGTGTCCTTGGTCAACGCAGGGGTGACGTACGAGACCTGGTTGGCCGCCGGAGGCTGCTTCCAGTTGTAGCTCCACTGCGAGGCGTTGCCCCACAGCCCGCCGGTGCCCACACCGGTCCCGAGCTTGGCGTTCCAGCTGTTGAGCGGGGTCGCCTTCGGGTTGGCGACGAAGGTGTCGGCGACGCTGATGCCCGGAGCCGCGATGCTGAGCTTGCCACCCGTCGAGAGGTACCACCGGGCAGCGCTCGTGCCGGGCGCCGGGATCGAGGTGTAGCTCCGCTCGAAGGCAGCGATCGGGTCACCGTCGGCGTTGGTCGGCAGGTTCTTGCCGGCACCGTTGTCGTACATGATCGTGATCGGCTTCTGCGCCTCGAACATCTGCTGTGCACCGGAAAGGGTCAGCTGTGTCTGGATCGGGTCGTTCGGCAGCGTGATCGGATCCGTCATCGGGGTGCCGAAGACCTGGTTGAACAGGAGCGGCGCAACCACCTTCAGGAGCGCAGATTTCACCAGCGGGGATTCCTTGGCGACATAGACCTCGAAGAAGTCGAACATCCGGGTGAAGGTCGCTGGATCCAGCGAGTCCCCATGGGACCCGTTGGTGAAGTAAGCCCACTTCTTGTTCGTCCCGGTCATGTGCCGGTAGAGGTCTGGGCAGTGCGCACCGGTCTGCTCGTCCTCGAACTGGCACGCGAGGAAGACCGGCACGTTGATCTTGTTGACGAAGGTGATCGGGTCCAGCGGGTCCGCCTGGGACGGGATGTAGTGCTGGTTGGCGCGAATCTTCCCCATCAGGTCGAGTGCCTGGCTGTGCATGATCTGGTTGTACGCACAGGTCGTGTCGCCGGCGGCGATCTGCTTGGCCGCGTAGTCCTGGCCGGCACCCGGACCCGAGGGCAGCGCGTCGTGTACGCGCTCCTTGGCCCATTCCACGGCGAAGCCGTCGTTGATGACGCCGCCGGGGAAAAGCGTCGTGGCGACCGAGTCGATGGTCGAGAGCGGTGCGATCGCCGCGAGCGACGGCGGCCGCGTCATGGCCGCGAACAGCTGACTGATGCCGCCGTACGAGATGCCGAGCATGCCGACCTTGTGGCCCTTGACCCACGGCTGGGCAGCGACGGCCTCGATGGCGTCGTACGCGTCCAGTTCCTGCATCCGTTCGAAGAAGTCGTACGCGCCGCCGGAACAGCCGGAGCCACGGATCTGCACGTCGACGACGGCGAAGCCCATCAGGTTCGCCAGCGCCGCGATGCCGTTCTGCGGCCCGTGCGGGTCCGCGGTGCCGTACCCGGAGTACTCGATCAGGGTCGGGTACGGGGCCGCGTACGCGGGTCCCTGCAGCGCCGAGGCGACCTCGGGCGGGAGGCCCACTCCGAGCGTCGCCGGCCGGGTCGGCAGGCTCACCATGTACGCCAGCTTGGTGCCGTCACGAGTGGTCAGATAGCCGTACCCGGTGTCGGGGATGTTCTGACTGCGGATGGCGCCGAGGTTCCACGGGGTGTCCACATCGCTGTGCACGGCGATCGGGCCGGACAGGTGACCGTTGAGCCTGAGTCGGTAGCCGGCACCGGCGGGCACGTTGCGGAACAGGAGCGCGCCGAGGGGACTCGTCGTCTGCGTGCGCATCGCCGCACCCGACGGGCTGATCAGCGTCACCGGCACACTCTTGGGGAGCCGCTCCGACCAGATCTGGCGGGCGCCACCGAAGGCGACGATCTTGTACCCGGCGGCCTGAGCAGCTGGTGCGGCGACCTCCACTGCCGTCAACGAAGCCGCCACCACGGCCGTAGCCGCCACCAGCGTCCGCACGATGCGCGACCGACCCATCAGACCTCCAGGTTCCGTGGCCGGCACACCGACCTCTCGAGAGGCTAACTCCGGCCACAGTCAGGCGTAACGGTTTGGCCACAACTTTCTATAACTCGTTCTACAACCGCCCCGATGTGACGTGCGCAACAATCGATCCATGGCAACACCGCGTCACGTCCTCGATCCTCGCCGTCCGATGGACGTTCGCCGCCAGTCGGTCGTCAACCTCTGGGACTTCCTGGTGCGTCGCGGTGTCGCCGACACGACGCGTACGCCCTCGGAGATCATTGACAGCGGTCGGACCCTCGAACTCCACCGGTACGTCGCCCGCGGCGAGACGGACGGCCGACCGGTCCTGCTCGTGCCACCGCTCGGCGCGCAGGCTTCGTGCTTCGACCTGCGGCAGGGCCTGTCGCTGGCGTCGGACTTCGTCGAGCGCGGGCGTCCGACGTATCTGGTCGACTACGGCCCGCTGAAGGGCGCTGACGCCAAGGTCGGCATTGAACACTTCGTCAACGACGTACTCCCCCGGGCGATCCAGAAGGTCTCCGAGGATGCAGGGGGACAGGACGTCCACCTCGTCGGCTGGTGCATGGGCGGGCTGCTGTCGATCGGCACCACGGCCGTCTACCCGGATCTCCCGATTCGTACGGTCGCCATGGTCGCGAGTCCGTTCGACATGTCGAAGAACCCGATGCTCAAGCCGATCCGGGCGATCGGCAAGGTGACCGGCGGTCGGATCATGGGCACGGTCATCAAGGCCGCGGGATCAGTGCCGGCGCCGGCAGTGAGTCTGGCGTTCAAGGCGACCGCACTGCCGACGTATCTGAAGAAGCCGAAGACCTTGTGGACCCGGCGGGAGGACCGCGACTTCCTCGGTCAGATCCAGGCCGTCGACGAGATCATGAACAACATGTTCGCCTACCCGGGCCGGGCCACGATGCAGCTCTACCAGCGGATGGCGATCCGCAATGAGCTGGCCACCGGCAAGGTGCAGGGACCGACCCACCTGGTGGATCTCGCCACCATCACAGTGCCGGTGATGAACGCGGCGGGCATGACGGACGTGCTCGTTCCGGAGGGGGTCGCACATCACGTCGGCGCGCTCGTGCCGAATTCACCCGACGTACGCCTTCCGCTGGTGCCCGGCGGTCACCTCGGCGCGCTCACCGGTACGAAGGCGCCCGAGACGACCTGGACGTACATCAACGACTTCATCGCCGATCACGACGTGGCGTGAGCCCTGCCGCGCCGGATCGAGGCTCGATCACGGGGCAATTCGAACGCAGGGCAAGACGAACGCTGCGAAACCTGTCGCGGCATCTTCAGTTCGCCCTAAGTTATGAGGGGTCGAGGTGACCCCCGTCACATCGCGGTTCTAAGGCGAGACATTGAGCACTGAGAACTCCACCGCCGTGGTGGCCGCGTGGCGAACTGCGGCGAGAACCGATGCCGCCGGTGCCGCGGACGCCGCCTGGGACCGCATCCTCGAACTGCAGACCCTGGGCGCAGAGGACCGCAACGGCGCCGACGAACAGCTCAACGAGTTGTTCCGCGCTGGCTCTCCGGCCACCGGCCTCGACGGCCCGACCGACGGGATCCTGGTCCTCACCACGACGAGCGCGGTGACCGATGTCGCGCTCCGCAAGCTCACCTCTGCGTGGATGCCGTGGGAGGGCAAGCGATTCCACGCCGACACCCAGACCGGCGACAACCGGATGACGGAACAGTCGGTCGTGGTCAGCAAGGTGCTGTGGCCGCTGTACGCCATGAAGGGCAAGCAGGGCGAGCGGATCGCGTTCGACTTCCAGACGTACGTCGAGAGTGGCAAGGACGATCCCGACCGCGAGGTCCTGGTGATCGACTACGCCGACCTGGCCCAGAACCCGCGCCTGCTCATCCGCAGCATCCGCGACGAGCTCGTCGAGCTGGTGCCGGGTACGTACCTCGGCAAGATCCTGCTCCGGCTGCCGACCGGCTCCTACCTCAAACTTGGCTACTTCGCTCTGCGTACCGACCCCACACAGGAGGACTGATGAAGCCCCAGCTCAACCCCCTCAACCCGCTCGGCCTGCAGTGGTACGAGCACCCGTCGCTGACGCTGCAGCTCGCCAACCTCTCCAGGGAGCGCAACGACCTGCGCGAGCACAACCTCTTCGAGGGCGAGGACATGCGCCCCGACGACACCCCGGAGGCGACCGACGAGGCGATCCGCGCGCGTACTCCTGAGGGCGACTTCAACGACCTCGGCTGCCCGCACATGGGCGCCAAGGGCACCGGTTTCGGCCGCAACGTCCCGATCGAGAAGACGGTCGTGGACCGCAAGAACCTGCTCAACCCCGACCCGCGCGAGATCAGCCGTCGCCTGATGGCACGGGACACGTTCAAGCCCGCCGGCATCCTCAACGCGCTCGGCGCGGCCTGGCTGCAGTTCGAGAACCACAACTGGTTCTTCCACGGCAACGGCGACCCGACCAAGTTCATCTCGATCCCGCTCCAGGCCGGCGATGACTTCCCGGAGAACCCGATGGTCATCCGGGACACGATCCCGATGCACGGCGAGATCAAGGACGGCTGCCCGGCACCGGTGTTCGCGAACGCCGAGACCCACTGGTGGGACGGCTCGCAGATCTACGGCAGTGGCCAGGAGAAGCAGGCAGGAATGCGTACGTTCTCCGGCGGCAAGATCAAGGTCGACGACAACGGTCGCCTCTTCAAGAGCGACATCCCGGGCGTGGACCTGACGGGCATGCAGGAGAACTACTGGTTCGGACCCGGCCTGCTGCACACGCTCTTCTCGCGCGAGCACAACACCGTCGTCGAGGCGATTGCCAAGGCGCACCCGGATCTGTCGGACCAGCGTCTCTTCGAGCTCGGCGTCCTGGTCGTCTCGGCGCTGATCGCCAAGATCCACACGGTCGAATGGACCCCGTGCGTACTGCGCCACCCGGCGCTGCAGATCGGCATGAGCGCCAACTGGTACGGAGCCCTCGGCGAGACCTTCCGCGACAAGGTCGGCCGCATCGGCGACTCCGAGGCGCTGTCGGGCATCGTCGGATCTGCGACGGACCACCACTCGGCACCGTTCTCGCTGACCGAGGAGTTCGTATCTGTCTACCGGATGCACCCACTCATCCCCGACGACTGGTCGTTCTTCTCCCTCGAGAGCGGCGAGCACAAGTTCGACAAATACTTCACCGACATCCAGGGCATGCACACCCGCGACTTCATGGACAGCCTGCAGATGGGTGACATGTGGTACTCGATCGGCAAGGCGAGCGCCGGCGCGGTCTGCCTGAAGAACTACCCGAACTCGCTACGGAACCTGACCCGTATCGATGGCCAGGTCACCGACCTGGCGACCCTCGACATCGTCCGTGACCGTGAGCGTGGCGTGCCGCGTTACAACGACTTCCGCGAGGCGCTGCGGATGCCGCGTCGCAAGAAGTTCACCGACATCACGCCGAACAAGGAATGGGCGAAGGAGATCGCCGAGATCTACAACGGTGACGTCGACGCCGTCGACCTCCAGATCGGTATGCAGGCCGAGCAGCCGCCGAAGGGCTTCGGCTTCTCCGACACCGCGTTCCGGATCTTCATCCTGATGGCCTCACGCCGCCTCAAGAGCGACCGGTTCTTCACCAAGGACTTCCGCCCGGAGGTCTACACCAAGACCGGCTTCGACTGGGTCAACGACAACTCGATGAAGGACGTCCTGCTCCGGCACTACCCGGAGCTCGAGCCGGTCATCGGCGACGTCGAGCGCGTCTTCGCACCGTGGCACGAGCTCGGCGCGGCCGAGCCTGGCAAGAAGCCGCTCATCGTTCGCACCGCGGACACGGTGAAGTCCTACCTCCCGTTCGGCTGATCCCATGACCGACCCAGTCTCCGACTCGTTCGACGTGCGCGTACTCGCTGCCCTTCTGGACGGCGAGTACGCGGCGTTGCGTACTCGCGTCAAGCAACTGCTCATTGAGAACGCCGACCTCATCACGGACTCGACCGAATGGCCGAAGGAGGTCTATCGCGAGCGGGTACGCGACGTGGTGCTCGAGGCGGCGAAGACTGGGCTCACCGGATCCGGATTCCCGGTCGAGTACGGCGGACTCGACGACTTCGGGGGCAACGTGGCAGCGTTCGAGACGATGGCTCTCGGTGACCTGTCGGTGCTGGTGAAGTTCGGGGTCCAGTTCGGACTGTTCGGCGGGGCGATCCACCAACTCGGCACCAAGCGCCACCACGACGCCTACCTGGCCGACATCGCCAGCGCGCGGCTGCTCGGCGCGTTCGCGATGACCGAGACCGGACACGGCTCCAACGTGCAGGCGCTCGGCACCACGGCGAGGTACGACTCGGCGACTCAGGAGTTCGTCATCAACACCCCGGACGAGGCCTCCCGCAAGGAGTACATCGGCAACGCCGCGTGTCACGGCGAGGCGGCTGCGGTGTTCGCGCAGTTGATCGTCGACGGCGAGAACCATGGGGTGCACGCACTGTTCGTGCCCCTGCGCCGCAAGGGCAAGACGCTGCCGGGCGTGAGGATCGAGGACTGCGGGCCCAAGCTCGGCCTCAACGGGGTCGACAACGGACGGATCTGGTTCGACCACGTACGCGTGCCGCGGGAGAACCTCCTCAACCGCTACGCCGACGTGAGCCCCGAGGGTGCCTACAGCTCCTCGATCGAGAACCCCGACCGCCGGTTCTTCACCATGCTCGGCACGCTCGTGCAGGGCCGTGTCTGCGTCGGGGGCGGCGGCATCCAGGCCACCAAGGTCGCGTTGACGATCGCCACCCGGTATGCGGATGCGCGTCGGCAGTTCGGCGTCCCCGGCAAGCCGGAGGTTCTGCTCCTGGACTACGGCCAGCACCAGCGTCGCCTGCTCCCGCTGATCGCGAGGACGTACGCCCTGCACTTCGGTCAGGAGCGGCTCGCGCGCGACTTCAAGGAGATCTTCAGCGACCCGGACGCCTCGGAGCGGCGCCGACGGGCGTTGGAGTCGCGGGCCGCCGCGACCAAGGCCCTGGGCACCTGGCACGCCACCAACGCGATCCAGGAATGCCGTGAGGCGTGCGGCGGCGCCGGCTATCTGGCCATCAACCGCTTCGCGGCCCTCAAGGCCGACACCGACGTGTTCACCACGTTCGAAGGCGACAACACGATCCTGTTGCAGCTGGTCGGCAAAGGCCGATTGACCGACCTGCGCGACGAGTTCGGTTCGCTCGACGGGGTTGCGGTCGCGCGGTTCGTGGGTCGGCAGGCGATCGAGACGCTCGCCGAGAAGACGATCGCTCGCGCGGTGATCGAGCGCGTACGCGATGCCGCCCGCGGTCATGACGAGGCCGAACCGGGCGGAGACCTGCTCGATCACGACTACCAGTTGGCGATGTTGCGTACCCGCGAGGAACGGACCACCTCCAGCGTCGCCCGCCGGTTGAAGGGCGGCATGGACGCCGGAGGCGACCCGGCCGAGGTCTTCAGCCGTTGCCAGCACCACCTCCTCGCGGCGGCTGCGGCACACGGCGAACGGATCGTGTTCGAGGCGTTCCTGACCAAGGTCCAGGCGATGCCTGAGGGCCCTGAGCGCGATGTCATGTCACAGGTCGCCAGTCTGCACGCGTTGTCGGAGATCGAGCGCGATCGTGCCTGGTGGCTGGAGCGTGGGCGGTTGTCGACCGAACGCGCCAAGTCGATCACCCGCGCCGTCGACATGCTCTGTCGGGATCTGCGCCGGGTCGCGGTTCCGCTGGTCGACGCGTTCGGCGTACCTGACGAACTCCTCCCCGAACTTCTCCCCTAGCCTCTCTTCCCCACGATTCAGGAGACCTGTGATGGCCCAAGACTTCAAGCACGCCTCGATCATCGAAGGTGTCCGATTCACCGCCCAGGTCGGCATCCCGAACGTGGCCCAGGGACTCTTCAAGAAGCGTGAGGCCGTCGTCGGAGCCGTCGCCAAGGTCCCGGCGGAGAAGCTGGCGTACGACCTGGTCGCGAAACTCGCCGCGAAGTACGGCCCGAACCCGTTCTGGGTCCGGGTCGGGGCCGAGGAGACGCTCCTGCTGACCCACCCCGAGGACATCGAGACAGTGCTGGGCGGGAGCCCGTCACCGTTCGCTCCGGACCCGGACGCCAAGAAGAAGGGGATGACGGCTTTCCAGCCAAATGCCCTGTCGATCTCCCGCGGCGACCTGTGGGCCAATCGTCGTGCCTTCGCTGATGCGGTGCTGCAGCCGGGCGCCCCGACGCACGCCCTCGCCAAGCGCTTCGCCGCGCTGGCGGTCGAGGCGGCCGACCAACTCGTCGCAGCCGGTGAGCCGGTGACGTTCGACGCGGTGAACGAGTCGTTCCAGCGGCTGACCCGACGCGTCGTCTTCGGGGACGCCGCTGCCGATGACACGGCCCTGACTGAGCAGCTGGGTGAGCTGATGGCGGCCGGCAACAAGATGCCGGGCGCTCCTGCGGCCGGGTACGACGACTTCCATGCCCGGATCGCCGCGTACGTCGCCTCGCCCGACCCGGACGCGCTGACCGGCATGATCCCGAGCGCTCCGTCGGACGGCCAGACCGACGTCCCGGGGCAGTTGATCCACTGGATGTTCGCCATGGGCGACACCCTCCCGGCGAACCTGTACCGCGCACTCGGAGCGTTGGCCACCCACCCGACGGCACTGGAGCGCGTACGCGCCGAGATCGGCACGAAGAAGCTGACCACGGTCTCCACGGTCGCCGACTCCACCTACCTCGCCGGCTGCATCCTCGAAGCGATGCGGTTGTGGCCGACCACCGGCCTGTTCGGCAGAGTGCAGGAGACCGAGGTGCGCTGGAAGAACGGCGAGAAGACCCCGGCGGGCACGCCGCTGCTGATCCACAACCTCTTCAACCATCGCAACCGCGACCGGATCCCGTTCGCGGACCGGTACGCCCCCGAGGAGTGGTCCGAGGGCACGGCCGGTCAGGACTGGTCGTTCAACTTCTTCAGCCATGGGCCGCAGGGGTGCCCCGGCGCTGGCTTGTCGATCTTCCTCGGCCAGGCGTTCCTCGGCCAGCTCGTGATCACGACGACGCCGACGCTCCAGAGCGGTCCGAAGCTGTCCTGGGCGACCCCACTGCCCTACACGTTCGACATCTACGCCACCACGATCGGCCTCGCCTCCCTCTGAGGGTTCTCCCCCACGGTGGGTGGCCGCATAAACTCGCGCGGTGCGCGCCAACAACGATCAGCCTCTCGACGGCATCGACCCCGTGGAGTTGGCGACCACTCTCAAGGTGCTCCGCGAGTTGCACCGGCTGGATCCCGAGCACCCCGACGTCCAGACGGTGAAGCACGCGACCGGCTACATGTGGAAGCTGCTCAAGAAGTCGCGCCGCCTGGCGATCCGCGAGGACCGCGCGAACCACGACACCGAGATCATCGAGAGCACTGCGACCGGGTCCGCCCAACGGATCGACGACGAGACTGCCGGGATCCCGCTGGTCTCGACCGCGAAGGGCGCTGTCGCCGGCGAACTGCTGAAGTCGCGCGGCTGCTACATCTGCAAGGCCGACTACACCCAGGTCGACGCGTTCTATCACTGGCTGTGCCCCGACTGCGCGGCGATGAGCCACACCAAACGCGACCAGCGCACCGATCTGACCGGCAAGCGCGCCCTGCTGACCGGCGGGCGGGCCAAGATCGGGATGTACATCGCACTGCGGTTGCTCCGCGACGGCGCCCACCTCACCCTCACGACGCGCTTCCCCAAGGATGCGGTCCGTCGCTTCTCCTCCATGGAGGACAGCGCCGACTGGCTGCACCGGCTCAAGGTCGTCGGGATCGACCTGCGCGACCCCACCCAGGTGGTCGCGCTCACCGATGAGGTCGCCGCCGACGGCCCGCTCGACATCATCATCAACAACGCGTGCCAGACCGTACGCCGCCTGCCCGGGGCGTACTCGAACCTGATCGACGGGGAGAACGCACCCCTGCCGGGCGGCATCGACCTTCCGGAGATGATCACCTTCGACCGGATCTCGGAGGCCCACCCGGCGGCTCTTGCCTCGGCGCTGGCCTCCACCCAGATCGCCCACCACGAGGGCGAGACCACCGAGCAGGCGCTGGCGGCCCACAACGCGGCCTCACTCACCCAGCTCGCACTGAAGGCGGGAGGCGCCTCGCTCGAGGCGCACCTGGCCGGGACCGCGATCGACGCGGGCGGGCTGATCCCGGACGTCCAGATCAACAACTCCTGGACCCAGGTCCTGGACGAGGTTGACCCGTTGGAGCTGCTCGAGGTCCAGTTCTGCAACTCGATCGCGCCGTTCCTGATCAACTCCCGACTCCGGCCGGCGATGCGCGCCGCCGTCCAGAACGGTGCGCGCCGGGCGTACATCGTCAATGTCTCGGCGATGGAGGGGCAGTTCTCCCGCCGTTACAAGGGCGCCGGGCACCCGCACACCAACATGGCCAAGGCTGCGCTCAACATGATGACGCGTACGTCCGCGGGCGAACTGTTCGAGACCGACCAGATCCTGATGACCGCCGTCGACACCGGCTGGATCACCGACGAGCGGCCGCACTACGAGAAGCTGCGGATCGCTGCCGAGGGGTGGCACGCGCCGCTCGATCTGGTCGACGGTGCCGCACGGGTCTATGACCCGATCGTCCAGGGCGAGGCCGGAGTCGACCTCTACGGCGCATTCCTCAAGGACTACCAGCCCTCCCCCTGGTGAGCCCCCGCCCACCATGGAGCAGACGTGGAAGGATCGATCCATGTCCGAACCCGTCGCTCGCCTCGCCGTCCTCATTGACGCCGACAACACCTCTCCGAAGCACGCCGCGGACATCCTCGACGAGTTGGCGCAGTACGGCCGCGCCACCGTCAAGCGGGCGTACGGCGACTGGACGACATCGCAGCTCTCCGGCTGGAAGTCCGCGCTCAACGAGAACGCGATCGCACCAGTGCAGCAGTTCGCGTACACCACCGGGAAGAACGCCACCGACGGTGCGTTGATCATCGACGCCATGGACCTGCTCTACTCCGGCGACGTGGACGGCTTTGCGATCGTCTCCAGCGACAGCGACTTCACGGGACTGGCGACGCGCCTGCGGGCCTCGGGCAAGATCGTGTACGGCCTCGGCCTGCGCAAGACCCCGGCGTCCCTGGTCAAGGCGGTCGATCGCTTCATCTACCTCGAACTGCTGGGCGACCAGCCGTCGACCTCGACCGAGCCCTCCAGCGATGCGGCCGACCTGCCGAATCTGCAGAGCATCCTCACCAAGGCGATCAACCGCGCCGCCGGCGACGATGGCACCGCGAACCTCGGCGCCATCGGAAGCCAGCTCCGCGCCGCCAACGCGTCGTTCGACCCTCGGCTCTACGGATTCGATCGGCTGATCGCGCTGGTCAAGGCGCAGCCGTACGTGACGGTCACCGGCACCGGATCGGCGACGAAGGTGGCGCTCAAGAGATCCACGAAGGCCAAGTCGTAGCGATCCTCGAGTGAGTGTCAGGGACAGCCGACAGCGACACTCAAGGCGTCACACACGGAGTGCATCCGCGTACCCGACAAAGACCCGAGACGATCCGTCAGCTGTGCAAGCGAGACGTTGAGGACGGAGTCGAGTCCCACGACGCAGCGCTGCGGCACAGGATCCTCGCCCGGCTCCAGCACAACCTCGGTCGGCAACCCGCGAATGGTCGTGGTGCACGGCGCGACGATGGCCCGTCCGAGGCGAGGAATCGTGGCGTCACGCGACAGCACCACGACGGGTCGACGAGGGAAGTCCGGGGCTTCGCACCACCAGACCTCACCACGACTCGGCCGGACCACCATGCGCCTTCCCAGCAGCGTCGAGGAAACCAGGCAGCGATCCCCACGCATCCGGGACCGCGTACTCGACCGCGGCATAGGAAACGTCGATGCGCCGATCAATCTCGGCAGCACGATGCTCGGCAAGAAGGGCAACCAGAGCACGCTCCATGACGGTCGAATCCTTCGCTCCGTTGCAACAGGCGCGCGCACGGATCAAGAGATCCTCATCCACCGTCGTACTGATCCGGAGCCGCGTCATGCCACAAACGTAGCACGACAGTGGCATGTTCCCGAGGTCGTGCTCAGGTCGCTGCTCAGCGCTTCTTGGCGTCGCGCTTCATCACAGCGCTGATCGCCGTGTCGAGTACGCCGGGGGCAAACCGGTTCATCCGGGTCGCCAGGTGCGCGTCCACCCCGATCAGGTAGCGGATCCGGGGCTTCTTGGCCTCGATCGCCTTGCGAATGATCGCCGCTGCCTTCTCGGCAGGGATCGCCATCTTCGCGGCCGTCTGACCCTGGTCCAGCGCCCACGCCATGCCCTTGCCGTACACGGCCTCGGCCTCCGGCCCGAAGTCCTGGACCGCAGGGTCCAGACCCTTCTCCCAGATCGAGGTGGCGATGCCGCCGGGTTCGATCAGGACCACGTCGACGCCGAGCGGGCGGAGCTCGTGCCGCCAGGCATCGGCGAGGCCCTCGATCGCATGCTTGGAGGAGGAGTACGGGCTCATGAACGGCGGCGCGAACTTGCCAGTGGTCGAACTGGTGAACAAGATCCGGCCCTTCGCCTGCCGGATGAGCGGG
Organism: Nocardioides baekrokdamisoli; assembly: GCF_003945325.1. Taxonomy (NCBI): domain Bacteria; kingdom Bacillati; phylum Actinomycetota; class Actinomycetes; order Propionibacteriales; family Nocardioidaceae; genus Nocardioides; species Nocardioides baekrokdamisoli. The sequence continues at coordinate 991,770 of NZ_AP019307.1, forward strand.
AGGACCGACTGCGTCACCGCGATGTGGCCGAACAGGTTCGCCTCGAACACGTCGCGGAACTGCTGCAACGGGATGAACTCAGCCGGCCCGGACGCGGGAACGCCGGCATTGTTGAAGAGGACGTCGAGACCGTGATCGCCGACCTCCTTCGCCACGACCTTCGCCACCGCATCGATGCTCGACTGTTGGGTGATGTCGACATGCACCGGCAGGATCGATCCGTGCTCGGCACGCAGCGCCTCAGCCGCCTGCTGCGTGCGTACGCCGGCAAGGACTCGCCATCCTGCGCCCGCCATCGCGATCGCAGTGGCACGGCCGATGCCGCTGGAGGCACCCGTGATGTAGATCGTCTTCGTCATGGCACCAGTCTGCTGCCGCACAGCCGAAAGGTGAAGGAATCACCCTCGAGTGGTGAGGTCAGGCAGCGGCGAGCACCACGTGCGACCACGTCCCGGCAATTTCGGGGTCATACCTACGATCTCGCACCGAATTTCCTCACCTTTCGAGGGTGATTCCTTCACCTTTCGGCGCTTACTCCCAGGCGGCGCTACGCGCCGCTGGTCATTCGTTCGGCGCGCTCGAGCGAGCAAGCTCGCTCGGCGACCTCACTTCATTCCCATTCGATGGTGCCCGGAGGCTTGGAGGTGATGTCGACGGTCACCCGGTTGATCTCGCGGACCTCGTTGGTGATCCGGGTCGAGATCTTCTCGAGCAACTCGTACGGCAACCGTGCCCAGTCGGCCGTCATCGCGTCCTCGGAGGTCACCGGTCGGAGCACGACGGGATGGCCGTACGTACGACCGTCGCCCTGCACACCTACCGAGCGGACATCGGCCAGGAGCACGACCGGCATCTGCCAGATGTCGCGGTCCAGACCGGCGGCGGACAGCTCCTCGCGGGCGATGGCGTCGGCCTCACGCAGGATGTCGAGGCGCTCGCGCGTGACCTCGCCGATGATGCGGATGCCGAGACCCGGGCCTGGGAACGGCTGCCGGTGGACGATCACGTCAGGAAGGCCGAGTTGGGCGCCGACGGCGCGTACCTCGTCCTTGAAGAGCTCACGGAGCGGCTCGACGAGTTCGAACTCGAGGTCCTCCGGCAGGCCACCCACGTTGTGGTGCGACTTGATCGTCGCAGCGCCGGCTCCGTGACCGGATTCGACGACATCCGGGTAGAGCGTCCCCTGCACCAGGAAACCGACCGTCGTGCCCTCGGGGGCTGCAGCGATGATGTCGGCCTGCGCCGCTTCGAACGAGCGAATGAACTCGCGGCCGATGATCTTGCGCTTCGCCTCCGGCTCCGAGACGCCGGCAAGGGCATCCAGGAACTGCTTCTCGGCATCGACCACGACGAGCTTGGCTCCGGTCGCGGCGACGAAGTCGCGCTCGATCTGCTCGGTCTCGTCCTTGCGCATCAGACCGTGGTCGACGTACACGCAGGTCAGTCGGTCACCGATCGCCTTGGTGACGATCGCAGCCGCGACAGCCGAGTCCACACCGCCGGACAGGCCACAGATGGCGCGGCCCTCGGTGCCGATCTGCTCCTTGATCCGGGCGATCTGCTCCTCGGCGATGTTGCCGATGGTCCAGGTCTGGCGGCACTTCGCGATGTCCCACAGGAAGTGCTCGAGCACCCGCTGACCGTGCTCGCTGTGCAGCACCTCGGGGTGCCACTGCACCCCGGCCATCGACCGGGTCGTGTCCTCGAACGCCGCCACCGGGGTGCCCTCGGACGAGGCCAGCACGGTGAAGCCGTCCGGAGCCTTCGAGACCGAGTCGCCGTGAGACATCCAGACACTGTGCGCAGGCGGGATGTCGGAGAGCAGCGTGCCACCTGCACCGACCGAGACCGGAGTGCGGCCGTACTCCCGAGCGCCGTTGTTGTCGACGGTGCCACCGAGGCCCAGAGCCATCAACTGGAAGCCGTAACACATGCCGAAGACGGGAAGCCCGGCATGGAACAGGGCGTTGTCGATCGACGGCGCGCCCGGCTCGTACACGCTCGACGGCCCGCCCGACAGGATGATCGCGGCAGGCTTCCGCGCCAGCATCTCTGCGACAGGCATGGTGTGCGGGACGATCTCGGAGTAGACCTTCGCCTCACGGACGCGCCGCGCGATGAGTTGGGCGTACTGAGCACCGAAATCGACGACGAGGACCAGGTCGTGCTCAGACACCGTGCGTGCGGGGGTCGTCATGCCCAGATCCTAGGGGATTCGCGGGCCCGGACTGCAGCGGGCGGCCATGCCCCTCACTGCACTACCCCGGGATGTCGGCACCCAGCCGGAGGGAGGGTGGCGGGCGCCGACGTCCCGAGGGACAGCCCGGATCACCAGTGGAGGGTGGTGGTCCCGAGCCACCTGCTCCAACGACGACCCGAAACCCGGAGTTACGGGTGATTTCCGGGGTGAGTCCGCTCAGGAGACCCCGACGATCGGCAACCTCAGGGCTGCCGGAGCCGTCGGCGGGACGGCCGGTGCGTTCGGCGGCACGGGCTGCAGGCGTACGTACGCCTCCCCCACCGCCGGGCGCGTGTCTTCCTCACCCTTGTTGGGCCAGAACGACATCGCCCGCTCCGCCTGGGTGGCGATGGTGAGCGACGGGTTCACGCCGAGGTTGGCGGAGATGGTCGAGCCATCGACGATGTGCAGACCCTCGTAGCCGTACAAACGCTGGTACGGGTCGACGACGCCGGTGTCGGGCGAGTCGCCGATCGCGCAACCACCGATGAAGTGTGCGGTCATCGGGACGTTGAAAGGCTCTCCCATGGTGCCGCCGGCATAGCCCTCGCCGTTCTCGGTCGACATGTGCTTGGCCATCAGGCGGGCACCGTCGTTGGCGACCGGGATCCAGGTCGGGTTCGGCTCACCGTGACCCTGCTTGGACGACAAGGTGTAGCCGAACGGGGTCTTCTTCGGGAAGACGGTGATCGAGTTGTCCTTGGCCTGCATGACCAGCAGCACGATCATCCGCTCCGACCAGTGCTTGAAGTCGTAGAGCTTCGAGATGTTCCTGCGCTGGGACCACATCTCCTTGCCCCACCGGCCCAAGCGGCCCGGACCACCGTCGGTGAGCACCGTGGTGAGCAGCGACATCGAGTTCGAGCCGTGGCCGTACCTGACCGGTTCGAAGTGCGTGTGCGCATCCGGGTGGATCGAGGAGGTGATCGCCACCCCCTCGGAGTAGTCGATCTGCAGGTCGGGTGCGATCGCGCCGAGGATCGCCTCGGAGTTAGTACGCGTCAGCTCGCCGAGCCGGTCCGAGATCATCGGGAGGTCGCCAGTGGCCTTCAGCTTGTGCAGCAGCTTCTGCGTGCCGATCGCGGCGGCGCTGAAGATGACCTGGTCAGCGGTGAAGGTCTTGACCGCGGTACGACGCGACAACTTCGCCTTCGTCCAGCGGGTGTGCACCTCGTACCCGCCGCCGGACCGCGGGACGACGCGCGTCACCGTGGTCAGGGGGTGGATCTCGGCGCCGTTCTTCTCGGCCAGGTAGAGGTAGTTCTTGACCAGGGTGTTCTTGGCGTTGTGCCGGCATCCGGACATGCACTCACCGCAGTTGGTGCAGGTCGTACGCGCCGGGCCTTCTCCGCCGAAGTACGGATCGGCGACATCCTGGCCGCGGGGGCCGTCCGTGTCACCGAAGAAGACGCCCACCGGAGTGGCGTGATAGCTGTCCGCCACACCGAGATCCGCGGCGACCTTCTTCATGATCTGGTCGGCCGGGGTCTCGTACGGGTTGATGACGACGCCGAGCATCCGCTTGGCCTGGTCGTAGTACGGCGAGAGCTCCGACTTCCAGTCGGTGATGTGAGCCCACGACTTGTCGTTGTAGAACGGGTCGAGCGGTTCGTACAACGTGTTGGCGTAGACCAACGACCCGCCGCCGACGCCCGCGCCGGCGAGGATGACTGCGTCCTTGACCATGTCGATGCGCTGGATGCCGTAGCAGCCGGCCTCAGGGCGGAAGAGGAACTTCTTGAGGTCCCACGAGGTGGTGGCGAAGTCTTCGTCACGGAAGCGGGCGCCAGCCTCGAGGACGCCGACCTTGTAGCCCTTCTCGGTCAGGCGCAGCGCCGAGACCGACCCTCCGAAGCCCGAACCGATGATCAGGACGTCGTAGTGGTTGCTCATGCGCGTCCGACCGCCTTCAGGACCTTCATGGACAGGGTCATCACCTTGGCGTACTGCTCCTCGGAGAGGCCGAAGGACGGAGCCAACGGGACGACTGACTGGGAGGCCACGGACTGCGTCTCGGTGTACCGCAGCAGGCCCTCGGCGCCCTGACGGCGACCGGTGCCGGACTCGCGCATGCCACCCATGGGCGCATCGATGCTGGCGAAGGTCGCCGCGTACGCCTCGTTGATGTTGATCGTGCCGCACTTGACCTGCTTGGCGAGCTCGCGAGCTCGCTTGACGTCCTTCGAGAAGATCGAGCCGTTGAGGCCGTATGCACCCTCGTTGGCCAGCGAGATCGCCTCGTCCTCCGTCTTGAACCGGTAGAGCGACACCACGGGTCCGAACGTCTCGTGACCGTGGCAGGTCATCTCCGGCGTGACGCCTTCGAGGATCGTCGGCTCGAAGAAGTACGGGCTGAGGTCCGGCCTGGCCTCGCCGCCGGCCAGGACGGTGGCGCCCTTGGAACGGGCGTCCTCGACGTGGGCGACAGCGGTGTCGAGCTGGTCCTGGGAAATGAGCGAGCCCATGTCGTTCTCCCAGTCGAGCGTCGCACCCAGGGTGAGGGCCTTCGTACGCGCCACGAACTGTGCCTTGAACTCGTCGTAGACCTCGTCGGCGACGAACAGTCGCTCGATCGAGACGCAGAGCTGACCGGCGTTCGAGTACACCGCACGGACGGCACCGTCAGCTGCCTTCGCGACATCGGCGTCAGCGAGGATCAGCATCGGGTTCTTGCCGCCGAGTTCGAGCGAGCAGCCGATCAGCCGCTCCGCACACTGCTTGCCAATGAGCTTGCCGGTCGCCGTCGAACCGGTGAAGCAGATGTAGTCGGCACGCTCGATGATCTGGGTGCCGACCCGGGAGCCGGGTCCGGCCACGATGTTCCACAGACCCGCAGGGAAGCCGGCCTCATCAAGGAGTTCGGCGGCGAGAAGCGCGCTGAGCATCGTCTGAGCGTCCGGCTTCGCCACGACCGCGTTGCCCGCGGCCACCGCAGCGAGACCGTCGACCAGCGCCATCGTGAACGGGTAGTTCCACGGCGAGATGATGCCGACGATCCCCTTCGGGATCCGGTTCACGTGGACGTTGGTGAGGACCGGGAAGACACCCGGGCGCCGCGGCGAAGCCAGGTGCTTGCTCAGCGTCCGGCCGTAGTAGCGGGCCGTGAGGGCGACGTGCAGGACCTCGGCGAAGGCATCCTTGCGAGCCTTGGCCGACTCCAGCACCACGACATCGGCGATCTCGGCCTGCCGCGCGAGCACGACGTCGTGCAGCTTGAGCAGCAACCGCTCGCGCTCGCTGAACGGGGTCTGCGCCCACACCTTCTGGGCGGCCCGGGCCCGCTCGAACGCGGTCTCCACGTCGGCCTCGGTGGACTGCGGGATCTGCGCCAGCGGAGCGAGGTTGATCGGACTCGTCGCCTGCTTGGTCTCACCGGAGGTGGCGATGATCCGGTCGGTCAGACGGGTCACGTACGCCGGCTCGAGCACATACGTTGCGGTCGCGTCGTGCTCGGGGTCACGCGGACCCTCAACGAGGTGGCGCTCAGGATTGGGGGACGTCATGTCCGCAAAGATACACGGTGCGGCCCGCACTGACTACCTCGTGTTGTCGTGGCGATCGTCTCAGCGACCCTTCGGACGGGCCTCTTCCCGGAGGTGATCGCGAGCCTGCAGACGTACCTCGTCGGCTGCAGCATCGGTCACCATCTGCTGGCTGGCACGCTCGGCCGTGACGCGCTCGAGATAGTGCTCGACCTCGGCGCGTACGCGCTCGGCGTCCCAGCCCAACTCCTGGGCCATCAGCCGGGCCGCGGCCGGCGCCGCAGCCACTCCGCGGTCGAAGGTCTCCATGGAGATCCGCGTACGCCGCACCAGGACGTCATCGAGGTGCACGGCCCCCTCGTGCGTGACCGCGTAGACGACCTCGGCGGCGAGATAGTCCTCGGCACCCTCGAGGGGAAGCGCGAGCGCGCGCCGATGGTGGATCAGGTCGAGGACCTCATCGATGAGACCGCCGTAGCGACCCAGGAGATGATCGATTCGGGCGACATGGAGCCCCGACCGTCGAGCCAGCAGGACGCGCTGGTTGCTGCGGGTCTCGAAGTTCTCCGCACCGAGGAGGCGGACCTTGTCGGTGATCGACTCCTGGATCGCCTGATCGGTCGTCGTCTTCAACGAGTGCACCGCCGCGTCCACGGCGTCCTTGGCCATCACCCGATAGGTCGTCAGCTTGCCGCCCGCGATCATCACCAGGCCCGGGACCGGGGTGACCACGGTGTGCTCGCGGGAGAGCTTCGCCGTCGAGTCCGACTGGCCCGTGAGCAACGGCCGCAGGCCCGCGTACACACCCTCGACGTCCTCGTGATCGAGCGGCTCGCGCAGGATCGCGTTGACGTGGCCGAGGAGGTAGTCGATATCGGCACGGGTGGCGGCCGGGTGAGCCTTGTCATAGGTCCACGGGGTGTCAGTCGTGCCGATGATCCAGTGGCGGCCCCACGGGATCACGAAGAGGACGCTCTTCTCGGTCCGCACGATGAAGCCGGACTCGCTGCGGATCCGGTCGCGGGGCACCACCAGGTGGATCCCCTTGCTCGCCTGCACGTGCAGCGACCCGCGTCCCCCGACCAGTTCCTGGATGTCGTCTGTCCAGACCCCTGCGGCATTGACAACGACCCGAGCCCGGATGACGAACTCGACCCCGGACTCCAGATCCTTGGCGCGTACGCCGACGACCCGCTCGCCCTCGCGTACGAAGCCGATCACCTGGGTACGCGTCGCGATCTGGGCGCCGTGACGGGCTGCCGTACGCGCGATGGTGGTCACCAGACGGGCATCGTCGACCTGGGCGTCGTAGTACTGGATGGCTCCGGTGATCGCGTCGGAACGGAAGTCCGGGGCGATCCGCTGGACCGCGCGCTTGCCCAGGTGGCGGTGCCGAGGAAGGCCCATCTGACCCAGACCGCTGTGCTTACCGACGGCGGCCATTGCGTCATAGAGCAGCAGACCGGAACCGACGTAGCCGCGCTCCCAGACCGGATGGGTCAGCGGGTAGAGGAACGGGACGGGTCGTACGAGATGCGGCGCGAGCTTGGTGACCAGAAGGCCACGCTCCTGCAGCGCCTCGCGTACGAGCCCGAAATCGAGCATTTCGAGGTAGCGGAGGCCGCCGTGGACGAGCTTGCTGCTGCGGCTGCTGGTGCCGCTCGCGAGGTCACGCTGCTCGACGAGACCGGTGTTGAGCCCACGGGTGACCGCGTCGAGGGCGACGCCCGCGCCGACGATCCCGCCGCCCACCACCAGGACATCGAGTTCCGGCTCGCCAGCCGTACCGGCGAGCGCTGCGATCGCGCTCTCGCGTTGAGCAGCGTCCATGGCACCGAGGGTGGTCATGGGTGGAGCGTACGGCGTCGGGAGGGGCGATTCTTGGATGCCCAAGAGATCGTCCGCATCACGAGTCGTCGAGGTTCTTCAGTCGCTCCAGCAGACGCCGGTCGCGCTTGGTCGGCCTCCCCGCCCCCCGCTCACGCTGGAAGACCGGCAGGATCCGTTCCGGCTTCGGTGGAAGTGCTGGTGTGCGGTCCTCGTACGCCAATGCCGCCTGCGGTGCGCCGACGCGCTTGTTGAGCAGTTCCCGGACGATCAGGATGTGCTCGCGGTCGGTGACGACGCGTACCTCATCGCCGATCTTGAGCACCTGCGCCGGCTTGGCGCGTACGCCGTTGACCCGGATGTGGCCGCCCTTGGCAGCCGCGGTCGCCAGTGACCGACTCTTGAAGAGCCGGACCGACCAGCACCAGGCGTCGACGCGAGACATCAGCCCTCGAGAACTATCTCGATCCTCTGGAACTCCTTGAGATCGGTGTAACCCGTGGTGGCCATTGAACGCTTCAGCGCACCGATCAGGTTCATGGTGCCGTCGGCCACGTGCGATGGGCCGTACAGGATCTCCTCCAGCGAGCCGACCTGGTCGAACACGACCCGTTGGCCCCGCGGGAGCGTTGCGTGGTGCGCCTCCGCACCCCAGTGGGCGCCGTGCCCGGGGGCGTCGGTTGCGCGGGCGAAGGGGCTGCCGACCATGACGGCGTCGGCGCCACAGGCGATGGCCTTGGCGAGGTCACCGGACTTGCCGATCGACCCGTCGGCGATGACGTGCACGTACCGACCGCCGGACTCGTCGAGGTAGTCGCGACGGGCCGCCGCAACGTCGGCGATCGAGCTGGCCATGGGCACCGAGACGCCGAGGACCGTACGTGTGGTGTGCGCAGCTCCGCCACCGAAGCCGACCAGGACGCCCGCTGCGCCGGTACGCATCAGGTGCAGGGCAGCCTGATAGGTCGCGCACCCGCCGACGATGACGGGGACGTCGAGCTCGTAGATGAAGTCCTTGAGGTTCAGCGGCTCGCACTGACCGCTCACGTGCTCGGCGCTCACTGTGGTGCCCCGAATGACGAACATGTCGACGCCGGCGTCCACGACAGTCTTGGCGAATTCCTTCGTACGCTGCGGGCTCAGGGCACCGGCGACGGTCACGCCCGCCTCCCGGATCTCCTGCAGGCGGCGGGTGATCAGCTCGGCCTTGATCGGCTCGGAGTAGATCTCCTGGAAGCGCGCGGTCGCCGACTCGCCGTCGAGCTGCGAGATCTCGGCGAGCAGAGCGGTCGGGTCCTCGTACCGGGTCCAGAGTCCCTCGAGGTTGAGGACGCCGAGGCCGCCCATCTGGCCGAGCGCGATGGCGGTCGCCGGCGACATCACCGAGTCCATCGGAGCAGCGAGGACCGGGATGGAGAACCGGTACGCGTCGATCTGCCAGTCGGTGCTGACCTCCTGCGGGTCACGCGTGCGGCGGCTCGGGACGATCGCCACCTCGTCAAGGGAGTACGCCCGGCGGGCGCGCTTGGCTCGGCCGATCTCGATCTCAGTCACCGGGGAAGTCTAGGTGCGCAGCGCATCCGTGCGTGCGCGTGACCGGAACTTCGGTTGACAGGTGGGGCACCAGAACAGGTTGCGCCCCTCCAGATCGGCGATGCGTACGGCGCTGCCGCAGACATGGCACGGCATCTGGGCACGCCGATAGACGTACACCTCGCCGCCGTGATCATCGACGCGCGGATCCCGTCCCATCGCCTCGGGCATGTGCTCCGGACGGACGGTGTCGATCCGGTTCTTCGCGAAGCCGTCCTGCATGAGGACGACGAGGTCAGCCCACATCGCGTCCCACTGGGACCTGCGCAACGTGGCGCCGGGGCGCATCGGATCGATGCGGTGACGGAACAGTAGTTCAGCGCGATAGACGTTGCCGATGCCGGCCACCACTGCCTGATCCATCAGCAGCGCGCCGATCGGTTTGGTGCTCCGGTGGATCCGGGTCCACGCCCGGTCGACGTCAGCGTCCGGTCGAAGTGGGTCGGGTCCGAGCTTGGCGACACAGGCCTCGACCTGGGCGCGGGTCCACAGATCACAGGCCGTGGCGCCGCGAAGGTCAGCGAGTCGGCGCTCGTTGGCGAGGCGGAGCCGGACCTGTCCGACGGGTGGTTGGCCGAGGTTGTCGACAATGTCGAGCTTGCCGATCAGACCCAGATGAATGTGGATGTACCGCTCATCGGCGAACTCGACGAAGAGTTGCTTGCCCCACGCGTCGGCGCGTTCGACGGACTGGCCGTCCAGCTGAGCCGCCTCGGCCTCGAACCGGCCGGTGGGGCTGCTGACCCGAACCGGTCCCCCGCCGAATGCCTGGGTGAGCTGATCGGCAAGAAAGTGCAGGTGATGCCCCTCGGGCACGTCTCAGTCCTGGTCCTCGGCCGGACCGAGGCCCTTCGCCGACTCGGGCAGCGCGGGGCGTACGCCGTCCTTGTCGTACGCGGTGAGTTGATCAATGCGGCGTACGTGCCGCTCGTCGTTGCTGAACGGCTCGCTGAGGAAGACCTCGACGAAGCGCGTCATGTCCTCAAGGGCGTGCATCCGACCGCCCACGGCGACGACCTGCGCGTTGTTGTGATCGCGGGCGAGCTTGGCGGTCTCGTCGCTCCACACCAGCGCGGCGCGGATGCCCTCGACCTTGTTGGCCGCCATCTGTTCGCCGTTGCCGGAGCCACCGATGACGACACCGAGGCTGTCTGCGATCCCCGCCGCGCGATCCCGGGCGACACCCTCGGCCGCGCGGATGCAGAACACCGGGTAGTCATCCAGCGCGTCGTAGACGAACGGGCCGTGGTCGACGACCTCGTACTCGAGCTCCGTCAGGCGAGCGATGAGGTGGCTCTTGAGGTTCAGGCCGGCGTGATCGCAACCGAGGTGTACGCGCATGAGTTCAGTCTCTCATCGCGCTGATGGTGCAACCGAGGCACGTCCAAGGACCACCCGCCGAATCTTCCGAACGTTCGGACGGCTCAGGCGGACTCCTTCCGAACGTTCGGACGGCTCACGCGCACTCCTTCCGAACGTTCGGAAGATCCAGGAGGGACACCCCCAGATCCCACGATCCGATGACGTCCCGATGGATCAGCGTCACCTCCGCCGCATCTGGGAAGGAGCCGGTGCGCCAGAACAGGGCGTCCCGCAGCACCTCCCGCTCCGCCTGATGCACCGCCCTGACACCAATCTCCATGCCCTCACAGGTCCGCGCCCAACCGATCCACATCGAGCGCACTCGCACGCCGTCGCTCGCCGCGGTCTCTGGCGCAGCCACGGCCTCGAGGTCTCCGTCCGCGGCTATCCGACTCAGCCAATCCCGGTGTCGCCTCGCGAACTCGATCCCACACCGGCGAAGCATCTCGTCCTTGGAGCCGAACCAGCTGGCAACCGTCGAATGCGTCGCATTGGCCTCACGGGCGATGGCGCGAAAACTCGGCGCCGGCAGCCCTCGTCGGAGCACGATCGTCTCGATCGCGCGGCCCACCATGTCTGCCTCAAGGTCGTTCGGGAACATGTCTGAACTCCAGCACCCGCCACCGACATTTCAGACCGTGCGCAGCGCCTCAGCAAGGGCGCGGAGCGCGTGGCCCCGGTGAGAGATCGCGTCCTTCTCTGCCGGCGTGAGTTCCGCAGACGTACGCCCCGGCGCCTCTGCAGGCTCGAACATCGGGTCGTAGCCGAAACCGCCCTCGCCGGTGATCGCGCGACGAATCGTTCCGCGCATCTCGCCACTGACGACGATCTCACGATCGCTGTCGACGTACGCGATGGCACAGGCGAACCCAGCACCTCGTCGCTCGTCGGCGACATCCTCGAGCTGCGCCAGGACGAGAGCGTTGTTCCGAGTATCCGACCGCGGCGGTCCGGCCCAGCGTGCCGACAGCACACCCGGCATGCCGTTGAGCGCATCGACACAGAGCCCCGAGTCGTCCGCGACCGTCGGGAGACCGGTCGCCGCGAACCCGGCTCGCGCCTTGATGAGGGCGTTGTCCGCGAACGTCGAGCCGTCCTCCACCGGTTCGGCGTAGGTGGCGACGTCGTCCAGGCCGACCACGTCGAGCCCGGGCAGCAAAGGCCCGAGGATGCGGTTCAGTTCCCCGATCTTCTTCGCGTTGCGCGAGGCCAGATGGAGCCTCACCGGCGCATGTCCGTCATGACCGGAGCGCGTCCATCTGGATCCGGGTCAGATCGGCACAACCCTTCTCCCCCAGAGCCAGCAGCGCGTCCAACTCGGTCCGCGAGAAGGCCGCACGCTCAGCGGTGCCCTGCACCTCCACAAAGGCACCAGCGCCGGTCATCACGATGTTCATGTCCGTCTCGGCGCGTACGTCCTCCTCGTAGGGGAGGTCGAGGCGTGGCAGGCTGTCGATGATGCCGACGGAGACGGCGGCGACCGATCCGGTGAGCGCGTTCGGGACCCCAAGGGCAGCGACCGCATCCGCAAGTGCGACGTACGCACCCGTGATCGCGGCGGTGCGGGTGCCGCCATCGGCCTGCAGGACGTCGCAATCGATCTGGATAGTGTTCTCGCCGAGAGCCTTCTCGTCGATGATGCCGCGCAGCGACCGTCCGATCAGTCGGGAGATCTCGTGCGTACGCCCTCCGATGCGACCCTTGACGGACTCGCGGTCGTTGCGGGTGTTGGTCGCCGCCGGCAGCATCGCGTATTCAGCCGTGACCCAGCCGAGCCCCGAGCCTGCACGCCAGCGCGGGACACCGGTGGAGGCGGATGCGGCACACAGCACCTTGGTCCGGCCGAACTCCACCAACACCGAGCCGGGCACGTGATCGAGCCAGTGGCGGGTGATCTTGATCTGTCGGAGTTCGTCGTCGGCACGGCCGTCTGCGCGGGTCATGAGGCAACCCTAGGGGCTGGCACCGACACAGCTGTGACCGCGGATCGAATGCCTAGATCCTGTACGTGGCGCCGGCCTCAGCCACGTGGATCGGCCCCTTGAACGGACCGGAGTGTGCGTCGGCGATGATCCGCTCGTGGTCGTGCCAGGCCGGCATGTGAGTCAGCACGAGTCGCTTCGCGCCCGCCTCATGGGCCAGCGCCGCGGCCTCGAGACCGGTGAGATGCAACGCGGGCGGGTTGTCGACCCCTTCGAGGAACGACGCCTCGGCGAGCAGGAGATCGGCCTGCGAAGCGATCTCGTTCAGCACCGGTGTGACACCCGAGTCGCCTGTGTACGCCAGGACCTTGTCGCCGACCGTGATCCGCATCGCGTACGCGGTCACGGGATGCTCGACCTCACGGGCCTCAATGGTGAACGGACCGATGTGCACGGGCCCCTCGAAGCGGTGGAACTCGAACTCCTCGGTCATCCCGCCCTTGGGGAGGTCGTACGCCTTGGAGAGCCGCCGCTCGCTCCCGCGCGGACCCCAGACGGGCAACTGCGGCTGCGGACCGGTCGGGTGGTACTTGCGCAGGACGTAGTAGGACGTCATGTCGATGCAGTGGTCGGCATGCAGGTGCGACAGGAACACGGCGTCGATCTCGAGCGGGTCGACGTATCTGTGCAGAGCCCCGAGGGCTCCGTTGCCCATGTCGAGGATGATCGACCAGGTCCGGCCCTCGAACTCGTCCTGGACGAGGTAGCAGGACGCTGGGGACTCCGGCCCCGGGTAGGAACCGGCGCACCCGACGATGGTGAGCTTCATGCCAACCCTCCGACGTACTGCTGAGCACCGACAAGTTCTGGCCCGAGGAACCGTCGTCCGATGGACTCGAATTCCTGCGGGTCACCGGTGGTGAGGAACTGATGGATCGGCACACCGCTCGGCCGCATCAAGTTACTCCCCGCCAACATCTTGTACACGTCTTTTGCGCATTCTTCGGCGCTCGACACGAGGGTGACGCCGTCACCCATGACGTACGAGATCACGCCGGTGAGCAGCGGGTAGTGGGTGCAGCCGAGGATCAGGGTGTCGACACCGGCAAGCGGATCGAGGTACTCATGCGCTGCCGCCAGCAAGTCGTCGCCACCCGTGATCCCGGCCTCGACGAATTCCACGAACCGTGGACATGCCTGCGTCTCCAACACGATCTGCGGGGCAGCGGCAAAGGCGTCGTCGTACGCCTCCGACTCGGCCGTCGCGCGGGTGCAGATGACCCCGATCCGACCGGTCTTGGTCGCGGCGACCGCGCGGCGCGTGGCGGGCAGGATGACCTCGATCACCGGGACGTCATAGCGTTCGCGGGCGTCGCGCAGCATCGCTGCGCTGGCGCTGTTGCAGGCGATCACCAAGGCTTTGACACCGCGGTCCACGAGCATGTCGAGGCACTCGAGTGCGTACTCACGCACCTCGGCGATCGGCTTCGGACCGTACGGTGCTCGAGCAGTGTCACCGACGTACACGATCGACTCGTGGGGCAGCTGGTCGATGATCGATCGTGCGACCGTGAGCCCACCGAATCCGGAATCGAAGACTCCGATCGGGGCATCCACGTCAAGCACGAGTCTGGAGTCTAGAGGGAAAGCCGAACCGTCACTTTTTCGCCTCGAACCGTCACATTCGGCGACCCAAACCTGGCCGGAAAAACGGCAGCGCCCAATCTGACGGTTCGAGGCGAAAAGTGACGGTTCGACTAGGCCCAGAGCTGTCCTTCGAGGCGCTCTTCTGCTTGATCGATCGTGCCCTCGTAGGCACCGGTCGACAGATACTTCCAGCCGCCGTCGGCGATCACGAAAGCGATGTCGGCCTTCTCCCCCGCCGCGACGGACTTGGCCGCCTGGCCGAGTGCGGCATGCAGGATCGCGCCGGTGGAGATGCCGGCGAAGATGCCCTCGAGTTCGAGCAACTCGCGGACGCGGCGTACGGCGTCGCGAGGACCGACCGAGAAGCGCGCGTCGATCAGATCCGAGTCGTACAACTCGGGCACGAAGCCCTCGTCGAGGTTGCGCAGGCCGTAGACCAACTCGCCGTAGCGCGGCTCGGCCGCGACGATACGTACGTCCGGCTTGTGCTCGCGGAAGAAGCGCGAGGTGCCCATCAGGGTCCCGGTCGTGCCGAGACCAGCGACGAAGTGGGTGATCGACGGCAGGTCCGCGAGCAGTTCGGGACCCGTGCCCTCCTGGTGCGCGAGCGCGTTGGCCGGGTTGCCGTACTGGTAGAGCATCACCCAGTCGGGGTGCTCGGCGGCCATCCGCTTGGCCACCCGCACGGCTTCGTTGGATCCCCCGGCTGCCGGCGAGGAAATGATCTCCGCGCCCCACATCCGAAGCAGCACCCGACGCTCGTCCGAGGTGTTCTCCGGCATCACGAAGACGCAGCGGTAGCCCTTGAGTTTGGCCGCCATGGCGATCGAGATACCGGTGTTGCCCGAGGTCGGCTCGAGGATCGTGCACCCGGGACGGAGCAGCCCGTCCTTCTCGGCGTGCTCGATCATCTTCAGAGCGGGACGGTCCTTGATGGATCCGGTCGGGTTGCGGTCCTCGAGCTTGGCCCAGAGGCGTACGTCCGCGCTCGGCGACAGTCGCGGAAGCCCCACCAACGGCGTGTTGCCGAGGGAGGTCAGCAGGCTGTCGTAGCGCACCATGATCGTTGGTCGAGTAGGCCCAGGGCCGGCTCGAGACCTAGCGAGCGCCGCCCGCGACTGCCGGCAGGATGACGACCTGGTCGCCGTCCTTGAGCGCGGCCTCGAGGCCGCCGAGGAAGCGTACGTCCTCGTCGTTGACGTAGATGTTGACGAAGCGACGAAGGTCGACAGCGCCGTCCTTCTCGTCGATCAGGCGCGCCTTGATCCCCGAGTGGTTGGCCTCGAGGTCGTCGATCAGCGCCGACAGGGTGTCGCCGGCGGCCGGGACGGCCTTCTCGCCTGCGGTGTACGTACGCAGGATGGTCGGGATGCGGACCTCAATGGCCACGATGTTCTCCTCAGATCTCAGACTGCCGGGTCCAACGTCGGAACTACCGAGATTTCTTCCTCGGTGACCGTGCCGTCCACGATCCGGTAGGAGCGAAACTCTACCGGTCCGCTGTCATTTCCATGCTCTCGCGTCGACACCAGGACGTAGTGGGCGTTCGGCTCGTTGGCCAAACCGATGTCGGTCCGGCTCGGGTACGCCTCCGTCGCGGTGTGCGAGTGATAGACGATCACCGGCTCCTCGTCGTTGGCCCACAGGTCCTTGTAGAGCTGCAGCAACTCGGTGGAATCGAACTCGTAGAAGGTCGGCGAACCGGCCGCGTTCACCATCTCGATGAAGCGCTCCGGGCGATCCGTGCCCTCAGGCCCGGCCACGATCCCGCACGCCTCGTCGGGATGGTCCCGCTTGGCATGGCCGACGATGGCGTCGTAGGTGGCCTGGTCGATCGTCAACACGCATCAAGCCTAAGCGGGGCCGACCGGGGTGACCGACCCGATCTCACGCGTGGGAGACGGCCTTGGACAGGGACTCGACCAAGGTTTCCTGGAGGAATCCGGTCCAGTGGTAGATGGCGTACACCTGCCGGGCCGGGTCCTCCTCAGGAAGCTCGATCCAGCGGTCCTCGTCGTCGTCCTCCACCCCCAGCCGGGTGGCGAGCGCGAGTCGGATGTCGGTCAACGAGGTCATCCACGCGGTGGCGGCGCCGCGGTCGAGTTCGACGTCGATCGTGATGTCGTCGTCCGGCTCGTCCGGCAACCCGGCGTCGTCGAGAGCGTCGACAATGGCGGAGGCGTTCGCGACCTTGCGGTTGCGCAGCGCGGACTCGGTGAATCGACGGAACTCCCCCGCGGACTCCTCATCATCGAGGTAGGCGTCGGGGAACAGCCGAGCCAGCACTGGATCCTCGGGAGCCGTGGTCGGGCCGTGGAAGTCGAACATCGCCTCGAACGGATCGCTCGGCTCGGCGGGCAGCGCCGACTCGCTGCGCAGCAGTTCAACCATCTGGCCGGCCAGGGAACGCAACAGGTCCGCCTCGAAACCCGCGAACGTACCAATCACCTGGCGGCTGCGCCGGTGATAGGTGAACCCCGGCTGGGAGCTTCGGCCACCTGCGGCAGCGAATCCGCTCACGTCTGCTTCTCCAACGTCGCCCACAGCCCGAATTCGTGCATTGCCTGGACGTCGCGCTCCATCGCCTCGCGGGTGCCGTTGCTGACCGTGCTGCGGCCGTCCCGGTGCACCTCCATCATCAACTTCTCGGCGCGCTTCTTCGGGTAGCCGAAGTACTGCTGGAAGACGAACGTCACGTACGACATCAGGTTCACCGGGTCGTTCCAGACGATGGTGATCCACGGTGTGTCGGAGACGACGAGGTCCTCGGTACGTGGATCGTCCAGCTCGATGGGAGCGGTCATGGGACAAGCCTGCCACGCCGTGGCGAGAAGTCTGGCGGCGTGGTCCACCTTGACATTACATAGGTTTCCTATGTTATTTTGGAGCCATGCCCCAGCCAGCCACCGAGATCGTGATGTACGCCGCGCGGCTCATCCGACAGGTACGACGCGAACTCGATCTTCCTGCCTACATCCGGGTGCTCTCACTGCTCGATGAGCTCGGACCGACCGGGATCTCGCAGCTCGCCACCGCCGACAACTGTGCCCAACCGACGATGTCCGCGCAGATCCGCCAGATCGAACTCGACGGGTACGTCAGCCGCCGCCCGCACCCCGATGATGCCCGGAGTTCGCTGATCGAGCTCACCGCCGCGGGGCGTACCGAACTGGCAACCATGCGGACAGCGCTCGGGGCTGCCGCGGCAGCACGCCTCGGTGACTGCACCCCCGCCGAGGTGGCCACCACGATCCACGTGCTTCGCACCTTGACCTCGGAGGTCTCTGAATGAGTCTGTTGAAGCAACCGCGCGCCGTGTGGGCGGTGGCATTCGCCTGCGTCATCGCCTTCATGGGCATCGGCCTGGTGGACCCGATCCTCAAGTCGATCGCCGCCAAGCTCGGCGCCTCGCCGAGCCAGGTCAGCCTGTTGTTCACCAGCTACATGGCGGTCATGGGCGTCGCGATGCTCATCACCGGCTGGGTCTCGAGCCGGATCGGTCCGAAGAAGACACTGCTCATCGGACTGCTGCTCATCATCATCTCGGCGGCGCTCGCTGGCAGCTCCAGCACGGTGGGTGCCGTGATCGGCTTCCGCGCCGGCTGGGGTCTGGGCAATGCCCTCTTCATCGCCACCGCACTGGCCACCATCGTGGCCGCGTCGTCAGGCGGCGTCGGCAACGCGATCATCCTGTTCGAGGCAGCCCTGGGCCTCGGCATCGCCTCCGGGCCGCTGGTCGGCGGCCTGCTCGGTCAGCAGTCCTGGCGCGCACCGTTCTTCGGCGTCTCGGTGCTGATGGCGATCGCCCTGGTGGCCACGTTCTTCCTGCTGCCAGCGACACCCGCGCCGGCACGGCGTACGTCCCTCTCCGAGCCCCTCAAGGCCCTACGCCACCCGGGTCTGGCTCTGCTCGCGGTCGTGGCGGTCTTCTACAACCTCGGCTTCTTCACGCTCCTGGCCGCAGGCCCGTTCGCCCTGCCGACGTACGGCGTGATGCAAATCGGCTGGACCTTCTTCGGCTGGGGGCTACTGCTGGCCGTCGCATCCGTCTGGGTCGCACCTGCGCTGCAGCGCCGCTTCGGAACAGTGCCGGTCCTGATGGCCGCCCTCGGGCTGTTCGCTCTCGATCTGCTGATCATGGCCATCGGAGCCGACAACGAGACAACTGTGACGGCGGGCATCGTCGTTGCCGGAGCGTTCCTGGGTGTGACCAACACGCTCGTGACCGAGGCGGTGATGCATGCAGCACCCGTCGAGCGCCCGGTCGCCTCGGCTGCGTACTCGTTCGTTCGCTTCTCCGGCGGCGCCGCCGGTCCGTACATCGCCGGCAAGCTGCTGCAGCACGACGGTGTCAACGCACCGTTCTACTTCGGCGCGATCGCCGTCGCGCTCGGTACCGTCGCGCTCGCCTTCGGCGGCGGGCTGCTCAAGCAGACACCGGTCGAGACCGGCGAGCAGCTGCTTGAGGACGTCCTCGTCGCCGACTGACCCGCCGCCTTGTGCGCATCAGCGGGGGCCATGGCGCTCGCTGGTGCGCACGAGGCGGTCACACCGCAGGCTTCGCGGCCCAGTCGCGCAACTGGTCGATCCGGGCCCGGAGCTGGTCACCGGTCGCCACAGCAGCCGCGGGTCCCCCACACGCCTTGCGCAGTCGCGAGTGGATGACGCCGTGCGGCTCCGAGGTCCGGTGGTGCCACGCGGCGACAAGTGAGTTGAGTTCACGGCGCAGTACGCCGAGCTGATCGAATGTCGCCGTCTCGGTCAGAGCCTCCGAGGCTTGCGCAGCACGGTCGTCACGCATCTTGTCCTTGGCACCCTTGGCCACACGTTGCTGCAGCAACTCACGCATCTGCGCGGGGTCGAGCAGGCCCGGGATACCGAGGAAGTCCATCTCCTCATCCGATCCGACATGGACCTCACCCGCATGGCCGAACTCGCCGCCGTCGAAGAGCACCCTGTCGAACCGCGCCTGGGAGTCGAGTGCCGCCCACTCGTTGTTGAGCTCGTCGCTGGCCCCGTCGCCGGCCTGGGCCTGCGCGAGCAGAGCGTCCTCGCTGTCGAACAGGTCATCGGGGTTGGCACGCCTGGCCAGGACGTGATCGCGTGCGACTTCCAGTTCGGCGGCGAAGCCGAGCAGTGAGGGCACCGAAGGCAGGAACACCGAGGCGGTCTCACCACGTGCACGAGCACGTACAAAACGGCCCACGGCCTGGGCGAAGAACAGGGGCGTCGCGGTGGTCGTGGCGTACACACCGACGGCCAGACGGGGTACGTCGACGCCTTCCGACACCATCCGGACGGCGACCATCCAGCGCGCGTCGCCCGTGGAGAAGGTTGCGATCTTCTTCGAGGCCGCCTTCTCGTCGGACAGGACGATCGTCGGCAGTTCCCCGGTGATCTGCTTCAGGGTCTTCGCGTACGCGCGGGCGCTGTCCTGGTCCGAGGCGATCACCAGTCCGCCGGCGTCCGGGACGTTCTTGCGTACCTCGTCCAGACGCTTGTCCGCAGCCGAGAGCACCGCCGGGATCCACGACCCCGACGGGTCCAACGCCGTCCGGAGCGCCTGCGCGGTGAGGTCCTTCGTCAGCGGCTCCCCCAGCCGAGCGGTGATCTCGTCACCGGCGCGCGTACGCCAGGACATGTCGCCCGAGTACGCCATGAACAGCACCGGGCGGACGACATGATCAGCGAGCGCCTCGGCGTAGCCGTACGTGTAATCGGCCACCGAGCGACCGATCCCGTCCGAGCCTGGAACGTAGGTCACGAACGGGATCGGGTTGATGTCTGAGCGGAACGGCGTGCCGGTGAGCGAGATGCGTCGGGTCGCGGGCTGGAACGCCTCGCGTACGCCCTCACCCCAACTCATCGCATCGCCGGCGTGGTGGATCTCGTCGAGGATGACCAGCGTCTTGAATCGCTCGGTCCGGATCCGCAGCGCCAGCGGGTTGACGGCGACGCCGGCGTACGTCAGCGCAACACCCACATACTCCGCCGAGGTCTTGCCTTGACCGACCGAGTACGCCGGGTCGATCGGGATCCCGGCCCGTGCTGCGGCCTCGGCCCACTGGGTCTTGAGGTGATCGGTCGGGGTCACGATGGTGACGCGTTCGATCACCCGGCGCGAGAGCAGTTCGGCGGCGATGGCCAGCGCGAAGGTGGTCTTGCCGGCACCCGGCGTTGCGACCGCCAGGAAGTCACGTGGACGCTCGTCCAGATAGCGCGACAGCGCTTCCTGCTGCCACGCCCGAAGGCGGAAGGTCACTCCTTGTCGCCGCTGGAGTCGTCGGGGAGGCCTTCCCAGATCTCCTTGCACTCGGGGCAGACCGGGAACTTGGCCCCGTCACGACTCGGAACCCAGACCTTGCCGCACAGACCGACGACGGGATAACCCATCACCATCGCCTCGGTCAGGGTGTCCTTGTCGACGTAGTGCGAGAAGCGATCGTGATCGCCCTCCTCGAGCGGGACCTCACGAGTCCGATCGTCCGTGCGCTCCTTGACGGCCGTGTCGCTCTTCGAGCCGAATCCGAGGAAACCCATGGCCCTCACTTTAGTCACCGGAACCGACAACCCCGGCCTGCGACATGAGCCGCGGACCGGGGTTGACAGGAGTTTTCGAGCGTCAGGCGACGAGAGCCCGGACGCGGTCGAGGATCGAGGTGCGCTCCTGCACCTCGGCGACGTGCAGAGCCGAGATGTAGGTCTCGCGAGCACGCTTCTCGAGGCGGCCGCCGACCGCGATGGAGAGTTCGTGGCCGTAGCCGCCGAGTCCCGCCATCAGTGCGATCAGGTGATGCTCCTTCAGTCGACCCGTGGCGAGCGCCTGGCGCATCACGTCGTTGGTCGGGTTCGCGTTGTAGTGGTCGAGCACGGCGCGTACGCCGGGGAGCTCGTCATAGGTGAGGTGCCACGCGTGGATCACGGCGGCTTCGAGGTTGGCGTCGCCGGCGTCGAACAGTTCACGCTCGATCATCCCGGCCAGTCGGGTGTACCAACGCAGCTGGAGCGCCGCGAGGATGTCCATCTCGTCATCGAAGACGGCGCTCACGCCATCCAGGTCCATCGGAAGCAGACCGTCGCCACGTTCGGCAGTGACGGCCTCGATCTCGCGGAGCACGTGTCCGCGGTTGTGGTGAGTCGTCCAGGTCATGGCCAAATCCCCCTTGTGTCAGGTACTTCCATACCGGGAGTACGTACCGACAGTACGTCCCGGTTTTCGGGTATGCCAGCCGTGGCGAGGGTGGGTTGGATCACCCCGTGCGTGACCCACGACACGCTCCCCTCGAAGCAATCAAAGACACGCCGTCACGCACGTGGCGTACGTCACTTAGAGTTGGTCGGGTGCCCAAGCCGACAGTGAGCAAACTCGTGCCCAAGGTCCCGCTGCCATCGGTTCCGGGGACGTCGCGCAGGATCTCGGCCTCCACCAAACGGACGCTGATCGATCTGGCCAAGGTGCTCTTCACCGAGAACGGGTACGCGAGCACCTCCCTCGACGCCATCGTCGCGCGCGCCGAAGTCACCAAGGGCGCGCTGTATCACCACTTCAGCGGCAAGCAGGCCCTCTTCGAGGCGGTCTTCGAGGACCTCGAGCAGGAAGCCGTGCGCATCGTCGAACAGGCGATGAAGGACGTACGCGACCCCTGGGACCGGGCGATCGAGGGTCTGCGGAGCTTCCTCGGCGCAGTGCAGGACCCGTCGTACCGCCGACTGGTCATCCAGGAGGGCCCGGCGGTGCTCGGGTACGAGCGCTACCGCGAGCACGAAGAGCGTTCCGCGCTCGTGATGGTGCAGGACATCATCGAATCGACCATCGGTGCCCTCGGACAGGACCTCACCGACGACTTCAAGGCGACCTGGTCGCGGATCTTCATGGGTGCACTGTCGGCAGCCGGCGAGGACGTGTCCCTGTCCGCCGATCCCGAGGCAGCCGCCAGCCGCGTCGAGGTGCTGATCGGGCTGATCTTCAGCGGCCTGCAGAACCTCGCGCCCCGACCCCAGGTCGAGGACACCGCAAAACAGGCCTGAGCAGCCTCAGCTGAACGTGACGGTGCCCTCCGCGACCTGCGGGTCGTTGCCGTTCGGGATCATCTCCAGGAACGTGTGACCCGGGTTGATGTAGATCGGGTGCCCGGCGGAGTCGGTGAAGGTCGGCGTGCCGTTGACCCCGTTCTTGTGCCACGTTCCCTTCACGACCTTGCCGCCCGAGAAGATGATCGCCTTGCCACTGCCGTCGAAGTGCGACTCAGGCACGTACGCGCCCTGGTAGCCGCCATACCCGGAGTCCGACGTCCTGACCTTGATCACGATGATCGTGGTCGGCTGGAATGCGTCGCCGGCGTTCATGTAGCCGTTGGTCATCGTGTACTTGCCGCCCGCGTACGACCACTTGGTCGTGCTCGCGCCGGAGAACTTCACGGTGATCGAGGTCGCGGTGCCGCTGCCCTTGAACTTGCCGCAGGGCAGGAAGGAGGCCGGCGTGGCCGACGGCTGGTTCGCCTCGACGCCGAGTTGCTTCAGATCGGCGTACACACTGTCGACCCCCGGGTGGGTGCCGTCGAGAATCCGCCTGACATGCGGGTTGCTCATGGTGATGAGAGGGATGCCCGCTGCCGCGACGGCCTTGATTGTGACATCCGCACCGCCGGAGGTGACGACATGCGCCCCCAGCGGCTTGGCCAGTCCGATGTCGGTCAGTCGGGTCGACCGGATCGGACCCACCTTCGACGGCAGGTTGGAGTAGAAGAAGGCGCCGAGGCGGGTCAGACCGCCCTCCACCAACTCCTCGTAGACGAAGTCCGCGGAAGCCAGGCCGTACTGCGGCCGGGCGTTCGAGTCGTTGGGGATCTTCGCGATGTAGACGGGGTGCGTGGTCGCAGCGCTGCCGCCGTTGAGCGGCTCACAGGTGAGCGGCCAGAACGCGGGCGCAGCCGGGGCCGAGGAGGTGCCGGCGGAACTGGGCGCGCTGATCGACTTCCCGCCGCCGCAGGCGGTCAGGGCGAGGCTGGACAGGGCAAGGGCAGTGACAACTCGGCGCACTCGTTCAGTCAACCTCGCGTACGCACTCGTGCGAAGCAGGCTCGCCCAGACTCACCGAAGTCTCAGAAACTCATTAGAGGAATGTGGGGCCGACCCGGTAGCGTTGACCTGCTGGCCCGAGGGCCGGCGTTGAAAACTCAAGAGGGGCTGATCGGTTTCGACTTGGGACGTTAGTTCCAGGGGAAGCGGGTCGAGGAGCCAGCGCCATCTCGTTAACGCCGCTGGAAAAAATATAACTGCCAACGCTAAGCGCAGTTCCTTCGCTCTCGCCGCCTGAGCGGTGATCGAAGCGTCTGACCGGGTATCCGTCTTCGGCCCGGACCCAGGCGTCGCCTAGAAGACTCACCATGCGCATCTCGTCAGTGGGGCGCTAGGGACATATAGCTGACTGAGCCTGTTGGGGATGTGTCTGTGCAAGCCTCAAGGCCGAGAAAAGCGACAGCATCGACTACACCCGTAGAAGACTTGGTTCGACGCTCGAGGACCGGGGTTCGATTCCCCGCAGCTCCACCGACGAGGAGAAGGCCGCCAAGCCGAGGGCTTGAGCGGTCTCGACGAGGAGGGGGTGCGCTGACGCGCGCAGCGCGGCAGCCGCTCCACTCTGTGACTGGCGGCGTGTGCCTTCCTGACGGACGGCCACGCCGCTTCGTCATGTCATGCGGCATCAGAGATGCCGCGAGGTGCCGCTACGCGCCGGCCCCACTGCTGGCCGGACTGCCAGACCCGCGCCCGTCCAGCCCTTCTCCTGCTTGGTCTGTGCTGGCGACGTATCTGGTACGCCGCCAGCACACATCAAGCCAACCCGGGGCAGGGCACGAGCGGCCCAGCAGTCGCATGAACCGCAGAGCCAACCACGGGCGCCGGGTTCGCCGTCCGGATTGTCACACCCTCCAGCGGAGCGGACGTTCTGGGGTGAATGTGCCCTCAACCCGACAGGATTGTGCAGACGACGGAAGTAGTTGCTAGGCGCCAGCCCCACTGAGATGGACCGCAGTCGACAGGGCCGTTGCCACTGCCGACTGCGGCGTACGGAGCGTGCCGGACACAAGTTCATCGAGTTCGACGACAGCCAACGACGGCGTACTCGCCGGGATGCGGTCGAGCACGGCAAGAAGGTCGGTCGCTGATTGGGCAACAGTGAACCGGCGTGCTGCTCCGGCCCGATCTGCTCTCGATTGCGGCCCGCGGGCCAGCGCCCGATTGATCCCGACTGCCAAGGCAGCCGCGTCGTCAGGCACGACGAAGGTGATCGCACCGCAGTCCGTCTCCGGCAGACCACCGTCGTCCGAGGCGACGACCTGGCAGCCCGCATGTTGGGCCTCGATCGACACGATCCCAAAGGTTTCGTGCCAGTACTGGCCATTCGACGGCATCACCACGACGTCGTGCTGTGCCATCAGAGCCGCCATCGCCTCCGGGGTCTTGCGTGCCTCCACCAGGCGGATGTCCGGGTGGGCCGCCAGCAGCCGTCGGATCACCGCGCCATGCGGCTTGTCCGATCCGGCCGTCGTCGCCGTGATGCTCATCGCGACGCCCGGACTCGCCATGTCGAGGTGGAGCATGGACAGCAGAGTGAAGACGCCCTTCTCCGGGCTCAACCGACCTGCGAACAGGACGCGTACGACATCGGCACCGGCCTCGGACCGCTCGACCTCACCGAAGCACGGCTCCGCGAACGGGTACACGACCCGCACCTCGGTCTCGTCGACGCTCAGGAAGCTGGCCCACATGTGCGCAGCGAACTGGCTCGTGGCGATGAGCGTGCGATCACGCATTCGCGCGGCCACGCGTACCCGGTCCGCGACGTGGATCGGTGGCGGGACGTGCAGCATCTGGAACGCTCGCCGGCGAGTCGCCACGGAGGGGAACTCCGTCACGAACACGACGATCCCGTCCAGGCGACCGACCTCGGCCACCGTGTCGAGAGCCCGGAAAGGGACCCCGGGAAATTCGTCGCGACCATCTGGGCCGACGACGCCGACAGTCACGATCTCAGCGCGGACACCTCGCCGGTTGAGCTCGCGGACATGCCCGATCGTGTAGTTCTCGGATCCGCCGGTGCCCGCGGGCAGGGGAATGCCGAACTCCCAGATGAAGTGGATCGTCGGGCGCGAGGGCATCTCGCCACCGCCTCTTGTCGCTGCCGACACCTGAGCCGAAGCCAGTCGCGAAGTCCACGGCCGGCGGCTCAATGTCCCGCAGTCCGTTTCCAGAGTACGCCGCGGATCCTCAGCACTCGTACACACGCGCCTCCCATGGGCGAAGGGCCTCTGATTCAGGGTCCGATTCGTGGTAGTTCGTCAGCAGCAACACTCGGCCGCCGGCGCTGGCGAGATCGAAACTGATCGGCGAGTTCGACAGGTTGGCATACACCTCCACGGTCTCGTCTCCCCACGTACGGGCGAATGCGTAGATCTGGTCGCGACCGGTCTCGATCACCCTGAATCCACCCATCACGAGGACCGACCGACTGTGGCGTAACGCGATCAGAGCTTTGTAGTGCTGGTAGATCGACCCCGGGTCGTCCCTCTGCGCTGCGACGTTGAGCCACGAATGATTCGGGTTGGCTGCGATCCACGGAGTGCCGTCGCTGAATCCGGCACCGGCCGCACCAGTCCACTGCATCGGCGTACGCGCATTGTCGCGACTCTGCCGTCGCAGGGCAGCCATCGCAGCAGCCGGGTCTGCCCCGCTGCCGTCCACAGCGGCGGCGTAGTAGGCCAGGGACTCGACATCCCGCAGATCCGCGATGGAGTCGAACGGCATGTTGGTCATGCCGATCTCTTCGCCCTGATAGACGTACGGCGTCCCGCGATGAAGATGCAGCACCGTGGCCAGGGCGGTCGCCGACTCACGCCAGAACGTCGTGTCGTTGCCGTAGCGGGACACGACCCGCGGCTGGTCATGGTTGTTCCAGTACAGACTGTTCCAACCACCATCGCTCAAGGCGAGTTGCCAGCGTACGAGGGTGTCACGCAGGTCGTTGACCGAGGCGGTGCGCGGAGTCCACTTGTCACCCTGCTGGTCCAGCGAGACGTGATCGAACTGGAACACCATGGCCAGAAGCGCATTCTCGGTATCGGTGAACTCGCGCGCCTGCTCGGGACTCACGTGGGGCATCTCCCCCACCCTGAGGTATCGACCCGGCCGAGGGTCGAAAACCCGCTCGTTCATCTCCCGCAGGTATCCCTTCAGCTCTGGCCGATTCGCGAAGTGCGGCATCCCGTCGCCGTACCCGCCTGCTGGTGCGGGCACGTCCGGCAGATCACGGTCCTTCGCGATGAAGTTGATGACATCCATCCGGAATCCGTCGATCCCGCGGTCCAGCCACCAATTCATCATCGAGAACACTGCGTCACGGACCTCAGCGTTCTCCCAGTTGAGATCGGGTTGGCTCGGCGAGAAGAGATGCAGGTAGTACTGCGCGCGTTCGGGCACCCACGTCCACGCCGGCCCGGAGAATGCCGCACCCCAGTTGTTGGGCTCGGCACCTGGTTGACCGCCGACGGTTCCCGGGCGGGGATCACGCCAGAAATACCAGTCGGCGTACGGATTCACCGTCGACCGGCGTGATTCAACGAACCAGGGGTGCCTGTGTGAGGAGTGGTTGACCACCAGGTCCAGGATCAGCCTCATTCCACGGGCGTGGATAGCCGCGAGCAACGCATCCAGGTCCTCGAGCGAGCCGAAGACCGGGTCGATGTCCTGATAGTCGGTGATGTCGTACCCATTGTCGGCCTGCGAAGACGGGTAGACCGGGCCGAGCCAGATCACGCCGATCCCCAGATCGACGAGGTGGTCCAGGTGTGCGATCACGCCTCGAAGATCGCCGACGCCGTCCCCGTCCGAGTCCGCGAAGCTGCGCGGGTAGATCTGATAGACGACGGCTGAGCGCCACCATTCGGCTCCATCCGTGGGCGTCACTCAGCGGCCGCTGACTCGCGGGCAAGGAACGCCCCGAGTTCGGCCACGGTGCTCATCAGTGGAGCTGGAAAGACGATGGTGGTGTTCTTGTCGACACCGAGCTCGATGAGCGTCTGGAGGTTTCGCAACTGCAGCGCCAGCGGGTGCTGCATCATCACGTCCGAGGCGTCACCCAGCGCGGCAGCAGCCAACGACTCACCCTCGGCGTTGATGATCTTCGCGCGCTTCTCCCGCTCGGCTTCGGCCTGACGCGCCATTGCGCGCTTCATGCTGTCGGGCAGTTGGATGTCCTTGAGCTCGACCAGCGTGACTTCCACTCCCCACCCGCTCGTGACGCCGTCGAGGAATTCGCGGATGGACACGTTGATCCGATCGGTCTCGGAGAGCGTCTCGTCCAGCGTGTGTTGGCCCACGACCTTGCGCAGCGTGGTCTGGGCGATCTGGTTGATCGCCGTGTGGACGTCCTCGATCGCGACGACGGCCTTGACTGCATCCGTGACCCGGAAGTAGGCCACCGCGGAGACATCCACGCTGACGTTGTCACGCGTGATGATGCCCTGTGACTGGATCGGCATCGTCACGATGCGGAAGCTGACCCGGTGCAACACATCCACCACGGGGATGATGAAGCGCAGGCCGGGCTCTCGTACTCCGATGACCCGGCCCAGACGGAAGAGCACGCCCTGCTCGTACTGCTTGACGACCCTCACGGACAGGACGAGACCGAGCAGCGCGACGACAGCCAGCGCGGCCACCACACCGATGACAGCAGACATCAGACGGCCTGCGCCCGTTCGTGGTGGTGCCCGCCCTCGCTGTCCCACTCGGAATGGTCATCACCCTCCACGCCGGTGAGAGCGGAGCGCGCATCCTCGGCGGAGGCGTCGGGCTGAATGATCCGGACCGTACGATGCTCGCCGTTCGCAAGGGTCAGAGTGACCAGATGGGTGTCGTCTCGTGGGAAACAACCCGTCTTCATGATCCGATCACCGACATCGACCTGGCGAGGACGATCGTCCCAGTCGGGCGGCGAGTACAGGATCCTGGAGATATGGCCGGCGGCGACGGGCCACAGCGAGACAAGGGCGGGAAGCTGATCGCTCAGCGAGCGATTCCCGGGCCACCAGACCGCGTCGGGAAGTACGCGATCTGGCTTCGCGCGGTAGGAAAAACGAGTTGATTGCGGATTCGTGGCCATGGCCACCTCACAGAGATATGCCGTGTCATCAGAATCCTTGAACCAGTGGTCGGTTGATGGCCGATGCGCCCGGTGACCTAAGAATCGCGGCTTTCCTCCACAGTACCCCGGCCCTGCGGAATGCACCCGCCCGACGGCCCTGGGCGGTCAGGAGACGGCCACTCCGGCTGGCGCGTACGCCGCGGCGAGGGCACCCTCGCGTACAGGCGCCGGCGCATGCGCACCCAGCACCGCCAGCAGCGGCTCGGAATCGACCGCAACGCCGGTCACTCGCGTCTGTGAGACCGCTGCCTCATGATGCACGTGGTGGTGCGCCGCATCGGCCAGGCCGATGACGTCTCCCGGCCCGACGAGCCGCACGTCCTCGTGGTTCCGACTCATCGCGACCTCGCCCTCGAGGATGAGGAAGCACATGTCCGAACAACTCGACTGGGCGCTGATCGTCCAATGCTCCGGATAGACAAATGCGTGACTGGCAGCGATGAGCCCCGAGATCTCCGACGCGGTCATGCCAGCCAGCAACGGGTGCCCGGACAGTTGCCTGGCGAGTTCTGACTTCTCCGAGCGGCTCAGTCTGGGGTGGTACTGACGGCGGGTGAGAAGACCGGCGAAGTGCGCGTCCCGGTCGGTGATCTCGTAGTCGTGGCGGTGGTCCATTGCTCTCGGCCTCCAAAGGGATGTGGGAAGTGGCGACGGGACCAGCGTGCTCCGTGCTCGAGCGCGGCGCTTCCGCCAACTGGCTGATATCTGCTCCGCCGGCCGGAGTCGGTGGCATCCGCCGAGTGGCGGAGGACGTACGGCCTCAGCCGAGGTCCGAGCCGGCGAGGTGAGCGGCAAGTTGAACCCGCGAACTCACCCCGAACTTCGCGTGGATGTGGGCCATGTGGGTCTGTACGGTCCGCGGCGACACGACCAGCTCTGCGGCGATCTCGGGGTTCGTCCTGCCGGCAGCAGCAAGCCGCGCGACGTGCCGTTCCGTCGGCGTGAGCTCGCCCCACGCGTCCGGAGGTACGTTCCGCGGCGCAGGTACCGATCCCGCACCGAGCATCCGCCCGACCAGGGCCGACCAGCGCGTCGCATGCAGCGTGTGCACGATGGTGCTCGCCTCCTGGAGAAGCACGATGGCCCGGTCCTTCTCGCCGCTCTCCTGCCACAGACGCGCAGCGTCCATGCAAAAGAGCGCGTGGGTTGGTGGGCGTCCGGTGCCGCGCTGGGCGTCCACTCCCGCCTGGCATACGACCGGATCACGGTTGAGGAGTCCCTCACACACTTTCGCCGTGGCCAGCGCGCTCGCGACTCCCGGTGCTCGCCGCGCACCTTCCATCGCTGTCGCCGTCACCGTCGAAGCGACGCCCAAGTCGTTGCGGTCCATCGCCTCGTGCACCAGCTGCGGCGCGAAGACCCGCCACGCGAGCAGGAACGGCGCTCCTCGCAGCCGGAACCAGGCCTCGCACAGCAGGTCGTACCTCTCGTTCCCGTCGTGCGAGTTGGCTGCCTGGGCGAGCGCCACCCACTCCTCCCCCAAACCTCCGTACGGCCCCAGGCGGTGCGAGCGCGCCTGCTGGATCAGGTTCGCCGCCTGGGATGATTTCGCCCGGGCCGCTTCGATCGTCGCCCAGATCCCCCAGGCCAACGGGCGGGCGGCAACCGCGCCGGTCTCGCGTGCGACCCGTAGCGCGGCCTGACAGTCCCTGATCGCGTTGTCCCACTCGCCGTCGATGACGTGCAGGAGCGCGTTGGAGGCGAGGTACCAGGAGAGTTGACCAGTGTCGCCCTCGTCCTCGGCGATCTTCACGCCGGTGAGGATCGCCTCGTGGGCCTCAGGCAGTTGATCGAGTTCGGCTCGCGCCATTCCGAGCAACACATGGGCGGTCGAGCGGTACTCGGCCTGAGCCTCGCCCTGGGTGGCCAGTCCGACGGCCTTCTGCGCATCGAGGAGAGCCACGTGAGGCAGTCCGTTGGCCAGGTGCACTGCTGCCATCGTGGTCAGCCCCTGCCGGACCGCGAAGTCGATCCCACTCTGCTCGCCGAGAGCGATGGCTCGCTCAGCCTGCATCTCGGCGCCGGCGATGTCGCCACCCAGGACCCGTGACAGGGAGGAGACCGCCAGGAACATCGCCTCGTCGGAGGCTGACCCGGCGACGAGCGCGAGCGCCCGCTCGAACTGTTCGCGTGCGTCTGCCATCAGACCGGCGCGCTGCATCATCACGCCGATCGCGGCCTCTACCCGTCCACGCTGGGGCGGGTCGGTCGACACGATCAGGAGCCGGGAGGCGGCGGCGGTTGCGCGGTCGAAGTCTCCCGCTTCGATGCGGGCCCACATGTCCATCTCGGCCAGGAGGAGGGCTTGTTCGTCCGTCCCGACGGTCGGGGCCTGTGGCCCCCATCCGCGAGCCGCGGCCTCCACCGCCGTGTGTGCATCCACCGCGTGGCTGGCTACCGACTTCGACACCGTGTTGCTCATGCTCATCCGCCTCACTAGCGAACCCGCCCGAGACTCAGATCCTTTTCAGGTTAAGCCTGCTGCCGTCGATCCGAGTAGGCCCCCATCGGGTGATCCGCACCACCTCGGATGGACCGGATTCCAGTCGCATCGGCACCCTCGGGGCGTACGTTGTGGGCGTGACTCCCCCGCCGACCCAGTACGCCCTCGCCGGCGAGGTGTCGATCGCGTACAAGGTCGTCGGCGACGGCCCGATCGACATCGTCCTGGTCCCGGGCTACCTCGGCCACGTCGAGCTCATCTGGGACGTGCCGAGCGTCGTCCACATGTTCGAGCGACTTGGCACGTTTGCCCGGGTGATCCAGTACGACCGTCGCGGCACCGGCCTGTCCGACCGGCTGCCGCGAGCCTCGACGCTGGAGGAGCGGGTCGAGGACATCCGTGCGGTGATGCAGGCCGTCGGTTCGACCAGCGCCACCCTGGTCGGCATCTCGGAGGGTGCGCCGACCGCGATCCTGATGGCGACGACCCATCCCGACATGGTCGACAACCTCGTGCTCTACGGAGGTCTCGCCCGCGGCACGTGGGCCGAGGACCACCCCTGGGCGGCGCCGCGCGAGGACCTGCTCGAATCCTCCCGGGCGACCGCGCCCTTCCTGTTCGAGGGCGCGATGGCCGAGGTGATGGCACCCTCGGTCGCCGACATCGACTTCGCCCGCGACTTCTATGCACGACTCCAGCGCTACAGCGCCAGCCCGTCGTCGCTGCAACAAGCTTTCGAAGCCTTCCTGGACATCGACGTACGCGCCCTGCTCCCCTCGGTCAGCCAGCCGACCCTCGTGGTCCACCGCCGTGGCGACCGGGCCGTGAACTGGCGAGCTGGCAAGTACCTCGCCGATCACATCCCCGGGGCCACGTACAAGGAACTGCCCGGCATCGACCACGCGATCTACGTCGGCGACGCGGACGCGGTGATCGACGAGATCGAGCACTTCATGACCGGCGCCCGCCGCGCGGTCGAGGTCGACCGGATCGTCACGACCGTCATGTTCGTCGACATCGTCGGCTCGACCCGGACCGCGGCCGCCTTGGGCGACAGCACCTGGCACGACCTGCTGACCGCCGTCACCAGCGTCCTGCGCGACCAACTCCGTACCCATCGTGGCACCGAGGTGAAGACCCTCGGCGACGGGCTGATGGCAACCTTCGACGGCCCGGCGCGGTCGATCCGGTGCGCGAAGGCGATGATCGAAGCCACCGCGCCGTTGGGGATCGAACTCACAGTCGGACTCCACACCGGCGAGGTGGAGGTGACCCAGGACGACGACATCGCCGGGCTGGCCGTACACCTCGCGGCGCGCATCGGATCGGCCGCTCAGGCCGGCGAGATCCTGGTGTCGCGGACCGTACGCGATCTCGTCGCCGGGTCAGCGATCGACTTCACCGACCGAGGGGACCACGACTTCAAGGGCATCCCCGAGCCGTGGCGCGTGTACGCCGTCACTTCGTAGGCGCGCCGCTCCGGGCCGCTCAACCGCGGTGATACACCTGATGGATCGTGGTGCCGGCGGCCGTGATGTCGAAACTCAGTTGGTTTCCGCTGATCGAGACATCCGCGCCGCTGCCCGAGAACGCGGCAGGGAACGGCACGGTGATGCCCATCACCTGGACTCCCCCGGTGTTGTGGATGTTCGAGAACGAGATGTGATGGCCACTCACGGAGTAGTTGCCGGTGGAGGTCACGTCCCCGCTGGCCGGCCGGCCGTGAATGGAGCAGTGCATCTGCAGGTGGTCGGTTGCCGTCCCGTCTGCGTTGAAGGTGACCGTGACGGGTCCGGAACAGTCGAAGGACATGCCGTGGCTCAGCGCGGCGGTCCCCGCCAGCAGGTCATGGACGTCGGCATGCCAGGTCCCGACAAGACCACTGGCGAGCGTGACGGGCGTGGCCGCAGGAGTCGTGACGGCGGGCGACGAACTCGTGGCACCTGGCGATGTCGACGGCGTACCGCTCGAGGAGGAGCCGCCACAGCCGGCGACGGCGCTTGCAGTTGCGGCGATGAGTACGCCGCGGGCCAATCCAGTCAGTCTCATGGGGTTCCTCCGGATCGTGTTCGGCACCACGCTAGCCCTCAGGAGCCGCCGCCGACCAGCACGACAACTCGTCCGGAGGACGCTAGGTTCGGGCCGTGACCGACCCATCGCTCGATGACCTGATCGTCCTGTGGCACACCGCGGTGAGCGATTTCCGCGCGTTCGCCGCCGACATCACCGATGACCAGTGGCACCACGCCACCGACCTTGCCGGCTGGGACGTCGCGGCGGTCGTCGCCCACATCGCCCACCTCGAGCACGTCGTCGCGGGTGGCGGCCACGAGCCGGTCGACATCGGCGCACCCGAGCACGTCAAGAACGTGTTGGGCGAATACACCGAGCAGGGCGTCGTGGCCCGCCGAGGACGTACGCGCGACGAACTGGTCACGGAGATCGACGAGGCTCGGGTGACCAGGGCTGCATCGCTGGCCGCAGCTCCTCCCGACCCTGATGCCACCGCGCCGGACGTGTTCGGGCTGCTCGGGTGGACCAACGACACCTTGCTGCGCAACCGGATCGGCGACATCTGGATGCATGAGCAGGACCTGCGCCGTACGTTGCAACGCCCGGGCAACCTCGACGGGGCCGTCGGCACCTTCGTGATCAAGCATTACCTGCGCGCACTCGGGTACGCCCTCGGCAAGGGCGCGAAGGCCGCCATCGGCCAGAGCGCGCGGGTCGACGTCGGTGACATCACGGCGACGGCGGTCATCGGTGAGGACGGCCGCGGACGCGCTGCCGAGGTGCCCGGACCGACCACGACCATCTCGCTCAGCCGCGAGGCGTACATCGTCCTGGCCGGCGGCCGTGTGCCGCTGGACCGGGTCGAGGTGTCGTTCGAGGGCGACGGCGACCTGGCCACCCGGCTCCTCAACGCCCTGACCGTGACGCCGTAGCGTCAGTCGGCCATGCCCTTGAGGCGCCGTCCGAGCGCCTGCTCGGTCTCGCGATTGGCCGTACGCTCCGCGATCGACTGCCGCTTGTCGTACGACTTCTTGCCCCGGGCGAGCGCGATCTCGATCTTGGCCTTGCCGTCCGAGAAGTAGAGCGAGAGCGGCACCACGGTCACACCCTTGGCCGAGACTTCCTTCTCGATCTCGCGGATCTCGTGCTTGTTGAGCAGGAGCTTGCGCTTGCGCCGGGCGGAGTGGTTGGTCCAGGTGCCATTGGCGTACTCCGGGATGTGCACGCCGTGCAGCCAGGCCTCACCGAACTCGATGTCGACGAAGCCGTCGACCAGGGAAGCACGCCCCTGGCGCAGCGACTTGACCTCGGTGCCCGTGAGCACGAGTCCCGCCTCGAAGACATCCTCGACGTGATAGTCGTGGCGCGCCTTCTTGTTCTGCGCGACGAGCTGGCGACCTTTCTCCCTGGGCATTGGACAAGTCTCCCAGACCGGGCCGCGGCGGGTCACATCAGTTTCGGCGAGACGTCAGGCGATGTAGTGCATCGGGTCGACGGCGACCCCGTCACGCATGACCGTGAAGTGGATGTGGCAGCCCGTCGACCAGCCCGTGGTGCCTTCGTACCCCACCGTCTGGCCGCGGGTCACGATGGCGCCCACGCCGACCGCGTACCGCGCCATGTGGTTGTAGATCACGGTGAAGTTGTGGCCGTCGATGTAGCCGAGGTCAAGGAACAACCGGTTGCCCCAGACCGAGGAGTAGTACTCCGAGACGACCCGGCCCGACTGGACCGCGATCTCCGGGGTGCCACAGGGTGCGGCGAAGTCGTCGCCGTCGTGCAGACCGTAATAGCCCCAGATCGGGTTGATCCGGTAGCCGTACGGCGAGGTGAGGACGCCGCCACCGAGCAATGGGTACGACAGCATCCCATTGGTGGAGACGCCGTCCCGGTGGAGGTCGCTCCCCGACTGCGCGAGGATCCGCGCGATGATCTGCGCCTCCTGCGCCTTCAGCGAGTTGAGTGCCGCCTGATCGTGCAGGGCGAGCTGGTGGGCAGCATGGGTGGCCTTCTGGGCCGAACGGAGCAGGTTCGTCACTTGCGTACGCGCAGCCACGGCCTCGGCCTGAAGGTGTTTGACCCGGGCGACCTGCGCTGCGGCCTGGGCGGCACCGACGGCCACCTCCTGGGTGGCGCTCGCGACCTGCTGCTGGCGGGTCGCCATCCGGCTCTCGGCTGCCGTCAGATTGTCATAGATCGCAGACTGCATCTGCGAGTAGATGGCGCCGTACTCCGCTGCAGCAGTCATGTCTGCCATCGAGTGCGAGCCGAGCATCGCTTCCATCTGTGATGCCGAGGAACTCGCACCCGTGCCGACGGTCACCGTGTTGCCGATGACGATCTGGCGCTGAACTGCAACGGCATGCTGACTCGCACCCAGATCGCGCTGCGCCGTGGCAAGTTTCATCTGGGCGGCCACGAGTCGCTTCTGCCAGACGCGGTCATTGGCCTGGGCGATGCGCAGCGCGTGCTGGACCGTGGTGACACGCCACTTCGCGCTGTGCAACTGGCTGGTCACCGCGGCCAGGTGCGCCTGCGCTTTCCGGTACGCCGCACTGGAACCGTCGAGGTCCTGCTGGACCTTCTGCTCGGTGCTCTGGATCGAGCGCTGCTTGTGACGCAGATCGTCCGCGTGGGACGGGTTGGAGACCGCACCGGCCGTGAGGGCCAGCGCGGCACCGATGGCAACCGTACGGCCAAGAGGGACGCGTCGCGGTGCCGTGCGCCGGGGGAAGGTCTCGCACGGGTACAAACCGTTTCGTTCGGGGAAGTGAACAACCTCGACCGTACGTAACAACGTCGGCCCCCTCGGGCAGAACACGCCGAGGGGGCCGAAAGTCTCAAGTTCTTCTTGAGTGTTGGACCGACTCGGTCAGACCTTCACGTACCGCCGTGTCATCAGCAGCGCCGGCACCACAGACAGCACGACGCTGAGCGCGATCACGTACGCCGACCCCACACCCCAGTCGTGCCATCCGACCCAGGACATGAACTGGATGTGCGGCGCGAGGCCCCGCTGGATGCCGAAGTACTCCACGCCGGCCAACGCGGCGACCGCCAGCCCGCCACCGATCAGCGCCGCAACCAACACCTCGAGCAGGAACGGCAACATGATGTAGAGCGAGGAGGCGCCGACGAGCCGCATGATGCTGATCTCACGACGTCGGGCGAACGCCGCCAGCCTCACGGTGTTCGACACCAGCAGGAGCGCTCCGACGACGAGCGCGGCGGCCGCAGCCAGCGCCATCCCCATGGTCGCGTCGAGAACGCCGAGGATCCGGGCGACCAGGTCACGTTGATCGTTGACGCGCATGACCCCCGGAAGGGTCAGCACGGAGTCGATGATCGCCTGAACGTGGTGAGCATCGTTCATCGAGATCCGGAACGATGCCGGAGCGGCCGCAACGGTCACGACCGGATTGGGGCCAGTGACGCCGGCGAGCTTCTCGCGCTTCCACGTGTTGTAGAGGTCCTGTGGCGACTCGTACTGGACGCTGCCGACGTACGGGTTGTGAGACAGCGTCGACTCGATCAGCGCCTTCTGGGTCGGCGTGACCTCCTGGATGCAGTTCTTCGTACGACCCTCCGGGACGCCCGTACACATGTAGACGGTGATCTGGAGCTTGCCACCGAGGTCGTGGTCAGCCTGCTGGGCCTGCTTCAACAGCAGGTAGCCGACGCCGGCCAGCGTCATCGACACCAGCAGGGTGATGACCACCGCGAGGTGCATCGAGATGTTGCGCCGCAGGCCCTGTCGCAGCTCGGTGAGTACGTAACGGATCGCCATGGATGTCGTCTCTTCTCAGTCAGTCTCAGCGGGTCAGGCCGGGGAGTCGTACGCGCCGCGGGACTCGTCGCGCACGATGCGCCCCTCGTCGAGCTCGATCACCCGCTTGAGCATCTGGTCGACGATGGTGGCGTCGTGGGTCGCCATCAGCACGGTCGTACCGGTGCTGTTGATGCGCTCCAGGATGTTCATGATGCCGATCGTGGTCGCCGGGTCGAGGTTGCCGGTGGGCTCATCGGCGATCAGGATCATCGGCTTGTTGACGAAGGCGCGGGCGATGGCGACGCGCTGCTGCTCACCACCGGAGAGTTCGTCGGGCATCCGCTCAGCGGTGCCGTCCAGACCGACGAGTTCGAGCGTCTCGGGGATCCGGCGTGCGATCTCCTCGCGGGTGTGACCTGTCACCTGCATCGCGAAGGCGACGTTCTCGGCGACGGTCTTGTTCTGCAGCAACCGGAAGTCCTGGAACACGGTGCCGATCTGGCGGCGCAGCCGAGGCACCTTCCAACCGGCCAACCGGTTGATCTCCTTGCCGGCCACGTACACCCGACCGTTGGTCGGGCGGGTCTCGCGGAGGATGAGTCGCAGAGCAGTCGACTTGCCCGATCCGGACTGACCGACGAGGAAGACGAACTCCCCCTTGTCGAGGTCGAGACTGACCTGGTCCAGCGCAGGACGGCCGGTCCCCGGATAGCTCTTGGTGACCTTTTCGAAGCGAATCACCTGATCGAGGCTAGCCCACCGACCAGAATGGATCGTGATTGACGCGCGTGGCCGCAAGGAGCCCGCGCGCAAGCTGGCCATTCGGGCCAGCGAGCACGGAGCGACGCCGCGGACGCGCCGTCAGATCACGATCCCGAGCGGCGCCAGCGGATGCCGGCCTCAATGAAGTCATCGATCTCGCCGTCGAG
Organism: Nocardioides baekrokdamisoli; assembly: GCF_003945325.1. NCBI lineage: Bacteria > Bacillati > Actinomycetota > Actinomycetes > Propionibacteriales > Nocardioidaceae > Nocardioides > Nocardioides baekrokdamisoli. Next base: position 1,029,199 of record NZ_AP019307.1, read on the forward strand.
AACAGCCGACGGGTTGCCCGACTCCTGACCGGTCCGCAGGTCCTTGACCAACTGGTACGGGTTGAGGACGTAGTTGCGCATCTGGTCACCCCAGGAGGCGGCCACGTCGCCCTTGAGGTCCTTCTTGAGCGCGGCTTCCTCGGCCTTCTTCTTCGCGAGCAGCTTGGCCTTGAGGACGACCATCGCGGACGCCTTGTTCTGCAGCTGCGACTTCTCGTTCTGGCAGGAGACGACGATGCCCGTCGGGATGTGCGTGAGGCGGACGGCGGAGTCAGTGGTGTTGACCGACTGACCACCTGGGCCACCGGAGCGGAACACATCGGTACGGATGTCGTTCTCGTCGACCTCGATCTCGTCGGTCTGCTCGAGCACGGGGACGACCTCGACGGCCGCGAACGACGTCTGTCGACGGCCCTGGTTGTCGAACGGTGAGATCCGGACCATGCGGTGGGTGCCGGCCTCGACCGACAGGGTCCCGTACGCGTACGGCGCGTGGATCGCGAACTCGGCCGACTTGATGCCGGCCTCCTCGGCGTAGGAGACGTCGAAGACCTCGACGGGGTATTTGTGGCGCTCGGCCCAGCGCGAGTACATCCGCATCAACTGCTCGGCGAAGTCCGCAGCGTCGACGCCGCCGGCGCCGGAGCGGATCGACACGATCGCCTCACGGACGTCGTACTCACCGGACAGCAGGGTGCGGACCTCGAGGGCCTCCACGTCCTTGCGGATGCGACCGAGGTCGGCGTCAGCCTCCCCGAGGGTGTCGGCGTCGCCCTCTTCCTGAGCGAGCTCGACGAGCACTTCCAGGTCATCGACGCGGCTGGCCAGCGACTCGAACCTGTCCACCTCGCCATTGAGCATGGAGAGCTTGGACGTGACCTTCTGCGCAGCGGCCTGGTCGTTCCAGAAATCGGCGGCGGCCGTCTGCTCGCCCAGCACGTCGATCTCGGCCTTCATCGCACCGAGGTCCAGCACCTGCTCGACGGTGTGAAGGGTCGCTCGGAGCTGCTTCAGCTCGGCATCAAAATCGGTGGCAGCCACGAACGGGCAATCTACCCGTCGTTCGCCTGGTCGAACGGATCGCCGAAGGTCTCCAGCCTGCGTACGACCTCGCGGAAGTCCATCTGCTCCAATCCGAGCGGATCCTCGGCCCCCGCCTCAACCTCGGCCCAGCTCACCGGCGCTGCGGCAGTTGGTCGGTCTCCCCCACGCAGTGACCACGGCGCGAGCGTGGTCTTCGAGCCGGAGTTCTGGGACCAGTCGACGAAGACCTTCCCGGCGCGTCGAGCCTTCGTCATCGTGGCGGTGACGAGCCTCGGGTGGCTGACCTCCAGGCCATCGGCGATCGCCTTGGCGATGCCGGTCGCCACCTCCGGTTCAGCGGGCGCGGGCAGGGTCGCGTACAGGTGGAGGCCCTTGGATCCGCTCAGGACCGGGATCGCGGTGAGTCCGTGGCCTGCGAGCGTGTCGCGTACGAGCAGGGCAACCTGCGAGCACTCCTGGAGCCCGGCCGGGGCACCGGGGTCGAGGTCGATCACGATCCGGTCTGCGCCGACGGGTTCTCCGGAGTCGTCGACTCGCCACTGGTGGACGTGCAGCTCGAGCGCAGCCAGGTTGGCCATCCAGGTGAGGGTGGCCAGATCATCGGCGACCGGAAAGGTGAGCGTGCCCTCGCGTTGGTCAGCGGTCCGGCTCCCCGACGTCGGGACCGTGACGGTGCGTACCCAACTCGGCGTGCCGGCCGGGGCGTTCTTCTCGAAGAAGTTGGCCTGTCCGGTGCCGTGCGGCCACCGGACACGAGTCACGGCTCGATCGCGCAACTGCCGCAGGATCGCTGGCGCAACCCGGGCGTAGTAGTCGAGCACCTCCCCCTTGGTGGTGCCGGTCTGCGGATAGAGCACCTTGTCCAGGTTGCTCAACTTCACCATCCGGCCGTCGATCTCGACGCGCATCTCGCTCACGGGCACCTCCGCCCGATCTTCCGAACGTTCGGACGGCGCGTGGCGGAACCTTCCGAACGTTCGGAAGATCGCGAGGTACTGCCGGCGGCTCGGGCCGTGCTCACAGGTCTGTCCTGACTCCGATGAAACTCGGCTGCCGCAACCGATGGACCGCCGGACCGTGGGACTCGACGTCGACTATGACCGCTGGCGCGACCCACGTGGTGCCTTTCGCGTCCAACTTCGGGACCTCGTCGGCGAATGGGCTGTCCGCGATCGGCTGCAGCAGCGCCTTCAGTGCGACGGAGTCCCGGCTGCTGATCCCACTTCCCACCCGACCTCTGTAGAGCAGGCCGGCATCGGTGACCTGACCCACCAGCAACGAGGCCAGTCGATCTGCCGTGCCGACCTGCGGTCGCCAGCCGCCGACAACGTACGAATCCCGGTGACGATGGACGAACTTGAGCCAGTTCTTCGACCGCACGCCGGGCTCGTACGCACTCTCACGCCGCTTGGAGACGATGCCCTCGATCCCGTGGGTACGAGTGAACTCGAGCAGCATCGCGCCGTCGTCGTGCACCTCGGGCAACTCCCAGGCCCCGAGATCGAGGCTGTCCAACAATTGACGGCGCGCCGACCACGGGAGGCCGGTCGTGTCCTGCCCGTGCAATCGCAGCAGGTCGAAGACCATCAGCTGAGCCTGCGCCCCGCCGCCCAGGGCACCGAGGTGCGGTCGCCCGTCAGGCGCGAACGCGACCACCTCACCGTCCACCAGGACGTCGTATCCGGGATGCACCACGATCGACGGCCAACTGGCCGTCCGGTCGTTGCCGTTCCGGGTGGTCATCCGCACTCCGTCGTCGGTGCAGTCGACCAGCAGCCGGATGCCGTCCCACTTGAACTCATGAGCCCACTCCGGACCACCCGGGACATGCGTGCCGGCGGTTGCGAGCATCGGCAACAGCGCGGGCATACGTGCATCCTGCCAAGCCACGCGCGAGGATGGGGTCATGCGTGCGATCTGGAAGGGTGCCGTCTCCTTCGGCCTCGTCAACGTTCCGGTACGGGTCTACTCCGCCACCGAGTCCCACGACGTCTCGTTCCGACAGGTGCACGAGGCTGACGGCGGCCGGATCAAGTACCAGCGGGTCTGCTCGATCGACGGCGCCGAGGTGCCGTACTCGGAGATCGCCAAAGGGTTCGAGACCGAGGACGGCGACCTGGTCGTCCTGACCGATCAGGACATGAAGGATCTGCCGTCGAACTCGACCCGTGAGATCGCGGTGCAGAAGTTCGTACCCGCCGATCAGATCGACCCGCTGCTCTTCGAGAAGTCGTACTACCTGGAGCCGGACCAGACAGCGGCCAAGCCGTACGCACTCCTGCGTCAGGCGCTGCTGGATGCCGACCGGATGGCCGTGGTCACGGTGGCGCTGCGGCAGCGGACGACGACGGCCGTGCTGCGCGTACGCGATGACGTGATCGTGCTCCAGACGATGATGTGGCCAGACGAGATCCGTACGCCCGACTTCGCGATCGATGCCGGCGCGCCCACCGACGCCGAGGTCCAGATGGCCCACCTCCTGGTCGACACCCTGGCCGGGGACTTCCACTCCGAGGACTACGAGGACGACTACGCGACGGCGGTCCAGGAGATGGTGACCGCCAAGATCGAGGGCGGCGAGGTGCGGCGTACGCCCGAATCGACCCCGACGACCGGCGAGGTCGTCGATCTTCTCGCCGCGCTGCAGCGCTCGGTTGCCGCCGCGCGAGAGGCCCGCGGCGAGGCTTCCTGACCCGCCCCGACGATAGGGTCGAGGCATGGCCAAGACCATGACGTTGGAGTTCGAGTACGCGGCGGCCGAAGCCACCGTTCTCGGGTTGCTGAAGGACCCGGCCTTCCGGGAGTCGGTCTGTGAGGCGCAGCATGCGACCTCCCACACCGTTGCGGTCGAGGGCGACGTCGTCGAGATCCGCTACACCCAACCCGTCCGTGGGCTACCCGCCTTCGCCACGAAGTTCGTGGGCGATTCGGTCGAGATCCACCAGCGCGAGGTCTGGTCCGGTCAGCGGGCGACCTTCGAGTTGTCGCTCCCGGGAAAGCCGGGCGACATCACCGGCACCAGGACCCTCAGCACTCAGGGCAGCGGGTCACGCGAGGTCTTCAGCGTGATCGCGAAAGTCTCGGTGCCGCTGGTCGGCGGCAAGTTGGAGGACCTGATCCTGCAGATCTTCAAGAAGGGCGCCGAGCGCGAGCATCGCACCGCGCTCGCAGAGCTCGGCGGCTGAGTTACTTCGCCCTGCGCTGGTCGATGACGTAGAGGACCACGTAGGCCGGCACGATCGTCAACGCAATGACGAACAGCAGGATGACCAGCAACAACAGGACCGCTTGCACGCTTCGACGCTAGCAACCGCCCCAACCGTTTGTGAAATGACAGACGGCGCGACCCGCGGTCACCCCAACAACGCCGGGATCTCCTGGACCCCGAACCAAGCCAGATCCTCGTCGGCATCAGCATCCGCCGGGCGCTCGTCGAGATCGGCATGGACGGCCAGCACCTCCCGGAACGGCACCGGGGCCGCCGCACCCGCATCCACGACGAGCACCAAGCGCCGTCCGGGGCCGGCGAGACGTTCGGCCGAGGCATCCGCAGCCGACATCAGGGCGGCGTACTCGCCCTCCTCGGTCTCGTCAGGTGCCTCGTACGCGTCCGCAAAGGCAGCCGCCGGGACCGAGCCAGCGGCGTGCCACTGCGACAACTCGTCGATCGTGGCCGGCACGTAGATACGCGTCATTGGTCCGTCTCCCGCTTCGTCTCCGAGCGACGACGGCCGCGCGGCGCCTGCTCCCGTCCTCCGTTGGACGCATCCAGCAGCTCCAACAGCGCTTCGCTGATGCATTGCCCCAGGACCTCGGCATCCGGAATCAGGTCACGGTCGGCGTTGATGCCGATCATCACCTTCCCGGCGTACGAGGTGATCCCGATCGCGAGCCCGTGGCCGGGCAGCAAGGGGTGCACGGGGTAGCTCGCCACGAGTTCGGCGCCGGCGGCGTACCGCAGTGTCTGGGGCCCTGGGACGTTCGTCACGGAGACCTGGAAGTGTCGCTCCTGGACGGCCGCGACCCGCGCACCCATCGCGTGGAACGTCGTGGGCGCGAAGCCGGTGATGCCGGCGAGCCTGTTGGCGGCCACCGCCCTGGTCACCTGCTGGTGCTTCTCGAAGGAGTACGACACCTGGTGCAGCCGGACGACCGGACTGTTCTCCGCGATCGGCAACTGCACGAAGTGCGGCGCGATCTGTGAGCCGAGCGCGGTCGCCTCGAGGTCGTCATCGATGACGCTGACCGGCACCAGCGCGGAGATCTCGCGCAGCCCGACCAGCGACTCGGCACGCGTCATCAACCAACCGCGCAGCCCGCCGGCGATGACGGCGAGGATAGCGTCGTTGATCGTCCCGCCGTGAGCCTTGCGGATGGTCCGGTAGTCCTCGAGCGAGCTGTCCGCGGTCACGAAGATCCGCTGCTGGGACAGGTCCCCCAGCAGCGGGTTGTCCGGCACCACACGACGTACGCCGAGAAGACCGCGTACGGTCTCGACCCGCCGGCCGATCATGCCGGCCCGCTTGCCCAGGGACGTACGCGCCCCGTCGACCGTGTTGGTGAAGGTGTCGACGTCCATCAGCGTGTCGCGGACCGCGCCGAAGACGAGACCGCGGGCGGAGGCCCGTCGCGGGTTCCAGGCATCCGCGCCGAGCGGCTTGGCTTCGGGACTGACGTCGAGCAGGATCTGGCCGAGATCGACGGTGTCGAGGCCGTCGACGAGCGCTTGATGGGTCTTGGCCAGGATCGCGATCCGACCGCCCTCAAGACCTTCGATGAAGTACATCTCCCACAGCGGGCGCGACCGGTCCAGCGGTCGCGACAGGATCCGCGCCGTCAGATCACGGAGTTGAGCCATGTTGCCCGGACGCGGCAGAGCTGACCGACGGGCGTGGTACTCCAGGTCGAAGCGCTCGTCGTCGATCCACACCGGGTTGGCAATGCGTCCCGGGACGACCTGGATCCGCTGGCGGTAGCGCGGGACGAAGGAGAGCCGGTCCGCCACCAGATCCAGGAACGCGTCGTAGTCGAATCCGGAGTCGCCCGGCTCGAGGATGTCGAGGGTGGCGTTGTGCCGCGGAGCGGTCGCCGTCTCCTGGACCAGGAAGGCTAGGTCGCGCGGGCTGAGTCGATCTGCCACCGCTGCTCCTGCCCGGACCTGATGGCCCTGGTTTTGGTACATCTGCGATTCTGTCAGAGCCCACCAGCCTTCATGCTCCCGACGCACGGGCGTGGAACTCCCCCGAAAGGCTCGTCATGCGCCGCAACGCTGCCGTCATCTCCGCCGTTCTCGTCGTCCTCACGCTCGGTGCGACGACTGGGTGCTCTTCGACCTCCTCGTCGAACGGCTCCTCGGCCTCGCAGGGCACCGACACCTCCAACCGCAAGGTCATCGAGATCACGTTCTCCGGTGGCAAGGTCACCCCGATCGCGGAACAGGTGGACGTCAACGTCGGTCAGACGGTCGTCCTCGACATCACCGCAGATGTCGCAGGCGAGATCCATGTGCACTCCACGCCCGAGCAGCATGTCGACTACACCGTCGGGCACACCCAGGTACCCCTTAACCCCCTGACCCTGCCGGGGACGATCGAGGTCGAGTCCCACTCCCTCGGGAAGACGATCCTCCAACTCCAGGTGCACTGACGTGCAGCTGTTCGCCCACGGCTTCGGCGGCGTCAAGGACCTGCCGATCCCGCTCTGGCTCGCCATCACGGCAGCCGTAGGCGCGCTGGTCGTCTCGTTCGTCGTCCTGGCGCTGACCACCCGGCCTGACTCCGCCGCGCGACCGGTCCGGGACCGCAGCGTCCCGCTGCCCCGGCGGATCGTCGACTCGACCGGATGGGTCGTCGCCTGGCGGGTCGTCGGCGTCCTGATCGCCGCCTACACCGCGTACGTCGCGATCTGGTCTCCCGATCTGGCCACCAATCCCTTGTTCGGCATCTTCTACGTGCTGATGTGGGTCGGCGTCGTCTTCGCCTCACTGCTGTTCGGCGAGGTCTGGAAGGCGATCTCACCGGTTCGCGCCGTCGCAGAAGTCCTGTATACCGCCCGTGGTACCCGTGAACCGCTTCTCCGCTACCCCGAACGGCTGGGGATGTGGCCGGCCACACTGGGGTTGCTGGCGTTCACCTGGCTCGAACTTGTCCATCCCGACAACGATTTCCAGTCGCCGGTACGCACCTGGCTCACCGTGTACGTGGCCGTCATGATCGTGGGCGGCCAGATCTGGGGTGACACGTTCTATGAGAACTGCGACCCGTTCGAGGTCTACAGCTCGCTGATGGCCCGGCTGTCACCGTGGGCACGGGTCGACGGCCGACTCGTCCTCCGTCGCCCCCTGGCGAACCTCGATGCCACCCCGACCAAGCCGGGGCAGGTCGCAGTGTTGGCGATCCTGTTCGGCACGATCGCGTACGACGCCTTCCACGAGTCGGTGCCCTGGTTCAGGTTCACCCAGGCGTCGGGTTGGAGCAACGCCCATCCGGGCTGGGTCATCTGGGTCAACGACGCCGGACTGATCGGGTTTCCGTTGGTGATCGGGCTGTTCTACATGGTCGGCACGATGTGCACCGGCGTCGGAGACGTACGCCGTCGCGACCTGCCGGCGGCCCTGGCTCCGTCCCTGATCCCGATCGTGGCCGGGTACGTGGTGGCGCACTATCTGAGCTACTTCTGGTTGAGCAGCCAGCTGACGCTGCAGATGGCGAGCGACCCCAACCACACCGGAGCCGACTGGTTCGGCACCTCGGACATGTCGATCAACACCTGGCTCCTGCGGGACGCAACCTTCCTCGCGGTGCTCAAGGTCCTGGCGGTCGTGATCGGCCACATTCTCGGTGTGATCTCGGCACACAAGCGCGCACTGCGCGTACTCCCCCGCGAACACGTCGTGACCGGTCAGCTTCCGCTGCTGGTGACCATGATCGGGCTCACCGGCGGAGGGTTGTACCTGCTGTTCTCAACCTGAGCGCCGAAAGGTGAGGAAATCCGCGCCGAAAGGTGAAGACAGGTTCCCGCCGCTCGACATCCGCTCACCTCTCGGCACGGATTTCCTCACCTTTCGGCAGAGGGGATCAGCGGCGGACGTACATGATGGACGCTGGCGCGATCACCGTGGTCGGGTTGGTCGTGTATCCGCTCGGCGTGGGGGCGGCAGCGGGTGCCGGGCTGAGGGCGATGAATCCCATCATGGCGGCGCCGACTGCCCCACCGCCGACGGCGGCGAAACTGATGACGCGCCGGTGCTCGCGGTGCTGGCCACAGTGCTCGGGCCGCAGAAGGTCGCCCTTGAGGGAGCTGGGTGCCGTCGTCAGCGCGGACAAGCCGGCCATACGCTGCTTGATCCAGGTCTCCCGCTGCACTGCCTCGCGGCACGTGGAACAGGCTGCGACGTGAGCCCAGGCGCAGTCGGCCTCGGCGGCCGACAACTGCCCGTCGAGCAGCGAACTCACTCGCGTGCCGAGGTGCTGACTCCGCGATCCCTGGGTCCAGTTCATGAGGCGCCGCCCCACGCGATCCTGGGTCCGCGGAACCGCTGGCGGCCAGCGCCCGGAGCGCGGTGCGCGAGCGCTTCGCGGAGCATCGTGCGACCCCGGTGGATGCGGGAGCGTACGGTGCCGAGCTTGGTGTCGAGGATGTCGGCGATCTCCTCGTACGACATCCCCTCGACGTCACAGAGCACGACCGCGGCACGGAAGTCGGGCGGGAGTGCCTGCAGCGCCTGCTCGATGTCGTCGTCGAAGGTCTGGTTGATCATGTCGCTCGGGTCGACTCCGGACGTGAGCCGCGCCGCGCGCTCGTCGGACAGGGCGTCGAAGCGGATCCGCTGGCGACGCCGCGCCTGGTCGAGGAACAGGTTCGTGGTGATCCGGTGGAGCCAGCCTCCGACGGTGCCCGGGGTGTAGGTGTCGAGCGAGCGGAAGGCGCGTACGAAGGCGTCCTGGGTGAGGTCCTCGGCGTCGTGGCGGTTGCCGGTGAGCCGGTACGCAAGCCGGTACACCCGGTCGGAGTACTGCTCGACGATCTCTTCCCAGGTCGGGACTGGTTCGGCAACCGTGTCGGTCATGTCAGGCACGCTAGGGAGCGCACCTGTGGGTGCGCTGTGCGAGGCGTGTGCGCCGCGTGAGCCAAGAACCGTGTGCGTCATCGATGGGTGAACGAACTCCGACCCGCGAGTGTTCCCGCGGAGCACGGCGTGTCGCGAGGTAGGTTTTCTTCTGTGACCGACCCGATCTCCACCGCAAGCTGGTCCTACTCCGACGCGTACGTCGCCGAGGACGAGATCCTGAGCGCGTCCCGCGCTCGCGCCGAAGAGGTCGGCGTGGTCCCGATCGGGCCTGGTGGCGGCGCCGCACTGCGCTTCCTGACCTCGGTGATCGACGCCCGCGCCGTCGTCGAGATCGGCACGGGCACCGGTACGTCCGGCCTGTGGATGTTCCGCGGCATGCGCGCCGACGGGATCCTCACCACCATCGACGTCGAGGCCGAGCATCAGCGCCTCGCCAAGCAGACGTTCACCGAGGACGGCATCGCGCCGCAGCGCGTACGCACCATCGCCGGGGCGGCGCTCGATGTGCTTCCGAAGCTGACGGACGGCCACTACGACCTGGTCTTCGTCGACGGCGACAAGCGCGAATACTCGGCCTACCTCGCGGAGGCTCTGCGGCTGCTGCGCCCCGGCGGCATCGTGGCGTTCGACAACGCCCTGTGGCACAACAAGGTCGCGAACCCCTCCGAGCGTGACGAGCAGACGACGGCGATCCGCGACCTGGTCAAGGAAGTCGCCAAGCGCGAGGACCTCGTACCGCTGCTGATCCCGATGGGTGACGGCCTGCTGGTCGCGAAGAAGATCTGGCTGCCCGAAGAGGCGTGACTCAGGTCAGACCTTGACGACCTCGACCATCCCGAGGTCAGCCAGGGCGTCGAAACCTGCGTCCTGGGTCACGACTGGCATGTCGTTCGCACGCGCGACGGCAGCTATCCAGAGGTCATTCACGTTGACCCGGCGCCCAGCTTCGTAGAGCGCTGCCCGCATGGTTGCCCAGGCAGTGGCGGCCGCGCCATCGATCGGGAGCGGAGTGAGCAGCGCGGCGCGATCCGCAGTCGCCAGCCGCCGGGCTCGAGTGGCCACATCCCTGGCGGCGAGGACGCCGGCCTGGAGCTCGGCGACGGTGACCACGGAGACGAAGGCGTGCTCCGGCAGCGCTCCTCGATCGAGGCTCCGACCCGACTCAGTGGCAACGAAGATCGAGGTGTCGAGCAGCCCACGCGTCACAGCGGTCCGAGGTCGTCGGTGGATTCGTCGCCCATGGCATTCAGATCGTCCAGAAGGCCGCGGTCAGCAGTGGCTTCGTCCAGCATCGCGATGACTTCGTGCCTGTAGAAGAAATCCGGGCGCTTCCTACGCACCGGCACGACCTCTGCCACCGCTTCGCCGTGCACCGTGATCGTGACGGTCTCTCCGTCGCGTACGCGCCGGATCACCTCGGCCGTGTGGTTGCGCAGATCACGCGAGGCGACAGTGGTGGACATGTGGCAAAGCGTAGCACTTGTGCCACATGTCAGCCTGCCTGCGCTCCCGTGACCGTCCAGCCCTTGGCGCCATCAGCCAACGTCATCGTGAACACGAACTGCACGACTCTCGACGCGTGCGCGTCCCCGCGTACGACCTCCTCGGTGCGGCGGTCGACCTCGTAGTAGATCCCCTCGGCCTGCACGGCCACGCGGAACGTGATCGGCTCACGCGCGACCAGTTCACGGACCTCGACGTGCTGCACGGTCGCCGAACGCATGACGGTCCGGTTCGGCGTACGCACCGCAGTGAAGTCGAGGCTGCCGTCGTTGATCCGCCATTCGTCGAGGAACGCGCCGATCGCCACCTCGAGCACCGTCTTGTCGAAACGCGCGTCCACGACGCTGAGGTCCCCAGCGGCCTCGTCGGCGTCCGATGACCACGAGACGCTCGTCAAGGACAGGACATCGTCGACTCCGGGGGTGCTCCGGGCGGCCGCCTCCAGTGTCGCGTCGCGGGCGACCGACTTCTGGTCCCAGGTGTCGATCTCGAGCTGATCGGTGAGGTGGTGCTGGCCCTCCTCCGCCTGCTCGATCGAGGAGACGATCCACTCACCCCCGGCGTTCTTGCGCAGCGTCCAGTACTCGACCGGCCGCGTCGAACCATCCTTGCGCGTCGCCCGACCGTACGCACCGCGCACGTAGTCGTTGAGCGTCGCAGTGATCCGGAACGTCGCCGTGTCGTCGGTCTCCCCGGTGCGGTTGGCGACGCTGACGAACTCGACCTCTGGCCCGGCGACGATCTCGACCACGTTGACCTCGCCCCGCGACTCGTACTCGCGCAACTGCTCGTCCCACTTGCCGTAGAGCACCGGCCCGAGGATCGTCCGCAACGTCCCGCGGTCACGGGCGGTCCATGCCTGCTGGGCGCCGACATAGAGCTGCGTCGCTCGCGCCTTGAGTTGCTCCACGTCGAAGGTCGCGTCGTGATCCGACAGGCCGCCCACCTGGGCCTCGACGCTGGCAGCACGTACGCACGCCACCTTGTCGACCCGATGAGCCACACGGTCCTTGGTGGTGTTCAGCGTGCGACGGTTCGCCTGGTTGCGCTTCCAGGTCTTGTAGAGCCAGTACGCGACGAACGCGAGGATGATGATCAGCCAGATCAGGCCGCTTCCACCGCCACCGACCGGGATGAAGAAGAAGTGCCCGCCGCTGAACCCGCCGCCGATGCCGTGGCCACCGCCACCGAAACCGCCTCCACCCCCACCGAAGCCGTGGCCACCGCCACCACCACGTGCGTACGCGGCTCCGGGCGCGAGAAGCACCAGCAGGACCGCCGCCGGGATCAGCTTCTTCACAATCGACTCCTCACATCGACGGAGCGCGCAGCCACTCCAACAAGAGCCGTGCCCCGAAACCGGTCGGCCCTGCAGTCCATTCGTACTCGTCGATCGGCGCATCTCCAACTGAGGCCACGTCGAGGTGCACCCACGGGATCCCGCCAGCGAACGGCTTGAGGAACAACGCGGCCGTGATCGCACCAGCGCCACCGGGTGCGTTGTCGGCGTCCGCAACCGTCGAGGCCAACTTGTCGAGATAGACATCGGCCAACGGCATCCGCCACAACGGTTCCCCTGACGCAGCACCGGCGGCAATGAACTGCGCTGCCAGATCATCGCTGGTCGCGAACAGGCCACCGAGCTGTTGCCCCAGAGCGACCTTGATCGCGCCGGTGAGTGTGGCGATGTCGACGAGGACATCAGGCTTGATCTTGTCCGCGGCGTACGCCATCGCGTCGGCCAGCACCAACCGGCCCTCGGCGTCGGTGTTGGTGACCTCGGTCGTACGCCCGCCGTAGTGGCGCAGGACGTCGCCCGGACGCATCGCCGAGCCGCTGACGGCGTTCTCGGCTGCTGCGACGAGCCCGACGACCCTGACCGGGCAGCCGACGGCCGCGAGCGCACCCATGACGGCGAGCACGACCGCGCCGCCGGTGGCGTCGCGCTTCATCGTCTTCATCGAGGCGCCCGGCTTGAGGTTGAGGCCGCCGGTGTCGAAGGTGATGCCCTTGCCGACGAGGACGACCGTCGGGGTCTTCTTCGACGCACCTGTCGGGATGTAGTCCAACCGGATGAGCCGAGGCGGCGACGCCGAACCGGCGCCCACGGCCACGATCCCGCCGAAGCCTTCCTTGGCCAGAGCACCCTCGTCCCAGACCTGGACCTTCACGCCCGGGATCGAGCGCGCCTGCTCGGCGAGCCACTCGGGGTTCTTGATGTTCGACGGGACGGTCGCGCCGAATCGGGCGCGCCAGGAGGCGCGGGCGAGCGCGACCGCGATCTCCAGTTCTTGCTCGAGACCGTCCAGGTCCGCGAGGCGTACGGTCCGCACCGGCGTCCACTCCGGGCCACGGGACCGCCAGGAGAACGAGAACGACGCCAGGGTGAGGCCCGCGACGAACGGCTCCAGAGCAACCGACGGCGACAGCGCAGGAATGGTGGTGACGACCGCATCGCGATCCCGAACCGCGCGGCCCACTGCCGCACCGGCGCGACGGAAGTCAGCGGACGTCTGGTCCCCGACACCGACGAGCAGCACCCGGCGAGCCGTCCGCCCGGGAATGGTCAGCGACGTGAGCTCACCAGCAGCACCGGTCGCACCCTCGGCGTCGAGCAGACCGAGCAGGTCGTACGCGTCGTCGATCTCGGCCGCTCCGGGGCCGACCATCAGATCGCCGGCCTCCGACCACACCGGCAGGGCGATCAGGTCGGCCTTGGCCGGAACGGCGGGAAGTAGTTCGAACTCCGGAGGCGGAGCCTGCGGCGGGAGTGACCCGTTCACGACTGGGCGCTCAGGCCGGAATCAGTTGATGAAGTCCTTGAAGGCCTCGCCAAGATCGTTCGCCTCCTGGGCGTTCAACTCGACGACCAGACGGCCACCGCCCTCGAGAGGAACGCGCATGACAATGCCACGGCCTTCCTTGACGACCTCGAGCGGACCATCACCAGTACGAGGCTTCATCGCGGCCATGCGGCACTCACTTCCGTGGATTGGAACGGGGTTGCCTTGCGGCACCGACCATTATTCCTGATCGCTGTCTGAGGTGGCGACCGGACGACCTTCCATCTGATCCGCAAGACGCGCGATCAGGGCGTCGACCTCGTCCATCCGGTATCCCCGAACCGCCACATTGAGGCGTACGTCACGCAGATCCGCGGCGCCGATCGGACCCGCGGGCAGGTTCAAGGGCCGCCGATCGTCCTCGGCCGGCGCCATCTGGCCACCGAAGCCGGCAGCGACGGCGGCGACGCCGCCGAGCGTGAGTACGACCAGGATCCCGGCCAGCCACAGGATCACGGCTGGCGCTCTTCCCGTGCGCGGACCATCAGCGCCACGGCCTCATCGATGTCATCGGTGAGGGTCAGCATGTCGAGGTCGTGCGGGCCGATCCGACCGTCGGCCTGCATCGTCCCGCGCATCCAGTCGATCAGTCCCTGCCAGTGGCGTACGCCCATGAGGACGATCGGGAACCGGGTGATCTTCTGCGTCTGGACCAGCGTCATCGCCTCGAACAACTCATCCAGCGTCCCGACACCGCCCGGCATCACGATGTAGCCCTGCGAGTACTTCACGAACATGGTCTTGCGGACGAAGAAGTATCGGAAGTGCAGCGGCAGGTTCACGTAGTCGTTGAGGCGGTCCTCCCACGGCAGTTCGATGCCGAGGCCGACGCTGGCGCCTCCGGCTTCGATGGCTCCCCTGTTGGCTGCCTCCATCGCGCCCGGGCCACCGCCGGTGATCACGGCGAATCCGGCCTGGGCGAGCGCAGAGCCGACCTTGGCGGCGAGCTCGTAGTCAGGGCTGGTGGAGGGCGTACGCGCCGAGCCGAAGACGGAGATCGCGGGGCCGAGATCGGCCAGATCGTTGAACCCTTCGACGAACTCGGCCTGGATCTTGAGGACCCGCCACGGGTCGCTGTGGGTCCACCCCGGTTGACCGCGGTTGTCGAGCAGCCGCTGGTCGGTGGTGGAGCCGTCCTTGCTCAGCCGAGGGCGTCCCTCGTTGTACCCGTTGCGCACGTGTCCATCCTGTCAGGGAGTCGTCAACCAGGTCCGGAGCGTGGCCCAGACGTGCTCGAGTTGGGCGATCGGGACCCGCTCATCCTGCTTGTGGGCCAAGCTCGGGTCGCCCGGACCGAAGTTGACCGCCGGGATGCCGAGGACGGAGAACCGCGCCACGTCCGTCCAGCCGTACTTGGGCTCCACGGCGCCGCCGGTCGCCTCCACGAACGCCTTGACTGCCGGCAGGTCGAGGCCTGGGCGGGCCCCGGGCGCGGAGTCTGTGACCTCCAGGTCGTGCCCGACGAAGAAGTCCCGGAGGAAGGCCTCCGCCTCCGCCTCCGAACGGTCCGGCGCGAACCGGTAGTTGACCGTGATCGTGCACCGGTCGGGGATCACGTTGCCGGCGACGCCGCCCTCGACGAACACCGCATTGAGACCCTCGTGATAGCGCAGCCCGTCCACGATCGGCTGGCGTGGCTCGTACGCACTGAGCCTGGCCAGCAGCACCCCGGCCTCGTGGATGGCGTTCCTCCCCATCCAGGCACGTGCACTGTGCGCGCGCTCGCCGGTGACCGTCACGACGACGCGCATGGTGCCCTGGCAGCCCGCCTCGACGCCGGCGTTGCTGGGCTCCCCGAGGATGGCGAAGTCAGCCTCGAGCAACTCCGGGTGGGACTCGGCGATCTTGCGCAGGCCGTTGTGGATGCTGGCGACCTCCTCAGCCTCATAGAAGACGAAGGTCAGGTCCTTGGTCGGTTCGGCGATCGTCGCCGCCAGGAGCAGGACGGCATCCCCGCCCTTCATGTCGCAGCTGCCGAGGCCGTGGACGAACTCGGCGTCCTGACGGCTCGGGAAGTTGTGATTGACCGGGACCGTGTCGAGGTGGCCGGCGAGGATGACGCGCTCCCCGCGGCCGAGGTTCGTGCGGGCGACGATCGTGTGCCCGTGGCGCTCGACGCTCAGATGCGCCTGCGTTCGCAGAGCCGCCTCGACCTGATCGGCGATCGCCCGTTCGTCGTGGCTGACCGACTCGATGTCGCAGAGGGCACGGGTCAGCGCGACCACATCGGTCGTCAGATCGAGACTCACGAAGCTAGTGTCGCAGCCGTGGCGACTGCAGCTGTGAAGACGATCGGGATCGTGTTGTTCGACGGTGTCGAGGAACTGGATGCCGTAGGCCCGTGGGAAGTCCTCGCATGGTGGACCCAGAACATCCCCGAGGACGGGTACCGGGTCCTCACGATGTCGCTCGACGGGTCCCCCGTCATCGCCGCGAAGGGGCTCACACTGACACCTTCGCACTCGTTCGCGGCCGCCGGACCGCTCGATGTCCTGCTGTATCCCGGCGGTCGCGGCACTCGCGCCCACACCACCGATCCCGATCGACTCAGCTGGGTCAGGTCCCAAGCATCAACATCCACCCTGATGACCAGTGTGTGCACGGGCGCCCTCGTCTACGCGGCCGCCGGGCTGCTCGCCGGACGCCGCGCGACGACCTATTGGGGAGCGTTCGACGAACTACTCGCTCTCGACCCGACCATCCGGCCTGATCGCGACGCGCGGTTCGTCGACGAGGGCGACGTGATCACCAGCGCGGGTGTCAGCGCCGGGATCGACATGGCCTTGCACCTGGTCCACCGACTCGGCAGCCTGGAATCGGCCCAACGCACCCGGCGTGGGATCCAGTACGACCCCGAGCCTCCGGTCTGACCGGCAAGACTCGCAATTCAGGACATGTGGGCGGCCGAGGGCATATATCCCTCGGCCGCCCACATGTCCTGAATTGTTACGTCAGACGCGGGTCACCGAGATCGTCGCGGGGTCGCCCTCGCCGACGGACACCTGCGTTCCCTCGGCCGAGTCAGCGACCTCGAATGACGTCGCCAGCGTCTCCTCGGCGATGAGTTCGGCGTGCGCCTCGGCGGCAGCGCGTACGCCCTCGCCACCGGCGATGGTGAGCGAGATCCGATCCTCGACATTGAAGCCGGCGTCCTTGCGGGCCTGCTGGATGGCGCGGATCAGGTCGCGCGCCAGACCCTCGGCAGCGAGGTCGGGCGTGACGACTGTGTCGAGCACGATGAACGCTCCCCCCGCCATCATGCCGACCGCAACACCTTCGCCGGCGGCGCCGGCTACCGTCTCGAGGGCGTATTCACCCTCCTCGAGCGAGAGTCCTCCGGCAGTCACGACACCAGCTGCGTCGATCGACCAGTCGCCCGACTTCGAGCCCTGGATCGCCTTCTGGACCTCACGGCCCAGACGCGGACCTGCGGCACGTGCGTTGACGTTGAGCTTCTGCTCAATGCCGTACGCGGCAGCCTCGGGGGCATCAGCGGCGAGCAGGCGCACCGCCTTGACGTTGACCTCGTCGGCGACGATGTCCTCGAAGCCGCCGATCGCTGCGCCCACGACCGTGAGGCCGGCGAGCGGGAGCCGGTTGCGGAGCTTCTCGGCCTTGCGGAGAGCCGAGGTCGCGGAGCAGACGTCGCGGACTGCATCCATGGCTTCGACCAGGGCAGCGTCGGCCGGCAGGTCATCGGCCGACGGGAAGTCGGTCAGGTGCACCGAACGACCACCCGTGAGCCCCCTCCACATCTCCTCGGCAACCAGCGGCAGCAGCGGCGCCACGGCACGCGCGGTGACCTCAAGCACGGTGTAGAGCGTGTTGAACGCATCCTGATCCTCGGACCAGAACCGCTCCCGCGAACGACGGATGTACCAGTTCGTCAGGACGTCGACGAACCGCTGCGTCGCCTCGCAGGCATCAGCGATGGCGTACACATCGCACGCCCCGCGCATCTCCTCGATGAAGACCCGGGTCTTCGCGAGGATGTATTTGTCCAACGGATCGGTCGACGCCGTCGACCACTCGGCGGTGACGTTGCCCGCGTTGGCGTAGAGCTGGAAGAAGTACCAGCTGTTCCAGAGCGGGATCATCACCTGACGGACCGAGTCGCGGATGCCCTGCTCGGTCACGATCAGGTTGCCGCCGCGCAAGATCGGCGAGGACATCAGGAACCAGCGCATCGCGTCGGCACCGTCGCGGTCGAAGACCTCGCGTACGTCGGGGTAGTTGCGCAGTGACTTGGACATCTTGTTGCCGTCCGAGCCGAGCACGATGCCGTGGCTGACACACGTCTGGAAGGCCGGGCGGTCGAAGAGCGCAGTCGCCAGGATGTGCAGCGTGTAGAACCAGCCACGAGTCTGGCCGATGTATTCGACGATGAAGTCCGCCGGGAAGTGGTGCTCGAACCACTCCTCGTGCTCGAACGGGACGTGGTTCTGCGCGAAAGACATCGAGCCCGAGTCGAACCACACGTCGAGGACGTCATCGACGCGCCGCATCGTGCTCTGCCCCGTCGGGTCGTCCGGGTTGGGGCGGGTCAGGTTGTCGATGTACGGACGGTGCAGGTCGGGCTCCCCCGCATCGTTGCGGGGAAGGGTGCCGAAGTCGGCCTCAAGCTGATCGAACGACCCATAGACGTCGATCCGCGGGTACGCCTCGTCGTCCGACTTCCACACCGGCACCGGCGAACCCCAGAAGCGGTTGCGGGTGATCGACCAGTCGTGGGCGTTCTCCAACCATTTGCCGAACTGGCCGTGCTTGATGTGATCGGGGGTCCAGTCGATGAGCTCGTTGAGCTCGAGCATCCGGGCCTTGATCTTGGTGACCTCGACGAACCAGCTCGAGACGCCCTTGTAGATCAGCGGCTGCCGGCAGCGCCAACAGTGCGGGTACGAGTGCTCGTAGGACTCCTGGCGGAGCAGCACCGTGCCGGGCGTGACCGATCCGGTGCGGTTCTTCAGGTCGGCGATGATCGGCTTGTTGGCCTCGAACACCTGCATCCCGGCGTAGTCGGCGACCGGTGCGGTGAACTTGCCGTCCTTGGCGACCGGCATCACGGGCGCGATGCCCTCGCGGTCGGTGACCTCCTTGTCGACCTCACCGAAAGCGCCGGCGCTGTGTACGAGCCCGGAACCGGAATCGGTGGTGACGGCATCATCGGCTGCCACCACACGGAAGGCGTTCTCGTGCCCGCGGTAGTAGCTGAACGGCGGGTCGTAGGTGAGGCCGAGCAGGTCCTTGCCGAGGCCGCGCCAGGCCACGTTCGGCTCGTCCCCGAGCTCGCGGGCGTACGCGCCGAGGCGAGCCGCGGCGAGGATGAGCCGCTCGCCCTCATGAGCCACGACGACGTACTCGATCTCGCTGCCGACCATCACCGCGAGGTTGCTCGGCAGGGTCCACGGCGTCGTGGTCCAGATCAGCAACTTCGCGTCCTGGAACGGCCCCTCGGTGGTGACGTCGAATCCAACAGTGACGGCGGGGTCCTGACGCATCTTGTAGACGTCGTCGTCCATCCGCAGCTCGTGGTTCGAGAGCGGGGTCTCGTCGTTCCAGCAGTAGGGCAGGACGCGGAAGCCCTCGTACACGAGACCCTTGTCGAAGAGTTCCTTGAACGCCCAGATGACCGACTCCATGTAGTCGGGCCGGAAGGTCTTGTAGTCGTTGTCGAAGTCGACCCAGCGCGCCTGGCGAGTGACGTAGTCCTGCCAGACGTCGGCGTACTTCATCACTGATTCGCGACATGCGGCGTTGAAGACGTCGATGCCCATCTCGACGATCTCGTCGGTGGTCTTGATGTCGAGTTGGCGCATCGCCTCGAGCTCGGCCGGCAGACCGTGGGTGTCCCAGCCGAAGCGGCGCTCGACGCGCTTGCCCTTCATCGTCTGGTAGCGCGGGACGATGTCCTTGACGTAACCCGTGAGCAGGTGGCCGTAGTGCGGCAACCCGTTGGCGAATGGCGGGCCGTCGTAGAAGACGAACTCGTTGTCACCGTTGGTGCCGGCGTCGCGCTGGTCGATGCTCGCCTGGAACGTGCCGTCCTGCTTCCAGAACTCGAGGACTCGCTCCTCGATCTCCGGGAACCGAGGGCTCGCCGGGACGGAGCCAGTGGGGTCGGTGGTGACCTTCGGGTAGACGGCGTCCTTCATGGGTGAGGTACTCATGTGCGGTGGCACTCCTGCAGTCGAAACACCGTATTGGTGCAAACAGTGGGCTGCGAGGACGGATTGCTCCGCGGTACCACCTCGCTTGCCGACCGAGGTCGACCGCTCTGTGACGGCTGTGACGGGCCACCCGTCCGGTTCTACTTGCCGAGGCGTTCTTCCGGAAGCTCGCCGCTGATGACGGCTCTGACGCTGTGCGCCCAGAGTACGCGAGCGGGCACAGCCACGCGAACCGGTTGCGTCCCGCCACTTCCGCGGTTCGCGTACGGATTGAGCACACCCACAGTGCCGAATCCACACCTCAAGCGCAGGACGGTCCTCACGAGAGCCGCTGGTTCCCGCCCTGCCGGTAACCTTGGCCAACGTGACTCGCACCGCCTGGGGCTACGGCCTGACCACGTTCGCCTCCGACACTGGTTCTGAACAACCCGCCGTCCTCGACGTGTGGTTCCCGATCCCGGCGCTGGGCGATGCCCCGACCAGCGCAGTGGCTCCGGCCGAGTTGACCGCCCTCGAAGGGCCCGACGACCTGCGGGGCGTCACCCGCAAGGTCGAGCTCGTCACCGCGGACCTCGACAGCGCTCCCACGAGCACCCAGGACGTCTGGCTCCGCCTGCATCTGCTCTCCCACCGCCTGGTCCAGCCGCACGGCCAGAACCTCGACGGCGTCTTCGGCCTGCTCACCAACGTGGTGTGGACCAGCGCCGGCCCGTGCGCGGTGGAGAACTTCGAACTCACCCGCGCGCGGCTGAAGTCCGCCGGCAACGTGGCCGTGTACGGCGTCGACAAGTTCCCCCGGATGGTCGACTACGTGATGCCCACGGGCGTACGCATTGCCGACGCCGACCGGGTCCGCCTCGGCGCTCACCTCGCTGAAGGCACCACAGTCATGCACGAAGGCTTCTGCAACTTCAACGCCGGCACGCTGGGCACCTCGATGGTGGAGGGCCGGATCAGCGCCGGCGTCGTCGTCGGTGACGGCTCGGACATCGGCGGCGGTGCCTCGATCATGGGCACCTTGTCCGGCGGCGGCAAGCAGGTGATCTCGATCGGCGAGCGCTGTCTGCTGGGCGCCAACTCCGGTATCGGGATCAGCCTCGGCAACGACTGCGTCGTCGAAGCCGGTGCGTACGTCACCGCCGGCACGAAGGTGCGTCTCGCAGACGGCAGCACGATCAAGGCTGCCGAACTCTCGGGCGCGAGCAACGTGCTGTTCCGCCGGAACTCCGTGTCCGGTGCCATGGAGGCTGTTGCGTGGAAGGGTGAGGGCATCACCCTCAACGCCGCGCTGCACGCGAACTGATGCGCCGGCTCGTCATCGCAGCGGTGGTCGTCGCCGCGCTCGCCTTCGGCGGCACCAAACTGTGGCAGGCCCTCAGCAAGCCGTTCGGTGACATCCTCGGGGCCTCGCCACAGTGCACGGCGACGATCGACACCGGCTCCGCCAGCCTCACCCCCGAACAGACGGAGAACGCCGCCGTGATCACGGCCGTCGCCGTCCGCCGCGGCCTGCCGGCCCGGGCGGTGACGATCGCTCTCGCGACGGCGATGCAGGAGTCGAAGCTCCGCAACCTCAACTACGGCGACAGCGACTCGCTCGGGCTGTTCCAACAGCGGCCGTCGATGGGCTGGGGCACCGCCGCCCAGATCACCAACCCGGTGTATTCCGCGAACGCGTTCTACAACGCGCTGATCAAGATTCAGGGCTACCAGACCAGACCGATCGGCGAGGTCGCCCAAGCTGTGCAGCACAGTGCCGACGTGTCCAGCGGGCCCTCGTACGCCCAGCACGAACAGGACGCGCGGGCCTTTGCCTCAACGATGACCGGCTATTCGCCGCACGGGCTGAACTGCCAACTCGAGACGCCGACGACGTCGCACCCGAAGACGGCGACTGCCGAAGTCGACTCGTTCTTCGGTGCGTTCACCGGCACGGCACTGACGCACGGGACCACTGCGACGTTCCCGATCACCGGAACGCCCACGCAGGGCTGGTCGGTCGCGGCCTACCTCGTCGCCCAGGCTCAGCGGATCGGCATCCTGCAGGTGTCGTGGGACGGCTGGTCGTGGACGCCGGGCGGCGGCTGGAAGCAGTCGGACGCCAGTACGGTCGGCGTCGTCGCGTTGATGGCCGGCTGACGCCGGTCAGGCCGTCAGGCGGGCGACCGCGGCGTCGATCCGCTCGTCGGTTGCCGTGATGGCGATGCGTACGTGCTGCCGGCCGGCGGTGCCATAGAACTCACCGGGCGCGACCAGGATGCCCAGGTCAGCCAGGTCGCCGACGGTCTTCCAGCAGTCCTCACCTCGGGTCGACCACAGGTAGAGCGCCGCCTCGGAGTGGTCGACGGTGAAGCCTGCGCGCTCGAGCGCCGCCTTCAGACGCGTACGCCGGGCCGCGTAGCGGGCATGCTGCTCCGCAGCGTGGGCGTCGTCGGCGTACACCGCCGTCATCACCTGCTGGACCGGGCCGGGCACGATCAAGCCGAGGTTCTTGCGTACGGCAAGTAGTTCTGCGATCACCCCGGCATCGCCGGCGACGAAGCCGGCTCGGTAGCCGGCGAGGTTGGAGCGCTTCGACAGCGAATGCACCACCAGGATGCCGTCCGCCGAACCGCCCGAGATCGACGGGTGCAGGACCGAGATCGTCTCGCCCTCCCAGACGCAGTCGAGGTAGCACTCATCGGAGACGAGCAGCACCCCGCGCTCCCGGCACCAGTCGACGACCTTCTTGAGGTGGTCAGCCGGCAGGATGCGGCCCGTGGGATTGGACGGGCTGTTGAGCCAGAGCACCTTCGGGGTCTGCGGGCCGAGCGCGGTCAGCGAATCTGCGGCGATGCCAGTCGCGCCCGCGAGCGCAGCGCCGACCTCGTACGTCGGGTAGGCAGCCTCCGGGAAGACCACCAGGTCGCCCTCACCGATGCCGAGGTGCAGCGCGAGCTGGGCGATCAGTTCCTTGGTCCCGATGACGGGAAGCACCTGATCGAGACCGAGGCCTGTGACGTCGTGGACGCGGGCGAACCAGTCGATGACCGCCTGGCGGGTCTCGGTCAACCCGATCGTCGTCGGGTAGCCGGGCCAGTCGGCAGCGTCGCGCAGCGCCTGCTTGGCGACCTCAGGCGTCGGATCGACCGGCGTGCCGATCGAGAGATCGACGATGCCGTCGGGGTGCGAGCGTGCCGTCGCCGCGTACGCAGTGAGCTTGTCCCAGGGAAAGTCGGGAAGCTTGTCAGAGACCTTCACGGTCCCTCCTCGAGGTCGTGGCCCCGAGTCCGGGATCAGTGGGCTTCTTGGTTCTGCGGAGGCAGGGCGGCGATCATCGGGTGGTCGAGCTTGCTGGTCTGCTCGATCATCTTCGCGGCACCGCCCGGCGAACCGAGCGCGTCGAAGAAGTTCACGTTGGCCGCGTAGTAGTCCTTCCACTGCGCGGGCGTGTCGTCCTCGTAGTAGATCGCCTCGACGGGGCAGACCGGCTCGCAGGCGCCACAGTCCACGCACTCATCCGGGTGGATGTAGAGCATGCGGTCGCCCTCGTAGATGCAGTCCACGGGACACTCGTCGACGCAGGCACGGTCCTTGACGTCGACACACGGCTGAGCAATGACGTAGGTCATGGCAGGGATCTTAATGTGTCCCTGTGGTGAACCTGCCCCCCACTCCCCTCCTCGGACCTGACTGTGTCGGACTCCGGGTCGTCGTCCGCTCGATCGTGCCCGGCGAGACCGGGCCGACCGGGGGTCCGGCCTTCACTGATGTCATCGGGATCTGCACGGAATGGACCGACCAGGACTGCGTGATCACCCGGTCAACCGGCGAGGTCGTTCGGGTCCCCCGGGCGCTGATCGTGGCCGGCAAGCCGGCGCCGGCGTTTGAGCGGAAACGTCGCGATGCTGGCACTGAGCGCGATCAGCCCTAGTCCGAGCACCGCATAGCCCGTCGTCGTCGAGCCCACCAGATATCCACCGGCCGACGTCGGTGTCACGGCCAGCGCGAGCACGACCATCCAGCCCAGCGCGTACGGCACCCGTCCGCGTACGCCCGCGGGCAGGGCCCAGAGCGTCGACCCGGTGGCGACACCGGCGAGGACCAGGGTCCAGGTGAGGTCATGGAGTACGACCGCGGCCGCCGCCGTCACCAGGCCGAGCGTCAGGGCAGCCAGCGCAAGCACGAACCTCAGCAGCGCCGGAACGAGCTTCACACGAGACCTGCGAACAGGTCGGCCTCCAGCCCGTCATCCCCGACCGGACCACGCGTGCCGTGCGCGAGCGTGTAGTACTCCTCGCCCCAGCCGCCGTCGCCGAGTGCGTCGCTGCGCTGGAAGAACGGGCCGTCCGCCGCCACCTGGGTCGGGTACGCACGCAACGCATCCAGCTTCTTCTCGGTCATCTCCCGCGCGTCGACGCGCGCCGCCAGGTCCTCGTCGGGGCTGGCCATCATCAGGATCATCGACAGGAAGCCCGGGTCCTCGCCGCCTGCCTGGAGCGTGTCGATCGCCCGCTGGATCGAGGTCTGCGACAGCGCCGTCCAGTAGAGCTTGCTGACGTCCCACGCCTCACCGAGATCGCGACGATGAGCAGCCACCCGGGCCAGTGCGGTGCCGAGCATGGACACCCGGTGGGCCTGGATGTGGTCGGGGTGGCCGTAGCCGCCGAACGGGTTGTAGGTGACGACGACCTGCGGCTTCACCTCGCGGATGATCTGCACCAGGTCGTCCGCGGCCTTGCCGAGATCGGCGTTCCAGAAGGCGTTGTGGTGGGTGTCGTCGGCCGGGATCGCGTACCCCTCGTCGTGCCATTGCATGCCCGAGTCACGGTACGTCCCGAAGCCACCGAGCCAGCGGTGGTCGGTGACACCGAGGACCTTCATCGCGTCGGCGATCTCACCGCGGCGGTGCTCGCCGAGTCGGTCCTCCTGATCTGCGGCCAGGTACGCCAGCTCGGGGACGAGGACCTCGCCCATCTCCCCGGCCGTGCACGTCACCAGGGTGACGCCGCGGCCCATCGACACGTACTTGGCCATCGTGGCGCCGGTACCGATCGATTCGTCATCGGGGTGGGCGTGGACCAGGAGGAGGCGCTGCTGCGCGGCGTCAGTCACGCGGTCAGCCTACTGGGGCCGCTTGATCCGTTTCGGCGCCACCGGAAGGACCAGCGGTGTGACCTTCGGCGGCTCGGGCAGATCGAGCCAGCCGTCGTACTGCTCGACGAGCATCTCGACCATGATCTGCGGGGCATCGCTGACGACGGCCCACGGCTGGTCCTCCTCGTCGTCCTCCCCTTGATACCGCTCGCGGACGATGTCGGCCGTCCAGCCGTCGCGCGTCAGCCTCTCCGCCACCGCGATCGCGTCCTGCTCGTCGAACAGGATCGCCCGGGTCAGCGGTCCGCTGAGGGCTTCGCGGACGTACACGAGGAAGGGCCGGTCGGCCTCGACCCACTCGACCGATTCCAGATCGTCGAGCGCGAGCCACCGGATCGCGTCGTGCACGTGCGGGTGTGGTTCGCCCTCGATGATGCGGGCCAACGCCGTCCGCATCTGCCACCGCTCGCCGATGTCGACGGTCAGTGGGAACCAGTCGCCGACGCGGATGCGTACGCCCAACTCCTCGTGGATCTCGCGGGCGAGCGCCTCGTCGAAGCTCTCACCCTCGTCCACCTTGCCGCCGGGGAACTCCCACAGCCCCTTGAGGTGGGCGGGTTCGGTGCGACGGGCGGCCAGAACCGTGCCCGCGTGCAGGATTGCGGCCCCGACCACGGGCGTACGCGCGCTCACCGTGGTCTCAGCGTCAGGGCGGTGCGGCGGTCGCACTCCAAAGCGGTCCTCACATCTGGCAACCTATCGCCATGGCCTCTCGTACTCCCGACCACGTCTACGACGTCGGAGACGAGCCCGATCCGCGGTTCTCGCTGGCGAACGAACGCACGTTCCTGGCGTGGGTACGCACCGCGATGGCGCTGATGGCCGGCGGTCTCGCGCTGCACTCGTTGAACGTCGTGCACACCGAATGGCTGCGGACAACGGTGGCTCTGGCCCTGCTGCTCCTCGGCGCCGGCTGCACCTGCGCCGCGTACCTCCGGTGGCGGAAGGTCGAGCGCGCGATGCGCCTGCGGGAACCGCTGCCGCGCTTCACCCTCGGGCTCTGGATGACCGCGGCGGTCGTGGTCATCGCGCTTGCCCTGGCCGTGGTGATGGCGCTCTGATGGGGATCGTGACCCGGATCAAGGAAGACCTCGGCCTGCCGATCACCAGCCTGACGGTGCGCATCACCGACACCGCGCTCGGCTCTCCGGCGGCCGGAGTCCACCTGACCCTCTCCGCACCGGACGGGCACGGGCTGAACGGGCGGACCGATGAGTTCGGGAGCGCCCGCGTCGATGACGGGCTGATTCCCGGCTCGTACGCCGTCGTGCTCGAGGCCGGCAAGTGGTTCGCGGCCCACAACCGGCCATGCGGATACGGCGACATCGTGATCAACGTCGAGGTCAGCACGGGCGCTGCACACGACGTCACGGTGAGCCTGGCGGGCTTCGCGTACTCGATCACCCTGGAGCCGAACGCGTACCAGCCTCCCGCGAGCTAAGCAGCCCGGGCGCCGGCCGCGGTCGTCGCCA
Organism: Nocardioides baekrokdamisoli; assembly: GCF_003945325.1. Classification (NCBI taxonomy): domain Bacteria; kingdom Bacillati; phylum Actinomycetota; class Actinomycetes; order Propionibacteriales; family Nocardioidaceae; genus Nocardioides; species Nocardioides baekrokdamisoli. Next base: position 1,055,435 of record NZ_AP019307.1, read on the forward strand.
GGATCAGCGCCCCCGCCACGAACATCGGCGCCGCCAGGTGCCAGTGCAACATGGCCGCTCCCGCAAGAGCACCGAGCAGGATCAGGGCGACGGCTCCCGCTCGACGGCGCCAGGGCCCGCCGGTCCCGTTGCCGAACCAGCTGTCGGCAGCCAGGCCGGTGATCGCACTGGTCACCACGACGGTCGTGACCTCCTTGACGGCGACGTGCCTTGCGGTCGCGGCCTGCAGTCCCATCGCGATGGCGGCAATCGTCGTGATCACGACGTCGACGGTGTGCGTACGACTGGCCGTGGCCAGCACCGTCGCGAGGGCGAGCATCACCAGCCCCACGAGCGCGAAGAGCGCGGTCGTACGCGGACCCCACGGTCGCGGATCACGGGACAGAGCTCGACCGCCAGCGGCCGCGCCCGCACCGAACCCGGCCAGCGCGAGAGCCGGGCCGAGAACGGGAAGGCCCGTCCCGCCAGCGAGGGCCATCCCGAGGACGACGACGTTGCCGGTCATGTTGCCGGTGAAGACCTTGTCGAGCCCGAGATAGCCGACGGCGTCGTTGATGCCGGTGGTGAAGGTGAGCACCAACATCAACGTCAGGTGTACGCGCTCGGTCCTGGTCACCGGTGCAGTATCCCCGAACCGTGAGGAACGCAGGCGCGAGCCGTGAGGAAATCAGGGCCGAACAGTGAGCATTCCTCACCTCTCGACCCGGAAATCCTCACCTTTCGGCTCAGATGGCGGCCGCAGCCGCCCGGCCCGCCACGCGACCGCCGAAAAGGCAGCCGCCGAGGAACGTGCCCTCGAGCGCGTTGTAACCCATCATTCCGCCGCCACCGAAGCCGGAGACCTCACCGGCTGCGTAGAGGCCGGGGAGCGGAGTCCCCGCCGAGGTCAGGCAGCGACCCGACAGATCCGTCTCGAGCCCTCCGAGCGTCTTGCGCGACAGGATGTGCAGCTTCACCGCGATCAAGGGGCCGTTGGCCGGGTCGAGGAACTTGTGCGGCTTGGCCACCCGCGACAGCTTGTCGCCGCGGTAGTTGAGCGCGGCGTACATCGCGGTGACCTGGGCGTCCTTGCAGTACGAGTTGTCGATCTGGCTGTCGCGCGCCGCCACGATCGCCTCGATGGCAGTGCCGTCAAGGACAGGACCGTCGCTCAGACGGTTCATGCCCGCGACCAGGTCGGCCAGGTTGTCCGCCACCACGAAGTCTTCGCCGTGGATCGTGAACGCGTCCACATGCTTGGACCCCTTGCGAGCGCGTTCGAGTACGCCCGGGATCGACTTGCCGGTCAGGTCGGAGTTCTGCTCGGATCCGGAGAGGCCGAACTCCTTGTCGATGACCTTCTTGGTGAGGACGAACCAGGAGTAGTCGTGGCCGGTGCCACGCAGGTGCTTGAGGGTGCCGAGAGTGTCGAAACCCGGGAAGTTCGGTGCCGGGAGCCGCTCGCCGGTGGCGTCGAACCACAGGGACGACGGGCCGGGAAGGATCCGGATGCCGTGGTTGTCCCAGATCGGGTCCCAGTTGCGGATGCCCTCGACGTAGTGCCACATCCGGTCGCGGTTGATCACCCGCGCGCCGGTCGACTCGGTGATCGCGACCATCCGACCGTCGACGTGGGCGGGGACGCCGGCGACCATGTCCTTGGGTGCCGCGCCCAGGCGCGCGGGCCAGTTCTTGCGGACCAGGTCCAGGTCGCCACCGATCCCACCGCTGGTCACAATGACCGCCTGGCCGCGGACCTCGAAGTCGCCGACCTCGACGCGCGAGGACGGCTGGCCGCGCAGGATCGTGCTCGGCTCGAGCATCTTGCCGCGTACGCCCACCGCAGCTCCGCCCTCGATGACCACCTCATCCACGCGGTGCCGGAAGGCGAACGTGATCCGTCCGGCCTCGGCATGAGCGCGTACGCGCCGCTCGAACGGCTCGATGACACCCGGACCGGTCCCCCACGTGATGTGGAACCGGGGCACCGAGTTGCCGTGGCCGTTGGCGCGACCGTCTCCGCGTTCGGCCCAGCCAACGACCGGGAAGGTCTTGAGGCCCATCCCGCGGAGCCAGGAGCGCTTCTCGCCCGCGGCGAAGTCGAGGTACGCCTCGGCCCAGCGCCGGGGCCACAGGTCCTCGTCCCGGTCGAACTGCGCCGAACCGAACCAGTCACGCGTGGCCAGTTCGAGCGAGTCCTTGATGCCCATCCGACGCTGCTCGGGGCTGTCGATGAAGAACAGCCCACCGAGGCTCCAGAACGCCTGGCCACCGAGCGACTGCTCAGGCTCCTGGTCGACAAGGATCACCGAACGGCCCGCATCGGCGGCCTCCGCCGCCGCCGCCAGTCCGGCCAGTCCGCCACCAACAACGACCACATCGGCTTTCATCACGGAGCGATCCTCCCAAATCGTGCGCCGTTCGTCGCCCCACGAGCGTGTTACACACCTTTAACGCCAGGGCCGGCTGCGACGAAACAAACGGCCACTGAACTAGTCCCGACCCGCCAGATGGCGGGGCGCCCCTAGGGTTCCGCAGCCGATCCGGCTGGCCTGGTCCGAGAGGGGAGGCGGCGCCGCAGTGTTGCGGGGCCGTTCCACGGCGGGAGAAAAGCCCGGGAGGCCCCACGGCCCCGGTGCGCCTCGTGCATTTCCGGGCATCTCGGAAGGCATTCCATGTCCACCGCATCTCTCGACCAGGCAAGTGCAGTCGACCTGCACGGCTTCGGATACGTCCAACAACTCTCCCGCCGAGTCGGCACGTACGCGTCGTTCGCAGCCGGCTTCTCCTTCGTCTCGATCCTCACGACCGTCTTCCAGCTCTTCTTCATCGGGTACGGCTTCGGCGGGACCTTGTTCTTCTGGACCTGGCCGGTCGTGCTTGTCGGGCAGCTCGCGGTCGCGTTGTGTTTCGCCGAACTCGCGGCGCGCTATCCGATCTCGGGTGCGATCTTCCAGTGGGCGCGACGCCTGGGCGGCAGCGTCTGGGGCTGGTTCGCCGGCTGGACGATGATCATCGCCCAGATCATCACCCTCGCCACCGCGGCGATCGCCCTGCAGGTGGTCCTGCCGATGGTGTCGACGAAGTTCCAGATCATCGGCGACGGCAGCGGCACCTCCGGTGCGGAGAACGCGGTCCTGCTCGGCTGCATCCTGTTGGCCATCACCACTGCTCTGAACGCGTTCAGCATCCGGATCACGGCGATCGTCAACAGCGTCGGCGTGACCTGTGAGCTCGTCGGTGTCGCACTCCTGGTGATCCTGCTCTTCAGCCACGCCCACCGCGGCCCCGGCGTGGTGTTCCACAACTCGGTGCTGAGCGGCAGCACCGGCTACCTCACTCCCCTGCTGATGTCCGCGCTCATGGCCGCGTACGTCATGGTCGGGTTCGACTCCGCCGGCGAACTGGCCGAGGAGACGCACAGCCCGCGCTCGGTCACCCCGAAGACGATCGTCCGCGCGCTGATCGTGTCCGGCATCGGTGGCGCGTTCCTGCTGATCGCCGCCCTGATGGCCGCCCCGTCGCTCACCGACGGCAACCTCTCCTCCCCGACCGGCGGTCTGCCGTACGTCCTCACCAGCGTGCTCGGTACGACCGTGGGCAAGCTGCTGCTCATCGATGTCGCGTTCGCGATCACGGTCTGCACCCTCGCCGTCCAGACCGCCGGTGCGCGGATGATCTTCTCGATGGCACGCGATGAGGTCCTGCCGTTCTCCGGCGCGCTGCGCAAGGTCTCCCCGCGGTTCCACACCCCGCTCCTGGCGACGGTCGTGCCGGGTGTCGGTGCGGCAATCTGCCTCGTCGTCAACGTGAAGAACACCAGCCTGTTCCTCGGCCTCGCCAGCGTCTGCATCATGCTGCTCTACATCGCCTACCTCATGGTGACGGCGCCGATGCTGGTCTCCCGACTGCGCGGCGGCAAGCTCGCCGACGGCGCGGACGAGGCGGGCAAGCCGCTGTTCTCGCTCGGCAAGTGGGGCCTCGCGATCAACGTCGTGGCAGTCGGTTACGGCCTGTTGATGGCGATCAACCTGGGCCTCCCCCGTCAGGCCGTCTACGACCCGGCCAACACCGGTTGGTACGTCCACTACCTCCCGTTGCTGACGATCGTGGCGACCTTCGGCATCGGAGCGATCGCGTACGCCGTCAAGCGCGGTGCGTACCACTCGACCGTCTCGGTCGAGGCCCACGCGATGCTGGGAGCTCTGGACCAGGCATGACCGCGATCGCCCACGAGATTCCGGGCGGTGCGTGTTGGTCGATCTCGGTCCCGGCGGACCGACTGATCACGTTGACGGCGCTCGGCGCTGCCACGAACGTGAGCATGCAGTTGTTCGCCGCCGACCGTCTCGACCGACTCAACGTCCCGGACACGATGAAGGCCCAGATGTCCGCGTGCATCAAACCTCCGATGGTGCTGATGTCCGACCGCGGCACCGGCCTCGCGTCGGTCGTCGCCTCGACCCTCGGGTGGCACGACTGCCTCGGCGGGCTCGGATCTGACGCCCACCTGGTCGGCGGGACGTCGTACGCCTCACACCGCAACGACTGGAAGCGATCGGCTCGCACCCTGATGCTGCTGGAGTTCGCCAAGTACGGGCTCGGCGAGTCCGACCTGCACGCCTCGGTGAACTGGTTCAGCAAGGTGGCGATCAGCGACCCGGACGCCGGGCTCAGCCTGACACCGGGCCACTGCTCCGCAGGCGACGCCGTGACGCTGCGCACCGAACAGCCCGTGCTGGTGATGCTCTCGACGTGTCCGCATCCGCTGTCCCCCGACGGAGCGACCGACGGAGTCGCGGTGGCAATCAGCGAGGCCGAACCGGTCTCCGCCGACGACCCGAGCCGGACCTGGCGTGCCGAATCGGGTCGTGCGCTCGACGTGACCGAGATGGTGGTGCTGCGATGACCTACGACACCATCGTCGAGGCCGGGGACGGGGCCCTCATCACAGTCCCCTCCGGTGGCCGCCTCCGGATCATCGATCTGGAGGGCAACCAAGCGGTCGACACGCTGCTCTACGACGCTCACGACATCCGCCACCGGTACAGCGCCTTCGACACCATCCGCGAACAGGGCGCGGTCTATCTGACCACCGGCTCCCGACTGCTCTCGGATCGTCTCGAGGAGCTCGCCGTCATCTCGGCCGACACCTGCGGTCGCCACGACACGGTCGGCGGTGCCTGTGCCCAGGAGAGCAATGTCATCCGGTACGGCATGCACACCCGGCATCAGCACGCCTGCCGCCAGACCTTCCTGGCGTACGGAGCTCCGGCGGGGATCGGTCAGCGCGAGTTGGGGCCCAACATCAACTTCTTCATGAACGTGCCGGTCGACGCCGCCGGGAACCTGCATTTCGAGGACGGGCTGTCGGCGCCCGGCAAGTACGTGGAGATCACCGCGAGTCGGGACATCCATGTCCTGATCAGCAACTGTCCCCAGCTCAACAACCCCTGCAACGGCTGGAATCCCACGCCCGTACGACTCGTGGGGACCTGGTGATGGGCGAACTCAGGGTGATCAGCGCCGGCGTCCAGACCACGATCCAGGACGTACGCGGTCGCCAGGGCTACTGGGATGTCGGCGTACCTCCTTCAGGTGCGTTCGACGACCTGACTCTCGGGCTCCTCAACGCCGCGCTCGGGAATCCGGGCACCGCGGCGGGACTCGAATGCGTGATGGTGGGTCCGGTTCTGGTCAGCGACGTCGACCGGATGATCTGCGTCGGCGGAGCAGTGCGCGAGGCGACGCTCGATGGTCGCGTCATCGAAGCTGGCATCCCGGCCCTGTGGCGAGCCGGCACGGAACTGGATCTGGGGCCGCTCGACGGGCCCGGGCTCCGCGGCTACCTGGCCGTGCAAGGGGGCCTCGATGTCCCCCGGGTTCTGGGCAGTCGTTCGACCTTCGTCCTCGGCGGGTTCGGCGGGATCGACGGGCGGCCACTGGCCGCCGATGACGTGATCCCCCTCGGCAGGCTGGAGAACCTGCTCACGCCTCAGGTGATCGAACTGCCGGCGCTGGGTCATGAGTGGGAGCTCCGGGTCATTCCGGGGCCTCACGGAGCGCCGGACTACCTGAGTCCTGAAGGCGTCGAGGAGTTCTTCGGAGCGACGTGGACGGTCGACCACCGTGCCGACCGCACCGGGATCCGGCTGCTCGGACCGAGCCCACAGTGGTCGCGGACCGACGGCGGCGAGGCGGGGATCCACCCCTCCAACCTGCACGACTCCGCGTACCCGGTGGGCGGCATCATGCTGTCGGGCGACACCCCGGTGATCGTCGGTGTGGACGGCCCGTCCTTGGGCGGGTTCGTGGTGCCCGCCGTCGTGGTCGAGGCTGACAGGTGGAAGTTGGGGCAGCTGCGTCCGACCGACACCGTCCGGCTGGTGCCGGTCAACCTGGAGGGAGCGCCGTCGGCACCCGAGCGTCCGCCTGTCCTCGCCAGTGGCGAGGCGTGGCAGGTCCGATGGACGATCCGGGCCTCGGGGGATCGCCATGTACTGGTGGAGGCAGGTTCGCGCGAGTTCGATCTACGCATCCGGATGTGGATCCATCTGCTCGCCACCAGCGCCCGGGACTCCCACGTCGTCGGCGTGACCGAGATCGTCGCCGGCGTACGCTCCTTGCTCGTCGCGATCGACACCACCCGGACCAGCGTCAACGAACTGGCGGGACTACTCGCAGGACTCGTGGACGCGCTTCCGGACCCTGACCATGTCGAGGTGCCCTCGCGGGAGGTCGTCCTCCCGATCGCTTTCGATCACCCGACCTCGCACGAGGCGATGCAGCGCTACTCCAGCGTGAACCCGACCGCCCCGTGGTGTCCGGACAACGTCGAGTTCATTCGGCGGGTCAACGACCTGGAGGACCGCGACGACGTGTTCGGCATCGTCGAGGAAGCGACGTACCTCGTCGTCGGGCTGGGTGATGTGTACCTCGGCGCACCGGTCGCCGTACCGCTGGATCCACGCCACCGACTGGTGACGACCAAGTACAACCCCGCCCGCACCTGGACAGCGCAGAACTCGGTCGGCATCGGCGGGATCTACATGTGCATCTATGGCATGGAGGGACCCGGCGGCTACCAGCTGGTCGGCCGGACCGTCCCGGTGTTCCGCCTCGGGGGCTCGAGCGACGACACGCGGCCGTGGCTGTTGCGCGAGTTCGACCGGATCCGGTTCAGGCCGGTCAGCGCCGCCGACCTCGCCGCCGCGCGTACCGCGATCGAGACCGGCGAAGCCGATCTCGAGACCAACCCGGGGACGTTCTCGCTCGCAGAGGTCAGGGCCCTGGAGATCGAGGCGGCTGACGAGATCGCAGCCGTGCGCGCTCGGCGCCGGGCCGCGTTCGACGCCGAGCGGACGAGGTGGGCCCAATGAGCGGCCAGCCGACGGCGTGGATCTCACGCCATGTCCTGGCCGGCGCCGACCTGGGACCGCTGGCTGGCCTGCGATTCGCCGTGAAGGACAACATCGCCGTCGCCGGCGTCCCCACAACCGCAGCCGACCCCCGGCGTACGACGCCTGCCGCGGCGCACGCACACGTCGTCCAGCGGTTGCTCGACGCCGGAGCCAGCGTCGCCGGCACGACCAACATGGACCAGTACGCCACGGGTCTGGTCGGTACCCGGTCGCCGTACGGGCTCTGTCATGCCGTGGACTCGCCCGATCACGTCTCAGGCGGCTCGAGTTCGGGGAGCGCCGTCGTGGTCGCCGGCGGCGAGGTCGACTTCGCGCTCGGCACCGACACTGCGGGCAGCGGGCGGGTGCCGGCCGCGTTCAACGGCCTCGTCGGAATCAAGCCGTCACGCGGCCTCGTGTCGGCCACGGGCGTCGTCCCGGCCTGTCGCAGCCTCGACTGCGTGACGGTGTTCGCACGGACCCTCGCCACCGCACGGACTGCGTACGAGGTGATGGTCGGCCATGATCCGCACGACCCGTACGCGCGGTTGCTGACCCAGGTGTCGCCGACAGAAGGGCGGGCGCGGATCGCCGTACCTCTCACTCCCCTCGACCTGGAGCCGACTCACGCTCAGGCCTGGGAGGCCGCGCTGGCCGCCGCCGCGGAGGTCGCCGAACTGGTCCCGGTGGACATCGGACCATTGCTGGAGGCTGCTGCCTTGCTCTACAGCGGCCCGTGGCTCGCCGAGCGCTGGTTGGCGTTCGGCGCCGCCATGGACGAAGGGCCGGAGGTCGACCCGACCGTACGGACGATCGTCCGCGCGGGCGCCACGATCACCGGAGCCGAGACCTTCGCCGGCTTCCATCAGTTGGCGCAGCTGGCCCAGGCGGCCTCCGGGGTCTGGCTCGGCGTGGACGCACTGCTGCTGCCGGTGACCCCGGAGCACCCGACGATCGCCGAGGTCGATGCCGATCCGATCGGGGTGAACGCCCGGCTCGGCCGATTCACCAACATGACGAACCTGCTCGATCTGTGTGCGATCGCGTTCCCCGGGCCTCGCCGAGTCGACGGCCTCCCGTTCGGCGTACAACTGCTGGCACCGGCAGGGGCCGACGACCGAATCCACGCCATCGCCGCAGACCTGCTGGGCGAGCCGCGCCCGGCCGCGAGCGCGGGACGGATCAAGGTCGCTGTCGCGGGCGCGCATCTGTCCGGTCAGCCACTCAACGCCGACCTGGTTGCCCGGGGAGGGCGTCTGGTCCGCAGCACCCGCACTGCCGCGGACTATCGGATGTTCTCGGTCCCCGGCCCACTGCCGCGGCCGGGGCTCACGCGCGTGATCGACGGCGAGGCCGGCGACGGCATCGAGGTGGAGGTCTGGTCGTTGCCCACCGACGCGGTCGGCGGTTTCGCGGCCACCATCCTGCCCCCGCTCGCCCTGGGACCAGTGGACCTGATCGACGGGCAACGGGTGCTCGGGTTCGTCTGCACCGCCGACGGCGCGGATCCCGAGCGGGACATCAGCTCGTTCGGCGGGTGGAGGTCCTACCTCAGTCGCTGATAGGGGCGACTCAGGACCAGACAGAACTCGAGGGAACATTCCCCTCGGATGCGGCCCTGACCTGTTAGGTCTTCAGCTGGCCCGGCGGCACCGGTGTCGATCAGCTCGCACGATCTCAAGGATCAATGCCTCGAGGCGTGGCCATTCATCGACGACCTCGTGGTACTTGAATCTGAGGGAGAGGTAGCCTTGGCGCACCAGTTCCCGGTCTCGTTCGTAGTCGCGCTTCGAGGTGTATCCGTCATGGAAGGCGGCGCTGTCGCATTCGATGACCAACCGGTCCCCGACGACCAGGTCCACCCGACCGACGTCGTCGATCTGGACCTGGGTACGCACAGCGATCCCGAGCCGCCGCAGGCCGACCCGCACGATGCTCTCGGTGCCGGACTCAGCAGTTCCGTCGCACCACCCCGCCAACCGCGGCGCAGCAACCTCGAGTTCCTCCAACCGCAGCAGGCCCCGGTTGAGCGCTGAATCGGCCAGCGCGACCGCGACATGTCGAGGTTGGCAGCGCGCCGAGTCCAGCACGATCTGGAGCGGGGTCGCGACGGGAGGCTCCCGCTCGATCGGCCCGCCGGCCCAATGGAGACAGATCTCCCGTGATCGGATCCGCTCCGGACGGACCCGGGATGCGTTGCGGGCCACCAGCACATGGAGTTTGTCGTCGGCGAGCGTCCACACTCCGTGGTGACGAGAGCCAGAAGTCGCCGTCAGGACCCCACCGAGGCGAGCCGCCTCGATGGCATCGGCATGCGCGGACGAATCGTGGAACCATCCGGGCCGGATCCGGACGAGGCGCCCGTCGGTGATGTGTTGCGCGACCGCAGGTGTCGACAGGCCGAGGAGGGAGAGCCGCCGCGATGAGTAGATACCCAGGAAGGGGCCTGATGCCATGCCTCGTAGCGTTGCCGCCGCCCTCTTCCCGACGGGCGGATCGCTCGGACACCTGTGGACAACGACCGAAAGGCCGTCGGCTGTGGACCGGTGGTGGTCAGATCATTCAGGACAGGACGGTACTCGAGGGAACATTCCCCTTGAGTCGGCCGCTGACCTGCATCACCCAGTCACCACTTGAGGCCCTTGAAGAGCCGCACCACCATCTCGCGCTGCGACTCGTGCACCGGAGCCTGACCCTCGTCCTCGACGTGTGCCTTCGCGGCCGCCGAGTCCGGGAACAACTGGTACGCGACGTTGAGCACGCGGTGCGCGGACTTCGGCAGGTAGCGCTGCAGCAGTGAGCCGGCGTAGCCGGAGAGCGTGTTGATCTCGTGCGGCTTCTTGACCATCGCCTCGATCAGCATGTCGGCAGCTTGGGCCGGCGAGATCGTGGGGAACTTGTCGTACATCTTGGTCGGCGCGATCATCGGCGTCCGCACCAACGGCATGTGGATGTTGGTGAACGTGATCCGGTCATGGGCCAGCTCGCTGGAGGCAACGGTGGACCACGAGTCGAGGGCCGCCTTCGAAGCCGCGTACGCACTGAACCGCGGCGTGCTGGTGAGGACGGCGATCGAGCTCACGTTGACGATGTGACCCGAGCGACGCTCCGACATCCCCGGAAGAACGCCCATCACGAGGCGGATCGCACCGAAGTAGTTGAGCTGCATCGTGCGCTCGAAGTCGTGGAACCTGTCGTACGACAACTTGAGCGAGCGACGGATCGACCGACCGGCGTTGTTGATCAGGAAGTCGACCCGCGGCAACTCCTCGTTGAGGCGGCGCGCCAGATCGTCGATCGACTCGTAGTCCGAGAGGTCAGCCGAGAAGACGTACGCGGTGCCGCCACCGATCTCGATGGTGCGCTTGAGCGCGTCCAACTTGTCCTTGCCACGCGCGACCAGCACCGGGATGCCGCCGGCCTGGGCAACCTTGACGGCCGTCACCAGACCGATGCCCGACGAGGCACCGGTGATCACGACGTACTTGTCCTTGAGCTCCTTGCGGACCTTCTTGTCCGACGTGGTGGCGTCGTCCATCTGCTCCTCCCAGTACGACCACAGGGTGCGTACGTAGGAGTCGAGCGGCGGGACCTCGATGCCGGACCCGGCGAGAGCCTTCTGGGTCTTGCGGCTGTCGTAGGTGGCGGTGAGGTTGACGTGCGCCAGGGCCTCCGCCGGGATCCCGAGACGACCGACGGTCTGGTCGAGAGTCGCCTGGGCCGGTGAGGACCGGACCACATTGCTGAGGATCGTGGCCGGCTTGAGGGCGTTCGGGAGCTTGGAGATCGGGCCGCGCTCGCTGAAACGGCGGTCGATCGGAGTCGCGAACTGCGGAGCGCCGGCGGCGGAGCAGAACGCGTTCATCATGTCGATCACCGGCTGCGGCTCGGGGTTGACCAGGTGGAAGACCTCGCCGTCACGCTTCGGCAGGTGGCCGAGGTGGTCCATGGCCTTGGCCACGTAGTCGACGGGGACGACGTTGGTGTCCCGCAGGTCGATGCCGACCAACGGGATCCAGGACGGCATCGAGTCCCGCAGACGCTTGATCATCGGGAACAGGTAGTACGGCCCGTCGACCTTGTCCATCTCACCGGTGACCGAGTCGCCGATGACCAGCGACGGCCGGTAGATCCGCCACGGCACAGGCGAGTCCTCGCGGACGATCTTCTCCGACTCGAACTTCGTGCGGTGGTACGGCGAGGGCAGCGGCTGACCCTCGTCGAACATGTCCTCGGTGAACGTGCCGCGGTAGTCGCCGGCAGCGGCGACCGACGAGACCTGGTGGAAGACGCCGGCGCCGAGCTGGCCGGCCAGCTCCATCGCGTACCGGGTGCCCTGGATGTTCATCGCGTCGTTGGTCGCGTCGTCGGCGGTGATGTCGTAGATCGCAGCCAGGTGGAAGAAGTGGTCGATCCGACCCTTCTGGGCCTTGATCCACTTCTCATCCACACCGAGGCCGGGGCTGCCGAGGTCGCCGACGATCGGGACGACCCGGTCGCTGCCCCACTCCTCGATGAGGAGCTGCATCCGGCCCAGCGAGCTCTGGCGGCAGAGCACGAAGATCTCACCGTCGCGGTGGTCGACGAGCTCGTGGATCAGACGACGGCCGATGAAACCGGTCGCGCCGGTCACGAAGTAGGACATGCCGCTGACCGTAGTGGCCGCGCGGGCGTTCGTCACCTAGTCGCGACGTGGTGCACCGTGTCGCGAGAAACCGAGGTCTCCGTCAGTCGGACACAGGCCGGAAGCGCATGGCCGACCAGACCGAGTCGATCGCTATCTGGCGTACGGGCTGCAGGTGGTGCTCGGCCATCAGGGCGACCAGTTTGCCGCGGCTCAGGTCCGTGCCCAGTTGGCCGCCCTTCGGGTACGCAATCCAGGCAACCCGATCGGTGCGCGCCGACGCGATCACCACGTGCAGGTCCTCGGCGGTGGCGGCGTTGATCGCGAAGCCGATGGCCACATCGGGCGCTCCCGCAGCCGGGACGTGGTCGGGAAGTTCGAGGTCGACATCGGCCGGGAGTCCGAACACCGCGATGCTCTGCCCCGCCTTGACCTTGAGCTTCGCACCGACCGTCATGACACCGATTGTCCCAGCAATCTCACTCCTCCGGCGAGCCGAAGGCGGCGAGCAGGCTTCGCAGAGCCGCGATGATCCGGTCGTTCTCGTACTGAGGCGGGTCCTCCAACACGAGCCGTCCGAACTCCTCGAGCGCCGCCATCACGATGTGCGACACCAGGTCGGCGTCGAGTCCGACGGTGCCGCGCAGTTGCAGGCCCGCTTCGATCGCGGCCGCCAGATAACGACGAACGACCTTCCGGGTGTCCTCGATCCGGTCACGGACCTCGCGAGGGGCGCCGCGTACCAGGCCGAGGATCGGGCGCCAGACGTCCGGGTCCTCCTGCATCATCACGATCACGCGGGTGGTGCCGTCGACGAGCCAGGCATCGACGTCCTCGGGCGCGCCAATGTCCTTGAGCACGGCGAGGACCTGTCGCAGCGCCCGCTTCTGGGTCCGGTCCAGGAGCGCGTTCAGGAGCGGCTCGAGACCGCCGTACGCGTCGTAGACGACCGGTCGGGAGACACCGGCTTCCTTCGCGATCGCCTCGATCGAGACGTTGTAGAACCCCTCGCGTCCGAGTACCCGGAGTGCGCAGTCCAGGAGATGTTCGCGACGCTCGTCGGGCGCCATCCGAGGCGCGTACGTGCGCTTGACTGCGGGGTCTCCGGCCACGGGGCGACCCTACTGGGAAGGGCCCGCGCGGGAGCACACCGAAGAAAAATCCGCGTTCACGTGACACGGTGTCGCGGTTAATGGGTTACAGTCGATCCACTGAACCTACGGATCCGTAGCATTGCGCTGCGGTCGTCCTTCCGAGAGGAGCCGACGTTGATCGGTATCAAGACCCGTGAAGACCTGATGAAGGAATTCGAGCCGATGGCCGACTACGGCTTCCTCGGCCCGGACTCGGTTTCGTGGAAGGTGTGGGGCTACCCCACCTCGTACGTGCTGGGCTTCGTCCGCTCGGTCACGATCGAGCACTTCGACCCGAACCTCGCCGCCGCCGTCGTTCAGTCCGGTGGCGTGAAGTACCGCCCGGCGACCCGGTACGGCCGCACCCTGCGCTACTTCGGCCTGCAGATCTTCGGTGGCGCGGAGCAGACCGCGAAGGCCGCCGACGTCCTGGTCAAGGTGCACTCGAAGGCGATCGGCCACGACCCCGTCACCGGCGGCGAGTACGACGCCAACTCGGGTGACTCCCAACTGTGGATCCACATGACGGCGTGGCACTCGATCCTCAAGTGCTACGAGATGTTCGGCCCCGGCCAACTGCCGACCGACGAGGAGAACCAGTTCTGGGCCGAGTGCCGCGAGGTCGCGAAGCTGCAGACGATCGACCCCGACAAGGTGCCGACGAGCCGCGAGGCCGTGCACGCCTATTTCGAGGACTGGCGTCCGCGCCTGGCCGCCTCCGAGGCAGCGCAGGACATGATCAACTTCATCCTGCCGATCGACGTGGCGTTGCCCGCGGACACGCCTGCCTGGATGAAGAAGGTCTTCAAGCCGATGACCGGCCTGCTCCGCAAGGGCGTCATCGCGACCTACCCGAAGTACATGCGCGACATGGCCGGCATCCACCAGAGCGCCGTCGTCGATGCGCTGGTCATCCCGCCGATCAAGGCATTCCACACGCTGCTCGCCCAGAACCTGCAGATGCGCCTGTTCGCGATGAGGTGGATCGCTCCCGCAGCAGTCGACGTCGCCGCTCCGGCGATCCTCGGCATCCCGCCGCTCTCGGACAAGGTCTGGGAGGTCCGCGAGGCACAGATGGCCTTCGGCTTCGACGCGCCGTTCAACGCACACAAGGACGTCCGCGCCAAGCAGCGTGACCGGGTGTTCAACAAGGGCCTGAAGCCGTCCGACGACGGCCTGATCGAGTCGCAGCAGCACATCGGTTCGATGGACGTGCACAACGCGGCAGCCCTCGGCTGAGTTCGCATCTCCACGAAGGCCCCGGTCAACGGCCGGGGTCTTCGCACGTCCCAGACCCTGAGAGGATCACGCCATGTCTGAACCACGCCAGGACGCGTACGCAGCCCTGCTCGGTGCCACGGTGACCCAGCTCGGTGGCGGCAACGCGACCGCCGCGATCACCGTCACCGAGGACCACCTCAACCCGCACGGCACCGCCCACGGGTCCTTCATCTACTCGATCGCGGGCCTGGCCCTGGCGGCCGCGGCCAACAACGACACCCACTCGGGCGTGGTCTCCTCGGTGCTCATCGACTACCTGTCGCCGGCCCGTCCGGGAGATGCGTTGCTGGCCACGGCTCGCGTGGTCGAACGGATGCCGAAGGAGGACATCTTCGAGATCCGGGTGACCCGCGGCGAGGACGTCATCGCGCGGGCCACCGGTCGGGCCAATCGCCGCGCCCGCACCTGACCGCTACGTCCTGAAGCGGTAGGTGATCCGTCCCTTCGTCAGGTCGTACGGGCTCAACTCGACCTGGACCCGGTCACCCAACATGACCTTGATGTAGTTCTTGCGGACCCGTCCGCTCAGGTGCGCCAGCACCGTGTGGCCGTTGGTCAATTCGACCCGGAAGGTGGCGCTGCGCAGGCAGTCGGTGACTGTGCCTTCAGCTGTGAATGCGTTCATGGAGGTGCCTCTCGTTGACGTTGATTCCGTACACGGGGTTCCACCTCCTCAGGTCGCTGCAATGTGCGTGACGCACGCTAGCGAGTGCGTACGCGCCAGCCAACTGATTTTCCGATTGAATACGCCCATGAGCGCCTCGACCACCTGGATGGACTGGGTCGGGTTCGCCTGCGGCGCGGCCGTCGTCATCGGCACCTCGGCCAGCATCATCGGCGCCCTGGTGGTCCCCCGCCGGGTCGACTCGATTGTGACCGGCGTCGTCGACAAGGTCCTGGACAAGCTCTTCCTGCTCATTCTCAAGCCAGTGCGGGCGTACGACGTCCGCGATCAGGTGCTCGGTTGGCAGGCACCGATCGCACTCGTCGCCCGCCTCACGGTCTGGATGACGATGCTGGTCTTCGGGTACGTCCTGCTGATGCTGCCGATGGCGAACGGCAACTGGGGCCAGGCCGTCAACGACGCCGGTTCCTCCGTATTCACTCTCGGGTTCTCGGTGCCGCAGAGCGCGGGCGGTCACCTGATCACCTACATCGCCGGCTTCACCGGCATGGTCGTGGTCGGTCTCCAGGTCGGCTACCTGCCCACGATCTACAGCGAGTTCAACCGTCGCGAGACCGAGGTCAGTCTGCTGGTGGCGCGTTCCGGCCTCCCGGCCTGGGGCGCCGAGATCCTGGTGCGTACGCACTGGGGCACCGACGGTGGCGAGATCGCCCCGGTCCTGTCGGACCTGTTCATCCGGTGGGAGCGCTGGACGGCCGAGGTGGCGGAGTCGCACACCACGTACCCGGCGCTGCTCCGACTCCGCTCCCCTCGGGTGAACGCCCACTGGCTGACCTCACTGGTCGCCGTGATGGACGCTGCCGCCCTGCACCTGGCGCTTGCCCCCACGACCGAGCCGAAGATCGAGGCGCGCCTGGTCCTGCGGATGGGATTCGAGACCCTCAACCAGATCGCACAGGTCCTCAAACTCACCGTCCCGGAGCGGATCCTGGCCGGCCAACCCGTCCCTCCGGACGTCGCGATCTCGGTCACCTACGAGGACTTCGCCGAGGCAGCCCAGCAACTGCGGGACGTCGGCTATCCGGTCGAGATCAGCACCGAGGACGCCTGGCCACACTTCCGGGGCTGGCGGATCAACTACGACGTCGCCGCCCTCGCGCTCTGCCGCAACCTCGACGCTCCGCCGTCGATGTGGACCGGGTCGCGACGGTGGCACTCGGAACCGCTGCGCCCCTTCCGCCCGGCGCCGGGACTGCGCCGCACCTGATCGGTCAGGAATCGAGAAGCAAGGACGTACGGACGTCCCTAGCGTTGTCGCCATGACCACCATCTCGAACCTGATCATCGAAGCCGACCACGCTGAGGCGGCTCGTTCCTTCTACACCGAGGTCCTCGGCGTCGACGCCATCGAGGTCCGTACGTCCTCAGCCGCGACCAGCGGGTTCCGCGGATTCACCGTCTCGCTGATCACCTCCCAGCCGGGCAACGCCACCGCGCTCTTGGACGCCGCGGTCTCCGCCGGCGCAACCGTGCTCAAGCCCGCGAAGAAGTCGTTCTGGGGTTTCGGCGGCGTCGTCCAGGCTCCCGACGGCACCATCGTGAAGGTCGCCTCATCGGCCAAGAAGGACACGGCGCCGGTGTCCAGGACCTTCGAGGAGGTCGTGCTCCTGCTCGGCGTCTCCGACATGTCCGCCACCAAGGACTTCTACGTCGCCCAGGGCCTGACGCTCGGCAAGAGCTACGGCGGCAAGTACGCCGAGTTCGCTGGGGACGGGGCGATCAAGCTCGCCCTCTATCCCCGCAAGGCTGCCGCGAAGGACGCCGGCGTACCCGCGGAGGGATCGGGCTCTCACCGTCTGGTCGTCGCGAGCACGGGCGGAGCCTTCGCCGACCCGGACGGATTCATCTGGGAGTGATCCGGGCCGCCCGGATAGGATCGCCCAGTCGGAGGACGCGTTCAGACGGGGGCGGCGTGGGCAAGCGAAACGAATATCGCCGGATGATGCGCGCCCTGGAGGACCTGGACCGGGTTGATGCCGGGAAGGCGCCTCGACGCGGACTGCGGCCCGAGGTCCGATCCGTCACCGACCGTTGGGTCCACGGCAACACCGCGAAGGTCGCCAGCACGTACGCGAAGGCGGGCAGCCCGGTGGTCGTTCCGCTCCGACCGCGGAGCCGCCGGCCGTGGGTGATCGCACTGATCGTCCTCCTTGTCATCACCGGTCTGATCGCGGCCATCCCCGGGGCACGGCACCAGATCACCAAGAGCTGGAAGTCGATGACCTCCGGTCCGCAGCGGATCCTGCCGGCAGTCGCGGTCACCACCCACGGTGCGTACGTCTTCGAGAACATGTCGTCGGGTCCGGGCCCTCGGGTCCCGGTCACGTATCGGCCCTGCCAAGCGATCCGCTACACGGTCAACTCGGACCTGGCGCCAGCGGGCACCGACGGCATCATCCCGACCGCCGTCGCCGAAGTCAGCCGGCTGACGGGCCTCAAGTTCGAGTACGCAGGGGTCAGCCACACCCCCGTGAACTTCTCCCGACCGACCGGACCGGCAGCGATCACGGCCACCTATCCCCCGGCACAGATCGGCTGGTCGGAGGCAAGCGTTTTCACCGGTCGCGGCGCTGACGTCGTCGGTCTCGGTGGCAGCGAGTACGTCACCGAGGACGGATTCTCACCGCACTACGTGACCGGCTCCGTCGCACTGCGCGCCGACAGCCTCGGCCAGATCCTCAGGCAGCGCAACGGTCGCGCGGAGGTGACCGCGGTGGTGCTCCACGAGCTCGGACATCTGGTCGGGCTCGCCCACGTGAAGGACTCCCACGAACTGATGTACGCCAAGAACGACGGCCAACTCGACTTCGGCCCCGGTGACCGAGAAGGGCTGGCCCTGCTGGGGCAGGGCTCCTGCACCTGACGCTTCCGACGGGTCAGCGCGCCATCCAGCCGCCGTCGACGGTGAGCACCTCGCCGTGGACGTACGCGGCCCCGCGGCCGGCGAGGAAGACCACAGCCGGTGCGATGTCCTCGGGCTGCGCCCAGCGTCCGGCGGGGATCCGGGCCGAGATCGCGGTGCTGCGTGCGGTGTCGGCACGGAGCGCGTCGGTGTTGTTGGTGACGACGTAGCCGGGCGCGACCGCGTTGACGTTAACTCCGTGCGCCGCCCATTCGTTCGCGAACGCCTTCGTGAGACCGGCGACCGCGTGCTTGGTGGCCGCATACCCGGGCACCGTGACTCCGCCCTGGAAACTCAGCAGCGAGGCGACCGTGATGACCGATCCCGAACCTCGCGCGACCATCGCGGCCCCGAAGCGCTGGGTCAGCAGGAACGTGGCGTCGAGGTTGACCGCGCGCACCAGGTCCCAGTCCTCCAGCGACATCTCCGCAGCGGGCGCGCGCTTGATGGTGCCCGCGTTGTTGACCAGGACATCGATGCGTACGGAGGCCAGCAACTCGGCTGCGGTGGCGAGGACGGCCTCGCGGTCGTCGAGCGCGGCGACGACGCAGGTCGCCGTCCGACCGAGGTCGCGTACCTCATCGGCGACCTCGTCGCAGTCACCGGCCGACCGGCCCCACAGCACGAGGTCGGCGCCGGCCTCGGCCAGCGCGAGCGCGCACGCTCGGCCGATGCCGGTGCGGGCGCCGGTGACGAGCGCGGTCTTCCCTGCCAGGCCGAAGGTGTGTTCGACCCACGTCATCGCAGCCGACGTCATCTCAACTCCGTGGTGACGACCGGGTCCATGTCGTTGTAGGCGAGGTTCTCCCCCGCGGTCGACCACACGAACTTGTACGGCGCGGTGCCGGCGCCGAAGTGCACCGACCACGGCGGGCTGATGATCGCCTCACGGTCGGCGACGATCATCGACCGGGTCTGGCCGGGCTGACCGGCGATGTGGACGACCCGCTCGCCGTCGGGGACGTCGAAGTAGAGGTAGCACTCGGTGCGCCGGTCGTGGGTGTGGCACGGCATCGTGTTCCAGACGTTGCCCGGCTCGATGGTCGTGATGCCGAGGGCGAGCTCGCAGGACGCGACGCCCTGGTCGTGGACGTACTTGCGCAGCGTCCGGAGGCTGGCCTTGTCGGCATCCCCAATGATCAACGTCTGGGCATCGGCGCGCTTGATCAGAGTGGTCGGGTGGGACAGGTGCGCGGGTGCGCTGACCAGGTAGAAGGTCGCGTCGCCGCTGACGCTGATCGAGACCGTGCCCGCGCCGACGTACACGATGTCCTCGGCTTCGACCTCGAAGGTCTGGCCGTCGACGGTGACCGTGCCGGTGCCGGAGAGGCAGACGACGCCGAGCTCGCGACGGTCGCAGAGGTTGATCGCCCGGACCTCGTCGGGGGCGGTGATCGCGAGGTTCGCGCCGTTGGGGACGGCACCTCCGAGCAGGATCCGGTCACTCTGGCTGAGCATCCAGCGCACCTCACCCGCGGCAAACAGGTCCTGGACGAGGAAGCGCTCCCGCATCTGCTCCGGCGTCAGGGTCGCGAACTCGTCCGGGTGGGTGGCGATGCGTACGTCTGTCATGGCGTGCACCCTGCCCGGGGCGTACGCGCCTCAGGTGATCTGGAGGTGGAGGGAAGGTGAACTGTTGGGCGAAGGTCGCCGGGCGGTCGGTGCGCGGAATAGCGCGGATGCGTACTGATCTGCCGAGATCAGGACGGTACTTTGAGCCGCAGATGGCATCGTGTGGCCATGCCGTACGAACCGAACCGACTGCTCCGTCGTCTGGTCGGGATGCGCCTGCTCTCAGTTGAGTTCATCCTCGACTACGTCATCGTCCGGTTCGACGGAGACGCCGGCGGGCCCCAGGCAGCGCTTACCTGCGAGTCCTTCCCACCGTCGAGATCTCGCCCTCGATATCTGTGGGTAACGGTTCGCCAACCTACGCGGATGCTCTACGGCAGTTGATCGGTGGCGAGGTGAAGGTAACCGAGGAGCAGGACGGGAAGGGTCTTCGTATCCAGGTCGAGTCAGGAGCCATAGTGGTGAACCCAGATGCGACCGATCTGGTCGGGCCAGAGATCGCAATGTTGCGATTCGAAGACGCCGAATGGATGTGTTGGCGCCCCGGCGAAGAGTCGTTCACTCATCTCGCCTGAAACACACTGACTTGCCGCAACTAACGTGGCCGTATGCGCCCCCTCGCTCGGGCGCGGGTAGACGCGGCGCGCGCTACAAACTGTGTCGTATGGACCGGATCCCAAGTACCCGGATCTGCCGCAGCGAACCCTCTATCGTGAGAGCGCCGTCGTTGCAGCGTCGAGTGTCGACCCGCCGTGGCGACTGACTTCGACGGATCGGGCAACGACCTCGATCAGGCACTCCTTGAGTGGCGCGATGTAATGCTCCAGAAGGTCGTATCGCCCTGGATCGTGCCTCGAATGGACAGCGTTCTGTGCTGCGAGGGTGTGAATTCGAGAGCTGTCCTGAACCAACCCGAGCCACAGGACGGTTCTTAGGCCGGCATCCCACAGCGGGTGCCCGGCGAGCGCTTCGTCGTTGGGCGCCCCGAACGTTGAGTAGGCGACGCCACGCCAGAGAAGGACCACGTTTCGTTCATCGGAATCGCTCGGGTGCGCGGCAACCGCGAGCGCCGTCACACCAAAATCGTTACTGACCATTACGGCGTCGGGCACGTTGGGGTCCCATTCGATGTTGATGCCACTCGGAACCACCCGCTCGCCCACAGCATCGACCGTAGCGAATGGATGTACAGGTGTCCCGTTCTGCCGCGAATACGTTTTGCCGCCCGGAACTAGGCCGGTCGGCGCCGATACCCACCTGCGAGCGCTCTCGCTGCGACGACGACGCCGATGAGCGCCTCGCCGATGTACGGCCGTGTCTCGTCGGGCGGTCCCTGGCCGACAGACCCTAGGACTGCAGATCCGTAGAGGAAAAGGACTGGTTCTAGGACCAGAAGCAGAGCTACTACTGCGACAAGGATTCCCCGACGCCGCGTCTTTCCAAGTAGTCCGCCGAATGCGCCGAAGAGCGGCCCGGAAACGAGCCCGGCTTCGAACCAGACCTTGTTCGCCTTCGTGACGAACCAGACGAGATGCATGAATGGCTGACCGTTCTCATTGCCCAAATGACCAAGCATCGTGATCGTCAATCCCACATAGAACGTTACGAGTGCTAGGACCGTTGCGCAGGTCCCGACGGCGGCGCCACGCCACACCGAGCGAGTCCACCAAGCAGGCAAGAGCGCCACGAGAAGCCACGGGGTTGAGATGTTGCCGATCGTTCCCCGAACGCCCCCGTTGTTTCCGTGGACCAGCCCGCCTAGGAATCCAAAGGCAGCCGCGCCCAACACGATGATCAGACCGCGGCGCAAACTCATGCCGGGAGGATTGCACAGCCTGGGCGCTGAACGAACGCATCTGCCGCGACTCGGACGCGGCGTGCTCTCAGACGACTAGATCGCGGCGAACCTCGAAGGTGTGCTTGCCGTCCGAGGTCTCGACCCCGTGACGGAGAGCAACGGTGACCGCGTCGTCCGTGGGCCCCGGTGCGATGTCGCAATCCAAGACCGCGGCGATTGGGTAGTGAGCATCGCTCGTGATCGTCGCCACTGACTCGAATATCGGTGGTTTGTCGAAGAGCGAGTGGGTTACCCCGTGAGCGTCGATCAAGTGAACTTCCACCCATCCGGGTTGCGGTTCGTCTGAGATCCAGCGAACAACCTGAGCCTTGACGCCGTCCATGGCATCGATGTTGTCACGACCTTCCTTCACACAACCGGATCTGCCGCGAATCGGTCGAGATCAGGGTGAGACTTCAAGGGACTACACCCAAAGTCGGACTCGACCGTAGGAGTGGCCGGATCGTGCCGTTTCGACCTCGTCGCACGAACGGCACACGCCCGCAATGTGGCTCGCCTAGCGTCGTTCTCATGATCGCTGAAGTTAAGCGGCGACTTCCATGAGACTCTGGCGAAGGATTCAACGCCGCTACCGTTGCCGCCGCAAATATGGCGGTGCCTGCCCCCACACCGAAAACCATACGCACCCGCTCCGCCTCTTCCGGAGCACCTCCTACTAGCGGCGCCAGTCGGGCCGATCGGCCTCCACCAAGGAGAGTTACGGAGAGGCACTCTCTTCCCGCGACTACGTCAGCCCATACGTCAAAGTGCAGACGACGACCAAGGCCCAGAGAATCGGCAGCACGATCAATACTCGACGGGCTGACTTCGCGGCCGCAGCCGGATTCACATGCCGCTCATATAGGGAACGGCCCGGCTGGTTCTCGTGCCAGAGATGCCATGCCAAGCCACTAACCGCGGCGGTCTCCGCCAGTAGGAAGAGCACGGTCCACATGACTCTGATCGTGGCACGGGAATGTCCTGCTCTGCCGCGATCAGTAGCGGCAGAGACGTCTCACCTGCACGTTCAAATCGACCAAAAGGACGATGCCTCGACCCGGCTGGCCGCGGGAGGATCGTAGGATCCAAAGGTTGAAGACGGAGGGGCATGGGGATGTCATCACATCGGGACCGGCCATGGGTCTACAAGGCGCTCATCGCTGCCGTCGTCGCTGCCGTCCTCGGCGGTTCGGTGTCGCCGGCAGATGCCGGCACCACGGCCTCGATCAGCGGGCGAGTCGTCGATGCCAGTACCGGCCTCGGAGTGGCCGGCGTGACCGTCGACGTCCTCATCAACAACAACAGTGGGCTGTGGGGTTCGCTCGGTGGCGCACCAATCGTGACTGCGGCAGACGGCACGTACACCGACTCCAACCTCCCCTACGGGACGTACCGGGTGAGTGTCGAAGCCTCCCAGGATCACGTCAGCCGGTGGTACGGCGGCGGGACGTCGCTGTCGACGGCGACGGACATCGCGGTTCATGAGGACCAGGCGACCACCGGCATCAACATCGCTGTCCCGGCCGCAGCACACATCACAGGCGAAGTCACCGGAGCCGACACCAGCGCTGGAGTCGGCCAGGTCTACGTGGTTGCGTACAAGTCGACGGATCTGAGTTATCCCGCCCGAAGCGCCTGGAGTGACGCGAACGGAACATACGATGTCGGCGGCCTCGACGCGGGGACCTACATCGTCTGCGCACGCACATCGCCACCGAGCCCCTATCTCTGGCAGTGCTGGCAAGCCGCTGCGGACACCAGCAGCGCACGACCCATCACCGTGCCCGCCGGTGCGACCATCGCCAACACCGACTTCGTGCTCGTACGCGGAGCAACCCTGACCGGAACCGTCACGATCGCCGGCAACGGGCCCGCAACCAGTGGCTACGTCGAGGTCTACCAACGTGACAGCCAGGGCGTCCTCTGGCAGAGGGGTCGTAGCGCGATTGGGAGCAACGGGTCCTACCAAGTGCTCGGCTTGCCGGCGGCCTCCCTCTTCGTCTCCTTCTCGGGCCCGGGGTTCGCGACCGAGTACTGGGAGAACGCGACCGACCTGGCGCACGCGACGCCGGTGCCGGTCACGGCTGGGTCCACGACAACCCTCAATGCGACGGTTGAGCCTCCGCCACCGCCACAGCTCGGCACGGTCACGGGGCGTGTCGTCGACTGGCAGGGCGCTCCGATCGCGGGGGCGACCGTCAATGTCGGGCAGCACAGCACGACAACACTCAGCGATGGGACCTACTCGCTCACCATCCCCGTCGGGACCTACGGCGCCTACTTCACCGCTCCCGGCTATCTCGAAGCGAACTACCAGCCCGCCGATCCGTCTGCCAGTAGTTACGTGACCGTCACCCTTGGCCAGACGACCGGCAACATCGACGCAACGCTCTACCCTCCGGCGCGGGCCTCGGGCACTGCCACGGACCCGGACGGTCATCCGCTGACCAACTTCGCCGTATGGGCGATGCGTCGCAACAGCAACGGGCACTGGGACACGGTCGGCTCAGCGGGCGGGAGCAGCACTGGGACCTGGCAGATCACCGGACTCCTGGGCGGCACCTACACGTTCGTGTTCCTGGCCGGACCCGGGCAAGGCCTCGCCACGACCTATCTCGGCGGGACTCACTCGATCGCCACGGCGCAGACGGTCGACGTACCCACCGGCGGTTCAACTGGGGACATCGCAGGTGTACTTGATCGAGCCGGAAGCATCAGCGGCACACTGACCTGGACCGGTATGTCGCTGGCCGCGCATCCGATCTCTGTGGTCAAGACCGCGCCCCAGGATTGGCTCAACGACCTCGTTCCGACCGTCACGACCCACGAGAACGGCACCTATACCGTCAACGACCTGGTCCCTGGAACGTACACGCTGACGTACTTCTGCGACGCCCCCCAGGTGTTCGGGCTCGCACCGGGCGCGACCCCGACTCCGTCGACCGTTCCAGTGGCGGCCACAAGGACGATCACCGTCACGAGTGGCGGGAGTGTGCGCGAAGACGTTGACGAGACCGGATGCCAGTTGGCCACCACCGCGAAGGCGACGACAGTCGGCGTCCCCCGAGTCGGGCGCACACTCACAGCGAGGGTCGGAACCTACCGGCCGTACGCAGTGCGGATCAGCATCACCTGGTTCCGTGGCACGCGGGCGACGACATTCCATGGTTCGACCTACCGGCTCACGAAGCTGGACCGCGGTCAGCGGATCTCTGCCCACGTTCGAGTCACACGGACCGGCTACCGGCCACTGACCTACGCCACGAGCCCCACGCACCCGATCGCCGCGGGATAGCGTCAATCCGGCCCTTCCCACGCAGCCGCCCTCACGTGCCGCAATCTGTCCTTGTGAGGACATAGTTCGGAAGTGCAGATCCGTAGGAGCCGAGGGAGTGACGACAACGGTCGGCGAGGTCGTTACGGTGCATGAATGACGGCACCAGAGGTCCTGAGTAGTCCCTCAATCCGTCACCATGTCCCTGGTTCGTCGTCTCCTGTTCGGTCTGCGTGAGAGGTCCACCGTGAGTTTTGTCGCCGTGAGCGGTCGTACGTTCGCTGCCGTCGCTGCCATCGCTGCGACGCTTGCCCTCACCGTGATGCCGTCGGCAGCACAGGCGGCCACCAGCCAGCCACCGACCCCGTCAATCGCGCACCCTTTGACCCACGTGCGTCTGGGCCATATTGGCGGGATCGTTCCCCAGCACAAGGGTGGGACCTTGCCGGGCAACCACCACGCTGCGGCGCCCCTGGCGTACGCGACGAGCCCGAGCGGTCAGGCTGCCCAAGCAGCTGCGACCGGGCCGAACACCCTGTACTTCCAGGGCGGCCAGACGATCAACGGGCAGCACAACCAGGACGTCTACACCGCCAAGCCCAAGGTGTATCTGGTCTTCTACGGCAACCAATGGGGCAACGAGACCACCAACGCGCAGGGCTACCAGGCGTTCAGCAACGACGCTGCCAACGCAGCTGTGGCAGCGCAGCAACTGTTCAAGGGTCTGGGCACCAACAACGAGTCGTGGTCGGGCGTGATGACCCAGTACTGCGACGGCCCCACCGTTGCGGTCAACGCGTCGGTGTGTCCGGCCGCGGCTCCTCATGTGGCGTACCCGACCGGCGGAGGCGTGTTGGCCGGGATCTGGTACGACAACTCCGGGCCGACGCCGACCACGGCTACCGGTGACCAACTCGCTGCCGAGGCCGTCGCCGCTGCGACGCACTTCGGCAACACCACCGCAGCCTCGAATCGCAACGCCATGTACATGGTGATGTCGCCCAAGGGCGCCAACCCGGACAACTACCTCAACGTGAACGCGGGTTGTGCGTGGCACTCGGACGCCTTCGACGCCAACAACAACTGGGTCCCGTTCACCAACCAGCCGTACAACCTGGACCTCAATAACCCGAGCGGGAACTGCGGCGAGTACTTCCTGGGCAATAGTGCCTCGGACATCAACGACGGCTACACGATCACTTTGGGTCACGAGTACGCCGAGACCCTGACCGATGAATACACGGGCTACGGCTGGTTGACCCCCACCGCCAGCGACGGTGGGGAGAACGGTGACCACTGTGCGTGGGACGCAACCAGTGCGTTCGTCAACTTCTCCAGCGGTGCGGTCGCGATGCAGCCGACGTGGTCCAACGACACCAACCGGTGCGACATGAGCCATGTCACCGTCGTGGCCAACACGGTCACGGTCACCAACCCGGGCAGCCAGTCCGGCACCGTCGGCACCGCGACGAGCCTTCAGATCAACGCAGCCGACTCCTCCTCCACTGCGACCGTGACCTACATGGCTACTGGTCTGCCAGCTGGCCTGTCGATCAGCACTTCGACGGGCCTGATCTCGGGAACGCCGACCGCCGCCGGGACATCCGCGGTCACGGTCACGGCAACAGACAACACCAGCGTCAGCGGCACGGCCTCCTTCAGTTGGACGATCGCGCCGGCGCCAACGCTGACCACCGGCGGCAACGCCACCGGTGCCACCTTCACGTCGAATGCGTCAGGAGCCCTGACCACGACCCCGCGGATCACCGCGGCCGCCAACTCCGTTGATGGATCCGTCATCACGATGAGCCCGACGGGCCTCCCGGCAGGACTCGCGCTCAACCGGATCGGCGCAGCAACCTCTGCGGCCGGGGTCCGTCCAGGCACGACCGAGCACGACGTCACCGGTCAGACGACGGTCACACCAGGTAGCTATCCCGTCACCGTGACCGTCAGCGACGGTCCCGGACATGCGGCCGACACCACGGTGTCGTTCACCATCGTGGTCCCGGACCCGGCGCTGATCGCTCCGAACGTGAACGTCCCACCGTTCCAGTCTGACAAGCCCTTCACGTACCAGATCCAGGCCAGCGGGGGCACCGGCGCGTACACGTACACCTTCATCCCGAACTCCCACACGCCACGCGGCGTGACCATGGACGCCAACGGACTGATCCATGCGAACGTGCCGATGAACAACGTCGACATCTCCACCGGCTGGACCTTCAGCTACCAGGCAACCGACGCCTACGGCGGTACTGCCCGCGGAACCGTCAATCTGACCCTGACCCCGGGTGACCTCTACTTCCGATGCCTCGGGACCACCAGCGCGCAGGCTGGCAACTGTGCCGCCCACAACCTGTCAGACCCGGCGGTCGGCGGCGTCGCACACGTCGGCCAAGCCTGGGCCACCCAGGTGATCAAGGTTGGGCGCGGATGGTCCGCCCCCAGCGGCTCCGGCGGAGGCGACCGCTTCACCCTCTACAAGGGCACTCTCCCCCCGGGGATGTGGCTCAGCCCGATCAACGGCTGGTACGGGAAGCAATACGTACTCATCGGAGGCACCCCTTCCCGAGCAGGTACGTACACCTTCCAGATCAAGGCGACCGACCAGCACGGCAACTACCAGGTCAGCTACTTCACGATCACAGTTCGATAGCCCGGCCTAAGTGTTTGCCGCCCCTTCAAGCGCCAGACTCGATCGCGACATCCGCTTGCGCTCTAGTCGTCACCGTGCGTCTTGAGTTGTCCCGCAACGTGACCGTCCACCGGCTCTCGCCGGACGGATTCGTGTGTGACTGGCTGATCTCGCCGGTCACCGGGCGGCCGTGTGAGGACCTCGGCCTCGTGGTCGATGCGGATGGGTCGCCGTGGGACCGGGACGGGAAGCTCGGTCGCTGGCGGCTGACCCAGGGACCGGATGTCGCTCCGGTGAAGGACGCGCTGTACGCGGCCGTCCGGCCCGCGCTCCCGGAGTCGGTTCCGACCACGGGCGACGATCTCGACCGCCACCACACCCCACCCAACGGCGTGATCGAGCGCAGCATCTTCTGCTACACCCCGACGTATCGCACGTTCACCGCGACGACCGTGCTCGAGGTGGACCAGCCCGAGACCCGGGTGCTGCGGTTCCGCTCGACCGGGCCGCTCCGTGTGTGGGTCGGCGGCGTACTCGTCCTCGACCATGCCGAGTTCGGCTACATGCACCCCTGGGTACGCGACGTCGAGGTGCTGCTTCCGTCCGGGGCGACGGAGGTCGCCGTCTGGTCGTTGAACGTTGCTCTGCGCGAAGTACGTCAGACCGTCTCGCTCCAGATCGTCGGGCTACCGGTCCGCGTACTGCTGCCGACTCCGGGGGCCGATCCGGTCCTCTCGGCTCAGGCAGAGGCATTGCTCGAAGGCGTCGGCGTACGGACCTGGGAGTCGGACGGCCAGTCGTTCGAACTCTCCGGACCGGTCGGCGCCAGGCTGCAGGTCAGCGTCAACGGTGCCTCCGCCGGAGTGGTCCAGCTCGGCGCGCAGGGCCGTGCGACGGTGACCGTCGACGAGGCGAAGGGTGACTCGTCACAGGCCTCGATGCTGGGTACTGGGGAGATGACCGTCCGGGTCGAGGTCGACGACGACCGCGCCGCGGCTCATCGCGACTTCCTGGTGGCGAACCTCCCGTTCGAAATCCGCGACGAGCCGGTCGGCGGCCCCGAGGACTGGCGCCTCGAACTGCTCACGCATGTGGCGGCGTCGACCGGCTCCGCGCGCGCACTGGCCCGCGCCGCCCTCAGCGCGGATGGGATCGCAGTCACCGAGGACGACCTGGCCACGGCGCTGCAGTTCATCGCCGATCGTTGCGACTGCGCCGACTTCGAGACCGTCGGTCTGATGCTGCTGTGGCACCGGGTCCCGGCTGAGCGCTGGGAGCTGGGCCTGCGCGACCGCGTACGCGACGCACTGCTCGGCTTCAAGTACTGGATCGACCAGCCCGGCCTCGACGCCATGTGCTACTTCACCGAGAACCATCAAATGGTCTGGCACACCGCCGAGACGCTGGTCGGCGAGGTGTTCGCGGATGAGAAGTTCACCAATGCCGGCTGGACCGGGGCCGAGCACGCGGCCCATGGCAGCGCGATGGCGCTCGCCTGGATCCGTCGCAAACTCACGTCCGGCTTCAGTGAGTTCGACTCCAATGCGTACCTCGCCATCGACGCGCTCGCCCTCGTCGCCCTCGTCGATCACGCCTCCGACCAGAGTCTCCGGACGGCCGCTCGTACGCTCCTCGACAAGGTGCTGCTGACGCTGGCGACCAACTCCTGGCGAGGTGTCCACGGAGCCGCGCACGGCCGGTCGTACACCCCGACACTCCGCGCCGCGTGCCTGGAGGAAACCGCCCCGATCATGTGGTGGGCCTGGGGCATGGGCGCTCTCAACGAGGCTGTCCTGCCGGCCACCGCGTTGGCGACGTCGCCGAGCTACGCCGTCCCCGAGGTCGTACGCGCCATCGCCACCGATGCCGACGCCGACTGGACCGGCACCCAGCACTACGAGGGCGCGTACGCGTTCGAACGCGACCTGTTGGTCCGCGACTACGCCTCCGACATGGTCATCCGCCGGGGCCGCGGCGGCATGGTCGCCTCGGTCCAGGATTACCGCTACGGCCTGCCCGGCCTGCAGGAACACGTCTGGGGCATCACCCTGCCGGGGCAGCTCCAGGTCTGGGCGGTTGCACCGGCGGCGTACAACCACGGCTCCCACACCCGCCCCAGCGGCTGGGTCGGGAACCTTGTGCTCCCCCGGGTCCGCCAGCACGATCGGACGGTGATTGCGCTGTATGCCGAAGCCTCCGCGCCGACCCTGCCCGCGGTGCATCTGTGGTTCCCTGCCGACCGGTTCGAGGAATGGGCCGAGTACGGCGAATGGCTGATCGGACGTCGCGGGGTCGGCCTGGTGGCGGTCGCCGCCGAAGGCGGGTTCGAGCCGGACCGAACCGGCGACGAAGCCTGGCAGCGCTGGGTGCCGCGGACCGGTCGGTCGCTGGTCGCGGTGCACGGGGATGACTCGATCGGGTCGCTGGAGGACTTCGCCGACTCGCTGCCGACGCTGACGTGGCGCCGGGATGGCGGTGCCCTTGTCGACGGGCCCGCCTCACTCGAACTCGACTGGAACGGCCCGTTCCTCGTCGACGGAAGCGCTGCGGACGTCGCCCGGCCGCCGCACCTTACGAACCCCGCGTGCACCGTCGTCGACGGCACCGATCCGGTGGTCGTCCGCTGGGGCGGGCGCGAGCTGGTCCTTCCTGCGCTGGCCGACGAGGGGAATACGGTCTGATCCGTGGCTTCCGAAGACACCGACAACGCCCGGCTCGCTGATCCCCCGCTGCCTCCGGTTGGCGACGAGGCGCTGACGCGCGAGTCGCTCGCTGCAACGGCCGATCGGGTCGCTGCCGCGACCTGGCGGCTGGGGTTGCCGCGATGGTTCTGGGGCGAGGGGGTCTGCCTCACCGGACTCGTCCAGGCGGGCTTGGTATATCGCGGCGATATACCGCGCGAAGTGATCGAGTGGTTCGAAACCCAGATCGCATCCGACCCACTCGCCACCCTCGACCACGTCAACGAGGTCGCCCCCGGCGCGGCCGCGGCGGACCTCGGCGATCCGACCCACACCCCCGTCCTCGAAGCTCTGCTCGCCTGGACGCGCAACCCTGACCAGCCGCGGGCGGCCAACGGTGCGATCGAGCACTGGCCGGGCGGGGTCTGGGCCGACACCATGTACATGGTCGGCCGTTTCATGCTGCGCTTCGGCGTACGCACCGGCGACGCCGCCCTGGTGCGCGCAGGCGTACGCGAGGTCCTTGCGCAGACCGAGATCCTCCAGGCCGAGAACGGATTGTTCGTCCACGGCGCGCACCGCGGAGACGTGATCCCGTGCTACTGGGGACGGGCCAATGCCTGGGCAGCTCTGGCCCTTGTGGAGACCCTCGAGGCACTCGACGAGATGGGGATCACGCGGCTGCCGATCCCCGAGTTCGCGCTGCGGCGACAGTTGGCCGCGTTGGTCGAGGTCCAACCGTGGCACGGGGTCTGGGACGTCCTCGTCGACGGCAACGTCGAGACCCGCGGCATCCTCGAGACGTCCGCGACGGCGGGGATCGGGGCGGCGCTCCTGCGGGCCGGACGGCTCCTCGACGAACCAACCTTCACCGACGCAGGCTGGGCCGCGCTGCGGGGCGTACTCGCCTATGAGCAGGACGGACTCCTCACCCGGGTCAGCGCGGGAACCGTCCTGCAACTCGTACCGTTCGGGTACTCGGTGATACGCGACGACCGGCCGCAGCTCTGGGGTCAGGGGCTGCTGCTGACGGCGCTCGCCGCCGCCGGCCGGCATCCCGCCGAACCGTGAGGTTCTCAGGCCCCAACCGTGAGGAATGCCGGAGGCAATCCGAGCCGAAAGTCACGGTTTCGACCTGAAAACCTCACGGTTCGGCACGAAAAACCTCACGGTTCGGCGCTATTGGGCGCGCGCCTGCAGAGCAATCCAGCCATCGGCTCGCGTCTGAGGGTCGGCGAGCGACGAGTCGAGCAGCGATTCGATCCGGTCCAGCCGCTTCCGCACGGTGTTGCGATGGATGCCCAGGTCCTCGGCGACCTGCAGCTGCGACCCATGATGCGCGAGGAACGACCGCAGCGTCGCCAGCAACTCCGGCTCCGGGTCGAGCGGCGCCAGCCAGGTGTCGGCGAAGGCGCTCAACCGATCTGAGTCCAACACCTCCAGCACCCCGCGGCGTACGCCCTCGACCCATCGGACCACCGCGCGATCCACCGTCGTCAGGTCCAGGGCCAGGCCGGCGGCACGGTCGCTTCGCGCAGCGTCTGCGACCGGGACGAGGTCGCCAACGCCGACCCGCAGGCCACGAGCGGCCAGGTCCTCAACGAGAGCGTCGACGCGTGACTGCCGCGCGACGATGACCATCTCCCCCGCCTCGGCGGCAACGACTCCGGCGAGCGCCGTCGATTCCACCTGCGCCAGAGCCGCCTCGATCCGGGAGGCCGCTCCCCTCGTCCGAAGCACCGCGACGCGCGACGGGACCCGCAGCCGCCCACCCCCGGCAGCCGCCAGCAGGACCGAGGCCGTACGTGTGTCGCCGGCGATGAGGAGTTCGACCGCACGAGCGCGTACCTGCCGCTCCGCCTCCCGCCGCGAGCGACGACGCTCCTCGGAGGTACTCAACAGGGCGACAGCGGTGACGATGCTGCTGCGCTGGTCCTCGGTGACGCGTTGCTCGAAGGCGGTCACCAGGTAGCGCTCGGGTCGGCCGCGGACACCGAGCGGATGCAGCAGGATCTCGCCGCCACTGACCGACATCCCAGCAGCCGCACGCAGGCCCCGGTCACGGATCCGGTTGAGTGCCTCAGCGATCGCGTCGGCCGCCAACAGGTCGGTGCGTACGCCCGCGGGACCGACCAGAACCGCCCCCTCCGGATCGACCAGCGCCGCCGCCTGACCGACCCGCGCAACCGCTTCGATCAGCAGTTCGGGCTCGTCCTCCCGCAGCGCGGCCTGGGTCAGTTCGCGCTGCTGGCCCAGAGCCGCCCGAGTGGACGACTCGTCCTCGGCCTGGAGCAGGCGAGCGACCTGTCGGGTGACCGCCACGAACGTGGTCTCCCGAGGCACCTCGAAGAGGCCGACGTCGTACGCCGCGCAGGCTTCGATCAGAGCCGGCGGCGCCGTGGCGTACGTCAGGTCGACGGCGAGGCCGATCGCCAGTACGCCCACGGCCGCGATCCGCGCGACGTACGAATCCCACTCGTCGAGCCAGCCGACGGTCTCCAGCCCGGTGGTGAGCAGTACCTCGCCCTGACCGAGGAACGGAGACGGATCCGTCAACTCGCTGGTCGCGCTCC
Source organism: Nocardioides baekrokdamisoli (assembly GCF_003945325.1). Classification (NCBI taxonomy): domain Bacteria; kingdom Bacillati; phylum Actinomycetota; class Actinomycetes; order Propionibacteriales; family Nocardioidaceae; genus Nocardioides; species Nocardioides baekrokdamisoli. Next base: position 1,088,014 of record NZ_AP019307.1, read on the forward strand.
ATGCGATCTCCTCGGACCGGCGTACGTCGACGAGCGGGCGCAGCCCGAGGGTGCGGTCATCCAGGAGTACGGCGAGCTTCACCACGAGTGTCATTTTTGCACACTTGTAGAACCGATATTCGACACAAATGACATGTTGACGACCGGCACCGCAGGCCTACCGTGATCAGCACAGGCCCCCAATCCAGGAGCAACGATGACGACCTTCCTCACGGAGACCACCACGGGCGGCCCCGCGCTTCCCCAAGAGCTGCGACTGGTCACCGAGGTACCCGGCCCTCGGTCGCGTGAACTGCAGGCGCGCAAGAGCGCCGCAGTCGCCCAGGGTGTCGGTACGACCCTCCCGGTCTACATCGCCGCGGCCGGCGGAGGCGTCCTCGTCGACGTCGACGGCAACTCGCTGATCGACCTCGGCTCCGGCATCGCGGTGACCACGGTCGGCAACAGCGCCCCGCGTGTCGTCACCGCGGTCCAGGAGCAGGCGGCGGCGTTCACTCACACCTGCTTCATGGTGACCCCGTACGAGAGCTACGTGGCAGTCGCGGAGGCGCTCAATCGCCTCACCCCCGGTGACCACCAGAAGCGTTCGGCCCTCTTCAACTCCGGCGCCGAGGCCGTCGAGAACGCGGTCAAGATCGCCCGCAGCTACACGAAGAAGTCAGCCGTCGTCGTCTTCGACCACGCCTACCACGGGCGTACGAACCTCACCATGGCGATGACCGCGAAGAACATGCCGTACAAGAGCGGCTTCGGCCCGTTCGCCTCCGACGTCTACCGTGCGCCGCTCTCCTACCCGTACCGCGACAGCGGTATCGACGGCGCTGCCGCTGCAGCCCGCGCGATCGACGTCATCGAGAAGCAGGTCGGCGCGGAGAACCTCGCCGCCGTCGTGATCGAGCCGATCCAGGGTGAGGGCGGTTTCATCGTCCCGGCCGACGGCTTCCTCGCCGGACTGGTCGACTGGTGCCGCGTCAACAACGTCGTCTTCGTCGCCGACGAGGTGCAGACCGGCTTCGCCCGCACCGGTGCGATGTTCGCCTGCGACCACGAGGGCGTCGTCCCCGACCTGATCGTCTCGGCGAAGGGCATCGCGGGCGGTCTCCCGCTCAGCGCCGTCACCGGGCGCGCCGAGATCATGGACGCTGCGCACGGCGGCGGCCTCGGCGGTACGTACGGCGGCAACCCGCTCGCCTGCGCGGCAGCGCTGGCGGTCATCGAGACCATCGAGTCGGACGGTCTCGTCGAGCGCGCCGCTGCGATCGGCGACCTGATGGTCGACCGCCTCAAGACCCTCGCAGCCCGCGACGACCGGATCGGCGACATCCGCGGTCGCGGCGCGATGATCGCGGTCGAGCTGGTCAAGGCCGGCACCAACGAGCCGGATCCAGACCTCACCAAGAGGGTCGCCGCCGCCGCCCACGCCCGCGGCGTGATCGTGCTGACCTGCGGGACGTACGGCAACGTGCTCCGCTTCCTGCCCCCGCTCGCCATCTCCGACGCACTCCTGGCCCAGGCCTGCGACATCCTCGACGACGTCTTTGAGGAGACCCGATGACCGCCGCGCTCACAGCCACCAGCATCGCGCCCGACCCGAACCCGCTGGACGATGCCCGCTCGCAGCTCGCCGAGGCGGTCAAGCTGCTCGGCTACGACGAGAGCGTCTACCAACTGCTGGCGGTGCCGCGTCGTGAGGTCACGGTCAGCATCCCGCTGCGCCGCGACGACGGCTCCCACGAGGTGCTCATCGGCCACCGTGTCCAGCACAACTTCTCCCGCGGCCCGGCCAAGGGTGGTCTGCGGTACGCACCCAACGTGACCCTCGACGAGGTCCGCGCGCTGGCGATGTGGATGACCTGGAAGTGCGCCCTTCTCGACGTCCCGTATGGCGGCGCCAAGGGCGGCATCCGGCTCGACCCGCGTGCCCACTCACAGGCCGAGCTCGAGCGGATCACCCGTCGCTACACCTCCGAGATCAGCCCGATCATCGGTCCTGACCGCGACATCCCGGCGCCCGACATCGGCACCGATGAGCGCACGATGGCCTGGATGATGGACACGTACTCCGTCCAGCAGGGTCACACCGTCCTCGGCGTGACCACCGGCAAGCCGATCAGCCTCGGCGGCTCACTCGGCCGCGCCACCGCCACCTCGCGCGGCGTCCAGCACGTCGCCCTGGCGGCGCTGGCCAGCCGCGGCATCCCGGTCCAGGGCGCCACCGCCGCCGTCCAGGGCTTCGGCAAGGTGGGTCGGTACGCGGCCCGCTTCCTCGCCGAGTCCGGCATGCGGGTGGTCGCGGTGAGCGACCAGTACGGCGCCGTCGCCGATGAGAAGGGTCTCGACATCGTTGCCCTGGAGGAGCACGTCGACCGCAACGGTTCGGTCGTCGGCTTCGTCGGCAGCGACGTGATCGACGGCGATGCACTGCTCGAGCTCGAGGTCGACCTGCTCGTCCCGGCGGCGGTGGAGGGCGTACTCCGCGCCGACAACGCGCCGCGGGTCAAGGCCAAGGTGATCGTCGAGGGCGCCAACGGTCCGACGACCCCGGAGGCCGACGAGATCTTCTCGAGCAACGGCATCCTGGTCGCTCCCGACATCCTCGCGAACGCCGGCGGCGTGGTCGTGTCCTACTTCGAGTGGGTCCAGTCCAGCCAGGCGTTCTGGTGGAGTCTGGACGAGGTCGAGGCTCGCCTTGCCGAACGCATGGACGTTGCTTGGGACGCCGTTGCCAAGCACGCCGCGAAGCTCGACGTACCGTTGCGCACGGCAGCCACCGCACTCGCCGTCGAGCGCGTCGCCGAAGCACACCGCCTGCGCGGCCTCTACCCGTAAACCGACGCCTCACCCCGACAGTCACGACTTCTCAAGGACGAACGATGATCCCCACCTCGGTCACCGCCACCATTGCCGCGCTCGACGCCGCCAACGGCCAGCACATCGCCGGAGCGGGCCGACCGGGCGTCGACGGTCGGGTGTACGACGTCAACGACCCGGCCACGGGCGTACTGCTGTCGCACGTCTCGGACGGCGGTCCGGCCGACGCCACGGCCGCGGTCGACGCCGCAGCAGCGGCGTTCGGCGGATGGTCCACGACGGCACCGCGCGTACGCGGTGAGGCGTTGCGCAAGGCGTGGGAACTGATGACGGCCCGCTCCGAGGAGTTGGCCGCGCTCATCTCCGCCGAGAACGGCAAGGCGCTCCCGGACGCCCGCGCCGAGGTGGCGTACGCCGCTGAGTTCTTCCGTTGGTTCTCCGAGGAGGCGGTCCGCCCCGAGGGCTCGTACGGAGAGTCGCCCGCCGGCGGCACTCGCACGATCGTGACCGAGCACCCGGTCGGCGTGGCCGCCCTGGTGACGCCTTGGAACTTCCCGGCCGCGATGGCGACCCGCAAGATCGGTCCGGCCCTTGCGGCAGGCTGCACCGTCGTCCTCAAGCCGGCAGCCGAGACGCCGCTGACGGCTCTTGCCGTCGCGCAGATCCTCGAGGAGGCCGGCGTACCCGCCGGTGTCGTCAACGTGGTCAACTCCACCGACCCCGGCGCGATCGTCAGCACCTGGCTCGAGGACGACCGGGTCCGCAAGATCTCGTTCACCGGTTCGACCGGCGTGGGGAGGATCCTGCTAGGCCAGGCGGCCGACCGGATCGTGAACTCCTCGATGGAGCTCGGCGGCAACGCACCGTTCGTCGTGGCCGCGGACGCCGACATCGACAAGGCCGTGGCCGGCGCACTGATCGCGAAGTTCCGCAACGGTGGCCAGGCCTGCACGGCGGCCAACCGCTTCTACGTGCACGCCGACGTGGTCGAGGATTTCGTCGCGAAGTTCGGCGCCGCGATCGAGGCGATGCCGGTCGGGTCAGCCTTCGAGGACGGCACCGTGATCGGTCCGATGATCAGCGCCAAGGCCGTGGCCGGGCTTACGGCGAAGGTCGAGGACGCACTCAACCGTGGCGCCAAGGTCGCGTACGAGGCGACGCCAACCACCCTGACCGGACACTTCTACACGCCGGCGCTGCTGGTCGACGTGCCGCAGGACGCGAAGATCGTCCGCGAAGAGGCCTTCGGCCCGGTCGCCCCGATCATCATCTGGACTGACGAGGCCGATGTGCTCCGGCAAGTCAACAACACCGAGTTCGGGCTCGCGTCGTACGTGTTCTCCGGCGACCTCAAGTGGGCGCTGCAGTTCGCGGAGAAGGTCGAAGCCGGCATGGTCGGGATCAACCGTGGCGTCGTCTCCGACCCGGCTGCACCGTTCGGTGGCGTGAAGGAGAGCGGTCTGGGCCGCGAGGGTGCGCGCGAGGGCGTACGCGCCTTCACCGAGACGCAGTACTTCTCCGTGGACTGGAGCTGATCAGCCGCCGCGCGGCCGCTACTGACAGGCTGAGCAGATGAGCCGAGTGCCAGCGTGGGTGCTCACGGTAGCCGCGATCTTCACGGCGCAGGCGGGCTCCGTCTTCTCGGTACGACTCATCCCGCTGGTCGGCTCGGACGGAACCGCCTGGTTGCGATTCACGATCGCCGGACTGATCCTGCTGGCTCTGGTGCGGCCACCCCTGCGATCGATGAGTCGACGCGAGCTCCCGGCACTGATCGGGCTGGGGCTCGCGACAGCTGTCATGACGACGTGCTTCATCAACGCGCTCGCTCATCTGCCACTGGGCACCGTGGTGGCGATCGAGTTCCTGGGGCCGCTCTCCGTCGCCGCCTTCCAAGCCGCTGACCGGCGAACGCTGATCTGGCCGGCCACGGCGTTCGCCGGCGTACTCCTGCTCACGCGACCGTGGCTCGGATCGGTCTCCGCGGCCGGTATCGCCTTCGCGGTCGGTGCGGCCGCCGGTTGGGGTGCGTACATCGTGCTGACCCAGAAGGTCGGGGATCAGTTCAGCGGCATCAGTGCGCTCGCGATCACGATCCCGGTCGCTGCCCTCGCGACAGCGCCTCTGGGAGCAGCACCGGCCGGCTCGCACCTGTCCTGGCATGTCGTTGTGCTTGCCGGAGCGATGGCCGCCCTCTCCCCCGTCGTCACGTTCGGACTCGAGATGGTGTCGCTGCGCCGGATGTCGCAGACCGCGTTCGGAACCCTGATGGCGCTGGAGCCCGCCGTCGCCTCCCTGCTCGGGTTCGCCTGGCTCGGCCAGTCGATCTCGCTCTGGCAGTTGGCCGGCACGGCCCTTGTGGTGGCTGCGGGTGCCGCAACCCAGAGGACCGGGCAGCGGGCCCTCGTGCTCGAGACCTGACGGGCTGCCGCACCGGGCCCCAGCTCTCAATCTTCCGAACGTTCGGACGGTGACGGCCGAATCCGTCCGAACGTTCGGACGGTGACCCCGGGATCCGTCCGAACGTTCGGAAGATCGGCGCCGCCTCAGTCTCCGAGCACCAGCGGCGCGATCTCGTCGAACACATCCCCGGGGCCGGGGTTCGCCGCAGCTGTCGATCCGCCGAACTGGTGCATCACACCCCAGACCGCATTGAGCGCCGTGGTGACCGCTCCTTCGGCCCAGCCGGCCGTCCAGGAGACGTCATCCCCGGCGAGGAACAGTCCGCGGAATTCCGGCGCAAGCCGGTCCTGCATGAAGTGGCTGTAGAGCCGCTCCTGGTAGCGATAGTGCCCCGGCAGGTTCGCCTTGAACGCGCCCATGAAGGCCCGCTCTGACTCCCAGGTGACCGTCTGCGGCGGAGCGATGACGTGCGAGCGGATGTCGACGCCGGGATAGATCTCGGCGAGCGACTTGAGCATCAGGTCCATCCGCGCCTCGGCGTCCAGCGGCAGCAGCTTCAGCGAGTCGTCCGACCACGTGTACGAGAGGCAGATCAGGCCCGGCTTTCCCTCCCCCTGGTCGAGCAGGTACGTCCCGCGGCTCATCCGGTCGGTGAGCGTCATGGACATCACCTCGCGTCCCGTCGCGGGGTCCATGTCCTTCCAGAACGGTCGGTCCACCAGCACGAACACCTTCGACGACCCCATGTAGTGGGTCCGCTCGACGGCGGTCCAGTGATCGATCGGCAGCAGCCGGTCGTCGCTGTTGATGGTGTTGAGCAGCATCCACACCTGGGCGGTGTAGACGACCGCCTCGAAGGTGTCCGTACGCCCCTCGGCGTCGGTGATCTCGAAGCCACCGGCATCGGTCCGCCGAAGCGCGGCGACGGCGGGGTGCGTACGCCCTCCCTCGTGCACCGACTGGACGGAGGTGCCGGCGGGCCAGTGCACCGCCCCCTCGACGGGGCGTTCCCAGAGGCGGACCGGCAACTGCTGCGAGCCGCCCACGACACCTTGGTGGTGGTCATCCGCGGCGGTCAGCACCACCCGCAGGATCTCCAGGATCGAGTTCGGGTAGTCCGTGTCCCAGCCGCCGGTGCCGAACCCGACCTGACCGAAGATCTCCCGCAACCGAAAGCTCTGGAACGACGAGCTCCGGGCCAGGAATCCGTAGAACGTCTCGTCGTCGTAGCGACGGATGAGGTCGTTCCAGATCTCCTTGAGCTTCACGTGATCGCGGGCTCGGATCGCGTCCTGGAGGGGCCGGAGTTCGGCGTGCTCCTCCAGCGCCCTGGTCCACGCCTCCGCGACCTCGGTGTAGACCGGCGGGAGGTCGGCGAGCGTACGCGCAAAGTGCGTCTCGCCCTTGAGATCGACGACGGTGCTCGGCGTCGACTCAGCCAGCGGATTCGGGAACGGTGTGGTCTCCAGACCCATCTCGTCGAGGTAGTGGAAGAGCGTCGTGGAGGACGGCGGGAACCGCATCGAGCCCATCTCGGCGACGACATCCTCGTGGCCCTCGAACGGCACCGAGCGCATCCGGCCACCGATCTGGTCGGCTTCGTACACGACGGGCTGCAAGCCCATCCGGAGCAGTTCCCGGGCGGCGAGCATGCCCGAGAGCCCACCGCCGATGATCGCCACGCGAGTGCCGTACGCGGCGGCCGGGATCGAGCCGATCCCATCGGGGTGCTTCACGTAGTCGTCGTAGGCGAACGGGAAGTCGGGCCCGAACATCGTGATCGGGGCGGCGGCGTCGGTGCCGCCGGCGGCATGGGTGGGGACGGCCGAGGTCATCGGACGTGCTCCTCTCGGGCGAGCGCTCCGTACAACTGCGGTCGACGGTCATTCAGATGGGTGTTGTCCGCGCGCGATCGCGCGAGCGCGGCGGTGTCGATCTCGGCCAGCAGCAACTCATCCCCGGAGCGGGCACGGGCGAGGTCGACCCCGTCGGGTCCGACCACACAACTCTCGCCGCAGTACGTCAGCGTGCCCTCAACCCCACTGCGGTTCGCATACGCGAGATAGACCTGATTCTCGTACGCCCGTGCCGGCACCAGAGTGCGCGTGACGACCTCGTACGGGGTCATCAACGCGGTCGGGACCGCCACCAGATCGGCACCCGCCAAGGCCAGCATGCGTACGGTCTCCGGGAACTCGACGTCGTAACAGATGAGCACGCCGACGCGTACGCCATCGAGGTCGGCGAGCGCGTCCAGCGAAGTGCCCGGCTGGTACACCCGATCGACCTCACCGTAGAGATGAGTCTTGTGGTGACGGGTCAGGACGCTGCCGTCGCGGTCGACCAGGGTCGCGCTGTTGAAGACCACGTCGCCGGCACGCTCCGGGTGACCGTAGAGGATCGCCAGCCCCGTCTCGGCAGCGATCGCAGCCACCGCCTGGTCCCACGCCCCGCCGAGCGGTTGAGCCAGTTCCGCGATGTCCGGCACCGCGTACCCGCTGGTGAAGGCCTCCGGCGTGATCAGCAGTCGCGCACCCTCCGCCGAGGCCTCGAGCGCACGCTCGCGGAGTCGGCCGAGGTCAGCCGATCCGGTCTGCCACAGTGCGATCTTCATCGGCCGTCCTCAGTGGTTGAGTGCCATCAGCGAGACCAGCTCGTACGCCACGTGCGAGGCCGCGATCGCGGTGATGTCGGCGTGGTCGTACGCCGGGGCGACCTCGACGACGTCCGCGCCGACGATGTTCGAGCCCCGGAGGCCGCGGAGGATCGCGAGCAACTCGCGGCTGGTGAGACCGCCCGCCTCAGGCGTACCCGTGCCGGGTGCGTGCGCCGGGTCGAGGCAGTCGATGTCGATGGAGATGTAGAGCGGCCTGTCGCCGATACGCTCACGCATCGCCTCGACGACCGCCCCGACCCCCTGGTTCATCACGTCCATCGAGGTGGTGATGCCGAAGCCCATCCGGGCGTCGTCGCTGAGGTCGTCCTTGGAGTAGAGCGGGCCGCGGATGCCGCAGTGGCTGATCGCCTCGGTGTCGAGCAGGCCCTCCTCGACCGCGCGCCGGAACGGAGTGCCGTGGGTGTAGTCGGCTCCGAAGTAGGTGTTCCAGGTGTCGAGGTGGGCATCGAAGTGCAATAGTGCGACCGGACCGTGCTTGCGGTGCATCTCGCGCAGCAGCGGCAGCGCGATGGTGTGGTCTCCTCCGATCGTGACCGGTCGAGTGCCCGCGTCGAGCAGCGTCGAGACGCCTTCCTGGATCGAGTCGAGCGCCTCGGGGATGTTGAACGGGTTGCAGGCGATGTCACCGGCGTCCGCCACCTGCATCGTCGCGAAGGGTGAGACGTCGAGACCGGGGTGGTACGGCCGCAGCAGTCGACTGGCTTCGCGGATCTGGGCCGGCGCGAACCGGGCGCCGGGGCGGTAGGAGACGCCGCTGTCGAACGGCACCCCCATCACAGCGACGTCGGCATGTTGCACGTCCTCCAGGCGCGGCAGCCGGGCGAACGTGGCGATGCCCGCAAAACGCGGGACGCGGGAGGAGTCGACGGGTCCGATCGGTTCGGTCATCTTCGGGCTCCTGCTCAGTAGATCGGGTGGTCCAGCGAGAGCGCGGGCGTGAACACCCACAGCACCTCGGTGGCCTCGGACGGGGCGATGCTCCGGAACGCGTGCGGTGCCTGCGGGAAGGTCATCGCATCCCCGGGACCCAGGACGGTCTCCTCGTCGTTGAGGTGAACGGCGAGCCGGCCGGAGAGTACGTACACGAACTCGACCTCGGCCGGGATGCTGTAGAGCTCGGGGCCGCTGCCGCCGCCAGGCTCGATCCGGCTCAGGATCGCCTGCAGCCGCCGCTCACCGGACGGGGTGAGCAGGAACTCGGTCATGTCGATGCCACCGAGGTTGATCGGGGGGTACTCGTCGCGGCGCACGACGGAGCCCTGGGGCACCTCGAACAACTCCCCGATCGAGATCTGCAGGGTGTCGCACAGCCGCATCAGGCAGGCGACAGACGCGGTGGCTTGATCGCGTTCCAACTTCGACAGGAAGCCCTTGGTGATGCCCGCGGCCTCAGCGACCTCGGCGAGCGTCAGCCGCCGCGAATGCCGGGCCGATCGGAGTTGGTCGCCCACACCATTGGACGATTCGACCGCAGCGCTCATGCCCATCCTCTCGCGGGCGACATCGAGGTGACGCCGACCACACCCTCGGGACTAGGCAACACCAAGCGGAGTCAGGAAACAAGCGTTTCCATCAGGTGAACTAACCCGCGGTGCGGATCAGTTTCTTGTTGACGAACTCGTCCATCCCGAACCGCCCGAGTTCTCGTCCGAATCCCGACCGCTTGACCCCTCCGAACGGGGTCTCGGCGAGGTCCATCAGCACGCCGTTGATGTAGACCATGCCGGCCTCGATCTGGTCGGCCACGCGCGCACCCTGAGCCGCATCGGTGGTGAAGACGTACGAACCGAGCCCGAACGGTGTGTCGTTGGCGACCTCGACCGCCTCGGCTTCCGAAGTGACCTTGAAGACCATCGCCACCGGTCCGAAAAATTCCTGCGCATAGGCCGGGTTGTCCCGGGTGACACCGGTGAGTACGCCGGGGGGCGCCTGCGCGCCGGCGGTCTCCCCCGCCGAGGCGTAGTACGCGCCCCCGGCGACGGCAGCGGCCACTTGGGCGGACAGGATCTCGGCGGCGCGTACTGATGACAACGGCGCGACATCGGCGGTGGCGAGCAGGGCTGCGGTGAACTTCTCCACGAACGGCTCGTAGAGGTCCTCGACCACGACGAAACGCTTCGCCGCGTTGCAGGACTGGCCGGCGTTGTCGAGGCGTGCAGCAACGGCCGATTCGACCACCGCGTCCAGGTCGTCGGTGGACAGCAGAATGAACGGGTCCGAGCCGCCGAGCTCGAGGACGACCTTCTTGAGATGGCGACCGGCGATCTCCGCCACCGCCGCACCCGCGCGCTCCGATCCGGTGAGCGACACCCCCGCCAACCGCGGGTCGGCGATGATCGTCTCGATCTGCTCGTTGGTCGCGTACGCGGTGACGTACGCACCCTCCGGGAAACCCGCATCCAGGAAGATCTGCTGCTGGGCTGCCGCGGAGCTCGGGCACTGCGGTGCTGGCTTGAGGATCACCGCATTGCCGATGGCCAGGTTCGGTCCGGCGAACCGGGACACCTGGTAGTAGGGGAAGTTCCACGGCATGATCCCGAGGATCACTCCGAAGGGCTGGCGCCTGATCACGGCAGTTCCACCGGCATCGCCGACGTTGATGCTCTCGTCGGCCAGGAAGGCTTCCGCGTTGTCCGCGTAGAACTCGTAGATCGCCGCCGCGAAGTCGACCTCGCCGAGGGCGTCCTCCATCGACTTGCCCATCTCGATGTGGGCCAGTCGGGCCAACTCGTCGCGCCGCTCCGTGTGTAACGCAGCCACCCGCCGCAGCAACGCAGCCCGGTCTCCGACCGAGGACGTACGCCCCCAGCCCCTGGCGGTCTCGGCGGCGGACGTCAGCAGGTCCTGAATCTCAGCGTCGGTGGCAGCGGGACGATCGGCGACGGACTCACCGGTGGCGGGGTTGATCACGGTGTACATGCGGATGCCCTATCGAGAGGTGGAAGACGTCGCCGTTCGGGTCAGTGATCCGCGCGCTGTCGCGGCTGCAGGAGGTCGAGGCTGATGCCGACTTCCGCACCCGGCGGCGTCTCGGGCTCGAGCAGCGACTTGAGCAGCTGGGACGCCGCCACCACCAGCAGGATCGGCTCGATGGCCGCCTCCCAGCGGTCCAGCAGATAGGTGGCGGCGATCAGCGGGAGCGCGAAGATCAGCAGATCCACCTGTACACGGTTGAACCGGCGCCACATCGACGCAGCGTCACCGTGACGCCGGCGCGCCATCAGCACCACCAGGATGACCGCACCGAACTCGCCGATGCCCGAGAGCATGTGGGCGTAGTGGGTCATCGGCAACTGGAAGTGCCACTCGGCACTGCGGCAGCTCGCGCTGAGCGCCTCGGCGCAGGAGTAGTGGAAGATCGCCCCGGTCATGCCGAAGGCGGTGAACCACAGCATCGTGAACCACTCGGTGCGGCGGCCGCGGGCGCCCACGAGCAGCAACGCGACCAGGAACAACGCGCTAGCCGTGAAGTCGAGGCTGTTGAAGAGGCGCGAATACTGACCGCCCTGCACCTCGAGGTCGCTGAACAGCATGTTGGGCGTCGGCAGGATGTGAGTGAAGGCCGCGACGACCCACCAGTTGTAGAGCGCAGCGCCGACAAGACCGAGTGCCGCGGCTGCCCACAGCACCGGCGTGGCGATCACACGCCCCTGGTTCGTACCCTCCACCATCACGACTCCCATCCCGAATCGCCTGGCCAGTCAGCTCCCCCATGATGACCGGCGTCGCGCCGCAACGCTCAGCATTTTCGCAGCGTAGGCCTGTGCCCGGGCTGTGTCGGCACAACACGCTGCGGTGCCGGCGCATTCCACGGCATGCGTACGCAGGGCCCCACTCACGCGACCGCGCCGGTCGACGCACTCGACCGCGCGACCGTGACGTACCCCGTCTTCTTGCCGGTCACATGGACCGAGATCTTGCGGCCAATCCACCCGCTCGACAGCGTCAAGGTCGACTTCGTCGCACCGCCGACCGCGACGCCGTTGACGTACCACTGGTAGGCGAAGGTGATGCCTGCCGGCTTCCACGTCCCGGGGTGCGCGGTCAGTGTCGACCCGTGTCGCACAGTGCCTGAGATTGTCGGCGTCGCCGCCAGCAGGGCGACCTTGACCGCGAACGCCGGACTGATGGCCACGAAGTAGTCATGTGCCGCCGTGCGGCCACTGGCGTACCAGCGATAGGTCGTCGAGATCGTCTGCGCGAAGGTCAACGAGGCCGCTCCGGTTCCGGAGGTGATGACGTTCTTGACGCCGGCCCAGGCGCTGCCGGTCCACCGCTGGAGTTGCGCCGTGACGCCAGCCAGCGGCGTGTGCGTGGACGTGTTGGTCGCCGTCATCGAGAACTTCACCGCACCGCCGTACGTCACCTGGCCGGCCGACTGGGTGTGCGCCACGGTCGTGGTGTCGGTCTGCGGGGCGATCACCATCGCGCCGGCGTACACCGGCGCTGAGAGCCCTGGCGTCGGGTTGGACCCGGCGACGTTCCAGTAGTTCTCGGCGTGACTGAAGGTGATCGTCGTGCCCGACTGCAGACCCTCATAGGTGGTGGTCAACTCGCCATTCGAGTCCTGGATGCCCACCCAGAAGTTCCCGACCGAATCGATGTGCATCGACACCGCGGTCTTCCCCGAGCCAAGAGTGGGCAGGTTCGTGGTGTTCGTCTGGATCGTCGATCCGTCCGACGTGCTCAGCCACTTGATGGTCCGGGTCGCCGGGTCGAGCGCAAAGAGGAACGTGCCACTTGCGTCGAACGCGAGCGAATCCTGTGGCCCGGAGAGTCCGGTGGATCCCTTCTTCTCGACCCCCGCCGACGTGGCTCCGAGTGCGATCGAATACAGCCCACCCTGATCGCCGAGCCCGTAGATCTGCCCGCCCGAGCCGATCGCAATCGAGTCGATCCAGTCGAGGCCCTCGGGCTCGTTGAGTTGCACCGACCCCCAGCGTCGTCCGGTGGACGGGTCGAGTCGCTCGATCCGGCGACCGAACGCGCTCCATTCGAGGACGTAGACCGTGCGGTCGGCGGGGTTGTACGCCATCGAGTTGGGGGCGTAGTCGTTCGCCGAATCGACCGCCGCACTTCCGGTGGAGACGAAATGGCCGTTCTGGAGATCGGTGTCGACCCAGCTCGCTCCCGTGTAGTCGAGGACGTACATCGCCTGACCCGCAGGCAGCGACATCGAGGTGATGGCGTGAGCAGGAGTCAGGCCCAGCCACTGGGCAGATCCGACCACGATGACGACGACAACGAGGGAGGCAAAGCGGCGCACGGTGTCTACTTTCGTCCCTCCTGAGGCCGAAGACCAGAGTCGGAGGTGCAGAATCAGCCCGTGAGCACCTCGACCAGCCGCGCCCGCAGTCGGGCCGGATTCGACACCCTGACCACCCCCGACGGCACCGTCCTGGCAGTCGTGGACGCCGGACCACGGGACAGCGCGGCGACGATCGTGCTCCAGCACGGCTGGACCCAGGACCACACCAGCTGGGAGGACGTGGCCGAACGCCTGGCAGGGACCTACCGAGTGGTGTCCTTCGACTCCCGTGGCCACGGCCGCTCCGACGCCGGCCCGCGCGGCACCGCGACCGTCGAGCAACTCGCTGACGACCTGGCCGAGGTCATCGATCAGCTCGCCCCTGAAGGCCCGCTCGTCCTGGCCGGGCACTCGCTCGGCGGACCGGTGCTGCTGGCGCTGGCCGAGCGTCGTCCGGACATCGTTTTCGAGCGCGCGACCGGGATCGCGATGGTCGCGACGTCGGCGGCCAACATCGGGCGCGACATCCTGGGCCTGCCGCTGGCAGTGACTTCGGTCGCGTCCGCCGCTGTGCCGGCGGTCAGCCGCCTGCGGCAGTTCTCGCGGGCACCGCGCAACACCCGCTATCCCCGTGTCATCGAGGAGTTCGTACGCCTCGGCCTGTACGGCCCCGGACAGGGAACCCGGGCGAACCGCAGCCGTACCGCGCGTCAGGTGGCCCGGAGCCACCCCGAGACGACGGCGGCGCTGGTACCGGCGTTGATGCACCACGACCGGCTCGCGATGATGCCGCTTCTGGACAAGGTGCCGACCGTGATCCTCGGAGGCACGAAGGACGCCCTCACACCGATCGCCCACTCCCGGGCGATGGCGGAGGCGCTTCCCCAGGCCAAGTACGTGGTCTATCCGCAGGCCGGGCACATGCTCCCGTACGAGCGCGCGAACGAGGTCACCGGCGAGCTGACCGCCCTCGCCGAGCGCGTCACGATCCTCAGCAGGACCGGGGTCTGAGCCTCGGTCTCAGGCGGGGATGCGCTCGAGTTCGTCGTCGACGACGAGCTCGACGACCGGGGCCTCCTCGGGCGCCGGCTCACCGAGCTTGACCAGGATGACGCCGGCGAGGATGCCGACTCCGCCGAGCAGTTGCACCGGGGCGGGCGTCTGACCGAGTAGCGCCCAGGCTGCGAGGACCGCCCCGACAACTTCGGCGAGGGACACGAACGACATCAGCCGGGCGCCGAGAAGCTGTCCGGCGACCATGCCGAGGGCGTACGCGATGCCGGTGCTGATCACGCCGATGCCCAGCAGCGGGAGGAACCACGGCACGCCGACGGAGCGGAAGTGCACAGTCGACGCGCCCGCGTGGAAGGCCGTCAGCCCAGTGGCGCCGGCGGCCAGCAACAGCGCGCCGCCGACCAGCATCCCGGCCGCGGGCAGCGCGATTGCCGGCAGTTGGCTCGGCCGCGCGGACAGGACGAAGTAGACGGCCGCTCCGACCATGGACGCAAAGGCCCAGGCGAGTCCCAGGCCATCCAGGCGGGCTCCGGAGAACAGATTGATCACCAGGACCAGCCCGATCGTGGTGACCAACGCCCCGAGGGCTGTCAGGCGGCTGGGACGGTGCCCGTGCCGGGCCCAGAGCCAGGCCAGGAGCGCCACCGGCGCGGTGTACTCAATGAGTAGTGCGACGCCGACATCCATCCGTGCCACCGCGCGGTAGTACGCGGTCTGGCACAGCGCGACCACGACCGCCCCGTACAGGACGATCGTGACGATCTGGGACCGCACCAGGTGCCACTTGCCGCGCATCGCTCGCGCAGCCGGGATCGCGAGCACGACGGCTGCGATGAGGACCCGGCAGGTGATCACCAGACCGACGCTCCAGCCGGCATCGAGCAACGGTCGGGCGAAGGTGCCCGACCATGCGAACGAGGCCGACGACGCGAGAGCCCACAGGATCCCGCGACGAGTGTCATTGGCAACAGCGGTCATGACACATGACGGTACGACGCAGCATGTAACCTGTCAAAGTGCTTTTTGCTCATGACACGGTGATGAACCTCCTCGGCTCGGTGGCCGTGGTCAACAGTCGGTTCAGCAACCCGATGGACGTCGACCGACTGGCGACCCCGGAGGCGCTCGACCTGTTCCTCACCGAGCACGGATACAGCTACATCCCGAAGGCCACTCCGGCGCTGGTGGCCGAGATCCAGGCGCTCCGCCAACCCATGCACGACCTCTTCACCAGCTCGCGGGAGGACGCAGTCGTCGTCATCAACCGCTGGCTGGCGGACGCAGAAGCAGTCCCTCGGCTCGTACGTCACGACGAACTCGACTGGCACATCCACGCCGAACGCCCCGGCGCCACCCTGGCGACGCAGATCCTCGTGGAGACCGCCATGGGCATGATCGACGTCGTCCGCGCCGACGAAATGGGGCGCCTGTCCGTGTGCGAGGACGACGCGTGCGAGGGCATCGTGCTCGACCTGTCGAAGAACCGGTCACGACGCTACTGCTCGACCGCCTGCGGCAACCGGGCGGCAGTCGCCGCGTACCGCGCCCGGCGAGCCGGTGACCAATGAGAGAGTGGCGCCATGGCCGTACGCGTTGACCTCAACATCTCACTCGACGGATTCGGGACCACGACGGACCAGACGCCGGAGAACCCGTTCGGCGAGGACTGGGGACGGTTGGTCGCCGCGTACGTCGCGACCCGCACCTTCCAGGAACGCGTCCTGCACAACACGTCCGGTGAAGGCACGACAGGCGTCGACGACGCGTACGCGGAGGCGTACTTCGAGGAAGTCGGCGCCGAGATCATGGGTGCCGGCATGTTCGGGCTGCACACCTTCCCGGACGACCCCGACTGGCGTGGCTGGTGGGGCGAGGAGCCGCCGTTCCACTGCCCCGTGTTCGTACTGACCAACCGTGCCCGACCCTCAGTCTCGTTCGCGAACGGCACGACCTTCGACTTCATCACCGCCTCCCCGCACGAGGCTCTGAAGCGAGCAATCGACGCCGCCGGCGGTCAGGACGTACGCATCGGCGGCGGGTTGAGCACCGTCCGCGACTTCCTCCAGGCTGGACTGGTCGACCGGCTCCATGTCGCGATCGCGCCCATCCTGCTCGGACGGGGCATCCGTCTGTGGGACGACCTGCGGGGCCTCGAGGAGGGCTACGCGGTCGCGACCGAGACTGCCGAGAGCGGCGTCGTCCACCTGACGTTCAGGCGGTGAGCCGCCGGCTCACGGTTTGCATCCGACAACCGTCAAGGTGGTCGCGGCCGAGGTGACTCTGCCGCCAGGCCCGATCACACGAGCCGTCACCGTCCACTGACCTGGTGTCGGGAGGTCCGTCGCCTTCACCGATGCCGTCCAGGATCCTCCCGCTGACTTCGCACCGACGGTCCTGACCGTGCCGGCCCGGGTGAGGATGAAGGTCACGTTGGCGGCGTGCGATGCGGCGATGCTCAGCACGGTGCCGGTCGGGTCTGCGCAGCCCTGGACCTCCGCGATGGTGGCCGGGCGGGCTGACGGCGTACCCGCCGTCGGCGGCGGTGTGACTGGCGACGGCGTTGGGCGTGGAGACGAAGCACTCGTCGAAGGGGACGCCGACGGGCTCGTGGACCAGGTCGGTCTCGTGATCGCCGCCGGAGACGTCGGAGAGGTAGTACGCCCCGCTCCTGAAGCTGGCGGCGAGCTCGGCACCACGGACGGTGTGACCGTGACCGAGGGCGAGGAAATCGGAGCCGCCGCGCCTGCGCCCGACCCGCTCGAGGGCCAGAACCAGTAGGTGCCGCCGCCGATCAAGACGAGGAGCAGGAGACCGAGAAGCACCTTCGGCGCGACAGGCGGACCGGGCGGCTGACTGTTGGCCGGCGGCTTGTTGAGAATCTCTTCCGGCGTATAGGTGAGGTTGACGTACGCAGCGTCCTTGGCTGCACCGTCACCGCCGGGGAACTCCACCGCACCCGGCGGCTCCGGCTGCGGATTCAGGCGCGTACGTCGCCACTTCATCTCGACACTCCCATGAGCAGATGATCGCACCGCGAAGGCCCCGGCGTGGGCCGTGCGTGTGCAGCGCGGCGGTCTTGACGCCGACACATAGGCTGTAGGTGACTGATCGGCGACATGGCCTCAACCCCGAACCCGTAGCGGTGACCGGTCGAGAGGCGGCTTCATGCACGACCAGTCGACTGCAGACCGACGAGGACTCCTGGCAGCACTCTTCGCAGCCGTCGTGACGGCGCGCGAGACCGAACGGACGCAGCGTCACCAAGCAGCCACCTTGGCCAACTCGACGGCGTTGAGTCAGGCCCGGGAGTCGACGCTTCGCGCACTCCTCGCGTACGCCGCGGCGATCGAGGCCCTGAACTGGCCGGTGCCTCGCGAGATCCTCGCCGACATCCGGATGCACCAAGGGATCCGGGCGTACAAGGCCGCCCCTTAGGTCAGGCCGGCTCGCGCTCCAGGATGAAGCAGTACGGCGTCGAGCCGCGCAGGTCCATCACTCCGAACAGAGTCGTCTCATCGACGCGTCGGAAGACATCGATGATCGGCAGGTGGTCGTAGACCATGGCCGCAGTCACGACTCCCCGGAACTCGACCGCCCGTAGTCGCGCGCGGTGACCCCGCGCCCGCAGCAGCGGACGCAGGCCGCCGATCAGACCCTGCGAACGGTCCACGATCGCGTCAGGGACCGACGCCGCCATGCCGAGCGGCATCATCCGGGGCTCGACGGGGAAGATCTCGCCACGGCGGTTGCGGAACAGCAGCGGGTGCACGTGGTCGGCGTCGTCGAACTCCTTGCCGTACCAACCCGTTGCCTCGAGCAGTCCGTCCATCGCGTGCCCGGTACGCAGCTCGCGACCGATGTAACGGCCCGATACATCCCCGCATTCGACTGCCGGGAGGGAGTCGTAGAAGGCCAGCGCCTCGTCCAACGTGGTGCCCGCTTCGAGCCGGGCCAACTTTTCGGAGTTCACGACGCGACTCCTGTCAGACGCAGCGCCCCGGGAGCGTTCGCCGGGACCACCGGAGCGTTCGGCACGACCGGCTCAAGTCGTACGTACGCCGACCCGAGCTCCGGCCGTCCGTCGGCCTCACCCTTGTTGGGCCAGAACGCCATCGCCCGCTCGGCCTGAGCGGTGATCGTGAGTGACGGGTTGACTCCGAGGTTGGCCGTGACGGCGCTCCCGTCGGCGACGTGCAGACCGGGGTGCCCGTAGAGGCGCTGCCACGGGTCGACGACGCCCGTCTCGGCCGAGTCACCGATGGCACATCCACCGATGTAGTGCGCGGTCGCCGGGATGTTGAAGATGTCGGTGACGATGTTCCCGGCATCGGCATCGGAGTGGTCCGCGTACTGGCGGGCGATGTCATGTGCGATCGGCAACCAGTCCGGATTCGGCTCGCCCGTCCCCTGCTTCGTCTTGAGCAGACCGCGCTTGAGGTACGACGTCAGCGAGTTGTCGAGCGACTGCATCACCAGCAGGATCACCGACCGCTCGGAGGCCCGGCGGACGCTGAGCGTACGCGCGAAGGCGATCGGGTGGAGCACCAACGTCAGCAGGAATCGCAGGAACCGGAACGCCCCGCCATCCACCATCGGCACCGTCTGCAGGAACAGCGAGTTCTGACCCTTGCCGTACGAACACACCTCGACGTGCGTCTGCGGCTCGGGGTGGATCGAGGACGTGATCGCGACGCCCTGCGCGAAGTCGTGGCGCGTCCTGCTCTGCACACCGATGATCGCCTCGGAGTTGCTGCGGGTCAGCTCGCCGAGCCGGTCCGAGAGGCCCGGCAGGCTGCCGTCCTCCTTCAATCGGTGCAACAGCTTCTGAGTGCCGAGCGCCGCGGCTGCGAAGACGACCTGCTGTGCGGTGAACGTACGCCGCCCTTTGCGGACCCACCGGTCCGACCGCTCGGTCTCGATGACATACCCACCGTTGCCGTCCGCGGTCACGTTCGTCACCGTCGTGAGCGGATGCACCTCCGCGCCGTTCTTCTCGGCGAGGTAGAGGTAGTTCATGTTCGTGGTGTTCTTGGCGTTGTGCTTGCACCCGGTGAAGCACTCCGAGCAGTGGATGCAGCCCGTACGCGTCGGCCCAGCACCACCGAAGTACGGGTCCGCGACCTCCACGCCCTCCTGGCCTTCGTTGAAGAACACCCCTACCTGGGTCCGGTGGAACGTGTCGGCGACCCCGCGATCCTTCGCCACGCTCAGCAGGACCTCGTCCTTCGGGCCGATACGCGGGTTCTCGTTGACACCCAACATCCGCTTGGCCTGGTCGTAGAACGGGGCCAGCTCGTCGCGCCAGTCGGTGATGTGAGCCCAGGCCCGATCGGTGTAGAACGCCGGCAACGGCTCGTACAACGTGTTGCCGTAGATCAGGGACCCGCCACCTACACCCGCGCCACTGAAGACCAGACACTTCCCCAGCGCACTGATCCGCTGCGGCCCGGTCAACCCCAGACGCGGCGCCCAGATCGACTTCCGGACGTTCCAGTTGGTCTTCGGGAAGTCCTCGGCATTCCAGCGTCGGCCCGCTTCGAGCACACCGACCCGATACCCCTTCTCGGTCAGGCGGAGCGCCGTGACGCTCCCCCCGAAGCCGGAGCCGATCACGATGACGTCGTAGTCGTAGGTCATGCGGGAAGCACCTCATAGTCCTCAGGCCTGAAGGTGGCCTGCTTCTTGTAGTCAAGACCGAGAGCCGGCCAGTTGGTAGTGACACGCCCGTTCGAGTTTCGGTACCAGGAGGAGCACTGACTCCACACGCTGTCGGCGAGCTGGCTCTGGATGCGCTGGTCGTACGCCTCCTCGACGTCAGGCTTGACGCCCAACGGCCCAGCAGAGTCGGCCAGGAACTCGACGTAGTCGCCGAGGTATCTGGCCTGGGCTTCCAGGAAATAGATGATCGATCCGCCACCGGTGTTGGTGTTCGGTCCGTACATGATGAAGAGGTTCGGGAAGTGCGGAACGGTCATGCCGTAGTACGCCCGAGCACCCTCGGACCACTGCTCCGCCAAGTCGCGCTCCCCCGCGCGGATCATCATCGGAGCAAGGAACTCGGTCGCCTTGAACCCCGTCCCCCAGATGAGCACGTCCGCGTCGTGGTGGACACCGTCGGTGGTCACGACGCCGCCCGGGGTGATCTCGCGGATGCCCTCAGTGATCACGTCGACGTTGTCCTGTGCGAGCGCCGGCAGATAGTTGTCGGAGAAGAGGATCCGCTTGCAGCCGATCGCGTACGTCGGCCAGACCTTCTCGAACAGCCCGGGCCGGGCCTTGGTCTGCCGCTTCATGTGGGCTCGGGAGATCGCCTTGATGGCCGCCGCCAACGGCTTGGAGTAGACCCACGCGATGCTGAGGAGTTCGACGAGGCCGTACCAGGTGCCGCGCTCGACGAGCTGGGTGGCGCGTACCCGCTCGAAGACGCGGTGGTGCAGCGCCGAGAACTTCCGGTCCGGCCGCGGGATGACGTACGGCGGGGTGCGCTGGAACAGGTCCAGATGGGCCACCTCGGGCTGGATCACGGGCACGAACTGCACGGCGCTGGCGCCGGTCCCGATCACCGCAACCTTCCGGCCCGACAGATCCACGGCATGGTCCCACTCGGCGGAATGGAACGACGGACCAGCAAAGGTGTCGGCTCCGGCGATGGCTGGGAACGACGGCCTCGACAGCTGCCCGACGGCCGTCACGAGGACGTCGACCTCGACTGTCTCGCCTGTGCCTAGTTCGACGGTCCACGTCTTCGTGCTCGCGTCGAACGATGCGCCGACGACTTCGGTTCCAAAACGGATGTGCCGACGAACGTCGTACTTGTCGGCGACGTCGCGGATGTAGTCCAGGATCGCTGGCTGCCTCGAGAACCGGTGCGGCCAGCGCGGGTTGAGTTCGAACGAGTACGAATAGAACGGCGACGGCACGTCACAGGCGGCACCCGGGTAGGTGTTCTCCCGCCACACGCCGCCGACGTCGTCGCCCTTCTCGAACACCACGATCGAGTCGAAGCCACGCTTCTTGAGCTCGATCACAGCGGCGAGGCCGCCGAACCCTGCGCCGATCACGGCGATACGAGGTGTCTTCACGCATCAGACCTTAAAAACAGTTTGCTTGTACGGTTTATGCACCGTATTCAACCGACAGGCATGCTGTCAACCAGACCAGTTGACCCATTTGTTGTATACGTCGTACGGTTTGTGGCATGAGCACGACCCCTCCCCGACGCAGCCAGGCCGAGCGACGGGCCGCCTCACGCAAGAAGATCCTCGACAGCACCGCGCAGTGCCTGATCGAGCGCGGGTACGCAGCCACCACGATCAGTGAGATCCAGCAGCGGACGGGACTCGCCCGCGGGACCCTGCAGCACCACTTCCCCACGCGAGCGGACCTCCTCATCACGACGGTCACGCACGTCGTGGACACCCGGGTCGACGCCTTCCAACGCGAGGCGGCTGCTCTGCCCGAGGACATCGACCGCATCGATGCGCTCGTGGAACTCGTCTGGCGCGACCTCAATTCACCGGCGTTCTTCGCCGCCGTCGAACTGTGGGTCGCTGCGCGTACGGACGCAGACCTGCGCACCCAACTTCTGCAGGAGGAGGCGCGGGTCTTCGCCGAGATGCGGCGCGTGTACGCGGCGTGCCTCGGGGAGCCGCTGGCAACCGACCCCCGTACGCCCGAACTGATCGAGTTCACGATCGACCTGCTCACCGGGCTCTCAATGACCACCATGCTGACCGGCAGCCTCGGCGACCGCGAGGCCGTCCTGCGCCGCTGGAAGCTCGCGCTGGCCGTCCTGTCCGGGCGGGCGCCCGCCGAGCAGATGCTCGAAGGGCGCTCGCTGCAATGGACGTAGGTCAGTGCTTCCGCCGACCGGGCGTCACGGGCAGGTAGCGCCCGTCGAGGCCTTGGTGCCCGGGTGGAAGCCCGCGTACGACGGGGTCGTGGCCGAACCCTCGTAGGCACCGGGCCACGTCTGCGACGGGCTCGTCATGTCGACCGTTCCGATGTTCGACATGTTCGCGAACGGCAGTTGCGCGCCAAGAGCCGGGAAGACGTTGTTGAACGACTTGTACCCGCCAGTCGGGGTGTTGTCGATGACCTGCTGGTTCGCCAGAGCGGTGTAGAGCGCACCGTGCGTCTGGAAATACGGACGCCAGTCGTAACCGGTGATCTTGGAGAGTTCGATCAGCAGGAAGTCGTTACCGATCATGTTGCCGACCGTCTTGCCGCTGCCGTAGACGGCGTCGTTGTTCCACGCGAAGTCGGACATCCCGTACGTCGTCTGTGCAGCAGCCGTCCATTTGGCCTGGCTCGACGTCGCGTCGGACCAACCGCGGGCTGCCTGGTAGAGCAGCGTCCAGATCCCGTACCCGTCGTTCAACGTGGTGCCGTCCGACAGGACCCTGCCCCGCATCAACGGCGCGATCTGCTGGTAGAAGGACATCCGCAGGTTGTTGTCGTCGTACGTCCCGCTGTTGCGCCAGATCGCGTTCGCGATCGCGATGTTCGTCGGCGTTGCGGTGGTGTCAGTCGTGTTGTGGAGATTGCACGACGCGTCGTACGCCCTGAGCACGCCGCCGTTGTTCTGCTGAAGGCGGATCGACTGGGCGATGGAGAAGGCGTCGATGCCACCGACGTCGCGGCTAAGGGTCGCGGTGTCAGGCGCGGATCCTCCCGGGAACGAGGAGTCGCCCCAGCCCCTGTGCACATTGCGGTAGAAGTTCCACGCAGTGTGATACGGGAAGATGTTGTTCGACACCTCGCCGGAGCGGTTCGAGTAGTTGGACCACACGTTCGCCGCGGCAGCGTTGGTGCCGTTGGCGCCCGTGTCCGCCCACATGATGTTCAGTTGCTGACGCTGCAGGTTGTGGCCGAGCTCGTGGTTCTCGCCCCACCCTGCTGGCGACGGGGAGCCGTCGGAATCGATCGGGTTGCCGGAGCACAGGTCACCGCACTGGGCGTGCTGGTCGTAGTTGAGATGCTGGATGACCGTGCGTTGGTTCAAGCTGGGATCCAGGCACGGGAACCCGAAGTGCTGGCAGGCGGTCACTACGTCAGGGTCGTCACTGTTGGCCAGCGGGGTGTTCGGCCCCAGTTGCAGGCCGGCCATCTTGTAGACAGTGAACACGTACTGGTCACGGAAGTCGTTGAGGAACTGTTGCAGACCACCGTGGTCGGTGTAGGACCACGTACGACCCTGGGTGCCCGAGTTGGTCAGCGCATCGTTGATGGCCGCAACTGACATGTGGGCCTCGAACCCGGAGCCACCGAGGTCGGCGTAGTACGCCCCGTCATGGTTGGTGTTGGCGGCATTGACGGTGGCCACGAAGTTGCTGACCTGACTGCTGTCGGTCATGTCGAGCACCGCCGGGTGGGTGGCGGTGTTGTTGAACTGCAAAGGCACCGACGTGCCGCTGGTCGCCGTGCTCCCGACGATCCGGACGTACAGCGGACCACCGTACGGCGAACTGAACGTGGTACCCGTGGTGGTCACCGGGATCCAGTCAGTCGCCACGAACTGCGGTCGGTCGTAGTAGGACACATTCGAACCGTCGACCTGCCCGGACTTGGTGGTGCCGTTGCGCTGGAAGAACGTGCGCACGTAAACCTTCAGGCCCGGGTCGCTGGTCAGACGCACGGTCAGCGGGACGCCGGGCTTGGCGTCGAAGCCGGTCGCCTGCCACTCGTCATTGCGGGTGGACGTCAGGGTCAGGCTGTGGTTGCCGAAGCCGGGCCAGCCTGGTGCCACGCACCTGTGGGCGACCGTGTCCGAACGCGTGCAGTACACGGTGCCGGTGTCCGCGGCCGCCTGATTGCCCGACCATGCGGTCATCGTGGTGGAGTCGACGAACAGGCCGCGGGTCGCGGCACCACCATCGGTGTACGTCGGGACCGGGTACGTCACCGCAGGCACCGAGTCGCCCGGTCGCAGTGAGGGGGCCGCGCCGGTACGCAGCTTGTCGGCGAGCATCACCAGAGCACGCATCAGGTCCTGATCACCATTGCGCGGCTGACTGAACCACGACACACCGTTGGTGTTCGCAGATGACACCCACGACCGCCATGAAGCAGTCGCGGTCTGGTAGGCCGTGAACGCCGCCGTGCCAAGGTTGCAGTCGTAGAGGGTGTCCTTGCCCTGGCAGGCGCTGTAGTCGCTGGTCGCCAGCGGCGTACCGAAGGTGGTGTTGACCAACGGGCTGACCACCTGCTGGAAACCGTCGAGGCCGCCGGGAAGCTGGTTGGCCGTGGTCGAGTTCTGCAGGCCGTTGTGGTCCCAGTAGACCGGCGAGTAGTCCACCGCCATCCCGAACTTCTGCGCGATGGCCGCAGGTGCGTCGCCATACCAGTTGTCAGCCATGAAGAGCACCGGGACGCCCCCGTCGTATGCCGCCTTCACCTGGTTGGCGATGGTCGGGCTGTCAGAGGTGGAGCCGATGCCGCCGAACACGACCAGGTCCGCTCCGGTGAGGCACGTGGGATCGGGAAGATCGCACTCGCTGACATTGAGGTGCAACCCGGGCGCGTGCGCCGCGAACCAGCTGCGCGTCGGCGCCTCGGTTCCCGAGGTGGTGCTACCCCAGGTATTCACGAGTTTGACGTTGAACGAGGTGGAGGACAGGTCCGACGCCTTGAGCAGCCACTTCAACAGATTGACGTCGAACGCGTTCATACCCGCGTCGGGCATCGCCGTCCGCGGACTGGCGAGCAGGTCGGTGAAGGGATTCGCGGTGACGTACGCCATCCGAGTGGTCTGGCCAGGTGCGGTCCCCGCCACAGCAAGGTCGGCGGTGCTACTGCCACCACTGAAGTTGTGGTTGCTCCGCAGCACCACCTGTTGGAACGGCATCGCGTAGCTCGACACCGACTGTCCCTGAGCGTCGAACTGCCAGTTCATCGCCGTACTGGGGAGCAGGCTGGCCGCAAGACTGGCGTGGGCGCTCTTCAGCGCCTGCGCCTTGGCGACCAGTTCGGCATAACTCACCAGGTTCGGCAGGCCGTGCTGCAACGCGATGTTCATTCGATCGAACGTCGTGCTGAACGCAGCGGCGGTGGCGCCGACCTGACCCGTCGGCGAGGTGGCCGACGCCGTCGCCGCGTTGGACAGGCTGCCCGCGCCGACCTGGGCAAGCGTGACGCCCAGGCTGCTGGTGCAGGTGACCGTGGCGCCTGGGCTGACCGAACCGGTCGGGCAGGTCGCCGCGCCACCGATCCCCGGCGTCACCGAGACCGAACTGAGTGTCGTGGAGCCGGTGTTCTTGACCGCGTACGAGTAGTGGATCGTGTCGCCCATGTCGAGCAGTCCGTCGGTGTCGGCATCGGTCGGAGCCGTCGTGGAGGTCGTGACCGTGAAGTGACTGAGCGTCGACAGCGACGTGGAGGTGCTGGCCTGGGACTGCACCTGACCTGCGGCGCTGCTGGCGGTGGCCGTGGCGGTCGAGGCAACCGACTGCGCATCCACGTCAGCCTGCGTGACCGTGTACGTCACACCGTTGCAGGAGGCGATCTGGTTCGGAGCGAGAGCCGTCGGCGTACACGTGATCGCGCCCAGCTTCGGGTCGGTGACTCCGGTCAGGGTGACCGGGATGTTGCCGGTGTTGCGGACCGAGAACGTGTACGGGATCGTGTCGCCCGCGGACGCGCCGCCACTGTGATCCGTGTCGACGACGTTGCCGGCCGTCTTGGTCAGGACGATCCGGGGAGTCTTGGCGAGCACGGTGACTGTGATCCGGCTGACCTTGCCGCGGTACGAGGCGGTGACGACGGTCCTGCCGGGCTTCAGTCCGGTGAGGACGCCGCTCGCGCTCGAGACGATCCCCGCAGGCTGGAAGCTGTACGCGGACCACCACCGCAGCTGCTCGTTGAAGCCGACGAAATACCCCAATGTCTCGAAGCCGAAACGGTCGCCGACGAAGATCGTCTTGCTCGTCATCGCCGGGACCACGGAGGTGAGCGCGGCCGTCGAGACGTTGATCTTCAGATAGGTGGTCTTGCCCCCATAGGACGCACTGACAACCGCCACGCCCCCGACGGGCTTGCCGCTGATCCGGACCTGGCCCGCGCCATGCATGTACGAGAGCGCAGGCGTACGGGAGACCCACGACGCCTTCGCGGTGACGTCCGTCGTCACGCCTGCCGAATTGCGGTAGAGCGCACGCATGAAGAGCCCCGTGCCGTACGCAATCCGCGCCCCAGTCGGGGTCACGGTCAGCACCGGCGTCGTGGCTGCCGAGGTCGGCGCCGAGACCGCAAGGGTCGCGGTCAGGGCCGCAAGGACGGCGAGTGTGGCAACGATGCGGCGCTTCATCAGGCTCCCCCGGAGGTGACAACAACTAGTCGGCATGGCCGGCTCGGAGCAGCGTCAGTTCGCGACGCCGCCCGAGCCAACTTTGCCGATGAATCCCAGACCGTCAATCGTCCCTTCGTCCTGTACCGCCGCACATCCGTAGTCATACGGACGGCACGTACGGCTCCCGGATCAGAAAGGGGCGGCGTTCGAGACTGGGGGTGTCGTCAGCAGCGCGCGCGTAGCGGGCAGGCGAGATTCCGTACGTGCGTTGGAAGACTCGGGTGAAGCCGGCAGTCGAGTTGTATCCGGTGGCACTGGCGACCGCCGACACCGAGCCACCAGACGTACGAAGCAGGTCCGCGGCCTTCATCATGCGGGCCCACGTGATGAAGTCGGCGACACCGATTCCGAGATGGTCGCGGAAGCGGCGTACGAGCGTTGCACGTGACATGTGGGCTGCCTCCGCGAGCGTGTCGATGGTCCAGACCGCGCCGGGGTCTGCGATCACCGCTGCCAGCGCTGCTCGCAGAGCGGGATCGGCAATCGCCAGAAGTTGGGGTTCTCCACCTGGGGGCTGGGCTCGCAGCGCGATGACGAACAGCATCTGAGCGAGCGCATCAAGGACAGCTTGCTGCCCGGGGAGCTCCGAGGCGGAGTGGATCCGCAGAAGCGACGAGATGTGGCCGAGCTCGAGCTCGGTGCCGTTGGCTGACAGGCTGACTCGCATGGGGTTCGGCAGGTGCCGGAACAGGAGCCGACCCGCCCCGCTCGAGAATTCGAAGTGCCCGCACAACAGATCAATCCTCGCGGAGGCAGGCCCGACGACCCTGATCTTGTGGGCGTCCCCGGTCGGCAGCAGCACGAGGTCGCCCACTGCCAACTCCATCTCGGTGCGAGTCCCGACGATCTCGACGACGCACGAGCCTTCGAGGAGGAGGTGGAACGGCACCACGCCTGCAGGTTGCGGCGGGTTGTCCAGATGCGTGTCGCCCGACAGCAGGCAGCGCTCATCCAGGCGCGCCCGCGGTCGCGCCTGAGCGACCAGATGACTCAGCCAGTCCATGCCGTCCTCTCCTAGCAGTGATCCGATGGAGCGCGATTGTGATCCTTTCATGCCTTGTCGGTTCACATCCAGGCGTCCACGATGGTTGCCATGAACAAGGAACGCTTGAGCTGGCTGCCGGTCGCGCTGTTCGGAGCCGTGATGGGCCTGAGTGGGCTGAGCCTCGCCTGGCGTCTCGCGCACGAACACTTCGGCACCCCCAGCCTCGTCGCCGACGGGATCGGATGGCTGGCGCTGACTGCCTACATCGCGCAGATCGTCGGTTACGGCATCAAGGCGATCACTGGCTTCGGCCACGTGAAGGCTGAGTTCCGTCACCCGGTGACCGGCGCGTTGTTCGGAACGCCGTTGATCAGCACGCTGCTGGTGCCGGCGTTGCTCGCGCCGTACAACCTGACTCTGGCACACACGGTGTGGTGGATCGGCGCGGCGGGCATGGTGGCTCTCGCCTGGCACATGGCCAGTCGGTGGATGGGCATCACCCAGCAGCGTCACCACGCCACGCCGGCCTGGATCGTTCCGCTCGTCGGCCTGCTCGACATCCCACTCGCGGTGCCGGCGTTGAAGTTCAGCCACGAACCGCGGGCGGTCATGATGTTCGGCCTGTCAGTCGGCTTGTTCTTCGCCATCCCACTGTTCACGATCATCTTTGCGCGGCTGATGTTCGAAGAGCCTCTGCCAGCAGGCGGATCACCCGTACTGATGGTCCTCCTGGCACCGTTCTCCGTCGGCTTCTCCGCGTACGTGATCACGATCGGTCGGGTCGACGATCTGGCGAAGGGCCTCCTGGCGATCGCCGGGTTCCTTCTCTTGGTGCTGCTCGGCCGATTGCGGCACCTCGCGAAGTGCTGCCCGTTCCGCGTCGCGTGGTGGACCGTGAGCTTCCCGCTCGCCGCGACCGCCGGCGCGGCACTGCGTTATGCGACGCTTGCGCCATCGACTCTGGCCGACACCGCGGCAGTCGCGATGTTGACCTTGGCGACCGTGGTCATCGCCGGCCTGCTCGCGCGTACGCTGCACGGCATCGCCCGCGGGGAACTGCAGGCACTCGCCGGCTGAGAGCCGGCCGTTCGTTCGATGCCGGCGTTCTCTGCCGAGGAAACGGCGCTCTACATCTCGTGTTCGATGTAGTGGCGCAGTTGGTCGAGTCCAGCGACGAGATGGCGCGAAACGATGCCCTTGGACACGAACTGACTGATGCGACCGGTCAGTCCGCCGGCCAAACGGCTTTGCAGGTGGAATTCCACCACCGCACCGTCTGCATCAGGCTCCACGCGGATGTCCATCGAGTGATGGGTACCGCGCACCGAGCTCCACTGCAGGTGTCGTTCACCGAGCCGGACGACCTCCACCCGGCCGCCGACCTGGTTGGTTCCCAGATTGATGAAGACATCCCACAGCCCGCAGCCGGCGGCGTCGACATCCAACGGATCGAATCGCCCGAAGCCCCCGATGATCGGAAGGATCGTCAACGGGTCGGTGGCCACCTTCGCAACGACGTCGAGGTCGCGGCGTACGAGCATTCGCTCGATGATCTCGCCGGACATCAGCCGAGCACCGGCAGCACGGTCTTGGCCGCGAGCGCCGACAGTTCGCGCTGCATCAGGCTCGTGACGTAGGCGTACGCCTGATCCCAGTCAGGATCGTCGCCATATTTTTCGCGGAGATCGATGGGCTCGAGCACCCGCATCCGAATCTTCGCCGGGAAGGGGAAGTGCGGGAGGCCTCCGGGGAGGAAGCCCCAGGGCATCGAGAACGTGATCGGCACACTCTTGATGCGCAGCATCTTGTCGAACCGCATCAGCTTGGCCAGCGCCTTGCCGTCATTGAGCACCCAGAGGGTTTCCTGGCCACCGGTCGCAACGACCGGCACGATCTTGACGCCATTGGCGTGCGCCAACTTGAGGAAGCCCTTTCTCCCGTCGAAGTTGAGCTTGTTCTTGTCGCGAGTCGGCCGCAACGCCTCGACGTCACCGCCGGGGTAGACCAGTAGTGAGCCGCCTTCGCTGAACACCTGCTCGGCCGCTTCGTGGCCAGCGGTGACGGCACCGAGCTTGCGCAGCATGTGTCCGATGCCCGGGGTGGCGGTCAGAGCGCGGTGAGCCATCCCGATCATGGGACGCCCCTCAACCGTGAAGAAGGTGTTGTAGGCAAGCATGAAGATCCATGAGTCCGCCACCGTCGCGCCGCCACTGTGGTTGCCCACGAACAGCACTGGCTCGTCAGGGACGTTCTCGAAGCCTTCGACCTCGGCGCGGTGATAGACCTGTGCGATCAGCCACAGACGGGGCAACTGGCGGCGAATGAACTCCGGGTCGCGCCCCTCGAGGCCCTCCGGGCTGGAGGTGAGGGTCTCCACGATCTTGCTGAGCGGTGATGCCATGACGATTCCTGCTCCTCGTGCCGTCGAACTCCCGCGTGCATCATGCCGCATGCGCCGTGGGGAAGGGTCGACCCTGCAGCGGGCGACAGCGCGACGCGGCCAGCCGGTTTACTGGGAACCATGAGGCTGGCACTGACGGATCGAGGGCTGCGGCCGTGAACAAGTCCGCGAGATTGACGCCGCAACAGCGGGCATGGAACTGGTACGACTGGGCCAATTCTGCCTTCTATACGACGACTTTGGCGGTGCTGTTTGCGCCGTTCATGATCACGGTAGCCAGCCACGCCGCCGGCTGCGCTGATGCCGAGGACACCTGTCGCAATCCAGTCAGCGTCTTCGGCCTTCACCTTGCGGCGGGGTCGCTGCCGAGCTACCTGATCAGCTTCGCCACGATCAGCAGCGCGCTGGTGCTGCCGGTGGTGGGTGCATTTGTTGACCGTAGCCCGCGCAAGAAGTGGCACATGGCGGGCTACGGCTGGGCAGCTAGTGCCTGTGCGGCGTTGCTCTTCTTCATGCAGGGCAGCCAGTGGCAGTTGGCTGCCTTCGCGATCGTCGCGGCGAGCGTGCTGGGCGGCTGCTCACTGGTGGCCTATTACGCGATCCTGGTCGACATCTCCACCGAAGACGAGCGCGACGCGGTGTCGTCGCGGGGCTGGGCCTGGGGCTACCTCGGCGGCGGATTGCTGCTTCTGATCAACCTTGTCATGGTCCAGGCTCACAGCAACTTCGGACTGAGCAAGGAACTCGCAGTGCGGCTGTCCCTGCTCTCTGCCGCTGTCTGGTGGGCAGCGTTCACCATCATCCCGCTGGTACGCCTGCGCAACTACGCCCCGACGCGTGAGGCACAGACGGGGTCCTTGATGCAGCGCAGCTTCGGCCAGTTGTTCACGACCCTGAAAGACATGCGCGCATTTCCGCACACGCTCACCTTCCTGATCGCATACCTCTTTTACAACGACGGAATCCAGACAGTCATCGGCAGCGCATCGACCTATGGATCCAAGCAGCTGGGCATGAGCCAGACCGTGCTGATCAGCACCATTCTGATGATCCAGTTCGTGGCGTTCGGGGGCGCCCTCGCCTTCGGTCGGCTCGCGCAGCGGTTCGGCTCCTACCGACCGATTCTCTGGGGCACTGTCGGCTGGATGGTGATCGTGGTGTTGGCCGTGTTCGTTCCTCGCGGCAGTGTCGCGCTCTTCATCGCACTGGGGGTGTTGATCGCGATCGTGATGGGTGGAACCCAGGCGCTGTCCCGGTCCTTCTTCTCGCTGTTGATCCCGCGGGGGCGCGAGGGCGAGTACTTCGCCCTCTACAACGCGTGCGAGCGCGGCACATCGTGGTTCGGCACGCTGCTGTTCGGCGTGGTGTTTCAGGTCACCGGGTCGTATCGCCCGGCGATCGTCGCGCTGATTG
The DNA here is from genome assembly GCF_003945325.1 of Nocardioides baekrokdamisoli. NCBI lineage: Bacteria > Bacillati > Actinomycetota > Actinomycetes > Propionibacteriales > Nocardioidaceae > Nocardioides > Nocardioides baekrokdamisoli. Next base: position 1,119,312 of record NZ_AP019307.1, read on the forward strand.
TCTTCTTCATTCTCGGCGCGATCTTCTTGCTCCGGGTGGACCCGCGACGCGGCATCGAGGAGGCCGGCAACCGCGTGCCCGGGCAAGCGTTCGAGGCCTTGCGACCGGCGTCATAGGCGACCGGGATCGCTGCCGCCGAGTTCCGTCACGAATAGGCGTCACGTCGATGCCGCACAGTGATGACGCGTACGAGGACACGTTCGTCATGAATCTCGTAGATGACCCGGAACTCCCCGCGCCGAGCGGAGTAGCGGCCTTCCAGTTCGTCGCGCAACGGCTTGCCGACGCGGTACGGACTTTCGGCCAGCGGCCCGAAGATGAACTGTGCACATGCTGCGGCAACGGCCTCTGGCAGGTCGACGCTCAACGAGCGCCGCGCTCGCGGCGACAGGGAGATCGCGTACGTCACCCGCGCAGTCGCCCTGCAGCTCGCAACTCGGCCTGGACCACATCCCCGGGGATCCACTGGTCGTCCGCCAGCGCCTCCGACTCGCGGATGGCAGCCATCGCCTCGGCGTCGCCAAGGATGTCGAGAGTCTCCATGAGTGAGTCATAGTCATCTGCGCTCAGGATGACCGCTGCGCGCCTACCGTTCCTCGTGACCTCGACGCGTTCATGGGTGCGCATGGCTTCGTCAACAAGTTGCGAAAGTTGCGCACGTGCAGTGGCGAGAGGGACGGTATTCATGTACATGATCATAGCGAGAATTGGTTCGCCATTCGGGCGCCGCGTTCCCTACCCGATGAGGTAGGCCATCCCCCGACCTTCCGATGCCAAACAACTGACGAACTCGCCAGCCCGCCTGAGGTACTGCTCCACGTAGAGCTTGTCCGGGTCGCCCACTGTCTGCAGCCCACCCGATTCGATCTCGCTCACCATTGCCGCGACGTCGGGCGCGATCTCGGCAACCTCAGCCGGCGTCAACGCGTGAACATACGGATCCCAACCCATGCCGGTGAATGTCACGGCGCCTTCGAACATTCGATACGCGGGCCGCGGACCCTTCTCGGCCGTCGGGCCTGACAGCCGCTGGAGATAACTCCATGCCTTGTCGAGGTATGCCATGTCTCGCTCCGGAGTTGTCTGCTCCATGGTCGCGATCCCGACGTACGCGTGCGGCTCCATGCCCCACGCATCGGCGAACGGATCACTCGAGATGTAGTTGCGCGGATTCGCGAGCACCTCATCGGTCTGGTCGCGGTCGAAGGCATATGCGTAGTAGCGGATCCCCATACGGCAACGATCAGGCTGGCGATGTCCGAGCGAAAGTAGAGTGAGCGGCCCTGTGGAGGAGCGCTGCTTCATCGAACGCTGTGGAGAAAACCAGGTTGATCGAGCTACACATTGAAGCGGACGACGAGCGGATCGGGCTATGCACAAGCAGTCAGGCCGACTGAAGCGTTTCGACCTTCGGAATGCCTGCCTTGCGTTCGGCAGCGAGGTCGTGGGCGCTCTGCATGGCGAGCCACACCCGCGCACTGCTCAGCCCTGCAGCCTCCAGACGGAGGGCGAGGTTGGGCGAGATCGCCGAGTGCTCATGAAGTACGCGGCTCAGCGTCACGCGCGACACTCCCAGGTGCTCCGCCACAGCCGAGACGCTGAGCCCAAGTTCGGGCAATACGTCCTCACGGAGGATCGCGCCCGGATGAGTCGGGATCCGTACAACCATGTCTGCCACCTCCTAGTGATAGTCCTGATAGTCGACGAGTTCGACGTCCTCGCCGATGAATCTGAACGTGACCCGCCAGTTGCCGTTCACCCACATCGACCAGTGCCCGGCCAGATCTCCGTGAAGTTCGTGCGCCCGGTAGCCCGGAAGCATGACGTCGGCCGGCTCGGACGCAACGTCGATGAGGTCGAGCATGCGCAACAGTTTCGGTGCATGGCTGGGCTGCACTCCCCGCTTGGACCCGGTGCGAAACAACGCCTCAAGTCCCTCGTGACGGAAGGTGACGATCACACGATCGACTGTATCACGTAACGATACGCGCTACACGTTGAAGCGGAACTCCACCACATTCCGTTATGCTTAGTGAGTGAAGGCTTCCGACAAGGCTCTGACCAGCGCAGATGCACTCATCCGCACAGCAAGAGCGAAGTCGTCGGCCACGGTCCCAGGGGCACGCCGAGCGGCGCTCTACCTGCGGCAGTCCCCTACCCGCAACGGCGAAGACGGCATCGAGCGCCAGCGCGAACGAACAACCGCTCTCGCGTCCTCTCGCGGTTGGCGCGTTGTCAGTGAATACGTCGACCTCGACGTGTCGGCATCGAAGACCCGTGGCAAGGGCACGGACTGGGCACGAATGCTGACCGATCGATCCGCCGGTCTGATCGATGTCGTCATCGCCGTAGATCTCGACCGACTCCTCCGCTCGACTCGCGACCTCAACGCGCTGATCGACGCCGGGCTGATGGCGGTGACGGTCGACGGCGAGATTGACCTCACGACCGCTGACGGTGAGTTCAGAGCGACGATGCTCGCAGGCATCGCGCGGTTTGAAGTGCGCCGGAAAGGCGAGCGCCAATCGCGCGCCAACCAGCAGCGAGCCGAACGGGGCGGCGTTCCCAAGGGCACCCGCTGCACGGGCTACAACACAGACGGCACCGTGCGTGAGGACGAGGCAGAGACGGTGCGGGCACTGTTCAACGAGTTCGCCCAGGGAGACACCCTGCGCACTCTCTCGCGCCGCTACGAGCTGACCCCGTCCTCCGTGCGCACGATCCTCACCAACCCGCGCTACGCAGGACGACGGACCTATAAGGGCAAGGTAGTTGGGGATGGCTCGTGGACGGCGCTGGTAGATCCGGTTGCTTTCGACCTCGTCAACGCCAGACTGGCCGACCCACGCAGAAAGACCAACGCGACAGGCACGACTGCTCGGAAGTACCTGGGCAGCGGGCTGTTCAGATGCGCGTGCGGTGATACTCGGCGGATCGTGTCCGGCGGGTCCGGTGGCACTCGCTACACCTGCCGAGGCTGTTACATGACACGCAACCGTGAAGCCGTCGATCAGTATGTGTTGGCTGTCCTGGCAGCACGGCTGCGTCAGCCTGACGCACTCGCTGCGCTTCGCCCAGGAATCGAGGGCCGCGACGATGCAGTCGACCTACTGGCCGAGCACACCGCACTTCGGGAGCGGCTGACCGGACTCGCGGCGCTCGTTGCCGATGGGACATTGACCCCCGACGACGTGCGAGAGGCCGTCGAGCCGCTACGCGCGCGTCTGGCTGACGTTGAGACTGCATTGGCGGAACACGCACGAACGCCCGTGCTCGACGGCCTGGAGGGCGTACTGGACAAGCTCGACGAGGCGTGGCCGACGATGACGACCGACAGGCAACGAGCACTGGTAAGCCTGTTCATGACGGTCACCCTTCATCGCGCACAGCAAGGGCGAAAGGGTTTCGACCCGGAGACCGTGACGATCGATTGGACCCGATAGCAATCACCCAAGTTTGGTGCGGAATCCGTCCGAGCACAGGGATCTCACAGTCCAGGCCACAGCACCGCACATACCTGCACATCCCTGCTGAGCGGGACGAGAACAGAGCGCACACCCCAGCACACCTCAACGTCAGATCCGGTGTGCGGATGCGCGCGTACCTAGAAGTACGCGCAGCACAGCGAGAGGGCACATCAGGCGGAACCTCGTTCAATCCATACGCCAGGCGGCGGAGAGTTGAGAGGGGACGAATCGACGACTAAATGCCCTAATGGGGCTGATATCGTTGCCTCAGCAACAAACTGTCCGGGTAGCTCTCGTGCGCTAGTCCCGGGTCACAGTTCCTGTGGGCACCCGGAGCACCCGGCGCGGCGCAGAGACACGAGTAGCGACCTTGGCCACCCGGCCCTGGCAGGTGCGAAAAATCAGAAGCAATGGACATGGTGCCTAAAATCCTGGCGACCGGAGCTTCGCATCCCCGCCAGGGACAGCACCGTGACCATCAAGACCAGCGCCTCCCGGCGCTCCAACGCCGACCCACACGGGCGGTATCGCGCAGCGGGCCGCGTGGCGCGCGCATCATCGCTCGGAACAGACGCGACTGAGGCTCGCCGCGATCTCGCTGCCGCCCAGATCGCCTGCGCGATCGACAAGGCTCTAGCGGACGCTCCCCCGTTGACGAAGGCCCAGCGCGCCCACCTCGCCGGTCTGCTCGTGGACGCGGGCGGTGACGCGTGAGCACGTTCAAGGACCCCGCTCTCGGGTGGACGAAGCGAGGCGCATTCGTCTTCCCCCTCCGGTCAACCAAGAGGCCCAACGGCCAGAAGGGATGGCGCGAGCGCGGAGCGACGCCAGAGCAGATCGCCGCCTGGCCCTCGTCTGTGACCGGATACGGGATCGACTGCGAGAGCGCTCGCCTCGTCGTGCTGGACGAGGACAGGCCGGGCGCGGTCGCTGAACTTGAGCAGCTGCTGGGGATCTCGCTCCCACCAACTCTCACTGTCAGTACAGGTCGTATCGGTGGAGGCAGGCACGTAATCTTCGAGCACGACCACGAGGTGTGCAGGATCGGGAATCGTGAGCCTTCAGGGTGGCCCGACGGCCTGAATATTCGAGGCGCTGGTGGCTTCATCGTTGGCACCGGCTCGCAACACTTCGACAGCAGGAACCAGCCAACCGGCAACTGGTACGAGGTCGCCGAAGACGTCCCCATCGCGCCACTACCCAGCGAGTTGGCCGACTGGCTAAGTACTGGCTCAGCCACCAAAACCGTTCAGACCGAGGATGGCTGCGAGATGGAGTCAAGCGACCGCAGTTGCACAGAGACCGAACGAGAGTGGGCCGACAAATACCTCCGAGAAGCGTGCGATCGAATCCGCTCAGCTCAGGAAGGCACACGCAACCAAACCCTCCGGGACAAGGCGTTGCCCGTGTGCTCGTTGGTCAAGGCGGGATACCTCGATTCACACGACGCAGAGACGGCATTGGCTGATGCTGCGGCCGACGCCGGACTGCCGCCGGGCGAGGTAGGGGCGACCATCACGAACGCGATCAAGGACGCCGATCCCGAGCGTGGCCCCCGCCCGTCGCTATCCGTTGCCGAGATGTTCGACGTTCTGGATCCCCTGCCGCCCATGCCTGACGAAGCCGACGTCCAGCGCGAGCTTCGACTTCTACGAGCCAGGACCGAAGCGAGGCGCCGGTTCGCCACCGAGTCTGTCGGGGCGGCTGACCGACATAGCGACTACATGACTCTGGACGACCTCGATGCCCTGCCCGCAATGCCTTGGTTCATCGATGGCCGACTGCCCGAGGGCTATGCCTTGCTCACGGGTCGTGACGGGACATTCAAGACTTTCATCGCCCTGGACATGGCGTTGAGCATCGCCGCGGGAATCCCCTGGCAGGGCAGGGCTGTAACACAAGCGCGGGTGCTGTATGTGGCAGGTGAGGGCGCGCGCAACATCAACAACCGAGTACGGGCCTGGCTCACGGCTCACCCTGAAGTAGCCCGCGCCGACCTCGTCGATCAGTTCACTGTCCGCACTAGTGCGCCGAACTTCTACGCCGCCGGTACGAGCTACGAGGACCTGCTGCACAACGCTTCCGGCTACGGCGTGGTCGTCCTAGACACCCTTCGGCGGATCTCGGGAGCTGCAGACGGAAACGGGTCGGATATGGCGACGGTCGTTGATCGAATCGCCGATCTCGTCCGGGTGCTAGACCACGGAACCGGTGGACTCGCCCTGGTGATCGCGCACACCCAGAAGAATGACACTGACACCCGCGGCTACTCCGGCATCGAGGACGACGCCGACGCCGTCCTCCACACGAATCGACAGGGCGCGTCAATGCACGTGACCGTAGAGGTGTCCAAGCAGAAGGACGGGGAAGACGGCGCGAAGGACCACCTGACCCTCATGTCCGTGACCCTCAGCTCCACTGATTCCTCGCTGACCGTTGATCCGCAGTCGTTGCAACCGATGCCGAACGAGACTCCACGCCAGGAGCGCGAGCGGCTGATCTTGGAGCATCTCGATGCAGTCAGGAACATCGGCGCGGCAGCGGGCGAGGTCGTCGCCGCATTGGGAGGAGGACACAACCGCACGACCATCAACAAGCACTTGAGTGAACTAGTCGGTAAGGGCCGAATCGAGAAGCAGGGTCAGCGCTACTACCCCGGCTCTACGGAGTCTGAGGCCATTGCGCTCGGATTCCGGATCGAACCCGATGTGTCCGACGCTGACGAGGAGATTGATCGATGAGCGCCCGACGCAGTCAACGAATGCGCGACGCCCGCAGGGCCGCCAAGACGATCTCTGCCCATGCGGATGGCATCCCAGCCTGCCCCGACTGTCCCGCGACGGCAGCGCCTTGGGAGCAGTCACCCGGCGTCGTGGTGATCAAAGTGGTGCACGATCTAGATTGCCCGTGGTTCAAGGCGCACGAAGCTCGGAACCATCGGCTAGGCGAGGCTCGGTAGCGGCCGGAACGCCGCGGAAAGACGCGCTGACGATCAGGCGTTGTTTTCAGCTGTCGGACGACGGGGCCCGAGGCTGGCTACGCATTGGCAGCAACGCACTCGGCTCGAGATTAAGGCCGTCGGCAAGCCGGGCGATCTGATCGAGGGTCGGGTTGGCCTCGCCACGTTCGATTCCGGACAAGTAGCGGCGACTCATGCCGATGTCGTGGGCGAGCGCCTCTTGGCTGATGCCCACAGCCTCGCGGGCCGCACGGAGGGATTGCCCGAAAGCCACCCGATAGTCAGTCAGCGGAGGCCGCGACTGCTTACCCGGTGAGCGCACACATGCACGTTGCCCTTACGGGTTTCTGGAAACCACGCTATACATAGCGCAGACAATTACAGTTTCGCACTTCCCAATCGAAGTGCGGCGTGAAGTGGGCGGCGCGATGAACGACCTCAAGGCAATCAGGATCCTTCTGGGGATCATCGTCATCATCCTGGGCCTCTGGATGGCAGGCCTCGTCGGACACTGACGCGGCCGACGGGTTGTCGATCCGAGCAGGGGTCTCACGTTCTGACGCTCCCGCTCGCGGTGCCTCCGGCGCTTGCTGGGAGCGTAGCACGGATATCTTGACGTCAAGAGACTCCGTGGTCAGACAAGGGTAAGTCGGACACGACATTGAGTAGAGGGAGCTGCACATGAAGAAAAGAGGGGTCGCCGTGATGATCGGCGTTGCGATTGCCCTGCTTGCGGTCGCGGGGTTCCTTGTCTTCAAGTTCGCCATTGGCGGGAAGTACGGCACTGGCGGCGACAAGTCCGCAGCTTGCTCGGCGGCTTGGGCATACGAGCAGAGCGCTGGCGAGGCGTCCACGGCCCTCCCCGGCAATCTGTCTACCGCCTTTGCCTCAGTCGGAGACGCATTGAATCAGCTTGAATCAGTAGGGCCGTCCAAGGTCGCAGCCGCCGCCAGGACACTATTGACCGCGCCGATGTCCAGCCTCGATGCCGCCAAGGCGAACACGTTGATCACCGAGTACGTCCACGACAAGTGCGGCCTGTAACTGGCCGCTGCTCCGGCTAGAGCTGATGCGTGGCAGGGCATGACGCCTTTGCGCTTCGATCGCGGCGAGATCGCAACCTGGTTGGATCGAACGGAATCGCAAATTGCCTGGAGTTCGCGAGCGACGGGCGGCCAGATTCTGTCTACGGCTGGAGCTAGGATCGCACCATCTGCAAGAGGGATGGAGCCGTCACCCAACATGAGCAACAAGCCGGAGATGGGCATCGATGACGCCATCGTGCTGCTGCTTGGGGCCCCCGGAAGCCCCGGCTCAGTCCCGGGCCGCTTGAACGGCATCACCCGCCTAGAGAAGCTGGTGTTCCTCCTTGAGAAGGAGACGCAAGCCCCAGAGTGGTTGACCGAAGAAGCGAACTTCGAGCCGTACAACTTTGGCCCGTTCTCAGCAGAGGTCTACAAGGCCGTGGACATGCTTTCTGCGGCCAAGCTCGTCGTCGACAGCGGCAGTAAGGCTGCGTCCGACGAGGACACCTGGGAGCAGCGCAACATGATCGGCGGAGAGCTAGCCGGCGATGATCCCTACGCAACCCGCGATTTCGAACTCACTGATCGCGGTTGGCGTTACTTCCACGCGCTCGCTGCCGAGTTGCCCGACGGCGCGATCGAAGACGTAGCGGGCCTCAAGCAACGTTTCGCCCGTTTGCCGCTGCGGCAGCTCGTCCGGTACGTCTACCAGCGATACGAGGACTACACCACGAAGTCGATAATCCGAGACGACATTCTCGGACGTCGCCCGTGAACCCCGATCTCCGAGTAGCCATCATCGGGGTTGGGGTGGCGGTGGCAACTCCGGCCATCGCGGCGATTTGGCGGACTGCAACGCTGAGAGGCGATACGTTAGAGAAGCTTGGCGATCGGGTGGAGATCGCACACTCGGGCCTCTCAGAACTCGCGCTCGAACGCCTTCGGAACGTTCAGGAGAAGACGGACCAGCACTTGGGTGAGGTTGACGGCTCCTTCAGCCCTGAGTTCGTAGTGGCAGATCCGGGCGAGATTGTCAGCCTGACCCGTGACTTCGAGAGTGCGATCAAGATTCGCGATACCTTGCGCGATCGCTTTCAAGCCCTGCTGTTCATCTGCAAGTGGGCCTGGGTTCCTGCTGTCATCTACCTTGCGGGAGTCGTGCTGATTACAGCGCTCTGCGCGACGGATACCCATACGCGCCTTTGGCGAACCTCAGCCTTCACAGTCGTCGGTGTCGGCGTTCTACTCGGAGCAGTTGTCGTCATCTGTTACCACTATCTCCACGGCGAGATCACCTCAGCTGAGCTCCTTGCCCGGCCGAAAGGGGTGCGGCATGACTGAAGCTCCCCGCCCGTCATTTGCAGCCGAAGGCGAGATGGTCACTCCCCTACTTGAATGGCTCAGGCGTACTCGCCGCGCGCCAAGAGGAACGGAAGTTCGCTTCGAGCTGCCCTGGAGGGGCCGACGAGTCGATGTAGCCACATTGACGCGAAGCGGCTCCTTGAGCGCATTCGAACTTAAGCTCGGCGGCTTCTCCCGCGTTCTTGAGCAAGCGATCTACAACAGCATGAGTTTCGAGCGCAGTTGGATCGTTGTTGAATCAGCACCGAACCCGGACAACGTTGAGGTAGCTCGACGCGAAGGTATCGGCATTATCCAAGTCGGCGCGCGGGCGCATGCCCTCCTCCTGCCACACGAAGAGCGAATCAACCCGCTCGTTCGACAACGGTTGCGCCAAGTATTCGACCGGACGGGGGGGCACCAGATTGTTTGACACCTTCGACCACTACCTGAGTTACGGCGCCGCCGATCAACAGACGGCCCGTGAACTCACCGGAGACTACGACGGCCTCCTAGTGCCAGGAACAGTCGCCGCCTTCCAGAAGGATGGCACCAAGGGGTTTGTACTAACGCTCTCGGCTTCGCCCGCTAGCCCGCCGAGATACGTCATTGATCCACGGTTCCCCCTGTTTCATCAGGCGCTAAGCCGACCCAAGAAGTCTCACATTTCGCTCGCGGAAGTCCTTGGAGATCCGGGGCTCGTCTCGGGCTTCGAGTTCGACCCGGAAGAGTTCGAGACGGGGCGGCTGCAGAACATCGCCACCCACTGGGTGCAGTTCAATCTCGGGTACACGGAACTCAACTCGAAGCACTTTGACAAGTACGCCCAACGACTCGGGGAGGCCGTCGTTTCGGAAGACGCGACGCTGCCTGAAGCGATCCTTCCCCCCTACCTAATGGCCAGCTCGACGGATGACCCGCGCTGGACCATTTCGAGTGAGCTTTGGCGACTGACGCAGGAGGAGCTTGCAGCGCGCTCCGCCCAGGTCCCCGCGTTTCGGGTGGTGGCTGCGGAGACCGCGCCAGCACTCGAAGGACTGTTGGCGTCGGCACCAGAGTCGCGCGTCGTTATCTGGGTCGATAGCCTGGACGAGCTCCAGGTCGACTTGGCGGGGCGGGCTCGGCTCGTCGCATACGGGCGGGCAATACGAGCTGCCTCACAGTCTGGGAAGAAGATGTTCGCGCTGTACGGCGGGTACTTCGCAGTGTTGCTCGGATCGGTCGGCTTGAACGGCTGCTCGCACGGTATCGGATTTGGCGAAAATCGGGCCTACGTCGAGCTGCCCAACTCCGGGCCTCCGCCCGCGCGTTACTACCTTCCAGCCGTCCACAAATACATCAGCCAAGACCTAGCCCAGTACCTGTACCTCTACGCGCCAGCCCTATTGGACTGCACCTGCCGGGAGTGCGCCGACCTCGGGCCAGGCGACCTGGACTATCACAGCCTGATGAAGCATTCCGTCCACGCCCGAGCCAACGAGGTGCGCGCCGCCAGCGGGAAGAGCGCAGCGACGCTCGCGGACGAGCTCGCCGATTCAGCTCGGTTCATCGCCCGCACGCTCAGCTCGGTCGGATTCCCGAAGAACCTCGACCGACAAGTGCAGACCCTCTACAGCCACCTCGACCCGTGGGCGGCTTGCCTCCGAGAGATCGCCGACTGAGAGATCCAGACGAGCCACGCCCACGCCCATCAAGGAAGGACCACAGGCGCGGCGCCACGTGCGAGTTGTCACGAACCAAGACGCGCGATCAACTTTTCGACAAGAACCACGTCGTCGAGATCCAACTCATCGATGGTCGGCGCGAGCCGCTGCACTGTTGCCGAGTATCCGGAGCCCGTATCGACGCCGTAGAAGTCGGCGCAAACCATTGAGGCAACCTGCTCACGGCTCGTACCCAGTAGCTTCGCAAGCCCGCCGAAATCATCCGGCGTCGGCGGCCCAACTCGACCAGCCCCAGCCGACCCCCACGCCCCCCTCTCAGCCATGTTCTTGAGCCAGGAATGCGAGCGGACGCGGTCGGCGTCAACCGACATTTCGATCCAGTCCTTCCCGGAGGCACGGACCTTCTTGAGCGAATCCTGCAAAGGCGTTGCGGTCATAGTGTCAGGCTAGCGCTTATGGCCTCGCATCACAATGACTGTCATACCTATATGTTGGTTGGCACTATTCTTATTCGCTGAGTACCGCTCGGGCTCCGTCCGAAGCACCCCGATGCCCCGTGCCCCGCTTCATCGGGGAAGCCTCTATTCGCGCCCTCGACGTCGGCTGCCGCCACACATCGAACCCCTCGGTCGTGTTAACAGCACACGTGTCGATCGGCTGCGGCATGATGCGTCCATGAAGGCTGAGGAGACACTCGTAGCGAATCTGTTCGAGAGCAAGCAGCAGGTCCGCGTCCCCGTCTGGCAGCGTCGCTACAGCTGGGACAAGTCGGACTGGCGAGACCTCTGGGACGACATCGTCCGGGCGCGCGACGAGAAGCGCACCCACTTCTTGGGCAGCTTTGTCTTCATGACTCACCCGGTGAGCGGAATCCCATCTGAGGCCAAGCGGTTCGACATCGTCGACGGCCAACAGCGCACCATCACGCTGTTTCTCTTGGTCGCAGCGATCCGCGATGCGGTGGTCGCGCTCGGAGCGGACGAGGACCAGAGGGCAACGGAGTTTCAGGACTACACGTCGCAGTTGCTGATGAACGCGAACCTGAAGGATGGCCATCGCGAGCGCCTGGTCCTACAACTGTTCGACGATCCCAGCTTCGCTGCGATCGTGGCTGGAGACACGACTACATCCGCTGAATCACCCGTGACCAAAGCCTACGGATACTTCAGGGGCGTGTTGGCCCCACTGACCCGGGATCAGCTCGATGCGACCCTCGCGGCGATCCTGACCAAACTTGAAGCTGTTTGGGTGACCCTCGCTGAGAACGACAATGCTCACCGCGTTTTCCAGACCCTCAACGCTGGCGGCAAGCCGCTTCGCCAGTCCGATCTCGTGAGGAACTACTTCTTCCTGCTGCTTGGAGAAAAGGGAGCGAGCTTCTACGAGACGCAATGGTCCAAGATGGAAAGCCACGTGTCGAGCCGCGAAATCGAACGATACTTCTCCGCATGGAGCATTAGTCAAGGGCATTCTGGCAGTACCGAATCAGTGTTCAGCTACTTCCAAAAGGACTTGGCCAACCATGAAACCGATTCGGCCAATGTACTGGCTTACGGAGCCGCCCTCATCGAGGCGGCAACTCTATTTTCGTGGATTCGCCAACCCAATAGCTGCCCGATCACTGCGGCGAAACGTGCGCTAACCGACCTTCACCATTGGGGCAGCCTTCCGGCCGAGGGTTTGGTCCTGTACCTCTTGCGCAGGCACCGAGCAGGGTCACTCAGCGGAGATGCGCTGTCTGATTGCATCCACTTGATTCTCTCCTTCATGGCCAGGCGAATGCTGGCGGGCTACGAGCCGAACCTTCACAAGTCGATCTTCGTCGGAGTTGCGCGGAAGCTCCGCGCTGAGGAGCATCTCAGCGACGCGGACGTCGCCACCTATCTACGGCTGATCCTGTCCTCAGGACAGGATGTTCGAACTTGGCCTAACGACGATGCGGTCAAGCACTACGCAAGCCAGAACCCGATCTACTTGAAGTCTCGCCAGCATTGGGTCTTCGGAGTTCTAGAGCGTCTCAACAGTTCGCTGATCAAATACTCCAAGCACAAGCCAGATTCGCTTGACCGCAACAAGTACCAGGTTGAGCACGTCATGCCACAGAAACTCACCACTGAGTGGGAGGGCGACCTGACGTCCTGGGGTTCCGAGAATGCAACACAAACCCATCAAACGTTGGCTCACGTCCTTGGCAACCTGACGTTGACAGCGATCAACCCACAGCTGAGCCAGAAGCCGTTTGGCGAGAAAAAGCCGATGCTCCAGGACGACTGGCTAAAGCTGAACTCCGAGATCGCGCTCCTAGATGAATGGTCCGAGGCGCAAATCGTGGCACGCTCGGGCGAATTGGCCGAACGTGCTTGCGCCGAGTACCCCGCTCCCTATGCATTCGACGAGTTGGAAAACGTGAAGACCCACCTTGGGCTAGGCCAGGTTCCGACGCTGCCTGAAGAAGACGACCAAACCACGGACGAGATCCTTCTGGATGAGGATTGATCGCCTTCGGCGAGATGCCCTTCGCCGCCTACGCGGCGGAGCGTCGTAGGACGCAGTATTAGTTGCGTTGGGACGAGTCATACAGGTCGACTATGGCGCGCGTTTGACCATGCGAAGGTGGGCGCTACGCTCCATAGCCACCTGCAGTGGAGGAACTCCACCGCGCTCGAGCCAGTCGCCTCGGATGTCCTGCCCCAGACGCGCGCTTAGTATTTGGTGCGATCGCCCGTGCCCCTCAAGGGCCTACGAGGCCTCTCCGCCCCTCACTGCTTCAGCTTGTGCGACCCATCGCGCGAACAGGCTCCAAGTCGCCAGCGTCTCCAGCGCCTCTTGCTCGGTGAGCCCGTCTGCCCCGACGTGGTTCAGCGGGTTCCGCACACCAGAAAAGAGACCCTGCCCGAGCATGATCGCTCCGATGTGCCGGTCCTTGAACAAGTCGGGGTTCGACTCGTCGCACAGACGTAGGCGCACCTTCCCGGGCTCGGGAAATGACGTACCGAATGCCTCTTGCACCAACTTCGTCTCGCCGAGATCGGGGCGCTCAATCTTCGCCTTCAACTGCGAGTTGACATTGATCGCGGCGGCCCAGACAGAGGCGTCGTGATTGTTGCTCTCCCAGTGCGGTCGGGCAGCGTCCCAGACCCAAGGGTGCAGTGCATCAGCCGCAATAGCTGGGCCGGGTGACAACAAGCCGAGGCGCTCGCGGACCGCATAGCCTTCCTCCAACTCGAAAATGAGCGAGCGAACGTCTCCGGCTTCAAGGCGCCAGCGGTAACCGTTGTTCCACTTCTCCCAGACCGCGTCGGCAACAAGGCGGACACGATTCCCCACGCGGTTGCGCGCTTCCTCCGTCCCTCGGGTCCGTGTCTTCGGCGCACCCGGTTCGCGCTTATCCTCGGGAATCGGTACGCGCTCCTGAAGCCGAAGCCACTCTCGGCACTGCTCGATCGCCCACTCGGTATCCACGCCTGCGATTCTCGCAGCGAGCACCGACAACCCCAGGCGTGGCCCAGCCACGGAACCGTACGCGGGCTATGGGCATTGGTGTCGCCTACATGATGTGTCACAACATGCAGACGCACGAACGAGTATCGGATGCGGTCGACCTTCGTTGCCCGGCCAGCCTCATCTTCGGCGTTGCGCAGGGGGACCGGGGCTCTGCGAAAATGGTCTAACCCGCACCCACGGTTAGGCGGTCAAACCGGTCCAGAAGTCCCGCCATCACTCACGTGTTGTGACGGAACTCCACCACGTCGCCGTCCTTCATCACGTAGTCCTTGCCCTCCATGCGGGCCTTGCCGACCTCGCGAGCCTTGACCACGGAACCGGCAGTCATCAGATCATCGAAGGAGATGACCTCCGCCTTGATGAAGCCCTTCTGGAAGTCCGTGTGGATCACGCCGGCAGCCTCAGGAGCAGTGGCGCCCTTGCTGATCGTCCAGGCGCGTACCTCCTTGGGACCAGCGGTCAGATAGGTCTGCAGGCCGAGGGTGTCGAAGCCGACCCGGGCGAGCTGGTTGAGCCCGGACTCGTCGATGCCGAGGTCGTTCAGCATTTCCAGGGCTTCCTCGTCGGTCATCTCGACCAGCTCGGACTCGATCTTCGCGTCGAGGAAGATCGCCTCGGCCGGAGCGATGAGTTCGCGCATCTGAGCCTTGAGGTCCTCGTCGGTGAGCTCGTCGGTGTCGCAGTTGAAGACGTAGATGAACGGCTTGGCCGTCAGCAGCGACAGCTCGCGCAGGAGTTCGCGATCGATCTTGGTGGCGATGATCGGCGTACCCGACTCGAGCGCCTCCTTGGCCTCCTTGGCGGCCTCGAAGTTGGCGGCGAAGTCCTTGTTCTTCTTCGCCTCCTTCTCCAGACGTACGACGGCCTTCTCGACCGTCTCGAGGTCGGCGAGGATCAGTTCGGTCTGGATCGTGGAGATGTCGTTGCCCGGGTTGACCTCGCCGTCGACGTGCGTGACGTCCTCGTCCCGGAAGACCCGGGTGACCTGGCAGATCGCAGCCGACTCGCGGATGTGAGCGAGGAACTTGTTGCCCAGGCCCTCCCCCTGCGACGCACCGCGGACGATGCCGGCGATGTCGACGAACTCGACCGTCGCGGGCAGCAGCCGCTCAGATCCGTAGATGGTGGACAGCTTCGCCAGGCGATCGTCCGGAACGCCCACGACACCGACGTTCGGCTCGATCGTGGCGAACGGGTAGTTCGCCGCGAGCACGTTGTTCTTGGTCAGGGCGTTGAAGAGCGTCGACTTGCCCGCGTTGGGGAGTCCGACGATGCCGATGGTGAGAGCCACGGGCCGAAACTCTACGGCGCTGCGTACGCCCCGAACGAACCCTCAGCAGGTGTTGGATGGAGGAATGACGCTGAAGATCACCACCGCGACCTTCGACTGCGACGAAGCGCTTCCCCTGGCGCAGTTCTGGGCGAGCCTGCTCGGGTGGCACGTGTTCTCCGATGCCGACCCCGAGATCCTCGTGGCACCGTCCTATCCGCCGCCGCCCGGGATGTGCCTGCTCTTCATCCCGGTGCCCGAGGGGAAGACCGCGAAGAACCGGATCCACTTCGATCTGACTCCCACCGACAGCACCCGCGACGCCCAGGTCGAGGTCGCGCTCGCTGCCGGCGCGCAGATGATCGACGACCGCCGCGCGATCCAGGGTGACGGTGGTTGGGCTGTCCTCGCCGACCCAGAGGGCAACGAGTTCTGCATCCTCCGCTCGGACGCGGAGCGTACGACCAGGCCCAGCCGGACCTTCCGGATCGAGGAACTCTAGGTCGCGAGAGCGTCACCGCGCAGCAGCTGCAGCAACTCCTCGTACGGGCCCACGAGGTAGGCCGTGTCACCGGCCTCGAAGCGGGTGTCGCGGCGAGGCGCGAGGTCGCTGGCTCCATCGGCGCGGAGCAAAGCCACCACGCGGATCTGGGCCGAGAGGTCACCCATCGCACGCCCGGCGAGCCCGTCCTTGGACACCGTCATCCGCGCCACCAGCATCGGCCGATCAGCCACGTAGAACGTGTCGATCACGTGCAGGCCGAAGGCCGCGCCGACGAACCACGGCGCCGCGAGGGCGGCCGGCGAGCGTACGAACCCGAAACCGAAGGATGTGGTGACGGTCTTCATCAAGCGCGGTTCGAAGAGTCGCAGGACGACCGGGACCTTGGCCCATCGCTCCCCCAGCATGTCTCGGATCGCGAGGCCGGTCTCGATGTTGGCCAGATCGTCGGAGGTCAGGACGGCGACGCCGCGGGCGCGGTCCAGACCCGCGTCGGACAGGGTCTCGGGCTGGGTCGCATCCGCGATGACGACCGGGACCTTCTTGTCCCGCAGGTGGCCGAGGTACCGATTGCTGTCGTCTGCGTCGATGACGACGACGTCCTTGCCCCGCTCGACGAGGCTGTCGACCACGGCGACGCCGACCGAGCCTGCGCCGATCACGATCACGTGATCCACCAGACCGGTGATCCGCCGACGACCCAGCGTCTCGGCGAGCCGACGAGTGACCAACATGTTCGTGAGCATCGCGAAGAACACGGTGGCGAGGATCGCTCCGACGATCATCAAGCCGATCGCCCAGATCCGGAGCCATTCGGGCTGGTCCCGGAAGTAGAAGTCACCGAAGCCGACCGTGCCGATCGTCTCGACGGTGAAATACAGCGCATCGAGGATCGACATGTGACCGCGACCGTCGTGGTAGCCGAGCCGGAGGACCGCGACCGAGATCAGGACCAGCCCCATCAGGGCGGTGAGGGCGTACCGGACCGGACGGTCGACGCCGGCGACGACGTCTCGTACCAGCGATCGACGGGCGTCCCGCGATTCGACGACGCTGATGTGGCGCTTCCGCTGCCCCAGACCTGCGCCCTCGATCCCTGCCGGCGAACCGATCATGACGACGCGCTCACCCACGGACACCTCGGTGTCGCGTCCGGGCGAGAGTTCTGTGGTGCCGTCTGGACGCATGATCGCCAGCGGGGCGAGGTCGCCGTAGAGCGACCGCAAGGACCCGTCCCGGCGCACCTTGGCGTTCGCGACGGCGAAGGCGTTCGGCCCGAGCTGCAGTTGGCGTACGCCGTGGCCCAGAGCTGCCTCGATGATCGACGCCGACGCCAGACGGGCGACATCAAGGACGGAGGCGTTGATCGCGCCGAGGGCGCGACCGACGGAGGCGTTGTGGACCTGGACCACGACGCGGATCCCCGGATGGAGCTCGTGGGCGAGCAAGGCTGTCGCCAGGGTCAGCAGGTCGTCAGACCCGATGCAGACGATCGCCGAGGCACGCCGCGCCCCGGCTGACTCCAGCGTCTCCGGCAGCCGAGGGTCGGCCTTGATCAGCGGAATCCCGAGCGCCTCGAGTTCGCGGGGCGTGGCCGGTGCCGGGGATTCGTCGACCACGACGACGCGAGCACCGGCGGCATCGAGCTGCTCGACGACGCGTACGCCGTCGTCATCCAGGCCGCAGACGATGACATGACCCGCCCAGTTGCGGGGATCGTCACCGGCCGTCATGAAGGTCACGCTAGTGCCCGGTAGTTTTGCCTCGTGCGAATTGCCACCTGGAACGTCAACTCTGTCCGCAGCCGCATCGACCGGGTCGAGGCGTTCCTCGAGCGCAACGACATCGACGTGCTTGCGCTGCAGGAAACGAAGGCCGTCCCCGACCAGATCCCGACGATGAACCTCGAGATCGCCGGGTACGAGGTCGCCGCGGTCGGCTACGACCAGTGGAACGGCGTCGCACTCGTGTCGCGGGTCGGCATCGAGGACATCAAGGTCGGCTTCCCGGGCATGCCGGAGTTCAATGGCAAGGCCGAAGCCCGCGCGTTGGGCGCGGTGTGTGGCGGCGTCGGGATCTGGTCGCTGTACGTACCCAACGGCCGCAAGCCGGACGATCCGCACTACGCGTACAAACTCGAATGGCTCGCTGCACTGAAGGCCGCCTCGTCCGAGTGGCACGGCACCCCGACCGCGCTCGTCGGCGACTGGAACGTCTGCCCCTTCGACGAGGACTGCTTCGACCCCTCGCAGTTCAAGAACTCCACGCACCTCACCCAGCCCGAGCGCGACGCGTTCTTCGCGATCGAGGCGGACTACCGCGATGTCGTACGTCCGCACGTGCCGGGTCCTGAGAAGTACACGTACTTCGACTACTACCGCCAACGCTTCGAACGGAACCGCGGGTTGCGGATCGACTTCGTGCTGGGGTCACCGACCTTCGCGGAGCGGGTGACGGGCGCGTTCGTGGACCTCGAAGAGCGCGACCCCGCGAAGTTCGCAGGCGCGCCATCCGACCACGCGCCGGTCGTGGTCGATCTGGCAGATTGACCCGCGATGTTCCCCGGACTGCCACTGCCAACCCAAATCGCGCTGATCGCGATCGAGTTGCTGGTCTTCGGCGCATGGATGGCGGCTTGGTTCAGCGCCATCTTTACACCTACCGAAGTGTGGAGCGCGTCAGGTCAGCGCAAGTGGGTCATCGTCTTGGCCCTCATCTTCTTGGGACCGCTCCTTGCGTCGCTCGCGTATTGGCTCGGCTTCTGGCGCGCATTGCGTCGGCGCACATTCGTACGCGAACCACTGTCGGGCTGAGGCGCCTCCGCCGGTCCGGCAGCACCCTGACCGGTGCATCTTCGATCTGGACGAGCGCGACCCGGCACCGGCGATCTGGCAGATTGGTCATGTGAGCCACGATCACGACCACGGGTCCTCGCACGGGCACGACCACGGCATCTCCGAGAACGCCGACGGCCGCTACCTCGCAAGCGCCCTCGGCCTGCTGGTCGCGTACATGGTCGGCGAGGTCGTCGTCGCGTTCGTCTCGCACTCGCTGGCGCTGCTCTCCGACGCCGGCCACATGCTCACCGACGCCGGTGCGATCGGTGTCGCGATCTGGGCGATGCGACTGGCTGCTCGTCCGGCGCGTGGCGCCTGGACGTTCGGCTGGAAGCGCGCGGAGATCCTCTCCGCCCTCGCCAACGGCGTCTCCATGCTGGTCATCGCCGCCGTCGTGGCGGTCGAGGCGATCCGCAGGCTCGCCACCACCAACACCGCCGTCAACGGCACGGCGGTGCTCGCCACGGCGTTGGTCGGTGTCGTCGTCAACATTGCTGCCGCTTGGCTGCTCGCCAGGGCAAACCGATCGAGCCTCAACGTCGAGGGGGCGTACCAGCACATCCTGACCGACCTGTACGGCTTCATCGGCACGATCATTGCTGCGGCCGTGATCCTCACCACCGGCTGGGCGAAGGCAGACGCGGTCGCGTCACTGGTCGTCGTCGCACTGATGCTGAAGGCCAGCTGGGGTCTGCTGCGCGACTCAGGTCGCGTACTCCTCGAGGCCGCTCCGGCACACATCGACATGGACGCGATCCGGGAGCACCTGCTGGCCGTCGATCACGTCACCGACGTCCACGACCTGCACGTCTGGACGGTCACCTCCGACCTCCCCAGTCTGTCGGCGCATCTGGTCATCCAGGACGGGTGCTTCAACGACGGTCACGCGGCCGAGATCCTCGCGCAGGTGCACCAGTGCCTCGACGGGCACTTCGAGGTCGACCACTCCACGTTCCAACTCGAGCCCGAGAGCCACGGGGAGCACGAGCACACCGTGCACGCCTGAACCTGACGGATCACGCGTCCCGACTGGGTACGATCGCGCACGACCCACCAGCCGACACGAAGTCCTTCCCACTCATGCATCTGACGCTCATCCAGCCTGCCGGCAACCGGCTGCCTGATGCTGTCCTGAAGCGGCTCGCGGGCCATCGGTGCAGCGTGATCACCGAGCCGCATCACGAGCAGCAGTACCCGGCTGACATCCGGTGCATCACGGTGTGGAGCCTCCACGACATCGCGGCAGTGACGGAGGCGTACGAACGGATCCTGCGCACCGGCCCGGTCGATGCCATCGTCGCGCTGTTCGAGATCGGTCAACCGGCCGCCGGCCACCTCCGGTCGCGCTACGGCCTACCCGGCACCTCGTACGACGTCGCGAACCGGTTCAGCAACAAGCTCCTCACCAAGCGGGCGTACGCATCCGCGGGACTGCCGACCGCCCACGCCCACCTTGCGCCGAGCCCGGAGGACGTCGCCACCGTCGCCGAAGGCATGGGCTGGCCGGTGATCGTGAAGCCGACGCTCGGCGGTGGGGCAGTCCAGGTCTTCGAAGTCGCCGGACCGGACGACCTGGCCCGCCGCTTGTCGACCTCGGGCCCGCTCGGCCTCAAGTCGGTCGACGTCCCGCTGATCGTGGAGCCATTCCTCACGGTGCTGGACGAGTTCCACTGCGACAGCGTTGTCATCGACGGCACCGTGGTCTTCTCGGCCGCCTCCCAGTACCTCGCCCCGTTGCTGAACTGCCCGGTCGCACAGAACGGCTCGTTCCTCCTTCCGGACTCCTCCGAACTCGCGGCCCAGATCGGGCGACTCAATGAAGCTGCAGTCGCGGCGCTCGGCCTTCGTGACGGCGTCACGCACATCGAGTTGTTCCGTACGCCCGACGGCCTGGTCCTCGGAGAGGCCGCATGCAGACCTGCCGGCGGCGGCATCCCCGATGCCATCCGGCTCGCGTACGGCGTGGACCTGTGGGACCTGATGATGCGGCTGACCCTCGGCGAGAGCGTGGAGGTCTCCGCGACCACACCGGAGTCGGTCGGGGTCAACTACCACCTGCCGGTGCAGCCCGGAAGGATCAAGGCGCTCAGCTCCGCCTCAGACCTCGCCGCTCTCCCGGGCGTGATGGAAGTCGACATGCACCACCGTGTCGGCGATCGCATCCCCGACACGGTCAACTCCAGCTACACGACCGGCGTCGTCCACCTCGCCGTGCCCGATGTCGCGTCAGTCCCGTCGGCGATCACCGAGGTCCTGGATCACTACGTCCTGGACGTACGTCCGCGACCGTGGGTGAGTCGATCGCTTCGGCGGTTGGCCCATCGGTTGCTGCATCTGCTCCCCCGACCACGGCGTACGCCACTCCTCGAACCGGCGATCCTCGGCCCGGGCACGCCGGACGGACCGATCTCAGCGTCCGCGTCCTGACCGCCTGCGATCGGGCGAGAGTCGCAGCGTCATCAACGTCGTCGCGAGCATGTCGTAGTGACCGATGAGCAGGACCACCTCGAGCGCCCCGCGCTCGTCGTACGCTCCGCGCAGCCGCTCCCAGGTCGCATCCGACAGGTCCTTGGTGGTGACGAGTTCCTCCGCAGTCTGCATCAGGAGTTGCTCGGCCTCCGACCATCGGTCAGCACCCGACCCCTCGCGCACGCGTACGAGATCCTCGGCGCTGACCCCCGCACGCCTGCCCAGCAACGAGTGGTGCTCGAACTCGTACGCGCAGTCGCGGAGCGCCGCCACCCGCAGGATCACCAACTCGGTCTGGCGACGAGGCAACGTGCCGCCCGGCATCAGCTTGCCGGCGAAGTGCAACCAGCCCCAGAACAACCCTCGACCGCGTCCCAGCGTGGTGAAGATCGCCGGAGGTTCGGTGTCCGTCACCCGTCCCGCGATCCGGGAAAAAGTCCAGATCGGCAGGCCGAGTTCGCGTACGCCACCGGGCGCGATCCGCGGGGCGTTCACTCCTCCACCCGAACCGCGCGCTTGACGGCCGGCAGGGCGAGATTCGCGGCGCGATTGAGGATCGTCATCGCCAGGACGTAGCCCGGCGGGAAGTACCGCTGCAACAGGTGCGCGAGCCGGATGTCGGTCGAGGTGTAGACCCAGAAGCGGTTCTTCTTCATCCCCCGCAGGATCGACGCGGCCGCCCGGTCCGGGCTGACGGCGTGCTTCCGGAAGCCCTCCCGCAGCTTGAGGAACCGCGGGCTCGCCTTGTCCACCCCGGCGATCTCGATCGTGCGCACCAGCCCGGTGTCCACCCCGCCCGGGCAGACCAGACTGACCCCGATCCGGTGCCGGGCGAGGTCGAAGCGAAGCACCTCCGAGACTCCGCGGAGCCCGAACTTCGAAGCCGAGTACGCCGCGTGCCAGGGCATCCCGATGATCCCCGCGGCGGAGGACACGTTGACGATCTGACCGCCGCGACGGGCTTCGATCATCGGAGGCACGAAGTATTCGAGGACGGCGATCGGGCCCATCAGATTGACGTCCACGATCCGCCGCCACGTGCTGTGCGGCATTGCCGAGATCGTCCCCCACGACGAGATGCCGGCAACGTTCATCACCACGTCCATCGACCCGACCTCGGCGGTCAACCGTTCGGCCCAGGCGCGTACGACCACGTGGTCGCTGAGATCCAGAGCCGTAGCGTCCACCACGTCATGACCCGCAGCCATCAACTCGGCAGCGAAACGGCCCAGCTCGACGGCGTTGATGTCGGTCAGGACGAGGCGTGCGCCCTCAGCCGCGCTCCGACTCGCCACAGCGCGACCGATGCCGCTGGCAGCTCCCGTCACCAGGACCAGCGCACCATCCACGGACTTCACCGGAGGTCTCATACCGAGAGACTAAAGGCGATCGACGGCCATCCGTCTCCTCCACGTCGCCTCACCGTCACCTGGGACCGATTGGCTCCGTGCGCCCCCTGCCAGTTGCGGCAGCTCGTACGAGGAGAAACCCCGTGAAGCGTCCCACCCGCGCAACCCTCGCCGCCGCAGCTGTTGCGGCCGCAGCCACGGTCGTGGTCGTCCCGATCGTGGCCAGCGCCACCACCGATCCCTCGGCCGTCTGCGCCCCGCAGACGGCGTACCTGACCCACACCCAGCAGATGGTGCAGCAGAGCACCGCCGTCCTCGTGGCGGCGGAGTCCCTGCCTGGCGCGACTCCGTTCCAACGCACCCACAAGGCAGCGCTCATCACGGCCGCCAAGGCCGGGCTGGCCGCCTGGTCTGCCCAGAACACCAAGGCGCAGGCGGCGCTGATCGCGTGCGAGGTCGCGGCCAAGCCGGCTGTCACCACCACCGCCACCGTGACGGCCAACACCACCACGACCGCGACGGCCACGGCGACCGCGACGACCACCACGACGGCGACGGTCACGGCCGCACCGACCTTCGGGCCGATGACACTCGCCGTGGTCGGCGACACCGCGTGCATGCCCGACGACCTCACCAACTCCGGCATCTCGACCGGCAAGTGCGACGGATTCAGCATCGGCGACAACGAGGCGGCGCCGCCGAGCGGATCACCGACCCCGAGCCCCGCACCGAACACCGCCACCGGCATGGCCGGCGCGTACGCGACGGTCGACCAGATCGAGGGATGGAAGCCCGCCGCCGTCGCCCTTCTTGGCGACGAGCAGTACCAGACCGCCAAGCTGTCCGACTTCCAGGAGTCGTACGACAAGGACTACGGCGCCCTCAAGTGGCTCACCCGCCCGGCCCCGGGCAACCACGAGTACTACGGCAACAACGCCAAGTGGGGCGGCGAGGCGCCGCAGGACGGTCTCGGCTACTTCTCCTACTTCAACGGCATGGACGCGAACGGCAACCCGCGCGCCTGGGGTCAGGCCGGCGACTACAACCAGGGGTGGTACTCCTACAACCTCGGCAACTGGCACGTGATCTCGCTCAACGTCGAGTGCGGCGCGAAGACCTTCGGCGGTACGGGCGCTGCAGCCACGGCGTCGTCGACCACCTGCGACCCGACCGTTGCCGGCAGCGTCGCCAAGGCCGAGACCGACTGGCTGACCTCGGACCTGGCCTCCGACACCGCCACGTGCACCATCGCGTACTGGCACCAGCCGACCTTCTCGGCGAGCGGTTCGACGTCGGTCGAGGGCACCAAGCTCGGCGGTGCCTGGTGGAACCTGTTGTACGCCCACGGCCACGCGATCGTGCTGAACGGCCACGAGCACCTGTACGCACGGTTCGCGCCGATGAATGCCTCGGGCGCCGCTGACTCCAAGGGCATCCCGGAGTTCATCGTCGGTACCGGCGGCGAGGCTCTCGACAAGCTGCCCGCCACCCCGGCTGCCAACCAGGTCACCGCGCAGGCCAAGGCCTTCGGCGCCCTGAAGATGACGCTGAACGACAACGGCACGTACGCCTGGTCCTACCAGCCGTCGTCGGTCCCGGTCGACGACGCGAACGCCGCGACCGACATGGCCTTCTCGGACTCGGGCACGGCCACCTGCTGATCCGGCGAAGCGCGCCCGGTGGTTTCAGGACCGCCGGGCGCGCTTCGGTGTTTGAATGACCGCATGCTTCGCCGGTTGCTCCTCCCGCTCGCCCTCCTTGCCTCGGCGTTGGCCGTCGTCCAGCCGCAGGCTGAGGCGTCGACGACGCCTGTCGGGACGACGTTGAGCGTGAGCAGCCTCCCGCCGACACTCTGGGTCCCCGGGACCCGCCAGGGGTGGCGGATCACGTACACGAGCACCGATGCCTTCGGTCACGTCGTCCCGGTCACCGGTGAAGTGATGATTCCGAACGGCACGCCGCCACGCGGCGGCTGGCCGGTGATCTCCTGGGCGCACGGCACCTCCGGCCTCGCCGACGCCTGTGCCCCCTCACGCGTCGGTCCGGCCGACAAGGCTCGCGACTTTGCGTACCTCAAATCCTGGATGAGCCAGGGGTACGCAGTGGTCGCGACCGACTACGCCGGCCTCGGTACGCCGGGCGTCCCCGCGTACCTGCACGGGCTGAGCGAGTCCCACAACATCGTCGACATCGTGAAGGCAGCGCGTACGTTCGCCAACGCCGGGCCCGCGTGGCGTCAGTTGGCACGCAAGTACGTGATCATCGGCCAGTCACAGGGCGGTGGAGCGGCGATCTACGCGGCGCGGTACGCCACCCAGTTGGGCGGCAGTGCACTCGACTATCGCGGCGCCGTCGGCACCGGTACGCCGGCGAACATCGAGAAGACGATGCTCATCCTCGGCCCGCACATCCCGCCGGTGGCCGCGTTACCTGCCGGGATCACGTCCTACATCGGCTACATCCTCGCCAGCCTGCGGCACGTGCACCCCGAGCTCGGCATCGACTCGATCCTCACCGCCGAAGGCAAGAAGTACCTCGCGCTGGCCGAGCAGCAGTGCGTCACGCAGTACGAGACGACTGTCGGCGCGACCAACCTCGGTGACTGGTTCACCGCGCCGACGCTGAGCCTGCCGAACTTCGCAGACGTCGTCTCGAAGTACATGGCCATGCCGACGAGCGGATACGACAAGCCATTCTTCATGGCCAACGGCCTCATCGACACCGACGTCCCGATGGCCATCACGCTGGCGTACGTCCTCCAGTTGGTCCTCAACCACCAGCCGGTCACGTTCCACACGTACCCGACCGACCACAACGGGACGATGGCGGCGTCGCTGCCCGACAGCGAGCCTTTCGTACGCACTCTGCTCCGATGATTCAGGCCCGGGGCTTCACCACGCCGAAGTTGTAGTACCGCGAGAACCCGCCGTGGTGGGTCCTGACCAGGACCTTCACGCTCAGGTTCTTGCCCACGCAGGACCAACCGATGCCGTAGTAGTGGTGGTCGTAGTGGTAGACGGTGCCGACCTTCCACGCATACGTCACCGTCATCCCGTCGGACACGACCGGCGCGTCCACAGCCACGACCGAATGGACCTGCGGCATCCCGTGCTGCCGGCCCCAGACGATCATGCCGTCGCAGGTCACGATGAACGTGGGGGTCATTGTGATGAAGCATCCGGTCGGCGGCCGGGTGTCGGCTCCGGCCGACGCCTGCCCCACGGCGAACGGGACGGCGATCATCGCGGAAACCCCCACGAGCGCGCGCCTGAAATGCATCGGCCACCTCCCCAGCGTGATCGGAACCCGATCACCGTAAGTCGGCTGGCCGCGGGCCTGCAGTCGAACGTCTGGCGACCCCCTGAAAGGGGGACTCTTGCCTAATCCCGTTCTGAGGCGATGAACGTTCTTGCGCCGACCGCCAAGGCGAGCGCAGCCACGACGAGCGCCGCCGACGGATCAGCCCAGGCCCATCCGTACGCCTTCGTGAGCGCGAGCCCGACCAGCGTGATGACGGCCATTCCGGCTCCCACGAGGGTGATGTGGCCGTCCACCTTCAGCGCCGCGCTGGGGACGGTGACGGCCAGGCGATACTTCGCCACCGCGAAGAGCGGCAGGACCAGGACCGATGCGATCGGGATCGCCAGGCTCAGGACCGAGCCGTGAGCAGCCTCCCCAGAAGCCAGGCTGAGACTCGCGGCCACCGCGATCCCCACCGCGACCAGGCACAGGGCCGCCGCCGCCACGCGCTCCGCGATGTGCTCGGCCTTCACGCCGATCGGGTGTCCGTTGATCTCGGCGCGGAAGCGCCAGACCAGGACGATCGAGGCAGCCATGTCGGCCAGCACGTCCGCGGAGGTGCCGACCAACGCGGTGCTGGCGGCCGAGACACCGACCACGACGCCGACGACGCCGCTGACCAACGTCCACGCGATCGCTGCGTATGAGAGGTTGAGCGCCTGCTTCACAGCGGATTGCGTCATGGGCCGAGGCTACCGATCCTCGCCACCCACCTGCAGATCCACATTCCAGAACAGGTCGACCGGGCTGATGCCGATGGCCGCGGCGACGCGTACGTACTTGCTGATCCCGGAATCGGTCTCGCCACGCTCCATGCGAGCCAACTGGGTGACCGCCAGACCGGACCGACCGGCGACTGCCTCCTGGGTCAGATTTCGGCGTACGCGCTCGGCGCGCAGGTTCGCACCCAACGCAGCAAGAAGCGGTCCAAACTCCCCAGTCATGACTCGATGAGCCTGCCAACCAGAACCGTACCAATCCAGCCCTAATACGGGTTGTCTTTACTCATATTTGTGTAGTCTCAGGTTTTGCTCAAATTTGAGCACCAACCCATGGGAGGGACCACTACACATGTCCGACGCACCTCAGCCGCCTCAGGCACCGCAGACGATCATCATCAAGCAGAAGAGTCACTTCTTCCGGAACTGCTTGTTCGTGCTCCTCGCCGGAGTTGCGGCCATCGTCGTCATCGTCGTGGTGATTGTCAGCGGCGCAAAGAAGGCGATTGACACGGCCAACAACACGTCCCACAAGGTGGAGTACATCGCAGGCGGAACGGCTGGCAGCGCGAGTCTGACCTTCACGACCGACGGCTCGACCTCAACCTCCCAGTTGCAGGATCAGAAGCTGCCGTGGAACAAGGCGCTCAACATCAAGGGAGACCTGCTTGCCGTGTACCAGTTGATGGTCCAGAACACGAACATGAACAGCGGCAACTCGGCGACCGTGACATGCGAGATCAAGGTCGACGGCAAGAGCGTCATCAAGAACCAGAGCTCCGGCGTCGGAGCGATCGCAAGCTGCGACTACACCAAGTAGGCACCACGAAGGGGGCCGTGCCGCTACTGCGGCACGGCCCCCTTCGTGTTCTACTCGAATCGGGTGACGTCCCCGGCACCGACCCGCAGCACCTCCGGCTCGCCCTCGCTGAAGTCCACCACCGTTGTCGGCACAGCCGGGCACTCGCCCGCCTCGACCACGGCATCGACGAGGTGGTCGAGCTCCTCCTTGATGTCCCAGCCCATCGAACGTGGCTCGGTCTCGCCCGGGAGGATCAGGGTCGAAGCCATCAGCGGCTCACCCATCGCCTCGACCAGGGCGTGCACGATCGCGTGATCGGGGATGCGTACGCCGACGGTCTTCTTCTTGGGGTGCATCAGGCGGCGCGGGACTTCCTTGGTCGCCTCGAGGATGAAGGTGTACGGACCGGGTGTCACACCCTTCACCGCACGGAACACGCTGTTGTCGACGTGGACGAACGTGCCGAGTTGGCTGAAGTCCTTGCAGAGGAGCGTGAAGTGGTGCTTGTCGTCGAGGCCGCGGATCGTGAGGATCCGGTCCTTGCCGTCGTGGTTGTCGAGCCGCGACACCAGCGCGTACCCGGAGTCAGTGGGCAGCGCGATCAGTTGATCGTCCTTGAGCAGCTCGACCAACTGGTCGATGACGCGCGGCTGAGGGTTGTCCGGGTGGACGTCGATGTAGCGGGCCATCAGAAGGTGTGTCCGG
Source organism: Nocardioides baekrokdamisoli (assembly GCF_003945325.1). Classification (NCBI taxonomy): domain Bacteria; kingdom Bacillati; phylum Actinomycetota; class Actinomycetes; order Propionibacteriales; family Nocardioidaceae; genus Nocardioides; species Nocardioides baekrokdamisoli. Next base: position 1,147,225 of record NZ_AP019307.1, read on the forward strand.
CCGCAGCAGCCTTCATGTCGCGGCGCAGCTCCGCCGGCAACGAGAAGATCAGCGACTCCTCCGCCGACTGGACCGCTCGCGCATCGGGATAGCCATGAGCGGCCAGGTGTGCCAACACCCCCTCGACCAGCTTCTCCGGGACGGACGCCCCCGACGTCACCGACACGGTGCGTACGCCCTCCAACCAGGCGTCCTGGATCTCGTCGGCCGCATCGATCCGGTGCGCGGCAGCGGCTCCGGCCTCGAGCGCGACCTCGACGAGACGGACCGAGTTGGACGAATTGGCGGACCCCACCACGATCACCAGATCGGTGCCCGACGAGATCTCCTTGACCGCCAACTGACGGTTCTGGGTGGCGTAGCAAATGTCATCGCTGGGCGGGTCCATGAGTTCCGGGAAGCGCTCGCGGATCGCCGCGACGGTGGCGAGGGTTTCGTCCACGGACAGCGTGGTCTGGGAGAGCCAGACCACCCGGGCCGGGTCGCGTACGACGATGTTGGCGACGTCCTCGGGTCCCTGCACGAGCTGGGTGTGCTCGGGCGCCTCGCCCATCGTCCCTTCGACCTCTTCGTGGCCCGCATGTCCGATCAGCAGGATGTCGAAGTCCTCGCCGGCGAACCGCTTCGCCTCGTGGTGGACCTTCGTGACCAGGGGGCAGGTCGCATCGATGGTCTTGAGATCACGCTCGACCGCCGCCGCGTGCACTGCCGGGCTCACGCCATGGGCTGAGAAGACCACGGTCGCGCCGGCGGGCACCTCGTCGAGTTCGTCCACGAAGATCGCGCCGCGGGCACGCAGGTCGCCAACCACGGTCTTGTTGTGCACGATCTCCTTGCGGACGTACACCGGCGCACCGTAGAGGTCGAGCGCCTTCTCCACCGTCACGACGGCGCGATCGACACCGGCGCAGTACCCGCGTGGCGAGGCGAGCAGCACCTGCTTCTCGTCATCGCTGAAGACTCGGGGCATCGCCAGATCAGTCATGCCCCTCAGTCTACGAGGGCCGTACGCGCCCTCAGGCGAGCTCGGTGACGCGCAGGTCGTCGAACTTCCGGAAGTCTCGATCGAACGTCACCACCGTGGCGCCGTAATCCATGGCTACCGCCGCGAGGTACGCGTCGGAAATGTCCGGCCCTGTCCGCCGAGCCTGGGTGGTGGCCGTCTCGCAGCGCATCAACGTGTCCGGTCCGGGTACGTGCTTGAGGCACTGCGGATGAGCCGACATGGCGCGTACGAAAGCCCACGCCTGGGCGAGGTCTGGGGCCTCGTCGTACAGCCGTCGATTGGTCACCACCCGCAGGAAGCCCGTCCACGCAACATCGGGAACCGTGAACGGTTCACCCTTCCTGACCGACTCGTCCCACCAGGCACGGGCGCGCGCGTGCTCGGGGCCGTCCTCGTGGAACAGGGCGACCAGGACGTTCACATCCGGGATGTTCACAGCACTCCGGTGGAGCGAAGGTGCTCGGTGTCCTCGTCGTCAAGGAACTCCTTGAGTGCCCGTGGCGACTCGACCACGGCACGTGCGCCCGGGCGGTAGGCACTACGGAAGACCGGGAGGAGCGGTGGAGCCTCATCCACGATCTCGGCAGACAGATACGCCTGCAGCGACGTCTCGACCAACTGTCCCAGGGTGCAGTTCTTCTGCTGCGCCCGATGTTTGGCGGTTGCAAGCAGACCGTCATCGATCGCGAGCGTCGTTCTCATCTGATGACGTTAGCATCAGGTCTGGAGCATCATCTGCATCAAAGTAAGGTGCACCCATGGCTCTGGAGACGACGTTGGAGGCTCCGGCCCCCGTACGCCGAATCGCAATGTTGCTCGACGAATACGTCAACCGCCTCGGGGTGATCTGGGTCGAAGGCCAGATCGCCCAGATCAACCGGCGGCCCGGCATGCAGACGGTCTTCATGACGCTGCGCGACACAGTCGCCGATGTGTCGATCTCGCTCACCTGTCCCCGGGTGATCTTCGACAGCCTCAATCCCCCATTGGTCGACGGCGCATCCGTGGTCGTCCAGGCCAAGACCTCCTACTACGCCAACCGAGGCACCCTTTCGCTGGCAGTACGCGACATCCGCACGGTCGGGCTCGGCGATCTGCTCGCCCAACTCGAACGTCGTCGCCAACTCCTTGCCGCCGAGGGTCTGTTCGCTCGCGAACTCAAGCGACCGCTCCCCTTCCTCCCCACCGTCGTCGGACTGGTCACGTCCCCCAACTCCGCCGCCGAGCGCGACGTCCTGGATAACGCCCGCCGCCGCTGGCCACAGGTCCGGTTCGAGGTCGCGTACGCGGCGATGCAGGGACCGCGAAGCGCCACCGAGGTCATCGAGGCACTGGGCAGACTCGAACGCAACCCCGAGGTCGACGTCATCGTGATCGCCCGCGGCGGAGGATCCGTCGAGGATCTGTTGCCGTTCAGTGACGAGGCGCTGATCCGTGCGGTTGCCGGAGTGCGTACGCCGGTGGTCAGCGCCATCGGCCACGAACCGGATTCGCCGCTCCTGGACCTGGTGGCGGACGTACGCGCCTCCACACCGACCGACGCCGGCAAGTTGGTGGTGCCGGACGTCGGCGAGGAGCTACAACGCATCGCCCAGGCGCGGTCACGACTCACAAATGGCGTCGAATCGCTCATTGAACGCGAACAACTCCGGCTCGACACCCTCCGGAGCCGACCGGTCCTGGCCGACCCGATGAGCCTGATCGCCGGGCAGGCGACCGAGATCCAGTCGCTTCGGGATCGGGCGCGCCGACGGCTCGAGCACGGCATCGATCGCGCCGGCGACGACATCCATCACTCCCGGGCGCGAGTTCGGGCACTGTCACCGCTCGAGACGCTGCGGCGCGGGTACGCGGTGGTGCAGGATGAGGCAGGCCACGTCGTGGCTTCCGTCAACGAGATCGCCGCCGGGTCACGGTTCGCGATCCGGGTGGCCGATGGCCACATTGCCGCCACCGCCGACGCGGTCCGGAAGATCGAGGAGCTCACCGATGCCGACTGACAAGCGCCCCACCGACGCGGTGCCGAGCTACGAGGCAGCCCGTGCCGAACTGGTCGAGGTCGTCCAGCAACTGGAGGCAGGCGGCGTCACCCTGGAGGAATCCCTGGCGCTCTGGGAACGCGGGGAGGCACTCGCGAAGATCTGCCAGGAGTGGCTCGACGGGGCCCGCGAGAAACTCGCCGCAGCCCGTGGCGACGACTAACCCTTGAGTTTCGCCCTGGTCAACGACGCGACGAACTGATCCAGCGCCGCCTGACTGGTGGCGTGGGCGACGATCGTCATCCGGCCCGTCCCGGCGAGGGTCCTGGTGACCTCGCCGGAACCCACCACGGCCGAGATCAGCGTCCTGGCCGGAGCCTGCTCCTCGATCAGACCGGCGAACTGGCTGCAGTCGGAGTTGTGCGTACCGATCCGCCAGCGGGGCTGGCCGTTGACCGCGTCGTTGTCCCAGGCGGCGTTGGTGACCATCCATCCGGCCGGCAACGACCCGGGGTAGTCCAGCAGTACGCCCGCCCCCTGGGCCTGGGTGAGCGTGGTCTGCCAATCCGGGACCGCCGAACACGCGGCGTTCGACACGGTGCTGTGGTTGACGTTCTGCAGGACGGCACATCCGCCGACCGCGACGACGAGGACCACCAGCGAACCGATCAAGCCGTTGAACGTACGCGGGTAACGCCTCGCGCCGACCATCCCGGGCTGGACGCTGGTCGGTTCCTGATCACTCACGGTCCCGATTCTCCCGTACGCCGCCGGCCCGGCTGACGGTGAGGTCGTGAGCGACACGAAATTCCGCGTTTGCGACCCTAATATCGCCAGACGTCCGCATGTGCGGAAGGATGCCTAGTGTGCCCGCCTACCGGATCAGCGAAGCCGCCGAACTTCTCGGCGTCAGCGACGACACTGTCCGACGCTGGATCGACTCCGGGAGGCTGCCGACTGTCGGCGGTGACGGCCCCACCGAGGTCCCCGGCGCGGCGCTCGCCGCCTTCGCCCTGGAGCTGGCCGAGCTGCCCGATGGCGAGCGGCGTACGCACTCCAGCGCTCGCAACCAGCTCCGCGGACTCGTCACCCGCGTCGTCATCGACACCGTGATGGCCCAGGTAGAGCTCGTCTGCGGTCCGTACCGGGTGGTCTCGCTGATGAGCGCCGAAGCCGCCACCGAACTCGGCCTCCAACCCGGAGTGACGGCCATCGCCAGCATCAAGTCCACCAACGTCGTCATCGAGACACCATGAAAAGGACCCTCGTGAAGAAGATCGCCCTGTCCCTCGCCCTCGCGGCCGCCGCCGGTTCGACGTTGACGGCCTGTGGTTCGTCCTCCTCTGCCGGCGAGAAGACCCTGACGGTCTTCGCGGCCTCCTCACTCAAGGGGACCTTCACCTCGCTGGCCGCGACCTTCGAGGCCTCGCACCCGGGCGTCAAGGTCGTCTTCGACTTCGACGGCTCCGCGGCGCTCGTCACGCAAATCAAGGCTGGTGCGCCCGCCGATGTGTTCGCCAGCGCCGCCACCAAGAACATGACCGCGCTCGGCGCCACGGCAGTGTCGCCGAAGGACTTCGCCACCAACGTCCTCGAGATCGCCGCCCCGAGCGGCAACCCGGCCCACGTGACCGACCTCTCGGACCTGGCGCGCTCGGGTCTCAAGCTCGTCGTCTGTGACCCCGCCGTCCCGTGCGGAGCAGCGGCGGCCACCCTCGCGACGAAGAACCACCTCACCCTCTCCCCGGTCAGCAAGGAGCAGTCGGTGGCCGGGGTGCTGTCCAAGGTCGAGACCGGACAGGCCGACGCCGGCCTGGTCTACGTGACCGATGTGAAGAGCGCCGGGAGCAAGGTCGTCGGGATCGCCATACCGAAGGCCGACAATGTGACGAGCACGTACCCGATCGCCGTCCTCAGCAGCGCAGCTCAGACCACGCTGGCCCAGCAGTGGGTGGCCTTCGTCCTGAGCAGCGAGGGTCAGAAGGTGCTGCATGATGCAGGGTTCGGCGCTGCCTGAGCCGCGAAGGTCCGGTCTTCCGCGCTGGCTGTGGCTCCCCGCGGCCGTCGGTGCGGCGTTCATCGCGGTCCCGGTCGGGGCGATGGTCGAGCAGGTCGACTGGCGTCATTTCGGCTCGCTGATCTCGACGGAGTCGAGTCGTGACGCACTGCGGTTGAGCCTGGAGACATCGGCCATGAGCACGCTGCTCTGCGTCGTGATCGGCACACCGATGGCGCTCGTCCTGGCGCGCACCCGGTTCCCCGGCCAGCGCGTGGTGCGGGCAGTCGTCCTGCTCCCGCTGGTGCTGCCGCCGGTCGTCGGCGGCCTCGCGCTCCTGGAGGCCTTCGGCCGTCGGGGGTTGCTGGGGCACACCATGGACGTGCTCGGGATCGACATCGCCTTCAGCACCACCGCGGTGGTGATCGCCCAGACGTTCGTGGCGCTGCCGTTCCTGGTGATCAGTCTGGAGGGGGCTTTGCGTACCTTCGGGACCCGCTACGACGACGTCGCGGCCACGCTGGGAGCTGCACCGACGACCGTGATGCGGCGGGTCACGCTGCCGCTGGTAGGCCCAGCGATGACCGCCGGGATCGTTCTGTGTTTCGCCCGCGCCCTGGGTGAGTTCGGCGCCACGATCACCTTTGCCGGGTCTCTCCAGGGACGTACGGCGACGATCCCGGTGCAGATCTACCTCTCCTTCATCGACGACTCGCCGCAGGCGACCGCGCTGGGGGTGGTCCTCATCGGCGTCGCGGTGGTGGTCATCGCCGTGGCTGGACGCAGGATCACCGGCGGCACGCCATGACGTTGGACGTACGTGCCATCGTTCCGGACCGCGGTCTGGACATCGCCTTCACTGTCGGCGACGGCGAAACCGTCGCCCTGATGGGACCGAACGGGGCAGGTAAGTCGACCGTGCTCTCGATCATCGCCGGCCTCATCCGCCCGACGTCGAGCCACGTCCACATCGACGATCGCAACCTCGACCGCGAACCGCCCCACCGCCGCGGGGTCGCGCTGCTGTCCCAGGACCCCTTGCTGTTCCCGCACCTGAGCGCGGCCGACAACGTCGCATTCGCGCCTCGGGCGGCCGGGAACCGACGACGTACGGCACGAAGGATCGGCGCCGACCACCTCGACCGGCTCGGGATGAGTGCGTACGCCTCCCGGCGACCGCGTGAACTGTCGGGAGGTCAGGCCCAACGCGTCGCCATCGCCCGGGCGCTCGCGGCCGATCCCCGCGTTGTTCTCCTCGATGAACCATTCGCTGCGATCGACGCGGAGAGCCGCCCGCACCTGCGCCACGACCTTCGCAAGGTACTGGCCGGCCGGACAGCGATCGTGGTCACCCACGACGTACTCGACGCACTCGCCCTGGCCACCCGGGTGATCGTGCTCGAGGCTGGTCGGATCGTGGAGGACGGACCGACTGCCGAGGTGCTGGGTCGCCCGCGGTCTGCCTTCGCGGCCGGCCTCGCCGGCTTCAACATCGTCCCGGGGACCTGGACCGGGACGTCCGTGGCCACCGCCGCCGGCGAGCTCTACGGAACGCCGACCGAAGACCTGACTCCGGACTCACCGGCAGTGGTGCTGACGCGGCCCGGCGCGGTGTCGGTCTTCCTCGAGCCGGCGCACGGATCGATGCGCAACCACCTCACCGGACCGATCCGGGTGCTGGAGCCCCTGGGCGACCGCGTTCGGGTCCGGATCGATGCATCCGGGATCCCGTACGCCGCCGACATCACGCCTGCGGCGGCCGCTGAACTCGCCCTTCGCGTGGGTGCCGTCGTCACCTTGTCGGTGAAGGCCACCGAAACCATGGTCCTGGCCGAGGCCACTCCACGCGCGTCGGCCCCGACGACCGGGCTCTGACGGATACGCACCGGTAACATTCGCCCCATGTCGTCGCTTCTGCCTGAGCCGCTCACCGTCGCCCCGACCGCGCCGGACCGCAACCTCGCCCTCGAGCTGGTACGCGTCACCGAGGCCGCCGCGATGGCGGCAGCCCCGTGGGTGGGTCGTGGTGACAAGAACGGTGCCGACGGCCGTGCCGTCAACGCGATGCGGGTGATGGTCTCCACCGTCTCGATGAACGGCGTCGTGGTGATCGGTGAGGGCGAGAAGGACGAAGCCCCGATGCTCTTCAACGGCGAGCACGTCGGTGACGGCACCGGCCCCGAGGTCGACGTCGCGGTCGACCCGATCGACGGCACCACGTTGTGCGCCAAGGGCATGAACAACGCCATCGCCGTCCTCGCGGTCGCGCCGCGCGGCTCGATGTACGACCCGAGCGCCGTCTTCTACATGGAGAAGCTCGTGACCGGCCCCGAGGCCGCCGACGTCGTCGACATCCGGATGCCGGTCGCCGACAACATCAACGCCGTCGCCAAGGCGAAGGGCATGCGCCCCAGCGAAGTGACCGTGACCCTGCTCGACCGACCGCGTCACGCCCAGATCGCTGAGGACGTACGCGCTGCCGGCGCGCGGATCCGGTTCATCTCCGACGGCGACGTCGCCGGGGCGCTGCACGCCGCGCGCTCGGGCAGTGGTGTCGATCTGCTGCTCGGCATCGGCGGTACGCCGGAAGGCATCATCGCCGCCGTCGCGATGAAGGCCATGGGCGGCACCATCCAGGGCCGACTGTGGCCCCAGAACGACGAGGAGCGCCAGCGCGCACTCGACGCCGGCCACAACCTGGACAGCGACTTCGTGCTGCACACCAACGACCTGGTCAAGGGCGACGACTGCTTCTTCGTCGCCACCGGCATCACCGACGGTGACCTGATGAAGGGTGTGCACTACGAGCACGGCATCTGCATCACCGACTCGCTCGTCATGCGTGGCCGCAGCGGAACGATCCGCAAGGTCACCAGCGAGCACCAGTTGGCCAAGCTGCAGGCGTACTCCGCGATCGACTTCGGCCGCTGACCGTGGGCGTCGCGGTCTCCGAGGAGCAGTTCGCCGAGGTCGGCGACCTGTCGCTCTGCTACCAGACCTTCGGGGATCCTGCCGACGAGCCGCTGCTGCTGATCATGGGACTCGGCGGCCCGATGACCTGGTGGGACCCGGAGTTCTGCACGATGCTCGCGGAGCGCGGCTTCTTCGTGATCAGGTTCGACAACCGTGACATCGGGCGGTCGACCCGGCTGTCCGGCCGGGTGAGCCTGGGCATGCTGGTCCAGGCCTTCCTCGGCCTACCCGTCAGGGCGCCGTACTCGCTCAAGGACATGGCCGCCGACGCGGTCGGTCTTCTCGACGCGCTCGGGATTGAGGCCGCTCACGTCACCGGCGTCTCGATGGGCGGCATGATTGCCCAGACAATCGCGATCGAGTTCGGTGACCGCGTACGCAGCCTGACCTCGATCATGTCGACCACCGGCAACCGGCTCGTCGGCTGGCAGCACCCGAAAATCTTCCCGACGCTGCTCCAGCCGGCCCGGGGGCGCGAGGAGTACCTCAAGGCCTCGGAGAGCGTCCTGAGCCGGATCGCGTCGACCGACTATCCGATGGCCCCGGACTACAACCGCAATCGCGCCGAGGTCACCTGGGAACGCGGTGTCAACCCGGCCGGCGTCGGTCGTCAGATGCTGGCGATCATCACCCAGCCCGACCGCACGACCGCGCTGGGATCACTCACGATGCCGGTCTCAGTGATCCACGGCCTGTCCGACGTGATGGTCAACGTCTCGGGTGGACGCGCCACGTCTCGGGCGATCCCCGGTTCGGAACTCCTGCTCATCAAGGGCATGGGCCACGACATCCCGCGGCCGCTGTGGCCCACGTTCGTGTCGGTGATCCGCCGGACGGCCTCGCGGGCAACCGCGACCGAGTCCGCCGCCTGAACCGGCCCCGCCGGCTTCCTGCGCCAGGACCCCCTCCCGAATCTTCCGAACGTTCGGAAGGTACCGACGCCGTCCGTCCGAACGTTCGGAAGATGGGGGCACCACTCGTCCGAACGTTCGGAAGATGGAGACACCACGTTCGGAAGATGGAGACACCACCCGTCAGTCCGGGTCCTCCACGAGCACATGGGCGGCGGCGAGCCCGGCGTCGTGGCTCAGACTCAGATGCACGCGCCCGGCACCGACCGCCGCAGCAACAGCACCGGTCAATACAAAGATCGGCGCACCGCCGGAGGTGACCTCCGCCTCGTGCCACGACAGACCGGCCGGTACGCCCAACGCCTTCGCGAGAGCCTCCTTCGCCGCGAACCGTGCCGCCAATGAGGCGAGCGGAAGATCCCGTTCCGCCGGGGTGAAGGCCCGTTCGAGCAGTGCAGGCGTACGCGACAGTGCCGCCTCGAACCGCGCGACATCGACGAGATCGACGCCGATCCCCCGGATCACGACCAACCGCCGATCGAGCTCGCCGAGATCACTCGACGGTGACCGACTTCGCGAGGTTGCGCGGCATGTCCACGTCGTGGCCCATGGCGGTGGCCAACTCGCACGCGAACAGCTGCAACGGCACCGTCGCGACCAGGGGCTGCAGGAGCACCGGGACCTTCGGCAAGGTGATCAAGGTGTCCGCGTACGGCTTGATCAGCTCGTCGTCCTCTTCGGCCAGGCAGATCGTCCGGGCGCCACGGGCGCGTACCTCCTGGATGCCGGAGATCATCTTCTCGTGGAGCTGATCGCGACCGCGTGGCGGAATCACACAGAAGATCGGCAGACCCTCCTCGACCAGGGCGATCGGGCCGTGCTTCAACTCCCCCGCGGCGAAACCTTCGGCGTGGATGTACGCGAGTTCCTTGAGCTTGAGCGCCCCCTCCAGCGCGACCGGGTAGCCGGCGTGACGACCGAGGAACAGCACTGACTTCGTGGACACATAGTCCCGCGCCAAGGCATAGACGGACTCAGCATCCGCGAGGACCGATTCGATCGCAGCGGGGATGCCGTCGAGTTGGTCGAGGATCCGTGCGATCTCGTCGTCGAACTTCACCCCGCGCACCTGCGCCAGATACAGCCCCAGCAGGTAACAGGCCACCAACTGGGTCAGGAAGCCCTTCGTGGAGGCCACACCGATCTCCGGGCCTGCATGCGTGTAGATGACTGCGTCGGACTCGCGCGGGATGGTCGAGCCGTTGGTGTTGCAGATCGCCAGCACCTTGGACTTCTGCACCCGCGCGTGCCGGATCGCCTGCAGGGTGTCAGCGGTCTCCCCGGACTGGGAGATCGCCACGACGAGCGTCCCGTTGTCGAGGATCGGATCGCGATAACGGAACTCCGAGGACAGCTCGACCTCGACCGGGATCCGGCACCAGTGCTCGATGGCGTACTTGGCCACCATGCCGGCGTAGAACGAGGTGCCACACGCGATGATGATGATCTTGTCGATGTCGCGTACGTCCTCGTCGGACAGACGCATCTCGTCCAGCGCGAGTTGCCCGTTGAGGCCGCGACGGCCGAGCAGCGCGTCGGCCACGGCCTTCGGCTGCTCGAAGATCTCCTTGCGCATGAACCAGTCGTAACCGTCCTTCTGGGCGGCCGACAGGTCCCAGGTGACCAGGAACGGTTTCCCCTCGGCGGGGTTCCCGTCCAGGTCGGTCACCGTGACGGAGCCGGCGCGGATCGCGACGACCTGGTCCTGCTCGAGTTCGAGCGCATTGCGGGTGAACTCGATGAATGCGGCCACGTCGGAGCCGAGGAAGTTCTCGCCCTCACCCAGGCCGACGACGAGCGGACTGTTGCGGCGGGTGGCGGCGATGGTGTCCGGCTGGAGCGCGTCCATGGCGAGCAGGGTGAAGGACCCGACCAGGCGCTTGGCGACCGTACGCAGGGCGTCCTCGACCGACCGTCCGGCCTCGACCTCGAGCTCGACGAGATGTGCGGCGATCTCGGTGTCGGTGTCGGAGGAGAAGTTGTGCCCGCGGTCCTCGAGCTGAGCGCGGAGCTCGGCGAAGTTCTCGATGATGCCGTTGTGCACCACCGCAACGCGACCGTTGCGCCCCACGTGCGGGTGCGCGTTGCGGTCCGTCGGTCCGCCATGGGTGGCCCAGCGGGTGTGACCCATGGCGATCGTCGAGGCCGGAAGCGGCTGCTCGGAGAGCAGCTTCTCGAGGTTCGCGAGCTTGCCGGCCTTCTTCTGCACCCGCAACACGTCGCCAGCAACCAACGCGATCCCGGCGGAGTCGTACCCGCGGTACTCCATCCGGCGCAGACCCTCGACCACGACACCTTCGGCGGAACGGTTTCCGACGTAGCCAATGATTCCGCACATGCGGGCAATGCTACTGGCACCGTTGCGGCGCTCCTGGTCGTCAAACCTGACGTACGCCTCTACGCTGCCGAGTGTCGGCGGCAGATCGCCGTCCCCGGTCAATTGCTGCATTTGGAGCCGTCGTGCGAGGACGCCGTACCGCCCTGACCATCGCTGCCACCGCGACGCTCCTCAGCGGCCTGCTGACTGGGTGCGGGAGCACTCAGCACACATCGCATCCGACGACGACACCATCCACCCCATCGGACGAGTCGCAGGTCGCCGCCGCCTTGCGGCTCGCCGCAGAGTACGACTACCCGGCGGCGGCTCGTCTTCTCAAAGGCGACCCTTCGGTCGCGGCGCACAACGCCCTCAAGGCAATTTCTCTCGCGCAGAAGCGCGCTCGGCCATGGCCGACTCCACTGGAGGTCTCGCACCTCTTCTACCACTCGCTGATCGTCGACCCGGCCCGCGCATTTGCGAAGAACCAGCCCCAGCGTGTGGGCTACGCGCAGTACATGGTGACGCTGAGCGAGTTCCGGGCCCAGCTGCAGCAGATCTACCGGCACGGGTACGTGCTGGTGCACCCGCAGCGACTGGTCGCCAAGGACGCCGCCGGCACCATGCGGCCAGCCACGCTGATGCTCCCTCCAGGCCGGAAGCCACTGGTCCTGTCGATCGACGACGTGAACTACTACACCTACATGGACGGAGCCGGCTTCGCGTCGAACCTCACCGTGAGCGGGGGCCAGGTGACCAACACCTACGTCGACGCCCAGGGGGTCACACACCTGGGCGCGTACGACGTGCCGACCGTGATCGATGAGTTCGTGCGACAGCACCCCGACTTCTCCTACCGCGGGGACAAGGGCAGCATCGCGGAGACCGGCTACAACGGCGTCCTGGGCTATCGCAGCTCGATTCGGGAGTACGGGGACACACCGCACACGCGTGAGCAGGCTGCGCAGGCGAAGGCGGTCGCAACGGCACTCAAGGCCGAGGGATGGCATTTCGCCAGCCACAGTTGGGGCCACATCAGCTTCACCACCAGCTCGATGGCGCAGATCCAGTTGGACACCAAACTCTGGGACGCGGAAGTACGCCCCTTGGTCGGCCGGACGGACGAGTTCGTCTATCCGTTCGGCGCGGACATCAGCGGGATGGCGACGTACTCCTCGGCCAATCCCAAGTTCCACCTCCTCCACGACGTCGAGGGGTACGACTACTTCTTCCCGATCGATGCGACGAAGGCCTCGTGGTCGCAACTCACCCCGAATTCCTGGCGCCAGGCGCGGATCAACATCGACGGCATCTCGATGCAGCGAGAGCTGTCAGGCATGAAAACGGCGCTGGAGAACTTCTTCATCACCCGCAGCACCATCGATCCGCTGCGGCCCCTCCCGACGCCCACGGGGCAGACCGCCCAGCACTGATCCGACGGATCCTGGCTCCATCGGACGCCCCGCGATGCGCGCAGGGGCTCCATGCTGAGAGAATCCTCTGCATGTCGGTCGAGTCGGGTCAGGCACGCCTGTCGGCAGGTGAGGAATCCTCCCCCTACATCGAGATCGACCGCGACGCCTGGGCCCAGCTGGCACCAGGATCCGTCAGCCCGCTGAGCTCGGAGGAGATCGCCTCCCTCCAAGGCCTCGGTGACTACCTGGACCTCCACGAGGTCGAGCAGATCTACCTGCCGCTGTCGAAACTGATCTCGCTGTACGCCGAGGCTGCCGGCCGGTTGCACCGCAAGCAGGAGGAGTTCCTCCACGACCGGATCCCGGCGCGTACGCCGTTCGTGATCGGGCTCGCCGGATCCGTGGCGGTCGGCAAGTCCACCGCGGCTCGCGTCCTGGCCCAGACGCTCGCCCATTGGCCGCAGCACCCGAACGTCGCCCTCGTGACCACGGACGGCTTCCTCTACCCCAACTCCGAGCTCGCGCGCCGCGGCCTGATGGAGCGCAAGGGCTTCCCCGAGTCGTACGACCGGCGGGCGCTGATGAAGTTCGTCGTCGACATCAAGTCCGGGCGCGAGGAGGTCTGGGCGCCGAAGTACTCACACCTGGTCTACGACGTGACGGACGAGCGGACCGTGATCCAGCGCCCCGACATCGTGATCGTCGAAGGCCTCAACGTGCTGCAGCCCGCGCGCGTACGCGACGACGGCCGCGCCGGCCTCGCGGTCTCGGACTTCTTCGACTTCTCCATCTACGTCGATGCGGCGACCAACCACATCCAGGACTGGTACGTCCAGCGGTTCCTGCGGTTGCGCGAGACCTCCTTCCGCAACCCCGACTCGTACTTCCAGAAGTACGCCGCTCTCACTGAGGACGAAGCCGTCGAGGAGGCGTTGCGGATCTGGGGTCGGATCAACGGGCCGAACCTCCAGGAGAACGTCCTGCCGACGCGCTCGCGAGCCACCCTGGTGCTGCGCAAGGACCACGACCACTCCGTGCGGTACGTCCGCCTGCGCAAGGTCTGACGGCCGAAAGGTGAAGAAATCCCGGTCGAGAGGTGAGTGAATCACCCAGCCGACGAGACAACTTCACCTCTCGACCGGGATTTCTTCACCTTTCGGCGGAGACGACGGCAGCGAGGCGTTCGGCGACCTCGGTCGCACGGCGCTGGGTCGACGCCTCGACCATCACCCGGATCATCTCCTCGGTGCCGGAAGGGCGCAGCAGCACCCGACCTGCAGATCCCAGAGCTGCTTCTTCCACAGCCACAGCGGCCGAAACATCGGCGTCCGTCGCCCGTGACCGCGGTACGTCGCGGACGTTGATGAGTACCTGTGGCAGTCGATCCATCACGGCCGCGAGGTCCAGCAGTGAGTCGCCGGTCTTCTTCATCCGCGCCAGGACCTGCACCGCCGTGAGGGTGCCGTCTCCCGTGGTCGCGTACTCGCTCATGATCAGGTGGCCGGACTGCTCACCACCGAGGCCGAAGCCCCCCGCGCGCATCTCCTCCGCGACATAGCGGTCGCCGACGGCCGTACGCCGCACCTTGATGTGGTGTGCCTCCATGGCGTGCTGGAAACCCAGGTTCGACATCACCGTCACGACGACGGTGTCGGAGGGCAGTCGACCTTCTTCACTCAGCCCGACGGCGAGCAGCGCGATGATCGCGTCGCCGTCGATGATGTTGCCCTCGCCGTCGACACCGATGCAGCGGTCCGCGTCGCCATCGAAGGCGAACCCGCAGTCGGCGCCGTGCTCGACGACCTTGCGCTGCAGCAGTTCCGGGTGGGTCGCGCCGCAGTGCTCGTTGATGTCGGTGCCGGACGGCGTGTTGTTGATCGGGATGACGCGCGCACCGAGCTTGGTCAGTGCCAGCGGCGCGGACACAGACGCTGCGCCCTGGGCGCAGTCGAGGACGACGGTCAGTCCGGACAGAGATCCCTCGACCGTCGACGCGAGGTGCTCGGCGTAGTCCTCGACTGCTGTGGCGTGCGACCGGATCCGGCCGACAGCGGCGCCGGTCGGGCGTTCCCAGACCTCGCCGAGGCGGGACTCGATCTCGTCCTCGAGGGAGTCGTCGAGCTTGATGCCGCCACGCTGCAGGAACTTGATGCCGTTGTCGGGCATCGGGTTGTGGGATGCGGTGATGACGACCCCGAGGTCGGCGCCCAGAGCGTCGGTGAGGTACGCGATCCCCGGCGTCGGAATGACCCCGAGCTGGACGACGTCCACGCCGGCCGATGCCAACCCGGCCATGACGGCGGCTTCGAGGAACTGTCCGCTCACCCGGGTGTCGCGGCCGACCACGGCGACGGGCCGGCGACCGTGATAGTCCTCGTGGGACAGCAGCGTGCGGGCTGCAGAAACAGCGAGGTCCAGGGCCAGCGACGCGGTGAGAATCTCACCGTTCGCCAGGCCCCGGACCCCATCCGTGCCGAAAAGGCGCATGCGCAAAAAGGTACGCGATCAGCGCTTCGAGAACTGCGAAGCCTTGCGGGCCTTCTTGAGACCGGCCTTCTTGCGCTCGACCACACGCGAGTCGCGGGTCAGCAGGCCCGCCTTCTTGAGCGTGGCGCGGTAGAGCTCGGTGTCGATCAGGTTGAGCGAGCGAGCGACGCCCAGACGCAGCGCGCCGGCCTGACCGGTGATGCCGCCGCCGTGGATGCGGGCGATGACGTCGAAGCGGCCCTCGAGGCCCAGAGCCGCGAACGGCTCGCTGGCGACCTGCTGGTGCAGCTTGTTGGGGAAGTAGCTCTCGAAGGAGCGACCGTTGATGGTCCAGTTGCCGGTGCCCGGCATGATGCGGACGCGAGCGACGGCCTCCTTGCGACGGCCAGTGCCGGCGCCCGGAGCAACGGTGACCGGGCGAGCCGGGTCAACAGCGGCGGCGACAGTCTCAGAGGTGTACGCGACGCCTTCGGCGTCGGTCTCGTACTCGGCCTCGAACTCGGTGTTCTCAGTGTTCTCAGTCATGTTGGTTCTCAATCGCCTTACTGGGAGACCTGGGTGATCTCGAACGGAACGACCTGCTGGGCCGCGTGGGGGTGCGTCGGGCCGGAGTACACCTTGAGCTTCGTGAGCATCTGGCGTCCCAGCTTGTTCTTCGGGAGCATGCCCCACACAGCACCCTCGATGACCTTGCGAGCGTCCTTGTTGAGGGTCTCGCCGATCGGGGTCGCCGTCAGACCGCCCGGGTAACCCGAGTGGCGGTAGGTGAGCTTGGTCTTGAGCTTGTTCGCGGAGAGCGAGATCTTCTCGGCGTTGATGATCACGACGAAGTCGCCGGTGTCGGCGTTCGGCGCGAAGATCGGCTTGTGCTTGCCGCGGAGGAGGTTGGCGGACTGGACCGCCAGGCGACCCAGACGTACGTCGGTCGCGTCGATCACGTGCCAGGCGCGCTCGATGTCGCCCGGCTTCGGAGCGTAAGTGCCCACAGGAGCCTTCTTCGTTCGTTGTTCCTGGACGGCGGTCCCGGCCAGGGATGTAGCGATGATTTCTGACGAACACAGCCGGGTTCGGCCTCACGAGGAGGAATTACCGGTCTGCCCCTGGCGCTGTTTCAGAAAATGTCACAGTGCAGAAGCGGCAGGAATCAACCGCTGAAGCGTACGTGCATGTATGTACGAGGGTCAAAACCCCGACCGTCGGACGCGAAGCCACTCAGAAACGGCAAGGCAGGTCTCAGGATGGCCTCCTAGCGTCAGTCCCATGAACACGACCAAGACCCTCACGGCCACTGTCGCCGTCGTCGCCGCTGTCACCCTGTCCGCCTGCGGCTCCTCGAAGTCCTCGGCCCCGAACTCCGCAGCCTCGGGCACCCCGTCGAAGACCACCATCGCGCAGCGCCTGTCCGCCGCCAAGCAGTGCGCTCCCGCACTGAAGCCGCTGGCTCAGCTGCAGTCGGTCGGCACTGACTTCGCCACCAAGAAGATCACCGCGACACAGGCCGCTCAGCGGCTCGCCCCGATCCAGAAGGCTGTGGCCGACGCTGCTGCCAAGAACGCCACCAGTAAGCCGGGTACGGCCCTCAAGACGCTCTCCGATGACATTGCCAATCTGCAGGCGAACCCGCCGAAGGACCCGGCCTCGGTGAAGCAGGCCGTCGCGACCCTCACCAAGGACGGGCTCGCCGCCGTCAGCGCCTGCACCGGCAGCTGACGTACGAAAACGAAAGAGGGCGGGGCCAGTCGGCCTCGCCCCTCTCTCGTCGTGTCGATGACTCCGGTCAGCCGCTGACCTTCGGCGACGCGGAGGGAGTCGGCGCCTTCGAGGTATCCGGGGCGGGTTGTCCTGGCGGAATGATCATCTGGCCACCGGGGCTGCCGTATGTGCCCCCCTGGAAGCCGCCGTACCCGTAGCCGCCGGGGCCGCCGGGGCCGCCGGGGCCGCCGCGGAAGTGCATCATCCGGTCGTCACGCGGGTGGTGGTGATGGTGACCCACGCTGCCGATGCCGACGCCGCCGAGGCCGCCGAGGATGAGTCCGCCGATGAAGATGACGACTGCGCTCTTCCAGCCGAAGATGACGTCGCCGATCCTGGTCTTCGTGGCCGCCGGAGCCGGCGGAGCCTCCGTGGGAGCCGGCGGGGGCGTCTGGGGGGTGGGTGTGTCCTCGGTCATGAGTGCAGCATGCGCCTCTTTGCTGTGTCAGGCCTATGAATGGGCTCGGTCACACACCGCGACAAGTATCCGCGACATTGTGTAGCGTCCATCGGCATGAAGACTTTGAAGGACAAGGTTGTCGTCATCACCGGTGCCGGTTCAGGCATCGGTCGGGCTCTCGCGATCAACTGCGCCAAGCGCGGCTCCCTGCTGGCGCTCTCCGACGTCAACGAGATCGGCCTCGCCGAGACCCGTGACCTCGCGGTCGCGGCCGGCGCGGCGAAGGTGCGTACCGACAAGCTCGACGTGGCTGACCGAGCCGCATTCGAGGCGTACGCAAAGGCCGTCATCAAGGACTTCGGTCGCGTGAACGTCGTCATCAACAACGCCGGCGTCGCCCTTGCAGGCGACTTCGTCGATCTCGAGTTGACCGACATCGACTGGATCCTCGGCATCAACCTCTTCGGTGTCATCCACGGCACCAAGTTCTTCCTGCCGGCGATCATCGAGTCCGGCGACGGCCACGTCGTCAACATCTCCTCGCTCTTCGGGCTGGTCTCGATGCCGGGCCAGTCGGCCTACAACGCCTCCAAGTACGCAGTCCGTGGCCTGACCGAGGCCCTGCGCGAGGAGATGCTCATCGCCGGCAACAAGGTCGGTGTCACAGCTGTCCACCCCGGCGGCATCAAGACCGCGATCGCCCGCAACGCGCGTACCTCGGCCAAGGAGGACGCTGCTGCGACGGCCAAACTCTTCGACGAGGTACTCGCCCGGACCACTCCGGAGAGTGCCGCCGAGACGATCGTCAAGGGCATCCTGAAGAACCAGGCTCGAGTCCTGGTAGGCCTCGACGCCCACGCGATCCACAACTTCGGCAAGTTCACCGGCTCGAAGTATCAGGACATCATCGCCCTCGGCGCCAAGCGGGTCATGCCCAAGAAGATCTGACCGAGCCGGAGCGAGGTCGGTCAAGCAATTCAGGACATGTGACGCCTCGAGGGCATATATCCCTCGGGTCCCCACGTGTCCTGAATTGTTTCGCCCCTCGCGGGTCGGGGCGTTCAGGGCGTACGCGGGGCGACCGGCGGCAGGGCGTCAGTGGCCTCGATCTGGCTGAACCCACAGATCTCGAGCAGATCGACCACGATGGTGCGCATCTGCACCAGGACGGCATCGGCACTCACCGAGGTCCCCCGCGGCAGGTGCCGGGTCGCATCGGCGATCCGCATCAACTGTGGGATCGCCTGCTCCACCGTGTCGTAGGCGAGTCCGCCACCGATGGTCTCCGCGGCTGCAGCAATCTCGGCCAGCACTTCGGCGTACGCCTCCGGGATCACCCGGCCGCGGTGCGCGGCGACCGCGGTCATCCGGACCAGCACACGGGTGGACCGAAGCGCCCGGTCGAGCGGATCGACGATGGCGGCTACGTGGCGTACGTGCTCCCGCTGCCGGATGCGGAACGGCGACATCCCGACCACCGCGAGCCCGTCCGCGGCTGCGGCGCGCAGGCTGACCACGAGGGCGTCGGTCGCCCGGGCCTGGGCAAGAAGTTCGAACCCGTGGTCGCCGGGCTCGCCGACCACGATGCCCGCCGCTGCTCGCACCAGCGCGGCGATCCGGTCGAGCACGGCACCGGCCTTGACCGCCGGCTGACGGAACGCCTCCGCGGGTACGAGCATCGCGGCGACCAGGGCGACCGCTCCACCGACGAGCGCATCGATCCACCGCGACCAGACCGCGCCGTGCACCGGGACCACCGCGGCAACGAAGATCGACTGCACCGCCACCTGATTCACGATGAGGGAGCCCGTGTCCATCAGGACAGCCACCGACATGCCCAGCGCGACGATGACCCCGATCTGCCAGGCCCCACGCCCGATCCCGGCCACCAGCAGGTCTGCCAACGCGACACCGACGCTGACACCCACCGCGACCTCGAGCACGCGGCGCAGCCGCTGACCGTACGACGTGCCGAGACTGACCACGGCTGCAACCGGCGCGAAGAACGCGGCGGCGTGGCCCAACAGGTCGTGGGCGATGAAGAACGCCACCCCGGCTGCGGCCGCGCACTGGAGGATCGCCCAGCGTTTGGACTGCCAGCGGCCGACCCGCGCCCGCAGGCTCGGGCGTACGCGCTGCTGGACGAACTCGGCCGCGAACTCTGCCGACGGCGACTGAGTCAGCGGGAGTTCCATGACGCGCACATTAGTGCTGAGCGCGGGGGTGATCGAGACTATTCCTATGCCTCGGTTCACTCGCGCTGAGTTGGACGCGTTCCGCGGCGTGACCGTGCCTGATCTGTTGCCGGACGGCGAGCTCAAACTGCTCTTCGTCGGGATCAACCCAGGACTGTGGACGGCGGCGGTCCAGACCCACTTCGCACACCCAGTCAACCGGTTCTACCCGGCGCTGTACGAGGCCGGCATCATCACCGAGCGCATCGACCCGGCAGCCGGTACTACTCCGGCTCAACGTGACCACATCACCGGTCGCGGTGTCGGGATCTGCAATCTGGTGCAGCGCGCGACGGCACGGGCGGACGAGTTGTCGAAGGCCGAGTTGATCGAGGGCGCCGCGGCGCTGGCCGACCTCGTCACGTGCCGCCGACCGCTGGTGGTCGCCGTCGCGGGCATCACCGCGTACCGCGTCGCCTTCGCACGCCCGAAGGCCGCGGAGGGCCGTCAGCCGGTGATGATCGGTGACTCGATCCTGTGGGTCGTCCCCAACTCCTCCGGCCTCAACGCGCACGAGACAGTGGCTTCGTTGGCGATCAAGTACGCCGAGCCGGCCCGCGTTGCGGGCGTGCTGAGCTGACCCGTAGGAATCAGGGCCGGTTGCGGCCCAGGTCGTCGTGGGCCTGCACCCACTCATCAGCCACCACAGCTGCCCCGAGGGACAACTCCCCCGCCAGCACCGTGGCCGCCATGATCTCGGCGAGCTTGCGTACCTTGCCCTTGCCGTAGCAGCCCAACAGCTCCAGCGACTCCCGCTGCGTGGCCAGGCCGGTGCCACCGCCGTACGTCGCGATGATCAGGGCGGGCAGCGTCACCGAGGCGTAGAAGTCTCCGTTGGGAAGGAGTTCGGAGAAGCCGTACATCGCGCTCGCCTCGGCGATGTTGGCGACGTCCTGGCCGGTGGCGATGAACATCGCGGTGAGGCCGTTGGCGGAGTGGTTGCCGTTGTTGTTGGTGACGCTCATGATCGATCCGAGCTGGCCGCGCATGCGCGCGTTGAACAGCTTGTCGGTCGAGACGTGCATCTGCTCCTCGACGAGCGCCGCCGGCAGGGTGATCTCGGCGACGACCCGCTTGCCGCGGGTGTGCAGCATGTTGACGACCGACGTCTTCTTGTCGGTGGCGAACTGGCCCTCGAGCAGGAATCGCACCTCAGGCCCCGGGTAGTTCTGCTTGATCCAGGCGCACGCAGCGAAGGTGGCCTTGCCGGTCATGTTCTGGCCGGCGGCGTCACCGGTGGAGTAGTTGAACCGGGTGTAGAGGAGCTTGCTCACGGGGAAGGTCTGGATGTCCAGGAGCTTGCCGCTGCTGGTCGTCGTCTCGGCCGCCGCTGCGATCTGCTCGACGTTCGCCAGCAGCCACTCGCGGAAGTCACGTGCCTCGCGCGCGTTGTCGAAGCTGAACACCGGCGCCCGCTGCATCCGGTCATCGATCACGGTCGTGGTGACGCCGCCAGCCGCGCGGCACAGCTTCATCCCACGGCTGTAGCTAGCAACAAGAGTTCCCTCGGTCGTCGCCATCGGCACATAGAAGTCACCCTGCGCGTGCTCGCCGTTGACCCGCAACGGACCGGCCAGACCCATCGGCACCTGCGCGACGCCGATGAAGTTCTCGACGTTGCCGGGCAGTACTGCCGGGTCGAGCGAGTACGCCCTGATGTGCTCGACGCTCTCGCCGGTGCGTTCCTTCAGGAACTCATGCCGGGCGTCGATGGCCTCGGCGGAGTAGTTGTCGTCACGAGAGCGCGGAATCGAGTCAGCCACGGGGTGCAGCCTGTCAGGGGTGGGCGCGGAGCGCGACCGACACGCCCCGGTTCAGCGGACCGCGCGGTCGCCTCGGACGGCCCGAAGCGCCCGCTTGGCGAGATACATGTCGGCGTCCGCGGCCAGCAGGGCATCTGCCAGTCCGGTGACCGACGACAACGGTTCGACACCGACACTGGCGCTGTCTCCGAGAGCAGCGGTCAACCGATCCCGCAACGCGTGGGCATCGGTCCCGACCGCGAACACGGCGAACTCGTCGCCGCCCAGGCGTCCGACCACGTCCCCGGGACGTACGGCGCCCCGCACGGTGAAAGCCACGTGCTGGATGAGGAGATCCCCCTCCGGGTGGCCCAAGGAGTCGTTGACGGTCTTGAGCCCGTTGACGTCGACGAAGGCGACCGCGCCGCCGCTGGGGGCGTCCTCGAATCGCGCCGTGACCTCCGCCGCGAAGCCCCGGCGATTGAGGAGGCCGGTCAGTTCGTCGGTCTGTGAGAGCAGGAAGGCGTCCTTGGCGAGCTGCACCTCACGCTGCAGCTCGTCGTGGACCGACACCTTCTCCAGAGCCAGCGACGTTGCTTCAGCGAGCGCTCGCAACAGGCTGATCTCGGCCTCGGTCGCTTCGTGGTTTTCTGCCCAGTACGCACCCAGCGCACCGATCGGCGCGAGCGTACGGATCGGCATCATCACCAGACTGCGCACGAACGTGGGCCGGTACGCGTCGTGCGGGATCCGGGGGTCGACGTAGATGTCCGGAATGACGGCCTGCTCCTTGTTGAGCATCGCCCATCCGCTGATGCAGGCTTCCAACGGGAACCGCATCCCCTTCCACAGCGGCGAGATCGCGTCCTCGTCGGCGTAGTAGCAGAGGTCGCCATCGCGGAGCACGAACGTGGCCCCGTCACAGTCAGCGAGGCTGCGTACGCCCGCGCGGACGATCTGCTGCACCTGGGCCAGGGTCGTGGCAAGGGAGAGCTCCTGGATCGCGGTCAGGAGTCCGGCGATCCCGTGATCGTCGTCAAGGCGGGTCATGGGCGCAGATTATCGGCGAGCGCAACTGCCCTCATCCTCCGAAAGGTCACCCTTCGTCGACCACCACGTTCGCCCGGCCCAACGGCCACACCTTGGTGAGCTGCGTGAAGGCCCAACTCAGACCCGGGTACTTGTTGAACGGCTCCTGCGGCCCGCGGACCATCCGGCCGGTGGCGGTGTCGTACTTCGCCTTGTGCCACGGGCAGACCAGGCAGCCGTCGTCGTCGATGCTGCCGTTGGCGAGATCGGCGCGCAGGTGACGACAGCGCCGGGTGACGGCGAAATGGTCACCGTTGTTGCCGACGGCGTACGCGCCGTTGCCCTCGACGGTGCCCTCGGGAAGCGGATGCGGAATGTGAACGTCGGCCATGTGCCCACTCTGCCGGTGTCTGTACCGATCTCCAATGGTCTCCGGGATGTTTGGGCCCGGACGACAAGCGAGCCGGGCGGAGATTTTCGGACGATGGAGGTCCCCCACCTGAGACGGAGTGTCCGATGACGTTCATGTTCTGGCTGTTCTTCGCGATGTTGACCCCGGTCTGGATTCCTGTCATCGCCACTGTCGGCGGCGGCATCGCGGATGCCGTCCAGCGCCGCCGCGGCACCCACGCCCCGACCGGGGCGGCGGCGATCGTCGCCCAGCTGCAGACGAAGGCTGGGACCGCCGCCATCAGCGACGCCGTCGCTGCCTGATTGCCAGTACGACGTCGTTCTGCTTGATTCGTCCCTGTGGCAGAACCAGGTCCTTTCGACACGATTGTCGAGCAGTTCGTCTCCACCCAGTCGACCGCGGAAGCCGTGGACGGTTGGGCCGACCGTGTCATGCAACGCATCGGCGCCGAGATCCCGACCATTGCTGACGACGCGGTGCTCGCCAAGGCCGTGGAGATCTCGGCGCGTACGCAGTGGACCGCGTTCCTGGGAAGCATCCGCTATCCCGAGCGCGAGATCCCGATGCTCCCGACGGCCGCGGAGGTGGCCACCGAACTGGCTCGCCGAGGTCATCCGTTGGCGGTGCTGTTCCGGATCTACCGAGTCGCGCGCCGAGCCATCTGGGACTACATCACCGACGTGCTGACCACGGTTGCTCCGCAGTCCGAGGAGTCGCAGTTCCTGATCTTCTTCTGGAACCGGGCCAGCACGTGGATCGACGCCGTCGTCGAGGCATCGACCGCCCTCTTCGAGGCCGAGCGCGACAAGGTCCGTCAGGGGGCGGCAGCCCAGAAGCTCGTGGCCGTACGGGCACTCATCGAAGGTGAGGGGACGCTGAATCCTCGCGAGGCCTCAGCCTCTCTCGGTGGGCACCCGCTCTCCGGCATCAACACGGCCGTACTCCTGCACGCCACCGACATCCAGCGAGTCACCGAGCTGCGCGACGGCGCGCTGGAGTTGGCACAACTGGCTGGGGCACGGAACCCGTTGATCGTCTCGCCGGGCGGGCGCGATCTGTGGATGTGGATCGCCTCGAAGGCCGCCCCGACGACCGACCGTTTCGGATCGCTACGAACCTGGCTGGACGAGCGCGGCATCGTGGTGGCCGTCGGCAGCCCGGTCGAGGGCATCGACGGATTCCGGCTCAGCCATCTGGAGGCCCAGCGGGCCCAGCGGATGGCATTCGCATCCCAGCGGCTGCCCAACCCACTTCTGTTCGGTGAGGTCGAAACGCTGGCCATGCTGCGGCAGTCACCGGAGGACGCCGCCCGGTTCGTCGCGCGTACCTTGGGGCGCCTGGCCGAGGACACAGACGCGATGGCCCGCCTGCGGCAGACAGCGCGGGCCGCGCTCGAGGCAGAGAACCTGGAGAAGGCCGGCGAGGCCCTGATCGTGCACTCCAACACGGTCCGCTACCGACTCGGCCAGATCGAGAAGATCATGGGCCGCTCCATCAACGAACGATCCTCCGACCTGGCGCTGGCGCTCGCGTACCACCATGCGTTTCTCGCTGACGGGACCTGAGGTCGCTCAGGCAGTCCGCCGGCGACGGAGAGCCGCCAACGCGAGAACGGCAACGGCCGCTTCGGAGAGAACGGATACGACGCCGAGCGGTTCGAACCAGTTGCCGACGTCGTCGGAGAGTTGGGGGAATGCGATCAGTCGCGTTGCTCCGTACACGAGGACGGCGCTCCCGCAGACGACGGCGGCGAAGCGGTACGCCCAGGTCTGTCCGGTGGCGGCGATTGCCACCCCCAGCGCGACACACACGCCCGTGAACACCACGAAGAGCACGCCCATGTAGGGAGCTTCCTTGAGGTGCGGGGCGATCACGGGCACGTGGGCGACGGCGGCGACCCCGATGGCGGCGACGACGGCGACCCGGAGAGTCGAGTCGATGATCGTGGGCGTTGGGTGCAGTGACGTCGTACTCATGGGATCCACCTCAGTCGGTTCGATGCGATCCCTGCCCCGGGGTTTCAACCGGGGCAGGGATCAGATGTGGAGCGGAGCCTGGGCCTAGCCGAGGTTCTTGTTCGCCGCGATACCGCCAGCGAGGATCTTCGCGGTCCCGGGCATGTGCATGGCGGCCATGTCCAGGTCGGCGAAGACCTGGGGGTTGCCGGCGACCAACGCGTCGATCGTGTCGAGCAGCGTCTGCACGTGCGGCACCAACTCCTGGGCAACAGCGTCAGCAGGAAGCTGCGGAACGACGGAGTTGATCAGCTGACCGAACGAGGTGCGGTACCCGTTGAGGTCCGACTTCGCCTTGTCAGCCATGGCCGTGTTCTTGGTGGCCTTGCCGAGCGTGTAGTTGACGAAGAACCCGATGTGCTGACGCCACGACTGCAGGAACGGGGTCTCGGCTGCCGGGTAGACAGATCCGACGGCCTTGGAGAGGGCCACCGAGTTCGCATCCAGAGCGTTGACCGCAGCGACCACGGTCGGGTCCTTGAGGTTGCCACCCTTGCTGACGGCCTGCGTCAGCGCGATGCCGGCGAGGTCGACGTGGGCGTCAAGCAGGTACGTCAGACCCGAGCGCAGACCCGAGGCGGCGTCGTTGGGGTCACCCGCGAGGTGCTTGTCCTGAGCGATGCCGGTGGCCAAGATGCTGGCGGTCATCGGCATGTGGTCGGCGGCCTTGGAGAGCAGCGCGAAGGCGTCGCCCTTGCCACTGACCAGCGCGTCGATGGTGTCGAGCAGCGTCTGGACGTGCGGGATGAGCTCCTGGGCAACAGCGTCGGCCGGCAGTTCCGGTACGACGGAGTTGATCAGCTGGCCGAACGAGGTGCGGTAGCTGTTGAGGTCCGACTTGGCGTTCTCAGCCATCGCC
Source organism: Nocardioides baekrokdamisoli (assembly GCF_003945325.1). Lineage (NCBI taxonomy): Bacteria > Bacillati > Actinomycetota > Actinomycetes > Propionibacteriales > Nocardioidaceae > Nocardioides > Nocardioides baekrokdamisoli. The sequence continues at coordinate 1,172,752 of NZ_AP019307.1, forward strand.
GTGTTCTTCGTGGCCTTGCCCAGCGTGTAGTCCACGAAGAACCCGATGTGCTGACGCCACGACTGCAGGAACGGCTTCTCGGCCGCCGGGTAGACGGATCCGATCGCCTTCGAGAGTGCGACCGAGTTCCCGTCGAGGGTGGTGACAGCCGCCACCACGGCCGGATCCTTGAGGTTGCCGCCCTTGTCGAGCGCCGTCTTCAATGCGATTCCAGCGAGGTAGACGTGCTGGGTGAGCAGGTCGGTCAATGTGGCGCGGAGGCCAGCGGCTGCGGTGGTGGTGGCCGCTGCACCTGTCACACCAGACGCAGTGCTGGGCATGCCCGACATGGAGTCCGAGGGCGCCGGCGAGCTGGTGGAGCTGCCGCAGGCGGTCAGTGTCAGCGTCGCCAGGGTGGCAACGGCCGCGACGGCGAGCCGAGCCTTTCCGGAGGTGGACCTGTTCATGTTGTGCTCCTCATTCTGGTTCATCTGATGGTTGGGTGAAACGGGTCGACGGTTGCGACGACGCGATGTTGGGTTCATGGGGTCACGACGATCTCGCCGGACATGCCCTTGTGGATCGAGCAGTAGTAGACGTACTTGCCGGGCTTGGTGAAGGTGAACGTGACGTTCTTGCCCGGACTGAGCGGCATGTTGATCACACCGTCCGGGTTCTCGGAGGTCCGCAGACCATCTGATCCCACAACGAACGTCCCTGTCGTGACGGTGTGCGCGATGGAATCGGTATCGGTCCAGGTGACCGTGCTGCCCGCCTTGACCGTCAACGTTGCTGGCATGAACGAGAGCAACGAGGTCCGGACCGTGGTGGCGTTGTCGAGAGTCGCACCGTTGCCGGCCCCCGAGCTCCCGGAGGTGCCACAGGCGGTGGCCAACGCGAGAGTGAGGGCGGAGGCGGCGAGGATGCCTGCCTTGGTTCGCGGCCGGAGGGCGGTGGTTGAGGGAATCACGTCATGCATTCGATGCGGTGAACCAAACAGATTGGACCGGTACTGCAGGTTCACGGTTTTCATGCCGCCCGGCCCGCCTTGCGGCCTCGGTACGCCGCCACCAGGAGCACGCAGATCGATGCCGCTGTGGCGATGGCCTGAGCAATGCAGGTGTCGACCTTGTCCGGGTACCAGGCGGGTTCGTACATCGGCGGCAATGGACCGATGGCACCGAGGTCGGCGTACCGATAGACCAGCAGCGCCGCCAGTCCGCCTCCGGCGACCGCCGCAGCGAAGAAGTCAGTGAAGCTCTTGCGGACCAGCAGGATCAGAACCGCCGCTGCGATCGCGAGCCCGGCTTCGATCCGGAAGAGGTCGCCCTGGCTGACGGCGCTGCTCCTGATCGAGTCGTAGGCGCCGGCGAGCTTGAGGTGGACACGGGCGTCGACCACCAGCCCTGCGGCAGCGGCGAGGCGGAGCAGCATGGAGATTGAGAACAACCTGGCTGCGCGAGTGGTGAAGGACGTCATGTCCCGTGTTCGTCACCGCCGGCGAAACAGATTTGTCCGCCGGGGCGGCGTCGGGTTTGGGCGGGTAGGACTCGCTACGCCCGCGCGAACGCCACCAGGGCGAGCGGAGTGGTCGTCGGCCTTGCGCTTCCTCCGGCCGGCTCGACCGTGATTCCGGCACCCAGCGCGGTACGCGCTTGGCCGGTCAGGACCACGGTGGTGGCGCCAGCAGGCAGGTACCCGGCTGGAGCCATCGAGCGATCGGGACGCTGCAGCCACAGCTCGTACACCTGGGAGTTCGGTAGCGGCTTGAGGCCCCCGGAGGTGACGACCGCGCGACCCACTGAACCGGATCGGTACCAGGTCAGCGATCCGCCGCCGACGACGGCACTGCGCACGACTTGGACGTCCGCCGCCGACATCACCCGGTCCGCCGCAGACATGCTCACATGCGAACTCGGCCACGGGTGGGAGACAGCCACTGCCGATGCCACCGACGCTGCCAACACCAACGAACCGGCTGCCCAGCGGCGGCGCGTACGCCCCGCCCGGGAGACCGACACCAGGGGCGGAAGCGGGCGGACTTCGCCGATCCCGGCCAGGACCGCTGCCCGCAGCCGGTCCGACGGCGCCGTCTCCACGGCTCCGGACAGTGCGGCGGCGGCTTCGCGGAGGCTGTCCACCTCATGCTGGCAACTGACGCATTCGGCCAAGTGCCGTTCGAACTCGGCGCGCTCGGATCCGTCGAGGGCGTCGACCGCGTACGCACCCGATAGCGCGTGAATGTCGATGCTCATTGCGCCCCCACCCCCATCGTGTCTCGTAGTCGAATCAGACCATCCCTGATCCGTGTCTTGGCGGTGCCCAAGGGAAGGTCGAGCATCGCCGCCACTTCTGTATGTGTATATCCGCCGAAATAGGCCAGTTCGATGGCCTCACGCTGCGCCCCCGTCAGCCCCTGCAGTGCCGCCCGCACCCGGCGAGCCTCCATCCGGGCTTCTGCGGCCTCCTCGGTGGAATCATGCTCCACCGAACGATTCGACCGCTCGTAGTGGACGTCTCGACGATCCGAGGCCTCGACCGCCCTGACCCGGTCCACTGCCCGGCGATGCGCGACGGTCAGCATCCAGGCGAGCGCGCTCCCGCGAGCCGGCTCATACCGGGCCGCCTGACGCCAGATCTCCAGATAGCACTCCTGGCTGACCTCCTCGGCCATCGCCGGATTGCGGAGCACGCGCAGGACCAGGCCGTACACCTTGGTCGAGGTCGCGTCATACACGCGAGCGAAGGCTTGCTGGTCGCCCCGTGAGGCCGCCCTCAGATCGGCTGCGAGGTCGCTCGCGACATCGGCTGCGCCGAGCAAGGCAGGAGTGGCGTCGCCTGCCCGCGCGCTCTGGTGATCCATGTCTCTAGTCTCCGCCCACACTCACGGGACCGCGACAAGGACGAGGGCAAGCATCGGCGTGTTCGCAGCGGCGCCGCCACCTCGACGAGGAGAAGTCACGTTGATCGTCCTTCCGGAACTGGCATCGGTTGTGTGAGGTGTTCGGAGCGCGGCGTGGAACGGATGGGTCCGAATTCTTCACGGCGGAACCCATCCGCGCCGTCCGCGGCTCCGAATGAGTTGCGTAGTCCGCGAGCCGCGGACGTCGACCCCACGGAGAACTGATGACTGTCAGCACCCCGCCACCGCGCCTGGCCGTGATCGGCTCCGGGGTTTCTGGACTGGTGGCGGCGTACGCGGCCACGCGCGCCGGCGTCCAGGTCACCGTCTTTGAAGCTGATGAACGGCTGGGCGGCCATGCGGACACCCACGCCGTGACGGAGGCCGGCCGCGTACTGCAGATCGACACCGGATTCATCGTGCACAACCGGCAGACGTATCCGGTGCTGTGCCGGCTGTTCGAGGAGCTCGACGTCGCGACTCAGGACTCGGAGATGTCGATGTCGATCCGCGACGACCTCACCGATCTGGAGTGGGCAGGTGCTCGGGGGCGTCGGGGCCTGTTCCCACGCAGGTCGAACGTGTTCAACGCGCACTACCTACGGATGCTCACCGAGATCCCCCGATTCCATCGGCAGGCACGTGCGGTCCTGGCTGAGACCGCGCCCGACCGGACGCTCCACGACTTCGTCCTCGAGCACGGTTTCAGCACCTACTTCGTCCAGCACTTCCTGGAACCTCTGGTGGCCGCGGTCTGGTCCTGCGACCCGACCCTCGCAAGCCGATACCCGGCGCGCTACCTGTTCCAGTTCCTCTCCCATCACGGGATGCTCAGCGTCACCGGAAGCCCGACCTGGCGCACCGTCACCGGCGGGTCGCACGCGTACGTGAATGCCGTCGCGGAGCGTCTCGACGAGGTCCTGTACTCGACCGCCGTCACCGCCGTGCTCGAGCGCGAGGATCGCGCCAGCGTGGTCGATCACCACGGCGTGGAGCGCGACTTCGATCAGGTGATCATCGCGACTCATCCCGACCAGGCCCTGGCCATGCTCAAGGACCCGACAACCGCGCAGCAAGAAGTCCTCGGGGCGATCACGTATTCCGCGAATGTCGCCCTGCTGCACACCGATACCTCGCTGATGCCGAGGGCCGCCGGTGCCTGGAGCTCCTGGAACTTCCGGCGGGTACGCGGCGAGGCGGCGCCGGTGACAGTGACGTACGACCTGACCCGACTGCAACAGCTGCCAACCCGGACGCACTATCTCGTCACGATCGGCGGTGAGGATCTCGTGGACCCGGGTCAGGTCATTGCTCGCCGGGAGTACGCACACCCGCTCTATACGCCGGAATCGGTGGCCGCTCAGGGTCGGCTCAGTGAGATCGGGACCGACCGGGTCGCCTTCGCTGGCGCGTATCACGGCTGGGGATTCCACGAAGACGGCGCCCGATCGGGTCTGGCCGCCGCCGAACGGCTGGGCCACCACTGGCCGGAACCGACCCGGCCCGCTGAGCACGCGATCGGCGCCTATCGGACGACGATCTGGCACGAACGCCAGCAACCCTGGCGCCGTACGTTCCGACACCGCTCAACGATGTGGGTCAGCGACATCGACGGGCCGGCCAGTTCTTCACTCTGGGGGCGACTCGCCCACGGGCGTCACGAAGCCCGCGACCACCTCGGCCGTCCTGATCGATCGCTTCGCGAGAACGTCGCATCGTTCCTCGGCCGACGCGGGATCGAGTTGGGTGACGCGCAGGTGCTGCTCGCTGCGCATCCCCGAGCGTGGGGCTACTGCTTCAACCCGATCAGCGTCTGGTGGTGTCTGCGTGGGGACGGCTCGGTGCTCGCCACGATCCTTGAGGTGCACAACACCTATGGAGATCGACACGCGTACCTGATCGAAGGACCGGCACTCGACGCCGTCGTCCAGAAGCAGATGTACGTGTCTCCCTTCCACCCCTCCACCGGCATCTATCGCGTCCACGCTCCGGTGCCGAGAGGCAAGCTCGACATCCGGGTGGAGTTGCGTTCTCCGGACGGCGCCAACTTCCGAGCGGACCTCTCCGGTGAACGCTGTACGACTGCTCCCCGGCTCTCAGGACTGTCCGCGCTGCGCGACAGCGCCCTGATCCGGTTGCACGGCCTCGTCCTGTGGGCCCATCGCCTTCCGATCCAACCCCGCCCAGCCCATCAGCAGGAGGACGTATGACCATCACCAACCTTGCCCCGGCACGTGTCCGAATCGACCTCGACCCGATCGACTCGGGACTGTCGACCGCGATCTCCGCACGGGTCGCGAGGGCCCTGTTCGTACGCGCCGTCTCCGGCTTGGACGTGTCGGTCCACCTCGAGGGGCGTACGTACGGCCGGGGCGGACCGGAGATGATCATCCGGCGCCCGGACGAGTTCTTCGCCCGCCTCGGACGGGACAAGAACATCGGGTTCGGCGAGGCCTACCTCTCCGGCGCGTGGGACGCGCCCGACCTGGCGTCGTTCCTGACGGTGCTGTGCGCACGGATCGCGACCCTGGTCCCAGCCCCGCTGCGAGCGCTTCGCGGAGCCGTCGTACCTCGGCCTCCGCGCGATGAGCGCGGTGCTCAGGACGACACGCAGCGGGTGATCGCCCACCACTACGACCTGTCGAACGATCTGTTCGCGCTCTTCCTGGACCCGACCCTGATGTATTCGGCGGCGCTGTTCCGGACCGACGAATCGGGCCGTCCGATCACCGGCGACGACCTCGAGACCGCCCAGATCCGCAAGATCGACGCAATGCTCGATCTTGCAGAGGTGGGTGAGGGCACCCGTCTGCTCGAGATCGGCAGCGGCTGGGGCGCCCTCGCGATCCGTGCAGCCCGACGCGGAGCGATCGTTCGCACGATCACCCTGTCCACCGAGCAGCGTGACCTCGCGATCGGGCGTGTCGCGGCTGCCGGACTGGCCGATCGGATCGGCGTCGAACTATGCGACTACCGAGACGTTCGTGGGACGTACGACGCCGTGATCTCGGTGGAGATGATCGAGGCCGTCGGATGGCGGTACTGGTCGTCGTACTTCCAGACCATCGACCGTGTGCTCGCCCCGGGCGGCCGTGTCGCGATCCAGGCGATCACCATGCCGCATGCACGCATGCGCGCCACCCGGGAGACCTACACCTGGATCACGAAATACATCTTCCCCGGCGGTTTCCTGCCCTCGGTGACCGCACTCAAGCAGGTCACCGAACGTGACACCCGGCTCCGCCTGCGCAGCAGCACCTCGCTCGGATCGCACTACGCCGAGACGCTGAGGCAATGGGACCAGCGGTTCCTGGCAGCCCGCGCCGATTGGACCCGCCTGGGCTTCGACGAGACGTTCGGCCGACTGTGGCACTTCTACCTCTCGTACTCGCGCGCAGGATTCGCCTCCGCCTACCTCGACGATCTGCAACTGCTCTTCACCCGGGACGCAGCCCGATGATCGGCATCGCGACCGCTCTCGCCGACGCCCTGTCGCCGGTCGTCCCGGAGTTGCCCGTCCGTCTGATCGCCTGGGACGGGTCGTACGTGGGACCCGATGGCGCGCCGCTGGTGGAACTGCGGTCGCCGGACGCGCTGCGTCGCCTGCTCTGGCATCCCGGTGAGCTCGGCGCCGCGCAGGCGTACGTCACGGGCGAAGCGGAGATCCACGGTGACCTCGACGAGGCGCTGGCGGCGATCCTGACCCCGTCGCGCACGTCGACTGTGACCACGGCCGCGCGGCTCACAATGGCGTCGCGCGTGGCTCGATTGCTGCCGTCGTTGGGAGTGATCGGGCCGCCGCTGCCGGCGCCGAGATCCCAGGCGACGATCAAGGGTCGACTGCACTCCAAGGTTCGCGACCGTGCCTCGATCCATCATCACTACGACCTGTCGAACGAGTTCTACTCCCTGATCCTCGACCCGTCGATGGCGTACTCGTGCGGATATCACGCGACGCCGACAACGACGCTGGCCGAGGCCCAGCGAGCCAAACTCGACCTGGTCTGTACGAAGTTGGGACTCGAACCGGGGATGACCCTGCTCGACATCGGGTGCGGCTGGGGCTCGTTGTCCTTGCACGCAGCCGAACGCTTCGGTGCGCACGTCACGGCGATCACCATCGCCGCCGAGCAGCAGCGGTTCATCCAGGAACGCATCGACGCCCGCGGGCTGGGCGATCGGGTCACGGTGACGCTGTGCGACTACCGCGACGCCGAGGGGAGCTACGACGCCGTGTCCTCGATCGAGATGGGCGAACACGTCGGCGAGCAGAACTACGCCACGTACGCACGGGTCATCCACGACCGGGTGCGTCCCGGCGGCCGGGCCCTGATCCAGCAGATGTCGCGCACCGGCCGACATCCGGGCGGCGGCCCGTTCATCGAGTCGTTCATCGCACCTGACATGCACATGCGACCTGTCGGCGAAACCGTCGCGTACCTCGAGCGCGCGGGCCTGGAGGTCCGTGACGTGCACGGGCTGCGCGAGCACTACGTACACACCGTGGCCGGATGGTTGGCCAACGTCGAAGCCTCCGCCGACCTGCTCACGGACCTGGTCGGCGAGGAGGTCGTCCGAGTCTGGCGGTTGTATCTCGTCGGTGGCTCGGCGGCCTTCCGGGACGGGCGGATGGGGGTCGACCAGATCCTCGCCGTCCGTCCCGGAGCCACTCATTCGCTGCCGTCGGTACGGCGATGGTGAGCACGGTCTGGTGGGCGGAGATCGCCGCCGTCACCGCCGCCATGACCGGTACGGCGATCGTCGCCTTCCTGCTCCGGCGGATCGCGATCGTCGACGCCGGCTGGGGCGTGGCGTTCGTCGCCGCGGCGATCACCGTCACCGTGGCGAGCCCTTCGTGGTCGGCACGGAGTTGGCTCCTCCTGGCGATGGTCGTGGCCTGGGGCGGGCGTCTGAGCTGGCACCTCGGCCGTCGGACCCTCAGCTCTCGGCACGACGATCCGAGGTATGTCGAGATGCTCGGCGGCGCGATCGGTGAGGTCCCCGCGAGCCGGGTGGTCCTCAAGGTCTTCGTGCTCCAAGCGGTGATCGTCGCGATCATCGCGACACCGGTGACGTACGGCATCAGCCACCCGATGGGATCGTGGTGGGTGGTTGGCATCGGCGTCGTCGCCTGGCTCGCCGGAGTCCACTTCGAATCGGTCGGCGACGCCCAACTCGCGGCCCATCGTGCCAACCTCGACAGGGGACCGATCCTCGACACCGGCCTCTGGGCCTGGACCCGACACCCGAACTACTTCGGGGACGCCTGCGTGTGGTGGGGGATCTGGCTGGTCGGGGCGGCTTCAAGCGGTTGGCGTCCCGCACTGGCCACCGTGATCGCCCCTGCCGCGATGACGTTCTTCCTTGTCTCGGTCTCGGGCGTACGCCTCACCGAGCAGCGGATGGCAGGACGACCGGGCTGGGACGCGTACGCCGCCTCGACTCCGGCCTTCATCCCGCGGCCACCGCGACGTACGCGCCGACACTGACCCGCGCGCCGAGATGCAGACCTTCCTCCCCTACCCGTCGTTCGCCGAGAGTGCGCGCGTGCTGGATCGTGCTCGTCTGGGCAAGCAACGGGTGGAGACCCTCCAGATCCTGCAGGTCCTCACCGGCAACCGCCTGGTCAGTTCGGTGCGTCGCGGCGGCGGTCCTCCCGCTCCCCTCCCGCGGGACCGCTGGCATCTGGAGGCTCGGCGAGCGACGGGATGGTCACATCACCCAGCGGTGCTGATGTGGAACGGTCACATCCAGGGGCTGCTCGACTATCAACGGGCCATCTGCACCGAATGGACCAGCCGCGGCTATCGCGACTCCTGCTGGGAGAAGTCGGCGTTCCTGGTCAACGCTTCTGGGTTCTCACCGGATCCGATCCTGCTGCCCTCCTGGTGGGGTTCGCGGCGCTTCCACGCGGCCCATCGGGGGACGTTGCTGGCCAAGGATCCCGACTGGTACGGCCAGTTCGGATGGTCCGACTCCCCCGACCCTGACGGCCTCTGGCCGAGCTCTCGCTCGTGATGTGACCGGGATCACGCGGGTCCTTGGTCATACCGACGGTATGCCGAGCGTTCCCTTAGTGGAGGCGCTGTCCGTCGCCGACGCCCTCGGGAGGATCACTGTGTTGCTCGAACTGATTCGGAAGTTGCTCGGCCTGCCCAGCGCCGAGCAACGCGCCGTCTGCTGAAGCAGATGCGAGAGGGCCCGTTCCAACAGGAACGGGCCCTCTGTCGTTGCACCGCGTGGCTACTTCGCGACGGCGATGGGACTCGTGGTCGTGCCTGAGTCGAGCGCCAGGATGCAGACGGCGTGCTTGTTCGAGTCCCACGTCTCCTGGGTGTCCGGATAGAGCGTCCACGGGGAAATGGCCTTGCCCTTGTCCGCTGGGGTCAACTTCATGTTGGTGCGCAGATAGTTCGCGCAGGTCTTCTGAACCTCCGCACCAACGGCGTCAGAGCCGGGGAACGAACCAGAGAGGTCGTACGCGTAGAAGACCTCAGCCTGGTGAGCCTGGCTGCATGGCACGACATTCAGGTCCGACACCTTGGTGTTGCCGCCAGTCATCGTGGGAAGGCAGTCGCCCGTGCGGAGGGCACCGACTTTCGAGTCACCACCTTGGGTGACGTTGCCTGAGGCGTCGCGCTTGGCGTGGCTCGACGAACTGACGGCGACGATGATGGCGACCACCACGGCAACCCCGATGAGGGAGAAACGGTCCCACGGGCTCGGATGCAACGTCCTGCCGTTCAGGAGCCTCGCCGCCTCGACCTTGTCCACCTCTTGCTGAGCCCAGCCCTGCTCCGTCAGCGTGGCGCGTACGAACTGGCCTTTGAAGGCGACGCGGAAGATGAAGAAGACCGAGAAATATCGGTACACCAAGAGCAATTTCGAATGCCCATCGAGTGGCGCTTCTACTGACCGCCGGCCCCAGCCCCAAAGAATCACGTGCAAGTCCTGTCTGATCGGGTGTTCTGTGTTCGCGAGTCCGAGGACTCATGTGCCTGGACGTTCAGGCGTGACTCGGACGCCCGTAGCGCTGTACGCCACAGACGGAGATGAGTTGAATCAGGCCTCGGCCGATTCCGCGGGCGGCGGGGTGGGTGCACCCTCAACCGGCGTCGGGCTCGGCGCGGGAACGTACTGCGCGCCCTTCGCTTCACGACGCGTACGCAATCCGCCACGAACCGTGCTGAAGATCAGTACAACCGGCAGGATGAACGCCTTGAAGAAGATCAGGTACGTGCCGCCGTGGAACATCCAGCCCAGGTAGACGCCATAGCCGACGAACCCGATGCCGAACACCAGGTTCAACAGCTTCGCGCTCGGCTTGGCGGCCAGACCGGCCAGGACGCACATCGCGATGCCCGTGCCGATGAGAAGAACGACGTACCACGAGAACGTGGAATTGTCGGTGAAGTCAAGGTTGCCCATCAGGCTGCTCCGATCGCAGGTTCACTGCCGGACCCCCCCCGGCTCGCGCAACCGTAAACCCTCAGGGCGAGGTTTGCGAACCGTTTCGCGAGTTCCATCGTCGAGCAGAGCCGCCATACGCATGCAGAAGGGCCCCGTCCCAACCGGAACGGGGCCCTTCTGTTGTCCTGGCGCCTGAGATCAGCTGCAGCCGCTGGTGCTACCGCAACCCTCGCAGACGTAGCAGCTACCGGCCGGGCGCATCTTGGTCCCGCAGGTGAAGCAGAGCGGGCTGTCGACGGCCGTACCCGAGATGATCTCGAGCAGTTCCGCGGTCGTACGCGCCGTGGTCTCGACCGGAGCGGCCGTGGCTTCAGCGACCGGCTCGGCACCGGCGAGCGGCTCCGGAGCAGTCGCGTCCGAGATGACCGCCGGGGCGGCGATCAGTTCGGCGGCCGAGGTGCCGTGCGTCGTGATCGCGTCGTAGGACCCCGTCTCCAGGTAACGCTGACGCTCGTCGGCCGAGAAGATGCCCAGACCGGCGCGCTTCTCGTACGGCAGGTAGTCAAGAGCCAGGCGGCGGAAGACGTAGTCCATGAGGGACTTGGCCATCCGGATCTCCTCGTCGTCGGTGAAGCCCGACGGCTCGAAAGCCAGGTTCGTGAACTTGGAGGTGAAGTTCTCCAACGGGACGCCGTACTGCAAGCCGATCGAGACCGCGATCGAGAAGGCGTCCATGACACCGGCCAAGGTCGAACCCTGCTTGCCGAGCTTGAGGAAGATCTCGCCGAGCGAGCCGTCGTCGTGCGCACCCGAGGTCATGTAGCCCTCGGCGCCGCCGACCGTGAAGGACGTCGTACGCGAGACGCGCGACTTCGGCATCCGCTTGCGCGTCGGGGCGTAGACGGTAACCGTCTCAACCTTCGGCGCATCAGCCGCAGCAGCCGCGTCGGCAGCATCCTTGGCGTCCTTCTTGGCCTTGCCACCACCGTCGGCGAGCGGCTGGCCGACCTTGCAGTTGTCGCGGTAGATCGCGGTGGCCTTGAGGCCGAGCTTCCACGACTCCATGTAGACGTCTTCGATCTCCTCAACCGTCGCCGACTCCGGCAGGTTGACGGTCTTGCTGATCGCACCCGACAGGAACGGCTGGCACACAGCCATCATCCGGACGTGGCCCATCGGCTTGAGCGAGCGGGCGCCCATCGCGGTGTCGAAGATCTCGTAGTGCTCGGTCTTCAAGCCCGGAGCGTCGATGACGTGACCGTGCTCGCCGATGTACTCGACGATCGCCTCGACCTTCTCCTCGTCGTACCCGAGCTTCTTCAGCGCCCGCGGGATCGTCTGGTTGACGATCTGCATCGAACCGCCGCCGACCAGCTTCTTGAACTTGACCAGCGAGAAGTCCGGCTCGATGCCTGTGGTGTCGCAGTCCATCATGAAGCCGATGGTGCCGGTCGGCGCGAGCACCGAGGCCTGGGCGTTGCGGAAGCCGTTGGCCGCGCCGAGCTCCTGGACGTCCGCCCAGGCCTGGGTGGCCGCCTTGTGCACGATGGCGTCGGCGATGTGGAGCGTACGCACCGCGTCATTGGCCGCCTGGTGCTTGCGCATGACCCGCTTGTGGGCCTCCGCGTTGCGTGCGAACCCGTTGTACGGGCCGACGATCGCGGCGAGCTCGGCCGACCGCTTGTACGACTGACCGGTCATCAGCGAGGTGATGGTCGCAGCCATCGATCGACCGCCCTCGGAGTCGTACCCGAGACCCATCGCCATCAGCAGCGCGCCGAGGTTGGCGTACCCGATGCCGAGCTGGCGGTAGTCGACCGTGGTCTTGCCGATCGACTCCGTCGGGAAGTCCGCGAAGCAGATCGAGATGTCCATCGCGGTGATGATCAACTCGACGGCCTGCGCGAAACGCACCGCGTCGAAGGTCTCGTCGTCCTTGAGGAACTTGAGCAGGTTGAGCGAGGCCAGGTTGCAGGACGAGTTGTCGAGCGACATGTACTCCGAGCACGGGTTCGACGCGGTGATGCGGCCAGTCTCCGGGTTCGTGTGCCAGTCGTTGATCGTGTCGTCGTACTGCAGACCCGGGTCGGCACAGGCCCACGCGGCCTCGGAGATCTTGCGGAACAGGTCGCGGGCGTCAACGGTCTCGATGACCTCACCGGTGGAGCGGGCCTTGAGGCCGAACTCCTTGCCCTCCTCGACCGCACGCATGAACTCGTCGCTCACACGGACCGAGTTGTTGGCGTTCTGGTACTGGACCGAGGTGATGTCCTTGCCACCGAGGTCCATGTCGAAGCCGGCGTCGCGCAGCGCGCGGATCTTGTCCTCTTCGCGCATCTTGGTCTCGACGAACTCGAGGATGTCCGGGTGGTCGACATCCAGGACGACCATCTTGGCTGCACGACGGGTCGCGCCGCCGGACTTGATCGTGCCGGCCGAGGCGTCAGCACCACGCATGAAGGAGACCGGGCCGCTGGCGGTGCCACCGGACTTCAGCAGCTCCTTGCTCGAGCGGATCCGGGAGAGGTTCAGGCCAGCACCCGAGCCACCCTTGAAGATGAAGCCCTCTTCGCGGTACCAGTTCAGGATCGAGTCCATCGAGTCGTCGACGCTCAGGATGAAGCAGGCGGAGACCTGCTGCGGAGCGGACGTACCCACGTTGAACCAGACCGGGGAGTTGAAGGAGAAGTACTGGTTCACGAGCAGGTAGGTGAGCTCGTCGGAGAAGGTCTGGGCGTCGACGGCCGTACGGAAGTAGCCGTGCTTGATGCCCGCCTCGGTGTAGGTGTCCACGACGCGGTTGATCAGCGTCTTGAGGCTGGCTTCACGGTTGTCCGCGCCGACGGCGCCACGGAAGTACTTGGTGGTGACGATGGTCGAAGCGTTGATCGACCAGAAGTCGGGAAACTCCACGCCCAACTGCTCGAAGACCGTCTCGCCGGTCTTCCAGTTCTTCTGGACGACGTCGCGACGCTCCCAGTTGATCTCGTCGTACGGGTGCACACCCTCGGTCGAGAAAATCCGCTCGATCGTCAGCCCCGCGCCTGAACCCTGGGCCGCGCTCGTCGCGCTGCTCACCGTCTCCGTCATGTCTTCTCCCCTGGATCTCAAACTTCGTATCTGAACTGCATTGCTGGTGGTTGCCCAGGTCGGCACGCTTCCCCACGGCCGACCTGGGCGGTCTGTGTGCCCCTAGGGGGCGGGTGTTGCCTGGAGCTGTCGCTCCGTCCGCATCAACGCGATCTCGTCCTCGAAGTCGGCCGCGGACTCGAAGGACCGGTAGATCGACGCGAATCGGAGGTAGGCCACCTCGTCCAACTGCCGCAACGGAGCCAGGATCGCGACGCCGACCTCATGGGCCGGAACCTCCGCGTACCCCTCGCCGCGCAACGTGTTCTCGACCGTCTGGCCGAGCATGGCGAGCTGATCCTCGGTGACCGGTCGGCCCTTGCACGCCTTGCGTACGCCGGCCACGGCCTTGTCGCGCGAGAAGGGTTCCGTCGCACCCGAGCGCTTGAGGACGGTCAACTGCATCACTTCTGTCGTGGTGAAGCGCTTGTCGCACTCCTGGCAGACGCGGCGCCGACGGATCGACTGTCCGTCGTCGGCGACACGGGAGTCGAGGACCTTGGTGTCGCAGTGACGGCAGTACGGACAGTGCATGACCTCGCTCCTCTCGGTTTCTGGAAACCGCTTTGTCCACCGATGTGATCTTCGTCCTGTGGATAACCAGCGAATCCTGTGAATTCTTCCGGCTGATCTGTGGATGGGGATCGGTCGATTGTGAACTAGATGTGGAAAACTACATCCGTGTAACTACTAGATGTAGTGGTGACCTTACGACTTCAGCACTAGGGGCGCAAGGCCTGCTGAGAACTTCGGCGTGTCGGAGTCCAAACGCGAAGGCAAACGTACGAGGGGCGAACCCGTTTCTTCCCCATGAAGGTCGGTTGACACCAATACGCCCCATCAGGTCGGGACCAGAAGGTCGCCCTCGCTCACGCCGCGCCCGACCACGCCTCGTATGTTCTGGCGACGTACCTCATACGTCGTCAGAACACATCGAGCCGCATACGAGTCCTCAGCAGTCAGGCCCGATGAGTGCGTGACGCCCTGATCGCCCCAGGCTTGCCAACCGGTCGCATGACGTATGCCGCGAACAGTCCAACGAGCGCGATCCCACCAACAAGCAAGGCGACGGAACCGACGGTGTCGTGGCCGCGAGCGAGCCCGCCGACACCGCCGCCGAACAGAATGACGAGCAAGAACAGGAGCGTGCCCCACGCGCGGTAGCCACTGCCGAGGCCAGGCAGCGGGTTGCGCCGCCGTCGGATCCAGCCCAGGCGATGGGCTACACGTCGGTCGCGCACCATGCACAATCTGCCAGACGATCGGCCCGCCGGAACGCAGAACGACCCTTGCCCGCCTTGGCGGCAAACAAGGGCCGATCTGTTTGTCACGAGCGGCGAGCCATATGCCTACAGGCAACGTTTCTTCCCCAAGAACGGGCTCGCCCCTCGCAGTGGCGCCTCACGGCACCGTGTTTCCCCCGGTCGTACGCCCTGGGGTCGAATCAGCGCGTACGCGGCTTGTGCGTCAGGCAGGTACGCGCAGCACCTGACCGGCCTGGACGCTGTCCGAGCTCAGCCCGTTCAGCTTCATGATCCGGTCCTCCATCGCGGTGACGTCGCCGTCACCGGCGGCGCGAGCCGCGACGTTCCACAGCGAGTCGCCCGGCTTGACCATGACGGTGTGCGTCCTGATGACGCCGGCATGCTCTCCCGCGCTGGCGATCTGGCTGCCGAGCACGGCGAGCGCAAGCAGACCCAGAAGGACGGCAACGAAGACCACCAGGCGACCACGGCGCGTCAGCCGGACGGTGCGGGCCGCCGGAGCAACCACCGTCAACGCCGGACGGGCCGGGCGGACCATCACGGACTCGATCGTCATTGCGCTCATGTGAATCACTCCTGGGGAAGTAGGAACTGCCTTCTGGGATGAGGTCTATCGGCGACCACCGACAATTTCTGGAGCCCAGGTGTCGGTCGATCTCGATCGGCTCATCGTTCGAACATGTGTACGACTATAGAACACGTGTTCGATAGAGTCGAGGATTTCTTCGAACATTCGTTCGTACGGCGTGTCGCACGGATGTTCGAATTCCGTCGTCCTGCCGACACGCCGCGAATCGAACAGATGTTTGAACGGCCCGGTCCTCGCGGCGTACGGTGCTTCCATGACGAAGGACACCAGCGACCTTCTCGGCGAGGTCAGCGAATTGCCGGACGGCCCAGCCGACGCCTCGGGACTGACCGCGCGACAGCAGCGCATCCTGACGACGTTGCGCGAGCACATCGAGCGCAAGGGCTACCCGCCGAGCATGCGCGAGATCGGCGCCGCGGTCGGCCTGACCAGCAGCAGTTCGGTCGCGCACCAACTGAAGGTCCTGGAGCAGCACGGCTTCATTCGTCGCGACCCGAACCGTCCGCGCGCCCTCGAGGTCTTCCTTCCCGAGGTGCTGGCTGCCCGACAGGCGCGCATCGAGCCCGATCACTCGGTCGAGCGGACGTTCGACGAAAGCGGCTACGACGTTTTCCCGACGGCGGTGAACGTGCCTCTGGTCGGCACCATCGCGGCCGGCACCCCGATCCTTGCCGACGAGAGGACCGAAGCTGTATTCCCGCTGCCCAAGGAACTCGTCGGCGACGGTCAGCTGTTCCTGCTCAAGGTCAAGGGCGACTCGATGATCGAGGCTGCCATCTGCGACGGCGACTACATCGTCATCAAACAGCAGAACACCGCCAACAACGGCGACTTCGTCGCGGCCCTGCTGGACGACGAGGCCACCGTCAAGGAGTTCCAGCGCAAGAACGGTCAGACCTGGCTGCTGCCGCACAACAGTTCACTGGACCCGATCGACGGCACGTACGCCACGATCCTCGGCATCGTGACGGCGGTTCTGCGCACCATCTGACCATCGAGGGCCGCCATCGCGGAGCTCAGTTCTGTCGGTGGCGCGACATAGGATTTCGGGCATGCGTCGCCTCGGCCTGCTGCTCACGGTCTCGCTCCTGCTCGGCGGGTTGAGCGCGCCAGTTGAGGCTGCGACCAAGCCGGTGCCACACCTCCCGAATGTCGGGGGGCCGGTGTTCATCAACTACGGCTCGCACCACCTGGATTCCGGAGCCCGACCGAAGGCGCCGCTGGCTCGTACGTCGGTTCCCCAGGGCGACGTCAGTTTCGACACCAGCCAGCAGTGCACCGTCGGCCTGGCGGTCAACGTCTGCGTGAACTACACGACATCCGGTGCCAACGCAGCCACCTCGCAGTTCGTCAGCGACATGGTCGCGGCCTACCAACACGCCGAGGACGTCTACACAAGCTCGGGCTACAAGGCGATCGAGGCTGATCCCAATTCCGGCAACGCCACGCCGTCGATCAATGTGTTCCTCGTCGACCTATTCACCTGGCAGAGCGGCGCCTACAAGGGCGCGTACGGCTTCACGGCACCCGCGGCCGACAGCCCCACAGGCGGCACCGACGGTCCGGCGTACATGGTGCTGGACAACGATTTCAGTTGCGATCAACACAGCCAGACCGGGTTCCCGGACAGTTGCAACAACCCGTACACATCCACCCAGGTGATGCAGGCGACGGTCGCGCACGAGTTCTTCCACGCGACTCAGTTCGCCTACGACGTGGACGAGGACCGCTGGTTCATGGAGGCGACCGCCGCGTGGGCCGAGACGCAGGTCTACCCCGCAGTGAAGGACAACTGGCAGTACCTGGACGCCTCGCAGTGCGGCGTCGTCGGCACGCCCTGGCTGCCGCTCGACGACAACTCTGGCGGCGGCAGCGGCTGCTACAACATGTCGGTCTACCAGGACTTCCTCTGGTTCCAGTACCTCACGGAGAAGTTCCCGGCGAAGACCGGTTCGATGCCGTCGCTGATCCTGAACGCATGGCGCTACTCCGACAACAGCCACAACGCCGCGCGGTACTTCTCGATCAGCGCCATCAAGTTCGCCTTGGCGCGGGTCAGGGCGAGTTTCCCGGCGACGTGGCTCGCCTTCAGCGCCGGCAACCGGCACCCGCGGAGCACGTACGCGCAGGGCGCCCACTATCCCGCGTCGGCAGCTGCCTGGAGCAGGACGGTCTCCCCTAGCAACCTCAGCCCGACCAAGTTGTACGGGGGCGTACGCCACCTGGCGTCCTCGACCTTCGTCCTGATGCCCCAGAGCCTCCCAACCACCGAGCGGGTCCACCTCGCGATCCGGAGCACCAACCAGGCCGTCTCGGTGGCGGGCGTGACCCTCTACTACAAGAACGGCGCCATCCGGACGTACCCGCTGACGTTCTCGAACGGGGTGGCGGTCAAGAACGTGGGCTTCGACAGCGCGTCCCTGCTGCGGATCGAGCTCACACTCGCCAACACGGCATCCACCTACACCGGCTGTTGGCAGCAACAGGACGGCTACTCCTGCCGCGGCACGCCCACCATCGACAGGGTCGGCCTCAGCTGGAGCGCGTCGTTCTATCACCTCTGAGTCAGAGGTCAGCGATCACACGGCCGCCATCGCCGAGAGCCGCTTCAGAGCTCCCCGGACAGCAGCGGGATCTGTGGTCGGCCAGAGCGGCGGAAGGCTGGCTTTGAGGAAGGTGCCATACCGAGCCGTCGCCAGTCGCGAGTCCAGGATCGCGACGACTCCCTTGTCGTCGTGCGTACGAATCAGCCGGCCCGCCCCCTGAGCGAGGAGGAGGGCGGCGTGGGTGGCCGCGACCTGCATGAACCCGTTGCCACCACGCTCGTCCGCAGCCTTCTGACGAGCCGACATCAGCGGGTCGTCGGGTCGCGGGAACGGGATCCTGTCGATGATGACGAGTTGGCAGGTGTCCCCCGGAACGTCCAGGCCTTGCCACAGCGACAGAGTCCCGCACAGCACTGTGTGCGGGTCCGCGACGAACTGGGCGGTGAGTTCAGGCAGTTGCGCGTCCCCCTGAGCCAGGATCGTCAGGTGCGGCAACCGCGTACGCAGCGCCTCCGCAGCAGCGTCGGCGGCGCGACGGCTCGAGAACAACCCGAGCGTCCGTCCGTCAGCGGCGTCCACCAACTCGGCGATCTCGTCCAGCTGCGCCGGACCCAGACCGTCGCGCCCCGGCGGCGGCAGGTGGCGGGCGACGTAGAGAATCCCCTGCTTGGAGTAGTCGAACGGGCTACCCACGTCGAGAGCCTCATAGGAACCGGCAGGCAGGCCGAGGCCGGCGGCCACCGGGGTGAAGTCGCCGCCGAGCTTGAGCGTGGCGCTCGTCAGCACGACCGCCTTGTCGGCCAGCAGTTTGTCTCGCATCTGCAGGCTCACGTCCAGCGGCGCGGCGACCAGTCGCGGCGGCATCCGGTCGGTGCCCTCGTTGATCCACAGGACGTCGGACTTGGTGTTGGCAGCCATCCGCTCCGCGATCGCGAAGACGTCATTGAGCATGCCCTTGGCCTGGGTCAGCGCGGCGTCGTCGGCGTCCTTGGGCATCGCGCTCGCGCACGTACGCGCTGCGTCGCGAACGACCTCGAGCGCGTCCGACAGCTCCTGGGGCAAGGTCTCGAGCCGTCCTGCCTTCTGGTCGAGGATCACGTCCTTCAGGGCATCGGCGGCGTCCGAGAGGTCGTCGGCCTCCGACCCTGCGACGTGGCGCCGCGCGCGTCGCGCGGCCCGGTCGACGTCGTTGGCCGCCAACTCGGCGGTCGCCGCCTGGGTGACCCGGGCGACGAGCTCGTGCGCCTCGTCGACGACCACGGCGTCGTACTCGGGAATCATCGGAATGCCCTCGATGGCGTCGATGGCGAGCAGCGTGTGGTTGGTGACCACGACATGGGCCCGCTGGGCGGCCTCCTTGGCCTTCTCGGCGAAGCACTCGTCTGCGAACGGGCACTTGGAAGCGCCGAGGCAGTCTCGTGAGGAGACGCTGACCTGACGCCATTCGCGGTCGTTGTGCCGTGGCGCGGCGTCGCGATCGCCGGTCCCCCGGTCCTTGACCTGGTCCTCGGCCCAGGCGCGCAGCTCCAGCACCTTCTTGGCCATGTCTCCCATGGGGATGTCCATCGACAGTGTGCCGGCGTCGTCCGGCACTCCCTCTCGGATCCGGTGCAGACAGGCGTAGTTCCCACGGCCCTTGAGCACCGCGAACGACCGGTCCAGACCTGGGAGGTCCGAGGTCGCCTCGACGAGTCGCGGCAGGTCCCGCTCGACGAGTTGGTGCTGCAGGGCCAAGGTCGCCGTCGCCACCACGACCCGTTTGTCGTGCAGCAGGCTCGGGACCAGATAGGCCAGCGACTTACCGGTGCCGGTGCCGGCCTGGACCAGCAGGTGACGTCCGGATTCGAAGGCCTCACCGACGGCCTCCGCCATCTGCACCTGGCCCGTACGCTCCTGCCCTCCGAGCGCGGCGACGGCCTTGCTCAGCAATTGGGCGACGGGGCCGCGTTGTTCAGAGGCGGGGGGCACCGGATGACCCTATCTGCGAGCACCCCCAGGAACCCGAATCAGGATCTGACGACGACGTACGGCTCGAGCTCCGCCGCCAGGGCGGGATCGGTGACACCGGAGACGTACGTACCCTCGGCGCGGTGGTCGACCTCGGCCAACTCACCTTGCTTGTGCAGCCGGTCCAGCAGGTCGCCCCGGGCGTACGGCAGCACTGCCTCGAACGGGACGCTCGGCCGCGGCAGGTCCGCCTCGATGGCATTCAGTGCCTCATCGATGCCGAGGCCGGTCTTCGCCGACACGGCCACGGAGTGCGGTTCCGCACGCAGGATGCGGGCGATCGTCATTGAATCGGCGATGTCCGCCTTGTTGATCAGGACCAACTCGGGTACGCCGCTGGCACCGATCTCGGCCAGGACCTCGCGTACGGCGGTCAGCTGACCCTCGGGATCCACGTGCGACCCGTCGACGACGTGCACGATCAGGTCCGCGTCGCCGATCTCCTCCAACGTCGACCGGAACGCCTCGACCAACTGGTGCGGCAGGTGGCGTACGAACCCGACCGTGTCGGACAGCGTGTAGATCCGACCGTCGGACGTGGTCGTCTTGCGGGTCGTCGGATCAAGGGTCGCGAACAGCGAGTCCTCCACGAGTACGCCCGCGCCCGTGAGGCGATTGAGCAGCGAGGACTTTCCGGCGTTCGTGTACCCGGCGATCGCCACCGCCGGTACGCCATGACGCTGGCGAGCGGCGCGCTTGGTGTCGCGGGTGCCCTTCATTTCCTTGAGGTCGCGCGTCAACTTGGCGATCTTGGTGTTGATCCGGCGGCGATCGGTCTCGATCTTCGTCTCACCGGGACCGCGGCCACCGATACCGGCGCCGCCGGCGACCCGACCACCAGCCTGGCGGGAGAGGTTGCCACCCCAACCACGCAGGCGCTGCTTCATGTAGGTCAACTGGGCGAGCTCGACCTGCGCCTGACCCTCCTTGGACTTCGCGTGCTGGGCGAAGATGTCGAGGATGAGGGCGGTCCGGTCGACGACCTTGACCTTGAGCCGGTCCTCGAGGTTGCGCAGTTGGGCGGGCGCGAGTTCACCGTCGCAGATCACGGTGTCGGCACCGGTGGAGTCGACGATCTCCTTGATCTCCAGGACCTTGCCCGAGCCGACGTACGTCGCGGGATCCGCACTGTGTCGACGCTGGATGACCGCCTCGAGGACCTCCGACCCGGCGGTCTCGGCGAGCAACGCCAACTCGGTCATCGAGTTGTCGGCGTCCTCGGCGGTGCCAGCGGTCCACACGCCGACGAGGACGACCCGCTCCAGTCGGAGTTGGCGGTACTCGACCTCGGTGATGTCGTCGAGGTCGGTACGCAGCCCCGCGACGCGGCGCAATGAATGGCGGTCGGCGAGGTCTGCTTCTCCGACGGACAGGTCGTCGAAGTCGTCGTCTTCAAAAATCTCAGGGGCGTTGCTCATACGCCCTCCAGCGTACGCGCGAACGCAGACGGTCCGCACCGGAGATTCCAGCGCGGACCTTCAGAGCACGTCAGGTCACTTCGGGGGCAGCCGGATTCCGCCGTCGACTCGGATGGTCTCGGCGTTCATGTAGTCGTTCGTGATCAGTTCAACGACCATCGATGCGAGCTCGGCACCGGTGCCGAGACGCTTCGGGAACAGCACCGACTCACCCAGCTGGGCCTTCATGGCCTCCGGGTCCGGGAAGGAGTTGTAGATCGGGGTGTCGATCAGGCCTGGCGCGATCGTGTTGACGCGGATCCCGACGCCGGACAGGTCCCGCGCGAGCGGGAGGGTGGCGCCGACGACGCCGCCCTTGGAGAAGGAGTACGCGACCTGGCCGATCTGGCCGTCGAACGCGGCCACCGACGCCATGTTGACGATCGCGCCCCGCTGACCGTTGGCGTCCGGCTCGTTGCGGCTCATCACGGTGGCGGCCTGGCGAATCATGTCGAAGGTGCCGATCAGGTTCACCTGGATGACCGCGGTGAACTTGTCCATCGGGAACGCGGACTCGATCTTGCCGTCGCGGCCGATCGTGCGGATGCCATTGGCGATGCCGGCCGAGTTGACCAGCGCCTTGAGCGGCGCAATGGCAGCGGCCTGCTCGACGACCTCGGTGATCTGGTCGGTGTCGGTGACGTTGAGCTGGGCGAAGACACCGTTGATCTCGGCGGCGAGCGCCTCACCGAGGTCAGCGTTGAGGTCAGCGATGATCACGGTCGCACCGCGCGCAGCCAGAGCCCGCGCGGAAGCCGCGCCGATGCCCGACGCGCCACCGGTGACGATGGCAGTGGAGTTGTTCAGGTCCATGAGGCAGAGGGTAGTGGGCCGCACCCTCAAAGAGTGGTGGTGCCCTCTGCCACGAGCACTGCGGGCCCGGTCATCAGGATCCGGTCGTCGAGCGTCCACTCGACCGTCAGCCTGCCGCCGGGCAGGTCGACGAGGTACGTCTCACCCGGACCGCGACCGTCATCCAGTGCACTGGCCACCATCACCGCACAGGCTCCGGTGCCGCAGGACCTCGTCTCGCCTGAGCCGCGCTCATGCACTCGCATCGCCACGTGACGCTCACCGCGCCGCTCGACGAACTCCACGTTCACGCCGTTGGGGTACGTGTCGCGGTCGTAGATCGGCTCCTCGAGGAGCGGTCCGGCCTCATCGAGATGATCGACGAAGGCGACCGCATGCGGGTTCCCCATGTCGATGTTCGTCGCCTGCCAGAAGTGATGCGCGATCGAGATCTGGGTGGGAGCCAGGACGGTCGGGGCGCCCATGTCGACCGTCAGGTCGTTGGTGCCGGTCACGGTCTTCACCCCAGCGCGGGTGGCGACGCGGATCGGCGTGGCGGCGAGACCGGTGTCGATGAGGTACCGCGCGAAGACGCGTACGCCGTTGCCGCACATCTCCGCGATCGAGCCGTCGGAGTTGCGGTAGTCCATGAACCATTCGGCGTCGTCGCCCTGGTGACGCAGGACGCGCAGCACCCCGTCGCCGCCGATGCCTGCGCGCCGATCACACAGAGCACGTACCCGGTCCGCGCTCAGATCCCCGTGGATCGAACCATCCAGGTCCGGCAGGAGCACGAAGTCGTTCTCGGTCCCGTGCCCCTTCAGGAAGGCGTACTCAGTCGACGTCACGCACCAAGGGTACGCACCGCAGCGAGCGCATTCCCGACCCTGTCGGGATCGTCGTACGCCACCCAGACCACGCGCGGATCCTTGCGGAACCAGGCGTCCTGTCGACGAGCGAAGCGGCGTGTCGCCGACGCCGTACGTTCACGCGCCTCGGAGTCGGTCATCTCACCGCGCAGTACGCAGACGGCCTCGCGGTAGCCGATCGCCATCCGGGCGGTCCGACTCTGCTCCAGGCCCTGCTCAAGCAGGCTGCGAACCTCCTCGATCAGCCCGTTGTCGAACATCGCATCAACCCGCTGGCCGATCCGCATCGCCAGTGTCGAGCGATCGATGTCGACGCCGATCTGGATCGTCCGGGGATCGCGGTACGTCTGCTCCGGCAGCCGGGCACTGAAGGGCTCGCCGGTCAGTTCGATGACCTCCAGCGCACGTACGATCCGACGGCCGTTCTCGGGCTTGATGACCTCTGCTGCCGCAGGGTCTAGGTGCGCGAGCCGCCAATGGAGGGCCGCCGAACCATCAGCCTCGAGAGCCGCTTCCAGCCGAGCGCGTACGCCTGCGTCGGTGGCCGGGAAGTCGAACTCGTCGAGCAGCGCACGGTTGTAGAGGCCACTGCCGCCCACGAGGATCGGGACCCGCCCACGGCCCCGCACCTCCGCCATCACCGCTCGTGCGCGCGCCTGGAAATCACCGACGGACGCCGGCTCGGTGATGTCGAGCAGATCCAGCATGTGATGCGGGATTCCGCGCCGCTCGGCCTCTGGAGCCTTGGCGGTCCCGATGTCCATCCCCCGGTAGAACTGCATGGCGTCGGAATTCACGATCTCGCCGCCGAGCGCCTCCGCCAGACCCAGCGACAGTTCGGTCTTCCCGGAGGCAGTCGCGCCCACGATCGCCACGATCGGCGGCACCGGAGAATTCACCGTCCGACCCTCGTTTTCGGCTCCCGACATGCGGATAGTGTGTCAATAGACGCCAGTGCCGGTCGGGCATGGCCTGAGTAGAAGGGAGGAACACATGTCGTTCCTCGATGACGCGAAGGAAGCTCTCGACAAGGCCGAAGAGTTCGCCAAGGAGCACCCGGACCAGATCAAGGCGGGCCTGGACAAGGCCAAGGGCCTGATCTCGGAGCAGACCGGTGGCAAGTACGACGAGCAGATCAACGCTGCGGCCGACAAGGCCGAGGGTTTCCTCAACAAGCAGTGACATCGAGCTGACAGCAGGCCGTCGACACCGCGCTTCTTCAAGCGGATCGGCGGCCTCGCTGTTTCTCGGGCG
Organism: Nocardioides baekrokdamisoli; assembly: GCF_003945325.1. Lineage (NCBI taxonomy): Bacteria > Bacillati > Actinomycetota > Actinomycetes > Propionibacteriales > Nocardioidaceae > Nocardioides > Nocardioides baekrokdamisoli. The sequence continues at coordinate 1,196,951 of NZ_AP019307.1, forward strand.
CCGCTCGTGTGATCCAGCGCACGCTAACTCCTGCTAGCACTTGCAAGCACCCCGACGTAGCGTTGAGACAAGGCGCATCAGCGCCGCGAACCAAAGGGGAGAACCATGTCGTTCCTGGACAAGGCGAAGGCCGCTGCCGAGCAGGCCAAGACCACCGCGCTGCAGGCGGCCGAGGTCGCGAAGACGAAGGCCACCGAGGCGGGCTCACAGGCGCTGACCGCCGCGCAGCAGGCTGCCGCCAAGGTCGAGTCGGCCGGTGTTGTCGAGAAGGCCGCGAGCTTCGTCGACGAGAAGACCAAGGGCAAGTACGCCGACCAGATCGCCAAGGCGCAGGAGCAGGCCAAGAGCGCCGTCAGCAAGGTCTCCAAGGCCAGCTGATCTTCTGACTCGAGCCGTCGGGCGCACACCAGTGCCCGGCGGCTCAGTCGTTCCCGGCGTACGCCGGGGTGGACCCATGTTGCCGGTGGTGCGTCAGGGCGACGGTCAGCCGCAGACGGGGGCGTCCGGCAGCGGGGCGGGGACCCCGACCTGTGGCATGCCGAGACCAACACCCTTCGGCGCCGCCAGACCTTGCCGCGCCTCCCAGGCGTCGCCGGCGCGCGTCCGCCGCACGTCGAGAACTCGGTCCGCCACCAGATGGTGCGGGGCTGCGTACGTGATCTCAACGGAGACGACATCGCCCGGACGGGCATCAACTGCCGTGAAATGAACGAGTCGGCTGTCCGCTGCGCGGCCCGACATTCGCCGCGTCTCGCCATCCTTGCGGCCCTCGCCCTCGGAAACCATCAGGTCGACGATGCGTCCGACCTGCTTCTGGTTCTCCTCGTGAGCGATCTCGTTGACCAGATCGACCAGACGCATATATCGCGCCGATACAACGGCGGGTTCGATCTGATCGGGAAGCTCCGCGGCTGGGGTCCCCGGCCGCTTCGAGTACTGGAAGGTGAACGCGCTTGAGAACCGCGCAGCGCGTACAACATCCAGGGTGGCCTGGAAGTCCTCCTCGGTCTCACCGGGGAAGCCCACGATGATGTCGGTCGTGATCGCTGCGTCCGGCATGGCCGCCCGGACCCGTTCGATGATCCCGAGGTATTTCGACTGACGGTACGACCGCCGCATCGCCTTGAGGATCGCGTCCGATCCGGACTGGAGCGGCATGTGCAGCGAAGGCATCACGTTCGGAGTCTCGGCCATCGCATCGATCACGTCATCGGTGAATTCGGCTGGGTGCGGCGAGGTGAATCGCACCCGCTCCAGACCTTCGATCGGGCCGCAGGCACGCAGCAACTTCGAGAAGGCCTCCCGGTCGCCGAACTCGACGCCGTACGCGTTGACGTTCTGACCCAGCAACGTGATCTCGGAGACGCCGTCGGCGACCAGCGCCTCGATCTCGGCCAGGATCTCGCCGGGTCGACGATCCTTCTCCTTGCCGCGGAGCGCCGGCACGATGCAGAACGTGCAGGTGTTGTTGCAGCCCACGCTGACCGACACCCAGGCCGCGTACGGGCTCTCGCGGCGGGTCGGCAGGGTGGACGGGAAGACTTCGAGCGACTCGACGATCTCGACCTGCGCCTCACGGGCGATCCGGGCTCGCTCGAGCAACACCGGCAGCGACCCGATGTTGTGGGTCCCGAACACGACGTCGACGTACGGAGCCTTCTCAGTGATCGTCGAGCGATCCTTCTGCGCCAGGCAACCGCCGACGGCGATCTGCATCCCGGGGTTGGCAGCCTTCACCGAGGCCAGGTGACCGAGGTTGCCATACAGCTTGTTGTCCGCGTTCTCGCGTACCGCGCAGGTGTTGAAGACCACCACGTCAGCGCGCTCGCCCGTGTCGACGCGGGCGTAACCGGCGTCCTCCAGCAGGCCGGACAGACGCTCGGAGTCGTGCACGTTCATCTGGCAGCCGTACGTACGCACCTCGTAGGTGCGGGCGGTCGGCTGCTCAGCGATTTCGGTAGTCATCTCGACGGGCAAGCCTAAGTTGCCCGTCGAGATGAACCGAATCACGCGATCTGGATCAGGCCGACTTCTTGGCCGGTTTGTCAGTCACCCACAACTTGATGACGCCTTCGATCACGACGGTGCCGTCGGTGCGTACGCCCTTGACCCGGACATCAAGGGCGCCGTTGGCGGTGTCCCACTGCTCCTGATCGGTCTCGGCGATGCAGGTGATGTCGGTGTTGGCCATCGCGGTGTATTCGATGGACATGCCCTTGGGGATCCACCGCTTGGACTTCGGGATGGTCGCCTCCGCGAGCGCGCCCATCGCCATCTCCAGCCCGTTGCACAGCGCGATCGCGTGCACGGTGCCGATGTGGTTGTGGACCTTCTTCTTGTTCGGGATCACGAGCTCAACGTGATTGGGCTCGAGCACGGTGACGGTCGCACCGATCGTGGAGAAGTACGGGGCGAAGCGGGAGAAGGCGATCGAGAAGACCTTCTTGCCAGCGATTCCACCGACGAGGGGAGCGGTGGTGGTCTGCTTCCACAGGGCGTTGATATCCATACCCTCAATGTTACTCACCAGTAACTACCACGGGAAGCGTGACGTCGGCCTCATCACCCGTCTTGATGTCAAGATTCTCGATCGGCCTACGATGGGGTCATGCGGGACGACGTCGACGACCTCAGCGAGGCGTGGGCACGAGAGCGCCCCGACCTCGACCTCGAACCAGTGGAGATCTTCTCCAGGATCGACCGGCTGGCCCACAAGTTGGCGCGCGTACGCTCCGACGCCTTCGCGGCGTACGGCGTCGAGGGCTGGGAGTTCGATGTCCTTGCTGCACTGCGCCGTGCCGGCGACCCGTACGAACTCTCTCCCGGCCGACTCCTCCACGAGACGCTCGTGACATCAGGGACGATGACCAACCGGGTCGACCGACTCACGGATCGAGGATTCGTCGAGCGCTATCCGGATCCGGAGGATCGCCGCGGCGTACTCGTGCGGCTCACGCCGGAGGGCAAGGAGTGCGTGGACGGCGCCTTCGCGGCGCTGCTGGCGGCAGAAGCCCGGCTCCTCGCCGATCTGCCCGAGGACGTACGCGACCTGCTCGTCACCCACCTGCGAAGCCTGCTGCTCAGGTTCAACTGAGCACCGTCAGCTGAGCAGCTCCGCGGCTTCGAGCCACTCCATTTCGAGGTCTTCGCGTTCCGTCGCCAGTTCGTTCAGGGTCGCGCCGAGACGTGCCAGGAGTGCGTAGTCAGCGGCGTTGGCTTCCATCTCGGCGTGCACCTCGGCCTCACGCGCTGCGATCTTCTCCAACTGCTTCTCCACGCGCGCGACGACCTTCTTGGCCTCGCGTTCCTCAGCCGCACTGACCTTGGGCGCCGACGCCGGCGACGCGGCCACGGGCTGGGCTGCCTTCGTCACGGTGCCCGCCGCGCGCTTCTCCAGATACTCATCCACGCCGCGCGGCAGCATGGTGATCTTCCCGTCCCCCATCAACGCCCAGACGGTGTCGGTGACGCGTTCGAGGAAGTAGCGATCGTGGGTGACGACGATCAGGGTGCCCGGCCAGCCGTCGAGGAAGTCCTCCAGGACCGTGAGCGTCTCGATGTCGAGGTCGTTCGTGGGCTCGTCGAGGAGCAGCACGTTCGGCTCAGTCAGCAGCAGCATCAGCAACTGGAGCCGCCGCCGCTCGCCGCCCGACAGGTCGCCGATCCTGGTCATCAGCTTGTCGCCGGTGAACCCGAACCGCTCGAGCATGGAGGTGGCGGTTAGTTCCTGACCATCCGCCGTCTTCGTGATCCTCCGGACACCATCCACCATCGGCAGGACCCGCGCCTCGGGGTCGAGGTCGTCGAGATGCTGGGTGAGGTGCTGGATCGCGATCGTCCGACCGTGCTTGACCTTGCCGACCTTGGGACCCAACGTGCCGTCCAGCACCGAGAGCAGCGAGGTCTTGCCGGCGCCGTTGACGCCCACGATGCCGACCCGGTCGCCCGGACCCAGGCGCCAGGTCGCGCGACTGAGAATCTGCTTGTCACCCCGGAAGACATCCACGTCCTCGACATCGATGACGTCCTTGCCGAGACGCTGGGTGGCGAACTTCTGCAGCTCGAACCGGTCGCGAGGCGGCGGCACGTCCTCGATCAACGCGTTGGCGGCATCGATGCGGAACTTGGGCTTGGACGTACGCGCCGGGGCACCGCGACGGAGCCAGGCCAACTCCTTGCGCGCCAGGTTCTGCCGGCGCTGCTCGGACGCAGCGGACTGGCGTCCACGCTCAGCCTTCGCCAGGACGAAGGCGGCGTATCCGCCCTCGTACACGTCGACGACGCCGTCGTGGACCTCCCAGGTGAACTGGCAGACAGCGTCGAGGAACCAACGGTCGTGGGTGACGACGATGAGGGCACAGGACCGCTTCGCGAGATGGTCGGCCAGCCAGGCCACGGCCTCGACGTCGAGATGGTTGGTCGGCTCGTCGAGCACGATCAGGTCATGGTCGCCCAGCAACAAGTGAGCCAGCGCGCAGCGGCGGCGTTCGCCGCCGGAGAGACCGTCGACGACCCGGTCCAGGCTGACGCCGGCCAGCAAGACCTCGACGACTTCGCGCGTACGCACATCGGCGGCCCACTCGTGATCGGATCGCCCGGCCAGGACCGCCTCGCGGACCGTGTGGGTGTCGTGCAGACGATCGCGTTGGTGCAGGAACCCCATCAGGAGGCCGCGCTGCTGCGAGACGCGGCCCTCGTCCGGCGCCTCCAGCCCCGTCATCACCTGCAGGAGCGTGGTCTTGCCGTCGCCGTTGCGCCCGACGATCCCGACCCGGTCGCCGATGTTGATGCCGAGCGAGACGTCCTTGAGCAGCGGGCGCAGACCGTAGGACTTCGAGACGTGCTCGAGGTTGAGAAGGTTGGCCACTAGTGCTCCAGGACGTGCGCGCCGGCGACCGGCGCAGGGACGAGAACGTGGTCGATGCCCTGATCGCGCAACTCGCCTGCAGCCGCCCGCGCCGCGCTGACGTCACCGAAGAGGAGCAACTGGGTCGGGCCCGAGCCGGACAGCAGGACCGCGTCGGCTCCGAGTTCGTCGAGCAGGCGGTGGCGTTGAGCCAGGTCGGGACGGAGGTCGTACGCCGCGGGCTGGAGTTCGTTGCTGACGGTTGCCGCGATCGCGGCGATGTCACCGGCCGCGAGTGCCGCGGTCAATGCCTCGTCGATCACAGGCTCCTCATCGCCCAGCTCCAACTGGTCGAAGTGGTGGAAGACGCTCGGGGTCGGCAGCCCGATCTCGTGCGGCACCACCAGCCACCAGAGATTCGCCGGCGCGTCGATCGGCGTCACCAACTCGCCCCGGCCAGCGCCGAGCGCGGTGCCGCCGTAGAGCGCGAAGGGCACATCAGACCCGAGGTCGGCGGCGATCCGCAGCAGATCCTCGACCGACGTGTCGAGACCCCAGAGTTCCTCGAGTGCGACGAGCGTTGCCGCCGCATCGGCGGAGCCACCGGCCATGCCACCGGCGACCGGGATCGCCTTCTGGATGTCGATCGCCGCCGCCCGGCTCAGACCGTGGTGCGCCGCGAGCGCCTTGCCCGCCTTGATCGCGATGTTCGACTCGTCATCACCCACGGTCGACAGATCGATCCCCGCATCGGCGTGCGTACGCACCGACCACTGGTCGGCGTCGCGCACGGTGACGTCGTCGTACAACCCGATGGCCTGATAGATCGTCGCCAACGGGTGGAAGCCGTCCTGGCGCGGTCGACCGACGCGAAGAGCGAGATTGATCTTCGCTGCAGCCCTCGCCGTACAGCGTCGTTCAGGGGCGGTCATCTGTTGAGTGCCTCTGCCAGGGCGCAGAACTCGTCGATCCCGAGCGCTTCACCGCGTACGAGGGGGTCCATCCCGATCGTGCTGAATGCGTCGCTCAGTTGCTCGACGCTCGCGATGCCGCGCAGGGCTCCGCGAAGCGCCTTACGCCGCTGCGCGAACGCGGCGTCGATCACAGCGAACACCTGCTCGCGCGTCACCGCAGTCGTCGGCGGCGCGTGATGGGTCCAGGCGACCAGACCGGAGTCGACATTGGGCGCGGGCCAGAAGACGTTGCGGCCGATGGCGCCGGCGCGGCGTACGTCTGCGAACCAGGCGGCTTTGGCCGACGGCACTCCGTACGTCTTGGACCCCGGAGGCGCCGCCAGCCGGTCAGCGACCTCGGCCTGCACCATCACCAGGCCATGCCGCAGCGACGGCAGCAACGCCATCAGGTGGAGGAGAACGGGGACCGAGACGTTGTACGGCAGGTTGGCGACCAGCGCCGTCGGCGCCGGTCCGGGGACCTCGGCGATCTTCAGCGCGTCCTCGAGGATCACCTGGAAACGCGACGCCTGGTCGGGGGCGTACTCGGCGATCGTGCGCGGGAGTCGGCCGGCCAGGAGCGAATCGACCTCGATCGCGGTCACATGTCCCGCGACCTCCAGGAGTGCGAGCGTCAACGAACCCAGTCCCGGGCCGACCTCGACGACCACATCGTCGGCCGTGATCCCGGACTCGCGAACGATCCGACGGACCGTGTTCGGGTCGATGACGAAGTTCTGCCCACGCTGCTTGGTCGGACGCAGGTCCAGTTCAGCAGCAAGCCCCCGGATCTCGGCGGGGCCGAGCAACCGGGGGCTTGTCATGCGGATCAGGCTAGTGGGCCTGGGTGCCTATTCAGTTATCCAAGAAATCAGATCTCTGGAAATCTGGCGCTTGGGTGCGTGCATCGCAAGGCGGAGGACCCGAAGGCGGCCTCAATGGGCCGTCGAGCGGTCCGACAACGCAGCGAGGTGCGTGCCCAAGGGTCAGATTCAGCCTCGGTAGCCGCAGCCCCAGGGAGCCAGCCCCGACACGCGGTAGTAGTTGTTGGCAACGGCGATCTGCTGCTCACGCGTGGCCAGGTCGGCACGCGGGGCGTACGCGCCACCGCCGTGGGACAACCACGAGCTGGCTGAGAACTGCAGGCCACCGTAGTAGCCGTTGCCGGTGTTGATGTGCCAGTTGCCGCCCGACTCGCACTGGGCGATCGCGTCCCAGTTGACGCCGGTCGAGGCGCCCGTCGGGGCAGCACCGGTGTTGGTCTGGACGACCGGCTTGGCCTTGGTACCCACGTGGACCAGGGAAACGCCCGCGGGGGCCAGCACGATCGAGGACATCTTGTGCTTCTTGCCGAGTTGGTCGATGCCGTACTCGGTCTCGAGGTAGCCAGTGGCGCCCTGCTTCGCCACGACGCTGTTGCCGACGTAGAGGTTCGGGTCGTTCTGGGTCTTCTGGGTCGGCTGGATCGCACTCAGCTCGACGACGGTGTCGACGTACGCGCCACGGTCGAAGCTACGGGTGACAGCCGGGCCGCGCGTCGCGGACGCGTCGGCGCTGGTGAGCTTGGCGCTCTGGCTACCGGTCCTGAGACCAGCGAAGGTCGCCACGAGGGCGAGGGCCAGAACGGCCGCGGTTCCGATCCGCACTGGGAGGGAGAGGGCGCCGATGCTCTTGAGAGCACGGACTGCCTGGGCGGACAGGTTGCGCGGCGAGAAGCTCATACATCTCCAATGTCTGGAGTTCCCGGGCCTCGGTGGCGGTCGGAACGAAAGAGTTCCTTAGGCCTGAACGGGCTTCCCGCACCATGCGGTGTGACCCGAACCGATCCCGGCTGACCGATCCAGAAAGCCACAGTGCTAGCTGGAAATGCAAATCCAGCTAGCAGTCCTGAGCGTGAAAAGTGGCGGGCTTCACATCAATTGGGCGACCAGCAAGCACGGAGCGCTAACTGCAGTTTGCGCTACCAGGTCCCGCCGAAGGCGGCCTCGGTGTTCGCATTGACCTGAAGGCACAACTCCTCCAGATCCACACCGCGTACTGCCGCCATCGCGCGCATCGTCACAGGGATCAGGTACGCACTGTTGGTCTTGCCGCGATGCGGCGTCGGGGTCAGGAACGGCGCGTCGGTCTCGACCAGGATCCGGTCCTTCGGTGTGATCGCCAACGCGTCCCTCAGGTCGCCAGCGTTACCGAAGGTGACCGTGCCAGAGAACGACAGGTACGCCCCACGGTCCAGGCAGCGCTTCGCGAAGTCGGCGTCCCCGCTGAAGCAGTGCATCACCCACCTGTCAGGCGTCCCCTCTTGGTCGAGGACCTCGAGGACGGCGTCGTGCGCATCGCGATCGTGGATCTGCAGTGTCTTGTCCAGCCTGATCGCGAGGTCGATGTGACGGCGGAACGATTCCTGTTGCGCGGCCCGACCGTCGTCGCCGGTCCGGAAGAAGTCCAAACCGGTCTCGCCGATGACCCGCACCTTGTCGTGAGCCATGGCCAGCGCCTCGATCTCCGCGATCGCCGCGTCGAGGTCCTGGTGAAGTGGCGCATCGTTGGGGTGCAGTGCCACGCCGGCGATCACGTTGTCGTGCGTACGCGCCGCCTCGACCGCCCAACGCGCGCTCGGCAGGTCGCATCCGATCTGCACGATCCTGGTGACCCCGACGGACCCCGCCAGCGCGAGCGCCTCAGCCGGTTCGAGCGCCTCGTGGCCGTCACGGACGATGTCCATGTGGCAGTGGTTGTCGACCACCGGGGCGGGCAGTGCCTCCGGCAGCGGCGGGAAGTCCTGCTTCAACGTCACTTGTGCACCTCGTCGTAGACCTGTCGTCGGGGCAGTCCGGTCTCCGAGGCCACCCGGGCGATGGCGTCGCGGCGGCTCAAGCCGTCTGCCTCCAACTCGGCGACGGCGGCGCGTACGTCCTCGATGGCTGCGACGTGCTCCGGGGCGCCCTCGACCACGAGGGTGATCTCGCCACGGACTTCCTCGGCCGCCCAGGCAGCCAGATCCGCGAGGGATCCGCGCTTGATCTCCTCGTACGTCTTGGTGAGCTCGCGACACACGGCGCCACGCCGCTCAGCGCCGAACGCCTGCCCCAGAGCGGTCAGCGCAGCGTGCGTCCGGTGCGGAGCCTCGAAGAAGACCATCGTCCGTGGCTCCTTCGCCAGTGCCGCCAGCCGTCGGGAGCGTTCGCCCGCCTTGCGCGGCAGGAAGCCCTCGAAGCAGAACCGATCGACTGGCAACCCGCTCAGTGCGAGAGCAGTCAGCACCGCGCTCGGCCCTGGGATCGCGGTCATCGGCAGGTCCTTCTCGACCGCCGCGGCGACCAGTCGGTATCCCGGATCCGAGACCGACGGCATCCCGGCGTCGGTGACCAGGACGACCCGCTGACCGGCCTCGAGGAGTTCAATCAGGTAGGGCGTCCGCGCGGCCTCGTTGCCCTCAAAGTACGACAGCACCCGGCCGGTGATCTCGACGCCCAACTCCCCCGCGAGCCGACGCAGGCGTCGGGTGTCCTCAGCGGCGATGACATCGGCCCCCGCAAGCTCCTCGACCAAGCGAGGAGGTGCATCGGAGACGCGGCCGATCGGCGTGGCAGCAAGGACGAGCACGGCCTCATCGTGCCACCTGGCTGGGTAGTGTTGCGCGAGTGATGCGCGCCCAGGACACCGGCAGCCGGGCGAAGCGCTCCCGCAGCTGGTTCCGCGGGGAGGCCGGCATCGGCTGGATGATGACCGTCGTCATCATGGGGCTGGCCTTCGGGCTGCGGATCGTCGGGCTGGGTCAGCCGCACGAATTCTCGTTCGACGAGACGTACTACGCCAAGGACGCCTGGGCGTTGTGGCACAACGGGTACGCCAGCAACTGGTGCACCTCGAGCGGGACGGCTTGCCCGAAGGACGCGATCAAGGACGCACACCTGGCAGCGGGCGAGATCGCCGACGCCAACACCCTGATCCTGCACGGCATCGCCCCGTGTCGACTCATCGTGTACGTGAGCGACAAGGACGGCTCCGCCGACGCGAACAACCACTGCCATCCTGTAACCCCGGGGCATCCTGACCCGGAGATGGCCGTCCACCCCGAGGTCGGCAAGTGGATCATCGCGCTCGGTGAAGCACGGTTCGGGATGAACCCGTTCGGCTGGCGGATCGGTTCGGTCCTCGTCGGCACCCTGATGATCGGCGTCTTCATCCGATTCGTGCGACGCCTGACCCGCTCCAATCTGCTGGCCGGATTCGCAGGGCTGTTACTGACCTTCGACGGGTTGCAGCTCGTCCTCTCGCGGCTCGCGCTCCTGGACATCTTCGTCGCCTTCTTCACACTGCTCGCGGTGCACTTGCTGGTGAAGGACCGCGACTGGCTCCGTGAACGCCTCCCCACCAGGCCGCGGCGCACCGGGTGGCGCTCCGTACGACAGATGTTGTGGCGGCCCTGGTTGGCAGCGAGCGGAGTGGCCTGGGGCCTCGGGCTCGGCAGCAAGTGGGACGTGGCCTATCCGATGGTCGGCTTCGGGCTGCTCTTCCTGGCCTGGGGCGCTGGCGCGCGGCGGCGCAACAGGATCCGGCGACCGTTCGCACGGACGCTGCTTGCGGACGGGCTGCCCGGAGCTCTCGTCCTCCTGCCGCTGGCGGCGATCGTGTACGTCGCGAGCTGGTCGGGATGGCTCGCCCACCACTCCGCGTACGAGCAGTCCGCGATGTCGCATTCGCAGTACACCTCGTGGAGCGGCTCGGGGAAGTGCGACGGCCAGTCCTGGATCGACAACTCGCCCAAGCCCGACGCGCACTGGCCAACGGTCGGCAGCGGCGGGACGTTGAAGCACGAGACCGGGATCGCCGCCCTCTGGCAGCCGTTCGAGTCGCTGTGGGCGTACCACCACGACGTGTACGTCTTCCACACCAAGTTCCTGCAGTGCACGACTCATCCGTACGCCTCGCAGCCCGAGGGCTGGCCCCTGCTGAATCGCCCTGTCGGCATCTCCGCGGAGAACGACATCAAGCCGGGAGCGACCAGCAACCCGGCTCAGAACTCCTCGACGCAGACCTGCACGGCACCGGCCGGCAGCACCTGCCTGCGTCAGGTCCTGGCACTCGGGACTCCCGTGCTCTGGTGGGGCTGTGCACTCGGTGCGCTCTGCGCGATCGGGCTCTGGGCTGGCGCGCGTGACTGGCGCGCGGGCATCGTCGTCGTGGGCGCCGGCACCACCTGGGTGCCGTGGTTCCTGTACGCCGATCGCACGATCTTCAGTTACTACGCGATCTCGATGCTGCCGTTCACGATCCTCGGGGTCGTGTTGTGCCTGGGCCGGCTGCTGTCAGGATCGCCGAATCGACGGACCGGCGCAGCCATTCTCGGCGGCACCTTCCTGGTCCTGGTGATCCTGAACTTCGCCTGGTTCTGGCCGATCTGGACCGACGGCTTGCTCACCCGGATCAGCCCGGTGACGGCGGGTAATTTCTGGGGGAACTGGCTGAGCCGAATGTGGTTCTTGAAGTGGATCTGAGAGGCTGTCGCCTGTGATTCGTGCCGCGCTTCCGATCGTCGTCGACGTCGCCATCGTCGTCACGTTCGCGACTGTCGGGATGTTCAACCACGACACCAACCACTCGCTGCTGAACCTCGGCGCGATCGCCTGGCCCTTCCTGCTCGGACTGGCCGCTGGCTGGGTCGGCGCGATCTGGAACGGCCTGCGGGGCCTGCGGATCTGGCCCGGCGGTCTGGTCATCGTCATCCTGACGTATGGCATCGGGATGGCATTCCGGTCGCTCAGCGGCCGTGGCCTGGAAACCGGCTTCCTGGTGTTCTCGGCCTGCTTCTTCGTGGTGACGATGCTCGGCTGGCGCGGGATCTGGCAGCTCGTACGCCGCTAGTCGGTGCGCGGAGCCCAGCGCTGCTCGAGGTTCCCGAACTTCCAGGCCGACAACGCGATCACCCAGGTGAGCGCGAACAGCCCGACGATGACGTACCCGAGATGACCCAGGTCGATCCCCGCGATCGCGCCCAGCGGTCCCCCGCTGATGCCCGTCGTGTCGACGAGGACTCCGACCAACTCGATCGTTCCGATCCCGAGCGCCACCGCGACGCTCAAGGTCGTCACCGTCAGGTTGTAGAACAGCGTCCGTACCGGCGCAGCGTCGGCCCACCCGTACGCCTCGGCCATGAAGATGCCGTCAGCGGTGTCCATCAGGATCATCCCCGCCGCGAACAGGATCGGCAGCACCAACATCGCCCAGAAGGGCAGGGCGTACGCGGCCGCGCCGCCCGCCAGGACCAACAGGCCGACCTCCGAGGCGGTGTCGAAACCGAGCCCGAACAGGACGCCGACCGGATAGATGTGTGACGGCTTGCGAACCGCCCGGGTCAGTGGGCCGAGGAGCCGGTTGAGGAATCCACGCGACTGGAGTTGCTTCTCGAGGGCCGCCTCGTCGAACCGGCCCGCTCGCAGGTCACGAACGATCCGCACCAACCCGACCAGCGCAACCAGGTTGATGAGCCCCAGCAACCAGAGGAAGCCGCCCGACACTGAACCGCCGATGACGCCTGTCACCGCGTGCAGGCGCGAGTTCTCGTCGGCAATCTGGCCGCTGAGGGCGCGTACGCCGGCGCCCAGTGCGAGGCAGAGCGCGAAGACGACGGTCGAGTGCCCGGCGCCGAACCAGAAGCCGACCGACATCGGCCTGGGCTCGTCGGGGCGCCGGGAGGTGAGGAGCTTGCGAGTGGTGTTGTCGATCGCTGCGATGTGATCGGCGTCGAAGGCGTGCCGCAGGCCGAAGGTGTAGGCCAGCAGGCCGACCCCCGCGGTGAACACTCCCCCGCCACCGAGATGGAGGTGTGCAGGCTCGATCAGACCGAACAGGGCACCGAACCCAACGACATGGAGCAGCACGACGACGAGCGCCATGACCGCGACCGACCTGCGATCACGGGGGCTCCACCGCGTACGCGCCACTGCGTCCTCCTTGTTGTTGCAAATCTATTGCAACAACAGCCGCGGCAGCCAACCCGTCTCGACGGGAACGCAACAGCGCCGCCCCACCCGGAGGCGGAGCGGCGCTGCGCAGATCGTCAGATCAGTGAATTCACTTCTTGAGCGAGTCGCGGATCTCGCCGAGCAGGCTCTCGACGGTCTCACCCTCGACGCTCGCCGGCGTCGGGAAGAACTTGTCCTTGGCCTTCGTGTACGGCACGACAACGGCGTAGTAGACGACCGCAGCGAGGATGACGAACGCGACGAGCGCGGTGATGAAGTCACCGACGTGGACGCCGTGCGGCGCGTACGACGAGAAGTTGGGCGTGCCACCGGCCTTGCCGATGAGGTCCATGATGATCGCGACGAACGCCTTGACGACCGTCGCGAATGCGCCACCGATGACGAACGCCACGGCGACCGAGACCAGATCGCCCTGGAGCAGGAATTTTCTGAAGCCACTCATGCGAGGTTCTCCTTCATGCAAGCGGGGGCACTCCCCCCGAGACGGCAACCACGCTACTGCCCAAGGACGTACGAGAGCACGCCTCCCGAGTTAAAACTCGTCACCCTCTCCACTTCTGTCACATGAACTCTGATGACGACCAGCCGGCCCTGACGACCTGCCGAGACACCGATCGACGGCGCGCCGGCCACCTCGATGACCTCTGCGTCGCGCGAAATCTGCCGCGACCGTTGCGTCCGCGGATCGCTCGCCCAGAGCTGGATCCGGTCACCCGGATGCAGCAGACCGGCCATCTCGCCGTCGGCGAACCGGACCGGCAGTCGGACGTAGCCGGGCCTGGGTGACGGCGAGGCTGGCGCCGACATCACCGCCGTCGGCAGTGTCGACACGGTCGGCGGGCGGGCAACGAAGGCGGCCCAACCGAGCAGGACGGCCGCAACCGTCAGACAGAAGGCCAGCGAGCGGCGGTGGATGAGCACCTGTCGGCGCAGCAGGGCGAACCAGGGACGGGAGAACACCCGCGCAGGTTAGGAACCTGACCACTCGCCAGGAGCCGCGCCCGCCCTGCGCTGTGGATCAGGCGGAGGTCGAGGACGTCTGTGGAGAAGAAGTGGACGATGTGGACGTCGTCGAGCGGCTGTCGGTCCGGTAGAAGCCGGAGCCCTTGAAGACCACACCGGCCGCACTGAACACCTTGCGCAACTTGCCGCCGCACTCCGGGCACTCGGTCAGAGCAGCATCGCTGAAACTCTGGACCGCATCGAAGGCATGGCCGCACTCGGTGCAGGCGTACTCGTACGTGGGCACAGCAGGTCTCCTCCGGGCCGTCAGGTGAGCCGCAAGGCTAACTCAGCCGAACTGGATCACCCGTGTCGGCGTGATCGCCGCATCGACGGTTCTGTCGTGCGGATCGGTCGGCACGTGGATGACGACCTCTTCATCGAACACCAGGATCGCCGTCCATGTTCCCGGCACGACCCGGGCCAGGGCCCGGTCGTACGACCCACCGCCGCGGCCGAGTCGGCGTCCGCCGTGGTCTACAGCGACACCGGGGACCAGCACCACATCGGCAGACCCGATTGCCTCGGTGCCCAGACCGCGGCCGGCAGGCTCCAGCAGACCGCGGCGGGCTGGCACCAACGAGCCGTCGTACACACCCCAGTCCAGATCGTTGTCCGGCTGCAGGATCGGGAGAAGTACACGCTTGCCGGCCGCCACGAGAGCATCCAGCAACGGCCCGGTCCCCGGTTCGGTGCCGACCGAGACGTACGCCGCGACGGTCGCCGCCCGGCGTACGTGCGGATCTGACAGTGCAACTGCAGCGAGCGCGCGCGCGTCGGCGCCGATGGACGCGAGGCCGCGGCGTCGGCGTGAGGTCAGGATCTGGTCGCGCAACGCCACCTTCGCGACGGCCGACTCGCCGGGGGCATTCGGCTCGGACACGCCCTCACCCTACGATCAACTCTCATGGGAAATGCCGGACTGGATGCCGCGATCACGGCGATGCAGCGCGCAGGCGTCGATGAGACGGCGATTCTGACGTTCGCGCACTACTACGCGCAGTTGGAGAACGGTGTCACCGGGATGATTCCCGAGGCCGACATCGAGCCCGTCGACATCCACTCCCTGGACGATGTCGTCGTCAGGCCGGCCGACGCTGCCCATGCGATCCGGACCACCGCGGTCATCAAGCTCAACGGCGGCCTCGGCACCTCAATGGGGATGGACTATGCGAAGTCGCTGCTGTCCGTCCGCTCCGGTCTGAGCTTCCTCGACATCGCCGTACGTCAGGTGCTGCATCTGCGCGGCATTTATCACGCACGTCTGCCACTGATCTTCATGAACTCGTTCCGCACCTCGCGGGACACGCTCGACGCCATCGCGCGGTACGAGACGCTCGCGACGCCCGGACTGCCGCTGGAGTTCCTGCAGAACAAGGAGCCACGGCTCCTCGTCGACGACCTCACTCCAGTCGCGTGGCCGCAGGATCCAGAACTCGAGTGGTGCCCGCCCGGACACGGCGACATCTACACGTCACTGCACGGCACGGGTCTGCTCGATCTGCTCCTGGAGCAGGGCTTCGAGCGGATCTTCGTCTCGAACTCGGACAATCTCGGAGCCGTCCCGGATGCCCGGATCGCCGGATGGTTCGCCCACACCGGTGCTCCGTTCGCGATCGAGGCAGTGCGGCGTACGGCCTCGGACCGCAAGGGCGGCCATTTCACCCGCCGCACCTCCGATGACCGGATCGTGCTGCGCGAGAGCGCCCAGATCCAGGCCTCCGACATGTCCGACGCCAACAACGTCGACAAGCACCGCTACATGTCGACCAACAACCTGTGGGTGGACCTCGAGGCGCTGCGCAAGGCGCTCGACGAGCGCGGCGGGATCCTGGGCCTGCCGATGATCCGCAACGAGAAGACGGTCGACCCGAGCGACTCCTCGACGCCGAAGGTGATCCAGATCGAGACGGCCATGGGTGCGGCGATCGAGGTCTTCGACGGGGCCGAGCTGATCGAAGTCGGCCGCGATCGGTTCGTACCGGTCAAGACGACGAACGACCTCCTCGTCCTGCGCTCGGACGTGTACGAACTCAACGACGAGTACGTCCTCAACCAGATCCCCGAGGACGTACCCTTCGTCGACCTCGACGGAGACCACTACAAGTTGGTGGGCGACTTCGAGAAGCGCTTCCCCGACGGAGTGCCGTCGATGGAGAAGGCCGAGTCCTTGCGGGTCAACGGTGACATCACGTTCGGCGCGTCCGTCCAGGTCGTCGGCCACTCAACCGTCACCACGCCGGGGACCGCTCGCCTCAATGGCGGCACCGTTCTCAACGGCGACACCCACCTGGGCTGATGCTGAGTCCGCAGGAGTACCTCGAACAGATCCTGCGGGACCTGACGGCCAACGCCCCGATCCAGTCGCCCTTGCGTACGGCGCGGGGGACAGTTCTCGCCGAGGACGTACGCACCCCGATCCCGCTGCCGATCTTCGACAACTCCGCCATGGACGGGTACGCCCTTCGACTGGCCGACCTGACCGGCACGACGCTCCCCGTGGCCGGCGAGAGTGCCGCTGGCAGTGCGACGGCGACCCTGCCCCCCGGATGCGCCATGAAGGTGATGACCGGGGCACCGATCCCGATCGGCGCCGACTGCGTGGTGCCGTACGAAGCCACCGATCGCGGCACTGTCTCGGTCACGATCAGCGAGCGGCCGACCCTCGGAGCCCACATCCGCCGCCAGGGCGAGGACCTGCAGATCGGCGATGTCGTGGCACCCCGGGGCGCGGTCCTGACCCCTCGCCACATGGCAGCGATCGCAGCGGTCGGGATCGGCGAGGTCGTCGCTCACGCCACCCCGATGAGGGTGAGCGTCGTCTCGACGGGCGCCGAACTGCGCCAGCCCGGCGAGGACCTCACCGACGGCGCGATCTACGAGAGCAACAGCCTGATGCTGGCCGAGCTCGTACGCGGCCTGCGGGCAGAAGCAGAGACGAGTTCGGTCACCGACGATCCGGAGCTCCTGCTCGAGCATCTGACCCGGCAGGCCACCCACAGCGACCTGATCATCACCACGGGTGGCGTGTCCGCCGGCGACTACGACGTCGTCAAGGCAGCGCTGGCCCCGTTGGGCATCTGGTTCGGACCAGTCGCGATGCAACCGGGCAAACCGCAGGGCTTCGGCCGGCTCAACGGGACGCCCATCCTCTGCCTTCCGGGCAACCCGGTGTCTGCCTACGTCTCGTTCGTTCTCTTCGTACGCCCCGCACTGCGCAAGCTGATGGGCCACCCGGACCCGGTGGGCCACCCGATCCGCGCGCGGCTGGCCCACGAGATGACCTCCCCGGCAGGCAAGACCCAGTTCTTGCGCGGCGCGTACGCCGACGGCATCGTGAGCCAGGTACGCGGTCCTGGCTCCCACCTGATCGGCGCACTCGCGGCAGCGAACGCCCTCGTGGAGATCCCGGCCGAGGCGACGATTCTCGCCGCTGGCACCGACGTCAACGTCTGGCTGATGGAGACCGACTGATGGAGTTCACCCACCTCAACGACGCCGGTGAGGCGCGTATGGTCGACGTCTCGGCCAAGGACGTCACCGCACGTGTCGCCGTCGCCACTGGTCGCGTCCTGGTCTCCGCCGAGGTCGTCGCGGCGCTGCGCGCAGGTAGCGTCCCGAAGGGTGACGCCCTGGGCACTGCCCGGATCGCCGGCATCCTCGGCGCCAAGCAGACGCCGAACCTGATCCCGCTGTGCCACCCGATCGCGATCACCGGCGTCGACATCGACCTCGCGGTCGCTGACGAGGCGGTCGAGATCACGGCCACCGTCAAGACCCGTGACCGCACCGGAGTGGAGATGGAGGCTCTGACCGCGGTATCGGTCGCCGCGCTCGCCATCGTCGACATGGTCAAGGCCATCGACCCGGCCGCCGTCATCAGCGACATCAAGGTCGAGTCCAAGACAGGCGGGAAGACCGGCTCGTGGACGCGTTGAGCGGAGTCGTCGTGGTCGCCTCGACACGGGCGGCGGCAGGGACGTACCAGGACGAGACCGGGCCGATCCTGATCGAGTTCCTCGCAGAGCTCGGGATCGAGGCTCAGGCCGTCGTGGTCCCCGACGGCGAACTCGTCGGCACGGCGATCAGGACGGCGGCCGACATCGGGATCGACGTCATCCTGACCACCGGCGGCACCGGTCTGACACCCACCGATCTCACGCCCGAGTTCACGCGCCCGCTCCTGCACCGCGAGATCCCCGGGATCGCCGAGGCGCTGCGGGCCATCGGAATCGCCAAGGGCATTCCGAGCGCGATGCTGTCGCGCGGTGTCGCCGGGCAGATCGGACGGACCCTGGTGATCAACCTGCCCGGGTCGCCGGGAGGCGTACGCGATGCGATCGCCGTCTTGCGCCCGGTGCTGGAACACGCCCTCGCCCAGGTGGCCGGCGGCGACCACCCGCGTACGCCATGAATCTCCTGCCGGGCCGGTCGACGCATCAGGGTTGGCCGGTCGTCCTGCAGGACGGCGAGATCACCCTGCGCCCGATGGAGCGTCGCGACGCGTACGCCTGGGAACTCGCGCGGAAGCGATCGGCAGCGTGGCTCCACCCGTGGGATGCCACGAGTCCGCCCGGCACACCGGCACGCCCGAAGACGTACGTGAAGGCGATCGCCCACCTTCACCGCGCGGCACGCCGTGGTCAGGCGTTCCCGTTCACGCTGGAAGTGAACGGCGAATTCGCCGGCCAGGTCAGCGTCAACAACGTCGTCCGCGGCTCGGCGCAGTTCGCCTCGATCGGATACTGGATTGACGAGAGGTTCGCGGGCCGCGGGATCATGCCGCGCGCCGTGGCCATGGCGATCGACCACAGCCTCACCACGGCCGGTCTCCACCGGATCGAGGTGTGCATCCGGCCCGAGAACTCCAACTCCCTGCGCGTGGTCGAGAAGCTCGGACTTCGCGAGGTCGGCTTCGCCCCGCTCTATCTGCACATCGACGGCGAATGGCGCGACCACCGGATCTTCGCCATCACGGCCGAGGAGATGGCAGACGGCCTCGTCCGTCGACTCCAGTCACATGAATAACAGGCGACACACCCGGCAACATCCGCCTCAGGGCGCGAGCACGCTCCTAGTGTTCTAGGCGTGAACCCCAGCTCCTTGATCTTCGTCGCGGTCCTCGCGGCATGGGGTGTCTACATGGTCCCCAAGGTCCGCCAGCAGCGGGCCCACGTCAGCACCGGCAAGGTCGGCGACGCAGTCTCGCGCTCCCTTCGCATACTCGCTCGACGCGACGCTGTGGCCGGCGACGAGCGCCTGGTCACCTCGTCGGCGGACTACTCCCTCAAGGCCGTCCCGGACGCCGCTCCGGCCCCGGTCCCGACAGCTCGCCGTGAGGCAGCCCGTCGAGCCGCCCGACGTCGCCGCCGCGTACTCGGCGCCCTCGTGATCCTCCTCCTCACCAACGCCGGTCTCGTCGAATGGACCGTCGTCTCCCCCTGGTCGCTGATCGCGCCCGTCACGCTGATCGCCGCATGGCTGGTCGCGTGCCGGATGATGGTCCGCAAGGAGCGCCCCATGAGCATTCTTCGTCCCGCGGCCGCTGAGGCGGACGCCGAAGCCGTGTCCGTCACCGCGCAGGTCGAGTTGGCGCTCGACGAGGACGGTGCGCCGATCGACGCCCAGACGGACAGCTGGACGCCGGTGTCAGTGCCGCTCCCGTCGTACGTCGATGCGGCCGTCGCGCAGCGGTCCGTTCGCACGATCGACCTCGACGCAACCGGAGTCTTCAGCGCCGGTCACAACGAGGCTGACAGCGCGCTGGCTCGCGAGGCCGAGCTCGTACGCGCCCGTATCGCGGAGCGTCAGCAGCAGCGCCAGACCTCCTGACCCCGATTCGGTCACTCCTGCACAGACTGGTAGGTTTGACGCTCGCTGGGGGTATGGCGCAGCTGGTAGCGCGCTTCGTTCGCATCGAAGAGGCCAGGGGTTCGAATCCCCTTACCTCCACTCAGCACTGGCGCCGCGTGTCCTCAGAATGAGGACCGCGGCGCTTCGTCATGTCATCGGCCCGCACCGCACGGGCGTCATTTCAGTCGGCAGGCAGGGCCGACCGGGCATTCATTGTCAGCTCGCGCTGACCGCCACGGCATCGAAGTCGATCGCACCACACGCGCACTCAAAGCGGCGTACGGCCCCAACTGCCCCGAAATCCAGTTCCACGAATCGCCACACGTGCGAGTGCCTGACCGTGCCGTGCGCCATCACACGACCGCCCGGCGACGTGGACTGACGACGATGTGGGCGATGGCTCGCGCCAAGCGCGCCCGAACATGATGATGCATGTGGCCCCTCCGAGTAGGGGTTGAGCGGACGCCGCCCCCCAGTAGGCGACGTCACCGTTCTGGACGATACCTCTCACCGCTGGTCATCGCCACAGCTCGAGTCCGCACGAAAACAGCCCGAGGCCAGAGCGCCGGGCAGGGCTACCGCGTACGCACTGACCGGCTGGCGTGCCCTCCCACGAACGAGACGTGTCGAGGCCGTAGTCTGGCCCCGTCTACCCCACGACAGCTCGAGGACTCCCCCAATGCGCCGCTCCCCCGCCCTGGCTCTCCGCCGCGTCCTGCAGACGCCGAAGACGTTCACCAACTTCCCGCAGGTCTTCGCCGGACTCATCTCCGGCAGCAAGCAACCGACCCTCATCTTCAAGATCCGCAACGGCGTCGTCATGGAGTGCCCGAACGTCGCCGGCGCCCGTGTCCCCGTGTACGAGATCTTCGCCGAGGACGCGTACCGCTTCAACGAGCTGACCGAGGGCCTCGGTGACACGATCAACGTGATCGACATCGGTGGCCAGATCGGTTGCTTCTCCGTCGGTCTGGCGAAGGCGCACCCCGGTGTGCGGATCAACACGTACGAGGCGTCCCCGGTGAGCGCCGCGATCGCCACCGGCAACGTGGCTCGTAACGGGCTCGCGGACCGGGTCACCGTGCACGCGACGGCGATCTCGGACTCAGTCGGCGAGCTCGTGCTCGAGGACGACGGCTCGGCGAGCGGCCTCAACGGCACCCACGGCGTCATCGGCGACCCGAACGCCGTCGGAGTGGTCGCGATGAAGAGCGTGACCGTCCCGTGCATCACCTTCAAGGACGCGCTCGATGCGGCTGGGGGCGATGTGGCTCTGGTCAAGATCGACACCGAGGGTGCCGAGTACCCGATCGTCCTCGGCAGCCAGCCCGAGGACTGGGCCGGCGTCCAGCGCGTCGTCATCGAGTACCACCCGGCTCCCGGCCACTCGTGGACCGAACTGGAGGCCTTCTTCACCAAGGCCGGCCTCACCTCGGTGCGTCACGAGCGCGTCGACCACGAGCTGGGCACCCACTGGCTCCGCCGGGTCTGACCCGGATCGCAACCACGGCACCCCATCGGTGCCACTAGGGTGGCCGCGCCATGCATCACTTGTTCACCACCGACGCCCTGTCCGTCCTGATCGCCGCCTTCGGGATCGGCATCATCGTCGGGCTCACCGGGATGGGCGGCGGGGCGTTGATGACGCCCGCGCTGATCTTCCTCGGCATCAACCCCGCCGCCGCCGTGGCCAACGATCTGGTCGCGGCGGGCGTGAACAAGTCGATCGGTGCGGCCGTGCACTGGCGCAAGGGTTCTCCGAACCTGCGGCTGGCCTCGTTGTTGATGATCGGTTCGGTGCCCATGGGCCTGGCCGGCGGCTTCATCGTCA
The DNA here is from genome assembly GCF_003945325.1 of Nocardioides baekrokdamisoli. Taxonomy (NCBI): domain Bacteria; kingdom Bacillati; phylum Actinomycetota; class Actinomycetes; order Propionibacteriales; family Nocardioidaceae; genus Nocardioides; species Nocardioides baekrokdamisoli. Next base: position 1,218,425 of record NZ_AP019307.1, read on the forward strand.
ATGAGATCGGCAAGAAGCACGCCCACGTCAACTTCCTCAAGGACGCCATCGGGTGGGCGCTGCTGCTCGCGGCGTGCAGTTACGCACTGCGGATCTATCTGCAGTTGCGACACGTCCAGCAGGGCAACGTCACCGACGCCGTCGATCCACGCGTACGCACCGTGCCCACGATCCTGGTCGGCGCTGTCGGCGGACTTCTGGTGGGCATCACGAGCGTGGGGTCGGGCTCACTGATCATGGTGGCGCTGCTGCTGCTCTACCCGCGGATGTCGGCCAAGCGACTGGTCGGCACCGACCTGGTGCAGGCGGTCCCCCTGGTGATCGCCGCAGCGGTCGGCCACGTACTCAACACCGGAGTGACCTGGCACATCCTGATCCCGCTGATCGTGGGCGGCACCCCGGGCACATTCATCGGCGCGAAGATGTCGTCCTGGGTCAACCAGAACGTGATCCGCGGCGGGATCATCGTCGTGCTGACCCTGACCGGTCTGAGCATGCTCGGCGTCCCCCCACGTGAGATCGGATTCCTGGGTGCCGGCCTGTTGCTGCTCGGCCCGCTGTTGTGGGGCTGGATCCGCCAGCGCCGCGGCCTCCCTGCGTTCGACAACAATTCCGCCGCGTGGCGGGTTGTCGAACCCGAGGATGAGCCCGGCTCTAGACTTCCCGGGTGATCCTGAAGCGGCGGGCGGCGCCTTCGCCGCGCAACGGCCGCTTATCGGGGTTCATGGTCTTCCTGCTGCTGGTCACCCTTGCTGCCGTCTTCATCCTGCTGGCGACGTTCGGCACCGCCGGGGCCCTGCTGGCCGTGGGCGCGGCCGCGATGGTGGCTCTGATGGCGATCCTCGGCCCACTGCGTTGGGGCTTCATGCTCCTGACGCTCGCCTTTGCGATGGTGCCGATGTACAAGGGGCTCGGCGGCGGCAGTCAGGTCACCCCTCCCGATCTCCTGATCGCGATCGCATTCCTCGCCCTCTTCCCGCGATTCCTGCGCAACCGGGCACGCGTACCGATCGACTTCGCCGTCGGCCTGTCGCTCATGCTGATCTTCGGCGGCATCGGTTCGATCGCCTCCGGCCATCCGGGGACCAGCATGTTCTCGATCATGCTGTGGGTCTCCGTACTCGGCTTCCTGCCGCTCGCCCTCGCCGCGCTTGACCTCAGCGTGAAGGAGATCCAGGTCCTGGCCTGGGCGTACGTGGCCGGTCAGATGTTCGACAGCGTGTACGCGGCGAGCCAGCACGGCCGCTGGTACGGGCTGACGACACACCCCAACTACTTCGGCGAGTACGCGGTGCTGGCGATCGCGCTGCTCACCTGGCTCCACCAGTACACCCCGCGCAGCCGCCACTGGCTCGTATGGGGTTGCGGCGCCGTCGGCGTACTCGACGTCCTGATGAGCGGCAGCCGGGCTGCAGCACTGGCGCTGGCGGTCATCGTGCTGGTCTTTCCGCTCCTCGAGAGGTCCACGAAAGCCGCCTTCGGGCTGGCCTTCCTCGGCGCGATCGGCCTGGCCACCTTCGGCACGCTGGCCGCGCACGCGTCCTCCGACTCCGCCCTCGGCCGTCTCCTCGGGCAGGGCACGGTGGCAGGCTCGGACCAGCAGCGCAGTCAGGGGCTGCAGAACGGCTGGGCGCTCTTCACCGGCCATCCGCTCACCGGCAACGGCATGACGTTCGAGAACGTCTTCCTGGTGCACAACAACTATCTCGAGGTCGCCGTCGCGACGGGTGTCCTCGGATTCTTTGGTTACATCGGCCTGATCGTCGCGTACAACCGCACGCTGTTCGTCAAGGGCCCGATGCACCGACTGGGGTACGCACCCCTCGGCCTGACCGTGATCATGGCGTTCGAACCGTCCCTGTACGACCGGGCCGTCTGGTGTGCCGTCGCGCTGGCGTTCCTGGCCTACCAACGACGCCCCGAGGTCGACATGGTTGGATCTGACGCGGGGGTCATCGCGCAGCACAGCGCAGAGGAATTGAGAGGTAGTCGTACGTGACCGGTCGCGAGCCGTCCCCCTTCCGGCCCCACCGCACCCTGCAGCGGATGTATCCCGAGGTCGCCGCCGGTGGCTACACCCGGTACGACGGGTTCGTCGAGTTCTACCAGCGCGTGAACGCGCTGCTGACCCCCGACTCCGAGGTGCTCGACTTCGGAGCAGGCCGTGGCAACTGGACCGACATCGGGATCTCCGACTACCACCGCCGCCTGCGCGACCTGCAGCGGATCGCCAAGAAGGTCGACGGCATCGACGTCGACCCGGTCGTCCTGGAGAACCCCTCACTCGACGACGCCAAGGTGATGCAGCCCGGCGAGCCCCTGCCGTACGCCGACAGCAGCTACGACCTGATCGTGGCTGACCACGTCCTGGAACACGTCTCCGCGGCTGATGCGCCGGGAGTCAGCTCCGAACTGCTCCGGGTACTGAAGCCGGGCGGCTGGTTCGCAGCACGTACGCCGAACAAGTGGGGCATCATCGGGATGGGTGCCCGCGCGGTGCCCAACGACCTGCACGTGCGCGTCCTCGACAGGCTCCAGCCCGGTCGCCTCGCTGAGGACGTCTTCCCGGTGCAGTACGCGATGAACACCCGCAGAGACCTCAAGCGACTCTTCTCCTCGGACCTGTGGAACGTCTCGATCTACGGCCACGCCAGCGAGCCGCAGTACGTCGGGAGGTCCGAGGCCGCATGGCGGGTCGCGTCGTTCGTGGACCGGATCACGCCGCCGCGCGCGCTGCCGACGCTGATGATCTTCGTCCAGAAGAAGCCGTGACGCACCGCCGATGACCAGGACGGCCCTCGTCACCGGGGCGACCGGCCAGGACGGCATCTACCTCTGCCGACTGCTCCAGGCGGACGGCGTACGCGTCGTCGGCACGGTCAATCCGGCCGGCAACGGTGCCGGTCGCGCCGAGGCGTACCTCGACGGAGTCGACCTCGTCCCCGTGGACATCCGGGACGCATCGGCGCTCGACAACCTGGTCCGCCGGACCGAGCCCGACGAGGTGTTCCATCTCGCCGCGTTCACCTCCGTCGGACAGAGTTGGAACGCGCCGGAGGAAGCCATGGGCGTCAACCATCAGGCGGTGGTGGACCTCCTCGAGTCGGTGATGGCCGCGAGCGCCCGTATCCACAAGCAGATCCGGTTCTTCCAGGCGTCGTCGGCCGAACTCATCGGCGACGCCGCCGCCAGCCCGTACGCGCGGGCGAAGCAGGCCGCTGCCGAGGCCGTTCACGACGCCCGCGCACGGGGCCTGCACGCCTCGACCGGCATCCTGTTCAACCACGAGAGTCCGCTTCGCAGCGAGGCGTTCGTGACCCGCAAGATCACGCGGGCTGCGGCCGCCATCGCCCTGGGCCGTACGGACCGGGTCGATCTGGGCAACCTCGAGGTCGTACGCGACTGGGGCTTCGCCGGCGACTTCGTCCAGGCGATGCGCGCCATGGTTCGGCTCGATGACCCGACTGATCTGGAGATCGGCACGGGACTCGCACACTCGCTGGAGGACCTGCTCGCCGTGGCGTTCGAGGCCGCGGGCCTGTCCGACCCGATGTCGTACGTCCACCAGGACCCGGCCCTCCTGCGTCCGGCGGACACGAGTTTCTCCGGAGCCGACACCGCACCTGCCGCAGCCGCGCTCGATTGGCGGGCCACGACGTCGTTCGAGGCCACCGTGCAGCACATGGTGGAGGTGGATCTCCGCCGTCTCCGGTCCGGTGTCGAGGAGTCTGCCGACTATCTCGACGTGACCGGGGCGTCGTCGGCTCGTTGACATACCGAGCGAAGTGCCCTCGGCATGATGAGATGGCACCGCACGGCTGGAGGACATCATGAGCAGGAAAATCAGGAACCCGCGGGGGCGCGTGGGACTGGTCCTGGCCTTGATCGCGGCCGTGATCGTCGCTGGCATGATCGTGGCGCTGACGCTGCGTGACGACCACACGGTCACCCCGACGGCCGACGCCACTGCCGGCGGCTCCCCGACGCCGACGACGTACGGCAGCCTCGGCTCGGCTCCGACACCCACCGGCACGGTCATCACCGGCAACACCAACGGCGGCTCCGCGCTCGGTTCTGGACTCACGGGTATGTCCGGCAACGGCTGGGCCCATTCCGAACCGGCCCACAAGGTCGTCCTGCACGCCTGGTCGACGGCACCGATCCCTGCACTCGGCTGGGTGGTGCCGACGGCTCGCGCCGGCGGCAAGCTCATCGGCAAGGTGACCGATTGGAGCACGACGGTCACCGCGTACGGTCCGCCGAAGTACGCGCAGCTCTACCTGGCCACCGACTACCGCGGCATCCGGGTCTACTGCACCATCACCGTCGACGGAGTCGTCCAGGCAAGCGGTCACAGCAGCGGCCCGTACGGCGACGTCATGTGCATGGCGTGATGGGACACACGCACTCACCGATTGCGGAGTGAGTACTCACTCACATACTCTGGTGGAATGGTCCGCGCCACCCCTCTCAGCCCCGACGAACGCCGCAAGGCGATCATCGATGTCACCATCCCTCTGCTGCGGGAGCATGGTCGGGAGACCACCACCAAGCAGGTCGCCGAGGCCGCCGGCATCGCCGAGGGCACGATCTTCCGGGTCTTCGAGTCGAAGCACGAGCTCTTCCTCCAGGCCCTCGAGACTGCGTTCGACCCGTACGACTTCCTCGACCTGCTCGATCAGATCGACACCGACCTGCCGCTGCGGACCAAGCTCGTCCAGATCGCGGCGCTCTACCAGGAGCGGTTCACCGGTACCTTCGAGCTGATGTCGAAGATGGGCATGGTCCAACCGCCCCAGGCGATCAAGCACGGCTCGGAGTGGCGCGAACGCGCTCGTGAGGTGAGCACGCGCTTGGTGGCCATGAATGCCGACGATCTGCGAATCGACCCGTACGAGGTGGTCCGGGCCGTACGCCTGCTCACCTTCTCCGGCAGCCACCCGCACATCTCCGACGGCCGGATCCTGACCCCCGACGAGATCGTCGACATCGTCCTCAACGGCACCCTGAAGGAGTCTCGCTGATGTTGCTCCGCCTGCTGGCCCAGTACGCGAAGCCGTACCGGACCTGGCTCCTGATCGTCCTCATCTTCCAGGCGGCTGCGACCGCGGGCATGCTCTACCTGCCGTCGCTCAACGCCGACATCATCGACTTCGGCGTGGTGCGCCACGACAACCACTACATCTGGACCGAAGGGCTCTGGATGCTGGTGGTGAGTCTCGCCCAGGTCGTCTGCTCGCTGACCGCCAGCTGGTTCGCCGCGCGTACCGCGATGGCCGTCGGCCGCGACCTGCGCGCCGCGGTGTTCGACCGCGTCGGCGCCTTCAGCTCGCGGGAGGTCAACCATTTCGGAGCCCCGTCGTTGATCACGCGTACGACCAACGACGTCCAGCAGTTGCAGATGCTGCTGGTGCTGGCCTGCACCATGGCCGTGATGGTCCCGATCATGATGGTCGGCGCCATCGTGATGGCGATGCGACAGGACCTGCAGTTGTCCTGGTTGTTCGTCGGCTTCCTGCCGACGTTGCTGATCGCCGTCGCCTTTGTCGTGTCGCGGATGGTGCCGAGTTCGCGGTCGATGCAGGTGAAGATCGACGCGGTCAACCGGATCCTGCGTGAGCAGATCAGCGGCATTCGAGTCGTACGCGCCTTCGTACGCGAACCGCAGGAATCGGCCCGGTTCGGCGAGGCCAACGACTCGCTCACCGAGGTCACCGTGCGCGTGGGCAGGTGGCAGGCGCTGTTGTTCCCGCTCGTCATGCTCATCGTGAACCTGGCCAGCGTCACCGTGCTCTGGCTGGGCGGACACCGCGTCGGCGCCGGGATGCAGATCGGTGCCCTGAGCGCCTTCCTGTCGTACCTGATGCAGGTGCTCATGAGCGTCATGATGGGCACGTTCACGCTCCAGCAGATCCCCCGCGCGGCGGTCTGTGCCGATCGCATCAGTGAGGTGCTCGACACGCAGTCGTCGGTCGTCCAGCCAACCGAGGGTGTGCACGTCCCGCGTCAGGACGCCGTCCTGGAGTTCCGCGGGGTCGGCTTCACCTACCCCGGCGCCGACTCCGCCGTGCTGTCGGACGTGTCCTTCGAGGCCCGACCGGGTCAGACCATTGCCGTCATCGGCTCGACCGGTGCCGGCAAGACCACCCTCGTGAATCTGGTGGCACGGCTGATGGATGCGACGAGCGGCAGTGTGCGTCTCGGCGGCGAGGACGTACGCGACATCGCTCCGGCCTCCCTGGCCGAACTGCTCGGTCTGGTGCCGCAGAAGGCCTTCCTCTTCTCTGGAACGGTCCGATCGAACCTGCGCTACGGCAAGCCGGACGCCACCGACGAGGAACTGTGGCACGCACTGAAGATCGCCCAGGCGGCCGACTTCGTCGCCTCGATGCCCGAAGGTCTCGATGCCTCGATCGCGCAGGGAGGCACCAATGTCTCCGGCGGTCAGCGGCAACGTCTGGCGATCGCGCGTGCGCTCGTACGCAATCCGGCGATCTATCTCTTCGACGACTCGTTCAGCGCCCTGGACCTGGCCACTGACGCCCGACTGCGGGCGGCGCTCAAGCCGGAGACGCGCGACGCCACCGTCCTGATCGTGGCCCAACGTGTCTCGACGATCCGCGATGCCGACCTGATCCTCGTGCTCGAGGACGGCATGGTGGTCGGTCGCGGGACCCACCACGAGTTGCTCGAGACCAACCCGACGTATCAGGAGATCGTCGAGTCCCAGCTGAGCGCGGAGGAGGCCGCATGAGCGCCGCACCTGAGAACCGCGGCCCCCACCCGGGCCAGGCCGGCGGCACGATGAAGACGACCGAGCGCATCGTCCGGCAGAGCCCCGGCCCGATGGGCAGCGGGATGGTCGGCCAGAAGGCGCTTGCCTTCGGGCCCAACGCCAAGCGCCTCGTCAGCCGGATGGCGCCGTACCGGATGCGCGTCATCGGCGTCATCGTCTTCGCGGTGGCCTCGGTCATCCTCAGCACGCTGGGCCCGAAACTCCTCGGCCACGCGACCAACATCATCTTCGCGGGATTCCGCACCGGCATCGACTACGGATCGCTGCGGAACGCGCTGATCGTCGTCGCAGTGGTCTACGTCGTCAGCAGCCTGCTGTCGTGGTTGCAGGGCTACATCCTCAACGACGTCGTCCAGGGGACGGTCCGCGACCTGCGCTCGGATGTCGAGGCCAAGGTCCACCGGCTGCCGTTGGAGTACTTCGACCGACAGCCGCGCGGCGAACTGCTCTCCCGGGTCACCAACGACATCGACAACGTCGGGCAGTCACTGCAGCAGACCTTGTCGCAACTGCTCAGCTCGCTGGTCACTGTCCCGGCCGTTCTCGGGATGATGTTCTGGATCTCCTGGGAACTGGCGCTGATCGCGCTGGTCTCGGTACCACTGACGATGTTCGTCACCGGTGCGGTGATGAAGCGGTCGCAGGGCCAGTTCGTGGCCCAGTGGCGCCGCACCGGCACCCTCAACGCCCACATCGAGGAGACGTACACCGGTCACGATCTGGTCCGGACGTTCGGTCGTCAGGACGAGGTCCACGCGGTGTTCGCGGAGCAGAACGACGCGCTGTACGCGGCTTCGTTCAAGGCGCAGTTCGTCAGCGGGCTGATCATGCCGCTGATGCGGTTCGTCGGGAACCTGAACTTCGTCGCCATCGCGGTCGTCGGCGGTCTGCGAGTCGCGTCGGGCACGCTCTCGCTGGGTGACTTCCAGGCTTTCATCCAGTACTCGAACCAGTTCACGATGCCGCTCACCCAGATCGCGTCGATGATGAACCTGCTGCAGTCGGGGGTCGCCTCGGCCGAGCGCGTCTTCGAACTCCTCGACGCACCCGAGCAGATCCCGGACGCGGACGGGACGCCGGCAGCGTCGACCAAGGGCGAGATCCGCTTCGAACACGTCGCGTTCGCGTACGACCCGGAGAAACCACTCATCCAGGACCTGTCGTTGGTCGCGGCCCCGGGCCAGACGGTGGCGATCGTGGGCCCGACCGGTGCCGGCAAGACCACGCTCGTGAACCTGGTCATGCGGTTCTACGAACTGCACGGTGGCCGGATCACCCTCGACGGCGTCGACGTCGCCTCGATCCCCCGAGCCGAGCTGCGCTCCCGGATCGGCATGGTCCTGCAGGACACCTGGTTGTTCGAGGGCACCATCCGCGACAACATCGCGTACGGCAACCCGAACGCGACGCCGGACGACATCATCACGGCCGCGAAGGCGACATTCGTCGATCGGTTCGTACGCTCCCTGCCGGACGGGTACGACACCGTCATCGATGGCGACGGAGGGTCACTGTCTGCCGGTGAACGCCAGCTCATCACCATCGCTCGCGCCTTCGTGGCGCAGCCCTCGCTGCTGATCCTGGACGAGGCGACGTCCTCGGTCGACACCCGGACCGAGCTGCTGTTGCAGCACGCGATGGCCGCGCTGCGGTCGGACCGGACGTCGTTCGTGATCGCCCACCGACTGTCCACGATCCGCGACGCCGACCTCATCCTGGTGATGGAGAACGGTTCGATCGTCGAGCAGGGCACCCACGACTCGCTGCTGGCCAGCGGGGGCGCGTACGCCCGGCTCTACGAGAGCCAGTTCGCGGCGGAGGAAGTGGCCTGACCGGACGGTTAGGATTGCCTCACCATGAGCGATCTGATCGACACCACCGAGATGTACCTGCGGACCATCTACGAGTTGGTCGAGGAGGGCATCGTCCCGCTGCGCGCCCGGATCGCCGAACGCCTGCACCAGAGCGGCCCGACGGTCTCACAGACCGTCGCCCGGATGGAACGTGACGGTCTGCTGACGGTCGAGGGCGACCGCCACCTGGAGCTCACCGAGCAAGGGGCGCACCTGGCGACTCGGGTGATGCGCAAGCACCGCCTCGCCGAGCGGCTGCTCACCGACGTGATCGGTCTCGACTGGGAACTCGTCCACGAAGAGGCCTGTCGGTGGGAGCACGTCATCTCCGACGACGTGGAGAAGCGGTTGCTCGAACTCCTCGGCAACCCGAACGAGTCGCCGTACGGCAACCCCATCCCCGGCCTGGCCGAGCTCGGGGCGGAGCCCGCGGGCGACTTCATGGACGGCGTACGCCCTCTGGCCGAAGTCGCCACGACCTCGCCCACCCAAGTGCTGATCCGACGCATCTCGGAGGAACTGCAGAAGGACGAGGAGCTCATGTCAGCGCTGCGGCGCGTGGGCGCGCGCCCTGACAAGGCGGTGTCGGCACAGGCGACCGGCGAGTTCATCTCGATCGCCGCCGGCGGCGAGAGCGCCGAGGTCCCTTATGACGCGGCCGAGCACCTCTTCGTACGACTCTTGGACGCTTAGTGCGTGGATTGCACGTACCTGGTGCGTGCAATCCACACACTAAGCGCCATATCGAGCCTGGATCCGGGCTCGTTGCTTGATCGCCTCTTCCTCGCGGTTCTTCGGCGGGACGGGCGTGACCAAGTCGTCGATCAGATGCCGGGTGATGTGCGCGATCTCGGCCACGGCATGGTCGAACGCCGCCTGATTGGCCGCAGACGGTTTCACCGTCCCGCTCACCTTGCGGACGAACTGCAGCGCCGCCGCGGTGACCTCGTCATTGGTCGCGGGCGGCTCGAAATTGTTGAGCGGACGGATGTTGCGGCACATGCCTCGAGCCTACGTCTCAGCTCAGAAACAATCCGAGGGAACCGATCTGCAGCGCCGCCGCGTCCTAGGGTCGGAAGAGTCACCGGGACAAGGGGCATTCGTGGATACAGCGCGGACTGACGACGCGGCGGCGTTCGACGAGTTTGTGGAGTCGCACTGGCGCTCCCTGGTTCGTGCTGCCGTGTTCCTCGGCGCCCAGGCGCACGAGGCCGAGGACCTGGCCCAGGCCACCTTGGTCAAGTGCTACACCAAGTGGGCCTTGGTCACTGCGGCCGATGACCGGGACGCGTACGTCTATCGGATGCTGCTGAACACGCTGCGGTCCGACCGGCGCAAGCTCAGCTGGAAGTTGCGCAGCATCACCGTCGCCGAGCCAACGATTGGGGATGGCTCGGAGGCTGCGGCGATCGCGGACGCGGTGCATCGTGCGATGGCCGGACTGTCGAAGGACCAGCAGGAGGTCGTCGTCCTGCGGTACTTCGTGCAACTGACCGAAGCCCAGACCGCAGCGGCCCTCGGCATCCCCGCCGGCACCGTCAAGAGTCGACTCTCCCGCTCGCTCGCGTATCTCAGCGCGAGCAACCACCTGGCCGAGTTCGCAGGAGGCGCGCGATGACTCATCTTGAAGATCTCTGGGCACAGTTCCCTTCGTCCAAGCCACCGACGGCAGCGATCGTCGCCGCCGGCAAAGGCCCCTTCGGCGTACGTCCTCGGCGCGTCACTCTTTTCGTCGCAGCGGCCACCGTCGCGGCGGGGGCCGTGGTCGCAACGAGTCTGATCTCCCCCGGGAAGTCGGGACCGAGCAACTCCGTTGCCGTCCCGGGCACATCCGGATCCTTGAAGTACGTCGCCTTCCAGGCCGACCTGGCACCCGCATCGTCGTGCGATGCGTTGCTGACGGCGTACCAGCAGCGCGCCATGGCGAAGGTGACGCCGTACGGCTGGAACGGTGGCGGCTACTACCTCAGCGGCAGGCGGTACTACACGCCGGCCGACGCACCGATCCCAATGCCAGGCGTGGTCCACGGCACCGCCATGAACGATCTCATCTCGGGTCAGATGTCCCTGCAGCAATCCGCTCCGCAGGCGGCGCTTGGCTCACTAAACGGCGCTCTGGTGAAGCGGAGTGCCCAGTCGCCCAAACTCCTCGCCCAGGGGAACTCCGCCACCGGCACGAACGTCCAGGAGTTCGGTGTCGATGAACCCGACTCGGTCAAGACCAACGGCACCCTGATTGCCCGTCTCAACGGCAACACGCTCGCCGTGTACGACGCGAGCGGCGACACCGTGAAGCAGCGCGGCACGATCGGCCTCCCCTACTTCGGCGGCGGCACGATCCTGATGTCGGGGACGACCGTGATCGCCAGCGGATACGACGCCGATCCCGCGGCATCGATCAAGGGCGGCACTCGAGTCGACACCATCTCGCTGAGCGATCCCGACCACCCCACCGTCACCTCGTCGGTGGTGTACGCCGGCGGCAGCATCACCGCGCTGCGCCAGCAGGGATCGACGGTCCGGCTCATCATGGCGAGCGGGCTTCCGCAGTTGAAGTTCACCTACCCGCAGCAGGGCAAGCGGACCAACGCCCAGGCGCTGGCGACCAACAAGCACCTGATCGCGATGACCACGCTCAAGGACTGGGTCCCGACGTACGACTCGGGCAGCGGGGCACAGCAACTGCTTCCGTGCACGAACGTCGCCGTCCCCCCGGCTGGCGTACCGCTGGGCACCACCAGCATCGTGAGTTTCGACGTCAGCAACCCGACCGGGCTCAACGCCATCGGCGTGGCCGGCACGCTCGGCAACGCGTACGAGTCCCAGCACGATCTCTACCTGACGGTCGGCGGCAACGCCGGCGGCTGCTACGCGGTGATGTGCCCGAGGTTCGCGATGGGCAACCTCCGTCCGTGCTGCTTCAACGGCACCAGCGACGGCCTGACGACGGTCCTGCAGTTCAAGCTCGACAGCCTGCGTACGACGCATGTGGCTACCGGTCAGGTCCAGGGGACGATCCAGGACAGCTGGTCGATGGACGAATTCAACGGCGTCCTCCGGGTCGTCACCACCCGGTACGCGACGAACTCGCACGTCAATGTGATCGAGACCCTGGTCCCGCACGGCGCCCGTCTGGTCCGGCAGGGTCTGCTGACCGGCCTGGGCGAGAACCAGACGCTCACTGCGGCTCGCTGGTTCAACAACGTGGCGATCGTGTCGACGACCCAACAGATCGATCCGCTCTACACGATCGATCTCAGCGACACCGCCCACCCGAGGCAGCTGGGCGCACTGCACCTGCCGGGCGACACCGAGTACATCCACCCGATCTCGCCGACCCGCTTCCTGACGGTCAGCCTGCAGCGGGTCGACCGTGCCGGGAGTTACATGCAGGTCGCGCTCTTCGACACGACGGACTTGGCACACGTGAAGCAACTGGCACAAGTCTCCGCAGGCGGGAACACGTCGAGTCTGGCCGGGCAGGATCCGAAGACCTTCACCTGGCTGCCCGACCGCCAGACCGCGCTGACCTCGTTCTGGGCACCCAAGGGCCTGTTCCTCGGCGCGTACGCCGTCCACAGCGACCACACCCTTACGCAGAAGCTCTACCCGCTCGCGAGCAACGACGGCAGCGCGCGAACCTTCGAGGTCGGCAACGGCAAAGTGGTGCTCGTCAACGGCGGTTCGGTCGCCTTCCTCACGATGTAGACCCCTCTGGGCACGCGCCCGGCTGAGTGCCAGAGTGGTGCCATGGCTGAGCGAGAGTTCGACATCGTCCTGTTCGGTGCCACCGGTTTCACCGGAGGCCTCACCGCTGCGTACCTGGCGAAGAATGCGCCGAGCGATCTGCGGTGGGCGCTCGCCGGCCGCAGCCGCACCAAGCTTGAGGACGTACGGACGCGTCTAGGCAAGCCGGACCTGGAGCTGATCGAGGCGGACGTCAACGACGAGGCGTCGCTGGCTTCGCTGGCGGCGCGTACGAAGTCGATCGTCACCACCGTCGGCCCCTACCTCGAGTACGGCGAGCCGCTGGTCAAGGCCTGCGCCGAGGCAGGCACGGACTATCTCGACCTCACCGGCGAGCCGGAGTTCGTCGACCGAATGTACGTGAAGTACCACCGCACCGCCGCCGAGAGCGGTGCGCGGCTGATCCACGCGTGCGGCTTCGACTCGATCCCGCACGACATCGGCGCGATGTTCACGGTCAAGGAACTCGGAGGCGACGGCCCGATCACCGTTCGGGGTGTCGTGCGCAGCAACGGCACCTTCTCCGGAGGCACCTTCCACTCAGCGCTGTCGCAGATGAGTCGCGGCCGCCAGATGGTCGCGGCCGCCAAGGAACGCCGGGCGATGGAGGAGCGCAACCCGCGCGTCCACCTCAAGGCCGGCCGGCCGAGCAAGGACCCGGTGCTGGGCTACTACCTGCTGCCACTGCCGACCATCGACCCGACCATCGTGGGCCGCAGCGCCTCCCTGCGCGGCGACTACGGCAGCGACTTCACCTACTCCCACTTCGCCGGTACCAAGACCATCGCGTACGCCGCGGGCGGCTCGGTGGCGGTCGCCGGTCTGATGGGCGCCGCACAGATCAAGCCAGTACGCGAGTTCCTCGGGTCGAAGGTGCCGCAGGGCACCGGACCGTCACAGTCCAAGCGAGACGCGACTTGGTTCACGGTCGACTTCGTCGGCGAATCGCTGGGTCGCCAGGTACACACCCGGATCTCCGGCGGCGACCCCGGCTACACGGAGACGTCGCGGATGCTCGCCGAGGCGGCGCTGTGCCTGACACTGGACAAGAACCCGAAGACCGCGGGCCAGGTCACCCCGGCCGCGGCGATGGGCGAGAAGTTGCAGAAGCGACTCGAGAAGTTCCTCAAGTTCGAGGTGCTCTGAGCCTCAGCCGTTGACGCGGTTGAGTCCGATCGCGACCTCTTGGGTCGCATTCGCACACGTCATCAGGAGGACGTCGCCCCAGCTGCGCTGGAACTCGGTCACCGGGCCGTAGCCGTCGACGTAATGACGGCTGGCCGAGACCTTGTAGAGACCGTCAAGGCCGCCACCAATGAGGCGGACCATCTGCCCCGGCTTGACCGCGACGAGCGCCGTGCCACCGCAGTAGTTGTGCTGCGTCACGATCGGCGGCGTCGGGCCCCACTGGTACGCGATCGGGCCTGCGCACTGGTTGTTGGCCGCCTGAGCCTGCTCGATCGGCACCGACGCCCTGATCCGGATCGTCTTGACCTCCGGCGCCACGCGTACGGCCTTGGCCTGCGGAGCAACGCGTACCGTCTTGACCGCGGCAGCATGGGCCAGCGCCGTCGCCTGCGATGCGGACGCCCGGGACTCGCCGAGGAATACGAACGCCGCGACTCCGAAGGCCACGAAGGCCATGGCGAGGGCGACGACGAAGTGCGGGCGGGCGCTCAGTGCGGACGGCTTGGCGGTGATGCTCATACAACTCCTCTGCTGGCGGACACAACAGGGAAGGGACGAACGGATCCGACGGTGATGACGGGATTGAGGTGTGATGTACGTCTCACTCGCCCTGATCAGCGATGAATCGGACCGTCATAGTGGTATTGGGGTCTGGCGTCAGTCGTCGTTCTCAATGGTCCGGGGCGACCGCGAATCGGAACGATCGGACCGCCCAAGTAGGCTCCATCCAGCCGTTCCCGAGTTGCTCCGTCACCGGACGCAGTCGGGACCCGCCTCCGTAGCTCAGGGGATAGAGCGCCGCACTCCTAACGCGGGCGTCGCAGGTTCGAATCCTGCCGGGGGCACCATGCGATCCACGACCCCACCGACGACGGATCTTCCGGACGCGCCGGGAGCACGACTTCCTTACGTTCGCTGAACACGCGGCGGCGATACTGGGCATCTCTGCACCGAAAGGGGTGCCCGTGGGCAAGATCCTTGTCGTCGAAGACGAGGCCGTGATGGCGAATGCCGTCGCGTCCGGACTCAGACGCCATGGTTTCGTCGTCGACTGCGCCGAGGACGGTCACGTCGCGCTGTCGAAGGCCGAGTTGGTGCCGTACGACGTCGTGCTGCTCGACCGCGACCTGCCGGTGATCCACGGCGACGAGGTGTGTCGCCGACTGCGTGAGCTCGGCTGCCCGAGCCGGATCCTGATGCTCACCGCGGCTCGCTCGGTGCCCGATCGCGTGGATGGTCTCCGGATGGGCGCCGATGACTACCTGACCAAGCCGTACGCATTCGCCGAACTGCTGGCTCGCGTGGAGGCGTTGATGCGGCGCCCCGAACAACCGCTCGAGCAGATCGTCGAGGTCGCCGGTCTGGTGATCGACCGCGCCCGTCGACGGGTCGAACGCGGTGGAGTGGCGATCGATCTGAGCGTGAAGGAGTTCGGCGTGCTCGAGGTCCTCGCAGCCCAGCCGGGCGCGGTGATCAGTGCCGAGACCCTGCTGGATCGGGTCTGGGACGAGATGGCCGATCCGTTCACCAACGCCGTACGCGTGACGATGGTCGGCCTGCGTCGCAAACTGGGCGAGCCGTCACTGATCACGACGATGCGCGGCGTCGGGTATCGACTCGACCCGGCCGGCGCGGCGGTGGAGACATGAGGGGCGTACGGCTCACCGCGCGGCTGCGGTTGACGCTCATCTACTCGACCTTGTTCGTTGCCTTCGGAACTGCCCTGCTGGCGGTGAACTATCGGTTGCTGACCCAGGGCCTGCCCACCGGTGGCCAGTTCACGTCAACGACTGTCCTCGGGACCGGCGCGAAATCGACCTCGCTGCCGACGTTGCCTCCGGGCTCGCTCCGTCCGCTCCATCCGCTCCACTCGCTTCAGCCTCTGCCGATCGAAGGCTCCGGCACCGGCGGCAAGTCCGGGACGCTCGCGGTGGCGACCGCGATCTCGCAGTACCGCGGCGACACGCTGCACCAGCTCCTCAGGAACTCGGTGATCGTCCTGTTGATCGGGGTGATCGTCGTGGCTGCGGTGGTCTGGTTGATTGCGCGATGGGTGCTGGCTCCCTTGCGACGGATCACCGACGCGGCCCGTCGGGTGAGCGGCCAGGACCTGTCCGGGCGGGTCGCACTGTCGGGCCCACGCGATGAACTGTTCGACCTCGCCCGGACGTTGAACGGGACATTCGATCGGCTCGAAGCCGCGTTCGACCACGAGCGCCGGCTGATCGCCAACACCTCCCACGAATTGCGTACGCCTGTGGCGAACCAGCGGACCCTCCTCGAGGTCGTGCTGGACAACCCCGGCGCCACGGCGGACGAGCTACGAGAAGCCTGTGTGATCTCGCTCGCGCAGACACGACGCACCGAGGCGCTGATCGACGGCATGCTGGCGCTGGCCGGAGCCGAGCACGCCGAACTCGATCTGCAGCCGCTCCGTCTCGATGAATTGGTCCAACACGTCGTCGCGGAGGTGGACACCACTGCGGTGACGGTGGAGATCGATGTGCCGCCGGTGACGGTGGTCGGCGACGAGCTCTACTGCCGGATCCTGATCGGCAACCTCATCAACAACGCAGTCGGCCACAACGTCGGCGCCGGCTGGGTGACGATCTCAACCACCTCGGGCACCGACGGCACGAATCTGGTCGTGTCCAACAGTTCGCGCCCGCTCAGCGAGGATCAGATCGCCGAACTCAGAGAACCGTTCCGACGGGGCGGCGCGGCGCGTACTGGCTCAACCCGCGGGACCGGTCTCGGCCTGGCGATCGTCGACACGATCGCCGATGTGCACGGCTGGACCACGAGCTTCAGCGTCCCGACTGCAGGCACGTTCCAGGCGGTCGTGGGGATGGCTACCGACCGTGGGACATCGGCCAACTGACGTACGCCGTCAGCCTTACGTTCACTGAATACGCCGCTTCATAGCGTGGGCCGCAGAGCCAACCGGCTCAGCTCGGTCCCGCATCCAGACGGGGTCTCGAGCCAGTCCTACAAGGAGCAACTCGATGAAGCTTCGGCATGCAGGTCTCGCCCTGCTGGCGATCCCCTTGGCCCTCACGAGCGCCTGCTCGACCGGCGGGTCGAGCCCCCAGGTGGCCTCGCTGCAATCCCCCGGCGGATCATCCACACCCAGTGCATCGACGCCCGGTGACCAGGCGTTGGCCTTCGCCCAGTGCGTACGTGCGCACGGCGGTTCGGCGCCCGATCCCGGCGCTGAACCCAGCAGCGGCGGACATTTGATCACGATGAGCCCCGCAGACCTCAAAGCCAACCAGGCCTGCTCATCTCTGCTCAACACTGGCCAGGATTCGGTCAAGGCCAACGAGGACGCGCGCAAGGCCGACCTGCAGATGGCGGCGTGCATGCGCAAGAACGGCATCAGCAACTGGCCCGACCCGCTTCCACCGGGCAGCAGCCCCGCTCGCCCGGCTGACGGCGGTTCGGTGATGACCGATCTCGGCGGCACGTTCGTCCTGCCTCCCGACATCAAGATGTCCAGCCCCAGGGTCCAGAAGGCGCAGTCCGTGTGCCAGCCCGGCATGACTGGACACTCGTTCTCCGCCACTGCCGGCTCAGCCGGACACTGAGCATGAGTTCGCCAACCAGATCCGGACCAAGGCGCTGGGCGCGATGGATCGTCGCGCTCACACTGGTGGCCACGACCGCTGTTGTAGCGACCGCCGTCGTCCTGCTTCGTCGTGGCGATTCGGCCACGTCCTCGTCGGCACCGAAGGTGGCCACGGCGGCCGTCGTCAGGCAGACGCTGACAGATCATCAGGCGCTCAGTGGTGTGGTCGGCTTCGGTCCGACCACACCACTGAACAACCAGATGACCGGCACCTTCACCTGGCTCCCTCAGCCGGGTGCCGTGGTCGGCAACGGTCAGCAGCTGTACCGGGTCAATGACACTCCCGTGACCGACATGACCGGCACCATGCCCGCCTATCGCGCCATGGCCGCGGACATGACCGGCCCCGACATCGCCCAGCTGAACGCCTCCTTGCGGGCTCTGGGTTACCTGTACGGCAACCCCGGCGACCGGTACACCGCGCAGACGACGGCAGCCGTGAAGGCCTGGCAGAAGGCCATCGGCGTCGAAGCCACCGGAACCGTGGCCCTCGGCCAGGTGGTCTTCACCCCGGCGGCGGTCCGCATCGCGACGGTGACTCCGACGCTCGGCGCGCCGGCAGCCCCGGGCGCCCCGGCTTTCACCACCAGCGACGTCGCCGCCCAGGTGACCGTGACCACCGACGCAGCCAACCGGCGATACTTCAAGATCGGCGAGTCCGTGACCGTCGGCCTTCCTGACGGAAGCTCCGTCCACGCGAAGATCGTCTCCATCGGGCCGATCGTGTCGCCCGCCCAGGGCAGCAACAACGGACCGACCGTCAGCGCGCAGGCGGCGCTGACCGATCCGAAGGTGGCGGCAGCGTTCCAGGCGGCGACAGTCGACGTCACGATCAACACCGCAGAGCACGCCAACGTGCTCACTGTCCCGGTCACGGCACTGCTCGCGCTGCGCGAAGGCGGGTACGCAGTCGCGGTCGACGACACGACCGGACGCCACCTCATCGGAGTCTCCGTCGGCCTCATCGTCGGCGACACCGTCGAGGTCTCGGCCAAGCACCTGTCGCCCGGCATGAAAGTCGAGGTCGGATCCACGTGAGCGAGACCGTACTCGAATTCGAGGACGTCACCCGGTCGTACGGCGACGTGACCGCGCTGTCCCACGCGAGCCTGTCGGTCCGCGCCGGCGAACTGGTCGCGGTCCTCGGTCCGTCGGGGTCAGGCAAGACCACGTTGCTGCACCTGGCCGGAGCGCTCGACAAGCCGACCTCGGGGCGGGTGTCGGTCACCGGACTCGATCTGGCGCGCTTGTCCGATCGCGATCTCGCCGGGCTGCGCAGTCAGCGGATCGGATTCGTCTTCCAACAGTTCTTCCTGGCACCCGGGCGTACGGCCCTCGACAACGTCGCAGACGGGCTGCTCTACACCGGCAGATCTCGCAGCGAGCGGCGGCGGCGAGCAGCCACCGCGTTGGATGAGGTCGGCATGGGCAGACGCTCCGGGCACCGACCCCACCAACTGTCCGGCGGCGAGAAGCAGCGCGTGGCCATCGCCCGGGCGATCGTGGGCGAGCCAGCGCTTCTGCTGGCCGACGAGCCGACCGGCAATCTCGACAGCACCAACGGCGCCAAGATCGTCGATCTGCTTCACACCCTCAACGAGAAGGGCACGACCATCGTCATCATCACCCACGACCGCGATGTGGCAGCCAGCTTTGACCGACAGATCCATCTGCGCGACGGGCAGGTCCAATGAGCCGCTCCGGCCGGGCGGAGTCGCCGTCCGCAGTCCTGCGCACGAACGATCTCGTACGCATCGCCCTGCGCGGCGCTGTCGGCCGCCCGCTGCGCGCCGTGCTCTCGATCCTCGGGATCGCGATCGGCGTCGCTGCACTGGTGACCATCGTCGGGATCTCCGACGCCAACCGGGCCCACCTCAATGCCCAACTCGCCGCTCTCGGACCCGACCTGCTCAGCGTCTCTCCCGGCCAGACCCTCGACGGGAAGACGGTGCCGCTGCCCGAGACGGCGCCGGCGATGATCTCCCGGATCGCCCCCGTCACCAAGGTCGCTGCCATCGGCACCACCAAGGCGACCGTCTACCGGACCAGCCTCGTCCCGCCGGGCCAGACGGGCGGCTTGTCGGTCGCCGCCACCACGACGAATCTGGCAGCTGCGCTGACCACCCACCTCGTCTCCGGGCGGTGGCTGGCCGGCGGGTCAGCGCCCCTGCCTGAGGTCGTCCTCGGCGCCACGGCAGCCCAGCGGCTCGGGATCGGCGCCGCGTACCAGGGAGCCCGTGTCTACATCTCCGGTCACTACTACGCGGTCGTCGGCATCCTGGCCCCGATCCCGCTCGCCCCTGAGGTCGACTCGTCCGTGCTGGTCTCCTGGAACACGGCGAGTGCGCTCCTCGGGTTCGACGGCCACCCGACGACGATCTACGTCCGCTCCCACGAGTCGGCCGTCTCAGAGGTACGCGCGGTCCTCGCCGCGACCGCCACCCCTGCTCAGCCGGGCGGCGTCAGCATCAGCCGACCGTCCGACGTCCTCGCAGCAAAGGCGGCCACCGACAGCGCACTGAACTCACTGATCATCGTGCTGGCCGCCATCGCGCTGCTCGTCGGCGGCATCGGCGTCGCCAACACCATGATCGTCGCCGTCCTCGAACGTCGACAGGAGATCGGGTTGCGTCGCGCGCTCGGCGCCAGGAAGTTCCACATCACCACACAGTTCCTGACCGAAGCCTCGATCCTGGCCCTGATCGGTGGTTGCGTCGGAGCCGCCCTCGGCGCTGCGGCCGCAGCCGGCGTCGCCATCGAACGCGGCTGGCCCGTCGTCCTCCCGTGGACGCCGCTGCTCGGCAGCCTCGCCACCACGGCGTTCATCGGTCTTGCTGCTGGTCTCTACCCCGCCGTCAAGGCAGCGCGGCAGCAGCCGACCAGCGCGCTCACGGGATCCGGCTGAGAAGGGACATCGCGCACACGTGGCGGTCCGGTCAGCACGGCGCCGCGAACGTCCAGCCGCGCGCGCAGTGAGATCGCGGAGGATCTGCTTCAGGGTTGCGCGGAGTTCCTCGCGCGTGGAGCGCCCGGCAGCGATGCCGGTCAACGCCGTGCCAGACGACCCACAGGCTCCCCAAAGAGACGGCTCAGGTTTGTGTCGGAGACTTGTGCCCGTCACACTGACCACTAGCGCGACCACCTCGGACCGGGTCCGCAGCGCCCCTGCGTCCGGAAAGGTGAGTATGAGCGCCCATTCGGCATCAGGTGCCCCGACACCTCCGGACGACTCCGCCGCAGCGCGCATCGTGCACCGCTCCGAGCCACGGGGCTGGCCCAAGCAGGTACGCGGAAAGCGTCGCAAGCGCACCCACCCGTGGGCGAAGGCCGTCCTCGTCACCGCACTGGCCGTACTCGTCTCGCTGGCGATCATGTACGGCACCAGCAAGCACCCGCTGCAGACCGTCATCGGCCACCTGGACGCGATCGTCATCATCGGCGGTCTCGTCGTCGCGATCGCAGGCATGGCCGCCTTCCGGATCAACCACCGCCGCTGGGTCAAGGCCGCCGTCGCTGTGTTCGCGGTGGCGCTCCTCGCGCTGGACGGCGTCGGCTATCTCAAGATCAAGGCCCTCACCGACAACATCGTCGCCGGCAAGAGCCTCAGGGATCTCCCGATGCCGGCCGACCCAACCCACGGACGGGCGGTCAACATCCTCGTGATGGGCACCGACACCCGCGACTGCAAGGGCTGTCAGATCGACAACCAGCACGGCGGCGGCGGCTCGGACACCACGATCCTGATCCACATCTCCGCCGACCGCACCTGGGCCGAGGGCATCAGCATCCCGCGCGACTCCATGGTGGCCCGGCCAGCCGGCTGCCAGGACTCCAGCGGCCACACCTACGGCGCCGCGAGCCCGGTGATGTGGAACGCTGCGTACGACATCAGCTACTTCTGCACGATCAAGCAGTTCGTCGCCACCACCGGCATCCCGCTGAGCCACTACGTGATCGTGAACTTCGCCAGCTTCCAGTCGATGGTGGATGCGCTCGGCGGCGTCAATGTCTGCCTCCCGCAGAAGTTGGACGACAGCGTCGCCAACATCCACTTCCCCGCCGGCAACCAGCGGCTCACCGGCCTCCAGGCCCTGCAGTACGTCCGCGTCCGACACGGCATCGGTGACGGCTCCGACCTGGGGCGTACGCACCGCCAGCAGGCGTTCATCGGCTCGATGGTCCGCGAGGCGATGTCGGGCAGCACCATGAGCGACCCGGCCAAGCTCTACAACTTCCTGACGGCCGCCACCAAGGGCCTCGAGATGGACCCCGAGTTCAAGAACCTCTCGACCCTGACCGGTGTGGCGGGCTCGCTGCGCACCATCGGGTTCAGCAACGTCCAGTTCATCACCATCCCGTTCGAGGCGTACCCGCCGGACCACAACCGGATCCAGTGGGCGCAGCCCCAGGCTCAGCAGATCTGGGACGACATCCGCAACGACAAGCGCCTCAGCGCCGACCTGTCGAGTGTGGCCATCACCGCCACCCAGGTGCCGACGGGCAAACCCTCCCCCTCGACGACGAGCAAGCCGTCCTCGACCAGCAAGCCGTCCTCCTCCCCGACTCCGAGCAACAAGCAACTGCTCCAGTCCGTCGGCCTGTGCTCGTGAGCCTGCGATGACCGAGTCGGAAGCGGAACGCAAGGCGCGCCTGGACCGGATCTTCGGGGACACGGAGCCGAGTCAGACCTCGGACGACCGCGATCCGTCCCCGGACAGCAACGACCAGAGCCTGCGGGAGAACGTCCCGCCCCATCACGGCTGAGGTCCACCGGCCCGTGAGGCACCTCGCGAGGCCGTCGGTAGGCTCAGCGGCATGAACGCGGCCATCGTCGTCGAAGGCGTACTCGGCGTCGTCGCGCTCGGCACCGCAACGGACGCGTACCTGATCCGTCGCCGGCTCAAGCGGTCAGAAGAGCACGTCCAGGTCCTCGAGGCGGCTCTGCGCAGCAACGAACCCCAGGTCAGGCTTCTGGACGGCAAGACCCGCGCCATGGCGCGTACGGTCGCCAACTCGGTGCTCCAGACAGCCGAACGACTCCGCGACGGCGGCGTCACCCGACTGCTGTCCTCCAGCCTCGACGACCTCGCCACATGGGTGACGGCGGACCAGAAGGCGATCGAGCGGATCGCGGCCCCCGACGGCACGGTGACGCTGTTCTTCAGCGATATCGAGAACTCGACCTCGATCAACGAGCACATCGGTGACAGCGCCTGGCTGCGTACGCTCAAGGATCACGAGACGATCGTGCGCTCGGCGATCGAGGCGCAGTCCGGCCACGTGGTGAAGAATTCCGGTGACGGCTTCATGGCCGTCTTCCGCGACCCGTTCGCAGCGGTGACCGCCAGCACCGACATCCAGCGCAAACTCGCCGCCCACAAGCGACTCGTACGGATCCCGGTGCGGGTCCGGATCGGCCTGCACAGCGGACCGGTCGTATCCCACGAGGGCGACTTCTTCGGGAAGAACGTGGCCATGGCGGCGCGCGTGGCCGACAAGGCCTCCGGCAGCGAGATCCTGGCCTCTGAGGCGGTTCGCGACGTGCTCACGGCCGCGCACACCAACGTACGCATGACGGCCATCGCCGAGGTCGAACTCAAGGGCCTCAGCGGTACGCACCGCCTCTGGCGAGTCTCGTACTAGCGACCCGCGGCTCGCGCCGCACACAACTCAGGACACACGACGGTCCGAGGGGAATATGCCCTCAGCTCGCCACATGTCCTGCATTGCTTGCGCGCGCGTCGGGCCGCGACGAACTAGCGACTGGCGGCGTGCGCCGCACTCTCGGCGGCAGTCTTGATCCGGAAGATGGTCTGGGCCATCCCCTGCTCGAGCTCGTCGGCGTGCTCCTCGTTGCCGCCCAGCGCCACCGGCGCGAAGCCCTTGCTGAGCAGCGTGAGCTTCTTGAGCACGGGGCGACGGTGCACGAGCCGGGTGCCACCGTCCTCCGCGGAGAGCTCGTAGATCCACGTCGCGCCGCTGGTCTTCGTGTCCCAGGCGAGCGCCTTGCCGGGCTCGAAGGCCGACACGACGTTGCGGCTGGGCCAGATCACGGCCTTGCGGCGGTTGATCCCGAGGTAGGTCTGCCCCAGGCGCAGGCCACCGGGGAGCAGCGGAATCATGGTGAGGAGTTCAGGACTGCCCTCAGCCATCTTCTTCAGATCGGTGAGCACAGCCCACACAACCTCGGGCGAGGCGTTGATGAACGTTTCTGCACGGAGTTCGCGATCAGCGGTCACGCCGATGACATTAACGCGCAGCGATCCCGTCGTACATGACTCGCCGGAGAGCCGCGCTCAACCGACGCTGATCGGCGGGATCCGGGTTGTGCACAGCCGCCAGAGCCGAGCCGAGGATCATCCCGTTGATCGCACGCGCGGTGCCGTCGATGTCGAGGTCGGCGCGGAGGTAGCCGAGCTCGACGCCGTGACGCAGGTAGTCCGCGGTGAGGCCGGCAGCCATCTCGTTGAACTCCAGGATCCGCTGCCCCATCGCGGTGTCGATGCCGGGGGCCTCGAGGATGATCATCCGCGGGATCCGCGGGTCCTCGAGCAGGATCCGGCCGAGCGCCTCACCGATCCGTTGGGACTGGTCGCGGTACGCCTCGAGCGTGCTGACCGCCTCGGGCGCATTGTCGGCAGCCAGGGTCTCCAGGATCTTGGCGACCAGGTCGTTGATGACATGCTCGACGATGTCCCGTTTGTTCTCGAAGTAGCGGTAGAACGTGCCGTGCCCGATCCCGAGTCGCGCGGCGATGTCCGCGATGCCGGTGGCGTGGTAGCCGTTCTCGACGAAACACGTGAACGCGGCGTCGATGATCTCGCGGCGCAATTCGGCCTTGCGGCGCTCGGCGAGGGACATGGTCACGAGGGCAAGACTATTGCCTCGCGTCCCGAAATGACATACCGTTCCGCATATGACATGTAATTCCGCACGCCGCGGCCTTGCGCTGGGATGTGGTGGAACCCTCGGGTTCGCCTGGTCCGTGGTGGCGCTGGATCTGGTCGAGCAAGCCCTGGGATGGGACGCACGCGATGCCGTCGCGATCGCCGGCACGTCCGCCGGCTCGGAGCTGGCCGCAATGCTCGGCTCGGGCGTCTCCACCGGCGACATCCGCGCCACCCTGGAAGGCAGTGGCCGCAACGACCTCGTGGCCGCCCACCTCGCGTACCACCCGGGCATGGTCCCGCCGGTCCCCGCTCCCAGACTCCCCCACCTCGGTCTGGCAGCGGGCCTGTTGACCGGGCGTACGCAACCGCTCATCGGCGCCTCCGCCCTGCTCCCTCGCGGCCGCGGCGACGCGTCCTGGCTCCGCACCCTCGGGGACACCCTGCAGAACGAGCACGGCTGGGTCGACCACCCGGCCACCTGGCTGATCACCGCCGACGTACGCACCGGCGAGCGGGTCGCCCTCGACGCCGACTCGGGCGCGTCGCTGGGCGAGGCGATCGCCGCGTCGTGGGGCATCCCGGGTTGGTTCCCGCCGGTCCGCATCGGCGACCGCGACCTGATGGACGGCGGCGCGTACTCGACCGCCTCGGCGGATCTGCTCCTCGATGCCGACGTCGACGAGGTCGTGATCATCGCGCCGATGACCAGCCACGGCGGCGCGGCCGGGCGCGGCTGGGCTCGCGCCGAGCGAGTGCTGCGTGCCGCGATGACCAAGCGGCTCGACGCCGAAGTGACGTTGCTCGAGAAGGCCGGCGTACGCGTGATCCGGATCGAGCCGACCGCCGCCGAGTTGGACGCCATGGGACCCAACTTCATGGACCTGCGTCGCCGTGAGGCGACCATCGCGGCAGCCGCTGCGGCGCTCCCCACCACCATCAACGGCATCCTCGAAGGAGCCATCGCATGAGCTACCCCACCATCTCCCTCAACGGCGCCAGCGTCGCGATCACCGGCGGCGCCCAGGGCATCGGCCGGGCCACCGCCGAACTGCTCGCCGCGCGCGGCGCCAAGGTCGCCATCGGTGACCTCAACGTCGAACTAGCCGGCGAGGTGGCCGACGCGATCGGCGGGATCGCCCACCAGCTCGACGTCCGCGACAAGGCCGGCATGGAGATGTTCGTGGCCGCGGCTGAGGCCGCCCACGGACCGCTGGACGTCTTCATCAACAACGCCGGCGTGATGCCGAACGGTGGCTTCCTCGAACTAGACGAGGCCACCGACCGGATGCAGTTCGACATCAACGTCTTCGGCGTCATCAACGGCATGCGTACGGTCCTGCCCGGCATGGTCGAGCGCGGCCGGGGCCACGTGGTCAACGTCGCCTCGCTCGCCGGCAAGTTCCCGATCAAGGGGCTGGCTGTCTACAACGGCACCAAGTTCGCCGTCGTCGGACTGACGGCCGCGACCCGGCTCGAGTTCGCCGAGCACGGCGTCAGCATCAGCGCGATCCTGCCGTCCGCGGTCGACACCGCGCTGGCCTCGGGCCTGGACATGCGGCCGCTGCCCAAGGTGAAGCCGCAGGCCATCGCCGAGGCGATCGTCGACTCGGTCAGCACGCGCCGCGCCGAGACCGCGGTTCCCGGTTACGTGGGACGGCTGGCCGACGTCGCCGCGATGACCCCGGAGCCGGCCCTGAAGGCACTGCGTCGCCTCGTGCGTGACGACCGCGCCCTGCGCCCTGACACCGCCGACCGCAGCGCCTACCGTGAAGCCCTCACCGGACAGAAGGAATCCCGATGACCTCCCAGACGAACACCCGCACCCACGACGCCGTCATCGTCGGCGCCGGCTTCGGCGGCATGGGTGCCGCCATCCAGCTCCAGCGCTCCGGGTTCTCCGACATCGTCATCCTCGAGCGCGAGGACGACCTGGGCGGCACCTGGCACGTGAACCGCTACCCGGGCCTCGCGGTCGACATCCCGTCCCCGACCTACAGCTACTCCTTCGAGCCCAACCCGTACTGGACCCGGCTGTTCGCGCCGGGAGCCGAGCTCAAGGCGTACGCGACCCACGTCGCCGAGAAGTACGACCTCACCCAGTACATGCGCTTCGGCCAGTCGGTGGAGAGCGCCACCTGGGATGAGAAGGCCAGGCGCTGGACCGTGCGTACGTCCGCAGGCGATGAGATCTCGGCGACCTTCCTGATCACCGCCACCGGTTTCCTGTCCCAGCCGAAGATGCCGGACATCAAGGGCATCGAGTCCTTCAAGGGCAAGGTCATCCACACCGCCGACTGGGACGACTCGTACGACCTCACCGGCAAGCGCGTCGCCCTCATCGGGACCGGCGCCACCGCCGTCCAGTTGATCCCGACGATCGCGGACCGCCTCAAGGAGTTCACGGTCTACCAGCGCACCGCGATCTGGGTGAGCCCGAAGATGGATGCCGCGATCCCGGGCTTCGCGAAGTCGTTGTTCGCCAGGCTCCCGCTCTCGCAGCGTGCGGTACGCCTCGGCGGCACCTCGATCCTCGAGGTCCTGATGGTTGCCGGCGTGCTGCACTACGGCAGCGTCCCGGCCGCCAACAAACTCGGCGAGGCCCTGTGCCGGGCCCACCTGCGCCGCGAGGTCAAGGACAAGGACCTGCGCGCGAAGCTGACCCCGGACTACTCGTTCGGCTGCAAGCGCCCGACCTTCTCCAACACCTTCTACAAGACGTTCGCCACGGGCAGGGCCCGCCTGGAAACGACCCCGATCGATCACGTCGAGAAGGACGGCATCGTGACGGTGGACGGACACAAGACTGAGATCGACGTCCTCATCTGCGCCACCGGGTTCGACATCTGGGAGACCAACTTCCCGGCTCTGGAGATCATCGGCAAGGGCGGGCGCAACCTCGGTGAGTGGTGGCGCAGCACCCGCTTCCAGTCGTACGAGGGCATCGCCCTGCCGTCGTTCCCGAACTTCTTCTCACTCAACAGCCCGTACTCCTACAGCGGCCTGTCGTACTTCACGACCGTGGAGGCGCAGATGAAGCACATGGCGCGCCTGCTCGCACACATGGACAAGCGCGGCGCGAGCACCTTCGAGGTCACCGAGGAAGCCAACGACGCGTTCATGGCACGGATGACCGAGAACCTGCAGGACAGCGTCTTCGCCCAGGGCAGCTGTGCCACATCGCGCAGCTACTACTTCACCAGCAAGGGTGAGACGCCATTGCTGCGGGCAACCTCGACGATCAACGCCTTCCGTGAAGCGGGATCCTTCCCGCTGACCGACTACGCCTTCGCCTGACGTCAGGCTCATCGATGAGCCGGCCGCCACGGGACCGTACCCCTGCGAATCGTCCGAACGTTCGGATGGCTCGTCGACCGGGCGTCCGAACGTTCGGACGATTCACGGACAGGGCTCGGGAGGCGGGCTGACCGCGGAGGCCCGACGCGGCTGAAGCGTGCCTCAGCCGCCGGTGGTCGACAGGACCGCTGCGGCACAGGCCACCGGGTCGTCCTCGAACGGAACGTGCCCGCACGAGGCCAGATCGAGGTGGCGCGCGAACGGCAGGATCTTTCGCGCCCGCCTCGCCTGGGTCCAGTAGGTGAGGACGAGGTCCCGGTCGCCCCAGGCGATCGTCGTCGGGATCTGGGGCAGTTCCCCCGGCTCATCGGCGTCCGTCAGGACGTACGCCTTGAAGCCCTCGAGGGCCTGCGCCGTCCCGGTTGCGCCCATGAAGCCGTCGAGGTGGAGGCGAGCGGTCGAGGCCGCCATCCGTACCGGGTGAGCGATGAACAGTCCAAGGGTCAGCGCCCTGATCGGCCCGAGACGGAGCCCCGCACGCAGCAGTCGTCCGGCCACCGCGGTCAGCGCCCCGAGTGATTTGAAGAGCACCTGGCTCCAGCCCAGTCCGGGCTTCTGCCAGAACCCGATCGGCGAGAACGCCGTCACCGACCCGGCGACGCCTCGTCGGCCGAGTTCGAGCGCGATGCCGCCGCCCATCGAGTTCCCGACCACGTGCGGCTTGACGATGCCCTGCTCCGCGAGCCAGCCCTCGAGCCAGTCAGCGAAGCCGTACGGACCCGGCACGACACCGTCCTGCAAGGGCGAGAGGCCGAACCCGGGCAGATCGATCGCGATGACCTCGTGATGCGCCGCGAGCGCGTCGATGATCGGCTCGAAGGCCTGCCAGCGACTGCAGATCCCGTGCACCAGGACGACCGGCGTACCCGATCCGCGGCGCTCGACATTGACGGTCACGCACGGACCCCCTGAGGGGCAGCGGTGTAGTCGTCGAGCTTGAAGACGGCCCGGCGGCGGTACTCGGTCGACAGCCCCGGCCAGTTCAGGGTGATCCGGCCGTCAGCCTGTCGGTACCACGACGTGCACTCGGTCCACACGCTCGTGGAGAGCCGCTTCTGGGTCTCCTCATCGAATGCATCGGCGAGTTCGGCGCGTACCTCCAACGGCTCGCCGGCCTCAACCAACGCCCGGACGTAGTCCTTGACGTACGCCGCCTGGGTCTCCAGGAAGAAGATGACGGATCCGCCGCCCGTGTTCGTGTTGGGGCCGTACATGATCGCCATGTTCGGGAAGTTCGGGACAGTGAGGCCGAAGTACGCCTGGGCGCCGATTGACCACTGGTCGGCCAGTTCGATGCCACCACGGCCGCGGAACGTGATCGGCGCCAGGAACTCGGTCGTCGTGAAGCCCGTGCCATAGATGAGCACATCGACCTCGTGGTCGACTCCGCCGACAGTGCGTACGCCCGTGGGGGTGACCTCGGCGACCTCATCGGTGATCACATCCACGTTCGGCTGCGCGAGCGCTGGAACGTAGTTGTCCGAGAGCAGGATCCGCTTGCACCCGATCGGGTAGTCGGGCCAGATCTTCTCGAACAGCCCCGGCTTCGCCGAGGCCTGCTTCTTCATGTGCCGCCGACTGACCCGCGACATCACGGCCGCCATCGGCCTGGCGTACAGGATCGAGGTGGTGACGAACTCGAGATAGCCCCACCAGCCGACGCGCTCGGCACGCTGGGTGAAGGGCAGCTTCTCGAAGACCTTGTGGTGCTGGGGGCCGTAGGCCGCATCCATCCGCGGGAAGATGTACGGCGCCGTGCGCTGGAACAGCGCCAGGTGGGCGACCTGCTTCTGGATCTGCGGTACGAACTGGATCGCGCTCGCTCCCGTCCCGATCACCGCCACCCGCTTGCCGCCCAGGTCAACACTGTGATCCCACTGCGCCGAGTGGAAAGCCGGGCCTGCGAACGTGTCGAGGCCGGTGATCCGCGGCAGCGCCGGTCGGGACAGTTGGCCCATGGCCGGCACCAGCACGTCGGCGACC
Source organism: Nocardioides baekrokdamisoli (assembly GCF_003945325.1). Lineage (NCBI taxonomy): Bacteria > Bacillati > Actinomycetota > Actinomycetes > Propionibacteriales > Nocardioidaceae > Nocardioides > Nocardioides baekrokdamisoli. Next base: position 1,247,864 of record NZ_AP019307.1, read on the forward strand.
AGTTCCGAGCCGTCCTTGAGGATCACGTGCCACTGGCCGGATCCGTCATTCCACTCCGCGGCGACCACCTCGGTGTTCGTACGCACGTGTCGCCGCACGTCGAAGTCCTCGGCGACCTGGCGGGCGTAGTCCAGGATCTGCGGCTGCGGCGCGTACCGCTTGCCCCAGGCGGGGTTGGGCGCGAAGGAGTAGGAGTAGAACGGCGATGGCACGTCGCAGGCAGCGCCCGGGTAGGTGTTCTCGCGCCACACTCCCCCGACGTCATTGCCCTTCTCCAGGATCGCGATGTCGTCGTACCCGGCCTTCTTCAGCTCGATCGCGGCGGCGATGCCGCCGAAGCCGGCTCCGATGATGACGATCGAGGGTGATGAGTTCGACACGATTCCTCCGGGACGGGAGCACTTATGACCGGCGGTCATATGACCAGTGGTCATACTCTAGGGTGAGCACAGCCGAAATCGCAAGAGTGTGGAGGACCGATGCCGACTCCGACCTGGGAACGCCTCGATCCGGCGCGTCGCAACGCCGTGATCGCCGCGGCTGAGGACGAGTTCGCCGAGCACGGGTTCTCCAGCGGGAGCCTGAACGCGATCGCCCGCAACGCCGGAGTCGCGAAGGGCAGCTTGTTCCAATACTTCACCGACAAGGCCGACCTCTACGCCTACATGGCTGAGCGTGCCTCCACCCGCGTACGCGACGCAATGGCCGAACACATCGCGTCCGCCGACTGGGCTGGCGACTACTGGGGGGCGATGACCGACCTGCTCGTCCACTGGCAGGCCTACTTCTTCACTCACCCGCTCGAGCGGGCTTTCACCGAGGCAGTCAACCTCGAGTCCGAGCGCGCCGCTCGGCCTGCAATCCGACGGGCGGTCAACGACTTCTACATCGACTCGTTGCGCCCGCTGCTGACCCTGGGACAGGATCTCGGCGTGGTCGGTCGGGACACCGACATCGAGGCCGTCCTGGCCCTCCTTCTGATGGTCCTCCCGCAGGCCGCGTTGGCGCCCCACAACGCTTACCTCGACCCGCTGCTGGGTCTGGGCGACGCGGATCCAACGGTCCGCCGTCAGGGCATCGACCGGATCATCGCCCTGCTGCGGGCGATGGCCGCCTGATCAGTCGTGCGCGGCAAGGAAGGCCGCGACCGCCGGCCAGGACTGCGTACGCGCTCCGGCCGAGGCGATCAGACCCAGGTGGCTGAGCCCGTCGACCGCGACGTACTCCGCCGAAGCTGCCTTCGGGAAAGCGCGTACGCCGGCCTCGACGCACGGACCGGCCACGATCGCATCGGTCTTCGAGCCCACGAACAGCAACGGCACCCGCAGGCGGTCGGTGCGCACGGTGACGCCCTTGCCGAGGTCGAGTACGCCCCGGGCGATCTCGTTGCGGACGACGATCCGGGTGTGCAGCTGGTGATAGAACCGGCCCGGGTAGCCGGGCATGTCCGACATGAAGGCATCGATCGCGCCTGAGCGCGCCAGCGCCTCCCGATCGCCGAGGTTCTTCAGCAGGAACCACGGCTTCTTGAGTTCGCGCGTCGGCGCCATCCCTCGGTAGAGCGCCTGCACGAGGACTGCCGGGACGCCGCCCAGCAGACCGGTGCCGGCCGTCATCACGGTGCTGCCGAGCCGGTCGTCGAGCCAGCGCAACGGCGCCGCAGCCGGGTTGAATGCGTAGTCGATCGGTGCGCCCAGGGCGACGACCGACGCGATCAGGAGCGTCGGCTCGGAGGCCGCGGTCAGCAGGGCCATCTGGCCGCCCAGCGACCAACCGGCAAGGTGGACGTCGCTGCCGTCGTGACGAGCGGAGATCGCCCGGATCGCGCTCGGAATGATCTCCTGAAGCCAGTCCTCGTACCCCATCGCGCGATCGGCGAACCGGATCGCGCCGTAGGAGATGACGTACGTCGGGCGGCCCGGCGTACCGCTCTCGAAGCCGGTCAGGTGCGCCACCATGCTCTGCTCGGGGCGCAGGTCCCAGCATCGCGCCGGGACGGCCAACGGGGTCACCAGCAGCACCGGCTTGCCGGTCTGAACTGCGGACGGTGCGAACTGCCTCAACAACGCGTGCGGCTCGTCGTACACGGTCTCCGACGGGGTCGGCTGACTGTCGTCGACGCCGCCGCCCCACCAGGACACGTCCCAGGCATTGCGCGCGGTCTGGGCCGCGGCCCGGGTCCTGGTCAGGATCTGCATGACAGCAGGCTAGGTACGGGCTGTCCCGGCGACCCAAACGTCAGGGTGTGGTCTCGACCACGATCCGGGGCGGGGTGGCCAGGCTCTGGCCGACGACGCAGTAGCGCTCGGTCATCCGCGCCAGACGATCCGCCGTTGTCTCATCCACGCCCTCGACCCGGATCGTGACGACGACGTCCTGCACCCCGACCGGCGCTTCCCGGTCGACGCCGAGGGTGCCGCGAATGTCGAAGTACCCGGTCGCCGAGACGCGTATGTCCCCCAACCGAACGTCCAGCGCGGTGGCAACGCTGCGCAGAGTCACCCCCGCGCAGGCAGCGATGGCCTCCAGCAACATGTCACCGGAGCAGGCATCGTCGGTACGCCCGCCGGCCGCGGCGTGCAGGCCTGCTCGTACGGGCCCGGCGAAGCCGTCGATGGTGCAGGTGATCGGCTCGTCCCGGAAATCGCCGTGCGCCCGAAGCGGTATCCGGGCCGTCTCGGGGTCGGCCCGGTACTGCTCCTTCAGCGGCGCTTGCCGCGCCCGCAACTCCGCCGCATCCATGCGCCCACTATCCGGGGCCACGGACCGGCCGACAAGGGTCAGGCGGCCTCGAGAGCAGCCTTGATCCGTTGGACGTTCTCGGCGCTCTGCTTGCGGAACCTGCGCTCGAACAACGGGAACATCAACCGCATCGCGCCGTGTGGTTGGGCGTAGAAGGCCACATCCAGACGGGTGGTGTCGGCGTCGGCGGGACCGCACGTGAACGTGACGGTCACCTCCAACGGCCCGTCGTTGTGGTTGGTCATGTGGTTCGGGCGGTCGTACTCGGTGGTCTCCACCTCGATCACCGGACTGCCCTTCCACTGCGCGCGCCAACGACTGCCGACGCCGATGGGACCGTCGCTGAGCTTCTCGACGGACTTGATCTCGGGATTCCATTCCCGCTCGTTCTCGCGCTCAGCGACGTAGTCGAACACGCGCTCGCGAGGTGCGGCGATCACCGCGGAATTCACGAACAGAGTCATACCACCGGCGTACGCCTGCGCCGGTCGTTCGTCAAGGGGCAAGTCGCAGCGTGCGCCACCCGTCGCCCTCGCGTACGTAGACCAGCCGGTCGTGCATCCGCGAAGACCTCCCCTGCCAGAACTCGATCGTCTCCGGGCGTACGCGGTAGCCGCCCCACTCCGGAGGCACAGTGACCTCGGCGCCACCGAACATGTCCTCGGCCTCCCGGTACGCGGCTTCGAGTTCGTCGCGACCGGTCACCGGCCGCGACTGGTGTGACGCCCAGGCGCCGAGTTGGGAGCTCCGCGGGCGAGTGGCGAAGTACGCAGCCACCTCGGCGTCGGTGAGCGTCTCGACCGTCCCCTCGATTCGTACCTGTCGCTCCAACGGATGCCACGGGAAGAGCAGCGCTGCCCGGGGGTTGGCCGCCAGGTCCTCCCCCTTGCGGGAGGCGAGATTGGTGAAGAACACGAAGCCCTCGTCACTGACGCCCTTGAGCAGCACCATCCGCGCGCTGGGCTGCCCGTCGGCCGAGGTGGTGGCCACGACCATCGCGTTCGGTTCCAGCAGTGCGGCCGCCTCCGCGTACCACCGGTCGAACAATTCGAGCGGTGAGGCCGTGAGATCTTCCTCGCTCAGACCCGCCCGGGTGTACTCCCTGCGCGCAGCGGCCAGGGTCTCACCGGTCTCCATGCTGGCCAGCGTAAGACGGCTACCCGTGAGTAGTGCAGAATCGACCCGACGACTTTTGCACACCCAAGGAGGAGCGTCATGGTGGAGGTTCATCACGGCCTCGAAGGAATCGTTGCTTTCGAGACGACGATCGCCGAGCCGGACAAGGAAGGCTCTGCGCTCCGCTACCGCGGTGTGGACATCGAGGAGCTCGCGGGACGCGTCCCGTTCGAGAACGTCTGGGGTCTGCTCATCGACGGTTCGTACACTCCCGGCCTGCCGCCGGCCGAGGCGTACAGCCTGCCGGTGCACACCGGCAACGTACGCGTCGACCTGCAGTCCGCGATCGCGATGCTGGCTCCGGCCTTCGGCTTCAAGCAGACCTACGACAGCACCCCGGAGGAGGTCCGCGAGGACCTCGCCCGCGCCGCCGTGATGGTGCTCTCGTACGCCGGGCAGTCGGCCCGTGACATCCACGAGCCGGTCGTCCCGCAGCGCGAGGTCGACAAGGGCACGACGCTGGCGGAGAAGTTCCTGATCCGTTGGCGGGGCGAGGCCGACCCGAAGCACGTCAAGGCCATCGACGCGTACTGGTCCTCGGCCGCCGAGCACGGCATGAACGCCTCCACCTTCACCGCCCGCACGATCACCTCCACGGGTGCCGACGTCGCGGCCGCTCTCTCCGGCGCCATCGGCGCCATGTCCGGCCCGCTGCACGGCGGTGCCCCGTCGCGAGTCCTCGGCATGATCGAGGACGTCGAGAAGTCGGGCGACGCCGAGGCGTACGTCAAGAAGCTTCTCGACGACGGCGAGCGCCTGATGGGCTTCGGCCACCGTGTCTACCGCGCCCAGGACCCGCGTGCCCGCGTGCTGCGGCGTACGGCCAAGGAGCTCGGCGCTGCCCGCTACGAGGTCGCCGAGGCGCTGGAGCAGGCCGCGCTGAAGGAACTGCGTGAGCGTCGTCCGGACCGCGTCCTGGAGACCAACGTCGAGTTCTGGGCGGCCATCGTCCTGGACTTCGCCGAGGTCCCGGCGCACATGTTCACCTCGATGTTCACCTGCGCGCGCACCGGTGGCTGGTCCGCGCACATCCTCGAGCAGGTCAAGACCGGTCGCCTGATCCGCCCGTCGGCGGTGTACGTCGGCCCGTCGACCCGGCCGGCCGACTCGATCGACGGCTGGGACGCCAACTGGGGCAAGTGACCCACGAAATGAAGGGGCCCGACCGCCGAGTGGTGGTCGGGCCCCTTCATTTCTGTCTGCCTAACGCAGAGTGCTCACATCGATGGCGCCCGCGGGAGCGGCCACGCTGACGGGCTGGTTGAGGTCAGTCAACGTGAACGTGTTGCCTCCACCGATGATGCCCACCACGGTGTGCGGAGGCGTCGCCGTCACGTCGATCTCACCCTTCTTACCACCATCGACCGCGCTGAGCCGGACCACCGATTGGCCGCCCACAACGCCGGTACCGAGAACACCCGTTGCACGTGGACGATCCTTCGCCGTCGCATTCTTGCTCAGGAGTTCGAGCAACTGGCAGCCCTCCTGGATCTGGGACGAGTCCGCGCTCGGGAACCCGGTCAGCCATTTGCCCGCGAAGAGCGTCGCGGCAGCTGAGCCACCGATCGTGTTCCAGAAGGCCGCGCCGGCATTCATGTAGGCGACACCGCCGTCGACAACGAACTGAACCGATGCGCCCTTCACCACCATCGTGCCGGTGCAATGCTTCGCATCGCTGATCTTCACATCCATCTTCACGGTCTTCCCAGAGCGGACAATGGTCGCCTGGACCCGGGCGGTCTTCACAGCACGGAGACCGGCGAATCCGTCAGTCGCGATCGTCGCCGGCGCCGTTTTGGAATACGCGATCGCAGGGTCGGGAGCCGCGGCCTGGCCGCCTCCGCAAGCGGTCAGAGCGAGTGAAGCGGCGACAAGGGTCCCAAGAGCGATGCGCATGCCGAAAATGTTGTCAGATGGACGGGCCGTCCGCTCGGATTCGGTGGCTTCACATGGCGAGGCGCTTCGCGAAGCACCGCACCAGTTCGGCCTCCGCGTAGTGCCCGAACGGTGCGACCTCGACGTACCCGGACGACAGATAGAGGGCGATCGCCTCCGGCTGAAGGGACCCGGTCGACAGCACCATCACCTCATGACCCGCCGCGACTGCTGTCGACTCCAGGTGCGCCAGCATCGTCCGGGCATGGCCCTGACGCGCAGCTTCAGGGACGACGTACATCCGCTTGATCTCGGCGGTGTTGTCCGACCCGAGACGCTCGACTCCCTCGGCACGCCAGGCTCCGGTCGCGACCGGAGCATCGGCGAGATAGCCGACGAAGAAGGCCCCGGCGGGTGGGGTGAACATCGAGGGGTCCATGGTGTCGTCGTCGGCGCCGCCGTACCGCTCGACGTACACCTGCTGGACGCGCGCAATCAGGGCCTGCGCGTCACCATGGGTGTACGCGACCTCCCGGATCTCCAGTTCAGCGAGCAAGCGGGGCTCCGCAACCCTCACAGGTCCTCGCGCCGGGCTCGTTGAGCAGACCGCAGGCAGGACACGTACCGCTGCCGGTGTCGCGGACAGACACATCCTCACGTCCGATGGTCGAGGTGAAGCAACTGAACCCGATGAGCATTCCGATCGCTCCCCCGCCGATCAGCACAAAGCCGGTGAAGCTGTTCCCCGAGTTGGTGGCGTCGTTCATCTGCTGAGTGAAGTCCGACGGCGTCACCGGAGTGCTGCTGAGCTGGCCGATTCCGTACGCCACCGCCCCGATGCTGAGCAGGACGAGCACGCTTCCGATCACCCGCAGCCCCGATCGGCGGTTGGCCTTCTCGTCGATCTGCTTCGGCGGAATGGCCATCTGGACTCCTCATCGGTGTCGGTCGGTCCGACTGGGACAATCTACGCATGCCGCTGAAGATTCCCGCTGACCTGCTGCCGGCCGACGGACGATTCGGCTCGGGCCCGTCCAAGGTACCCAATGGCAGGCTCGAAGCCCTCGCGGCCAGCGGGCACACCCTGATGGGCACCTCGCACCGGCAGGCTCCGGTCAAGGATCTGGTGCAGCGCGTACGCACCGGCCTGTCGGACCTGTTCAGCCTGCCCGACGGGTACGAGGTCGTCCTCGGCAACGGCGGCTCGATCGCCTTCTTCGACCTCGCCACCTACGCGCTGATCCGCGAACGCTCCCAGCACGCGGTGTTCGGCGGGTTCGGCGCCAAGTTCGCCGCGGCCGCGCAGGCCGCTCCCTGGCTGAAGCCGCCGACCGTCCTCAGCGCCCAGAACGGAACGCGGGTCCTCCCCCGCGACGAGACCGGCATCGACGTGTACGCCTGGACCCACAACGAGACCTCGACCGGTGTGATGGCATCGGTCCAACGCGTTCCTGGCGACGGCCTGATGGTCGTGGATGCCACCTCGGCGGCGGGCGGTCTCGCCGTCGACATCAGCCAGACCGATGTCTACTACTTCGCACCGCAGAAGTCGTTCGCCTCGGATGGCGGACTCTGGATCGCGATCATGTCTCCGCAGGCGATCGCACGCGCCGAGGAGATCACCGCCAGCGGACGACACATCCCGGAGTTCTTCAATCTCACCGAGGCGATCAAGCAGTCGCGGCTCGGGCAGACCGTGAACACGCCGGCAGTCGCGACGCTCTTCCTCCTCGCCGAACAGTTGGACTGGATGAACGCCAACGGCGGCTTGGACGGGATGGTGGCCCGGTCGACGGCCTCGGCCACCCACCTCTATGAGTGGGCCGAGGCGTCGACGTACGCCACCCCGTTCGTCACCGACCCGGAGTCGCGATCACTCGTCGTCGCCACCCTTGAGTTCGACGCCTCGATCGATCTCAAGGCGCTCCAGGGCACGCTGCGCGACAACGGCATCGTCGACATCGGTGCGTACCGCGGCGTCGGCGCCAACCAACTCCGGGTCGGTGTCTACCCGGCGGTCGACCCGGACGACGTCCGGGCCCTCACCGCCAGCATCGACTACGCGATCGCCAACCGCTAGGCGACACCGCCCCAGGTGTCGGAGGCCGTGACGCCGCCCTGGGTCCACGTCCAGGCGATGTGCTGATAGGTGAAGGTGAAGGTCGTACCCACCTTGGAGTTCGCGACCCCGGTCAGCGTGTACGAACCGATGCCGGCGTTGGAGAGCTGGATCCGCAGGTAGTTCGTCTGGGCGCCTGTCGGCGACGGACGGTAGAACCAGAACTGACACGAGGTCAGCACTTCATTGGTGGTCAGCGACTGGATGAGTCGCACGGTCTGCGGGCCGGCGAGCATGCTGACCCGGATCTGGCTGTGCTGCAGCTGGCCGGTGGGCAGGCCCGACGCGGCATCGCGTGGCGACGTGAGTCCGTCCGAGATGGAGACGACATTCCACTGGCCCACGTGTCCAGCGGCGGTGGCGTCGCCCTTGATCACGCCGGACTTCTGGCCGGTGCAGGTGCCGTAGATCGGCGAGCCGCCCGCGGGGACGACCTGCGGAATGGCTGCATGCGCTGCGCCCCCACGCAGGGCGAAGGCGAGTACGCACACGACGGTGATCGCGAGCGCGAGGACCGATCCGGTGCGGCGAGGTGTGGCGATGGATCCGAGCATGGTTTTCCCTCCAGGAAATCCTTCCGATGTCCCCCCATCACTCGCAATCCTTGCGCCTGCGACCCGCGTCCGACAATGGAGCAACCACTGCGGCAGGTCCATCATGAGGACATGAACACGCGTGAGAAGGCGGCCGCCCTTCTGGGCCTGCACACCGGCCCGGGATTCGTACTCCCCAACGCCTGGGACGGCGGGTCCGCACGCCTCCTCGAGCAGGCCGGATTCGCCGCCATCGCCACCACCAGCGCCGGGATCGCCTGGTCGCTCGGCATCCCCGACGGTGAAGCACTGGATCTCGACACGATGCTCGAGCACGTGGCCAGGATCGTGCGCGTCGTCCAGGTGCCGGTGACTGCCGACCTCGAGGCCGGGTACGGAGCGACCGGTGCGGACGTGGGCCGCACCGTCGATCGGGCCGTCGACATCGGCGTCGTCGGGGCGAACATCGAGGACGCGGTCGACGGCAGGCTCTTCGAGGTCGACGATGCTGCAGCACGGGTCGCAGCCGCCCGCGCCGCTGCGCCCCGAGGCACGTTCGTCCTCAACGCTCGTACGGACACCTACTTCGCGGGCTCGAGCGCCAACCCGTTCGACGAGACCGTGGAGCGCGCGCAGGCGTACGTGGATGCCGGTGCCGACTGCATCTTCGTGCCGGGCGTGAGCGACGCGGCCACCATTCGTAGCCTCGCTGCAGCGATTCCCGCCCCGCTCAACATCGTCGCGGGACTGGCGAACGCGATCCCGGCACCGGACCTGTACGCCCTCGGCGTCACCCGGGTGAGCCTCGGCGGGAGTCTTGCCCGGGCTGCGTACACCCAGCTCGACCGGGCGGCTCACGAACTCGCCGAGACCGGCACCCTGGCGTTCCTCGACGGGGCCATGAGCTACGCAGAGATGCAGCGGCGCTTCGCCTGACTCAGCTCCAGATCTTGGCGATCAGCACGATGAGCAGAAGCGCGATGAGCGCGGCCGGGATGATCAACCGACGGTGTCTGGGGTTCACGCGCGGACCTTCGATGCGAGCAGTTCTGCGAGGTGCAGGGTGGGCGCGTCCTCGAGGTCGTCCAGTTGGACACGGCACGACATGCCGTCGGCGAGGATGACGGCACCGGGGTGCGTACGCACTGCCGGCAGCAGGTGCGTCTCCGCAACAGCGACCGACACCTCGTAGTGCCCCTGCTCGACGCCGAAGTTGCCGGCCAGACCGCAGCAGCCCGACACCTTGGTGACGGTCGCACCCGCCTTCTTGAGCAGCGCCTCGTCGACGTTCCAGCCGATGACCGCGCTCTGGTGGCAGTGCGGCTGGGCGACCACCTCGACGTCGGACAGGTCGGGCAGCGGAAGGTCGAGTCGGGTCACGAGCTCGGCGAAGGACAGCACGCCGGAGGCGACGGTCTCTGCCTCGGGCAGCGCAGAGAGCTCGCGGGAGTCCGAGCGCAGTGTGGCCAGGCAGGACGGCTCCAGGCCCACCACCGGCACACCGGAGGCGACATACGGCGCGAGCGTACGCACCGTACGCTCGGTGATCGCTTTCGCCTTGTCGAGCTGGCCCGTAGTGATCCAGGTCAGGCCGCAGCAGGCGTCGTCCTGGATGACCCGCACGGTCAGACCGGATGCCTCCAGGAACTCGATCGCTGCCAGACCCGACCGCGGGAAGAAGTGGTCGGTGAAGGAGTCGGCCCAGATCCACACGTCCGGCTGACTCGACGCCTGACGACGCTTGTCGCCACGCCGCAGGGTCGTCGTCGCGAAGGTCGGAATGGATCGGCGCTGGTCGATGCCGGCGAACCACTTCGCGATCCACGCGATCGGCGCGATCGCCAGCATCAGGTTGGCCAGCCGGGCGATCGGCGCGGTCAGACGTGCCCACCTCGGCAGTTGCCCGAGCGTGTAGTGCGACCGCGGCCGTACCTTGCCCTGATATTTCTGGAACAGCGCCTCGGACTTGTAGGTCGCCATGTCGACGCCGCTGGGGCAGTCCGACGAACAGCCCTTGCAAGCCAGACACAGGTCGAGCGCATCCGAGACGGCGTCGTCCGCCAGCCCGTGCACCAGAGCGCCGTCCAGGGCCTCCTGGAGTACGCGCGCCCGCCCGCGGGTCGAGTCCTTCTCGTCGCGGGTGGCCAGGTAGGACGGGCACATCACGCCGTTCGCCTTGGGTGCCACGCACTTGCCGACACCGGTGCAGCGGTGCACGGCGGCCGCCAAGTCACCGTCGTCGTGGAGCAGGCGCAGGCCGGTTTGAGCAGGCAGCGTGACTGGCCGGACCGGACGCAGGTCGTCGGTGATCGAGGCCGGTTCGACGATGATCCCCGGGTTCATCAGCCCGTCGGGGTCGCAGATCGCCTTCGCCTCGGCGAACAGGCGCAGCGAGTCCGCGTCATACATCAACGGCAGCAGTTCGCCGCGTACGCGGCCGTCGCCGTGCTCACCCGAGAGCGAGCCGCCGTACGCACCGACCTTCGTCGCCGCCGCGGTCATGAACTCACGGAACACGTCCGCCGAGGCCGGGTCGCCGGCCTTGAACGGGAAGTCGATCCGGCAGTGCATGCAACCGTCGCCGAAGTGCCCGTACGGGTAGCCGTGCAGGCCGTACTCGGCCAGGAGGGCGTCGAAGTCGCGCAGCCACTCCCCGAGGCGAGCCGGCGGGACGGCCGCGTCCTCCCAGCCGGAGTACGCCGGGGTCGGCAGTGAGCGGCCGGCGAGACCGGCACCGTCCTCGCGGATCCGCCAGAGCGCAGCGGCTTCGGCCGGATCCTCGACGATACGACTGTCGAGGGCACCGGCGGCATCACGCAGAGCCGTGAGCAGCTCGGGTCCTTCGACTTCCACGAACAGCCAGCCGCCACCACGCGGCAGGTCCGGGACGGCACCGCCTTTGCCACGGACGAGGTCGACGATCCGGGCGTCGAGGCCTTCGCAGGCGATCATCGGGCCGACGGCGAGCAACGCCGGGACCGCGTCCGCGGCGTCGACCATCGTCGGATACCCGAGGACGAGCATCCGGCGGTTGTCGGTGTCCTCGACCAAGCGCACCGTCGCCGAGACGACGGTGGCGAGCGATCCCTCGGTCCCGACGAGGAAGCGTTCGATCCGGCGCCGTTCGGGCAGCAGGTGCTCCAACGAGTAGCCGCTCACCTGCCGGGTGAACTGGCCGAAATTCGTCCGGATGTGGCCGAGGTTGGCATCAGCCAGCGCGGCCAGGCGGTCAGCGGTGGCGCCCGATCCCGACGAGACCTCGCCGTTGCCGTAGATGACCGTCATCGCCTCGACGTTGTCGGCCGTACGTCCGTACCCGAGCGCACGCGAACCGCAGGCGTTGTTGCCGATCATCCCGCCGATCGTGCAGCGCGGATGGGTCGACGGGTCGGGTCCGAAGCGGAGCCCGAACGGTGCTGCGGCGCGCTGAAGGTCCGCGTGGACGACACCAGGTTCGACGAGGGCCGTGCGCGCGTCGCGATCGATCGTGATCGCCCGCAGGTCGCGGGTGTCCGCGACGATGCCCGGACCGACCGCGTTGCCGGCGATCGAGGTACCGGCGCCGCGCAGGGTCAGCGGGACGCCGAGGTCGCGGGAGACCGCGTGCAGGTGGACCAGTTCGTCAGTGTGCTGCGGGCGTACGACCACCTGCGGGATCACCCGGTACAACGAGGCATCCGAGGAGTACAGAGCTCGAGCGAGCGTGGAGTCGTCGACCTTGCTGATCCCGCGGCGCCGCAGTTCAGTGGCCAACGCTCCAGAAGTCACGCTGCGATTCTCCCAGACCGTTCAGGGCCTCAACGCAGGCCCAACGCCTCGCGGACGACCGACACGGTCGGCACCTTGCCGCTGCGTACGTCCTCCAATGCCACCCAGGCGGCTTCGGCGGTCGAGCCGCCAACCTCAATCGTCTGCGGCTCCGGGGCATCGGCTGGTACGACACCGTCGAACACCAGCCGAACCGCGTGCGAGTCGACCCGCCGCCCCGGCCGCCAGGCGCGAGGCTCGTGGAGCGAGAAGACCCGCGCCTGCTCCCCCACCTCCACGTCGAGACCGGTCTCCTCATGGACCTCGCGTACGACGGCGTCCCGGGGGTGCTCACCGTGCTCGACGCCGCCACCAGGGAGCGCCCAGAGCACGCCGGAGGTGACCTTGTCGGAGAGGCGACTCAGCAGGATCTCCTCGACACCCGCGCGCGTCCGGGTGATCAGCGCGTACGCCGCGAGCCGCTGCACCTTCGTCGGAGTGCCCCTGGATGGTTCGCGAGGACTCATCGGAACGGTGGCCTGTCGTCGAGGGTGATCGAACGGCGACCGGCCCACCGCCACACGCGGGCGGCGCGGTCGCGGTCTTCATCGGTCACGAAGTTGCCCATGAAGCGCAGGGCCAGCGTCATCAGCCAGTCCGAGCGCATCCCGGCGGGGCCGAGTGAAGCAACGACGCGCGGAGCGGTCGCGATCCGGCCGAGGCGACGGGCGATGGAGAACGCCTCGCCGTAGTGCTCGCTGAGGAGTGCCGGCCAGGCGATCGAGAGGTCGTGACGCGCGCCGAGCAGGTCTGCGACCAGGCGTCCGGTCTCCAAGCCATAGTCGATGCCCTCGCCGTTGAGCGGGTTGACGCACGCTGCGGCATCGCCGATCAGTGCCCAGTTGGGGCCGGCCACGCCACTGACCGCGCCACCCATCGGAAGCAGTGCGGAGGCCTCGCGTTCCAGAGGCCCGGTCAAGCCGAACTCAGCACCGATCTGATCCGCGTACGCCTGCATCAGCGGCCGGATCGCCACGTCGGCTGGACGCTTGGCGGTCGCGAGTGTGCCGGCGCCCAGATTGACTAGCCCGTTGCCGAGCGGGAACACCCAGCCGTACCCGGCCTGGATCTTTCCGCTGCCATCACGTAGTTCGAGGTGGGAGGAGATCCACGGATCATCGGCCCGGTCCGACGCCACGTACGAGCGCCCGGCAACGCCGTACACCGTGTCGCGGTGCCACTGCCGGCCGAGGAGTTTGCCGAGCGGGGAACGTACGCCGTCGGCCACCACGAGCCACTCGCAGTCGATGGCCGTGGTCGCACCGTCCGAAAGCCTGAGCACCACACTCGACACCCGGGCGCCGTCACGGACGACATCGACGGCTCGCGCGCCGTCAACGATCCGCGCCCCTGCCTTCGCGGCGTGCGTACGCAGATGGTCGTCGAGCTCGGTACGCGCCACCGCGCTGCCCCACGCGGGAAGCCCTGTGCCATCTACACCGGGACCCGGCCACGGCAGTTCGAGTGTCTGCCCGAAGCCGTGGGCTCGCAGGCCCTTGTTCACCGGATGCGCCTGCAGCCAGTCCTCGAGTCCGAGTCGCGACAACTCAGCGATCGCTCGCGGCGTGAGACCGTCCCCACACGTCTTGTCCCGCGGAAAGACGGCGGCGTCGATCAGCGTCACCTCACGCCCGGCACGGGCGAGCCACGCGGCGGCCGCGGAGCCCGCCGGACCGGCCCCGACGACCAGGACGTCGGTCGAGGTCGGGAGGGCAGTCATAGGGCGAAGGTTACCGGGCGCATCGACCGCGAGAACGCCGAAGGGCCGCCATGGTCACCCATGACGGCCCTTCGAAACCTCCTCAGCGAACTGAGGTCAGTTGTGGTACGACCCGAAATCGAAATCGTCGAGCGCAACAGCCTGACCCGTACCCGTGTTACCGAAGTCGTAGTCGTAGGTGTCGTATCCGACCACCGAGTACGCCGCAGCGCGCGCCTCTTCGGTCGGCTCGACACGGATGTTGCGGTAGCGCTCCAGACCGGTACCGGCCGGGATGAGCTTTCCGATGATCACGTTCTCCTTCAGACCGCGCAGGCTGTCCGAACGGCCGTTGATGGCCGCGTCGGTCAGGACTCGCGTGGTCTCCTGGAAGGACGCCGCCGACAGCCACGACTCGGTGGCCAGCGACGCCTTGGTGATACCCATCAGCTCCGGACGACCGGAGGCAGGCTTGCCGCCCTCGGCCACGACGCGACGGTTCTCGATCTCGAACTTGCCACGGTCGGCGAGGTCGGACGGGAGCAGCGCGGTGTCACCCGACTCCAGCACCGTGATCCGGCGCAGCATCTGCCGCACGATGATCTCGATGTGCTTGGCGTGGATGGACACACCCTGGCTCTTGTAGACCGCCTGGACCTCGTCCACGAGGTGCTGCTGAGCCGAGCGGACGCCGAGGATGCGGAGCACTTCCTTCGGGTCGGGGGTACCGACCGTGAGGGTGCGACCGACCTCGATGTGCTCACCGTCGGCGACGTTCAGACGCGAACGACGCGACACCGGGTACTCGATCGGGTCCGAGCCGTCGTCCGGGGTGACGATGACCACGCGGGCCTTGTCGGTCTCGTCGATGGCGACGCGACCGGTGGCCTCCGAGATCGGAGCAACACCCTTCGGCGTACGCGCCTCGAAGAGCTCGACGACACGCGGGAGACCCTGGGTGATGTCGGACGCCGAGGCCACACCACCGGTGTGGAACGTACGCATGGTCAGCTGGGTACCCGGCTCACCGATGGACTGGGCCGCGATGATGCCGACGGCCTCACCGATGTCGACCAGCTTGCCGGTGGCCAGCGAGCGGCCGTAGCACTTCGCGCACGTGCCGGTGGCGGCCTCACAGGTGAGGACCGAGCGGACCTTGACCTCCGTCACGCCGGCCGCGACCAGCTCGGCGATCTTGACGTCACCGATGTCCTCACCGGCCTCGAGCAGGACCTTGCCATCCACCTCGACGGCGGAGGCAGCGTTGCGCGAGTACGCAGTCGTCTCGACGTCCTCGCTCGTGATGTCGACGGCGTGGCCACGCTCGGTGCCACAGTCCTCTTCACGAATGATGACGTCCTGCGAGACGTCCACGAGACGACGGGTCAGGTAACCCGAGTCAGCGGTACGCAGCGCGGTGTCAGCAAGACCCTTACGAGCACCGTGGGTCGAGATGAAGTACTCGAGAACCGACAGGCCTTCACGGAAGTTGGCCTTGATCGGGCGCGGGATGATCTCGCCCTTCGGGTTCGCAACGAGGCCTCGCATGGCGCCGACCTGGCGGATCTGGTTGAAGTTACCCGAGGCACCCGAGGTGACCTGCATGTAGATCGGGTTCGTCTTGTCGAACGCCTTCTCCATCGCGTCACCGACGAGCTTCGCGGCCTCGGTCCAGATCTCGACGAGCTCCTGACGACGCTCCTCGTCGGTGACCAGACCACGCTCGAACTGCTTCTGGATCTTGGCGGCCTTCTCCTCGAAGCCCGACAGGATCTCCTGCTTGTTCGCCGGGACGGTCACGTCCGCGATCGACACGGTGACACCCGAGCGGGTCGCCCAGAAGAAGCCGTTGTCCTTGAGGGCGTCGAGCGAAGCCGCGACCTCGACCTTGGTGTACCGCTCCGCGAGGTCGTTGACGATCTGCGCGAGGCGCTTCTTGCCGACTTCCTCGTTCACGTACGGGTAGTCGATCGGCAACGTGTCGTTGAAGATCGTCCGCCCCAGCGTCGTTTCGAGGATCTCACCGTCGACGATGATCTTGACCACCGACTGCAGGGCAATCTCCCCACGGTCGAACGCCATGATCGCCTCGGCCTGCGAGGTGAACGCACGACCCTCGCCGAGCTGGTTCTCACGGTCAGCGGTCAGGAAGTACAGACCGATGATCATGTCCTGCGACGGCATCGTCACCGGACGGCCGTCGGACGGCTTGAGGATGTTGTTCGTCGAGAGCATCAGGATGCGAGCCTCGGCCTGCGCCTCCGCCGACAGCGGGAGGTGCACAGCCATCTGGTCACCGTCGAAGTCAGCGTTGAACGCACCACACACGAGCGGGTGCAGCTGGATGGCCTTGCCCTCGATGAGCTGCGGCTCGAACGCCTGGATGCCGAGACGGTGCAGGGTAGGTGCACGGTTCAGCAGGACCGGGTGCTCGGTGATGACCTCTTCGAGGACGTCCCACACGACCGGGCGGGCGCGCTCCACCATCCGCTTGGCGGACTTGATGTTCTGCGCGTGCTGCAGGTCGACCAGACGCTTCATCACGAACGGCTTGAACAGCTCGAGCGCCATCTGCTTGGGCAGACCGCACTGGTGCAGCTTGAGCTGCGGGCCCGACACGATGACCGAACGACCCGAGTAGTCGACGCGCTTGCCGAGGAGGTTCTGACGGAAGCGACCCTGCTTGCCCTTGAGCATGTCGGAGAGCGACTTGAGCGGGCGATTGCCCGGTCCGGTGACCGGACGGCCACGACGACCGTTGTCGAACAGCGAGTCGACGGCCTCCTGAAGCATGCGCTTCTCGTTGTTGACGATGATCTCCGGCGCACCGAGGTCAAGCAGTCGCTTGAGTCGGTTGTTGCGGTTGATCACGCGACGGTAGAGGTCGTTGAGGTCCGAGGTCGCGAACCGGCCACCGTCGAGCTGCACCATCGGGCGCAGGTCCGGCGGGATGACCGGAACGGCGTCCAGCACCATGCCGACCGGCTGGTTGCCGGTCTTGCGGAAGGCGTCGACGACCTTGAGGCGCTTGAGGGCGCGTACCTTGCGCTGACCCTTGCCGGTGGCGATGATCTCGCGCAGCAGCTCGACCTCGGCCTCGATGTCGAAGTCCTGGAGACGCTTCTGGATCGCCGTGGCGCCCATGTAGCCCTCGAAGTACTTGCCGAACCACTGCTTCATCTCGCGGTAGAGCAGCTCGTCGCCCATCAGGTCCTGGACCTTCAGGTTCTTGAAGGTGTCCCAGACCTCTTCAAGACGCGCGAGCTCTGCCTCCGAGCGCTTGCGGATGGAGGCGAGTTCGCGCTCGGCTCCATCGCGTACCTTGCGCTTGGCGTCGGCCTTGGCACCCTCGGCCTCGAGCGCGGCGAGGTCGTCCTCGAGGCGCTTCTGGCGGTCGGCGAGCGCGGTCTCCATGCGGTTCGTCAGCGACTGGCGCTGCAGTCCGACCTTGGCCTCGAGCGACGACAGGTCGTTGTGGCGAGCGTCGACGTCGACCGACGTGATCATGTACGCCGCGAAGTAGATGACCTTCTCCAGGTCCTTCGGGGCGAGGTCGAGCAGGTAGCCCAGACGCGACGGAACACCCTTGAAGTACCAGATGTGCGTCACCGGGGCGGCGAGCTCGATGTGACCCATCCGCTCGCGGCGCACCTTGGAGCGGGTGACCTCTACGCCACACCGCTCGCAGATGATGCCCTTGAAGCGAACGCGCTTGTACTTGCCGCAGTAGCACTCCCAGTCACGGGTCGGGCCGAAGATCTTCTCGCAGAAGAGTCCGTCCCGCTCCGGGCGCAGGGTGCGGTAGTTGATGGTTTCAGGCTTCTTGACCTCGCCATGACTCCACGCGCGAATTTCCTCCGCGGTGGCCAGGCCGATCCGAATCTGCTCGAAGAAGTTAACGTCCAACACAGTGATCTAAACCCTCTACTTCTCAGACTTCTTCGACGGACGACGGCTCACGACGGGACAGGTCGATACCCAGCTCCTCGGCCGCACGGAAGACGTCTTCCTCTGCGTCCTTGAGCTCGATCGCCGTACCGTCCTGGCTGAGGACCTCGACGTTGAGACACAGCGACTGCATCTCCTTGACGAGAACCTTGAACGACTCCGGGATACCCGAGTCGGGGATGTTCTCGCCCTTGACGATGGCCTCGTACACCTTCACGCGACCAGGGACGTCGTCGGACTTGATGGTCAGGAGCTCCTGCAGGGCGTAGGCGGCGCCGTACGCCTCCATGGCCCAGACCTCCATCTCACCGAAGCGCTGGCCACCGAACTGGGCCTTACCACCGAGCGGCTGCTGCGTGATCATCGAGTACGGGCCCGTGCTGCGCGCGTGGATCTTGTCGTCCACGAGGTGGTGCAGCTTGAGGATGTACTTGTAACCGACAGCAACCGGCTCCGGGAACGGCTCGCCGGAGCGACCGTCGAACAGGCGGGCCTTGCCGTCCTCACCGACGAGGCGGATGCCGTCGCGGTTCGGCAGGGTCGCCTTGAGCAGACCGGTGATCTCGTCCTCGCGGGCACCATCGAAGACCGGCGTGGCGACCTTCGTGCCCGGAGCAGCCTTGTCGGCGCCGATGGCGATCAGGCGCTTGGCCCAGTCGCTGTCCTTGGCGTCGCCGGTCAGGTTGAGGTCCCAACCCTGCTTGGCGAGCCAACCGAGGTGGAGCTCGAGGATCTGACCGATGTTCATACGACGCGGAACACCGAGCGGGTTCAGGATCACGTCGACCGGGGTGCCGTCCTCCATGAACGGCATGTCCTCGATCGGCAGGATCTTGGCGATGACGCCCTTGTTGCCGTGTCGACCTGCGAGCTTGTCGCCCACCGAGATCTTGCGCTTCTGCGCAACGTAGACGCGGACCAGCTGGTTCACGCCCGGGGGCAGCTCGTCGCCCTCTTCGCGGTCGAAGACGCGGACACCGATGACGGTGCCCTCCTCGCCGTGCGGGACCTTCATCGAGGTGTCGCGAACCTCGCGCGCCTTCTCACCGAAGATCGCGCGGAGCAGGCGCTCCTCCGGGGTCAGCTCGGTCTCACCCTTCGGGGTGACCTTGCCGACCAGGATGTCGCCGGTACGAACCTCGGCGCCGATGCGGATGATGCCGCGCTCGTCGAGGTCAGCCAGCCCCTCCTCGGAGATGTTCGGGATGTCCCGGGTGATCTCCTCCGGACCCAGCTTGGTGTCGCGTGCGTCGACCTCGTGCTCCTCGATGTGGATCGAGGTGAGGTAGTCCTCCTGAACCAGACGCTGGCTCAGGATGATCGCGTCCTCGTAGTTGTGACCGTGCCACGGCATGAACGCGACCAGGAGGTTCGCGCCCAGCGCCATCTCGGCGTTGTCGGTGCACGGGCCGTCAGCGATCGGCGAGCCGGCCTCGAGGCGGTCGCCGACGTCGACCAGCGGACGCTGGTTGATGCAGGTGCCCTGGTTCGAGCGCTTGAACTTCGCGAGGCGGTAGGTGGTGTACGTACCGTCGTCATTCATCGTCTCGACGAGGTCGGCGGAGACCTCCTTGACCACACCGGCCTTCTCGGCAACAACGACGTCGCCGGCGTCAACAGCGGCGCGGAACTCCACACCGGTGCCGACGATCGGGCTGTCGCTCTTGACGAGCGGGACTGCCTGACGCTGCATGTTCGCGCCCATGAGGGCACGGTTGGCGTCGTCGTGCTCGAGGAACGGAATCAGCGCGGTCGCGACCGAGACCATCTGGCGCGGGGACACGTCGATGTAGTCGACGTCTCCGGCCGGAACCTCCGCAACCTCGCCGTCGGCGAGACGGACCAGAACGCGCTCGGTGGCGAACTTGCCGTTCTTGTCCACCGCAGCGTTGGCCTGGGCGATGACGAAGCGGGCCTCGTCGTCGGCGGTCAGGTAGTCGACCTGCGTGGTGATCTTGCCGTTCTCGACCTTGCGGTACGGGGTCTCGACGAAACCGAACGGGTTGATCCGGCCGTACGAAGCCAACGAACCGATCAGACCGATGTTCGGACCTTCAGGGGTCTCGATCGGGCACATGCGGCCGTAGTGCGACGGGTGGACGTCTCGGACTTCCATGCCGGCGCGGTCACGCGAGAGACCACCCGGGCCGAGCGCGGAGAGGCGACGCTTGTGCGTCAGTCCGGCGATCGGGTTGGTCTGGTCCATGAACTGCGACAGCTGTGAGGTCCCGAAGAACTCCTTCAGCGCGGCCACGACCGGGCGGATGTTGATCAGCGACTGCGGCGTGATCGCCTCGACGTCCTGAGTCGTCATCCGCTCGCGAACGACACGCTCCATACGAGCCAGACCGGTGCGGAGCTGGTTCTGGATGAGCTCGCCGACCGTACGCATGCGGCGGTTGCCGAAGTGGTCGATGTCGTCGGCCTGGACGTCGAGCGGACCGGCCGGAGCCGCGATCTGCTTCTCGTCGGCGTGGAGCGCGCAGATGTACTTGATCGCGTTCTTGATGTCCTCGATGGTCAGCGTCTGCTGGTCGAAGGCCTCAACGAGACCGAGCTTCTTGTTGATCTTGTAACGACCAACCTTCGCCAGGTCGTACCGCTTCGGGTTGAAGTAGTAGTTGTTGAGCAGCGTCTGCGCAGCCTCACGCGTCGGCGGTTCGCCCGGACGGAGCTTGCGGTAGATGTCGAGCAGGGCGTCGTCCTGGGTGACCGTGTGGTCCTTCTCCAGGGTGAGCAGGATCGACTCGAACTGGCCGAACTCCTCGCGGATCTCCTCGTTGGTCATGCCGAGGGCCTTGAGCAGGACGGTCACGTTCTGCTTGCGCTTGCGGTCCAGACGTACGCCGACCAGGTCGCGCTTGTCGATCTCGAACTCGAGCCACGCTCCACGACTCGGGATGAGCTTGGCGGTGAAGATGTCCTTGTCGGACAGCTTGTCCGCGGTGCGCTCGAAGTAGACGCCCGGCGACCGGACGAGCTGCGAGACGACGACACGCTCGGTGCCGTTGATCACGAAGGTGCCCTTGTCGGTCATGAGCGGGAAGTCGCCCATGAAGACGGTCTGGCCCTTGATCTCACCAGTCTCGTTGTTGGTGAACTCGGCCGACACGTAGAGCGGAGCGGAGTAGGTGAAGTCCTTCTCCTTGCACTCGTCAACCGTGTACTTGGGGTCATAGAAGACCGGGTTCTCGAACGAGAGCGACATCGTCTCGGAGAAGTCCTCGATCGGAGAGATCTCCTCGAAGATCTCCGTCAGACCGGACTTGTCAGAGACGTCCTCGCCCGCGGCGCGACGGGCAACGATGCGGCCCTGGTGGACCTCGTTGCCAATCAGCCAGTCGAAGCTGTCGGTCTGCAGGGAGAGGAGCTTCGGGAGCTCGAGGGGTTCGGCGATCTTCGCGAACGAGATGCGGCGAGGCGTGGAGGCCAAGAGGGGGTCCTTCAAGGAATCACAAGGCGGATCGCTTCGGCCCACCACTGCCCCAACCACCGGCCAGTTGGGGAGTATTTGAGGGCACGACGCAAAGCGCCACGATAGCGCAGTGAAGCGCGCCACTCAAACCCGGGGTCACGAACGTGACACTCACGAGGCCGGTTGCCTGCGACGATGGTGCACCCCGAAGGCTCCGGGGTCAAGCATCGATCACTTCGCGAGCGGCGTCGTCCTGAAGTTGCTGATCAGCCAAGCGCCGTTCTGGTTCATCATCGTGACGTCCGCGAAGTCCTGGCTGACCGCCGAACCGGCAGTGTTCGAGGAGAACCGATCGAACATGATCAGGACCTCGACCAGGTTCGGAGCGGTGCGTACTACGCCGACGTCCAGCGCAGGTCCGCAAATGACGATCTGCTTCAGCCGCGGCGCGTTGGTCTTCACGAACCCGTCGAAGTAGGGGGTGAAACTCGTGGCCGCATAGGCTGCCGTGAGCACCGCCTTGCCCTCAGCCTCGTTCCGGGCGAGGGTCCGGTAGTCAGAGGAGAGAATCTTCGGGACCCCGGCAACGGCTGCTTGCATGGCTGCGGTGATGTCCGCCGTCTCACGCGTCGGCACCTGCTGTTTGATCGGCTTCCCCTGGGTGTCGGTCAGGCTGACCATGACAGTCCGGTCGGTCACCGTGGGTCCGTCGTTCTGAACCAGATAGAGAATGGCGGCCGTCAGTACCAGTGCGACGGCGAGAACGGCGGCGACCGCTGCAACCACCGGATGGGCGAGCCCGTCCACGACGGTACGCACGGAGTGCGACGACTCGCCCGCGGGCTGCGAGGCGATCTCGGCAGGCTCAGGCGCTGCGATCGCGTCCTCGTCGGCCGACGACGTACTCTCGGGCTCTTCGTCACGGTCGTTCAAGATCAGTGACTGATCGTCGCCGGCAGCCGCCTCGGGCTCACTGGGAGCCGCGACGTCCACCACGTCCGCGTCGTACGCAGCGCGCTTCTCAGGATCCAGCAGCACACTGGCGGCCTCGTTGATCGCGGCGAAGCGGTGGTCAGTCGGCCCGAGGACGGTCACCAAGGAACGCCAGGCGCCCTTGATCTCAGCCTCGGAGGCCGTCGGCTCGACGCCGAGGATCTCGTACCAGGTGTCGGTCACTTCGACGCTCCGCTCGTGGCCGATGCCGCCGGCGGTGCCGTGGGCGGCATGCCCTCGGCCGGAGCCTGGTTGTCCACCAGCCACTTCCCGTTGACGTTCACGAGGCTGAGGACATCCCGGAAAGGAACCTCTCCTGCGGACCGATAGTCCGTGCCGCCCTTCGTCTTCGGAAGCCACTGCGTGTACGCGCCGACGACCAGGACTGTCGCCCGGTCTGAGCTGATCGCGGCTACCCCGGTCGACCAGATGGCGATCGTGGACTTGAGACCAGCCGCCTGAACGACGGCCTCGACCTTGCTGGCGAGCAGTTGGAACGTGACGTCGTACTTCGGCGTGACGACGGCCTCGACCTTGGCGCGGAACGCCGGCATCGTCGAGCCCTGCAGCATCGACTTGTCGAAGGTGTACTGGCCTTGGACCAGCGCATTGGCCGCAGAGCTCGCGGCAGCGCGCTGATCGGCCAGTGCGGCGCCGTCGCTCTTCGCCGGCTTGGCAACGACAAGCACGATGGCCACGATCGAGGCAAGGATCACCAAGACCGACCCCACCGTCACGATCAGACGAACGCGGGCGTTGCGAGGCGCGGCTGAATTCACGGGAGCAGTCTGCTCCATGGTGCCAAACGACACTCAGTGTCCCCCGACCAGCGGCCCGTAGAGCCAGCCGGCAAGTGTCGTCGGCATCCAGCTGGACTGTGCTGTCGACGGGTTGCTTCCAGCCCAGGTCACCTGCTTCGTCGCCGTGTCGTACGTCGCGATCGGGGCACGCGGGGCGTTCTGAGTGCCACGCGGGTCGCTCTGCGTGATCGGCTCGGTACACCGCGCATTGGTGTTCATGATCCGCGTCGAACCGTCTTGCGGCGGCCGCTTGGCGGTGCTCTCGTAACCCTTGCTGCAGACCGGGTTGTTCTGGATCGCAAGGCCGAACGAGGCACGATAGTCGCCTGTGCCCGGGTCAAGGCCGACGACGCTGAAGCCGCCCTCGACCACGTACGGATAGAGCACGAGGATCTGTCGCAGGCCCGGGATGTTCTGCTGGATGATCTGGCCGGTCGTGAGGGACTGGGAGATCAACGTGCCCAGGTCCACGCCGTACTGATCAAGGAACTGCTTGAGCTGCAGCGCACCGGCTGAGCCGTTCTCGAGCAACCGGATCACGTCCGGGTTCGCACCAGCCAGGGTGTCGGAGAAGAGTGACAGATCCTGCGCGAACGCCCTGATGGCATCGGTCTGGCCGACCTGGGTGGACAGGACGGTGTTGCCATCCTTGATCAGCGCGGTGGTCACACCGAAGTTCTGGTCAGCAAGGTGGACGAACGAGTTGCTGGTGTCGAGGATCTGGCCCAGCGCGTTGCCGGTCCCGACGAACGCCGCTCCCAGTTCGCGGACCGACGTCGCCAGCGCACCCTTGTCGATCGACCTCACGGTCGCATCCGTGTCACCGAGGAACGTGGCCGTCGAGATCGGGATCACGGTGTGGTCCTGCTTGATGACGGAGCCATCGGCCAGGAAGGGGCCCGAGGTCGGACACTGGTTGGCCTGGGTCAACGTCAGCTTGCTGCACGGCTGGAGATCGACGTACTGCTCACCGACAGCGGAGCGGTTGGCGACAACAGCGACGACATCCGAGTTCGGGATCGACTTCCACTTGTTCTTGATGTCCAGGGCGAGGTCCACGCCAGTCGGGGTCAGCGTCATGTTGCCGACGGTCCCGATCATGACGCCGCGGTAGTCCACCTCGGCGCCCTTGTAGATGCCGCCCGAGTCCTTGAAGTTCGCGGTCACCGTGTAGTGGTCCTTGTAGAACAAGGTCCCCAGGTTCGCGTACTTGGCGCCGACAAATGCAACACCCGAGACGGTCAGAAGAAGGAAGATCATCAACTGGATCTTCACGCGGCGGGTGATCACTGGGCGCCTCCGATGCTCGAGAGGTACCACGAGACCAGAGCTGGGTCGAATGTCGACGTCAACTGGCTCACGGAATAACGCTGGACACCGGTCGTGGACGCCGCTCGCTGGGCTCCGCCCAGGCAGATGCCGAGGATGCAGGTGTTGCCGCCGCTGGACGATGTCAGACCAGGGATGGTCAGGCTCGGCAGCGACAGCGGAATCGGGAGCTTGATCGTGGGCGACGAGGTCCCCTGCGGCGTTTTCGTACGCGCGAGGGGCACAACCGGCGCAGGCGGCGGGTTGCTCAGGTCGAGATCGAGGTTCAGGTCGAGGTTGACGTAGTCGCCCATCGCCAACGTCCGGGCAGTCTGCGGGTTCGTGCCGACAGACGCGTCCACGAAGGGGTACGTCAGCATGGTGCTGAATGCACGAGCGAAGTGATTGCCGGTCTGGCTCAGGTTCTCCAGGATGGGCTGCAGATTGTTGATGATCGCGATCGTCTGCGTCTTCGACCGGGCGATGACGTTGGTGCCGACTGCGCCCAGGTTGTTGAGGGCGTTGAGCATCTTGACCAGGTCCTGGCGCTGACTGTTGATCGACGTCAGCGCACCCGGCAACTGGGCAAGCGTCGCATCGATCGTCGCGGTCTGCTTGTTGGCCTCGACGCTGATGCGATTCAGGGCGTCGAGCGCGTTGACGATGACCTGCTTCTTCGCATCCAGCTGACCCACGAACGAGTTGAGCTGCGTGAGTACGTCGCGCGCCTGACCCTCGTGGCCCTTCAACGCCTTGTTGAGCTCCGTGGTGATCGTCTGGATCTGCGCGACACCGCCACCGTTGATCACCAGGCTCAGCGCGCTGAGAACCTGCTCGACCTCCGGGTTGTCGCCCGTCTTGTCCCATCCGATGACGTCACCGCTCTTCATCAGCGTGCCGCTCGGCTGAGCCGGCGGGATCAGCTCGACGAACTTCTCACCAAGGAGGCTGGTCTGCTGGATCGCCGCGGTCGCGTTGCTCGGGAGCTTCGTGTCCTTGCGGACCACGATGGTGGCAACGGCACACGTCACCGTCGGGCCACCCGGCGAACACTGGTCGCCGCGCTCCAGGCTCACGCTCTTGACGTTGCCCACATTGACGTCGTTGAGCTTGACCGACGACTGCGGGACCAGGTCCAGGGCGTCAGCCAGCTGCACCTTGATCGTGATCGGGTCATTGCCCACGTTCGTACCACCAGGCAGCGGAATGCTCTCCATCGAGAAGGAGCACCCGCTCAGGGTGGCGGCAGCCACGATCGCCACAACGACGCGCTTCATCGAGTCACCTGCACAAGTCCGCCAAGCGTGAGATCCATCGTGGTCGCAGTGCCCTGCCCGAAGGCTGCTCGCGGCAGGTTGAGCGCCTTGATCGCCGTACAGATCGCTCCGGTCGGGTCGTTGGCCGAGACCAACGTGCAGAGAGTTGCTGTCGGAGCGCTCACGCCTGCCACCGCCTGGTCGAGGTGGGCGTTCGCGTTCAGAGCACCCACATCCGGGTTGTAGACGAGGAAGACGTTGTTGAGCGCATTCGGAGCAGCCTTGAGGATCTCCGAGAGCGCGTCGCGCTGGTGCACCACAACCCCGAGTACGCCGTTCAACGACTTGATCGTCGTCCCGAGCGAGTCCTTGTTCTTCGCGACGAAGTCCTTCACCTGCGACATGGCCGTGGCGAGGTTCTTGAGCGAGTTGCCCAAGTCGCCACGCTCATCAGCGAGGAGCGTCGAGATGTTGGCCAAGTCGGCGGTGAACTGCCGGACCGTACCGTCGTTTGTGGCCAACGTGTGCGTGAAGCCCTCGAGCTTCTGGGCAGAGTCGAAGAACTTCGACTTGTTGTCGTCCAGCGTCTGCGTGAATCCGCCCAGGTCGTTGAGGGTCTGGTTGAACTGGGCGCCCTGACCCTGGAAGTTCGCGGCAGTCTGCTTCAACAGATCGTTGAGCGCCCCGTTGCTGTTGGCACCGTTCGGACCGACAGCCTTCACCAACGTGTCGATGTTGTTGAAGATCGTGTCGAGCTCAAGAGGCGCCGAGGTCTGGGTGAGCTGCAGGACAGCGTTGTCGGCCATCGGGCCGGAGGTGTCCGGGTGGTCCCAAGCGAGCTGCACGAACCGGTCCCCCACCACCGCCGGAGCGACGATGACGGCCTTCGCATCGGCCGGCACCTTGATCTTGGTGTCGTAGTGCATGACGACCTTGACCTGCGCGCCATCCGGCGTGACCGAGTCGACGGCGCCGACCTTGACGCCGAGGATGCGTACGTCGCTGCCCTTGTAGAGCGAGACCGTCCGCGGGAAGTACGCGGTGAGGGTCTTGCCACTAGTGCCGGACAGCAGGAAGTAGAGACCGGTGACGACCAAGGCCGTCAGTACGACCGGAACGATCCAACGTGCGAAGTTCTTCTTCATCATCCCACCGGCAACGTTCCGTTGGCCGCCGGCACTGGCGGGAAGTTGTAGATGAACATGTCGAACCACGGGCCGGCACCGAGCAGGTTCCCGAAGTCGCGGTAGAACGGCGCCGCGAGTCGAAGCGCCATGTCGAGGTTCGCCTGGTTCTTGTTGAAGACTGCGAGCACCAAGTTGATCTGGTCAAGGGCTGGCTTCAATTCGGCGTCGCTCTTGTTGATCAGGTTGCTGAGGGAAGCCGACAGCTGGCTCGTGGACACCAACAAGTTGTGCACCTCCTGGCGACGCTGCAACAGCGCCTCGAACAGCACACTCGAGTCCTGCATGAGCTTGACGATGTCGCCATCGCGGTTGTTGAGCGTCTTGGTCACCTTGTCCAAGCTGGTCAGCAACTGGCCGATCTGCGCGTCCTTGGCGGCGATCACCTTCGAGATCGATGACAAGCCCTTGAGCGAACCTCGGAATGCTGCCGGTGTCGTGCGCTGCAGGTCCGCAAGAGTCGTGAGCGCCTTGCCCAACTGCGCTGTGTTGATGGCGCCGAGGCAGCCGCCCGCGGACTGCGAGGTGTTCGCACAGTTCTGGTTCGCCAGACCTGAGAAGGCCTCGACGACGTCATACGGAGACGTGTTGGGACCAGCGAGGGTGGAACTGCCCGACAGGCTGCCGGTGCCGCCCGGGACAACGTCCAGATACATCTGACCCAAGATCGTCTGGATCTTGATGTCGGCGTGGGAGGCGTTGCCGATGTCGGGCGCGTTCTTGATCTTGAATCCGACCACCACGCAGGTGTCCGGAGCGCCCTTCAGGCTCGCACACGCCTGGCCCTCGGCAAGCTCGATCGAGTCGATCTTGCCGACGCGTACGCCAGCGATGCGAACGGGGTCGCTGATCTTCAGGGCGCCGATTTCACTGAAATCGGCGTAGTACTTCGTACCCCCGCCGATCAGCGGCAGGCTGCCTGCCTTGAATGCAATGGCAACCAGCATGGCGATCACGAGCAGGGAGACTGCCCCGACGATCACCGGGTTGCGGTCGCGGAACGGCTTACTCATCCGAGGGAACACCTCGCAGCATTGGTGTTGAAGTTCACCGGCACGGTCCCGACGACCGGAATGATCACCCGACCACCGAAGTGGCACAGATAGAAGTTGAACCAGGCCTTGTACGTCGCCGTACCGCCGATCTTGTTGAACTTCCACGGGATGATCTGGAGCTCCTGGTCCAGTTCTGCGCGCTGGCCCACGAGGTTCTTGCTCCAGGTGTTGAGGTAGTGAACGTCGTTCGCGAACGGGTCGGAGATCCCGTTCAGCAGGCTGGCGGTCTGGACCGACAGCGCGGAAATGTTGGTCAGCGATCCGAGGATGGCCTGGCGGTCGTCCTTGAGGCCACCGACGAACGAGCGGAACGTCGTGATCAGTTGGTTGAGCTGCTGGTCGCGGTTGCCGACCGTGTTGAGGACCGAGGTCAGGTTCCCGATCAGGGAGTCGATCACCTTGTCGCGCGCTGCCACGGTCTGCGTGAGCGACGCGGTGTGGGTGAGCAGCGAGTCGAGTGAACCGCCCTCCCCCTGGAAGACCTTGATGATCTCCATCGAGAACTGGTTCAGGTCGGCCGGGTTCAGCCCCGCGAACAACGGCTTGAACCCGTCGAAGAGCACGCTCAGGTCCAGTGCCGGGTTGGTCTGGACGCCGTACTGCTTCGAGGAGATCGGGATCGTCGAACCGGCCTTCAGCGCATCGCCGTACCCGACCTCATTGGTCAGTGCCAGATAGCGCTGACCGACCAGGTTGCGGTACTTGATGGTGACGACGGTGCCCTGATCGATCGGCTGGTCGCTCTCGAGGTTGAACGTCAGCTGCGCACAGACCTTGCTCGGCGGTGGCGTGGAGCCAGCGGTGCCTGAGTTGTCCGCGCCGTAGCAGGAGGTGTTGTTGGCGAGGATCTTGATGTCCTGGATCGAGCCGACCTTGACGCCGTCGATCCGGACGTCGTCGCCCTTGTTGACGCCAGTGGCGTCGCCAACGATGGCTTGGTACTTCGAGAAACTCGCCAACGTGATGTTGCCGATCGTGGCCACGAGGGCGGCCGTACACAGCGAGGTCACTGCGATGAAGATGATCAGCTTGATCAGATCCTTGCGGGTGCGTGCATCGAAGCGCATCACTTCAGACTCACCTCCGTCCCATACGTCATCGGCGCCATCATCATCGTCGCGAGCCCGGGCACCTGGTCGGGCTGCTCGCCGAACTGCTGGGCGATCAGCGCTGCCAGCACGCTGCTCTGTCCACTCGTCGGTGAGAACGGTGCGCGATCAGTGCCGATGCCGGTCGGCGTGTTCACGCCGTCGTTCACGTTCGGGATCGTCTTGAGCGGGTTCTGCGGGCTCCACGGCGGGCTCGGCAGGTGTCCACAGGTCGGACCCTGCGTGGCGCCGAAGACCGGCTTGTCCGCAGGCGTGTACTGACGCGGCTGGCGCGGGAGCACCTTGAGCGCCACGTGCAGCGTGTAGTGCGTCCAGACCTTGGCCTCCAACGTCGTCAAGTTGTTGAGGCCTCCGATCAGGCAGGGGAACTCCGACGAGTACGTCGCCAGGAGACCGGTGATCGGTCCGTTGACGTCGCCCAACTGGATGATGTTGTTGCCGTTGACCTGCAGGAAGTTCTGCGCCGTGCCGGCCAGGGCCGTGACACTCGTCAACAAGTCGTGGAGCTGGGTGGCATGGCCCTCCAGCGTCGTGGTCGTCGTGATCGTGTTGCGCAGGATGTCCGCCACCTGCGGGAACACGTCGGCGTACGTGTTGGAGACCGTCGACAACTTGGCGATGTCGTCCAGCGCCGCCGGGATCTGCGGGTTCAGCTTCTGCAGATACGTGTCCAACGTCGCGATGGTGTCGCCCAACTTGGCACCACGGCCCTCGAGCGCGTTCGCGACGGCAGTCAGAGTGGTGTTGAGGTCCTTCGGGTCCACCGTCTTCAACAGCGGGTACAGATCGGAGAGCACTGCCTGGACCTCGGTCGACACCTTCGTCGAAGCGATGGTCCCTCCCGCCTGAAGCTCACCGGTCCCGTTGGCCGGGATGTCGAGGCTGACGTACTTCTCACCGAAGAGCGTCTTGGGCAGGATCTCGCCGGTCACGTTTGCGGGGATGTTCTGCGACCCGAGAACGCCCTTGTTGATACCGAGCGTGACCGTGGCGCCGTTGCCGTCGGTGGCGTACTTCAGCACCTCGCCGATGATCACGCCGCGCACCTTGACGTCCGCCTTCTCCGGCATGTTGAGGCCGATGGCGGAGGTCTTCAGCGTGACGGTGTCGAAGCTGGTGAACTTCTGCGAGAACACGGCGTACGTCAGGTAAACAGCGCCGACCAGCATCGCCAGGAAGGTGAGGCCGAGAGTCCGGTGGATCGTGCGATCCTTCCGGTCGAGTTTTGCGCGCAGCTCTGGTGTCATTCCCATGGCTAACCCGCCAACCTGACAGTGGTCGACGCGCCCCAGATCATCATCGAGAGCAGCAGGTCGACGACGTTGATCGCCACGATGGACGTACGCACTGCCTTGCCGACCGCGACACCGACGCCAGCAGGACCGCCGCTGGCGTTGTAGCCGTGGTAGCAGTGGATCAGGATGACGACCACCGCGAAGACCAGCACCTTGCCGAACGACCACAACACGTCATGGGGCGGCAGGAAGGTCTGGAAGTAGTGGTCGTACGTGCCGGCGCTCTGGTGGAACACCACGGTCACCACGAGCCGCGTGGCCACGTACGAGGACAGCAGCCCCAGGACGTACAGCGGGATGATGCCGATCAGACCGGCGATCATGCGGGTGGTCACCAGGAACGGCATCGACGGCACGGCCATCACCTCGAGCGCGTCGACCTCCTCGGAGATACGCATGGCGCCCAGTTGAGCCGTGAAGCCACAGCCAACCGTCGCCGCGAGTGCGATACCTGCGACGAGGGGCGAGATCTCACGAGTGTTGAAGTACGCGGAGATGAAGCCCGAGAAGCTGGCGGTACCGAGCTGGTTCAGCGCTGCGTATCCCTGGAGACCGACCTCGGTGCCGGTGAAGAAGGTCATACCGGCGATGACGCCGACAGTGCCGCCGATCACCGCCAGCGAACCAGAACCCAGGGTCACTTCGGCGAGCAGACGTGCGATCTCGCGGCGGTAGCGACGCACGGATCGCGGCGCCCAGGCGACCGCCTTCACATAGAAGGCGAGCTGGGAACCGAGCTGGTCCAGAGTCTTGAGGGGGGCCTCGTACACGGCCTTGACGTTCACCTGGTCACCCCGTCTTGCTCGGGACGAGCTGGAAGTAGATGGCGCTCATCACGAAGTTGACCAGGAAGAGCAACAGGAACGTGATGACGACTGATTCGTTGACGGCATCGCCGACGCCCTTCGGACCGCCGCCGGCATTCATACCCTTGTACGACGCGACGATGGCAGCGATCAACCCGAAGATCAACGCCTTGGCCATGCCTTGGACGACGTCGGCCTCCTGGGCGAGGGCCGTGAAACTGGCCAGATAGGCACCTGGTGTCCCGTGTTGCAGGATCACGTTGAAGACGTACCCACCGGCCACACCGACGACGCTGACGAGACCGTTGAGGAACACCGCGACGAGCATGCAGGCGAGCACGCGCGGCACGACGAGACGCTGGATCGGATCGATACCGAGCGTCATCATCGCGTCGAGCTCTTCACGGATCTTGCGGGCCCCGAGGTCTGCCGCGATGGCGGAACCACCGGCACCGGCGATCAGCAGGGCTGTGGCGATCGGACCGGCTTCACGGACGACCGCGAGAACGCTCGCAGAACCTGTGAAGGACTGCGCGCCGAACTGCTTGATCAGGCCACCGACCTGGAGGGCGATGACCGCGCCGAACGGGATGGCGACCAACGCGGTCGGCACGATCGTGACCGACGCGATGAACCAGCCCTGCTGGATGAATTCGCGGAACTGAAATGGGCGCTTGAAAAGTCCGCGGCCGACATCAAGGCCGAACGCGAAAAGCTTGCCGGCCGTACCGATCGGCCGAAGCGCGCGCCCCGAAAGGACGTTGCTCACTGGATCGGCGGGACCCCGGCGACCGCGGTGGCTTCCGCAGTCGCGACCCCAGCGCTGGCAACACCGTGCTCAGCGTCCGCCGTGAAGGATCCCGGCGGCGGGACGACGCCGTTCTCGCGGCACCACTCGCCCGGCGGGCGCTGACGCTTGCGCGGGATGCCGTTGGACGGCTCCAGCTGCAGAGCGATCGGCGGCAGCGGCGGCAGCTCCATGTCCTTCTCGGCGGCAAGCTCGTCGGCGTCCTTCTCCTCCGACATGCCGATCGGGCCGACGGTCTGGGCGTTGAGGAACTGACGCACCACCGGCTCGTCCGAGGAGAGCAGCTTCTCCCGGTGGCCGAACATGGCGAGGTGCTTGTGATACAGCAGACCGATCTGGTCCGGAACGACACGCACCGAATGGATGTCGTGGGTCACGATCAGGAAGGTCGCGTCAGTCTGCGCGTTCAGGTCGACGAACAACTGGTTGATGAACGACGTACGCACCGGGTCAAGGCCCGAGTCCGGCTCGTCGATGAGGAGGATCTCCGGGTCCAGGACCAGCGCACGCGCCAGCCCGGCACGCTTGCGCATGCCACCCGAAATCTCGCCGGGGAGCTTGTACTCGGCCCCGATGAGGCCGACCATCTCCATCTTCTCCATGACGATCTTCTTGATGTCCGACTCGGACTTACGGGTGTGCTCGCGCAGCGGGAAGGCGACGTTGTCGTACAGGTTCATGGAACCGAACATGGCGCCGTCCTGGAAGAGGACGCCGAACAACTTGCGGATCTCGTAGAGGTCCTTCTCCGAACAGGAGGCGATGTCGACGCCCTCAATGACAACCGAGCCCTGATCCGGCTTGAGAAGGCCGATGATCGTCTTGAGGAGGACCGACTTACCAGTACCCGACGGGCCGAGCATGACGCAGATCTCGCCGGCGGGAAGGGTCAGGGAGACGTCACCCCAGATGAGCTGGCTGCCGAACTTCTTCGTCAAATGCTCGATCTTGATATCAACACCCATGGATGTCGCCTTCCCACTACCTGGCTGAAACCTGCTGCTCAGACCTCAACGCCGACTGTGTGATGCAGGTTACGGCCTAATCGCAGCCTCCGTCACCTTTTCTTAACGTCCGGACCAGTTTTCGATGAAAAGCGACAATGGGCGGCCACCCGACTGGGTGACCGCCCAAAGGCGTGTGTGAATCAGTGCCCGCCGAAGCGGGCGGAGATCACTTGAGAACGACGGTGGCGCCGGCGCCCTCGAGCTGCTCCTTGGCCTTCTCGGCGGCCTCCTTGGTGGCCTTCTCGAGGATGACCTTCGGGGCGGCCTCAACCAGGTCCTTGGCCTCCTTCAGGCCGAGGTTGGTGAGCGCGCGCACCTCCTTGATGACGTTGATCTTCTTGTCACCAGCGGCCTCGAGGACGACGTCGAACTCGTCCTGAGCAGCGGCCTCTTCGCCACCAGCAGCGCCACCGGCGGCCGGGGCCGCGGCAACGGCGACCGGAGCAGCGGCGGTCACGCCGAAGGTCTCTTCGAAGGCCTTCACGAACTCGGAGAGCTCGATCAGGGTGAGCTCCTTGAACGCGTCGAGCAGCTCGTCAGTGCTGAGCTTCGCCATGATGGCGGTTCCTTTCTCGATGGTCCGTACGCGAGGTGCGGCCGGACCGGGTTACAGGTGGTGTTGCGGGGACTGATCCGAGGATCAGCCTTCCGTGGTCTCCTCGGTGGCCTCCGCAGCGGGAGCCTCCTCGGTCGCTTCGGTCTCGGCGGCAGCCTCGACCGGAGCCTCCTCGGCGGCAACCGGAGCACCGGCACCACCTGCGAGGATCGTGGGGTCCTGCGCGGCCTTCTGCTCGAGAGCGGCAGCAAGCTGCGCGGTCTTCGAGGGGAGGGCGTTGAGGACGTACAGCGCCTGGGACAGCGACGCAACCATCGCGCCGGCCATCTTCGCAAGGAGCACGTCGCGCGACTCGAGGTCGGCAAGCTTGCCGACTTCCTTCGCGTCCAGAGCCTTGCCGTCCAGGTATCCACCCTTGATCACAAGGTTGGGGTTTGCCTTGGCAAAGTCACGCAGACCCTTGGCGGCCTCGACGACATCACCCTTGATGAAGGCAATGGCGGTCGGACCGGTCAGGAGGTCATCCAGACCTTCGAACCCAGCGTTCTTCGCTGCGATCGCGGCCAGCGTGTTCTTGACCACGGCATAGTTGGCGTTCTCGCCGAGGGAGCGTCGGAGTGCCTTCAGCTCCTTCACGGTGAGACCGCGGTACTCGGTCAGCACAGCACCAGCGGAGGAGCTGAACTCGTCAGCGATCTCCGCTACGGCGGCCTGCTTGTCTGCCCGCGCCATGGGTCTCCTTCTTCCGTTTGGTCGAGCCCGCTGGCGTACCAAACACGAAACGCCCTGAGCGCAGGCTCAGGGCGTCGACACACGGTCTTGCTCTGTCCCCTGCGCTGGTCGTCCACGTGTGTGGCACCTTCGGTCACTCCTTGCGGAGTCACAACCGGCGGTCTCTGGTTCCGAGGAGAACTCTATGCATGCAGAAGGGGCTCCGCCAAATCGGCGGAGCCCCTTCGTGAGCAGAGCGAGAAGGCGATCAGGCCTGGTCGTCGTCAGCCGCGACGTTGCGGGTGCGGTTCGGGTCAACCTGAACGCCCGGGCCCATCGTCGTGGAGACGGTGACCTTCTTGACGTAGCGACCCTTGGACGCCGAAGGCTTCAGACGAAGCACCTCTTCGAGGGCGGCTGCGTAGTTCTCCGCCAGCGCGGTCTCCGAGAAGGAGGCCTTGCCGATGATGAAGTGCAGGTTCGCGTGACGGTCGACGCGGAACTCGATCTTGCCGCCCTTGATGTCCGTGACAGCCTTCGCCACGTCCGGGGTGACCGTGCCGGTCTTCGGGTTCGGCATCAGACCACGCGGGCCGAGGACACGGGCGACCTTGCCGACCTTGCCCATCAGGTCCGGGGTGGCAACGACGGCGTCGAAGTCGAGCCATCCGCCGGCCACCTTGTCGATGAGCTCCTCGCCACCGACGAAGTCGGCGCCGGCCTCACGGGCGGCGTCGGCCTTCTCCGCGTTCGCGAAGACGAGGACGCGTACGGTCTTGCCGGTGCCGTGCGGGAGCGAGACGGTGCCGCGCACCATCTGGTCCGCCTTGCGCGGGTCGACGCCGAGACGCATGACGACGTCCACGGTCTCGTCGAACTTCTTCTTGCTGGAAGCCTTGGCGATCTTGATCGCGGCCAGCGGGGCGTAGGTCTCGTTCTTGTCGAACGTGTCCTGCGCCGCGCGGTAGGTCTTGCTGCGCTGCATGATGATTCCTTAAGTATTGAAAGAGGAGATGTGGTCAGCGAGCCAGCGCGGCTCTCCCACAAGGAGTTAGTCGGTCGTGACGCCCATGGAACGGGCGGTGCCCTCGATGATCTTCATCGCGGCGTCGATGTCGTTCGCGTTGAGGTCCGGGAGCTTGGTCGCTGCGATGTCGCGGACCTGGTCCTTGGTCAGCTTGCCGACCTTGTCCTTGTGCGGGACCTTCGAACCCTTGGCGATGCCGGCGGCCTTCTTGATGAGCTCCGCAGCAGGCGGGGTCTTCGTGATGAAGTCGAAGGACCGGTCCTCGTAGATGGTGATCTCAACCGGGATCACGTTGCCGCGCATCGACTCCGTCTGGGCGTTGTACGCCTTGCAGAAGTCCATGATGTTGACACCGTGCGGACCGAGAGCGGTACCGACCGGCGGGGCCGGCGTCGCGGAGCCGGCCTGCAGCTGCACCTTGACGAGCGCTGCGATCTTCTTCTTGGGAGGCATTCCTCTATCTCTTTCTCTCCGTGGTCATGACGAGGCGCCCCCGCTTGAACGGGTACGGTGCACCTCTGCCACCTTCGTATTCAGTTGTAGGAACAACCCGAGGGTCTCGGGCAAGTCTGCGGCATACGGCGATTGCTGACGCAATCGCGAAGCGGTCAGACCTTCTGGATCTGGTTGAACGAGAGCTCGACCGGGGTCTCGCGGCCGAAGATCTCGACGAGCGCCTTGACGCGCTGGGACTCGGCGTTGAGCTCGGTGATCGTCGCGTGCAGGGTGGCGAACGGACCGTCGACCACCATGACCGAGTCGCCCTCGCCGAAGTCCACGACCTCGATCGCCTTCTTCGGCGCAAAGGCGGTGTTCGCAGCCTTGGCGGCCGGAGTGGCAGCGTCTTCCATCGGCGCGTCGACCTCGAAGGTCGGCTTGAGCCAGTTGACGACCTCGTCGATGTTCAACGGGACCGGCTGGTGGGCGTGGCCGACGAAACCGGTGACCGACGGGGTGTGACGTACAGCGCCCCACGACTCGTCGTTGAGGTCCATCCGGACCAGGACGTACCCGGCGAAGCGGGTCTGGTTGACCGT
The DNA here is from genome assembly GCF_003945325.1 of Nocardioides baekrokdamisoli. Classification (NCBI taxonomy): domain Bacteria; kingdom Bacillati; phylum Actinomycetota; class Actinomycetes; order Propionibacteriales; family Nocardioidaceae; genus Nocardioides; species Nocardioides baekrokdamisoli. The sequence continues at coordinate 1,284,130 of NZ_AP019307.1, forward strand.
CTTGCGCTGACCGTTCTTGATCTGGGCGACGTCCTCGGTCGGGACGACGACCTCGAAGATGTAGTCCTCCATGTTGAGCGCGATGGTGCGCTGCTCGAGGTTGGCCTTCACACGCTTCTCCATACCGGAGTAGGTGTGCACGACGTACCAATCGCCGGCCTGGGCCCAGAGCTCGCGCTTGAAGGCCTCGAGCGCCTCCTCCTCGGTCTGCGGGGCGGCTTCGTCGACCGTCTCCTCAAGCTCCGTCGCCTCAGCGTCGGACTCGCCGACGACGTCCTCGTCGATCGGACCCTCGGCCTCTTCCTGGACGGTCGCCTCGAACTCGGACGGAGCTTCCTCAGTCACGACTTCGTTGTAGTCCTCAGACACGCGCTTTCCTTCTTACTTTTGAGGCGATCAACCGTTGGACTGGCCGCCGAATGCCCACAAGGCCAACTTGCCGAACCCGAGGTCGAGTGACGAGGTCAGCGCCATCATCACGACCACGAACACCAGCACCACCACGAAGTACGTGCGGAGTTGGTTCTGCGTCGGCCAGACGACCTTGCGCAGCTCTGCCACCACCTGGCGGTAGAACGTCGCCGGGCTGGTGCGAGTGGCCTTGGGCGTGGCGGAATCCGACACTTCCAACACCTTCTTCCTTACCGGCGACCGGCTGGTCGCGACCGATGTCGTACGCAGGGCACGAGGGACTTGAACCCCCAACCCTCGGCTTTGGAGGCCGATGCTCTGCCAATTGAGCTAGTGCCCTTCAGCGGCTGTTCCAGAGTCGGCCGAACCCAGTTTTGGGCGCGAACGACTATCTGGTGAAACCACCAATCGAGAACTCTACGCGGGGCCGACAACGGAAGTCGAACCGGCAACGATTCCATGCCGGGTACGGGCAGAATCGCTGGATGCAGAGCCTCCAGGAACGCTACTTCCCCGACCTTCCGTGCTTCGGCTGCGGTCCGGCGAACGCCCGCGGACTCCAGTTGCGCAGCTACGCGGACGGAGACGAGGTGGTGGCTCGGTTCATGCCGTGGCCCGAACATGACAACGGCCTCGGGTTCCTCAACGGGGGCATCATCGCCACCGTGCTCGACTGCCACAGTGCAGCGAGCGTGATCCACGCTGCCGCCCACCACGGGTGGGGTCCGCTGCCCGGCGCCGCGCTGTCCCACGTCACGGCCGGTCTCGACGTCCGCTACCTCCGCCCGGCTCCACTCACGGACGAGGTCACACTGCACGCCGGGGTCCGGTCCGCCGAGGAGGCGGAGATCGTGGCTGAGGTCTGGCTTGAGCACGACGGCAAACGTCGGGCCGAGGCGACGGCGGTGTGGCGCCGCTGGCGCCCGCGTACGTGAAACGGCGATGCGACCTGAGGAGCCTCTCTGAGAGGATGGTGTCGTGACCGTACGCGCGCTCTCCACGCTGTCCGCAGACGAACTGGATGAGTTCCTGGCAGCCCAGAGAACGGCGTACGACACCCTCGTCGCACGCGGCCTGTCGCTCGATCTCACCCGCGGCAAGCCGTCCTCGGCGCAACTCGATCTGTCGGACGGACTCCTGGGCCTGCCCAGTACGACGAAGGACGCGTCCGGCACGGACGTACGCAACTACGGCGGTCTCGCCGGGATCACCGAGATCCGGTCGCTCTTCGCAGAACTCCTCAACATCGACCTCGAGCAGATCGTCGCGCAGGGCAACTCCTCGCTCGCGCTGATGCGCGAGGTGCTGACGTTCCTGATGCTCAAGGGCGCGATCGACGGCGCGCCGTGGGCCGGCCAGAAGGTCAAGTTCCTCTGCCCGGTGCCCGGGTACGACCGGCACTTCGCGCTGCTGGAGTGGTTGGGGATCGAGATGATCCCGATCCCGATGAATGCCGACGGCCCTGACGCTGACGCGGCCGCATCCCTGGCGGCGAACGACCCGGCGATCAAGGGCATCTGGGTCGTGCCGACGTACGCGAACCCGACCGGCGACGTCACGTCGGTCGAGGTCGCCACCAAGTTGGTGTCGATGCCGACTGCTGCGCCGGACTTCAAGATCTTCTGGGACAACGCGTACGCGCTGCACCACCTGACCTCGGCGGAGACCAAGAGCGCCGATGTCATCTCTCTGGCGAACGTGGCCGGCAACCCGCACCGTCCGATCATGTTCGCCTCGACCTCGAAGATCACCTACGCGGGGGCGGGCGTTGCCTTCCTGGCGACCTCCAAGGAGCAGATCGCCTGGTACGCCGACAACCTCGGCTTCGGCACCATCGGTCCGGACAAGGTCAACCAGTTGCGGCACGTCGAGTTCTTCAAGGACGCTGCCGGCGTACGTGCGCACATGGGCAAGCACCGCGAGTTGCTGGCGCCGAAGTTCGCGGAGCTGTCGCGGATCCTCGATGAGCGCCTGACCGGGTACGACGTGGCGACCTGGACCAACCCGGCCGGCGGCTACTTCATCTCACTGAACGTGCTGGACGGCACCGCCTCGCGGGTGATCGAGCTGGCCAAGGCTGCTGGCGTCGCACTGACCCCGGCCGGTTCAGCATTCCCACTCAAGTTCGATCCGAATGACCGGAACATCCGCCTGGCACCGAGCCTGCCGCCGATCGCTGAGGTCACCGGTGCCGCGGAGGTCGTGGCGACCTGCGTCCTGCTCGCCGCTGCGGAGAAGCTCTCTTCTTGAGGTCGCTGTTCGATCTTCCGAAGGCGCATCTGCACCTGCACTTCACCGGGTCGATGCGGCACTCGACGCTGCTCGAACTCGCCGAACGGGACGGGATCCACCTGCCGGAGCAACTGGTCTCGTCCTGGCCCCCGGTGCTCGCGGCCACCGACGAGCGGGGATGGTTCCGGTTCCAACGGCTCTACGACGTCGCTCGTTCGGTGCTCCGGACTCCGGCCGATGTCTTCAGGCTGGTGCTCGAGGCTGCTGAGGACGACGTACGCGACGGTGGCCGATGGTTGGAGATCCAGGTCGATCCGTCGGGCTACGCGGCACGGTTCGGCGGCCTGAACGCCTTCATGGAGCTGGTGCTCGACGCCGTCGCCGCGGCCTCGCGTACGACCGGACTAGGCATCGGCGTGATCGTGGCCGCCAACCGCACCCGGCATCCGCTGGACGCGCGTACGCTCGCGCGGCTCGCGGCCCACTACGCCGAGGTCGGCGTGGTCGGATTCGGGCTCTCGAACGATGAGGTCCGCGGGGACACGTTGTCCTTCGAGCACGCCTTCGACATTGCACGACCGGCCGGACTCATGCTCGTCCCGCACGGTGGCGAGCTTCGCGGGCCCGAGCACGTCGCGGTCGTACTCGACACGTTGCGACCCACCCGGCTCGGGCACGGCGTACGCTCCGCCGAATCCGCCGAGGTGCTGCGCCGCGTGGTGGACTCGGGGGTGGCCCTGGAGGTGTGCCCGACCTCCAACGTGTCACTGGGTGTGTATCCCTCACTGGCGGCCGTGCCGCTGCCCGCGCTGATCGCCGCAGGGGCCCGGATCGCTCTGGGAGCAGATGACCCGGTGCTGTTCGGTGCCCGGCTCAACGACCAATATGAGGTCATGCGATCGGCTCACTCGCTCTCGGACCCCGTGCTCGCAGATCTGGCGCGCTCATCGTTCGAGGCGTCCGCCGCTCCCGACGACGTACGCACTGCTGCCGAACGCGACATCGCAGGATGGTTGTCGACGGAGTCATCGCATGAAGTGTGAGTACTTCGACGCCGGCGTCTGTCGCTCCTGCGCGCTGCTGGAGACGCCCTATGCCGTGCAGTTGCAGGAGAAGCAGGCGCGGGTCGCTTCGCTGCTGCCGCACGTGCCCTGGGAGGCCGCTGTCGCGTCAGCCGAGTCGGGATTCCGCAACAAGGCCAAGATGGTGGTCGGCGGCGTACGCGGCGACGTGACACTGGGGATCCTCGGCTCCGACGGGTACGGGGTGGATCTGACGGCCTGCGGGCTGCACACCCCAGGGATCCAGGCGGCGCTCCCCTCGCTGGTGGGGTTTCTGAATGAGGCAGGGTTCACGCCGTACCGGGTGCCCGACCGCGACGGCGAACTCAAGCACCTGATCATCACCGAGGCACCGTCCGGCGACCTGATGGTGCGCTTCGTGCTGCGGTCCCCCGCCGAGATCCCGCTCATCGATCGCACGTTGGCCTCGGTGGTGTCGGTCAATCTCCAGCCCGACCACAAGGCGATCCTCGAGGGCCCGATCGAGACGGTCCTGTCTGTTGCCGAGACCTTGCTGATGGACGTCAACGGGGTCGGCCTGCACCTGCGTCCGCAGAGCTTCTTCCAGACGAACACCGAGGTGGCGGCGGCGCTCTATCGCACGGCGCAGGCATGGATCGCCGACCTCGACATCGCCTCGGTCTGGGACCTCTACTGCGGCGTCGGCGGCTTCGGGCTCCACCTCGCGGCACCGGGCCGGGCGGTGATCGGTGTCGAGGTGTCCGAGCAGGCCATCGAGTCGGCTCGACAGACAGCGGCTGAGCTCAGGTTGGCTGCGACGACGTGGCGGACCGGCGACGCGACGGCGTACGCCCTGGCAGCGCCGTTCGAGCCCGATCTGGTCGTGGTCAATCCACCCCGACGCGGCATCGGCGCGGATCTGGCGTCCTGGCTGGAGCGCTCCACGGTGAAGTACGTCCTGTACAGCTCGTGCAATGCCGAGTCGCTGGCACGAGATCTGGCCTTGATGCCATCGCTCAGACCGATCCGCGCAAGGTTGCTCGACATGTTCCCGCACACCACGCATCACGAGGTCGCGATGTTGTTGCAGCGCGGTTAGCGCGCACGCGCACTGACATAGGTGTTCCAAGGGTGTGGAGCGTACGGCTTGAGGTCGCGGTAGACGGCAGCGCTGGCGTCTCGCGCGAACAGGCCGGGCGACCAGAGGTCGCCGCAGCCGGCCAATTCGAGGAACACCCACTCCGTCCGGCCGCCCGCGTACTGGAAGGAGATGGCCGCGGCGGTCCCGTCATCGAATACGCAGTTGCGGTCGTCGTACCCCTGAGGGAACGACGGGCTAGCGTCGATATCTCGGGCCAACGCCATGGCTACTTGGGCCGTGACTGGGGTGGGCGCGGGGCACGGCCACCTACCGTTGGCTCCTGCATACCAACTCACAGTGGCTCCGTAGGGGTCCCTGTCAATGACCAACGAAACCGTTGGTGTAGGCGCCGGAGTGGGGTATCCCTCACGTGCCGGGCGGTGGCACGACTCGGCCCCGGCTGGCCCCGGCCCGGGCGCCGCCGAGTTGGGTGCCGGCAGTTTCGACGGTGTCGCAACAGGCGATGTCCCGCACGCAACCAAGGCCGCCACGACGAATGGAACGACCGTCAGCTGGCGTAGACGCACCCTCGCTCCCCTCATGCCAATTCAGACGCGATCAAGGTCGACTCGGTTCCACGCGGCAGGGAACTCCGTATCTCAACGCGGCGGAAGTCCTATCTCGACCTGGCGGAAGTCCTACGACAACGATCGACGGTTGCGGCGCATTCCCGTAACCCAGGCACCGGCGACGACGGCGACCGCCCCGAGACCTCCGAGGAGAAGGTAGAGCCAGCCGTGCGAGTTCTTGGTCGGATGCGGTTGGTCGTCCGTGGTGGGGAGCGGGGCGAACGTTGACGACGGGCTCGGCGTTGCGGAGTCGGTCGCGGTTGCACTCGGAGTGGCAGACGTCGATGTCGCAGTCGGAGTCGGTGATGCCGAGGCAGTGGCTGCCTGGCTCGGATGGACGATCGCACTACGCGTCGGACGAGGAGTGGGCGGACTGCTGGTGCATGGCACCGCAGCGTGCGGCACAGCACGAGACGAGCCCGAATTCGTGCCAGTCGGAGTCGGAGTCGGAGTCGACGTTTCGGTGCTCTTGGACGACGACGGGCTCGGGCTGGTCGAACTGGAGGTCGAGCACGGTGTACTGCGGCCGGACGCTGCGTACGCCGATCCCCCAACCGACAACAGTGCCCCGATAATCACGAGCCCGACCGTAGTCAGGCATCCGAGCAACGCGAGGCCCATCCGACGGTTCATGGCGACATTGTGCCGACAGGGAGCCTCAACCGCTAAGCGAGGGTCAGGCGCGACGGGCCCTCGGGATCTGACCGATCGCCCGTGCGGGGCGAACTCCGGAGTGCGCCAAAGCCACCTCGCCACCGGCTTCGTGTACCTGCCCCTTGATCCGGGCCGCCGACAGCATCGCGGCAAGGCTCACCCGCGGATCCGATACTCGCGCGAGGTGATGCTGAGGAAGACCGACGAACAGCAGCGTGCTGCGATCGTGCACCACCCACATCGGGATCGGTTCTCCCGGGATGAACGCGAACGCCACCTGCAACGTCATCGCACGGCTCGTGATCGACCGGACCGACTCCTGCGCACCGGCGACGTCGTCGAAGGCAACCGCGTTCAGCGCGATCGACCGTTGGCGTACGACGATGCGGCAGAAGACCTGCTCGCTCACCGGCTCGTCGTCCGCGACGACCAGGATGCCCAGGTGATCGACCCATCGCTGGATGACCGGGTCCGTGACCGACGAGGCCACCTTGGTGAGCATGAACCTGGCTGCCTGGCCGGGACCACCGACCGGGCGGCCCACCCGACTGTGCACGACCGTCCAGCCGGACAGCGGCCCGCCATCGATCCAGTGGATCGCGCGCTCCTGCACCCGCGGACTGACCGCACCGACGCCGATCATCCGAAGCGTCCGTTCACATAGTCGTGCGTACGCGGATCCTGCGGGTCGCTGAACATCGCTTCGGTGTCGCCGTACTCGACGATCACACCGGGCTGGTTCTGCGCCGCCAGGAAGAACGCGCACTGGTCGGAGACACGGGCCGCCTGCTGCATGTTGTGCGTGACGATCACGATCGTCACCTGCTCCCGCAACTCGCCGATCGTCTCCTCGACGCGACGCGTCGACGTCGGGTCCAACGCCGAACACGGCTCGTCCATCAACAACACCTGAGGGGCGATCGCCATCGCGCGTGCGATGCACAGGCGCTGCTGCTGACCACCGGAGAGGCCGCCGGCCGGCTGGTGCAGCCGGTCGCGCACCTCGTCCCACAGCGACGCCTTGCGCAGAGAGTCCTCCACGAGGAAGTCCTTCGTCGCCCGGTCGGCCTTCTGTCCGGTCAGGTCGAGGGCGGCGATGGTGTTCTCGTAGATCGACATCGCCGGGAACGGGTTCGGCTTCTGGAAGACCATGCCGATGCGCCGGCGCGCGTCCGTCAGCCGCTGGTCCGGCGCGTACACGTCCTGCTCCCCCAGCAGGACTCGGCCGGACAGCGAGGCGGACGGCACGAGTTCGTGCATCCGGTTGAGGATCCTCAAGAAGGTCGACTTCCCGCAGCCGGACGGACCGATCAGCGCCGTCACCTCACCGGCCGGCATCGTCAGCGACACCCGATCGAGCACCTTCCGGTCCCCGAACCAGGCGGTGATCTCGTCGGCGCGAAGCTCGGTCGCACCCGGCGTCGCCGTCAGCAGAGGAACAGTGTCGACGGCCAGCCGACGCTCGCGTCGAGGGAGTACGGCGCGGCGCCTGGGCGTCACCGGCGGAACCGGCACGAGGTCGACGGTGGTGTCTCCGGCGTCGAGGCGCTCGGGAGCCAACTCGGAGTTGTAGGACATGGGCACTCCTGATCAGACGAGATTCGGTAGGAGGTCACAGATCCGGTCGGCACATGCCAACGAGGTGACCAGGACGAGAGGGAGGAAGACGATCCAGGCCGCGCGGCGGTCCCAGCGTTGCCATGCGACGACAGCACCGACGGCGATCAACACCAGCAGTTCGAGCAGCCACGACAACGCCACCGCGTGGCTGTCATCGCCCGCCATCGGCTTCTCCTGCGGGGTAAGCGCTCCGGAGGAGAAGACCGGAGCAGGCCGAGGAAACGCCTTACTGATCAGGGTCGCGTCGACCCGGACGGTGCCGTCAGGCATGAATGGCAGACCCGAGGCGGAGATCAGCATCAGCCGCCCTTGGCCGACCCCGAGATCCGGCAGTTCCTCGGTGCCCGTACGCGGCCCGATCACGCGATACTGCGAGATGCCCTGCCCCGTCGTGACGGTGATGACGTCGCCGGACCGCAAGCGGTCCAGATCACCGAAGACCCCGCCGTACGCCGCCTGTCGACCCATCAGCACCGAGACCCCCGGCTGGCCCGGAAGTGGTGAGTCCCGGCTGTGACCGACAGCTCGGCGGGTCTGCGTGGACGTGGTGCCTTCGATGACCACCTCATCCACCCCGATCGCCGGGATCTGCAGCAGCGCGATCGGCGTACCCGGGACCACCAACTGGCCGTTGACGTCGGTCTGGCCGATCGGAGCCGAGCCGGCCGCGAGCGACAGTCGCAGGGAGGCGTACAACGAACGCTGCGCCGTCAGATGCTGGAACTGGCTGATCACCGTCAGGTTGACCAGGACGGCGATCAGCACGGCCGACAGCAGGCTCAGCGCGTACGAGATCAGCAGGGCGCGCGGACTCGGAGGGGTCGCGCGCGGGACCAGCTGCACTCGCGGCCGCATCGCCGATGAGCGGCGTCGCTTCGGAGCCGTCGTCTGCTGGTCCGGGCCGGCCTGGGTGTCGATGCTCATCTACGAAGTCCCCTCCGGCGGCGAACCAGCACCGGGCGGACGGCGTGACCCGAGGATCTGCGACACCAACGGCGGCATGAACATCAGCGCAGCGACCGCGAACACGCTGAGCAGGAGTGCGGTCTGGGCCACACCCCAGGTCGACTGCCCGGTCAGGTTGAGCGGCGTCGGCAGGGGGTTCGCGCCAGCGGCGTTCGTCGTGGTGGCCGGGCCGGTACAGACGCCCGTGTCCGCACTGCAGACGACCGCCGGGTTGGAGCCGCTGCCGGGAGAGGTCACGCCGGGAGTCAGGACCGGCGCCGTAGTTCCGGTCCCGGACCCGTTGGTCGACTTGCCGCCCTTCGTACCGCCGGTCGAGGTGCCGCCACCCAGGCGAGCCCACGGCGCCGCGCACGCGGCGTTGCACCCCGCCGGGAACGGAGCCGTGTCCGTGAGCAGGTTGTGCGCCGGGTTGTCGCCCGGACGGAAGGTCGGGTTGTTGCACGGGTTGGCGGAACCTGCCTTCACCCCGTTCTCCGTGTTGGCGATGATCGCCTTCGTGCTGGCGCCGATGCCCGGGACCCGCTTGACCTGCTCCATCGCGTCGAGGACAAGGTTCATCGGCAGCGGCGAGTAGCCCAGGGCACCCATCGTGCGCTGGCCCTCGCAGAGCGAGAACGCCTCGAAGTAGGCGAGCGTCTCCCCCTTGCCCGAATCGAAGTTCCCGTGGGTGACGGTCGGCTCGATCATGTAGGAGTACGCGGAGATCGGGTACGTACGCGGGTCGCCGTAGCTGTAGACCTTGGTGAGGTCCTGGCTGAGGTAGTTCAGCGAGGACTTGTCCTGGTTGATGCTCGCCTGGGTCAGAGCCACCGCCACCGCGTCAGCACTGGGGACCGTGAAGTAGCCGGCGGCGTTCTGGATCTGGGCGACCGGGAAACTGACGCCGAGGGCATAGCTGTACTCGTCGTAGTTGATCGTGTACGGGGTGTTGGCCGTGTACGTCGTGACGCCGTTGGAGCCGGATTGCGCGGTGAAGTTCGACATGTTCTGGGTCGGGTAGTACGACGTGGCGGAGTTCGGGTTGCAACCCGCCTTCGCGCAGAGCGCCGCGTACTGGGCCGGGAACGCGTGCTTCATCCAGAGCGTGAACTCGGCGGTGGCACCCGACCCGTCGGAGCGGACGACGACCGTGATGCGCTGGGCCGGCAGGTTCACGCCCGGGTTGGTCGCCTTGACCGCGGGGTCGTTCCATTGGGTGATCTGGCCCGAGAAGATCTTGGCCAGCGCGAGCTGACTCAGGCGCAGGTTCTGGAACTGGTTGCCATTGACCGGCAGGTTGTACATGAACGAGGTGCCACCGGCGACGACGGGCAGCATGCCGTACGCGAAGTTCGGCTTGGCGGTGTCCTGCGGGTCGGCGGTGTCACCGGTGTACGGAATCTCGGACACGGCATAGTCGGCCAAGCCAGTGGCGAAGTCGCGACGACCTGACGACGACCCATTGGGGTTGAAATCGACCGTCACGCCCTGCGCCTTGACCGCGGCCTGCCAGTCCTGCACCGCGTTCCCGGCCCACGAGGATCCCTCGCCGCTCAGTCGAGCCGTCGGCAACGAGGTCCCGATCGCTGCCAGGGCACCGGGGCCCACCAGGACCAGGGCAGCGACTGCCACTGCCAGGGCTGCGCAGGCGCGACGGAGCAATCTGCTGGTCTTCATCGGGACTCTCCAGGGGTGGAAGGCTGGCGCGGAGTTGGAAGGACTGGCCCGAGGCGGCTGCGTTGGGCGAGGACCGCGGCGTAGTTCGCCTCGATGCGGGCCTGGTCGCGCAGCGAGCGAGCAGCGCGACCACGGCGTTGACGTTCGCTGAGCTGACCGGCCTGCTGACCGCCCACGAGGCGGGCGAGCAGGAACAAGATGAGGACCAGCAACAGCAGCGCCGCGGCAGTGGCGAAACCACGCGCACGCATCACCGCCCCCGGGCTCTTGGCGAACTCCAGCGCCGCGAGCGGCAACGACGTCTGCGGTCCACTGAACGGGTCGAGGTTGAGGTTGCCGGTCACTCCGGCGGTGAGCAGGACCGGCGCGGTCTCACCGATGCCGTGGGCGGTCGCCAGGATGATCGCGGTGGTCAGGCCGGACCGTACGGTCGGCAGCACCACACGTCGTACGACACTCCACTGCCCAGCCCCCAGCGCAAGGCCGGCTTCGCGCAGGTTGCCGGGGACCAGACGCAGCACCAGGTCGGACGACCGGATCATGATCGGCAGCATCAGGACGGTGATGGCCAACGCCGCCGCGAACCCGCTCACCTGCTTGGTGAAGACCATGATCACCGAGCCGTAGATGAACAGACCCGCGACGACCGACGGCAGAGCCGTCATCGCTTCGACCACGGTGCGGACCATGCGCGCGTACCTGCCGCCGATCTCGCTCAGGAACACCGCAGTCGCGATGCCGAGCGGGACCGTGAGGATCAGAGCGATGCCGGTCTGCTCGAGGGTCCCGACGAAGGCGTGCAGGATGCCACCCTGGGTGATGGGTGCCAGCGGCCCGGTCGTACCCATGTCCTCGGTGAGGAACGTCGGCAGGAAATCGTGCCAGCCGAGGCTCGTGAAGACGTCCCACCCGCGATAGAGGACGTACGTGATCACCATGACCAGGAAGATCACCACCAGCGCCCCGGCGCACCACAGCAGGCTGGCCCAGAACCGGTCCCGAACGGTCGGGCGGTCCTCGCTGAGCCCGACCAGCACCGTGTAGAGCCCGAAGAACCAGAAGAAGCTGACGAGCGGCACCCACCCGAAGCCGATGACGCCGAGCACCGGACCGAGCAGCAGGCCCAGGGCAATCGAGGCGGCCAACGCGCCCGGACCAATCATCCGCTGATCGATCGACATGCCGATGCGTACGCGTGCCGGCTCCTCGGCGAGAGGCTCCTTCTCCGGGACGATCGTGCGACGGGGCTGGGACCGTACGGTCATCTCGGGCACGTCCGTGGGAAGTGTCGATGTCATGTCACGCCTCACTGTCGGCGCCGGAGCGGGAGCGGGCGATGATCGTGGACGCGGTGAAGTTGATCGCCATGGTGAGCAGGAAGAGCGCCAGGCCGGCGGCCATCAGCGCGCTCATCGCGAAGGAGTTCGCCTCTCCGTAACGCAACGCGATCATCGGTGCGACGGCGTTCGCGCCGTTCTGGAGGAGATGGAAGTTGATCTTGAAGAGCGGCGAGATGATCAGGTAGATCGCGATGGTCTCGCCCAGCGCCCGGCCGAGACCGAGCATCACCCCGCCGATGATGCCGCCCTTGCCGAACGGCAGGACCACCCGACGGATCACGCCCCAGCGAGTCGCGCCCAGAGCGAAGGCACCCTCACGCTCGCCCTGCGGAGCGCGGGAGAAGGCCTCGACCATCATCGACGTCTGGATCGGGATGATCATCATGCCCACGACGAGGCCGGCGATGAACGTCGACGAGGTGTAGAGGGCAGGGTTGGGCAGCGCATTGTTCGGGTCCGCGCCATCGACGTGGAAGAGCGGGATCCAGCCCAGGTACGTCGAGATCCAGTACGAGAAGCCCACGATGTGCGACTGCAGGAATGCCAGGCCCCACAGCCCGTAGACCACCGACGGGACCGCGGCCATCAGGTCGATGACCGTCGTCATCACCTTCTTCAGGGCGGGTGGGGCGATCTCTGTGATGAACAGGGCCGACCCGATCGCCAGCGGCACAGCCACGATGAGCGCCACCAGAGCGATCAGCACGGTGCCGATCAGGACCGCGGCGATCCCGAAGTTGTTGGTCTCCGGCGACCACTCCTGGGTGGTGACGAACTTGACCAGGCCCACCGACGAGATGGCCTGGACCGCATTCACGGTCAGGAACCCGCCGACGAGGATCATCACCAGCAGGACGAACGAGCCCGCGCCCCGGGAGGTCGTACGGAACGCCCGGTCCGTGCGCGAATAGACGGTCGTGACCCTCCGCGGAGTCACCGCCTCATCGAAGTCGGTGGCGGTGTCATAGGTCGTCATCGCAGTGTCCATCCGAATCCGTGGCGAAGGAACGGCCCGGCGAGACCGGCCAGAAGCGCGATGCCGATCCCGAGCGGCATCGTGTACCAGGCCCAGCTCTCGTGGCCCGCCGACACAGTCACCAGCTGGGGAGTCGTGACGATCACGTCATGAGAGGTCGAGGGGTGGGCAGAGGTGGACTGGGTCGGGGAGGTCGTACCCGGCACTGCCGGGGTCCCCACACCGGACGGGCTGGCCGACGGCGTCGGCCTGGGCGCCGTCTTCGCGGTCGACAGGGTCATCAGGGCCTTCGAGGCCAGCGCCTGCAGGTTCGCGGTCAGCGGCGCGTACCCGGGCGGGAGGTTGCCGACGTCGAACCCGGGTCGCTGACCGTTGTCCAGCACGTACCCGAAGGCCGAGGCGTACGCACGCCGGTCCACGAGCGCCATCGAGGGCGCGATCGCCGCATAGACCGGGATGGCGAGCGGGTACGCGCCGCCGGCGTAGTCGGCCTTGCCCGTGGAGGCCAGCAGCCCGTGCGTCCCCGTCGGCGCGAACTGGGTCGCCGCCTTCTGCAGGCTCGCGGCACTCGCACCGACACAGTGCGTCCCGGCGCTGTCACAGAGGTTCGCGGTGGCGAGTTGGAACCGCGCGGCCGTACCGGTGTCGGTGACCGCCATCAGCCCCAGGCTGCCGGTGGACTGGCGGATCTTGAGATCGCTCCACTTGCCGGGCAAGGGTCCGCAACTGGCGTCGATCGCCGGGTCGCACCAGTTGCTGTTCTGCGGGAGATAGCCGATCGCGACGTCGCGTCCCGAGTCGGTCATCGAGTTGACCGTGGGCAACCAGTCGACGACGGTCAGAGGCAGTTCGCTGGAGTTGGGCGCCTTGTAGGTCTGCCAGGTCGGCAACGGGTAGGGCGAGCCGTCCGGCGGGTATGTGAGCGGCTGATCGAGGTAGTTGGCGGACTTCTGAGTCGAGGCACGTGCCGCAGCTGCCTGGGCGACCAGCGTCGACTTCTCGCTCTCGCACCCGGCGTAAGTCCTCGTCGAGTAGAACGGGTCGATGACGTGACCGTTCGGGTCCGGGCAGCCGTTCAGGAAGGCGCGGGCCTCGGGGTCCGCCAGGATCCACCGCCAGACCTCGGCTGCCGCGTCCGAACGAACTGCCTCCAGGACGAGGTGGTTGATCTTGAGTGCCGGGCTGCCGGCCGAGGTGCTCTCATGCGCCAACTGCGGGTTGAGGCGTACGAACTCCGGGTCGCCGGCGATGTTGGACGGTTGCGCCAGCATCCACGGCGCCGACGCCATCCCGCTCATCGTGATGAGCGCATTGCCGTACGACTGGGTCAGCAACTTGGCCACCAACCGGGCGTCCAGGTTGAGGGTCCGCACCGGTGTCCCCGCACGCTTCCAGTCCTGCTGCAGTGCGACGAGGTTCGCGTACCCGCACCGCTGTGCCGCGGAGTCCGTGGACGGCGCCGGGCTGATGTCGACGCAGGTCGGCTGATAGGTCAACGAGTAGGCGAACACCGGCGCCGTGAGCGCCAGCGGGACATGGACGGCGGGCGTACTCTCCGGGATCGGCTGGCTCGTGAGCACGGCCTGGTTGGAGCCGGTCTCGAACTGGTTCCGGGCCACCTGGTCGCCCAGCTTGGTGTAGCCGAGCTCGATCTTGTGGGCGTTGCAGACGCCCGGTGTCCAGGACGCGGCCGCATCGTTGAGCATCTCCGAGCCGGCGATGAGCGTACGCGCGCGGCCGCCCGGACAGGTCGACCCTGCCTGGCGGAAACCGAGCTTGACCTGGATCCGTTGGGCCCACAGCGACGGTGCGATCGGTCCGCTGGAGACCATCACCCCATTGATCCTGGGGACGATGACCAGCCAGCACGTGGGGGTGCTGGCGATGTTGGGACGTACGCCGCAACCGAGCCCGGGAGCCTCAGCACCGGTCTGAGCCTCGAACGGGCGGTTCGCGGACCCGTCAGCGCCGATGACCACATTGGAGAGCTCGTTGGTCGTGGTCGTGTTGAAGTAGGAGTTGAGGCGCTTCGCGGTGCTGCCGGAGGTGTCTCCGCCGATCGAGGTGAACGGCAGGTCACCCTGGGCGTTGTCGTAGTAGTTCAGCCAGTCCCCGCCGAGGACCAGCGGGTCCTTGCCCACGTACCGGCCCTCGCTCAGCGAGGCGGACCCACCCCGCGAGTCGGCGCCGATGCCGCCCACCTGACATGTCGCCGGATCGGGCTCGGTCGCGATGGTGTCGGGATGACCGGCGGCCGTCAACCCGCCCCAGCACTCGAAGATCTGGAGGTACGAGGCGGAGTTGCCGCCGATGACGTTGGTGCCGCCCTGGACGCCCTTGATCGAGAGGTTGATCGTCTCGTCGACGAGGTTCTGGGTCTGCGACACGGTCACGCTCATGCCACCGAGGCCGTTGTTGTCCCCGAAATGGGCGTCGTAGGCGTCATTCACCGCAGGCACAACGTCGAGATAGCTGCTGCCCCCGGTGTGCGGAACGGTCTGACGACTGTCGCGGTAGACGACGCTCGAGAGCGGATTGCCCGCGTTGTCCCACCGCACCGTGACCGCGCTGTTGCTGGCCAGCGTGCCGGTCGAACCCCAGTCCGATCCGTCGACCGCGCTTCCGGCGGCGACGACCGGTTGCGTCGTCAACAGGGTGAGACCGCTGATCAGCGCCATCAGCGTGCCCGCGAGGGCTGCGCTGAACCGGAGCCGGATCAGAGGCTCGCGTCGGTGGGTGGGGGCCATGAAGGGAGTCCTTGGGTTTGGTCGCGGTGGCGCCGGAAGCTCGGCGCCACCGCGGAGGAGGGATCGATCAGCGAGCGGCGAACGCGTACGCCTTGGCCGCGGCATTGACCAAGGTGCTGCCCGAGTACTTGATCGTGATCTTGGTCGTGCCGTGCAGCAGGCCCGGCAGGACGTACGCGACCTTCCCGGAGCGCAACGCGAGGCGAACGGTGAGGACCTTGCCGTTGGGCTGGGCGATCACGAGGGTCACCGTGCCGGTCGGGACCAGACCCGGTGCCTTGACGTACACGGACAGGGTCGGACGCATGCCGTGGACCAGCCTCGACGGTGCGACGGACAGCACCGGCGTGATCGAGGGGATGGCCTTGGCGACGGTGAAGGCGCGAGCGCCGGAGCTCGACGGCGCGATTCCGGCGGCACCGTTGTAGTACGCAACGATCGAGTGCGTACCGAGGCCGAACGCCTTCGCGAAACTCGCGTGACCCGAGGCCAGCGCGACGGTGGCGATGGTCACGCCGTTGTCCTTGAAGGTGACCGTGCCGGTCGCGGTCGTACCAGTCGCCGCCACGGTGGCGGTGACGGTCTGCTGGTACGGGACGCGGAGCGTGCCGGCGACCGCAACGCCCGTCGAGGTGGCGTACGGGGCGAAGGCCTGGTCCACGTTCGACGGCGGCGAGGACTTGTAGGTCGAGGACGCTGCCGCGTCCGGGGTGTAGACGGCCTCGAACTCCTGGAACTGGCCGCCGACCAGGCCGGTGATCGGCATGGCCGCGGTGCCGGCGGCGGTCACCGTCACCGGGCTGCCGATGTCGCTGAACGCACCACCGGTCGCGTTGACCGACCGGCCCATGAACTGGACGGAGCCGGTGGCGTTCGTCAGCGTGACGCCCGTGGTGCTGTCGGTGATCGTGGCCGTCAGTGTGCCGGCGGTGCCGGACCAGCTGTCCTTCAGCTTGACCGTCGGCGCGACAGCGCCGCTGACGACATAGCCGGCGGAGGTACGCAGGGTGTCGTAGCTGGCGGGGTATGCCGTGTTGATGGGGTCGCGGCTGTGATCGGTCGGCATCGCCACGGTGGTGAAGGGCATCCAGGCGGTCTCGGCCTTGCCGTCGGCACCGGCCTGGACGATCGGTTCGCCGTTGGCAGCAGTCGCATTCGAGACGTAGTAGACGAGGCTGATGTTCGCCCCTGCCGGCCAGTTGTTCAGGATGGACTTCCCGAGCGCGTGAGCGCCGGACGGCGGCGCGCCCGGCGCAGCAGCATCGATCGGGGTAAGGCTCGCGTCATAACCCACCACCGGCGACCCGGCGTTGTGCCAGGCGGTGTAGCTGGCGTCGGTCGAGACGGTGTCGACGTAGTCGTTCGCCGCCGAGTTGCCCGACAGGGCGCCGTCGAACGTTGAGCCGTCGAACCATCCGAAAGCCTGTCCGACCGTCTCGCCGGCACTGATCGTCGGCTTCTCCGCCGAGCCGTCGGCGGAGGTGGTGACGTACGCGACGAAGACGTTGGAGCCGTCCGACGCGGCGTCCGGACCGATCTTCGCCAGTTGGGCGGCCAGGGATGTCGGCGTCGCGGACGCAGCGCTGCCCTTGCCGTCGAGCGAGAAGAAGCTGGAATCCGTGCGGCCCGCACCTTCGTGACCCCACCAGCCGGCGGTGACCGCGTTGGCAGGGTCGAAGGTGGCGCTCGCGCCCTCCATGAACACCTGGAGCGGAGAGGCGGGGGCGGCCATGGCCGGGGAGGCCGCACCGAGTACGGCGGCGGCCAGGGCGAAGGCGGCCGTACCGGCTACGAGCCCCGCCTTCCGGCGGCGATCAGCGAGCGGGTTCGAGAACATGAGGAACCTTTCGGAGAATGTGCGTGCGAACTGGTGGTGCTGCAGGTGTGACGGCACGTGACGCGCGTGGGGCTCCCGAATGTCCTCGATGAGAGGAAAACGCGGCCACGTACCGACTTGGGTGATTCCGGGGAAGCGGAACGTGAACGGATACCGAAATCGCGGCCGCCCTTGTCGAGGTCATCTCGAACGCCCGACCGATCTCCAGCGGCGGACCAGAACCCACAGACCCGCGCCGACGAGGATCACGACGACGGCCCAGGTCCACCCGGAGTCGACGACCTTGGCGATGGAGCTGCGAGAACTCGCGCGGCCAGGGCCCGCAATCTGGGTGGTCCGACCGGTGTGGGTCGAGCTCGTCGGCTGACCGCTCGGCGAGGTGGTGGGCGCAGTTGTCCGGGAATCCCCCGCGCTGGGGTCGTACGTCGCCGCGGCCGGAGGCATCCCGCCGACCAACTTGTCGCCCTCGCCGGGACTGGCGGTCAGGACCTGGTAGCCGGCGGAGGTGCGTACGGGGTCGCCGGGCCTGGCCAGCGTACGGATCGTCAGCCACGCGGAGACCGCGCGACCGTCCGGGCCGACCTTCACCGTCGGCTCCAGGGACCCGTTGTAGCCGTCGGAGGCGTACAGGACGACGCTGATCTTCGTGCCGGCCGGCCACGCGTTGAGGATGGAGGTGCCCTCCGGCGCCGTTGACACGCTGCCGGTGGCGACGTCGTGCAACACCAGATGGCTGTCGAAGGCCTGCACCGGACGGCCCTGCCGCCAGAAGGCATCCCACTGGGTCTGGGTCGAGATGAAGGTGCCGTAGTCGGTCGGGCCGCCAGAGCCGGCAACACCCGACCCCATACCCATGTCGGTCCACCACTGGAAGGCGTCACCGGCGACCTCGCCCTTGTGCACGAGCGGCCGCTCAGTACTGCCGTCGGCCGATGCCGGTACGAACGCCACCCGGAGGTTCTCGAACGATCCCCCGTCGTCCAACGCCTGATGCAGGGCTGCGATCGACGCCGTGTTGACGACTCCCGTGCCGCCTGCCCCGTTGAGCGAGAAGTACGTCGCTCCCGTGTGCGCCGCACCTTCGTGACCCCACCAGCCGCCGACGATGGCGTATCCCGGATCGGCGAGCGGACCCTTCGCTCCGGTCTCGAAGATGACCTCGGCAGCGGACCCGTGCGGAGCGGCTGCGTCGGCGCTCCACATCAGGCCGCCGACGGTGGCACCGACCACGGCGGCCGTCGTCACGATCCTGGACAGGCGGTTCATTCCGTGCCGCCCATCGGCTCGAGGCCCTCAGGGGTCGCGTGACGACCTGGAGCCTTCCGCGCCCGGCCGAACAGACCTCCGCGAGCGACCTTCCGGGCACCTCTGCCCACGGGCGGCTCGACGTCGGTCGGGGATACGGCCTGCGACTCCCCGGCATCGTTCGGCTTCGTACGCCACCCCGGTGCGCGCGTCTTCCGGGCCTCGCGTTTGGCGAGCTCTGCTGCCTGCTGGGCGATCTTCGCCTGTGCCTTCGCGAGCTCGGCCTTCTCCGCCTCGAGGCGGGCCTGCTTCTCGGCCCGCAGTCTGCGCCAGCGGCGGTAGCCACGCCACAGCAGGTACAGCGCCAGGATCGTGCCGACGATGATCGCGATCAGCACCCACGGCCACGGCCAGAAAGTCAGGCTTGCGGCCGCCGGCGTGGTCGTCACTGCCTGGGTCGGATCAGCCGGTGATCCGAACGCCGTCGCGGTGACATGCCATGGGCCGAGGCCGAAGACGCCCGTCACGGTCTTGGTGACAGTCGCGCTGCCGCCCGGGAAGAGATTGGAGATGACCTCGGGATAGCTGTGGATCGCTGGAAGGAACCACCGCGTGGTGCCGATCAGGGTCGAGACGTTCAGCCGTACGTCACCGACGTTGCGCACCGTGAACGTGACGGTGTAGCGACTCGTCCCCAGCGGGCCACCGGGCTCGTCCCAGTGGGCGCGCAGATTGCTGACCCGCAGTGCACTTCGCAGCGTGCCCACCTGGCTGGCCAGGTGGAAGTAGACCGAGACACCGAGGCGCTGCTGGAGCGTGACGTTCGCTCCGTCGCCGTTCCTCGCCTTGGCGTCGAGCTCCGCCACGATTGCGGCGGCATGGTCGCCGGGGGTGGCATCGAGCGGGATCCGGGCCTCGAACGGGATCAGGACCCGACCGGGGATGTTGCGGTCGTTCGGGGCGGCATGACTCGCGGGAATCGTCACCGTCAGGCGTCGCTGGCCGTTGAGGGTGAACCAGGAGCCCGCCTGGGTGACCTTCTGGTTGATCAGCGACAGCTGGAAGGTGCTGGACCCGTTCTGGGCCGCGTCGGCCGGATAGACCTGCACGGTGATCGGCGTCCGGGCGAGATTGAACAGGGCGACCGCGTCGCGTACGACGCCACCCGGCTTGCTCTCGGCCGAGATGTACGGACGACCGTCGACGAGGTGGTCGCTGGGCACCTGCACCGCCGGACCGATACCGAAGGTGAGGTTCTTGCTGGTCGCGGCCGGATTCGGCTTCGCGGGGGCGGTGGCAGTGGTGGACGGGGTGGGGCTTGGGCTCGTACTTGCGCCCAGCGCCGGAAACGGCAGGGCGACCGCGCTGAAGAGCACGGTCGCAATCGCCACGGCGAGTACGCGGAGGAAGGTCTGCATGGGGGCTCTCTCTGTCATGGGTGTACGCCCGGGGGCGGCGTGCCGGTGGGGCGGATGCCTTCGCACCCGCCCCACCGCGAGTGACCCGTCGGTCGCTCGCCGCCCCCAGGCGGTCTTGAATTACTGCGCGGTCAGCGTGAACGTGACCGTGCCGGCGTAGTGGCCAGCCGGGGTGTCCGCCGGAGCGTTCACCGTGAGCGTGCCGCCGAGGTTCCACGACCCGACACCGTGCGCGGTGTGCGCGATGGTCTTCGCCGGGAGACCCGCCAGACCGAGGGTGCCGACGACGCCGGGCTCGATCGCCGGGCTCGCCGCAGCGATCGGGAAGAAGGTCGCCACACCGCCGGTCGGAGCCTGAGCTGCGCTCATGCCCGTGATGCCGACGTTCTGGGCGTTGATCACGCCGGTGCCCGTCGTGCCGCCGGTGAGGTTGCTCGACTGAGCCGTGAGGGTCCACGGCAGGTCACCGGCGAGCGTGTCGACGATCGCGATGTTGCCGAACGTCGTGCTGCCCGAGAAACCGGTGGTCGGGTCGGAGTTCTGCGTCAGCGTGCCCACGTTGAGCGGGTTGCTCGACGTGTACGGCGTCGACAGGGTCATCGTGCCCGCCGGGATGTCGGCGGTGACGTTGCCGACCGAGACCTGCGGCGGGTTGGCCGGAGCCGTCACCGCGAACGGAGCCGAGGTGTCGATCGACGCCTGGTAGTTGACGCCGTCCGTTGGGGTGAAGTCAGCCTCGACGGTCCAGGTCGGGTCCGCGGTCGCGAAGTTGACGACCACGCTGGCCACACCGCTCGCGTCCGTGGGGATGTTGCTGCCCAGGACCGTGGTGGTCGCGCTGCCGCTGCGGTGACCGATGAACGTGACGTGACCCGGGATCGTGGTCTGGGCGGCGTCACCGGTCTTGAAGGCGTGAGCCGTCAACGTCACGTTGGTGCTGGTGTCGTTGTTGGCGTTCGGGTTGACCGCGACCACGGTGGTCGTGTTGGCACCCTGGATGGTGTACGCCTCCGGAGCAGCCGTCGAGCCTGCGAGGTGAAGCCCCGTCGTCGGACCGGCGTACGTGGCGCTGATCGAGTGCGAGCCCGAGGAGAGCGTGCTCACCGGGAGGCTCGCGACACCGCTCGCGTTCGGAGTGGCCGTGCCGAGGGTGGAGGCGCCGTCCTTGAACGTCACCGTTCCGGCGGTCACCGGAGCGTTGCCGTTGTCGGTGTCCGTGACGGTCGTGCTGAACGTCACTGCAGCACCCTGGGCAGCCGGCGAGGCCACGTTGGAGGTCACAGCGCTCGCCGCGGTGCGGTCACCGACGGTGGTGTCGATGTAACCGGCCGAGGTACGGATCGAGTCGTACGCAGCCGACTTGCCGGCGGCCGGGTCCTGGCTGTGGTCAGCCGGGAGAGCAGCCGTGGTCAGCGGGACGTACGCAGCCTCGGCCTTGCCGTCGGCGCCGGCGAGCACGACCGGCTCACCGTTCGACGCCGTCGTGTTCGAGACGTAGAAGATCAGGCCGATGTTGGTGCCCGAGGCCCAGTTGTTGAGGATCGACTTGCCGAGGGCGTGCGTACCGGAGGCCGGAGCGCCCGGAGCAGCGGCGTCGATCGGCGTCAGGTTGCTGTCGTACCCGACGACCGGTGAACCGGCGTTGACCCATGCGTTGTAGCTGGCGTCGGTCGAGATGGTGTCGACGTAGTCGGTGTCCGCGGTGTTGCCGGAGTACGAGCTGCCGAAGGTCGAGCCGTCGAACCAGGTGTAGGCCTGACCGACGGTCTCACCGGCGGCGATCGTCGGACGGACGTTGGAGATACTCGGGTTCTGGACGAACGCGACGTTCAGGTTGCCGGCGTTGGCGTCCGGACCGATCTTGGCCAGGACGGCCGCCAGGGTGGTGCCGGAGGTGTTGAGGCCGAGGAACGTCGCCTTGTTGTGGGTCGACGTCTCGTGACCCCACCAACCGCTGGCCAGCGCGTTCGCGGCCAGGTCGGTCTGGGTGTTCGCCTCGAGGATGATTTCAGCGGCGCCGGCGGTGGGCGCGTAAGCGTTGGCAGGGGTGGCGGTGGCCAGGATCGCGGCAGGAATCGCGACCGCGACGGCACCCGCGAGCAAGCGGCGAGCGCGAGCAGGAGTACGCAACATGACTTCTCTCTCTGGATATGGGGTTACAGCGAGGGGATGGAGCAGTGCGGTGGAGCAGGCGGGCGTCATGCGACGACCCGCATCCGGGCCAGGGGACGGTCCGGCGGGTTGCGGCTGGGATCAAGCGACGGGTGTGGGTCCCTACCGAGCGGGACCCACACCGCGTCGATCAGTAACCGCTCGGGCAGTCGCCCGGCAGGGCCGAGCCGGTGCCGACCGAGTAGGACAGGACACCGAATCCGAACTTCTTGATGATGGTCTTGCCAGCGCCGGAGAAGATCTGGCCGATGCCACCACCGGTGAGGATCGACACGAGGGCCGACTGCTTGGGCGTCGGGGTCCCGGTCGGCAGGAACCCGCCGGGGACGACGTCGTAGGTGTCGCGGTTGAAGTTGCCGACACCGGAGACCGGGACGGTGTTGAACGCACCGGCAGCGTTCTGGCTGCCGAAGAGCGGGCCCTGGGCAGCGCTGCTACCCGAACCGGTGACCGCGGCGCTGCCGTTGACACTGGCGATGGCCATCTTGGAGTTGTCCAGCGTGTTCGGCGCGGCGGCCGTCTGCTGGGAGATCCACTGCGCAGCCGAGAACGGGATGATCGCGCCCGGGATCGTGAGTGCGCGACCGTTGTTCTCCTCGTACGGGCCGGCGGTGCCCGCACCGAAGACGGTGCCGGCGAGGTCGGAGACGTACGCCGCGTTCGCGCCCTGGGAGTTGCTGATGCCGGCAGCACCGGCGAAGAACTTGCGGGTACCCGAAGCCGTCTGCGGAAGGACCGGGACGACCTGCAGGCCGTCGAGGAACACCTTCGCGGTGGCGTCGGCGGTGGCGTTGCCGCTCGGCTCGGCCGAGCCGTCGGCCTGGGTGAAGGTCACGCGACCGTCGGCGCTCGGCACACCGCTGTAGAGCGCGGTGATGTCCGTGGTGGCCAGGTTCAGCGAGGCCGGGAGACCGCTGGCAGCAGCACCGACCGCCTGGGTGTTGTACGCGATCGACACGGCGTCGCGGGCGAACGGCAGGTACTGGACCGTGCCCGAGGTGCCCGCGGGGCCGCTCGAGGAACGACCGAAGTCCACGTCCTGCGTGTTGAGCGTGTAGTTGGTGCTGTTGAGCGTGAGCTTGTTGGTGGGGTCACCCGCCGCGTCCCAAGTGGCGCAGACAGCCTTGAGACCGTCGCCCGAACCGTTCGGGCGAGCGAACCATGCGCCGCCGGTCTTGGTCTGGATGGTGTTGTACGCAACGCCACCGGACGTCGCGTTCCACGAGGCGATCGACGGCGCGACGGCGGTCGAGTCGTTGGTGAGACCGTTCCAGACGTCCTGGATCGTGTCGGAGCCGGCCGCAACGTACGGACGTACCGGGTCGGCGAACGCAGGGGTGGCCAGAGCCACCGAGGCGAGGACGGCCGCGCCGCCCGCGAGGAACTTCTTGCTGTGCTTCATCGCAGAGATACCGATCTCTCTATGTCGGTCGAAATCGCCTGGTTCCAGGCGATGCAAACTGGTCGGAGCAGCACGCGGATCGAACGCACCCGACAGCCCGCGAAGGGCATGCGGGTCCCGAGAGACGTCGTCGTATGTGTCGGGATGATTCTTTGAAATGGGGCGTCGGCGGACTACGGCCGAGCACGGAACGCCATGCAAACAGGAGGTGAAACCGCACAGGGGTTTGATGGTTTCGACCGGATCGGTGTGATCCACGCAACCCCGAAGGTCGCGGTCCTGAGGAACTCAGACCGTTCTCTCAGGTCGATCTCAGGCGTTGTGGGCTAGAGCGCGCAGCCGAGGAAGACGGGTTCAGGTTCGAGTCCGATGCCGAACTCTGCGGCGACCCCGTCCCGGATCTCCCGCGCCAGCGCCAGCAGCGCATCGGTCGTCGCGCCGCCCCGGTTCGTCAGTGCCAGCGTGTGCTTGGTCGACAACGAGACCAGCTCGTTGCCGTACCCCTTGCCGAAACCGGCGTGCTCGATGAGCCAGGCGGCCGAGGTCTTCACCCGACCGTCGGGCTGTGGGTACGCCGGGGCGCCGGCGGGCGCCACCTCGACGAACGGATTGGTGAAGAACGAGCCTGCGCTCCAGGTGTCGTGGTCCTCGGCGTCCAGGACCATGCCCTTGCCACGCCGCAGACCGAGGACCGCGGCGCGTACGTCCTCCAGCGGAGCACGCTCCCCCACCTCGACGTCGAGGGTCCGCGCGAGTTCCGCGTACCCGACGGGCGCGGAGAGGCTGCCGACCGCGAAGGTGAACGTGACCGAGAGGACTGCGTGTCGGCCGGGGTCCGCCTTGAACCGCGACCAGCGGTAGGCAAAGCCGCACTCGTCAGCCGCGAAGGTGCGTACGCCCTTGAGGCGACGGTCCCAGACCCGGACCTCGGCGATCGTCTGGCCGACCTCCTGACCGTACGCGCCGACGTTCTGCATCGGGGTGGCACCCACGGTGCCGGGGATGCCGGCAAGGGCTTCGACACCGACCCAGCCGGAGGCAACAGCATGGGCGACGAAGGTGTCCCAGTTCTCGCCGGCGGCGACCGTGACCCGGACGTGACCGTCGGCGTCGACCTCGGGGGCGATCCCGGCGGTGGCCACCCTGACGACGGTGCCGTCGAAGCCCTCATCGGCGACGACGAGGTTCGATCCTCCGCCGAGGATCAGGACGCCGGTACCGGCCTCATCGGCCGCACCGAGGGCAGAAATGAACGCAGCCTCGGAGGAGGCTTCGATCCAGGTCGAAGCGCTCCCGCCGAGGCGTAGCGTTGTGAAATCAGCGAGCCGAGGCACGCGTGATGCGATCAGCGCGTCTCGCGGTGCGGCTGGTGCGTGCGGCAACGCGGGCAGAACTTCGCCAGCTCCATCCGGTCAGGGTCGTTGCGGCGGTTCTTCTTGGTGATGTAGTTCCGCTCCTTGCACTCCGTGCACGCCAAAGTGATCTTCGGGCGGATGTCACTGCTCTTGCTGGCCATTGAAAGTCCTTGGTCGAACGAGGGTGCTGCTTAGAGTATGCCGGGTAGCGGGAGCGGGGATCGAACCCGCGACCTCACGATTATGAGTCGTGCGCTCTAACCGTCTGAGCTATCCCGCCAGGTGCAAGAGCGGGAGCCCTTGCATCAGAGCCCCCTGTCCGGATTGAACGGACGACCCCTTCCTTACCATGGAAGTGCTCTGCCACTGAGCTAAGGGGGCAACAGCCGAGAAGATTACTGGCCCCGCTTGAACCCCACCAAATCGGGACTCACAGACCCGGCATCCGGGCGAATCCGACCGCTTCCTCGAGCTCGTAGGACAGCTCCAGGAGCGTCGCCTCCCAGCCATTCCGGGCCGTGAACATCATCCCCTGGGGCAGTCCGCGTTTCGTCTGTGCGACCGGCAGGGAGATCGACGGAGCACCGGTGACGTTCGCCCACGGCGTGAAGACCACCCATTCCAGGAGCCGCCGCACCAGGTCGTCGTACGGCTGCTGCGGGTCCAGGTATCCGACCTTGGGGGTCTCATGGGCCAGCGTCGGGGTCAACACCACGTCGTAGAGCTCGTGGAACTGCTCGGAGAGCGCGGTGACCTTCCGCAAGCGGCTGACCGCACCGGGGATGGCCAGGGCGTTGCGACGCGCGTGCTTCGCGAGCCCGACGGTGAGACCGGTCATCCTCGACTCGTCCCAGCCACGGCGCAGACGGCCGGTGCCGACGATCGCCACGGCCAGCGAGGCCCAGTAGAGCAGGAAGTCGTCGGCGAGCGTCTCGGGGATCGGCAGCTGCACCTCGTCGACGTAGTGGCCCAACTCGGCCAGTTGAACGGCGGTCTTCTCGGTGAGTTCGCGCGTCTGCGCGTCTGCGCCGTAGCCCGCTCCGTCAGTGGTCCAGGCGATCCGCAGACGACGACGGCCGGGTCGGGTGACATCACCGATCGGGGGCAGGCTCGGGTTGTGGTGCCGTCGGTCGATCTCACGGTGGAAGGCCGCGGTGTCGCGCACGGTCCGGGTCAGGACGCCGTCGGAGACGAGTTTGACCGGCATCGCGGAGTAGAAGAGGTCCTGCGGCACCCGCCCGCGCGTCGGCTTGAGCCCGACCAGGCCGTTGACGCTGGCGGGGATCCGGATCGAGCCACCGCCGTCATTGCCGTGGGCGATCGGGATCGCTCCCGCGCCGACCAGGGCACCGGAGCCCGCGGAGGACGCCCCGGCGTACCGGGTCGGGTCCCACGGAGTGCGTACGCTGCCCAGGCGCGGGTGGTCGGCCGCCGGGGAGAAGCCCCATTCCGACAACTGTGTCTTGCCCAGGACGCTGAACCCGCTGATCCGGAACGCCTTGGCGGTCTCACCGTCCTTGGCCACCGGGCGGGCCTCGAAGGCGTCGGTGCCGTGCATCGTGGCCATGCCGCGGGCGTCGATGTTGTCCTTGAGCAGGGTGGGTACGCCCTCCCAGAAGCCGTCACCGTGGTCGCCGAGCGGGTCGGTCGAGACCGCGGCCATCGCGTTGAGCTGCGGATTCACCTTCGCGATCCGGGCGTACGCAGCGCTCGCGGCTTCCTTGGCAGTGATCTCCCCGTCGAGGATGCGCTGGCGTACGCCGAGCGCGTCGTCGGCGCCGAGGGCATCGTCGGTGAAGGCGGAAATACGGCGTACTGATGGCACGGCGCCAACCTACTCGCGGGTGCTACCGGACGGGACCGTGGCCATCGTCACATCTCGGCCAGGTAACAGTCGGGGTGGTGCGGATTGAAGAGTCCGAGCGCCTGCATCAACGCATGCATCGTGGTCGGTCCGACGAAGGCGAAGCCGGCCTTCTTGAGAGCCTTGGACAGCGCCTGGGATTCAGCTGTCAGCGTCGTTTCGTAGGGCGGCGCGACCGGCGGACGGAACTGGTCGACGAACGCCACCAATCCGCCGCTGTCGCGCAGCGCGACGGTCGCCTGGGCGTTGCGGATCGTCGAGGTCACCTTGAGTCGGTTGCGGACGATGCCGGCGTCGGCCATCAACGCCTCCTCCTCGGTCGGCCCGAAGTCCGCGATCGCGTCCACGTCGAACTCGGCGAAGACCTCCCGGAACCGCGGTCGCTTCGCCAGAATCGTGGCCCAGGACAGCCCCGACTGGAATGCCTCCAGAGTCAGGCGCTCGAAGTAGGCCTGCTCCGTCGGCTCACTTCGGCCCCACTCGTCATCGTGATAGCTCTGCATCGCTCCGGGCGTGAGCGCCCACGGACACCGGTTCATCACAGCGTCACGACGTAGTCGTTCGACTGCGGAACCAACCCGCGTACGCGCCGGTCGAAAGTCACCAGCCGAGCACCGACTGAAGCAGCGAGGTTGACCAAGTGAAGGTCAGTGACCTGCTTGTGTCCCACCAGTCCGACAACGTCAATGACCGGTTCGGCCAAGGAACTGGTGTCACTCACCACGGAATGCCGCGCATCAGCACGCACACTTCGCAGCATGGCCCGCGCGTACGCACCATCCAGACGCTGTCCCATCACGGCAGGATTGAGCAGGAGACGCAGCAGGCCCAACTCGGTCACCACGGTGGTCCCGAATCGCGCGGTGCCGCGAAACCATGCCATCGCTGGAGAGTGGAACTCGTGGCTCGGACTCATGAGCGCGAGCAACACGTTGACATCCGGCAGTTCGAGAGGGTGGTCAGTCATCCGCGAGAGCGTCCTCGACCATGTCGCTGGTGATCACATGGCCCTCAACGGGCGGCGCCAACAGCAGACCGTGGCTGAAGGTGACGTCCATGCGGAGGTCGATCCCCGCCAGTGCCAACTCCGACACAGCCGCTCCGACCGAAGGGCTCGAACCAGCTTGGACACGACCTCGCGCGGCGGCCAGCACACGCGGGTCCAGATCGAGAGTCGTACGCATGATTCCATTCTAAAGCATCACGCATCACGCATCAATGGCGTTCCTTCAGGCGTACGCCGTTCGGCATCGGTGGCGCCGGGATCGGGGGCAGATGGTCCCCGACCACGGTGCCGAAGGTGCCGGCGGCGACCTCCTGCGAGTCGCTTACGCCCTCGATCTGCCGCTGCCATTCAGTCCGCGCTGCCTCGATGTCCTCATGCGTGCGCCCGATGAAGTTCCACCACATCACGATCGCCTCCCCGAATGGCGGACCGCCGAGGAGGAGCAATCGCGCACCGTCCTCGCCGGCGCGCAGGCAGAGTCGGGATGCGCCCGGCGGCAGGTAGCCGAGTTCAGCGCGCCCAATGCTGAGCCCATTCGCCTCGACCGAGCCGGTGTCGACGAGGACACCCAGTTCGTACGCGTCGTCGACACCGAATTCGGCGTCGGCATGCGGCGCGAGCAAGACCTCCACTCCGAGCAGCGGCGTTGCCGTGACCACCGGCGAGGTCGAGCCGCCGAGGCTGCCGAGGAAGACACGGGCCGTCCACCCGGGGCCTTCGACGGCTTCGGGTGCGTAGTGGGCGAAACCCGGTTCGCCGGCACGTACGTCCTCCGGAAGCGCCACCCACAACTGGGCACCGTGCAAGGTCGTCGTGGCCGGGGTCGAGATCTCGGAGTGGCTGATCCCGCGACCGGCGTTCATCAGATTCAGTTCACCGGGACGTACGAACGCATGGTTGCCCGCGCTGTCGCGGTGCTCCACCTTCCCGGTGAACAACCAGGAGACCGTTTGCAGGCCGATGTGCGGGTGCGGTGCGACGTGCATGCCGCCGCTGTCGGCGACGTCGTCGGGCCCGTAGTGGTCAACGAAGCACCAGGCCCCGATCAAGGTGCGCTCTCGCGACGGCAACGTACGCCGCACCGTCATCGAACGCGGCCCACCGAGCGGGACGTCGCGGTACGTGATCACCTGCGCACCCGTGGGCGCGGAGGCGCACTCGGTGACCTGCGGATGGTCCTCGACGTTGCTCATACGCCCATCTAAGCGCGGGGCACCGACAGATGTCAGCGGGTGAGGCCGGGGATGGCCGTCACGGGCGCCAGCGCCCCGATGAACCCGATCGCCGGCACGATCCACCGACGACGCAGGGGCGCCGAGGCCGCGAACGGGGCGATCCACAGCAGGTACCAGAGCCGCAAGGGAGTCGCAAGGAAGACGAACGCGACCAGGACCCAGGTGAATCGGATGAGGACACAGCGCCACTCGCCCGCGCGCGTACGCAGTGCGGCCACCACCCCGATGACCAGCGGCACCACGGCCAGGGCCTTGAAGAAGCCGTCCGGAGCCCAGAAGAGCGGCCAGCCCACCGGATTCAGCGGAGAGGGCCGGTCGAAGGCGCTGGACAGTCCATGGATCCAATCGGTGCCGAAACCGAGGGTGAAGCTGACCACCGCCATCACCGCGGCAGCGATCAGACCTGTCAGAGCCAGGCGTAGCAGCCGGGCCGGCAGCCGCACCCCGGGCGTCAGGGTCAGCAGTGCGATCGGGAAAACCCCGAGCAGGCCGGTCACCTTGACCGACACCGCGAGGCCGAGGACCAGCGCTCCCAGCGCCCAGTGCCGTTCGACGGCAACGACGATCGCCACTGCG
Source organism: Nocardioides baekrokdamisoli (assembly GCF_003945325.1). Lineage (NCBI taxonomy): Bacteria > Bacillati > Actinomycetota > Actinomycetes > Propionibacteriales > Nocardioidaceae > Nocardioides > Nocardioides baekrokdamisoli. The sequence goes on from NZ_AP019307.1 coordinate 1,313,574, forward strand.
ATCAGGGCCCACACCAGGACGTCGTTGTGCTCGCCACCAATGCCCGTGCCCAACATCAGCGGGCTGGCCATCACGAGGGCAATCGCGCGATCGGGGTCGACGCCCCCACGACGTGCCAGCCGCGGGACGGCCCAGAGCATGATCCCCCAGGCGGCGATCGCCGGCAGCCGCTGCAGCATCGCGAGCACCAGCGGGTCGTGGGAGACGTACGTGAGCCACTCAGCGAACTTGAGGTGGATCGGGCCGTACGGGCTCGGGGTCTGGCGCCACTGATGGTTGGCCACGTTCGAGATCGGGCCGGCGACGGCATTGATGCCGTGGAGGTACGGCGAGACTCCGTGACGGGCGAGCCAGCCTTCGCCGGCGTAGATGTAGGCGTCCTCGGAGAACAGCGGCGGCGCGGCCAGGAACGGCAGCAGCCACAGGAATGACGTCAGGCGTACGCGCTCCGGCCGCCGCACCAGGTCCCACCAGGCCCAGCCGAGCAACAGCAGCCCGCCGATCGCGACCGCTATCGCCAGTCCCAGCACCCAGGTGTGCGTACGCCACTGCGCCAGCGGGCCGTGGGTCATCGGCCAGGAGCCGATGGGGAGAGTGGAGAGGAACCATCCGGCAGCGGCGGTGATCGCGCTGCCGAGCAGGCCGCGCAGCAGGATCCCGCGGTGCGTGGACGGTGCGGTCACGACCGTCGCTGCGTGACGAAGGTCGCCAGGGCGACCACCACGTCGTCCTCGACTCCGGCTGTCGCGAGCGCGGCCAGAGCCTCCGCGACGTAGCGATCCGCCTCGGCCTCGGCCCAGGCGCGGCCGCCGGCGGTCTCGATCCGCTCGGCGATCGCGTCCAGTTCCGCGGCAGAGGCTTCCGCCCTGGAGTCCCTCTCGGCGTACCACCGGGCAACCTCAGGGTCGCGATCCATCGCGAAGACCACCGGGATGGTCTTCTTGCCGGCAGCGAGATCGGCATGCACCGGTTTGCCGGTGACTTCGGTGCTGCCCCAGATCCCGAGCAGGTCATCGACGATCTGGAACGCGAGTCCGAGGTCGGCACCGAACGTGTCGAGAGCGCGTACGACCTCAGCCGGGCGGCCGGCGAAGATGGCCGGAAGAGCCGCGCTCACGGCCAGCAGGGCACCCGTCTTGCCTGCCGCGACCGATACGCAATCGGCCAGCTCGACACGATCACGGGACTCCAGGAGTACGTCGTCGGCCTGACCGCGCACCAGCTCGCGGGTGGCGACCGACAGAGCCTTCGCCGCCTTCGCGGCGTGGTCTGACCCGCTGTCCGCGATCACCTCGTACGCGAGCGTCACCAGGGCATCCCCGAGCAGGACAGCCGTGGTGTCGTCCCAGGCGGCCCACACCGTCGGACGGTGGCGACGTTCACGGTCGCGGTCGATCAGGTCGTCGTGGATGAGCGAGAAGTTGTGGATCAGCTCGACAGCCACCGCACCGGGCACTGCGGCGGCGGGATCTGCGCCCAGCGCTCGAGCCACAGCGATGGCCAGGCCGGACCGGAGCGCCTTGCCGCCGTTGCCGGGGGACGGGTTGCCGTCACGGTCCAACCAGCCGAAGTGATAGCCGGCGATCGCCCGCATCCGCGGATCGAGAAGATCCACGGCCTCCCGAAGAGCGGGCTCGACGAGCGTGCGCGCGTCCTCCAGGGCACGTACGGCCACCGCGGACGCAGACTCGTTCACGGGCGTGAGCCTACTCAGGCCGCTGCGCTGTCAGGGCGAGTGCTCGATCCGCCGCTGAACGCACCCACCGATTACGCTCAGGCCCCATGCCTGAGGACATTGACGACGAGTTCGCGCGCCGCCTCCGCGAGGTGACGGCCAGTGTTGCCGGGCTCGACGAGGAAGAGGCGCTCCAACTCCTCGAGATCCGGCTCAAGCAGGTCCAGATCAATGGGCAGGCGCGGCATCGACTGAGCCTCGCCCGCGCCCGCGGCACGCTGGCGTTGGCACTCGGCAACCGCGCCGAGCCCGACATGATCGCCTCGCTGGAGACGATGGTCTCCACGATCGAGGAGTCCGGCCCGCCCGAAGCGGTCTCCTGGGACTCACAGAGTGTCGATCCCGACTCCCCCGCGTACGACCCTGAGCTGGCAGCGAACCAGGCCGAGTTGCTCGAGTGTCACCACCAGAACGCCGTCGCCATCCTCCGGTTGATCGCGCAGATCTCGGTCTCCGGCGACGAACCCGAACTCGTCGCCACCTTGGAGCGGTTTCTCGATCACGACCTGGACGCCATCAGCGAGCTCGAGGCCCGCTGAATCTCGGACCGGCGCATCGGTGCCAGATCCTCGCCCGCAGGTCGCGTCACTTTCGCCATCCGTTCACGCGCCTGCTCCACCGTCAGAGCGTGCGCATTGCTCAGTTGGCGAACTTCGTCGGTCCGCGAAGCGGCGGGATGAAGACTGCCCTCACCGCCTTGGCGTCGGGTTATGTGGACGCCGGCTGCGAGCGGCTGCTGGTGATCCCCGGCCCGGTCGACAAACGCGTCACCACCGACTTCGGCGACGTGGTGCAGCTCCGGGCACCCCGGGTCGGTGGCGGTTACCGATTGATCGTGGAGCCGTGGAGGGTCACCGAGGTGTTGGAATCCTTCGCGCCGACCTCACTCGAGATCAGCGACAAGTTCACGATGACGCCGGTGTCCTGGTGGGCACGGCGCAACAACATCGGAACCGTGCTGTTCTCGCATGAGCGCTTCGACGAATACATGCTCCAGTACACCCGCCTGGACACCACGACGAAGGTGTCCGCTGCCCTGCTGAACCGGATCCTGGTGCGGTCCTTCGACGCGATCGTGGTCACCTCCGACTACGCGCGTACGGAGTTCGACCGCTACTCCGTCGGCATTCCTGTCGTACAGATCCCGCTCGGGGTGGACCTCGAGTTGTTCACGCCGCGTACGCACGTCGACTCGGACGTCACCCGACTGATCCACGTCGGACGGTTGTCCCGCGAGAAGGCGCCCCACCTGTCGGTGGCAACGGCCGTGGAACTGCACCACCGCGGCATCCCGGTCCAGCTCGACGTGTACGGCGACGGTCCGGCGCGCGACGAGCTCGAGATGCTCGCGGTCGACGCGCCCGTCACCTTCCACGGCCACGTCGGGGATCGGGAGGAGCTGGCACGCCGCATCTCCGCTGCCGATGTCGCGTTGTCGGTCTGCCCGGGTGAGACCTTCGGGCTGGCCGTCCTGGAAGCGCTCGCCGCTGGTACCCCTGTCGTCACCGCTGACCGGGGTGGCGCCCAGGAGATCATCACGCAGGCGTGCGGCGCCAAGGCTTCACCGCTGCCGGCTCCGCTCGCGGACGCCGTCCTTGAGGTAATGGCGCGACCGACCTCAGAGCGACGGGCTGCCGCCCGCGCCCGGGCCGAACAGTTCCCGTGGACCCGTACCGTCGCGGAGATGCTCGAGCTCCACGCCTCCGTCGGGCAACAACTCGTCGCCTACGCCTGAGTCGGGGACCCAGAGGGCCGCTGCGGGCGAGGAGAGCAGGCCGCCGACACCGACGATGAGCAGGACCGCAGCAGTCGCGGAGAACAGCAACCCGGGCGGCTTCGAACCGAAGGCGACCCACGCCGCCGCCACGCCAGCGACTGGCTCGGCGATCGTCATCCCGGCCATTGACCACGGCAGCGGGCCGGCCGCGAGAGCGGCCTGGGTCAGCGCCGCACTGATGATCATCGACACGAGCAGACCGTAGGTCGGCACGTACGTGAGGAGGCTGGCGTACTCGCCGGCGGCGAATCGGTCGGCCACCAACTTGAGGAACACCGCCGTCAACGCGAAGCCGGTGCCTGCGGCGGTTGCGGTGATGGCGGCAGCGATGGCCGGCTTGCGATGGTGTGCGGCGAACAGCAACGCCGCCATCACCACCACGATGCCGACTACGAGTGAGGTGACGTGGTTCGGGCTCGCGTTCTCGGCAGGAGGTTGGGCCTTGATGACGAGCAGGGAGACACCGCCGCAGACCGCGACCGTCGCGGCGAGGTCGCGTACGAGGGGCCACCGACGCGCGCTCATGCTGGCGAGCAGCACTGCGAAGAGCAGTTGGGCAGGCATCATCGGTTGGACGACCGACAGACCGGTCCAGTGCAGTGCGACTGCCTGCAGCCAGAAGCCGACCACGCCCGCCACGGCGCCGATCATCCACATCGGCTGCTTGACCAGGGAGAGGATCAGACGGCCGATGCCCTTGAGGCCACCCGAACGCTCCGGATGACCCGCACCCGCATGCTGGGTCAGCCACGCGGAGAGCGCGAACAGGAAGCAGGCGGCCACGGTCACGGCGACAGCAGCGATGAACACGCTGTGAGCGTATGCCTTGGCGCTCCTCGGTCGTGTCGGAGGCGGTGGATGTCAGGTGAACAGCGGCGGATGTCGGGTCTCGGCCGGCCAAATGTCGGGTCTCGGCCGTCAGGCGGAGGCGTTGTCCGCGATGACGAGAAGGGCCGCGGCTGCCGCCACGAGCGGCAGCAGTACCGCCAGGCCGCCGGCGCCAGTCACGAGTACGAGAGCGGTCGCAGAACCCGCCGCGGCAACAACCCCCAGCACGATGACGGCTGCGCGTACGCCCGCCAGGAGGCACGGATTGATCCGGGCCAGATCGGGGCTGCCGAAGAGGAAGACGGTGGCGACGAGGGCGGCGGTGACCGATACCGCGGCGACAGGGAGCCCGAATCCGAACGGGTGCACTGCCTGGGCGACCCTCGAGGCCGCATGGCCCACACCGGGAGATTGCGCCGCCAGCTGCGACAGCGTGTGGCCGACCCGGCCATGGGTGTGGACCGCGACGTCCGCGTAGCGGCGGCATGCGTCCGCGAGCAACGCGAACGCGGCGGCCACCAGCGCCGGGCGTCGCAGCCACTGCGCCGGGATCAGGTCGGGTACGAGGACATCACGTACGCGCCGCGACACGACGACGTTGAACACCCGCGCAAGCCAAGCGCCGAGGATAGTGACCGCGGCGAGCGTCACCCAGGCACGGACCGGGGCGTGCGGCGGGAGACCGCTCAACGACGAGGCGAACGACTGCGCGGCACCGGCCACCGCCGCCGTGCAGAACGCCCATCCGACCATCGTGTCGACCCGGCCAGGGATCAGGTGGCGAGCCGCGATCAGCACGGCCGACACACCGCCGATCAACATGGCCCAGGACCCCGCGTTGATCCAGGTCTGCCCGGACAGCCCGTGCAGTCCCCACGCCATCGCGCCTACGACAACCAGCCAGCCGGGCCAGAACCGCGCCAGCTCATCGACCATGATCCGGTGCCGGTCGCTGCGGATCGTCTGCCGCTCGATCGTCTGTGCAGCCCTGTCAGCGACGTTCTCGATGGCCACACGCTCGGGACTGGGGGCATCGCCTGAAGGCACCGAGGTCTGCACCCTGGGGAGCGTCAGGTACGCGAGCGCCGCGTCGCCCACGGATGCATCGGCCGACCGGACGGCATAGGAGAGCCGTGCGGCCCATCCGACGAAGTCACCCTGGGCCTCGGCTCGGCCACGCCTGAGCAGATCCGAAGCGGCCGCGGTCGACAGCGCCTGCAACACGTGTCCTTCGAGCTGGCCCCGGATCGCCTGGTGGATCTCCCGCGGGATCTCCGACAGCCGGGCGTCGATGCCTACCCAGGCCGCTGCGAGCCGCCCGTCGGCCGTGGCCGAGATCGACCCTTCGACCTGTGCCCAGGCGGTCAGGATCCTCTGCTCGCGCAACTGCCGAATCCAGGTGCCGGCGGCCACGTCGCCCGCGATCGCATCCCGCACCACTGCATTCAGACCAGCCTTCGTCAGCATCCGGTTCCGGTACGCCGGAGGGCGCGAGGGATCGAGCACCACCTGCAGCCTGATCAACGTGCCATCGGGGTCGTCGGCGGCGTTGACGAGAAGGTCCTCGGCCGCGTCGCCGACGCGCGTACCCCTGAGCCAGGAGCGCAAACCGTCCGCCCCCGGACCCGCGAGCAGCCGGAGTGCGGCGGCGCTGTCGCCGCGCATTGCTTCGGCCAATGCCGCCGGATCGGCGTACGTACGGCGCCCGAAGCTGAACGGGACCGAGCCGCCACGTCGTTCGGCGCCTGAACCCTTCGGAAGGACGGTGCGGCCCTGCAGCCACTCACCGACCTCGACACTGCCCCATCGCTGCTCGTAGTCGACAGCCAGGAGTCCGGCCAACAGGGCGTCCCAACGCGGCATGCCGGTCGTCGGGATGGCGAACGTGCCCTCGTACAACTGATTGCGCACCACGGCGTCGGCGAGCATGCCGTCGCCACCGGCGAAGAGGTGCCGACCAGTCAGCGCCTCGACCAGGATCAAGCCCATCGCCCACCAGTCCATCGACTTGGACACGATGTTGCCGCGCGACTCCGGCGGCAGATAGGTCGTGGTGCCGACGACCGTACGCACGTCGAGAGTCGCTTCGAGAAGGGCGACCAACCCGAAGTCGGCCAGTGCGATGTCGAGCGGCTCCTCGGTGCGTACGAGAACGTTCGACGGCTTCAGGTCGCGATGGATCAGATGCCGCTCGTGCAGGTAGGAGATCGCCGCCCACAGCTGGCGGGTCAGCCGGAGTGCGACGCCCAGATCCGCGAACGGCGCACTGTCTCGGAACACCTCCGCCAACGAGCCGCCGGCGACGTACTCCTGCACCTCCCAGGCCACGCCGCCCGTACGGCCGAAGTCGTAGATCGGAACCACGTGTGATCGGTCGGTGGCGCCGGCGCGCAACTCGTCGATCGCGGCGTCCTCGAGGCTCATCCCCGGTCGGTAGATCTTCACCACGACGAGCCGTTCGTGGTCGTCGTTGTCCGAGCAGATCAGGACGTCCGCCTGGCCCCCGCTCGGGAGCTCGCGGAGGAAGGTGTACCGGTCGCGAAGCGGAGCGGGGAGGTTGACCCGCTGCCACTCGTCGACCTCCGCGACCTCCTCGGCGATCGGGACCAGCGCATCGAGACAACGTACGCACCGCTCGCCGGGGGGCGTCTCTCGATCACAGTGAGGGCAGATGACTACCGTCTCCGCCTTCGCAGCGACCGGGATCGCGGCCGCCGCCACCGGCTGCCAGCAGCCGGGGCAGAAGACCGCGTCAGCCTCGTACCCTGCGCCACAGGCGTGCACGAGTTGAGTCCCGTTCAGCGCCACGAGGCACCTGCCAGAGCCACGCCTCGGGCTTCGAGCGCCTCGCGCAACCGATCCAGGTCTCCGGGTTGCGGCAGACCGACCACGAAGAGATCGTCCTCATCCGCGGCCACCTGGACGCGTACGGCAGTGACCTCCGCGAGCCGATCGGCTCCACGGTCGGAGGTGACGATCTTCTGGTTCGCCGACGCCAGCAACGGACGATCGGACGGCTGTGTCGGGTCGTACCGACCTGCGACCAGGATGTCGACCAGGCGTGCCAGCCGTACGCTCCGCCGACGGGCCACTGCGGCGTCGTACCCGGTGAACGCGACCGTGTCGAGGTCGGCCCGAGCTGCCCGCACCGCAGCGAGTACGTCCGCCACTGCCTCGGCCTGCTGGAACGGTTCCCCGCCGCTGATCGTCAGGCCGTCGAGGTCGTACTCCTGCACCAGCCGGAGCACTTCCGCGGTGACCTCCTCGACCGACATCTCACGACCGCCTCTCGCCGACCACGTGTCCGCTGAAGCGCAGCCCGCACACGCCAAGGTGCAGCCCTGCACCCACACGACGACGCGCCGGCCGGGGCCCAGGACGGTGATCGGAGCGGCGATACGGCTGATCCTCAACGACATCGCCTCATCGGAGGGTGACCTCGTAGAGACCGTCGTGCTCGCTGACCGCGTCGACGACCGCGATCGCGGAGTCGTGCTGGATGAGTGCACGACCGAGCGGGTTCACGAAGACGGTGTCGAGGGTCTGGCCGATGCCGCGACCACCGAGCGACATGTCGGCGATGCACCGATCCGCTATCCACTCGATGACGACCGCAGGGATCTCGAGGGCCATGTCGTGCTCTTCGCGGGTGCGCTGGCGGATGTTGTCGAGGTAGCGACCCACCAGCGACCGACCGACCTCGTCCGTCAGGTAATGGAACGCCACGATGTTGTCGCCGATGCGACCGAGCAGCTCGGGCCTCTGGAGGACATGACGGAAATGCGACTCGACGGCGCCGAGCAGACGCGCCTCGAACTCGGCAGGATCGGGGACCGAGTTGATCGGCAGATCGGCAACACCGACGTTGGAGGTGAACACGATGATCGTCTCGCTGAAATCGACCGTGGCACCCATGCCGTCCGTCAGTCGGCCGTCGCTGAGGATCTGCAGGAACTTGTCCATCACCAGCGGATGGGCTTTCTCGATCTCGTCGAAGAGGATCAGCGAGAACGGCTTACGGCGGACCGCGTCGGTGAGTTCACCCGAACGGCCGTGACCGACGTACCCCGGCGGCGCTCCGATCAGTCGCGCCTCGGTGTGCTCGGCGCTGAACTCGCTCATGTCGAAACGCGTGTACGCACTCTCGTCACCGAAAACCAGCGCCGTGATCGCCTTGGCCAACTCGGTCTTGCCGACACCGGTCGGTCCCGCGAAGAACAAGACACCACGCGGACCACTGGACCGAGACCCCTGCCACGCGCCGGCCAGGCCCATGGTGGCCCGGACGAGGATGTCGGTAGCGTGCCGGACCGCCCGCGGCTGACCGAGTACGCGCTGGCCGAGGACGGTCTCGGCGTCTCCGCTGCCGTCCTCGCCGACGATGCGGCGGCGGAGCTCGGGACGCTTCCACGGGTTGTCGGTGAGGCCGAGTCGATAGGCGCGTACGGCGTCCTCGATGCGGTTGGCGCCGGAGTGATCGGCCAGCCCCCGGATCGCCTGCATGGCGCGTACGGTCAGGCCGGCGCTGGCGTCGGCGAAGGCAGCCGTCTGCTCCTCGCGGAACCCGAGTGCACGCGCCACCCCGATCCGGGCGTCGACGTCGGGGAACGGCACGCTCACCTGCCGGATGCCGTCGCTTCCGCTCACCATCCAGGTGGGGAGGTCCGCTGGCACGTCGACCAGCCAGATCACCGGTCGATAGAACCGTGGACCGCCGTCGGCAATCGGGTGCTGCTGCCCGCTGTGCACTTCTCTCAGACAGTCGAGCATGAACTCGTGGAGTTCATCGGTCGGCTCCCTGCGACCCGATCGGTGCTGCGACACGTAGTCGACGATCAGGGCGGTCGTCGAGTCCGGCATCGTCACTCGGGTCAGGACCTTGCCCAAGCGTTGGTAGTCGATGTGCTTGCCCAGCGGTGCCACACCGTCGAGCACCTTCTCCGCCACGTCCTCGGGTCCGAACACCTGGAGACCCGTCATCGGCGAGTGATAGAGCACGCACTCGAAACCCTGCTCGCGCAGCGCCTCCGCGATCACCTGCGGCGTCGTCAGGGCTCCACTGGCAACCAGATGGTGGTCGCGGATGTTTCCGTGCACGACGTACTGCGCGGTCACCGGCAGATTCGCGGTGATGTTGCGGATCCAGTCGGGGTAGGTCATCTCGCTGCTTCCCTCTCGACCGCGGCGGCCACAGGCTCGACGGCGGAGATGCGTACGACCTCAGCCGCACCGGGCTCGATCGTCTGCTCGCGGGTCAACGCGACCGCGTCTCCCAACTTCTCCGCGAGGGCCTCCAAATGCTCACAGAACGCCTCCTCGGCGGCGAGGTCGCCACGGCGATCGGCGGTGTACGCCACTACCTCGGTGACCAGCCGGCGACGCTTCTTCTGGAAGTCGAGCTCCACGCCGTACCCGGGAAGGTTCGGCGTACGCACCACGGTGCGTTGCTCCAACGCGCTCGGGACGAACTCGTCGCCGATCTGGTAGCCGAGGTCGCGAAGTGCCTCGGCAGCCTGTTCGATCACGTACCGGCGGTCGGCCTCGGCCGTCGCTGCGTCGCGGATCTGGGTGAGTTCTGCCTCGATCGCATCCAGATCGGCCTGCCCGACGACATGCTGCAAGCCGTCGCGCAGCACCTGGGCACGCTCGCCACCGACGTCCGCATAGTCGTGCCGCGCCGCCTCGGCCCGCTTCGCCAGAAGGGTCCGGGCGGACTGCAACCGCAGCGACGCCTGGGCTTCGGAGCGGATCGTGTTGAGGTGCCCGCGCGCCTGCGCGCGATCCTCATCCAGTACGCGAAGCGCACGATCGGCCAGGGTCGCCAGACGGCGCCGGTGGGCGGGATCCTCCACCCGGGCGACGAGGTCGAGCGCCCGCCCGATGCTGGCGCGTACGCGCTCCTCAGCCTCGCCGTCGGCGAGGTCGTCAGCAGGTTCCTCAGCGGATTCCCCGACCCAGTCCGCCGCTGGCTGCCAGTTCGGGACGACCGCGATGACCTCAGCCTGTCGCGCCTGGGACGCACCCTGCTCGATCTGGGCGAAAGCACGTTCGAGTTGTGCGCGCAGCTCGGCTTCGTACCGCGCCCACACCGTGACGCTGGGTGACGTTGGCGTCTGAGCCACGGCGATCCGCTGGCCGGTCTGCGACGCCACCGACAGGAGTCGAGCGGTCAGCGACACACACCGCAGCCGCGCGGACTCGACGCAGCGTCGATTGAGCTCGACCTGGGAGACCACGGCATAGCCGGATCCGGTCCCATGACTCATGTTCGCCAGCGTCTCACGCAGATCGCCGCCGACCCGGCAGCCCAAGCGCGTGCCGACACTGCGAACGCACCATGCCGTCGCGCCGTCGCATCACCAGTCACAGGAGTTGACTCCAGTCCCTCATCCGCGACGGATGTGTGCCTGCCGAGGCGACCATCCGGCTGCGCGAGACGGCAGACAGACCGCCGACTCCGGCCAACTAAACTCGCCGCATGAAGGTGCTGCTGCTCGAGAACATCCACCCGGCCGCCGTCGAGGTCCTCGAGGCCGCCGGCTTCGAGGTCGATCTGCGCAGCGCATCCATGTCCGAGGACGAGCTGATCGCCGCACTGCCGGGCGTTTCGATGATCGGCATCCGCTCGAACACCCACATGACCGCCAAGGTGATGGACGCCGCACCCGACCTGCTCGCGATCGGTTGCTTCTGCATCGGCACCAACCAGGTCGACCTCAAGGCGGCCGCAGCACACGGCATCGCGGTCTTCAACGCGCCGTACTCGAACACCCGCTCGGTCGTGGAGCTCGTCATCGCCGAGATCATCAGCCTGGCCCGGCGCCTGCCCGAGAAGACCGACAAGATGCACGCCGGCGTCTGGGACAAGTCCGCCAAGGGCAGCCACGAGGTCCGCGGGCGCACCCTCGGCATCGTCGGGTACGGCAACATCGGCACCCAGCTGTCGAACATCGCCGAGGCGCTCGGTCTGTACGTGATCTTCTACGACATCGCCGACCGTCTCGCCCATGGCAACGCCCGCCGGATGCCGTCGCTCGACGCACTCCTGGCCGAGGCCGACGTGGTGTCCCTCCACGTCGACGGCCGTCCGGGCAACGCCGGCATCTTCGGTGCGGAGCAGTTCGCCAAGATGAAGCCCCGCTCCCTGTTCATCAACGCCGCCCGCGGCATGGTGGTCGACGACCACGCGCTGCGCGACAACATCCTCAGCGGCCACATCGCCGGCGCCGCGCTCGACGTCTTCCCGATCGAGCCGAAGGCCCAGGGCGATGAGTTCGAGAGCCCGCTACGCGGCCTGGACAACGTCATCCTCACCCCGCACGTCGGCGGTTCGACGATGGAGGCCCAGGAGGAAATCGGCTTCTTCGTCGCCGGCAAGCTCCGCGACTTCGCCCTCGGCGGTTCGACCGCACTGTCGGTCAACCTGCCCGCCGTGCAGCCGCCGCCGCTGACCGAGGGCACCCGCGTGGGGTACCTGCACGTCAACATCCCCGGCGTGCTGGCCGAGGTCACCAATGCGCTGGCCGCCGACGGTGCCAACATCACCGGCCAGTACCTCGCCACCTCCGGCGAGCAGGGCTACGTGGTCACGGACATCGCCGGCGAGCTTGCACAGGAGACCCTGGACAAGCTCGAGAGCAGCCCGCACACCGAGTGGTTGCGCAGCTACTCCGCCTGAGCCTCAGGTCAGCGGCTTACGACGCGCGTGGCCGCAAGAAGCCCGCGCACAAGCTGGCCGAAGGGCCAGCGAGCACGGAGCGACGCGGCGGACACGCCGTCGTCAGTCGCTGAAGCGCAACCAGAGGGCGTGGACGTCAGTACGCCACGCGCCTCGGCTGACCTCGATCGGGATCCGATCCACGAGCGCCCGCCGCTGTTTGCGCAACACCGGGCTGCCGATCTCGACGCCGAGGAATTCGGAGTCCTCGATCGACGCCGCATCGGCCGTATAGGTGTCGTCGTTCGACGTCGGCCGCATCCCGATGGCTGCGAGGTAGTCGTACAGGCTCGCAGGTTCGGCCTGCGCCAGGTCGGGGACGAGTTCGAGCGGTAGGTAGACGTCCTCGATGCCGAACGGCAGGCCGTCGGCATGGCGTACGCGCCGCCAGTGCACGACCTCGACACCCTCCGGGATCGACAACGCGCGGGCGACACCGGGGCCTGCTTGTTGAGTCCGGATCACCACCGTGCGCGACGTGACCTCGACACCGCGGATGGCCATGTACTCGGTCAGGCCCACCACGGCGTGCGACTGGCTGCCGGGCCTCGCCGCGACAAACGTCCCGCGGCCCGGCTTGCGTTCGAGCAAACCCTCGGCAACGAGCGCATCGATGGCCTGGCGCACGGTCATTCTCGCGACCGCGAAGACGTTCACCAACTCCCGCTCGGACGGCGCAGGGCTGCCCGGAAGCGCGTTCCCAACGAGGTCGCGGACGTACTCGCGGACCTGTACGTATTTGGGCGTCCGCTCCAGAAGGAAGGACGGGTGGGTCACAGGGCTGAATCTAGGCGGGTCACGGCGCGACGTCACAGGAATCCGAAATCCCGGACATTCGAACACTTGTTCGATATCGTCAGTGTATGGACTTCCAGGGGACGCTGTTCGCCGACGATGTCGACACCGCATTCGGAGCGCCGGAGCGTACGCCGCTCGCCCGAGGCGCATGGATCGACGTCGCTCGAGGCTGGCTGCCGGAGCCGGATGGCGTCTTCGACCGCCTTGTCCAGGATGTCCCCTGGCGCACTGAGCGGCGCCAGATGTACGACCGCATGGTCGACGTGCCCAGGCTCGTGCACACGTACATGATCGGCGAGGAGCTGCCCCACCCGACCTTGCTCGAGGCCCGGCGCGCGCTGAACAAGCGATACCTGCAGGAGCTCGGCGAGCCGTTCATGACGGCCGGTTGCTGCTACTACCGCGACGGCCGCGACTCGGTCGCCTGGCACGGCGACCGGATCGGCCGCGGCAACACCCACGACACGATGGTCGCGATCGTCTCCGTCGGGGATCCGCGCGCGCTGCATCTGCGTCCACGTGGCGGCGGCGAGTCGGTCACGGTCGAGATGGGTCACGGCGACCTGCTTGTGATGGGTGGCACGTGCCAGCGGACCTGGGAGCACGCGGTGCCGAAGGTCGCGCAGGCCGGGCCACGGATCTCGGTCCAGTTCAGACCGTTCGGGGTCTTCTGAACTCCGGTCCGACCGTCCGCGTCAGCATGTACTGTCCTTCAGTCACCTCTCAGCAAGGATTCACATGCACGTACGCATCCTCGGCGCGCTCGGACTCGCCGCGATCTTCTCCCTCACTGCCTGTGGTTCGAGCGGCTCCGGTACGCCCGCCACGCTCACCAAGGCTGAATGGGTCACCCAGGCGAACGCCATCTGCAAGGACCTCAACGACCGCAGTCACGCGGTCGCGCCGAAGTCGGAGGCGGACCTGGGCACCGCCATGACCAAGGTCTCCGAGATCGCGAGCGAAGACATCCCAAAGATTGCCGCCCTCAAACCGCCGGCCGAGATCCAGACTGACGCCGCGGCTCTGGTGACGGCCTACAACCAGATCAACAGCGCCCTGAAGGCCGCGGCCGCGACGGCCACAGCCGGAGACCCCGGCGGCGCCATCAAGGCGATGCAGGCCAGCGAGACCACCCTGAAGCCCACGGTCACCGCACTCGAGACCCGCCTCGGGCTCACCGAGTGCTCGCGGAGCAGCTGACCTCACCGCAGTACCGATGGCCCCGTTGAGCAACCGCTCGGCGGGGCCATCGTGCTAGAACGGATGTATGAGCCATACCACCGCAGTCGTGATCGGGCTCGTCCTCATGGTCGCGCTCATCGTCGGACTGGACGTGACGTTCCTCCGCCACCACTTCGGGCTACGGCTGGCGGTCAACGTCTTGATCGTCGCTGTGTTCGCGATCATCTACCTCGCGCTGCGCCACCGCTCCTGAGCGGGCGCTCAGACGCCGAGGGCATCCTCGATCGTCGGGGTGAAGAACGTGTACCCGCTCTCCAGGAGCTTGTCCGGAAGCACCAGCAGATCGATCAGGACCAACTCCTCGGCCGCGGAGCCGAGCGCGGTCTTCACGGCCCACGGCGGCGCCGGCAGCCAGTACGGCCTCTTCACACTGCGCGCGACCGCTCGCATCACCTCACCGCTCGTCGCAGGCGTCGGGCCGACCAGGTTGACCGGACCGGACACGTCCGTGTCGAGGATGTACAGGATCGCGCCGACCTCGTCGCGCAGCGAGATCCACGGCCAGGCGCCTTCCCCTTCGTCGATCGGCCCGGCGACTCCCCAGCGAGCCAGCAGTTCGAGCTTGTCGAAGGCTCCGCCCCGACCGGTCACCATTCCCGTGCGCAGCATCGCCACGCGTACGCCCGGCCCCTCCGCCTCACGCGCTGCCGCCTCCCACTGGCGTACGACGTCGCAGAGGAACCCACCGCCCTCGGCAGGGATCGGCGTCAACTCGTCGAGGCAGTCGTCCGGTCGCGAGTTTCCGTACGCGTTCACGCCCGACGCATTGATGTACACGGCCGGACCGGATCCCGCGTCGTGCGCAGCGCGCACAGCGCGAGCGAGCGTACGGGTCGCCTTGACGCGACTGTTGAGGATCTCGGCACGAGTGGACTTGGTCCACGGCAACTTGCCGATCGGGGAGCCACTGAGCCCGATGACCGCGTCGATGCCATCGAGTGCTTCTGGCGGGACTACGCCGTTGGCTGGGTCCCACTCGATCTCGCTCGACCCCCGTGGTGGTCTGCGGACGAGCAACGTGACGTGATCTCCCCGCGCGCGGAGCGCCGAGATCACCGCCGTACCGATCATGCCGGAGGCGCCGGCGAGAAGGATGCGCATGGCTCCATCATTCCGGGTCGCGCCTGAAGCACGACTCCCCCGAACGGTCATCCCGACGCGGTACGTCGCCCGGTCCAACGCCAAAGGGCGCCCCGGCCGAAGCCGGAGCGCCCTTCAAGAAGCGATGCGCCATGTCTGGCGATCTGGGTGGTCTGAGCTGGTGGATCGCAAGGCGGAGGACCGCAAGCCGTGCTGGCGCACGGCGAGGATCCGACAACGCCGCGAGGCGCCTGCTCAGACCGCTCAGATCAGAAGTCCATGCCGCCCATGCCGCCACTGGGGTCGCCGCCGGCGGAAGCCTTCTCCGGCTTGTCGGCCACGACGGCCTCGGTCGTGAGGAACAGTGCGGCGATCGACGCGGCGTTCTGCAGCGCCGAGCGGGTGACCTTGGCCGGGTCGATGATGCCCGCGGCCAGCAGGTCGACGTACTCACCCGTTGCGGCGTTGAGGCCCCAGCCCGGCTCGAGACCGGCGACCTTCTCGGCCACGACGCCGCCCTCGAGACCGGCGTTGATGGCGATCTGCTTCAACGGGGCCGACAGTGCGACCTTGACGATGTTGGCACCAGTGGCCTCGTCGCCCTCGAGGTCGAGCTTGAGGAACGCGGTGGCACCGGCCTGGACGAGCGCGACGCCACCACCCGGGAGGATGCCCTCTTCGACGGCAGCCTTGGCGTTGCGTACGGCGTCCTCGATGCGGTGCTTGCGCTCCTTGAGCTCCACCTCGGTCGCAGCGCCGACCTTGACGACAGCCACGCCACCGGCGAGCTTGGCGAGACGCTCCTGGAGCTTCTCGCGGTCGTAGTCGGAGTCCGACTTCTCGATCTCGGCGCGGATCTGGTTGACCCGGCCCTCGATCTGGGCAGCGTCGCCGGAGCCGTCGACGATGGTGGTCTCGTCCTTGGTGATGACGACCTTGCGGGCCGTGCCGAGGAGCGAGATGTCGGTGGTGTCGAGCTTGAGGCCGACCTCCTCGGAGATGACCTGGGCGCCGGTCAGGATCGCGATGTCCTGGAGCTGGGCCTTGCGACGGTCACCGAAGCCCGGAGCCTTGACGGCGACGGACTTGAAGGTGCCGCGGATCTTGTTGACGACCAGGGTCGAGAGCGCCTCGCCGTCGACGTCCTCGGCGAGGATGAGGAGCGGCTTGCCGCTCTGCATGACCTTCTCGAGGACCGGCAGGAGGTCCTTGACGTTCGAGATCTTCTGGTTCGCGATGAGGATGTACGGGTCCTCGAGGACCGTCTCCATGCGCTCCGGGTCGGTCACGAAGTAGGCCGAGATGTAGCCCTTGTCGAACCGCATTCCCTCGGTGAGCTCGAGGTCGATGCCGAAGGTGTTCGACTCCTCGACGGTGATGACGCCTTCCTTGCCGACCTTGTCCATCGCCTCGGCGATGGCGTCACCGACGGTGGTGTCGCCACCGGCGGAGATGGTGGCGGTGGCGGCGATCTGCTCGCGGGTCTCGACGTCCTTGGCGTTGGCCAGGAGCTGCTCGGTCACGGCGGCGACGGCCTGCTCGATGCCGCGCTTCAGACCCATCGGGTTGGCGCCGGCAGCAACGTTGCGCAAGCCCTCACGGACGAGCGCCTGGGCCAGCACGGTCGCGGTGGTCGTACCGTCACCGGCGACGTCGTCGGTCTTCTTGGCGACCTCCTTGACGAGCTCGGCACCGATCTTCTCGTACGGGTCCTCGAGCTCGATCTCCTTGGCGATGGAGACACCGTCGTTGGTGATCGTGGGGGCGCCCCACTTCTTCTCAAGGACGACGTTGCGACCCTTCGGGCCGAGCGTGACCTTGACCGCGTCAGCGAGGGTGTTCATACCCCGCTCGAGACCGCGCCGGGCCTCCTCGTTGAACGCAATGAGCTTCGCCATGAGCGACATCCTTAAATGGTCTGTGTTGTCACTCTCGTCTTGCGAGTGACAACACATTTTTAGCACTCGACCCCTGAGAGTGCAAACAGTCCTAGTCCGTGGAACCAGCCGCTCGCGCCGCCCGGATCTGCTGCAACCGGGAGCGCATCGCCTCGCCCGCAACCAGGTGCGTGTGGCGCGTTCCGATGTCACGGGCGGCGCGCCTGCCGACGCGCCGGGCGCGCCACGGATGAGCCACGATCTCGCGCAGGATCCTGGCCGCTTCGTCGAGGTCCGGCGACGCCCACGGCAGCCCGGCCACGTACGGTCCGACGGTCTCGCTCAGGACATCCGGGGTCCAGCCGACCTGGTAGGAGTTGCGTGGCGTGGTGAACTGCATCGGCCCTCCGTACGCGGTCGTCACGACCGGCCGCCCCCACGCCATCGCTTCGGCAACGGTCAGGCCCAGACCTTCCGCGCGATGCAGGGAGACGTACGCCGTGCAGTGTGCGACGAGGACATGTCGTTCGGCGTGCGGCAGGTACTCCTCGATCAGGATCAGGTCCGGACGGGCGGCGCACGCCACCCGCAGCTGCTCCGCGTCGACGGGATGGCTGTCGCCATTCATCGTCTTGATGACCAGTTGCGGACCGCGCGGTCGGACCTCGGGGAACGCACGGACGAAGGCATCGATCAGCCCCAGCGGATTCTTGCGGACCATCCGGGAGAAGTAGTCGAACGAGAACAGGAACCACGGACGCTTCGGGTCGATCCCGAACCGGCCAGGCAGCGGTGGCACAGCACCGCCGGGTCGCTGTGGCAGCGGCGGCATCATCGTCACGACGGGAACGCCGGGAGACGCACTCGCGAGCGCGTCCCGGATGAAGTCGGTCGGTGCCCAGACCTCGTCGACCTCTGCAAAGGCCGCTGCCTGTGCCGGAGGGAACTCCGCGAACTCCCAGTACCACATCCCGATGCGGTAGCTGTCGCGTACGACCTCGCTGATCCCGGCCACGACCCGCGGCGTGTCCAGGCCGTTGACGCAGAGCAGGCTGATGTCGTGGATGGCGTCCGGCGACAGTCGTACGTCCGCGTCCTGACTGCTGGAGATGCGGTGACTGACGTCGAAGACGGTGGTCGGCTCCCCTGCCGCCACCAGTGCACTGTCGGTCAGTCGAGCGGACTCCCCGAGGCCGAGCCCGCCGGCCAGGTAGCCGACGAGGTTGACCCCCTGCGTACGCCCACCGGACACCGACGGCAACGAACCGGCCCAGAGACGGGCCCTGGTCTCCTCTGCGGCTGCCCTCAGCAAGGAGGCGTCGGCGGCACCATCGCGCAGCCCGGGCCCCAGGGCCCACAGCGCCAGGCGCTCGGAGTCCGCCCCCGGGACCTCGGGGAAGGCGCGCAGCAGATCCGGCCGCAGCGCCCGGACTCCAGCCAGGTAGCGCGCGACGCCCTGTCGATGACCGCCGGGCACCATCTCGCACGCCCAGGCGCTCACGTTCTGCTCGGCCAGCAGGTCCGGAAGCTCCTCTCCCATGACGTCGGCGCGCCTGGCTTCGACCCGCAAATGGCGGTCAACGAACTCCGCCTCGGTCAGCCGGCCCCACTCAGCCGCAGTCGTCCGCAGCACGTCGCCGACCGCCGGGTGCCCCGCCAGTCCCCAGGAGGGCAACCGGGTGATGCCGCCGTCCAGCAACCAGGGTCGCTGCGGGTCGTACGCGGTCGCGTCGACGGCGACGACAGGGCGGCCGTCGATCCAGAGCCTCCCGCCGTCCTGGGTGAGGGCGACGTCGCCAAGGTGCCGTCGGGCTGCGAGGAGGCGTTCTGGATCGGAGTACGCCGTGGCGAGCCCGAGGCCCAACAGGAGATCGAGCACACGCGGTCGGGTCCGCCACGAGGACGCATATGCCGCCAGAGCACGACGTGACTCGAGCGACCCAATCGCCACCACTGACTCGGTCAGCGCCGCTGGCGATCTCAGCGCGGGTGGCACCGGGCCGAGGCGACGCGCATCCGCGCGCAACTTCGCCGTCGGTGCCATCTCTGCGGCGACCTGGGACGCGTCGGCTCGCGGGATCACGGCGATCCCATCGCCGGCAGCCTCCACCAGTGGGTTCAGCGAACCTGTGACGACGACGCCCGCGCCGAGCAGCACCGTGGGCGCATCTCCGGGCTCGGCAAGCGCCGCGAGGGCAGCGGCAGCGAGCGGCAACTCGTGCGGCGGCAACGTTGCGTACGCCCTCCGGAGCAGCGGGCCGACCTCGGAATGCTCGGCGAGCTGCGCGAGCGTACGAATCTCCGCCCGGACGGGCCCGCGGAACGTGCCGTCGAGATCGACGATCACGGCGCGGGTCGCCTCGCCGAGGGACATCGCTCCGACAATGGTCGCCAGTGCCCGATCGCGCGTGCCGTGGTGCGAGGCCACGATTGCTGTGCACGCGACCATGCCTCACACGCTAACGGTCGTCACTGCCCTTCGTGCCAGAAGGCCGTCGGAGGAGTCTGCGCCACCAGTGATGGCGCTCAGCCACCACCCGTTCAAGCTCGTCGAGCAACCGTCGCTGGGTCACGAGAGCAAGGCGTAGGTCTTCCTCGACCCGCTTGAGCCGCTGTTCAGCCTTGATCGCACGGGCGTACTCGCGCTCCAACTCGGAGCGGTGTCGAGCACCTACCGCCTCGACCTGTGCTTCGGCCCGCTGCAACTCGCCGCGCAACACGCCGACCTCGGCGACCGGCGCGAGGAAGGGGAGGGCAGACCGGAGTGCAAAGGAACGCGTGGGGCGACCCTGATGGAGGTGCCACGTGTGGACATCGGATTCGTGGTTGTCCATCTCGACGAGGTCCGGCGTCAACCCACAACGGGCGCTCGCCTCCATGAACGACAATTGGTCGCGGCGGGAGTAGCGCCAGACGTGCTGCATCCATTCCGCCATCACCGCATCGACCACAGGGCCGCGTCGTCGCGCCATGATTCCGGTCCACGGGACCGGGCCGTTGAGACGGTCAAGTCCTCCGACCGCGTAATGATTGAGTTGTTCGTACACGCGATGGGAGTCATCCAGTCCCACCCGCAGAATTTCCGCGAATTCGGACACGACCGAGTCCCGATAGGAATGGAGCGGGACCGCAATGTCGGCTGCGGCAAGCCATTCATCAAATATCAGGTCCGGATCGACTTTCAGGACGACTCGGGCGTCGACCCAGATCGATTCGTCGTACGCGCTCAGCACGGGGTGGCCCATGATCTTCAGCTGCCGTGCGCTCCGGATCGGGTCCTCGGACAGCGCAGGGACGATGTGTTCGAGGCGCCACGTGTCACTGCGCAGATGGGGATCGTCGGTCAGGCAGATGAAATCCACAGATGAATCCGCCGCCGGCTGCTCTTGCAACTGCTCATATCCACCGATCATGGCGGTATAAACAACACGGCGTTTCTCGGGCACGCGCAGATCGTACAGTGCCTGAGAATTTACTGATACCGCTCATGGCGTCATCGCCACCATGATTCCAGCCCGCATATTTCACTCAGGCAGGGCGGATTCTCGTTCCAACCACTCGTCGAAAGTCGGCCCGTCGATGGTGGCGTCGGTCGGAGCCTGCAACGCCCCCTGGCGTACGCGCCGCGGCGTCTCCCCCGGGAGCCAGACCGGGATGACCACGAGCTTGCGGCCGCGCGTCCTGGCCGTCGCGCGCACGAGGTCCGCCATCAGGGCCTTCTGCGGTCCGGCCAGATTGAAGGTGACCGTGCCGGCGCTGGTGCGCAGCTCCCCGAGGCGTACGAGGTGCTCGACCACCGTGTCGAGCGCGACGGTCTGGGACGGCTGCCTGGGACACGGCATGAACGGCCCCTTGGCGGTCCAGTCGATCAACTGACCGGCGAACTCGTGGAACTGTGTCGCGCGCAGGATGACCGCCGGCACCGAGCCGGCCTTGGTCTCCTTCTCCTGCATGAGCTTGCCGACGTAGTGGCCGTACACGCCACCGCCGGTCAAGTGGTCGATGCCGACGATCGACAGCGTGACGATGCTCTGGACCCCAGCCGCCGCTCCTTCGCGCTGCAGGTTGCGAGCCACCGCTCCGAAGAACTCGGCACAGTCGTGTGCCTTCGTGCTGACGGTCGAGGTGACGTCGACGATGACATCGACCCCGGCGATTGCTGGCGCGAGGCCTGCACCGCTCACCAGATCGACACCAGCCGCTCGACTCAGTGTCACGACATCGTGCCCGCGGGCCTCGAGCGCCCCGACTAGCCTGGCTCCGACCATGCCGGTGCCGCCAGCGACCGCGATCTTCGTCATGCCTCGAGGCTAGCGGCGACCTCTGCGGTGTCGAGGAGCTCATCGGCCTCCGACTGCGAAAAGTGGGTACGCCGCCGCGCGTCGAGGGCGAAGCGAGCCAGGATCGCCACGGCGAAGCAGCACGAGACCGCGTTGCACACGATCAGGACCGTGTCGTGCCTCAGCACGCCGTACACGCACCAGGTGGCCTGACAGACAGCACCCATCAGCGGCGTGGCGAGACTGCCGCCATCGGAGCCGAAGCGCCACGTGCGTACGAGTTGGGGCAGGAACAGTGCGATGACCAGGGCAGAACCCAGCCACCCGACGATCTCGGTCACGCGTACTCCTCGTCAGACCATCACGGGGGCGTAATGCCCGTGCGGCACCTCGACTGACACGCCGAGCGCGGCGAGCAGCGAGGGCAAGAGTGCCTCGGCGGTGCGCTTGTAGCCCAATTCGCTCGGGTGGAAGCGGTCGATGGAGAACATCTCGTCGGGATGATTCGTGAACAGCGGCCCGACGACCTCTGCCAGCCGCACCACCCGCGCCCCATGCGCCAGTGCGGCCTCCGCCTGGGCGGCGGCGAGGCTCTTGGAGGTGTGCGAGAGGTACGACTTCAACGGTCGCTTGACCGGACCGATCGCCCCGAGGTCCGGGCAGGTGCCGACGATGACCGTCGCACCGCGCACCTTCAGGTCCTCGATCACCTCGACGAGCGACGTCACCGAGTCGGCCAGTGGGACCCGATGGATGACGTCATTGCCCCCGACGATCACGACCGCCACGTCGGGGCGGTAGCTCGGCTTGAGCCGCGGCAGTTGTCGCTCCGGGATCATCCAGGCCTCGGCTCCGACCTCGGCGATGCTGGTCAAGCGGACGGTGCGCCCAGTCGCCTTCGCGAGCTCGCGAGCCAGCCGGCCGCCCAACGTCCGCTTCGGCCTGTGCGCTCCGAGGCCGGCCGCGATGGAATCCCCAACGATCACGAGATCGAGGCGGTCGCCGTACGACTTCTTGTAGGTCCGGTCAGCCTTGAGCGCGATCTCGCCGAGCGGCTTGCCGATCACCTGGCGGGCATACGCCGCCTGACGCTTCATCAATGTCACGGTGCCGAGGCCGGCTGCTCCCCCGACCGCGCCGGCCAGCCCGGCTCCGACGGCGACCCGACCCAGCCAGCGCACGTACGTCACACGATCGGACTGCATGGGCGCATGTGTAGCGGCCCTGCATGAACGAATGCCGAACGTGGCCCGACCACGGCGTACGAACCCTAGGATCACGCCATGAAGCGCGCCGCGGCCCTCGCCGCCATGGTTCTCCTGAGCAGCTGCACCGTCTGCGCCTGCGGCTCATCGGCGGCCGCGCCACCCAGCCAGGCAGCGACGTCGTTGCCGAGGCAGGCGGCAACACCGGTGGCGAGGCCCTCCGCCGTCGTGCCCGCGGGATGGCAGAGCGTCACCGCGTCTCGGGCCCGCGTAGTCATCGCAGTGCCGGGCAACTGGACCATGCTCGATGCGTCGGACTTCGACACAAGCAGCCCGACCTTTTTGGCGAATGCCCGCAGGATGCACCAGTCGCCTGCACAGGTCAGGCGCGAGCTGACACAGTTCGACTTCGTGGCGGCATCGCCTGACCACGATGGCCTTGTCGAGTGCAGCTTGACGTCGTTGACCGCACTGCCGACGTACGTCGTGCTGCAAGCGGCGTACGTCAAACTGAGTCTCGCCATGAACGCGTTCGCGCACGTGACGACACCCTTAGGCCCGGCTGTGGTGACCCACTCAACCGGCGGGAACGGACGACACGTCAATGCGATCTACGTGAGCGTTCCGCGCGGTATCGTCGACATAGCAGTCGCCGCCCGTACTGCCGCTCGGGCTGACGCACTCACGAACTCGGTCCTGCGCAGCCTTCGCCTGGCACGGTAGCCCTCAGGAAATGTTGGCAGCCTCGAAGGCGGCGTAACTGGCTTTGATCGTCGCGCGCGGACCGACCTTGTCGCTCACCGCGTCGAGCGTCTTGAGGCCGTGACCGGTGTTGATCACCACGGTCTCGAGTGACGGGTCGAGGACACCGGCCTCAGCCAACTTCTTGGTGACGGCCACCGTCGTGCCGCCGGCGGTCTCGGTGAAGATCCCCTCAGTACGCGCGAGCAGCACGATGCCGTCACGGATCTCGTCGTCGGTGACCTCCTCGACCGCCCCAGCCGTACGCCGGGCGATGTCGAGGACGTAGATGCCGTCGGCCGGATTGCCGATCGCGAGTGACTTGGCGATCGTGTCCGGCTTCACCGGACGGATCGCGTCGACGCCAGCCTTGAACGCGGTCGAGACCGGGTTGCAGCCGGTGGCCTGCGCACCGAAGATCCGGTACGGCTTCTCCTCGACGAGGCCGAGCTTGATCAGTTCCTGGAAGGCCTTGTCGACCTTGGTGAGCTGCGAACCGGACGCCACCGGGATGACGATCTGGTCCGGCAGGCGCCAGCCGAGCTGCTCGGCGATCTCGTACCCAAGCGTCTTGGAGCCCTCGGCGTAGAACGGACGGACGTTCACATTGACGAACGCCCAACCCTCCTCCTCGGCCGCGATCTCCTGGGCAAGCTTGTTGACGTCGTCGTAGTTGCCGTCGACCGCGATCAGCGAGTCGGTGAAGATGGCCGAGTTGACCTGCTTCGGCTGCTCCAGGTTGGACGGGATGAAGACGACGGTCCTGATGCCAGCACGAGCACCGGCCGCCGCAACGGCGTTGGCCAGGTTGCCGGTCGAGGGGCACGCGAAGACCTTGGCGTCGAGTTCGCGCGCAGCCGACAGGGCGCACGCCACGACGCGGTCCTTGAAGGAGTTCGTCGGGTTGGTGGAGTCGTCCTTGACCCAGACCTTGGAGAGGCCGAGAGCCTTGGCGAGGTTGTTCGCCTCGAGCAGACGGGTGTAACCCGGCTCCGTGTTGGGGCTCTGCTCGATGTCGTCGGGGACCGGCAGCAGCGCCTTGTAGCGCCAGATGTTGGCCGGGCCGGCCTCGATCTCCTCACGGGTGATCGCCGGGAACGCGTACGCCACCTCGAGGGGGCCGAAGCACTCCGGACAGGCGTAGTCGGGACCTAGTGGGACCTCGGTGCCGCACTCGCGACAGACCAGGTTGGTGGCATTGCCGAACGCACCTTCACGCAAGCTCATGGAGACCTCCTCCTCATCTTCCCTGGGGCGACTTTCACCCCAGGCCGGATTTAGCACCATGTCCCGACACCACCCGTAATGGGAGGAGATTGTCGGTCGGTTGCCGGGACTTCTGCGGGCCGTTCCCTCAGTCCCTCTCGATGAGCAAGCGCAACTGTACGCGAGGCGAGCGGGGAGGTGAAAGTCAGTTGTCCGAAGCGTGAGCGCGGACGTCCTCGACGAGTGCCCGGAGGAACGAGATCACGCCGTCCGGGCCTTCCAGGACGACGTCGGCAAGGCTCAGCAGAGCCGAGACCTCGGGGTTCCGCACACACACGCGTACGCCGGCGAGCCCCTGCTCGATGAAGCCACCAACCGCGTGCAACGCCTCGACGTCACCGAGATCGTCACCGACGAACAGCACTGCCTTGGCGTCGGTGGCGCGGACCAGTTCCTTGATCACGCGGCCCTTGTCCGCGGCTCCTGAGCGCACTTCGATGACGGCTCGCCCGGGCTCCAGTACGAGGTGGTGCCGGTCAGCGAGTTCCTTCAGCGCCGGCAGCAGACGGTCGTACGCTCCGACCGGATCGGCCAGCCGCCGCGTGTGCACCGCGACGGCCAGTCCCTTGTCCTCGACGTACGCATCCGCCGCGCCCGCGTTCCTCAGCAGGCGGGGTAGCTCGCGCTCCAGCGTGGCCAGGCCGCTCGGCGGTCGCGGAGTGTGAATGACGCGATGGGTGGAGTCCCAGCGCTCGGCACCGTACTGGCCGAAGATCTGCAGTCGGCGCCCGCGCGCGGCGATCGTGTCGCCGAGGTCGTCGAGGGCGCCGAGCGCGAGGACCTGCCTGGCGGGGCGTCCGGTGACGATCGCCACCGTCCCGACGGCCTCCGCCAGGTCGATCAACGCTGCCGCGGCCTCGGGGTGAATGTGGGCCTGCGTCGGGTCGTCGACGATCGGCGCAAGGGTCCCGTCGAAGTCGAGACCCACCACGGCGCCCGGAGCCGCGTCGATGAACGCGGCGTAGCGGGCTTCGGCCTCAGCGGAGCAGAACACCACTCCAGCCAACCACGTGGTCCACATCGCCCGCAGGGCAACTGGCCACCGGGAGTCAGCTGAGCGGGCTCACCAGGACGACGGAGATCCGGTCCTGCGGCGTGGCCGAATCGCCCTGGCTCAGATTCGTGATGCCCAGGTCGAGCCCCAGCTGCTTCGCCGCGGCGGCGTACTTCGCCGGGTAGTAGATGGTGTTCGCGCTGTAGTGGACATGAGTGGTGCCGGATGCGGAATTGGTCCATCCGGCAGCCTTCACCTTGACCAGCACGTCCTTGGCCAGGCCCGGGGTGGTGGACGCGTTCCAGACCGAGACATGGATCGCGGTCTTGTTGATCGGGGCGACCGTCGGCGTACTGCTGGGCGGCAGCGTGACAGTGCTGGTGGCCGTCGACGTCGCGCTCGTCGAGGCGTGCGTGCTCGAGTGCGTCGGCGCTGCGTTGGGGATCACCTTCGTCTTGCTGCCGCCGAAGCCCGTGACGGCAAAGGCGATCGCGGCGACGACGATCGCGACGATGCTGATCGCAGCGACAGGTGAGGGCAGTGCAACGCCGCGATCGCGGCGCGAGGTGTGGCCGGACACAGTTACAGCTCGAAACCGAGCCGACGAGCCGAGCGCTGACGCTGACGAGCGGCGCGGAGACGGCGCAGACGACGTACGAGCAACGGGTCGGCCTCGACGGCCTCGGGCCGATCAATCAAGGCGTTGAGCACCTGGTAGTACCGCGTCGAACTCATGCCGAACTGCTCGCGTACGGCCGATTCCTTGGCCCCGGCGTACTTCCACCACTGACGCTCGAAGGCCAGGATTTCAAGGTCGCGCTCACTGAGCTCATGCCCGACAACGGGCTGAGCGGCCTCTGCGGCTCCCATAACTGTCCTTCGAGTTCATCGCATACGTTCGCTCCAAAACTACCCGGGCGGAGGGTCATGTCAGGCGCGCCACGCCCACCCACGACCGTTCGAGACCCGTTACGGTGAGGGGGATGAAGGCTGACCTGGTGATCCTCGCGAACCGCCTCCCGGTGGATCGCGTACGCGATGCCGCGGGATCCCCCACGGGCTGGCGAGCCTCCCCCGGCGGTCTGGTGAGTGCGCTCGAACCGGTCCTGCGTGCCAAGAACGGGATCTGGCTCGGATGGCCGGGCGGCACCGAGCAACAGCTGAAGCCGTTCGAGATCGACGGCTTGCGGTTGGTGCCGCTGTCGATGGACGACATCGAGATCGAGCGACACTACGAAGGCTTCTCCAACGGCACCCTGTGGCCGCTGTATCACGACGTCGTGGCCAAGCCCGCGTTCCACCGCGAGTGGTGGGAGACGTACGAGAAGGTCAACCGTAGATTCGCCGAAGCCGCCGCCAAGGCAGCCAACAAGGGCGGCACCGTCTGGGTCCACGACTATCAGTTGCAGCTCGTCCCGAGCTTCCTGCGCAAGCTCCGGCCAGATCTGAAGATCGGGTTCTTCCTGCACATCCCGTTCCCGCCGACCGAGCTCTTCATGCAGCTCCCATGGCGGCGCCAGATCGTCGAGGGACTGCTGGGCGCCGACCTGATCGGCTTCCAGGTCCCCGGCGCCGCCAACAACTTCACGCGCCTGGTCCGCCAACTCGCCGGGCTCGGCAGCGGACGTCAGAACGTCGTCGACCTGCCGGACGGGCGCCGGGTGAAGATCGCGGCGTACCCGATCTCGATCGACTTCAGTGGCTTCGCCGAGCTTGCCGAGACGGAGTCGGTCAATGCCCGCGCAGCTCAGATCCGCTCGCAGCTCGGCAACCCTCGGACCGTCTTCCTGGGCTGCGACCGCCTCGACTACACGAAGGGCATCTACGCCCGCCTGCGCGCCTTCGGTGAGTTGATCGAGGAGGGCAAGGTGAGCGTCAACGACGCGGTCTTCGTCCAGGTTGCGGTGCCCTCACGTGAGCAGGTCGAGGAGTATCAACGGCTCCGCGACGAGATCGACCGCCTGGTCGGTCGCCTGAACGGCGATCTGGGCGGGATCGGCAAGCCGGCGATCCTCTATCTGCACACGTCCTTCCCCCGCGAGGAGATGGCGGCGCTCTACCGCGCAGCCGACGTCATGGTGGTCACTCCGTACCGCGACGGGATGAACCTGGTCGCCAAGGAGTACGTCGCCTGCCGGTCGGAGAACGACGGTGCGCTGGTGCTCTCCGAGTTCGCCGGCGCAGCCCGGGAACTGAAGCAGGCATGGCTGGTCAACCCGTACGACATCAACGGCATGAAGGCCGCCTTCCTGGACGCGTACAACGCCGATCCGAAGGAACGCAGCCGCCGGATGCGGGCCATGCGTCGGACGGTCTCCACCAACGACGTGGTGATGTGGGCCGACCACTTCATGGCCGACCTGGATCACACCGGCCGTTAGTCAGCCCAACTCGTTGAACTTGCTCTTCGTGGTCAGCACCGACATCAGGTCCTGGTGGATCTGCGACCCGATCTCGCCCCAACCGTCCTTGTAGCCATAGACGCTGGCGAGCGTACGAGCCTCGTAGTCGCCGCTGAAGATCTCGATGTCATTGGCGCTGATCATGCTCGGATGGGCGACGCCGACGGCGGCGGCGACCTTCATCAGCTCCTTGCGCAGAGTGATCAGATAGGTCGCGCAGCGTACGCCCTTGTCGTGCGGGTCCAGGCCGTGCGCGAGCCACTTGTTCTGCGTGGCGACGCCGGTCGGGCAGGTGTCCTCGTGACACTTCTGGGACTGGATGCAGCCGATCGAGAGCATCGCCTCCCGGGCGACGTTGAGCATGTCCGCTCCGAGAGCGAAGGCGACCGCGGCGTTCTCCGGCAGGCCGAGTTTGGCCGAGCCGATGAAGGTCACCTGGTCGGTGAGACCGAGCTCTGCGAAGGTGCCGTACACCCGGGAGAACCCCATCCGGAACGGCAGGGAGACCGAGTCGGTGAAGATCAACGGCGCTGCTCCGGTGCCGCCCTCGCCGCCGTCGAGCGTGACGAAGTCGACGCCCCGCTTGTTGCCCTCCATCTGACGGGTCAGGTCGCGCCAGAAGCCCATCTCACCGACCGCCGACTTGATCCCGACCGGGAGACCGGTCTCGGCAGCCACGTGCTCGACGAAGTCCAGCATCGAGTCGACGTCGCGGAAAGCCGTGTGCCGCGACGGCGATGCACAGTCCTTGCCCTCCGGGATGCCGCGGATCGCGGCGATCTCCGGGGTCACCTTGGCGGCCGGCAGCAGGCCGCCGAGACCAGGCTTGGCGCCCTGCGACAGCTTGATCTCGATCGCCTTGACCGGGGCCGAGGCGACGACCTCCTTGAGCTTGTCGATGCTGAACGTGCCGTCGTCGTTGCGGCACCCGAAGTAGGCAGTGCCGATCTGGAGCATCAGGTCGCCGCCCTGGCGGTGGTACGGCGACAGGCCACCTTCGCCGGTGTTGTGCATCGTTCCGGCCTGAAGCGCGCCCTTGTTGAGTGCGGTGATCGCTGCACCGGACAGCGAACCGAAACTCATCGCGGAGATGTTGACGACCGAGTTGGGGCGGAAGGCCTTGGCGCGTCCGCGGGGCCCACCGAGCACCTTCGCACTGGGCAACGTCGAGAGCGGGTCATGCCCGTCGGGAAGGGTGTCCGCGAACGTACGGTGCTTGATGTAGGCGTGCCCCTGGACATGCTCCACGTCGACATCGGTGCCGAAACCGAAGTAGTTGTTCTGCGACTTCGCCGAGGCATAGATCCAGGTCCGCTGGTCCCGGGAGAAGGGGCGCTCCTCCTCGTTCGAGGTGACGATGTACTGCCGGAGCTCGGGGCCGATCGTCTCGAGCCAGTAACGCGCGTGGCCGAGCACCGGGAAGTTCCGGAGGATCGCGTGCTTCTTCTGGGTGAGGTCACGCGCCGCGACCGCTCCGGCGACGACCGCTCCGGTCCCGATCAGTGTGCTCAGCTTCACAGAAGTGAAACTAGAGCCGTTCGAAGGTTGTGTAAACGCACGTCACATGAACGCCGATTCAGTTTCGTACTGCCGAGCGATAGGTTCGCGGTCATGGCGCTGGTACCGATCCCCTCCACGAGCTCGGTGGCTGCGGCCGCGGGCAACGTGGCACACAAACTGCTGTACGGGGGCCTGGCGGACCTGAGGCCGATGCCGCGCACGCTGATCGACGAAGGCATCCTGCGCGAGGTCTACCACTATCGGCCCCTGGCCGGGGTGGACCAGGCGGGTGACCCGATCCTGCTGGTCACGCCGCTGGCCGCGCCCAGTTCCTGCTTCGACCTGCGCCGCGGCTGCTCCCTGGTGGAGCACCTCCTGCAGCAAGGACGACCGGTCTATCTCGTCGAGTACGGCGAGGTCTCGTTCCGCAACCGCACCCTCGGCATGGAGCACTGGGTCGAGGAGGTCGTACCGCTGGCTGTCGAGGCTGTCGCCCGTCATGCCGGTGGAGACAACATCCACGTGGCTGCTTGGTCGCTCGGCGGGATCTTCGCACTGCTGGCGTCGGCGGACCGACAGGACCTCCCGATCGGCACGATCTCGATCTACGGCTCCCCGATCGACGTCAGCGAGGTGCCGCTGATCGCTCCGCTGCGTCCGCTCATCGACCTCACTGGTGGGCGGATCATCAGCGGGGTCACCGATCTCCTCGGAGGCGCACCCAAGCCGTTCGTGCGTTGGGCGTTCCAGCTCTCCGCGGCTCAGAAGATGGTCACCAAGCCGGTGGCCCAGCTCAACCATCTGGGCGACGCCGACTACCTCGCCCAACTGGAGGCGGTCGACCGCTTCACCGAGGGCATGATCGCCTACCCCGGTCGGGCATTCGGGCAGCTCTACCACCGGTTCGTACGCCGCAACGAGCTCGTCGGCGGCACCTGGGAACTGGATGACCGGACCATCAAGCTGAGCTCGATCACCCAGCCCGTGCTGGTCTTCGCCGGAGCCACCGACGGCATCGCGCCGATCCCGGCGGTGCGGGCCGTGGTGCCGCTGCTCAGCGGGTCGCCCGAGGTCTATTTCGAGATCGTCCCCGGTGGTCACCTCGGCATGTTGACCGGCCGTTCGGCGCGTACGAGCTCCTGGCTGATCATGGACGAATTCATGGAGGCGCACGACGGCATCAAGCGCAAGCCGGTGCAGCGCACGGGCGCACGGAAGGCCGAATCGACCGAGAAGCTCCCGTCCACCCGTGCTGGTGGGCAGCGCAAGCCAGTCGCCAGGAAGTCGGCCGCCAAGAAGCCGGCGGCGGTCAAGGGTGGTGCGGCGGAGAAGACCATCGGCAGCAACCCGAACCGTCGGTACAACTCGGCCAACTCGCGTGCGCTCGGCCAGCCTCGCGGCACCGGCCAGCCCACCTCCAGCCGCGATGGTCAGCCCAGCTGACGTGTCCGCACTCGCCGGTCTGGTCGACCGCGGACTGATGGCGTCGGACTGGGCCGAGGCACTGGCTCCGGTCGACCAGCAGGTCGCAGACATGGGCGCGTTCCTCCGTGCCGAGCTCGCCCTCAAGCGCCCGTACCTCCCCGACGGCGATCGGATCTTCGCCGCATTCCAGCGCCCGCTGGCGGACGTACGCGTCCTCATCGTGGGACAGGACCCGTACCCGACTCCCGGACACCCGATCGGGCTGTCCTTCGCAGTCGAGCGGGACGTACGTCCACTGCCCGCGTCACTGCGCAACATCTACCAGGAGTTGTCGACCGACCTCGGGATCGCTCCGGCGGAACACGGCGATCTGACGGCGTGGTCCGATCGCGGAGTGATGCTGCTCAACAGATCGCTGTCGGTACGGCCGGGTGCTCCAGCGTCGCACGCAAGCAAGGGCTGGGAGCCGATCACAGGCGCCGCGATCACTGCCCTCGTCGCGCGCGGCGGCCCGTTGGCGGCCATCCTCTGGGGCCGCCAGGCGCAGTCGTTGATCCCGGCGCTCGGTGAGGTGCCGTACGTGCAGTCGGTCCACCCGTCGCCGCTGTCGGCCCACCGCGGGTTCTTCGGTTCGCGGCCGTTCTCGCAGGTCAACGCGTTGCTGGCCGCCCAGAGTGCCGAGCCGATCGACTGGTCAGTCAGCTGAATCCTCGGCATTCCACAGTGCCTGGTTGATGTCCACGGTGCCGCGCTTGAGCGGGGTGCCCTCGGCGTACCAGTGCTGCTGCGCCTCCACGAACAGGTGTCCCGGAAGGGTCCCGTTGGCGCGTACGACCCGCCACCACGGCACCCCGTGACCGTCGGTTGACATCACGCCACCGACGCCGCGCGGACCACCGCGGCCGAGCACCTTGGCGATGGAGCCGTACGTCATCACCCGGCCGGCTGGGATCGACTCGACGACCTGGAGTACGGCCTCGATGAATTCCGCCCTGAGATCATCCACAGGATCACGCTAGAACTTCACGGAGAACGATCAGATCACCGACCTACCCTTTCAGCCACATCTGAAAGGGACGAACGTGCGGCATTGGTGGTGGTGGCGCCCGACGCCGAGCCGATCTCGTGCTCTGGACCTCGGTGCATGTCTCGGGCTCGCCGTCCTCTCGTTCGTCGCGTACTGCGTCGGCCTGGAACGCAACGGACTCGGTAATCCCTTCTACGCCGCTGCGGTGCAGTCGGGGGCTCACAACGTTCACAACGCCTTCTTCGCCGCAATCAACTTCGGCGGCACGATGAGCGTGGACAAGCCACCGCTGAGTTTGTGGCTGATGGAGGTCTCGGTACGGATCTTTGGCCTCAGCGCGTTCGGCGAGCTGCTGCCGAACGCACTCGCCGGAGTCGCCACCACGGCCGTAGTCGTGCTGATGGTGCGCGAGTGGACCTCGTTGCGATGGGGCCTGATCGCCGGGTTGCTCAGTCTGGCCTCGCCCATGGCGAACGTGATGTTCCGGTTCAACAATCCTGAGGCTCTCCTCACCCTGCTGTCGGCAGGCACCGTCTGGTGCTTCAGTTCCGCCCTCCGGCGACCGGCCGCCTGGAAACTCGCAGGCGCTGGGGTCCTGATTGCGGCGGCCGTTCTCACCAAACTGCTCGCAGGCATCGTCATCGTTCCGGCGCTGATCGTGGCTTATGCAGTGTGGGCGCCGACGAGCCGCATGGCACGACTCCGCCACCTGGTGCTTCTCGGCGTCGCCAGCATCATCTGCGCCGGATGGTATTTCGTCGCGGTCGCGCTGACGCCGGCCTCGGAGCGCCCCTGGATCGACGGAACCACGGACAACAATCCGTTCAGCTTGCTGTTCTCGAGCAATGTCAGTCGACTCGCGGGGCAGGCGGCCAAGCATTCGGTCTCACCTCCGGAGTTGTTCCGGATGTTCCATCACGAAGAGTTGGCGAACTACGGGCCGATCATCGTTCTGGCAGTGCTGACCACGGTGGCCGTGGCCTCGACAGTGTGGCTCGCACATCGCCACGAGCCCCGGCGCCTGATCACCCTGGTACGTGGTCGATCCCGACCTGCAGGAGTTGCCACCGCTGCGGCACTGATGAACGGCTCGGCCCTGTGGGTCTGTCTGGTGATGTCCTACATCCAGGCCAGCTACCACTCGTACTACGCCGTCGTCAGCACCCCGATCCTCTCCGCCGGGACCGTGCTCAACCTTGTGCTGATCTGGCGGCACCCGTCCTCCGTGGTCAGGGTCCGACTGATGCTCGCGATCCTCCTTGTCACGGCCGCCTTTGACGTCTGGGTCTGGTCGCGGTTCTCCAACGGCCTCGTTTTCGGTCTGGTGATGGCGGTTGCGTGTGCGGTCGGACTTCTCGGGCTGATCATGCTCAGGCGACCGCGCGCCGGGCTGGCGGCGCTGCTGGTCGTCGCGATCGCGCTTCCCGGCTTCTACACGTGGACGAGCTGGCACGATCACCACGTCGGTGGGTCACCGCTCGGCGGCCCGCTCGGCGACCAGACGCCATGGGATCAGTATCCGTCGCACCCCAACAACTTCAACCAACCCTCGAGGGTCAGCCCTGAACTCCGGCAGCTCCTGCAGAATGCGGGCCCCTACCAGTACGCAGTCGCCTTGCAGAAGGACGAGGCCGCCGGCAGCATCCAGCTGGCGACCGGGGTCAGCGTCCTGCCACTCACCGGCTGGAGCGCCATCCCGAACGGCATGTTCGACGAACTCAGACGCCTGATCCGTGCACGGGCCGTTCGCTATTTCCTCCCGACGGGCTCGGGAAACCACATGACCACGTGGGTGAAGACGCACTTCCTGCGCTTCATGGTGGGCGACCAGGTCGTCTACGACCTCACCGTGCCTGCGAATTGGTTCCGGCGTCCACATCACCGCGCCCACCAAGGTCCTCGTCGCCGGCTGTCGCTGCCGCGAATCCCCCACCGACTCGCCTAGTAGGACTTGCCGTCGGCGTACCTCTGCTTGCGCCAGGCGCGCCCTTGGCCGCGGTTGCGGGCCTTGAAGGTCGGGAGTTGGCTGTCGCAGTTGGGGCACACGAGCCGCAGGTTGTCGCGGTGGTTGTTTGAGGCGTTCCGTCGATGTGATCGAGGACGAACGCGAGCGGCAATCCTCGCCATTCAGCAGCGACGCCGCAGATCGCACAGCGGTGGCCCTGGTCCTGATCGATATATTCGCGCACGTAGTGCGTGGGATAGCTCGCCGTTGTCGCCACACCAGTTGCAAGCCAGACGCCCAACTTGTCTCGCCTCTCCAGCGCACGCTGGCAGGCGTTGCTACAGAAGACCTTCTGGTGGCGCTTGGTCAGACCGGCCCCGCACATCGCGCAATTCGACATGGCTCGACGCTAGATCGGAGCACCGACAATCCTGAGAGCCGCGTGAGAGAGTCGAACTCTCGACATTTCGCTTACAAGGCGAACACTCTGCCAACTGAGTTAACGCGGCGATGCTGCCGAAGCAGCCAGCCAATCCTAGACAGCCGACCGGCCACCCGCCGATTCAGCACTCGAAGTGGACGACCTCGGGGAACGGGTCGTAGAAGTGGTGCAGCAGTTCCCGCCAGCGCTCGTACGCGGGCGAACCCCGGAAGCCGTCGGTATGTGCTTCGACGCTCTCCCACCGGACCAACAGCAGAAACTCGTTGGTCCGCTCGATCCCGCGGCGCAGGTCCAGCCCGAGGAAGCCAGGCGAAGCCTCGATCAGCGGACGCGCCTGCGCGAAGGCAGCGAGGAACTCCGACTCTCTGCCGGGGATGACCGGCAGGACGACGTGCTCGAGGATCACTGAGGGCGGCACTGCGCCGCGTGGTACAGCACCACGGAGGCGGCAACGCCGGCGTTGAGCGACTCGACCGAGTTCGCCATCGGGATCGAGACGATCTGGTCGCAGTTCTGGCGTACGAGCCGCGACAGGCCGCCGCCCTCGGCGCCGACGACGATCACCAGCGGACCGGAGCCGTCCATCTCGGGCAATGACACATCGCCGTCCATGTCCAGACCGATCACGGTGCAGCCGGCCTCCTGGTACGCCTGCAGCGTCCGGGTCAGGTTGACCGCCTGAGCCACCGGGATACGGGCAGCAGCACCGGCGGAGGTCTTCCACGCCGCACCTGTCATCGACGCCGCACGACGCTCGGCGATCACGACACCGTGGGCACCGAAAGCCGCCGCCGAGCGGATGATCGCGCCGAGATTGCGCGGGTCCGTGACGTGGTCGATGACGACGATGAGTGCGTCTTCCTTGGCCTCGGCGGCACGGTCGAGCAGATCGCCGGGGTGGGCGTACTCATATGGCGGCACCTTGGCCGCAAGACCCTGGTGCCCACCGAAGCCCGACAGGCGGTCCAGCTCAGGCTTGGTCACCTCGAGCAGCGACACACCCATGTCGGCGCACAGGCCGAACGCCTCGCGCAGACGACCATCGCGCTCCGCACCTTCGGCGACATAGACCGCCGACACCGGTACGCCTTCGCGGAGGGCCTCGACGACCGCGTTGCGGCCGATGATCCACTCGGAGTCGGAGGTCGGCTTCCGGCGTACGGGCCGCTTGGCAGCCGACTTCGCAGCGAGCTGCTTGTTCTTGTGAGCCTTGTGGTACTCGCGGTCCTCAGCCTTCGGGGTTGCGCCGCGACCCTCGAGGCCCTTGCGACGCTGTCCACCCGAACCGACCTGAGCGCCCTTCTTGCTCTTCGCGATCGCGCCGCGGCGCTGGGAGTTTCCGGCCATTAAGCCACGGTCCATTCCGGCCCAGAGGGCCCATCAGTGATCTCGATCCCGGCAGCCTTCAGCTGGTCGCGGATCGCGTCCGCGGCGGCCCAGTCCTTCGCCTCGCGTGCAGCCGCCCGCGACGCAAGCAGGCCTGCCACGAGTACGTCGACAGCAGCCGTCAGCTTCTCGTCCGACCCGCCCTTCGGGCCCCACGCCGGATCGGCAGGATCCAGGCCCAGCGCCCACAGCATCAGGTCCACCTGCGCCCGGGCACGGCAGGCCCCGTCGGTATCGCCCTCGGCGAACAACCGGTTGCCCTCGCGGACCGTCTCGTGGATCACGGCGATGGCGGCGGGCGTACTCAGGTCGTCGTCCATCGCGTCCTGGAACGCTTGCGGAGCTCCGTACCCGACCGGCATCCCGTCCCCGACCGGACCGACGAGGTCAGCAGTACGCTCCAGGAAGCCTTCGATGCGGGCGAAGCCGACAGCTGCCTCCGTGAGTGCCTCGAAGGAGAACTCGACATGCGAGCGGTAGTGGGCGCTCACGAGGTAGTAGCGCAGGTCGATCCCACGGAAGCTCTGCAGCACGGACGGGATCGTCAGCGAATTGCCCAGCGACTTCGACATCTTCTCGCCTGCCGTCGTGATCCAGGCGTTGTGCATCCAGTACGCGGCGAACGGCCGACCGGCAGCCTGTGCCTGTGCCATCTCGTTCTCGTGGTGCGGGAAGCGCAGGTCGAGTCCGCCACCATGGATGTCGAACGCCGGACCCAGGTATTTGCCGGCCATCGCCGAGCACTCGATGTGCCAACCGGGACGACCTCGGCCCCACGGCGAGGGCCAGGTCGCGGTGTCCGGCTCCGTCTCCTTGGCGCCCTTCCAGAGGGCGAAGTCGCGCGGGTCGCGCTTGCCACGCGGGTCAGCGTCCGCCGCCGCTTCCATCTCGTCGATGCCCTGGTGCGTCAGCGATCCGTACGCCGCCCAGGAACGGACGTCGAAGTACACATCGCCGGCAGCCGCGTACGCGTGGCCCCGCTCGATCAAGTCCTCGATCAGCTCGATCATCTCCGGGACGTGCCCGGTCGCGAGCGGCTCGTACGTCGGCGGCGCCACGTTGAGCGACGCGTACGCCTTGGTCAACTGCGTGTGCATGTCGTACGCAAGGTTGTACCAAGGACGGCCCTGGTCGGCGCTCTTCGCCAGGATCTTGTCGTCGATGTCGGTGACGTTGCGGATGAACGTGGTGCGGTAGCCGCGCCACCGCAGCCACCGCTGCAGGACATCGAAGTTCACACCGCTGCGAACGTGCCCCACGTGCGGCTCCGACTGGACCGTCAGACCGCAGACGTACAGGGACGCCTGACCGGGCACGAGCGGGACGAAGTCCCGTACCGCGCCGGTCGCTGAGTCATAGAGCCGCAGTGCCACTCGCCGAGTCTAGAGAGGCGACGGCCCAGACAAGGATTCTCAGCGCCCGGTCAACCGGCCCGGAACTGGACGGTGTCCCAGCCGGTCGCACCATCGGGGACCACATCGCGCTGGACGGCGGTCTGGACGTTGCCGTTGCGATCCGTCGCCCGGACCGACAGTTGATGGTTCCCCGCCGCGACCGGCAGGGTGGCCGACCATTGCACCCAGGTGTCGACGCCGGGCGTACGCGCCAGGGTCGCCGGGGTCCAGACTCCGCCGTCGAGCGCGACCTCGACCGCTTCGATCCCCGTGTGCTGCTCCCACGCGATGCCCGCAAAGGTGAAGTCGCCCGCGGGGATCGATCCGCCGGAGGGCCGGTCGATCCTGCTCATCAACTTGACCGGCCCGTTGGCCGACCATCCGAGCGGGATCCAGTACCCGACCGCCCGGTCCATGGTCGTGACTTCGAGGTCGACCACCCATTTCGTGGCCGAGACGTAGCCGTAGAGCCCCGGCACGACCGTACGGACCGGGAAGCCGTGGTCGATCGGCAGCGGCTTGCCGTTCATGGCGACCGCGAGCATCGCATTGCGGTCATCGGTCAGCACTGACAGCGGCGTCCCGCAGGTCCAGCCGTCGGCCGAGGTCTGGAGCACCGCGTCGGCCCCCGCCCGGACACCGGCTTCGGCGAGCAGGGGTGCGATGCGTACGCCGCTCCACCAGGCATTGCCGATCAGTGGTCCTCCGACCGGGTTGGAGACGCAACACAGTGTCACCCACGCCTGAGTACGCTGCCGCGCCAGCAGGTCCTCGAAGGTCAAGGTCAGCTCGCGATCGACCATCCCGTGGATACGCAGCGTCCACGACCCCGGATCGACCGCAGGCGAGGTGATCGTGGTGTCGATCTTGTAGAACTCTGATGCAGGCGTCATCCAGGGCTGCGCAAGCCCCAGATCGGCTCCGCTGGGCACCACCGGCGGCGTCACACCCGGGAGTGTGAGCCGACCGCGGGCCGCCTCGACGGCACGACGCTTGCGGCCGAAGCTCGGTGCAAGGGTGGCCAGGACCACTGCCACTCCCCCGACGACGCCAAGTCGCAGGAGCCCGCGGCGACCTTCGAGATCGGCGGTCTCGTCCGTCAGCCAGGTCCAGACGATCACCATCGTCGCGAGGCCGGCAGACAGGGCGACCAGGGCGAGCCCGGGCGCAGGTTTCGCCATGATCGCTGCCGCCGCGATCGCGGCGAGGACGATGAAGCCCACGTACGCTCGCCGGGCCCGGGTCCTGCCGACCAGGCCGATGGCGGCGAAACAGAGCATCAGGACGGCCAGGACCGTGGTGACGAGGATGTCCTTGTCATTGGTGCCGAAGGTCTTCTCGCCGAAGCGCGCCCACGATCCCGGGATCAGGTCGATCACCTCGGTCGCCACCGCCACCACCGGGTTCGCGCTGGCCTCGATGAGGTTGGCCGCCACCCAACTGACCGCGAGCCCGAGTCCACCGGTCGCGACACCGCGAACGGCCCATGGCACGGCGGGCACACCGCGCGAGTTGGTGCTCTGCACGCAACCAGTGTGCATCCAGCACAATGACTTGCGTGAGCATCAACATCCGCGTCGGCACTGGTACCGATGTCCATCGGCTCGAGGACGGCGTACCGATGCACCTTGCAGGCCTTGCGTGGCCCGGTGAGACCGCTGGCCTCGCCGGTCACTCCGACGGCGATGTGGCGGCGCACGCGGCCTGCGATGCGTTGCTCAGCGCATGCGGCCTGGGGGACCTCGGCTCCAACTTCGGAACCGCCGAACCCGAGTGGGCAGGCGCATCGGGGGCCACGCTCCTCGCCGAGACGGCACGCCGGGTACGGGTTGCCGGCTACGAGATCGGGAACGTGGCGATCCAGGTGATCGGCAACCGTCCGAAGATCGGGCCCCGTCGAGCGGAGGCCGAAGCCGCGCTGTCAGCGGCCGTCGGTGCCCCGGTGAGCGTGTCGGCGACCACCACTGACGGTCTTGGCCTCACCGGCCGGGGCGAAGGCGTCGCCGCGACTGCGGTCGCTCTGGTCCACTCGCGCTAACGCGCGCCGACCTTGACCTTCCGCGCACCGACGTACACCTGGCCGTCGACGACCTTGGTCTCGTACGCAGGCACTCGGACCGATGGATCATCGAGGCACCGACCGGTCCGGAGGTCGAACGGGTGCCGATGCGACGGCGAGGCCACGAACGGGACGTCGGCGCGGTAGCCCACGATCCCGCGAGCGATCGCGGAGGCTCGGGAGTACGGATCGTGGTTGCCCAGGGCGTACACCTGGTCGTCGGCGAGGCGGAAGATCGCGATCCCCTGGCCGTGGATCAGGGCAGTGACACCGCGCTCGGGTTCCAGAGCCTCCAGCGGGCACACGAGATGCCATGCGTCAGCGGACACCCTGTTCTCCCAACCTGACGCTCGTGCGCCATCGCGCCCGACGCTAGGGCGGCAGTGTTCGGGATGCGTTTCCTCGTGTAACGGCAAGGAAAACTCGAACCAACTAACCTCACAGCCATGTCGAAGGCCGCGATCGTCATCCTCGCTGCGGGTTCGGGCTCGCGAGTGGGTGCAGAGGTCAACAAGATCCTCCTCGATCTCGGCTCTCACCCGGTGATCGCGCACAGCGTCATCACCGCACTGCAGGTCCCCGACGTCGCCGCGGTGGTGCTGGTCGCGCGGCCCGGCGAGGAGGGTGCGATCGCCGAAGCCGTCACACCGGTGATCGGTGACCGCGAGGTCTTGCTGATCGCCGGCGGCGAGGAACGGCAGGACAGCGAACGCGCAGCCCTCGACGTCCTGCGACCACGGGTCACTTCCGGTGAGGTCGACGTGATCGCCATTCACGACGGCGCCAGGCCGTTCGCGTCCGTCGAGCTCTATCAGGCGGTCATCTCGACCGCGCGTACGCACGGCGGCGCGATCCCTGGAGTCCCGCTGTCGTCGGTCCTCACGACCGACCTCAAGCCCGTCGAGGGAACGCTCGTCGGCGTCCAGACCCCGCAGGCGTTCCGTGCGACCGCGTTGCTGGCCGCGTACGACCGTGGCGGCAACACCGCAACGGACACCGCCGCAGCCCTCGCCGATGACGTGGTCGTACGTGCCGTGCCCGGCACCTCGCACAACTTCAAGATCACCTGGCCCGAGGACGTACGCGCCGCGGAGCGCCTGATCAGGGGGTCGTGAGCGCCTCGAGGTGGCGTACGTCCTCGAGCGATCGCACCCGCGCGGCACTCGCCGGCGCCGTCAGGGTCACGATCGGGTAGGTCTTCGCAAGGTCTGCCGCCAGCTGGGCGAAGTCGGTGATCGGTGCCTGCGCGAGCGTCGAGACGACGGCTGCCGGCAGGACGATCGGCGAGACCACTTCCACGAGTCCGTCGCGATCGACGGTCTCGACGACCACGTCGCCGTCAAGGCGCTTCACGGTGTCGGTGACCGGACGTACGGCGATCACGACCGCATCACGGGCCAGAGCGGTCTCCACACACTCGGCGATGAACGCCGGCGGGGTCATCGGACACAGGGCATCGTGGAGCACGTACGCCTCCTCGGCCTCCGCGATGGCGTCCCACGTCACCGGAAGGTCCACCGGGAGCACCTCGGCTTCGCCGAGCGCCCAGACGGCAGCCGCGACAAGCGCCTCGCCGTGGATCAGTGCGAACGGCAACGAGCCACGGTCGACCTCAACGACGGTCCCGAGAGCCATGTCCATGCCCTCGACCGTAGGAGACACCGCCGACAAAAACGAAAGTGGCGCCGCCCGAAGGCAGCGCCACTTTCGAGGAGATCAGGTCAGGAGGCCAGCACTTCGTCCAGCAGAGCCTCGGCCTTGTCCTCGTTCGTCTTCTCGGCGAGAGCCAATTCGGAGACGAGAATCTGGCGGGCCTTCGCGAGCATGCGCTTCTCACCGGCGGACAGGCCGCGGTCGCGCTCACGACGCCACAGGTCGCGGACGACCTCGGAGACCTTGTTGACGTCACCGCTGTGCAACTTCTCGAGGTTTGCCTTGTAGCGACGCGACCAGTTGGTCGGCTCCTCGACGTGGTCGGCGCGCAGGATCGAGAACACCTTGTCCAGGCCAGCCTGGTCGACGACGTCGCGTACGCCGACGAGGTCGAGGTTGCACGCCGGGACGCGGACGACGAGGTCCTGCTGGGCGACGATCCGGAGAACCAGATACTGTCGCTCCTCCCCCTTGATCGTGCGCATCTCGACTGCCTCGATGACTGCGGCGCCATGGTTCGGGTAGACGACGGTCTCGCCGACGGTGAAGCTCATGTGTCAGGTTCCCCTTTGTTGCTTGAGGCTCAAGTTTAACACGGAAATTCAGCCCTCCGAACCGCGTTTATGCAGGTCAGAGGCCTAATACGGGCTTGACAGCGCAACGGATTCATGCTCCGGCTCAGGGTGACGGACATCACGTGAGTCGCTGGAAACCTGCCTGTTACCTGCGATCCGTCCGGGCGGTCCGACCGATTCGGCTCGTACGCGATTGAATGCAGCCATGAGCACGAATGAGCGAGCACCCGCGGGCGGCGCATTCCTGCAGGTCCTGCAGGCCGGACATGTGCGGCTGGGATTGCTGACCGCGATCGCTCTCGCTGCGACGGCGCACCTGATCCATCGGCCCCTCAGCCAGGTCGGCTGGATCTTCGCGACCGTGCTGCTCGGGCAGCTCCTGATCGGGTGGCACAACGACCTCACCGACGAACGCGATGACGCCCGTCATGAGCGCACCGGGAAGCCGTTGGTCACCGGGCCGCTCACGGCGCGAGAGCTGTGGATCCTGTTGTCCATCGGCGGCATCGGGCTGATCCCGCTCGCCACCGCGGTCGGCACCAAGGCCGGACTGTTCTACATCGGCAGCGTCCTGGTCGCCATGACCGGCAACGTGGTGCTTCGCACCGGCCCGTTCAGTGTCGTCTCGTGGGTGTGTTCGTACGCGCTCCTGTCGTTCTATCTCTCCTTCTCCGGCGCGGGCCGGCACGCGGCCGGTCGACCGCCGCAGTGGGAGATGGT
This sequence comes from Nocardioides baekrokdamisoli, assembly GCF_003945325.1. Classification (NCBI taxonomy): domain Bacteria; kingdom Bacillati; phylum Actinomycetota; class Actinomycetes; order Propionibacteriales; family Nocardioidaceae; genus Nocardioides; species Nocardioides baekrokdamisoli. Next base: position 1,355,642 of record NZ_AP019307.1, read on the forward strand.
CGGCTGCTTCGCACTCACCGGGATCGGCATCCACATCGCAGTCGCCCTGTGGGGGCTGGTCGCCGACGCCGCCGACGGCTGGACGTACCTGCCGTTGCAACTGGGGCGGAAGTTCGGCGCGACCCAGACCATGGCGATGGTGATCTTCTATCTGGCAGGAATCGGGGTCGCGGTGGCGTACGTGGCCCACACCCACGGATTCAGTCGCTGATCGGACGGCCGGGGGGCGCGAACAGCGTCCGGCTCGCTAGAGTGTCGCCGTGCTGACTGCTGCATCCTTCCGTCCCGCCATTGCGGCCGCGCTCGCCGCGGTCGGCCTCGTCGCGCTCACGGCCTGCTCCGGCTCGGGCTATGCGACCGCCAAGCCCAACGTGATCGCCAATGGCGGCTACGGCACCTCCAGCGACGGCCAGCTGCGTGTCAACGGCGCGGTCATCGTGGCGACTCCGCCGGCGAGCGGAAGCGGTCCGGCGACTGCAGGCGTGTTCACCGCGAACCTGGCGGTTGCCCCGCAGACCAACGGCGCCACCGTGTCCGACACGACGATCGCCGACCTCGGCCTGACCGGCCTCGCGATCGACGCCGGCAACCCCAACATCACCAACAAGAGCGACGCCGTCTCGGCGAAGATCACTGCCCCGGTCCTGCTCCGGACCAGCGGCGTGGGCGCCGCCGGCACCCTCAACATGAGCGACCCGGCGTTCGGCGGGATCCCCGTGACGGGTTCCTTCACCCCGGGCGAGGTCATCCCTGTCCGTCTGACCCTGGCCAAGGGCCAGACCGTGACCCTCGAGGTCCCGGTCGTCAAGGCGTGCGGCGTCTACCAGTTCGCCGTGGCTCCGGCGAACCCGAAGCTTGTCACCGCGTACACGAACTACGTCGCCGGCATCGACTCGCTCCCTGCGCTGACCGAGACCGCGACGCCGGGCACGTACGAGTGCGCGACCCCGACCCTGCGTGACAGCCAGGGCGCCTCGCCCGAGGCGACCGCCACGGTGACGGTCTCGTCGGCTGCCAAGCCGACCGCGTCGGCCAGCAAGCACTGATGGGCGCCACCCTCGTCCTGCTCCGCCACGGCGAGAGCGAGTGGAACGCGCTCAACCTGTCCACCGGCTGGGTCGATGTCGACCTCACTGAGAAGGGTCGGGACGAAGCCGTCAACGGCGGCAAGCTCATCCTCGAGGCCGGTGTCCTCCCAGATGTCCTGCACACCTCGCTCCTGCGACGCGCGATCAACACCGCGCACATCGCGCTCGGCACCGCCGACCGGCACTGGATCCCGGTGCGACGCGACTGGCGCCTCAACGAGCGCCACTACGGCGCCCTGCAGGGACGCAACAAGAAGGACACCCTGCAGACCTTCGGCGAGGAGCAGTTCAACCTCTGGCGCCGTTCGTACGACGTCCCGCCGCCGCCGCTGGCTGACGACTCGGAGTTCTCCCAGGTCGGAGACCCGCGCTACGCGGGCATCGAGGTCCCGAAGACCGAATGCCTCAAGGACGTCGTGGATCGACTCATCCCGTACTGGGAGGGCGCGATCGTGCCGGACCTGCGTGCCGGCAAGACAGTGCTGGTGACGGCACACGGCAACAGCCTGCGGGCGCTGGTCAAGCACCTCGACGGGATCTCGGACGCGGACATCGCCGCCCTGAACATCCCCACCGCGCAGCCCCTGGTCTACCGGCTCGACGACGACTTCCGGCCGACCGTCGCCGGTGGGGAGTACCTCGACCCCGAAGCTGCGGCAGCCGCCGCCGCGGCCGTGGCCAATCAGGGGAAGTGAGCGAGGCTGAACGCCACGCGTGCGTGAGCGTTCATGCCGAGCGAACGACCCGCCGCCCGTAGGGCGAGCCGGGGAAGTGAGCGAGGCCCTGACGTGAGTCAGGCAGCAGGCTTGGCGTTCGCCGCCTGCTCGCGCTCCAACTCCGCGCGAAACTCAGCGGTCCGTACCTGTGCGGCGAGGACCGCGTCCTCCGCCGGACTGTGCGGAGTCGGCGACAGGCGATCCATCAGTGCCCCGATCCACACTCCGACCACGGGGATGACGAGCGGGAGCGCCATCAGGATCAGGATCGGCACAAACGCAAAGAAGAGGGCACCCATACCTCGACCGTACTCCTGCCAGCCGCCGGTGGCGCAGCGGATCAGGCGGGGTTCTCGCCGGTGACGATGAAGTGCACGCGATCGGCCACCGCGACGGCGTGGTCGGCGATGCGCTCGTAGTAGCGGCTCAGGAGCGCCATGTCGACGGCAGCTTCGACACCGCCGGACCACTCGCCGGCCAACACGCGTTGGAACGTCTCGCGCCGCAGTTCGTCCATGACGTCGTCGTGCTCACGGAGATCCTCCGCCAGGGCAAGGTCACGGTCATCGATGACCCGGGCGGTCAGCGCGACCATCTTCTCCGCGACCTCCGCCATCTGCTCGATGATCGGCCGGACAACGTCCGGAACCGCCACCACGGGCGTACGCAGTCGCGCGATCTTGGCGACGTGGACCGCGAGGTCACCCATGCGGTCGAGGTCGGTGACGATGGCCAGTGCGGCCACGATGATGCGCAGGTTGGTCGCCACCGGCGCCTGCAGGGACAGGATCTCCAGGGCGGCGTCCTCGACGTTCTGGCGAGCGGCGTCGATGCCGCCGTCAGCGTCGATCACCCGCTCCGCGATGTCGGCACGCGCTGTCAGCAGTGCCTCGGTGGCGTCGCGAACCAACGTCTCGACCTCCCGACACACCCCTGCGAGGTCGGTGAGCACAGAATCGATCTGTGACTGGAAGACGTACGTCACGGCAACCGACCTTAGCGTGGACGGCGGATTTCAGCCGACAACTGCATGAACCGTTCGTGAACAGGACCTCGTCAGGGGACCAGATGGCAAAACTCGGGTGAATGATGGACATAGGCTGAACCTGTGAGCCCGACGACGCAGGCGTTCCTTGCCGCCGTTCTGGGCGCCGTCGTCGCTGCGGTTGCCGTCTATGCGTGGCACGTGACCGACCGTCAGCAGCAGGCCCTCCCCCCGGCACCGACTCCGGACGTCCCGCCCGAGGTGGCGACCGTGCTGTCCGTGCTGCGTTCGAGCGCGGTGATCGTGGACCAGGACGACTCGGTCCTCAAAGCCTCCGCGCCCGCGTACGCGCTCGGCCTTGTGCGCGGCACGTCCCTGCTGTCGGTCGAGCTCCTCGATCTGGTCCGACAGGTACGCCGCGACGGTCAGATCCGCGAGACAGAGGTGCTGATCGCGCGTACGAACGCGACGCCCCGCCACGTCACCGCCCGCATCGCCCCCATCGGCAGTCGTCTGGTGCTGGTGCTGGTCGAGGACCGTACGCGCGAGCGCCGGATCGAAGCCGTCCGCCGCGACTTCGTCGCCAACGTCTCCCACGAACTCAAGACGCCGGTCGGCGCGATCCGGGTCCTGGCGGACGCGGTCTCCGAGGCAGCCGACGACCCCGAAGCAGTCCGCCGCTTCAGCCACCGGATGCTCACCGAGTCCGATCGGTTGACGGCACTGGTCCTGCAGATCATCGAGCTGTCCCGGCTCCAGGGCGACGAGCCCCTCGAATCGCCCGAGGTCGTGGACGTGGACCAGATCATCGCGAGCGCCGCGGACACCACCTCGGTGGACGCTGCTCGGAAGGGCATCTCGATCCGGGTCGGTGGCACCAACGGACTCAAGGTCTTCGGCGCCGAGGAGCAGGTGCTGGCAGCCGTCACCAACCTGGTCAGCAACGCCGTCGCGTACTCCGATGTCGGCCTGAGCGTGACGATCGCTGCCCGGGCCAGCGACGACAACGTCGAGATCTCCGTGATCGACCAGGGCATCGGCATCGCTCCGGCGGAGATCGACCGCATCTTCGAGCGCTTCTACCGGGTCGACCCGGCACGCCACCGTTCGACCGGCGGCACGGGCCTCGGCCTCTCGATCGTGAAGCACGTCGCCGCCACCCACGGCGGTGACGTCAAGGTGTGGTCCTCGCCCGGACGCGGATCCACCTTCACCCTGATCCTTCCGCAACACATCGCGGCCCCCACCGCTGATGAGGCTGACCACGAACCCCTTGCGCCCGAACTGAGTGGCGTGAGCAGAGAGGACCGCTCATGACGCGAGTACTTGTCGTTGAGGACGAAGAGAGTTACAGCGAGGCGCTGTCGTACATGCTCCGCAAGGAGGGGTACGAGGTGGCCGTCGCCGACAACGGCGCGGATGCGTTGAAGGAGTTCGACCGCAACGGCGCCGACATCGTGCTGCTGGACGTGATGCTGCCCGGGATCCCCGGGACCGAGGTCTGCCGGCAGATCCGCCAGGTGTCGACGGTGCCGGTGATCATGGTCAGCGCCAAGGACGACGAGGTCGACAAGGTCGTCGGTCTCGAACTCGGCGCCGACGACTACGTCACCAAGCCGTACTCGCCGCGCGAACTCGTCGCCCGGATCCGCGCCGTTCTCCGCCGTGGCCAGGAGACCGACCTCTCCCCCGCGACGCTGGAAGCCGGGCCCGTCCGGATGGACGTCGAGCGCCACGTCGTCACCGTGAACGGCTCCGAGCAGCGGCTGCCGCTCAAGGAGTTCGAACTCCTCGAGATGTTCCTGCGCAACCCGGGTCGCGTACTCACCCGTGGACAGTTGATCGACCGCGTCTGGGGATCCGACTACGTCGGCGACACCAAGACGCTCGACGTCCACGTGAAGCGGCTGCGTGCCAAGCTCGAGCCCGACCCGTCGGAGCCGAAGTTCCTCGTCACGGTCCGCGGCCTCGGTTACAAGCTCGACCTCTGACCACGCCGAGAGGTGAGGAAATCCGGGCCGAAAGGTGAGAGTGTGCTGTTGATGCAGCCCTCCACGACACCGCCCGACGTACGTCCTCACCTTTCGGCCCGGATTTCCTCACCTCTGGGCGCACCACTCGTCGCGGCAGGCATCACCGTGGTCCTCTGGGCGTCCGCGTTCGTCGCGATCCGACACCTCGCCGGGACATTCGCGCCGGGCTCGCTGGCCTTCGGTCGACTCGGCCTCGGTGCCATCTGCCTGGGTGTCATCGCTGGTCGCGGTGGACTGCCGAAGGCCACCCCGCGGCAGTGGCTGGGCATCGTGATCGTCGGGGCACTCTGGTACGCCACGTATCACGTGGCTCTCAACGCCGGTGAACATCACGTCGACGCCGGCACCGCCTCGATGCTGATCCTGTGCGCACCGGTGTTCGTAGCCGGTCTGGCGGCGGTGTTCCTCAAGGAGCCGATGACCCGCACGATCGCGGTCGGCCTCGGACTGGCGATGGCCGGTGGTGCCCTGATCGCCTTCTCCGGCAGTGGTGGCGGCGACCAGCGCCTCCTCGGCGCCGGGCTGTGCCTGATCAGCGCGATCGCCGCCTCCGTGGCGATGATCGTGCAGAAGAGTCTGCTCGCCGGCCTGAAGGCACTGCCGCTGACCTGGATGACCGTGACCGTCGGCGCCGTGATCTGTCTGCCGTTCGTGGGTCAGTTCGTCGGGGACGTACGCCACGCGTCGGGGTCATCGATCCTGTGGCTGGTCTTCCTGGGCGTGTTCCCGACCGCGATCGCCTACACGACGTACGGCTACGCGCTGAGCCAGATGAGTGCCACCCAGGCCGGCATCCTGACCTACCTGATCCCGCCGATCACGATCGTGCTCGGACTCGTCTTCCTCGGCGAGGCACCGCCGGCCCTGGCGTACGTGGGTGGCGCGGTCACGCTGACCGGCGTGGTCATCGCTCGCCGGAAGTGACGGATGTCGGGTTTCGGGGTGACGGATGCCGGGTTTCGGCGTTAGCCGCGCAGGTGGCGGAAGGCCTCGAGATTGGCGGTTGATTCGCCGCGCGCCTCGCGCCAGGCCCATTCCTTGCGGATCGACGTCGAGAAGCCCAGTTCCAGCAGCACGTTGAAGGCCTCGTCGGCGTACGTCAGCACCGAGCCGAGCAGGCGGTCGAGGTCGTCGGCGTTGACGGCACTCAGCGGCAGTCGCGCGTCGAGGTAGATGTCGCCGTCGCTGTCGAGCCCGTACGCAACCCCGAAGAGGCGCATGTTCTGCTCGAGGAGGAAGCGATACACCGCCTCGAAGTTCTCGTCGGGCCGACGACAGACGAAAGCGTGGATGCCGAGTGCGTGGCGGCCCAGATCGAGGCGCACCGGAGTCTGCAACTTCTTGGTCCCCGGCAGCGTGAAGGAAATCTTGACCTCGCCCGTCTCCAGTTGCTCCTCGGTGGCTTCGATCTCATTCGTGGAAAGCCACGCCCGGACGACCTCGATCATGCGGTCATCTCCTCGTCGATCAGGCTCGCGCTGGTGACACATTCGTACGCACCGATCATCCTCGCCGCAGTCGCCTCCCAGGAGAAGGCCGCCGCGTGGGGCCGAGTACCGACCGCGAGCCGCTCGCGCTGAGCGATCCCCCGGGTGAGGGCGCTGGCCCAGGCCTCGGCCGAGTGCCCGTCGACGAGAAGCCCGGAGATCCCCTCACGCACGGCCGTACGCAGTCCCCCGACGGCGGCCGCGACCACAGGCGTGCCGGCGGCCTGGGCTTCCAGTGCCACCAGTCCGAACGTCTCGCTGTAGGACGGCACGGCCACCAACGTGGATGCGGCGTACCAGCGCGCGAGTTCGGCATGGGCGAGCGGTGGCAGCAGGCGTACAACATCGCCGATGCCCAACTCGCGGACCAGCCCCGGCAGCGAGACGTCGGGGCCGGCGCCGGACGGTCCACCGATGATCGGCACCACCAGTCGCGGTCGCAAGGAGGGGTTGCGGGCCAGCATCACGGCCACTGCCCGCAGGAGTACATCGGGGGCCTTCAACGGCTGCAGACGACCGACGAACGCCAGCACGATCGCATCTGCGTTGAGACCGAGTGCCGCACGCGCGGTCACATCCGGGCGGAAGGTCGACAGGTTCACGCCGGGGTGCACCACGGTCACACGATCCGAGTCAGCGCCGTACGCGCTGATCAGGTGGCTCGCCTCAGCATCGGTGTTGGCGATCAGCAGGTCGGCGTTCGCTGCGATGAACTCCTCACCGAGGACGCGCGAGCGCGGCTCGGCCCGGTCGCCGACGGCCAGCGTGAGGTTCTTCATCCGGGCGGTGGTGTGCATCGAGTGCACCAGCGGCGCGTCCCAGCGTCGCGACGCCATCAGGCTGGCGCGGCCCGAGAGCCAGTAGTGGGAGTGGATCAAGTCGTACGCGCGGTCATCGGTCTGTGCGAGCGCAGCGGCGAAGGCGGGCACCAGTTCTGCGAGCGCCTCCTTGGCAACCGGGCGGACGGGACCCGCCTCGAGGTGCCGGATGGTGATGCCGTCGGCGTAGTCGACCGAGGAAGGCGCCGACGGTGACGTCCGTCGGGTGAAGAGATCGACCTCGATGCCCGCATCCGCCAGCCGTCGGGAGAGCTCGAGGACGTACACGTTGAGGCCGCCGGCGTCACCGGTCCCGGGCTGGTCCAGCGGTGACGTGTGCATGCTCACCATCGCGACACGCTGCACGCAGACCTCCTCATCTCGACCGTTGCGTCCTTGGCTGCAACGGCAACCAGGTGCACATCATTCCCGGAGCCTGTCGATGGCTACTGTGGAGGTGTGTTGAACGACGACCGCAACCAGAAGACCGCCGTTGTCACGGGGGCCTCCAGCGGCATCGGAGCCGCCACCGCACGGCGTCTGGCCGACGACGGCTACCGCGTGATTCTCGCGGCGCGGCGCACCGACCGGATCGAGGCCCTGGCGGCTGAGATCGGTGGGATCTCCATCACCACCGACGTGACGGACGCAGCATCCGTCGCCGCGCTGGCAGAGGCCGTCGGACCGCACCTCGATGTCCTGGTCAACAACGCCGGCGGCGCGTACGGGCTGAGCCCGGTTGCCGCCGCGGACACCGACGAGTGGCGTCGGATGTACGACGTGAACGTGCTCGGAGTCATGCAGGTGACCCGTGCCGTGCTGCCCGCGCTGATTGCCTCCGGGGCCGGAGCGATCGTGACGGTCGGCTCGACCGCCGGCCTGGTGGCTTACGAGGGCGGCGCGGGCTACAACGCCGCCAAGTTCGGCGTACGAGCGGTCATGGAGGCGCTGCGGCTCGAGGTCTTCGACCAGCCCGTGCGGGTGATGGAGATCGATCCGGGCATGGTACACACCGAGGAGTTCTCACTGACCCGGTTCGGAGGGGACCAGGCTCGGGCTGACGCCGCGTACGCCGGGGTGGCCGAACCGCTGGTCGCCGAGGACATCGCCGATGCGATCTCGTGGATGGTGACCCGACCAGCCCACGTGAACATTGACCGACTCGTGATCAAACCCCGTGCGCAGGCGGCCGCGCACAAGGTCGATCGACGCTCCTAGCACGCTCAACCGGGGCGCCGCCGATTGGGGCGCGACCGTCGCGGAATGGGACACTCGGCCCGTGAAGACGATCGGCCTCATCGGTGGCATGAGCTGGGAATCCAGTGCTGCGTACTACGAGGGACTGAACAAGGGCATCCAGGCACGACTGGGCGGTCTTCACTCCGCCAAGATCGTGATGAATTCGGTCGACCTCGGCGAACTCAACGACCTGCAAGAGCAGGGCGACTGGGACCGCATCGGCGCCATCCTGTCGGAGGCCGCCCAGAGCGTCGAGCGCGCAGGAGCCGACTTCATCCTGCTCTGCACGCTGTCCTTCCACCACGTCTTCGACGCCGTCGCCGCGTCCGTGAACGTGCCGCTGATCGGCATCGCCGGCGCCATCGAGGACGCCTGCAAGGCTGCGGGCTACTCGACCGTGGGCCTGCTCGGCACCAAGTTCACCCTGGAGAACAACTTCTTCGCCGAGCTGCTGTCCGACCGGGGCCTGGACGTCAACCTCCCCGACGAGATCCATGTCGACTCGCTCGACCGGATCATCTACGAGGAGCTCGTCTTCCGTACGGTCAAGCCGGGCTCGCGCAAGCGCGTACTCACCATCATCGACGAGATCTGGGACTCAGGCGTCGACGCGATCCTCCTCGGCGCGACCGAGCTCTCGCTGCTCGTACGCCCCGATGACGTGGATGTCCCCGTCATCGACGTCATCTCCGTGCACGTCGAGGCCGCCCTCGACCGCGCACTTGCCTGATCTCTGCTTCTGACCCGGAAAGGGCCAACCCCATGACCAAGTTCGCGAACCTGCGCAACGTCGCCATCGTGGCGCACGTCGACCACGGCAAGACCACCCTCGTCGACGCCATGCTCCGTCAGGGCGGCGCCTTCAGCGCCCACGACCTCGAGTCGGCGACCGACCGGGTCATGGACTCCGGTGACCTGGAGCGCGAGAAGGGCATCACGATCCTCGCGAAGAACACCGCGATCCATTACAACGGTGCGTACGCCCCCGAGGGCGGCATGACCATCAACATCATCGACACCCCCGGCCACGCCGACTTCGGTGGCGAGGTCGAGCGCGGCCTGTCGATGGTCGACGGCATCGTGCTCCTGGTCGACGCCTCCGAGGGCCCGCTCCCGCAGACCCGATTCGTCCTGCGCAAGGCCCTCAACGCCGACATGCCGGTCGTCCTGGTGGTCAACAAGACCGACCGCCACGACTCCCGCATCGACGAGGTCGTCGACGAGACGTACGAACTCTTCATGGACCTCCTCGACGACTCGCACTCCCACGATGCTCTCGACTTCCCGGTCATCTACGCCTCGGGCAAGGCCGGCATCGCGTCGCTGGTGAAGCCCGAGAACGGCACCCTCCCGGAGGGCTCCAACCTGGAGCCGCTGTTCCAGACGATCCTGGACACCATCCCGGCCCCGTCGTACGACGAGGGCGCGCCGCTGCAGGCCCACGTCACCAACCTTGACGCCTCGCCGTTCCTCGGTCGTCTGGCTCTCCTGCGGATCAAGCAGGGCGAGTTGAAGAAGGGCCAGCAGGTCGCCTGGATGCGCCGCGACGGCGCGGTCAAGAACGTCAAGATCACCGAACTGCTGATCACCGAGGGCCTGACCCGCGTGCCCGGCGAACTGGCCGGTCCCGGCGACATCGTCGCCATCGCGGGCATCCCGGACATCATGATCGGCGAGACGCTGGCCGACCCGGAGAACCCGATCGCCCTGCCGCTGATCCACGTCGACGAGCCGGCCATCTCGATGACCATCGGTACGAACACCTCGCCGCTCGTCGGCAAGGTCAAGGGCTCCAAGGTCACCGCCCGCATGGTGCTGGACCGCCTCAACTCCGAGCTCATCGGCAACGTGTCCCTGCGCGTACTCCCGACCGAGCGTCCGGACGCGTGGGAGGTCCAGGGCCGTGGTGAGTTGGCGCTGGCGATCCTCGTGGAGCAGATGCGGCGCGAAGGCTACGAGCTCACCGTCGGCAAGCCGCAGGTCGTCACCAAAGAGATCGACGGCAAGGTCCACGAGCCGCTCGAGCGCCTGACCATCGACGCTCCGGAGGAGTTCCTCGGTGCCATCACCGAGCTCCTCGCGACCCGTAAGGGCCGCATGGAGAACATGACCAACCACGGCACCGGCTGGATCCGCCTGGAGTTCGTCGTCCCCGCCCGCGGCTTGATCGGTTTCCGGACCGACTTCCTCACCGAGACCCGCGGCACCGGCATGTCGTCCTCGATCTCGGAGGGCTACACCCCGTGGGCCGGCGAGATCCGGGCCCGCAACAACGGCTCGCTCGTCGCCGACCGTTCCGGCGCGGTGACCGCGCACGCGATGACCTCGCTCCAGGAGCGCGGCACCCTGTTCGTGAAGCCGGGCACCGAGGTGTACGAGGGCATGATCGTCGGCGAGAACTCGCGCCAGGACGACATGGACGTCAACATCACCCGCGAGAAGCAGCAGACCAACATCCGCTCCGCGACGTCGGACAACTTCGAGAAGCTCACCCCGCCGCGCGACCTGTCGCTCGAGCAGTGCCTCGAGTTCTGCCGCGACGACGAGTGCGTCGAGGTCACCCCGGAGATGACCCGGATCCGCAAGGTCGTCCTGGACGCCAACGAGCGCGCGAAGGTTGCGAGCCGTTTGCGGAAGTCGAACAAGTCGTAGCGAAGCGGAGACTTGGTTCGACTTGTCGGAAACGGCGAAGCAACCACGGACCCGCAGGGTCCATCGGTGGCAAGCCGAGTGCGCAAGGCGAACAAAGCGTAGCGCAGCGGAGACTTGGTTCGACTTGCCGGAAACGGCGAAGCAACCACGGACCCGCAGGGTCCGTCGGTGGCAAGCCGAGTACGCAAGGCGAACAAGTCCTGAGTCGCTGACGCGCGGCGTGAATCGCGCCTAGACTCCCCCGTGCCGTAGCAGTGTCTTGCCGCGGAATTGCAGTGATGGGGGACATTCATGCAGGTCATTCGGCTGCCGCGGCGCATCTGGGTGAGCGCTCTTGCGGTGCTCAGCGTGCTCACTATTGGAGCGACGCTGACCTACGCGAACTGGCCCGGCAGCATCACCAACGGCACCAACACGCTCCAGTCTGCGACGATCTCGTCGGCATTCAAGTACACCGGGTACTTCGGGACTGTGACCTGCAACATTGCCGCCGGTGCGAGTACGCCCACGGCGAGGTGCCCGATCGGAAGTATCTACGACAGCGCCGCGCTCCTCACCACGGGGCTGCCCAAGACCTACTCCGGACCGTCGATCACTCCGGGCGGAACCGCGACGGCCGCACAGCGAAGCACAACCGGAACATTTTCCGTCGCGTCCAGCTGCCCGGCGCAAGCGTTGTCCAACAGCCTTGACACCGCTGATCCGCTCCTTGCGCGTGCCGATTTCGGCCAGATCATTTTCAACACGACTGATCCATGGGCAACGACCAATGCGGTCAGCACCCAAGGGTTTTCCTACGGCTCCGGAGCGGCCCTGCAGACCTCACCCAATGCTGTCGCCGGTGGATACAGCATCGGACTGTGGTTCAAGTCCACCAACAAGGGCGGCTACATGTCGTTCGACCCCACGTCGTACAACGCCACCACGAGTTCGACCTCCTCCCCCGCCATCTGGACCGACAGCTCGGGCCACCTCGGATTCAGTCTGGCCACAACGACGGGCACTGTGACCGCGAAGTCCGCCGCGGTCATGTCGACCACCGCATGGCATTTCGTAGTGCTGTCCGTGCCCATCACTCTGGGGCTGACGGCAACCCCCACGATGTACATCGACGGGTCAGCAACGACGGTGACGCTCCCGATTCCGGGCACGGCACTTCTGCCTTCAGGGACGTCCGGCTACTGGCACCTGAACTGGGCCAACGCACCCGGCCAAGCGACTGTCTCGGCGGGCGGCCTCACGTCCGGGGCGTGGTACCGAGCCGCGCCAACGTCGGCCACGGAAGTCGATGCGATGCGCACGGCCGCAAACTTCGGCGCGTACCAGACGTACGTGACCGGACGCACCGCGATGCAAAGTTTCTGGCCACTGAACGACGACGGGACCTATACCTACTCCGGCTCCATCCCGGGCGTGCCAAATCCTTGCGGGACCGTGCAGGTTGACGCCTGGGGCACCACGAATGCCGGCAACACCTGTGACTTCCTGGCGGGCATCACCCCCACGCCAGTCACCTTCGACAAGGTCCTCGGCAAGAGTTTCACCTGTGCGGTGACGGCTCCGACCGTCGCTCAGACGTTGTCGATCACGCTCCGGCGTAGCGCCTCCTGGGTAGCACCGGCACAGCAACTCAGGCTCTACGTCCCCGTCACCTACACCACGACAAGCGCACCGGGGACCGGTTGGAGCCAGACGTTCACACTGAACTCCGCAGGCCACGTGCTGATTCCGTAGCCGACCTGTCCAACCAGCGAACGCAATTCCTGAACGACCGGCTAGTGTCGACCGGTGAGGATCGCGGTCGTGCCGGGGACATTGGCTCTTCAGGAGCGGTACGCGTCCCTCACCGATCCGATCCCGGAACTGCGCGCCGCGGTGACGGCTGCGCGCGAATGGGCCGACCGGGTCTTCGTGATCAACGGCTCCGCCCGGCGTACGCAGGCCTCTCCCGGGCCTTTCGACGAACGAGCGGTTCCGTTCGACGAGGCGTTGTTCACGGCGTTGACCGGGCCCGACGTCGCAAGGATCCGCTCGACAGACCAGAGGCTCGCCACCGAACTCTGGGCGACCGTCGGCTCCGCGCCGGACCTCGCCGACGCGCTGGCCAGCAAGCCGTGGCAGGTCAGCGTCGACTACCACGACGCTCCGACCGGAGTGGCCTGGTGGGTCATCAGGTACGCATCATGAGGACTCTGCTCGGTGACACCTCGTACACCTGGCCCGCCGGTCCGTGGGTGCGCGCGACGATGGTGTCGACCGCCGACGGCTCGGCGCACGGGCCGGATGGCCTCAGCGGGACGATCAACAACGCGACCGACAAGGAACTCTTCAACCGACTGCGGGACACGGCGGACGTGATCCTGGTGGGCGGTGGCACGGCCCGGGCCGAGGGTTACGGACCGGTCACCACGCCGATCGTCGTTGTCGCGCACGGGTTCCCCGCCGATCTGGCGTGGGCCACGGTCGTCTCCGGCGAGCCGCGCTCGATCATCACCGGAATGTACGAGGACGGCTACCAGCACATCCACGTCGAAGGCGGGCCCCACCTGCTCACCGACCTGCTCACCGCCGGCGTGGTCGACGAGTTGTGTGTGACGTACACGCCCGCGCTCGTCGGTGGTTCGTACGGGCGGATCACCGCCGGTCCGGATCTGAGCGTGGGCCTCACGCTGGCTTCGCTCGCGGAGGACGACGGGACGCTCTTCGCCCGGTGGCTCGTCAACCGCTGAGCCCCACTAGCCTCGACCCGTGACTGATCTGATGATCGAACGCCGCGAAGGCGTCGTCGAGGTGACCTTCAACCGCCCGGAGAAGTTCAACTCCTTCACCCGCGCGATGTACACCGAGATGCGCGAGCTCTTCCTCGCCACCGCCCAGGACACCACCGTGAAGGCGGTCGTGCTCCGCGGTGCCGGAGGCAAGGCGTTCGCCGCCGGCAATGACATTGCCGACTTCCTGGCACAGGACCAGGTCTCGTACGAAGCCGAGATCCGGACGATGTTCGACGCCCTGGCTGCACTCCCGCAGGTCACGATCGCGGCCGTCGACGGCGTCTGCGTCGGCGGCGGCCTGGGGATCGCGACGTTCTGCGACCTCCGGTTGGCGACGGCGAAATCGAAGTTCGGCTACCCGATCGCGAGGACCCTCGGCAACGCACTCTCCGCCCCCGTGCTGTTCCGCTGCGCCGCGATCTTCGGCGAATCGATCACCCGCGAGATGTTGCTCGCCGCCCGGTTGGTCACCGCCCAGCGGGCGTACGGCCTCGGCGCGCTGGCGGAAGTGGTCGAGGACGGAGACGCGCTAACCGCCTCGGTGGCGGCGCTCGTCGAGGAGATCCTGCTCCTGTCGGGGGTCACCCGGCGTACGACCAAGGATCAACTCGCCTTCCGCGCGGGCACGATCGAGCAGGTGCCCGAAGGTGAGGAGGCGCTGCTGCGCGAGGTGTACGGCGGCCCCGACTTCGCCGAGGGCGTACGCGCGTTCCTCGCGAAGGAGAAGCCGGCGTTCAGGGGCTGACTAACGCCGGGTTTCGGCCTGCCGGATGTCGGGTTTCGGCCTGCCGGATGTCGGGTCTCGGCGGTCAGCGCGGCGCGACCGGGGCGTAGAGGTGCTCCGGCCGACCGGCACCTCCGTACCGGAGTTCCAGGCGTACGAGCCCGTGCTCGGCGAGGTAGGCGAGATAGCGCTGGGCCGTCGGACGACTGATGCCCACCTGCTCGGCGATGTCAGCGGCTGAGATCGGCTCCGGCGACTGCCGGACGGCCGATCGCACAAGTTCGAGCGTGGGAGCCGAGTGGCCCTTGCGGAGAGTCGGCGGCAACTCGTCGGGACCGCGCAGCGTACGGAACAGGCGGTCGACCTCTGCCTGGTCCGGCTCGTCGCTGAGCGCCTTGAGCTGCCGGTGCAGGTCGCGATAGCTGATGAGTCGCTCTCGCAGCGCCGCCGCCGGGAAGGGCTTGACCAGGAAGTGCACGGCGCCGCGTTGCATGGCAGTACGCACCGTCGCGACGTCACGGGCTGCGGTGATGACGATGCAGTCCGGCCGATAGTCGCCGGGCAGATCCTGGGTGAGGACGTCCAGCCCGCTGCCGTCGGGCAGGTAGACGTCCAGCAGCACCAGATCCGGCTTCAACGACTCGATCGAGGTGAGCGCCTCGCGCAGCGTGTGCGCTTCTCCGATGACCCGGAAGCCCTCGACGCCGGCCACGTACGCCGCGTGGATCCGGGACACCCGGAAGTCGTCGTCGACGATGAGTGTGGTGATCATGACGCATCCTTCGGAAGGGTGACCGAGAACTCCGCGCCCGGGCCCTCGCTTGCAGTGATGACGCCGCCGAGCCGCTGCACGATGCGATGGACCAGCGCCAGCCCCAGTCCGCGGTGGACCGACTCGCGCGCCGGCTTGGTCGTATAGCCGTCGACGAACACGGCGGTGGCCGCGCCCGGCGGGAGCCCCGGTCCGTTGTCGCGTACCCGGATCCGGATCTCGCTCGGGTCCTCCACGATCGACACCTCCACGCGACCCTGCCGACCTGGCTCGAAACCGTCGCCCGAGAGCGCGTCGAGGGCATTGTCGATCAGGTTGCCGACGATCGTGGTGACCGCCTGCTCGCGGGTGGGTACGTCGCCCAGCCAGGAGTCATCGGTCAGCACCAGGTCGATGCCTCGCTCGGAGGCGATGGTGGTCTTGGCGAGCAGCAGCGCCACGACCAGAGGGCTGGCGATCCGCTCACGGAGCGACTCCGAGCGGCTCGCCTCGCCCCCGACGAGATCGGTCAGATACGCGAGCGCCTCCTGGTGCTCGCCGAGCTCCAGCAGGCCGGCCACGGTGTGCATCCGGTTGGAGAACTCGTGCTGCTGCGCACGGAGGGCATCCGTCATGCCGCGTACGCTGTCCAACTCGCGGAGCAGGCCGGCCAGCTCCGTCCGGTCACGCAGCGTGATCACCGATCCGTGTGGCCGTCCCGCCAACGAGACCGGCATCCGGTTGACGGTCAGACAGAAGTCGTCGGTGAGGACGACATCGTCGCGTCCGGCGGTGGCACCGGTGAGTACGTCCCGAAGCCGTCCCTCCGGCAGCGCGTCCTTGAGTCGCTCGCCGAGACTGACCGAGCCGAGGTCCGCCAGACGCCTGGCCTCGTCGTTCATCACCACGACCCGCTGATGCTCGTCCAGCGCGATCATGCCCTCGCGGATCCCGTGGAGGACGGCCTCACGCTCCTGGAAGAGCAGGGCGATCTCGTCCAGTTCGAGCCCGAAGGTCCGCCGTTTGAGCCGTGCAGCCAGAACAAGGGAGACCAGGGCGCCGACTCCGAGGGCGACCCCGAACCACAGTCCCATCAACGGCAGTTCGCTGCGCCACGTCGCAGCCACCGAACTCTCCTGGAGCCCCACCGAGACCTCGCCGACCATCGCTCCGGCGAGGTCGTACAACGGCGCCTTGCCGTTTGCGGACCGGCCGGTGCTTCCGGCGTCGACGGTGTAGTGGATCTGGCCGTCAAGCGTGGCAATCGGCTCGGAGACGGGCTGCCCGATGAGCGCCGCGTACGGGTGCGAGTGCCGGATCCGGTGGAGGTCGATGACCACGACGTACGAGGCACCCGTCGAGTTCATCACGTCGATCGCCAGCCGCTGGATGGTGTCCCCACACCGGGCACTCGCCGCCATGCAGCGGCGGATGTCAGGTATCTGCGCGGTGGTTGCCGCGATCGCGCCTGCGCGGCGTTCGTACGTGTGGTCGAGGTTCGTACGCTCGCCCCGGACGAACAGGCCGAAGCCGACCGCCACCGTGATCACCAGGATGACCACCTGGCTGGCCAGGATCTGGGTCGAGAGTTTGCGCATCGCCTCTGACAGTAGTGAGCGATGTGGTCCGGCTCACACATGAGCAGAACGATCAAAACCTGTATCAAGCCGGTTAACCGCGGGGTAACAGCACAATCGTGACCTGGGTCACAGCTGTTCCTACGGTGGCTCACATGTCAGAAGTCCACAGTGCGCGCGTCGAACTCGTCGACGTCAGCAAACGATTCCTCACCCCGTCCGGGGATGTCTTCACCGCGGTACGCGATGTCACGTTCACCGTCGAACCGGGTGAGTTCTGTGCCGTGGTCGGTCCGACCGGCTGCGGCAAGTCCACGACCTTGTCCCTCGTCTCCGGCCTCGACAAGCCCTCCGAGGGCACTGTCACGGTGGGCGGCAAGCCGGTCGACGGCATCGCCGACGGTGTCTCCTTCATGTTCCAGCAGGACGCCCTCCTGCCCTGGAAGTCGGTCCTCCACAACGTCGCCCTCGGCCCGATCTTCCGCGGCGTCAAGAAGAAGGACGCGTACGCCAAGGCACGCGACTGGCTGCGTCGCGTCGGCCTGGCCGGCTTCGAGGACCGCTACCCCCATCAGCTCTCGGGCGGCATGCGCAAGCGCGTCGCGATGGCTGCGGCGCTGATCAACGAGCCGCGGATCCTGATCATGGACGAGCCGTTCGGCGCCCTGGACGTCCAGACCAAGGCGATCATGTCGAACGAGCTGCTCAACCTCTGGGAGCAGGTGCGCTGCTCGGTCATCTTCATCACCCACGACCTCGACGAAGCCGTCGCGCTCTCGGACAAGGTCGTCGTGATGACCTCCTCGCCGGGCGCGGTCAAGGACATCTACGACATCGACCTGGCCCGCCCGCGCGGCGACGTCCAGGAGATCCGCTTCCAGCCGCGCTTCGTCGAACTGCAGCGCCAGATCTGGGCCTCGCTGCGCGAAGAGGTCGAGCGCGCGTACGCGACGACCGCGAAGGGAGTCTCGGTATGAGCACCACAGGTGGAACCCGATCGTCGGCATCAGCACGGAGCCCGATCGACTTCGTGATCGCACTCCTCGGCCTGGCCGGCTTCGCGCTGTCGTTCTTCGACTACTACACCGCAACCACGCCCACCGGCGTACGTTTCGTGAACAACGCCTGGCACGGCTGGTGGGGCTGGCTCGCCGCCGTACTCCTTCTTGTCGCCGCCCTGGCCGCAGCGGCCCGCATCGCCAACGTGCCGGTCCCCGGCCGTGACGCCATCTGCGGCTACGCCGCCAATGGCGGGCTGGCGCTGGCCGCCTTTGCGCTGATCGTGCACCCGGGGATCACCTTCTCCGCGGGTGGCAGCACCCACGTGTCGGCATTCGACATCCTCAACCCGGCCGACACCAGCGCGACGCCGGGCCAGATCGGCTGGGGTTGGGCTGCGTGGACCCTTCTCGCGGTCGCCGTGGCAACTGCGCTCCTGATCAGCTTCAGCCGCCCGGAGCCAGCGGTACGCCGCAGGCGCCGGCTGGTCGTCCTCAGTGGTCAACTCCTGCTGACCGTCGCCATCTTCGGCTCCTGGCAGTGGGCGACGTCTGGCAGCCACCCCCTGCTCGACGCCTTCACCTACGGCAAGCCGTCCGTCATCTTCCAGGGCGACGTCCAGCACGGCGGCCTGCGATGGTTCTTCAACGGAGGCACCCAGTTCGGGGCGTACAGCCGACAGATCTACGTGACGTTGAAGGAAGCGGTCTTCGGGTTCGCAGTCGGATCCGCAGCCGGAGTCGTCGCCGGAGTCGCGCTGGGCCAGAACGCGTACCTCGCCGATGTGTTCAGCCCGTTCATCAAGGTCGTCAACGCCATTCCGCGCATCGTCCTCGGATCGATCTTCGTGGTCGCGTTCGGCCTGGGCCTGACCCCGAAGATCCTCCTTGCCGGCGTCCTGGTCTTCTTCGTCGTCTTCTTCAACGCCTTCCAGGGCGTACGCGAGGTTGACCCGAACATCCTGTCGAACGCCCGAGTCCTCGGCGCCTCCAAGTGGAACATCACCCGGCACGTCACCATCCCGTCGGCGATGACCTGGATCATCGCCTCCCTGCACAGCGCCTTCGGATTCGCGATCGTCGGCGTCCTCGTGGCCGAGGTACTGGGGTCCACCGAGGGCCTGGGCGACGTCATCCACGCCTCACAAGGCAATTTCGACGGCACCGGCGTCTTCGCCGTGATGATCACCGTCGCCGTGATCGTCCTCGTGGCCGAAGCCCTGCTCACCAAGCTCGAGCACCGGTTGCTCGGATGGCGTCCCGCGTCGCGATCCGACGCCGCCAGCATCTGACGACCTCACCAACAACCCGTAAAGGAAAGAGAACAACAATGAACCGTCGCATCGCCCTGGCAGCCGCTGCGCTGCTGACCGCCACGCCCGCCCTGGCGGCCTGTGGATCCTCCAGCCCGAGCAGCGCCTCGAGCAACGCCTTCGGTGCCTCGGTCTCGGCCGCGCCGACCTACAACGCCAGCTTCCCGACCGTGAAGCTCATGATCGGCGGCTGGGACAAGCAGATCTACCTTCCCTACACGCTGGCCCAGAAGCTCGGCTTCTACCAGAAGTACGGCGTCAACGTCGTGCTCAGCACCGAGGGCAGCGTCAGCGCCGAGGACGCGCTTCTGGCCGGCGACGTACAGATGTCCGGTGCTTGGTACAACCACACCATCCAGCTCCAGGACAAGGGCAAGAGCGTCGAGGACGTCGTCCAGCTCTCCGGCGCCCCGGGCGAGCGGATCATGTGTGGCACCAACAGCGGCGTCCACAGCCCGGCTGACATCAAGGGCAAGAAGATGGGCGTCACCGACATCGGCTCGGGCACCGACACCCTCACCCAGTTCATCGCCGCCAAGGCCGGCATCAAGCGCAGCGACTACAAGACGATCGGAGTCGGCGCCGGCGCACCGGCCATCGCCCAACTTCAGCGCGGCAACATCGACTGCATGATGACCACGCAGCCGACGGTCGGCGCCCTCGAGAGCCAAGGGCTGGCGTACTCGGCCATCGACCTGGCGACGGTCCAGGGCGCTCAGGCGGCCATCGGCGACCAGTGGCCCGCGGCCGGAGTCCTGGCGAAGACCGACTGGGTGAACAGCAACAAGGCGACCGTCCAGAAGGTGGTCGACGCGCTCGTCGCGACGATGCACTGGATCCACACCCACAACGCGACGGACATCGCCAACGCACTGCCGCAGTCGTTCGTCCAGAACCCGCTGGTGACCAAGGCCGACTACATCAAGTCCCTCACCCAGGACTACGGCCAGTTCCTGCCGGACGGCCTGATGCCCGCGTCGGGTGCCCAGAACGTCCTCAAGAGCCTCGTCCTCGTCAAGGTGGCCACAGGCAACGAGGACCTGAGCAAGACCTACACCAACGACTTCGCCACCCAGGCGGCGAAGGACGGCGCACTGAACTAGTCGCACAGCCCTTCGGGGCTGGCTCCCAAGCCGCGGCGGGTCGATCTCACGGACGTGATCGGCCCGCCGTCGGTGGTTGACCGCCGAAAGGTGAAGAAATCCGGATCGAGAGGTGACGTCGTCTCCAGTCCACAGAGACGGGCTCACCTTTCGGCTCGGAAATCCTCACCTTTCGGCGTTACGAGAGGCCGCGGATCGCGCGGTACGGCGGCCTGCGCCCAGCGATCGACCAACTCATGTCGATCACGTCGCGCGTCTCGCGTACGTTGTGGGCCCGATAGATCCGCGCTCCCAACCATGCCGAGATGGCGGTCGCGGCGAGGGTGCCGGGCAGACGCTCACCGGTCTCGCGACCGAGGGTCTCCCCGATGAAGTCCTTGTTGGACAGCGAGACGAGCACCGGATAACCGGTGGCCACCATCTCCCCCAACCGCCGAGTCGTCTCCAGCGAGTGGAAGGTGTTCTTCGCGAAGTCATGGGCCGGATCGATGATGATCGACTCCCACGCCACCCCGGCGGCACGAGCTCGATCGGCGTAGCCCAGCACCGATGACAGCATCGACGCCATCACGTCGTCGTACTCCTGGCGATGCGGGTCGGTGCGCGGCGAGAGCCCGCCGGCGTGCGTACACACGACGGCGGCGCCGAACTCGGCCACGACGTCCACCAACCCGGGGTCGTGTCCACCCCAGGCGTCGTTGATCAGGTCGGCACCCTCGGCGAGCACCGCACGAGCCACCGACGCCCGCCAGGTGTCGACTGAGATCGCCAGCTGTGGGTACGCACCGCGTACGCGAGCCACGAACCCGGCGACCCGGTCGATCTCCTCCTCAGCCGAGACAGCGGCCCCGTAACCGGCCTTCACCCCGCCGATGTCGACGATGTCGGCGCCTTGTTCGACGACCTCCGCGACCCGATCCCACGCAGCTTCCTCCGCGTACGTCGAGCCCTGGTCGTAGAACGAGTCCGGGGTCCGGTTGACGATCGCCATCACCAGCGGCTGGTTGTCGTCGAACGAGATCGAGCGGAGCTTGAGGACCACGCCGCGACCCTACCTGCGGACGTACGCCGAACCCGTCGAGCCGCCGACACCACAAACCTCACCAGCATCAAGAATTAACACGCGCGAGAGCGACAACACCCCTTACGCATCGCTACCCTGCTCGACGTGAGTTGGCTTGTCACCGGCGGTGCCGGATACATCGGATCCCATGTGACACGTGCGCTCCTCGATGCCGACCTGACCCCCGTCGTCCTGGACGATCTCAGCACCGGTTTCCGACGCTTCGTGCCTGACGACGTGGCGTTCGTCGAGGCCAGCATCCTTGACCGCGCCGCCATCGAAAAGGCCATCACCGAGCACCAGGTCGAGGGCGTCATCCACCTCGCCGGCTACAAGTTCGCCGGCGTCAGCGTCGAGCGTCCGCTGCACACCTACGAGCAGAACGTCGAGGGCACCGCGCGGCTCCTTGAGGCCGTGGTCAGCACAGGCGTGAAGAACTTCGTGTTCTCCTCCAGCGCAGCCACCTTCGGCACTCCCGATGTCGACCTCGTGACCGAGGAGACGCCGACGCTTCCGGAGAGCCCGTACGGCGAGACGAAGCTGATCGGCGAATGGCTGATCCGCGACGTGGCCCGCACCCACGGCCTCCACCAGACGAGCCTGCGCTACTTCAACGTCGTCGGCAGTGGCTCCGACGATCTGTACGACACCAGCCCGCACAACCTGTTCCCGCTGGTGTTCGACGCCCTGGCCAACGGGCGTACGCCACGAATCAACGGCACCGACTACGCGACTCCCGACGGCACCTGCGTCCGTGACTACGTCCACGTCGCGGACCTTGCACACTCCCATGTGGTCGCCGCCCAGAAGTTGGCGGCAGGCGAGCAGCTCGCCCCGATCTACAACCTCGGGTCCGGCAATGGCTCCAGCGTGAAGGAGATCATGGACGCGGTACGCGAGGTCACCGGCATCGATTTCATCCCTGAGATCGGTCCGCGGCGCCCCGGAGATCCCGCCCGGATCGTCGCCACAGGCGAGCTTGCGGGCCGCGATCTGGAGTGGACGATGCGCAACAGCCTGACCGACATGGTCGCCAGCGCCTGGTCGGCACGCACTGCTGCAGGGGACGGTTACCCCCGTGGAACGTGAAGTTGAAGATTTGGCGGTCCCGTCCCCAAGAGTGACTTCGTCCCGTACCCTAGATTCCTCGGGCGGGCGTGACTCCAGTCACCCTTTGGCGTTATCTGGACGTGGGCTCTCGGGCGGAGGTGCGTTAATGACACTCCTCGCTGAGCGCCGTGCTCTTCGTTGGGTCACCCGTCAGAGCCGTACCCTCAGGTTCCTGCCGCTGACCGCACTGGTGTCCGACGCGGTCATCATCGTCCTGACGATGATCCTCGCCGCCATCGGTCACGACCTGGCTCCGCACACCGCACACCTGGCCAACACCGACCTGCTCATCGCGGGCCCGATCATCGTCGTTCTCTGGATCACGGTCATGGGCGGCTTCGGGGCTTATCAGGCCGAGGTCTTCGGCGCGGGCGCGGATGAGTACAAGCGGGTTCTGCACGGTTCGCTCTACAGCGTCAGCATCGTGGGCGTCGCCTGCTACCTCGCGCACTTCTCATTGGCCCGCGGCTTCTTCGTACTGATGTTCGTCATCGGGGTCCCGACCCTCCTGATCGGGCGCCGCCTGATCCGTCACGGCGTCCACCTCGCCCGCATCCAGGGCAAGCTGCAGGAGCGTACGGTCATCGCCGGGTCGGTCAGCAACGTCGACGACATCGCCGACGTGCTGCGCCGCGAGTCGTGGCTCGGCTACCGCGTCGTCGGCGCCCTGTGCCCCAGCTCGGCCACCGAGACGCCCGGCGGCATCCCGATCATCGGCCACGACGACCTCACCACGATCCACCGCGTCTCCGGCGACGCCGACGTGGTCTTCCTGGCCGGCGGCACCGACTTCAACTCCCGCGACATGCGCCAGCTCCAGTGGAGCCTCGAGCAGGACGCGACCCGGTTGATCGTCGCTCCGAATGTCAACGACATCTCCAGCGAGCGTGTGCGGGTACGCCCCGTGGGCGGTCTTCCGCTGATGCACATCGACGGTCCGCGCTGGAGTCACGCCACCCAGAAGGCCAAGCGCGTCTTCGACGTGATCGGCTCCTTGCTGCTGCTGACCATCTTCAGCCCGCTCATGCTCGCGATTGCCCTGCGCATCAAGTTGTACGACGGCGGCACGGTGTTGTTCGCCCAGACGCGCGTCGGCCGCAACGCGCGTACGTTCTCCTGCTTGAAGTTCCGCACCATGGTGCCGAACGCCGAGGATCTGCTGGCCGCACTGCACGCGCAGGCCGGCTACACCGGCGGGCTCTTCAAGATGGAGGACGACCCGCGCATCACCGGCCCCGGTCGCACCTTGCGCAAGTACTCCCTGGACGAACTCCCGCAGCTCATCAACGTCCTTCGCGGCGAGATGAGCCTGGTCGGCCCGCGACCGAACCTCGTCCATGAGGTCGCGCAGTACGAGAAGCACATGACCCGCCGCCTCCGCGTACGCCCAGGCATGACCGGCCTCTGGCAGGTCTCCGGTCGCGCGAACCTGTCCTGGGAAGAGGCGATCCGTCTCGACCTCTACTACGTCGACAACTGGTCGATGCTCCAGGACATCAACATCCTGATCAAGACGTTCCGAGTCATCACCGCGGGCCACGGCGCGTACTGACGCGTCCTCACGCTGTGTCACAGGCGGGCCTGAGGCGCCACATCGCGCTCTCGTTCGGACCGACGGTCCTGGCGCTGCTCACGGGCTTGGCCGCAGTCCCGGTCATCCTCTCCACGCTCGGCCCGGCAGCATGGGCGGCCGTCGCGGTCGGCCAGGCCGTGGGCTACTTCAGCAGCCAGTTCGTCGGCTGGGGGTGGAGCGCCGTCGGTGCCAGCGCGGTGGCGGCGCGCGATCCCCGGGGCCAGGCACAGTACGTCGCGGACTCGGTGGGACCCCGGCTGTGGCTCCTCGGCCTGGCGTTCCCGATCGGTTGCGCGGCAGCGTACGTCGTAGCGCCCCCGGGCGACCACGTGTGGCTGTGCGTGGCGCAGGCGGCCGCACTCATCCCCGGCGGACTCAACGGGATGTTTTACTACACAGGTTCGTCGCGACCGGACCTCACGATCCTGTTCGACGCCGTGCCGCGGGCGGCGGCGACCGTGATCGGGCTTGTGGTGCTCGTCGCAACGAAGAACATGTTCTGGTACATCGCGTTGCAGTTCGTCTGCGACCTGCTGCTGGTGTTCTTCTTCGTACGCCGTGCGGAGAGTTTCGGAGCCCGGTTCGACCTCGGTCGTAGGCACGCCTGGCGGATGCTGCGCCAGCAGCGTGCGGCTGTCCTGATCACCACGGCGACCAACGCGATCGGCTCCCTGCCGATCACGATCGTCTCGGCATTCCGCCTGCCGGCGATCGCCACGTACGCCCTCGCCGACCGGATCCGCGGCTACGCCGCCGGCGCGCTCGGCCCACTCGTGGGGACCGCGCAAGGCCGACTGCACTCCCCTGACCGCGCTGTCCTCCACCACCGGATCCGGGTCGCACTCCGGGTCTGGACATGTGCTGCCGTCGTGGTCGCCGTCGGGTTCGTGTTCGCCGCGTCCTGGGTCGGGCGGCTGCTGTCACACAACTCGATCCGGATCCAGCCGTCGATCGCGATCCCGTTCGCAGCCACGCTGGCTCTGGTGATCATGACCGACTTCATCGGCGGGGCGGCACTGCTGGCTCTCGAGCGGGTTCATGACGTCGCCCGCAGTTGGACCTTCGCAGCGGTGGTGGGGCTCCCCCTCGTCGCGATCGGCGCGTGGGCGTACGGCACGACGGGCGCTGCCGTCGGCGTGACCGCCATCCAGGCGATTGCCGCGGCCTGGCAGTGGTGGCGACTGGAGGCGCTACTCCGCCAGGAGTGAGAGCAGGTAGCTCCCGTATCCGCTCTTGACGAGCGGGCGGGCGAGTTCGGCGAGCCGCTCGTCGGAGAGCCAGCCCATCCGCCAGGCCACCTCTTCCGGGGCACCGATCTTGTCGCCCTGACGCGACTCGATCGCGCGTACGTAGTTGGCCGCGTCGTTGAGGTCGGAGATCGTGCCGGTGTCGAGCCAGGCCGAGCCGCGGGGCAGCACCTCGACCTGCAGGGTGCCGGCCTCGAGGTAGATCCGGTTGAGGTCGGTGATCTCGAGCTCCCCACGCGGCGACGGCTTGAGGTTGCGCGCGTACTCCACCACGGAGTTGTCGTAGAAGTAGAGGCCCGGGACCGCGTACGGGCTCTTCGGCTTCTCGGGCTTCTCCTCCAGCGAGATGGCCCGGAAGTTCTCGTCGAACTCGACGACGCCGTACGCGGTGGCGTCCGCGACGCGGTAGCCGAACACGGCGGCGCCCTCCAGCGACTCGAACCGGCGGAGCTTCTCGCCGAGCCCGGCACCGTAGAAGAGATTGTCGCCCAGGACCAAGCCGACCCGGTCGTCGCCGATGTGATCGGCACCGATGGTGAACGCCTGTGCGAGACCGTCGGGCGACGGCTGCACCTTGTAGGTCAGGTTGATCCCGAACTGCGAACCGTCCCCGAGCAGCCGCTGGAAAGCCTCGGCATCGTGAGGCGTGGTGATGATCAGGATGTCCCGGATCCCGGCCAGCATCAGCGTCGAGAGCGGGTAGTAGATCATCGGCTTGTCGTACACCGGCATGAGCTGCTTGCTCACGGCCAGGGTGATCGGATGCAGGCGTGAGCCGGTGCCACCGGCCAGGATGATGCCCTTCATGCCCGTGACCCTATCGAGGATCGGACCGGTCCGTCCGCCCACCGATAAGGTGTGGGCCGTGAAGAACATCCTCGTGACTGGCGGTGCGGGCTTCATCGGCTCGAACTTCGTGCATTACCTGGTCGAGAACACC
The DNA here is from genome assembly GCF_003945325.1 of Nocardioides baekrokdamisoli. Taxonomy (NCBI): domain Bacteria; kingdom Bacillati; phylum Actinomycetota; class Actinomycetes; order Propionibacteriales; family Nocardioidaceae; genus Nocardioides; species Nocardioides baekrokdamisoli. The sequence goes on from NZ_AP019307.1 coordinate 1,381,830, forward strand.
GACGCCCAGGTCACCGTGCTCGACAAGATGACGTACGCGGCCTCCAAGGAGTCCGTCGACGGCCTCGGGGACCGCGTCAAGCTGATCGTGGGCGACATCGCCGACGCCGCTGTGGTCGACCCGCTGGTGGCCGAGGCGGATGCGGTGGTCCACTACGCGGCCGAGTCGCACAACGACAACTCGCTCAACGACCCGAGCCCGTTCGTCACCACCAACATCATCGGCACCTTCACGCTGCTGGAAGCGGTCCGCAAGTACGGCGTCCGCTACCACCACATCTCCACCGACGAGGTGTACGGCGACCTGGAGCTCGACGACCCGGAGCGGTTCACCGAGTCCACCCCGTACAACCCCTCCTCGCCGTACTCCTCGACGAAGGCGGGCTCGGACCTGCTCGTACGCGCCTGGGTCCGGTCGTTCGGCGTCGAGGCGACGATCTCGAACTGCTCCAACAACTACGGGCCGTGGCAGCACATCGAGAAGTTCATCCCGCGTCAGATCACCAACCTGATCGATGGTGTGAAGCCGAAGCTCTACGGCGCCGGCCTCAACGTCCGTGACTGGATCCACGCCAACGACCACTCCTCGGCTGTCCTGACGATCCTGGAGAAGGGCGCGATCGGCGAGACGTACCTCATCGGCGCCGACGGCGAGAAGAACAACCTCGACACCGTGAAGCTGATCCTGCGCCTGATGGGCCACGACGAGAACGACTTCGAGCACGTGAACGATCGCGCCGGCCACGACCTGCGGTACGCGATCGACTCGACCAAGCTGCGTACCGAACTCGGCTGGACGCCGAAGTTCCAGAACTTCGAGTCCGGCATGGCCGACACCATCCAGTGGTACCGCGACAACGAGACCTGGTGGCGCGCGAAGAAGGCCGAAGTCGAGGCCAAGTACGCCTCCCAGGGCCAGTAGTTTCAAGAGTTACTAAGGATTATCAAATCTTCCTAACTCTCACTAACTTCGATAACATCTGTTCATGGATCCCGTCCGAAACCCGTACACTCCCAACGCCGGCGCGCAGCCGGTCGCGGTGGTCGGACGCGACGACCAACTCCAGAATTTCGACCTGCTGCTGCACCGACTGACCGCCGGCCGCACCGAACAGTCGATGATCATCACCGGGCTTCGGGGCGTCGGGAAGACGGTCCTGCTCGGACGCTTCTACCGCAAGGCGATCGCACAGAACTGGGTCGTGATCGAGGAAGAGATCAGCAAGCACGACGACACTGCCTTCCGGCGCAACATCGCTGCGTGGATGCGGACCGCGCTTCTCGAGCTCTCTCCCCGCTCGCGCTGGTCGGACCGGCTGCACCGGGCTGGCGGTGTCCTCCGAGCCTTCTCCCTGACGGTGGATCCGACCGGTGGGTTGACCGCCGGCCTCGATGTCGATGCCTTGACCGGCCTCGCGGACCGCGGCGATCTCCGATACGACTTGACCGACCTCATGGTCGCGGTCGGCGAGGCTGCCCAGGCCAGTGACCGCGGGGTGATCCTGCTGCTCGACGAGATCCAGTTCCTGTCCAAGGTCCAGCTGGAGGCGCTGATCGCGGCGCTTCACAAGACGGTGCAACGAGCTCTCCCGGTGACCATGGTCGGCGCCGGCCTCCCGCAGATCGCCGAACTCGCGGGCGACGCCAAGTCGTACGCGGAACGCCTGTTCAAGTTCCCCCACATCGTCACCCTTGACAGCGAGGACGCCATGCGGGCGCTGAGCGAGCCAGCCGCCGAGGAGGGAGCAGCGTACGCGCCGGAGGCGCTTGCACTTGCTCTCGACATCACCGGCGGTTACCCGTACTTCTTGCAGGAACTCGGGTACGCCGTCTGGGGAATCGCGGAAGGCCCGGTCATCACGGCGGACGACATCCACACGGCGCTGCCGCTCTACGAGTCGAAACTCGACTCGTCGTTCTTCCGCGTACGTCTGGACCGCTCCACCGAATTGCAGCGCGTCTATCTGCGCGCGATGGCGGAGCTCGGACCCGAACCGCAGAAGGCCGCCGATGTGGCCACACTGCTGGGGCGGACCTCCTCGCAGGTCGCCCCCACGCGCGCCGAACTGATCAACCTCGGCCTGCTGTACACACCCGAGCACGGTTACGCGGCGTTCACCGTTCCGCATTTCGACCGATTCATGAAGCGCGCCATCCCCGACCTCGTGGTTCCGGAGATCCGAAAGAGGAAGACCCATGACTGACCTGACTGTTGAGCGGACCCCGATCCCGGGGCTCCTGGTGGTCCATCTGCCGGTCCACGGCGACGCTCGCGGCTGGTTCAAGGAGAACTGGCAGCGCGCGAAGATGACTGCGCTCGGCCTGCCCGACTTCGGACCGGTGCAGAACAACATGTCGTTCAACGCCTCCCGGGGCGCGACCCGCGGCATCCACACCGAGCCGTGGGACAAGTTCGTCTCGGTCGCCAGCGGCAGCGTCTTCGCAGCCTGGGTGGACATGCGTGAGGGTGACTCGTTCGGCGCCACGTTCCACATCGAGATCGGGCCTGACGTCGCGGTCTTCGTGCCGCGAGGCGTCGGCAACTCCTACCAGGCCCTCGAGGACGGCACGGTCTACAGCTACCTGGTCAACGACCACTTCGTGGCCGGCTTCACCTATCCCGCGCTCAACCTCGCCGACGAGACCGCTGGCATCCCGTGGCCGATCCCGCTGGACTCCGCGGAGGTCGAGATCAGCGAGAAGGACCAGAACAACCCGCGCCTGGCCGATGTGACGCCGATGGCTCCGAAGAAGACTCTGATCGTCGGGGCGAAGGGCCAACTCGGTCGGGCTCTGGCGGCGGTCTACCCCGGCGCGGTCCAGGTCGACCTCGACGAACTGGACATCTCCGACGCCTCCGCGGTCGCGGCCTGGCCGTGGAGCGAGTACGCCACGATCCTCAACGCGGCCGCGTACACGGCTGTGGACGCGGCTGAGACCCCCGAGGGCCGTCCGGTCGCCTGGAAGGCCAATGCGGTCGCTCCGGCGAACCTGGCAGCCGCTGCGCGCGAGCACGGCCTGACGCTGGTGCACGTGTCGAGTGAGTACGTCTTCGACGGGACCGCCGAGGAGCACACCGAGGACGAGGCCTTCTCCCCCCTCGGCGTCTACGCGCAGACCAAGGCTGCCGGCGACATCGCGGTGGCCACCGCGCCGCGGCACTACATCCTGCGTACGTCGTGGGTCATCGGCGACGGCAACAACTTCGTACGCACGATGGCGACCCTCGCCAGCAAGGGCATCTCGCCGAAGGTGGTGGACGACCAGATCGGCCGCCTGACCTTCACCGACACCCTCGCCGGCGCGATCAAGCATCTCCTCGACATCGAGGCGCCGTTCGGCACGTACAACGTCACCAACGGTGGCCAGCCGATGTCGTGGCAGGCGATCGCCGCTGAGGTGTACGCACTGAGTGGCCGAGCTCGTGAGGATGTCGGCGCCACGTCGACCGAGGAGTATTTCGCCGAGCAGGTGGCTGCCGGGAAGCTGATCAGCCCCCGCCCGAAGAACTCCGCGATGAACCTGGCGAGGATCCGGGCGACCGGCTTCGAACCCACGGATGCGATGGAAGCACTGAAGGCCTACCTCGCCTGAGCAGGCGACGAAGGCCCCCGGACGGCGTTGGGATCAACGCGGTGCCGGGGGCCTTTCGGTTCGTCAGTGGGAGTGCGTACGCGCTGCCGGAACCCGGCCGAAGTCGTCCTCGAGCCGGACGATGTCGTCCTCGCCGCAGTAGTCACCGCGCTGGATCTCGATGATGACGAGCTCGTCGTCCTGCTCGTTCACGATCCGGTGTGGCACGCCGACAGCGACCTCGACCGACTGGCCGGGACCGGTGTGGACGACGTTGCCGTCGATCACCGAGGAGGCCGTGCCGGAGATCACCGACCACCACTCGCTGCGATGATCGTGGGTCTGGTACGAGAGCCGCGAATGCGGGTTCACGTTGATCCGCTTCACCTTGTAACCGTCGCCCTCATCGAGGACGACCCAACTGCCCCACGGGCGAACTTCGGAATCACCGATCACGATGCAAACGGTAACCGACGCGGGTGGCCGGAACATGACATCCCACCAAATAGGTGAACCCGCGCACCGAAACGGTGCGCGGGTTCCCTGATGTATCTCGATCAGTCGGCCGCAAGCGGCCTCACTGAATCAAGCCTTCTTGGCAGCCGGAGCCTTCTTGGCCGGAGCCTTCTTCGCCGGAGCCTTCTTGGCGGCCGGAGCAGCCTTCTTGGCCGGAGCCTTCTTGGCGGCCGGCTTCGCCGGGGCGACCGGAGCCTCGACGACAGCCTCGGTCTTCTTGACCAGGCCGGTCACGAACGCCTTGGCGTCGAACGCCTTCGCGTCGGCGATGACCTTCTTGGTGTCAACAGCCTTCACCTGGGCAACAACGGCCTTGGCGTCGAAACCGGCGACGGCCTTGCGGGCGTCAGCGATCTGGGCCTTCACCGAGGCGAGGGTCGGGCGCTCGATCTTCGGCAGCTCCACCTTCGGGAGCTCAACCTTCGGCAGCTCGAACTTGGGCAGCTCGACCTTCGGCAGCTCGATCTTCGGCAGTTCAATCTTCGGCAGGGTAGCCATCAGTTTTCTCCTTCAAGTGGCGCCGCGGTCTGGGCCTCGGCAATGGGGTTGGCAGTGTTTTGAGCAAGGAACGACGCGTACACGTCAAGCAGTGACTGCTTCTGTCGCTCCGTCAGACGGGCATCGCCGAGAACGGCGACTTCCACCGATCCTCCGAACTCCTCCTCGACGCTGAGGATGCCGGCGCGGATGTAAACCTGCTCCGCCGAAATCCGCAGCGCCTTGGCGATCTGCTGGAGGACCTCAGCCGAGGGCTTGCGCAGACCACGCTCGATCTGGCTGAGGTACGGGTTTGAGACACCCGCCTGGTCGGCAAGTTGGCGCAGCGACAGCTTGGCGCCGACACGCTGCTCCTTGAGGTAGTCGCCGAGGGAACCGACGGCCATCCCAACCTTGCTCGTAACCATGAGAGAAGTATTGCTAACTATTGCTAGCAGTTGCAAGCGGGCGTCGCGTGAGCCTCCTCACACACCCGTCCGGACCCGGATCAGCCCAGCATCTCCAGCAGTCGGATCGCCGCCGAATCGGCGTCGCCGCGACGGCCAGCGACAGTCACCGGAGCAGTCGCGACCGCATCGGTGACGGCGGCCAGCACCTCGTACGGTCGACGTCTGGCCGCCACCGCGTTGTCCAGCAGACGCATCGCGGCTGCGCTCCTCGAGATGGGGGCGACAGCCCAGTCGGAACCGTCCTCGAAAGTCAGGTCGGCGATCGCGTGGATCCGGGCGGGCTCCATCACCGATGACGCACCGAGGTCGGTCGCATCCACGCGATGAAGACCCTCAGGAGTACGCATCACGAGTCTGCGCGGATACGCGTGCACCAACCCGTCCGGGGTGAGCAGCGCGTACTCGTCTGATCCGTAGGATGCTCCGTGTCGCAGCAGCGCCGCGACCAGGGAGGACTTGCCGACCCGGGACATGCCGGGAAGGAGCAGCGCGGCGCCGTTGACGGCGACGACCCCGGCATGGATGAACACCGCCTCGGTCGCATGCTCGGCGACCCAGAACTCGAGCTCATGGATCATCCCGGCGATGTCGTCACCGGGATGGATCGCCACGTGCTGCTCGGCCTCGAGTTCTTCCTCGCGCCACCAGAACGGCAGATGCTCCCGGACGTCCACATGTTCCGCGGCATAGATCGAGACCGCGCATCCGTACGCCCGCGAGCTGAGCTTCGTCCACGTCATCGGGCGCTCCGGTACGCCCGGAGAGCGCCCGGCAGGGCCGACAGGATGCGCAGCCACCGACGCACCCGAGCCCGTACGACCCCTGCCCTGCGGGCGCTGAGGTCCGGGTACGCGGCGCGGATGAAGTCGGCGGTCGGCCACACCTCGCGCAGCAGGAAGATCGGCACACCGCGCCATGGCGTCGTGGCCATCCGGTCGAGCGCGATGACCTGTGCTTCCGCATCACCCAGAGCCAGACGGGCCCGGCGGCTGAGCGGCTGCGGCGGGTCGACACCCACACGGGTGAGGGCCGCATCGAAGAGGTCAGCGGCGCCGAGGCGGACGGCGATGGCCCGAGCCTGATCCCACGCCGAGGCATCGGCGCGTGCGTACGCCAGGGTCAGGTCATCCCACCGCCGGGAGAGATCGCCACCTCCCGACAGCGCATGGAAGGCGACGGTCAGGCAACGACCGACCTCGTCGAGCGCCGGCACCTGGCCGGAGCCGAGATCGAAGTCGACGAAGTGAGGGCGAAGTTCGGCCCACAGTGAGTCGCCATCGACCGGAAGTGACGGCAGCGAACGGTGCAGGTCCACCTCGAAGCCGGAGGCGCTGCGCAGCTCGACGCTGTGCCCCCATTCGTGGGGAGCACCGACGGCGTGACCATCCGCGATTCCGCCTGCTCGCAGCGCGTCGATCGCGTCCGGCAGACGACTGGCCGGCACCAGCAGATCGACGTCGGCGTACGCCCGGGGCGGCGAGTACAACCACAGCGACGTGGTCGGGCCCTTGATGAGGACGTGCGGGATGTCCGCTCGTGCCAGACAGCGGCTGGCGTCCAGGGTCAGCAGGTCGACCCGCAGGTTGTTGGCCTGCACCTCGAGGTCGACATCAGCCACGACGCCACCTCCTCCTCACACGAGCGAGCGGCGTACGCAGGGCTGCGTCGGCCGCCGAGCCGCCGCGAGATGCGTTGGCCACGACACCGAGCACCACCGTGCCACTCCGGCTGAGCATCTCCATCGCTGAACGCAGTCGGGCCGGCGTCACCCGCCCGATGCGCGCGACCACGATCGTCGCGTCCGCCGCCGCACAGACGACCTCTGCGGACGCGTTGCGCTCGATGTGGGGTGCGTCGATCAGGATCAGATCGACCTCGGCACCGAGGTCAGCAAGCAGGTCCGCGAAACGCGTGTCCCCGAAGAGGTCGGAGTCCTCCCGTTCGGCACGGCCGGCGACGAGCACCTTCGGTCCCACACCCGCGTCCTGGATGACCGTCCGGACGGGGAGATGTCGGTGGAGGGCCTGGGACAGCCCGACGTCGCCGCTCAGACCGTAGTGACTCGCCAACGTGGGACGGCGCAGGTCCGCCTCGACGATCAGTACGCGCCGACCCGAGGCGTGGAGGGCAGCGCCGAGATGGGTCACGACGCTGGTCCGACCCTCCCCGGCGGTCGTACTGGTGACGGCGACGACCTTCGCGCCGCTGGCCACCACGGCAGCGCGAAGGCTCCGATGACCCTCGGCCTGCCGCCGCGAAGGCCTCGGCCCACGGGTGGGCAGAGGGAGGCGTACGCGCCGCGGGATGACCGCGAGCAGAGGTCGGCCGGTCACGGCGACCAACTGATCCCCGTCGCGAAGGCTCCGGTCCAGGACGTCGATGGCGGCGATGATCCCGAGACCGAGTGCCAGCCCGAGGGCGAGCCCGAGCTCGAGCCAGCGCTTCTTCACGGGAGAGTACGGTGCGGACGGCGGCACTGCGGGAAGCGTGACGTGCAGCGTGAGGCCCGTGTCCAGCGGGCCCACGAGATGAGCGAGCTCGGCCGGCAGGACGGCGGCGAGACCGTTTGCGACCTTCGCAGCCCGGACCGGATCCGTGTCCACCACCGCGATCGCGACCAGCGAACTGTCCCCGGAGTTGGTGACCACCTGCGGGAGCGAACCGGTCACGCCCGCGCGTTCCATTGCCTTCTGGATCACCGGCGCCTTGTCGGCCACCCCGGCCAACGCCTGGGCGCGGAAGAGGATGAGGTTGTGCGCCTCGAACTCGTCGCCGGCGGTCGTGCCTGAGTGCCCGATGGCGAGTTGCGTGATCGCCACGTATCGCGGCGTCTGTGACTGGTAGCCCAGGACCGACAGGCCGAGCCCGAGCACCACTGCAGCGATCAGCACCCACCACAGCCGCCGGACACGACGAAGGTAGAGCGCAACCACCACGACGCCTCCGAACCGACGGGTCCGCGGGCGACTGCCGGGATCCACGGGAAGTTTACCGATCGGGTACGCACCCAAGCGGCCGCGGATACAGTTCAGGCACAGGTCTGGGCGCGGGGAGCGGCCGACTCCTGAAGACTGGGGAACGACAGACGATGGCGCATGCACTCGTGACGGTCGCGGCGAAGGTCGTGAGCCGCAGGATCGACGACTCCTATGTCGTCCTCGACGAGGGGAAGCTCGTCGCACACCATCTGACGGGCGAGGTCGCTGACGTCTGGACGGACATCCTGGCCGGCGAACCGATTGATCTCAGTGCTCCAGCCGTGGCCGAACTCCATGCCCTCGGTCTGATCATCAGCGGCGGGATCGGGCGGCGTACCGCGCTCAAGCGCGCCGGGGTGGTGGTCGGACTCGGGATCACGTCGCTGGCCCTTCCGGAGGCTGCCGCGGCAGCCTCGGCGACCAGCCTCAACAAGGCCACCGCAGGCACGTACTGCGTCACGGTGCCCGCCGGTCAGACGACGGCGAGTTTCACCATCACGGCCGGCGGCGGTGGCGCTGGCGGCCTGACCGGCCTGCTCGGTGGCAACGGCGGAGGCGGAGCCAAACTGTCGGGAACGATCTCCGGCCTGGTCGGCGGAGATGTCGTCGTGGTCGTCGTCGGCGCAGGCGGTTCGGGTGGCTTCGCCGCGATCGCCGGCAGCGGCGGATCCGGCTATGACTCGGGCGGCAACGGCGCCGCAGCGCTGACCGGTGGTGGCGGCGGCGGCGGTGGCGCCACGAGCATCGGCGTGGTCCGCGGCGCCGCGCCCGGAAGCTGCCCCGCGAACCAGACATGGTCGGGTGCTGCCCCCACGACGCTCGGCGTCGCCGGCGCGGGCGCCGGAGGAGGCAGCACCGGAACCCTCAACGGCGGCAACGGCGGGACGACCAACGTCGGAAGCACCGCAGCCGCCGGCCAGAACGGCAAGAACGGTGGCCTGCTCAATCTGTTCGGTGGCGGAGGCGGTGGCGGCGGTGCCGGTTCACCCGCCCCGGGTGGCGTCGGTGGCGGAGCGACCGGCGGTTCAAGCGGCTGGGCCAACGGCGGCGCCTGGACCATCAGCGTCGTGAGCGCGACCACCGTGGCGAACGGCGGCCAGGACCTCCTCATCGGCATCGGCGGCACCGGCTCGCCGGGGGCAGGCATCGTCACCTTCCCCTAGGACCCGACGACCGACCGCGTGCGAGGATGTCGGCGTGTCACTCCCCCAGTACGCCGCGTCGGCACGCGAACTCGATGAACTCGATCTGGTGGCCTCTGGCGCCCTCCCCGGACCGGTGCGATGGGCGACCGACGACGCAGCGGTGATCGACCCCGAAGGGGCACCCGTGGCCGACCTCGTGGCAGGCCGCGTGGAGAACTGGACCGGCTTCGTCCACCGCCCCTTCCACCGGCTCTACCTCACGCCCGAGCAGGCGCGCAGCGCGTACGCCGGGCGTACCTTCGTCGCGGTGTCGGCACCGCTGTCCGAAGCGCAGCTGAGGCAACTGGCACTGACCAAGGGTGCAGTCGTGCTTGCGCTCGTCGGCACCGGCACGGCGAGTGTCGCCACCATCCGTTCGGTGATCCCGGGTACGCCCGTCGTCGCGGTCCCGCTTCCGGCGGACGCTGATGCGGCCGACCGTGCCACCGTGATCGCGGCGTACACCGATGACCCGGTCGAGCTCGACGGCGCATCGGCCCCGGTCGAGGGCAATGGCGGCCTGGTCGTCTTCTTCACCGGCTTCTCCGGCAGCGGCAAGTCCACTCTCGCTCGCGCACTCGTCGACCAACTGCTCGAGTCCGGCCACACCGTGACGTCCCTCGACGGGGACATCGTCCGTCGCAACCTCAGCGCGGGCCTCACCTTCAGCCCCGAGGACCGCGAGACCAACATCCGACGCATCGGCTGGGTCGCCGCCGAGATCGCCCGCCACGGCGGAATCGCCGTCTGCAGTCCGATCGCGCCGTACGACCGCACCCGCAAGGCTGTGCGAGCGATGGTGGAGGAGGCCGGCGGCCGCTTCGTACTGATCCACGTTGCGACGCCGATCGAGGAGTGCGAGCGGCGCGACCGCAAGGGGCTGTACGCCAAGGCGCGCGCCGGCGAGATCCCCGACTTCACCGGTATCAGCGCGCCCTACGAGGAGCCAGAGGACGCGGACGTACGCATCGACACCACCGGCCTGAGCATCGAGGAAGCCCTCGAGCCGGTGGCGGAGGCGGTACACGCCCCGACGGCGTCGACCACGGACCCCAGGGGCCCGTTGAAGGTGCTTTTCGTCTGCACGGCCAACATCTGCCGGAGCCCGTTCATGGAGCTCACCGCGCGAGCCCTCGCCCCGGAGTTGACGATCAGCAGCGCCGGTACGCACGGCTTCACGGCTGCGCCGATGGAGTCAGAGATGGCCGCCGTCCTGGCCGAGGGAATCGATCCGGGCGAGTTCCGAAGCCGGCCGTTGACCGTGGACATGCTCGCCGAGGCCGACCTGGTGCTGACGGCTCAAGCGAGCCACCGGTCCTACATCCTCGACGACCACCCGGCGTACTTCACCAAGGTGTTGACGCTGGGCCAGGCGGCCGAGGCCATCAGCAGGAGCGAGACCACGGGTCGGGCGCTGGTCGCGGAGTTGGCGCGTACGCGCGGAGCCTCGGACCCGGCTCTGGACGTCGACGACCCGTACCGCAAGGGCCCCGTCGCCGCACGCGCAGCAGCGGACCAGATCAGTTCGCTGGTGGCTGCGATCGTGCCGAGACTCCGCGAGTAGCGGACTTCGGGTCCGCTTCCCAGTGCGGGAAGTTCGGCCCGCCCTCGTCACGCGACTCCGGTACGAACGCGACCGGCGCCACCCGGTCGGCACGGGCTCCCATTCCGCGGCCCCCACCGGGCTCGGCATGCCAGGCCGGCATCGCGGCGTGCTGGCCGCGCGGACTCTCGAGGCGCGTGAGCGGCACCCAGGTGCGCGGCTGACCGGAGTGGTTCTCGATGTGCGGGCACTCGTCCCCATAGCGCCGACGACACTGGGCACGGCGTTTCATACGGCGGTACCAACGCATGGTGGGACTCCGATGCTTCAGGCCCGGTCCCGATACCAAGCGCGCCAGGCGAGGCTCAGTCCCGCCCGTAGATGTCCCGAGTGTAGACCTTGTGCGAGACGTCAGAAAGGGAATCGGCGTCCCGGTTGGCGATGATCACATCGGCGCGGCTCTTGAACTCATCGAAGTCGCGAACGACCTCGGAATGGAAAAATTCGTCCTCGGTCAGGGTCGGCTCGTAGATGATCACCGACACCCCCTTGGCCTTGATCCGCTTCATCACGCCCTGGATCGAGGAGGCCCGGAAGTTGTCCGATCCCGCCTTCATGATCAGCCGGTGGACGCCGACCGTCTTCGGCTCGCGGCGCAGGATGTCGGCAGCGATGAAGTCCTTGCGGGTGGTGTTGGCCTCGACGATCGCGCTGATCAGGTTCTGCGGCACGTCGGCATAGTTGGCCTGCAGTTGCTTGGTGTCCTTCGGCAGGCAGTAGCCGCCGTACCCGAACGACGGGTTGTTGTAGTGGTTCCCGATGCGCGGATCCAGGCCGACGCCCTCGATGATCTGACCGCTGTTGAGTCCGTGCAGGGCGGCGTACGTGTCGAGCTCGTTGAAGTACGCGACCCGCAGCGCCAGGTAGGTGTTGGCGAAGAGCTTGATCGCCTCGGCCTCGGTCGACCCGGTGAACAGGGTCGGGACCTCGGTCTCCTCGGACCCCTCGAGGAGCAGGGCGGCGAATTCCTTGCCCCGGTCGGTGTCCGACCCGACCACGATCCGCGAGGGGTGCAGGTTGTCGTACAGCGCCCTTCCTTCACGAAGGAACTCGGGGCTGAAGATGATCGACGCACCCGGGTGGCTCTCGCGCAGACGCGCGGTGAACCCGACCGGCACCGTCGACTTGATGACGATCGAGGCGTCCGGGTTGATCTCGAGCGCAGCGGCAGTGACCGACTCGACGGAGCGGGTGTCGAAGTAGTTCGTCCGCTCGTCGTAGTTGGTCGGCGTGGCGACGACGACGAACGTCGCACCCGCGTACGCCTCCCGCGGGTCGGTCGTCGCCGTGAGGCTCAACGGCTTGGTGGCGAGGTATTCCTCGAGCTCGTGATCGACGATCGGGGACACCCGGTTGTTGACCTTCGCGACCTTGTCCGGATCGAGGTCGAGGGCGACGACGTCGTGGTGCTGGGCCAGGATGACGGCGTTGGAGAGTCCGACGTAACCGGTTCCGGCGATCGCGATCTTCACGGGTGAAGAGTAACCATGCGCAAGCGAACGGCCGGTGACCTGACAACGCCTAGCCGGAGTGCGCCGGGCGCCTCGGCGGATCCCAGGTCAGCGCCGCCACGACCACGGCTGCCTCGACGAGGAAGAAGTAGTTCGCGAAAGCCTGCTTCCCGAGAGTGATCAGCACCAGGAGCGAGAACCCCACGCCGAGAGCGAAGGCCGCCGGCGTACGCGGTGCCCGCCAGGCGACGATCAGGGCCGTGATGAACCCGCCCACCAGCGGCAGCCATCCGTACGTCGAACTCGGCGGCCATCCCCAGTGGTTGACCGACCAGACCAGCGCGGAGGAGGAGTCGGCGCGGAAAGGCTGCAGGAATTGCAACCTGACCACACTGCGCCAGAACCCGGCCGGATCCCACGCCAGGAACGGCGCCAGCGCCAGCACCGCGGTGGCCACGGTCAGCGAGCTGAAGCGCCGCAGGCCGCCGGCGTACGCGCGGGCCGTCGGCAGCAGCAGGATGAGGAGCGGCGCGGCCACCACGAAGTACTGCTTGGACACCAGCAGCAGCCCGAGCCACACCGGGGTCCAGCGGCTCCCGCGCGACGCACCGACCACGGTCAGCACCAACAGGAGGATCGACACCGGCTCGACCCAGAAGTTGGAGAGGACGAACAAGGTGCCGGGCAGGAGCAGGATGAGCCCACCGCGCAACCCCACGTACCGGATCAGCACGACCGCCGCGATCACGAGGGCGATCAGGCCTCCGAGCCGGACGTCACCGAGGACGAACCCGACGACGGCGCTGATCAGGGCCGGCGGCGGATAGGGGAAGCCGAAGTCCAGGGTGGTGCCGGAGACCACCTGCGGTGAGTAGAACAACCGGTTGCCGGCCGCCGGGTACGGCGAGGTGAACGTCAGCGAGTACGGGTCGTGCCCGTGCAGGAGTGCGTCCGCGGAGCCGCGCAGGAAGACCCCGACGTCCATCACGATCGGCGCATGCAGGAGGGTCACCGTGGCAGCCGCCACCGCAAGGGCAGCGAAGGCCATGGAGAGCCACGGCCGCTTCAGGAGCCCGCAGCCGAGCGCGGCCGCGGCACCGAGGGTGATGGCGAGTTCCAGGCCGGATCTGGTCGAACTCGACACATCCGTCCACGACCCCAGTCGTACGACGTCCTCGCACACGAAGGCGACCGCGACAGCCGCCCAGAGAAGAAGTCCACCGTCGCGAGTCCCGGCGGATTCACTCCCCGAGCCGGACGCCGCCGACCTGGCGGAGCGCAGCATCACTGCGCCGAGGAGAGCGACCGCCACCAACTGTCCGGCGATGGCGACATCCGCCTCCATCGCGGTGGAACTGAGCCCGATGGCTGCCGCAGCCAACCAGAGCCACGACTCCGGACGCCACCGCAGCCGATCAGCGCCGAGGGCGCGCACGGTAGACGAACTGATAGCCGAAGAGGGTCGGCCGAGCCGCCACCAGGAACCGGTCGATCACCTGCACGAGACGACGAACCAACGCCGGAACGGGAAGCAACTCCCACGGCGTGCCCGAGTACTGGCGCTCGACGATCTCGAACCCGGCGTCGCGAAGCGTCCGCTCGAACATCCGGCGGGTGAAGAAACGTACGTGGCCACGATCCAGCGGCCCACGCTCGTCGTAGTCGAACAAGCCGGCGGCGATCCTGCCCCGCGGATACCAGTGCGAGATGTTGGGCACCGAGATCAGCAGCTCACCGTCATCGGCCAGGCGGGCGTGGATCTGCTGAAGGAGGGCGTCCGGATCCAGGACGTGCTCGGCCACGTCACCAGCCACGACGACGTCGTACGTCTCCGCCAGACCGTCCGGCAGTCCGGCGTTGAGATCCGCAGCTACGAACCGGCGCAGACGCTCAACCCCCGGATGGGTCTCCAGGTCGGTGCCGTCGACCTCGTGCCCGTACGACATCACCTCGCCGGCGAACGCGCCGTCGGAGCAGCCGACATCAAGGACCGACACCGGGGCACGACCAGCCAGCCAGCCGAGCAACAGGCGATGGCTGGAGTTGTCGGCGACCTTCGTCAGGTACGGGTCGGTGGCAGAGGGCATCGTGGGCGCGAATCGCGCACTCAGCACCGCCTTGATCACGTCCCGAGCGTAGGCGAGACCGTTCACGTGGCAGATCTCGTTTCCGTAATAGGTCGGGATCGGCACCTCGGAGATCCGCTTCTTGGCGGCAATCAGGCCGAGGATGATGTCGGTGTCGAACGAGAAGCCTTCGGCGTACGAGTCGATGCCGAGCTCCGTCAACGTGCTCACCCGGTAGGCCCGGTAGCCGCTGTGCCACTCGCTGAGCTTGACCCCGCTGGCGCGGTTCTGGAGCCAGGTCAGGATCCGGTTCCCAACGAACTTGTACATCGGCATCCCGCCCTCGCGGGCAGCGCCCGGGGGCAGCATGCGCGACCCGAAGACCGCATCCGCCTCTCCCCGCTCGATCGGGGCGATCAGCGACTCGATCACCTCCGGGGCGTACTGGCCGTCGGCGTGCAACAGGACGACGATGTCGCAGCGGTCGGCGAGCCACTGGTAGCCGTCCTTCTGGTTGCCGCCGTAGCCGCGGTTGACCTTCTGCCTGCGGACGGTCACGGGCAGCGAGCTGCGCTCGCGGTATTCGCGCGCCAGCGTGAAGGTCCGGTCGCTGCTGGCGTCATCGCTGACCAGGACGTGCGAGACCCGCTCCGCGAAGTCCGTCGGGAGCCGGTCGAGGGTGTCGACGAGGGTGGATTCAGCGTTGTACGCGACGACGAGGACCCCGATCCGGGCGTGCTCTGCCGACGTCGGGGCCGCGGTCGACCGGCGACCCTCCACCCACTGTCGGGTCCACTCTGCTGGGCTCACGGCAACGGTGCTCATGGGCATTCCTCCCCTTGTCTGTGCCCATCGTCACGGGGTCGGGGGCCACCATCAACGGGTCAGGGAGTGATCGACCCGAAGAGGTATCCGGCCAGTAGTCACAAAGGCTCGGTCACCTCTTCCGGAGGTGTACGCGGGGCCCTCGACGGGGTCCGCGGAGCCCTCTCGGTCCACGCAGACGTACGCACCGCACCGCCGAGCGCTCGCTCCCGTACGATGAACCGCCATGTCTACGCCCAAGGACTATCGCCTTTCCCAGTTGGATCAGCTGGAGGCCGAGTCGATCCACATCTTCCGTGAATCCGCTGCCGAGTTCGAGCGGCCGGTACTGATGTTCTCCGGCGGCAAGGACAGCATCGTGATGCTGCGTCTGGCCGAGAAAGCGTTCCACCCCGCCAAGATCCCCTTCCCGGTCCTCCAGGTCGACACCGGACGCGACTTCCCCGAAGTGCTCTCCACCCGCGACAACTGGGTCAACCGACTCGGAGTCAAACTCGTCATCGCCAGTGTCGATGACGCGATCCGGGACGGGATCGTGGTCGAGGACGGCAAGACCAGCCGCAACCGGATGCAGATCGCGACCCTGCTCCATGCGATCGAGGACAACGGGTTCACCGCCGCCTTCGGAGGCGGTCGACGCGATGAGGAAAAGGCCCGCGCGAAGGAACGGGTCTACTCCCACCGTGACGAGTTCGGCCAATGGGACCCCAAGAACCAGCGCCCCGAACTGTGGAACCTCTACAACGGGCGACTCCATGAGGGTGAGCACATGCGGGTGTTCCCGATCTCGAACTGGACCGAACTCGACATCTGGGACTACATCGGCCGCGAAGGCATCGAGATCCCCTCGATCTACTTCTCCCACCAACGCCGCGTGTTCGAACGCGACGGAATGCTGCTGTCGGAATCCGAATGGAACACCCTGCGCGACGGGGAAACCATCCAGGAGCGGACCGTCCGGTTCCGCACCGTCGGCGACATCACGTTGACCGGATGCGTCGAATCCGGGGCCAGCACCGTCGACGACATCATCACCGAAGTCGCCACCGCCCGCGTCACCGAACGCGGAGCCACCCGCGGCGACGACCGCTTCAGCGAAGCAGCCATGGAAGACCGCAAGAAGGAAGGCTACTTCTGAGCCACGGATGCCTCCCAGGAGCGATCACGCCGGGTAATCTCGGCTGGGTTCCGGGACCGTGTGAAGTAGTGAATCGAGGGAGACTGCGTTGGACGGGATGCGCCTGCGCCGCGCGCTCGCTCGCGCTTGGTATCTGATTCTCGTCGGTGCCCTCTGCGGAGCCGCCGGCGGCTACGTCGTGTACACGAGGGCGACCCCCACCTATCAGGCCTCGGCCCAGTACGTCGTGGGGTACAGCGCCACCCGAGTCGGCCTGGACGAGACCACCCAACGCGTCCTGTCGGCCCAGCGCGCGACGACACTCATCCAGATCGCCACCACCGTTCCGGTGATCCAGGACGCGCTCAAGGCAGCCGGCCTTCCGAATGACGCGCCCACCGTCACGGCGTCCGGTGAGGACTCGAACTCGTTCCTCACGATCACTGTCACCGACACCGACCCGCAGGGCGCCGCCCAGATCGCCAACGCGTACGGCTCGATCCTGCTGCCGCAGATGGTCCGCCTGGTCGGTCCCATCGACAAGGACGTACGACTCCAGGTCGTGGCTCCCGCCGTACCGCCGCGCTCGCAGGCTTCTCCGGTCCTGGCCCACGACCTCGGGTACGGCCTGATCGCCGGCCTGGTCCTGGGACTGCTGATCGCCCTGGCTCGCGAGATGCTGGACATGAGCGTGCGCGAGTCCGACGACGTCGTCGCGGCGTCCGGGCTCACATTGTTGGCCGCTGTGCCGTACAGCCAGCCGAAGGTCCGGCTGCCCACCGACCGCGACCCTCGCAGCATCCGCGCCGAGGCGTACCGCCAGATCCGCACCGCGATCACCAGCAGCCAGCCGACGCCGCAGGTCATTGCCGTCACCAGCGCCACCAGCGGCGAGGGCAAGACCACCGTCACCTGCAACGTCGCCACCGCCTTCGCCCGGGCCGGTCACCGAGTCGCGGTCGTCGATGCGGACCTGCGTCGTTCCTCGGTGTCCGAGGTCATGGACGTCCCGCCGGGCCATCCCGGACTCAGCGAGATCCTGCTGGGGCGCGAGACGCTGTCCGAGACGATCCTGATGACCAACGAGGAACTCCCGGACGTCCTCCTGGCCGGCGAACCGGTCCAGGACCCCAGCGAGCATCTGGCCTCGGCGACATTCGCCGGTCTCGTGGCCGAACTGCGGACCACGTACGACTTCGTCTTCATCGACACTCCCCCGGTCATTCCGGTCACGGACGCCTTGGTGGTGTCTCCGCTCTGCGACGCGGTGGTGATCGTGGCCCGGATCGGTTACACCACCCCCGCTCGGATCCGACGTGCGATGACCGCGCTCACCCAGGTGCGGGCAGTGACCCTGGGAGTCGTCGCGAACTGCGCACGCGGCAACGCTGATCGCGACTACCGGTACGGCTACGCGAGCTACTACGAGCGCGGACCGAGGAAGCCCGAGGGCGACTCGACCACGGCCCCGCCGACGACGCCGGGCAAGCGCGCGAACCGCGGCAGCCACGCTCGCTGATCAGACGGCGACGAGCCCCTGGGGCCGCAGGTCACGGCCCAGGACGGTGTCGACCGCTTCCGCGATGCGCGTCCGAAAGGCCTCCGGAGCGTACGCAGAACCGAGACTGCGGATCTTGTCCGGTGACCATGAGTGCGTACGGCACTCGCGGATGCCAGCCGCCACGGCCTCCGGCGAGGTGTCGTCGATGAACACGCCCGTACTGCCCTCGATGGTGGAATCGAGGTAGCCGCCGGCACGGAGCACGACGGACGGCGTCCCGAAGGCCTGCGCCTCCACCGTGGTGAGTCCGAAATCCTCATGCGCCACCGCCACCAGGGCGGACGCATTCGCGTACAGCCATCGCAGGCCGGCATCGCTGAGCTGCTGGAGGACTGTGACCCGGTCCGAGGCCCATTCGGGACGACCCCCGACGACCACCAGCCGTTCGTCGGGGACGAGGTCCATCGCGGCGATGATCTGTTCGGTGTGCTTGTAGCCACGCAGGCGACTGATGGTCAGCAGGAAACCCGGCTCGGCTCCGGGGATCGGGTCGATCGGGCCTTCCGGCGACAACCCACGCGGGGGTGGCAGCACATCGGCCCGCAGGCCGTACGCCGCGTGCACCCGGCGGGCGACCGCGGAAGAGTTGACCATGTACGCGGCAGCGTCCTCCGCTGCGACGGCGTCGGTCTGTCGCAACCGATCAGTGCTGGCGGCGAACGCGGTCCGGGCCCAGCCCGGCATGCCCTCGAAGTAGTCGTCGGGCTGGTACAGCCACCGCGCGGGGTTGTGGCAGTAGACCAGCTTCGGCGCAGCCGAGGTCACGCGATGGGCCCAGCCGCTGCTGGAACAGATGACGACGTCCGCATCCTCGACCACGTACTCGGAGAACGCCCGGGCGAGGAACGGGAACGCCCGACGGGGGTCGGCGCGGAAGGCACGCACCTTGTTGGTCCAGAGCGTCTCGACGTCGTAGTCGGAGAACTCCGTGAAGGTGGTCGCAGGATTCCAGCACGAGGTGACCAGACGGGCGTCGGGGAACGTACGCATCAACTCGAGCGTCACACGCTCGGCGCCCCCGCGCTGCGTGAGGTAGTCATGGACGATGACGACGCGTTCTTGATTCCCCACGTAGATAAGATGCCTTTCGTCGGCGATGATGACGCGATTACGGCCGCAATCTCACAAGCGGATCATCTGTCTCAGTACGTTAGCCACTCCACTGTCATTCTTTTGGACTATTTGTGCTCAGCCGAAAGACCCTTGTTGCGGGTCAGCCACGACGTGGCGCCGATGACGCTGCCGTCCAGATTCTGGTGGTCTGCACGGGCAACATCTGCCGCTCTCCGTACGTGGCAGCGCTCCTCCAGCGGGCGCTCCCGGATGCACGCGTGACATCGGCCGGCACAGCCGCCATGGTCGGGCGACAGCCGGTGGTGCCCGTGGCCGACGTCCTCGCCGACCTGGGCGCGGGTACGTCCGCACCAGCCCGGCAACTGCGCCGATCGATGGTGCGCCGCGCCGACGTCATCGTGGCGATGACGCACACCCAGCGCGCCACCGTGGTCC
Organism: Nocardioides baekrokdamisoli; assembly: GCF_003945325.1. Lineage (NCBI taxonomy): Bacteria > Bacillati > Actinomycetota > Actinomycetes > Propionibacteriales > Nocardioidaceae > Nocardioides > Nocardioides baekrokdamisoli. The sequence goes on from NZ_AP019307.1 coordinate 1,401,159, forward strand.
AGATCGTGCCGAAGTCCGGCGCACGAACTTTCACGCTCAAGGAACTGGCCCGGACGGCCGCGCACCTCACACCACCGGGCGACGACCTCCGCACCAGCCTGACCGCACTGCTGGCTCGCACCGCTCTCGACGTGGGTGCGTCCGCACGCGATCACGACGACGATCTCGACGATCCGTACGGGGGTCCCCCCGAGGGGTACGTCCGGATGATGAGCGAGGCCGACCTGGCCGTGGGCGCCATCGTTGCCGCGCTGCGGGCGGAGACCCTTCGGTGATGACCCCCGAGCGGATCCGCGCAGCCGCACCCACCATCCTCGTGGTCGCCGTGACCGCCGGCGCAGCCTTCACGGTCGGGGCGATCGGCGGGCACCTCGGTACGACCCCATTCGCCATCCTGATCGGCGTGGTGGTCGTGGGCGCGATCGTCCTGCTCCGCCCGGCACTGGTCGGGGTGGTGTCGCTGCTGGCGATCTTCAACGTCTACCGCGTCAGTGCCGGCGCGTCCGCGAACCCGGGCGCCATGACCGGCATCTCGTACTCCGATGCCGCCCTGGCCGGCGCCACGCTGCTCGCCGTGCCGAGCATGGCGCGTACGCCGGAGATCCGGCGCCTCGGGCTGCCGCTCCTGGGTCTGGCGCTCTACTTCGTCGCCCTGCTGCCGACGTTCATCCTCAACCACTCGCATCGGGCGGACGCCGAGGCGTTCCATCGGTTCATCCTGGTCGGCGGCGCGCTGGTGGTGGGCGCCTGGCTGACCCGGGATCGGCTGGTGAAGCCGGCCCTGCTGACCGTGATGGTGATGGGCTTCGTCGTCGGCGTCGTCACGATCATCAGCGGCGCAGCGCATGGCTTCACCCAGCCGGCCTCGCCGTTCGGACTGAACAAGAACTACGGCGGTGCCCTGCAGGGTGACCTGGCCGTGATCATGATCGTCCTCGGCCGCAAGCTCGGGTTGAACAGGATCACCCACCTGATCGGCGCCGCGGTGTTCGTCGGCGCCACGTTCGCCACTCACTCGCGCGGCAGCATGCTCGGCATCTGCGCCGGCCTGTTCATCACGATCATCGGCGGTGGACTGGCGCGCAGTCGGGTCTCCCAGGCGATCGTCGTCGTCCTCACTGCGGGCCTCGGCCTCTTCATGTACAACTCGATCCAGGCCCAGATGAACGTGCCCACGAATGAGTTCAAGTTGAACCCGATCGGCGTACGCCAACAGGTCGAGCAGGAGGCGCGGCGGATCTGGCGTACCTCGCCGTGGGACGGCGTCGGGCTCAAATACTTCACGTCGGGCAACTACGGCCATTTCGGCAGCCAGGCCCCCAACAACGTCGTCGACAACGAACTGGCCGAGTCGGGCATCATCGGGCTGACCGGGTTCGTGGCGTTGGCAGGGTGTGTGGGCGTCGCCGGATGGACCCGTCGCAAGGACGCGTACGTCCTGACCGGACTCGCCCTCGTCGTCGGACACCTCGCCCACGGGCAGGTCGACGTCTATTGGCAGGCTGGCCTGGTGCCTCTCCCGTACCTCGTCCTCGGTATGGGCTTGGCTGCGCCTCCCTCCCGGGACCCGGTCGAGCGGGCCGTGGCGGGGGTGACCGCATGACGCCGCCGCTCGTGGTGGTGGTCGCGTACGCCCGGGATGACCTTCTCCAGATCTGCCTTGACGGCCTCGGCGAGTACTCCCCGGTTGTCGTGGTGGACAACGCGGCCGCCGCCTCGACCGAGGCGCTGGTACGGGGCGGGACAGCGGCGTACGTGGCCGCACCGAGCAATCTGGGCTTCGCGGGCGGCGTCAATCTCGCCCTGGCGACGGCCTGGGACGGGCAGAGCGACGTCCTCCTGCTCAACCCGGACGCCCGGGTCACGGCGGCACAGGTCACCGATCTGCAGGCGGCGATGTGGGCGAGGGGCGGCCGCTGTGCCGCGGTCGGGCCTCGTCTCCAGCGACCGGACGGGAGCGAGGAGCCGGCGAGTTGGCCGCTGCCCTCACCCCGACAGGTGTGGCTGGACGCCTTCGGTCTGGGGCGTTGGGATCGCGGCCCTCGCTTCGTCGCCGGCACGGTCCTGATGGTGCGCGGGAAGGCTCTTGCTGAGATCGGAGGCCTTGACGAACGCTATTTCCTGTACGCCGAGGAGGCGGACTGGCAGATGCGCGCCCGTGCGGCCGGATGGTCCGTCGGTGTCGTCGAAACCCTCACGGTCACGCATGTCGGCGGCGCATCCAGCAGTGATCAGCTCATCAGAATTCGCCAGTTCCACCGCAGCGCTCGGCTCTTCGCCGAGCGGTGGTACCCGGGGACAGGTGCGCTCCTGATGCGCGCCGGCCGCGTGGTCGCTGCCTGCCGCCGCTGGATCACCCGACCATCGTCGCGGCTCGAGCAGCGAGAACTGCTGGCGACCTCGCTGGACCGCACGTTCAGGGGCGGGTCGTGAGCCGTCCCCGGGTGACCCACGTCGTCGCGACCGATGCCTTCGCCGGCGTCGAGCGGTACGTCTGCGACACCGTGACCGAACTGCACGCGCGCGGCTGGCAGGTCACCGTCATCGGGGGGGACCCTGAGGCGATGCGCGCCAACCTTCCCGCCGGCGTACTGCAGTTCCCGGCCAGGACCGCCGCCCATGCCGTACGGACCCTCTGGCGCCGCCCGAGCGATCTGGTGCACACCCACATGACCGCAGCCGAAGCTGCTGCAGCGCCGTTGAAGGGACTCAGGTTCCAGCGACTGGTGAGCACGCGACACCTTGCCCAACCGCGGGGCTCCTCGCCGCTCGGACGCCTGGCTCGACCCGTGATCGAAGCAAGGCTGGACGCACAGATCGCGATCAGCGAGTACGCCGCGTCCGTCATCGTCGGGCCGTCGATCGTCGTGCCGAACGGTGTGCCGAGCAGTCGACTCGCTCCGCTCCCGCGGGAGCGGACCATCGTGGTGATGCAGCGGCTGGAGTCCGAGAAGGACACGGCACTGGCCGTGCAGGCGTACGCGGCCTCGCATCTGGCCGAGGACGGGTGGGCGCTCCGGATCTGCGGCCGTGGCGCCGAGGAGCAGCCGCTACGAGCACTCGCACGGGACCTCCGGATCGAGGTGGATTTCGCCGGCTTCGTCACCGATCCCCGGTCGGTGCTGGCGTCGGCCGGGATCGTCCTCGGCACGGCCCCTGCTGAACCGTTCGGCCTCGCCGTGGTCGAGGCGATGGCCGAGGCGGCCCCGGTCGTCGCCTCGGACGGCGGCGCCCACCCCGAGGTACTGGGCCCCGACGGGGTCTACTTCCCGGTCGGTGACGTGCAGGCTGCCGCGGCAGCACTGCGTACCGTCGCCGCCGATGAGGCGTACGCCGCCGCCTACGGACGTACGCTGCAACGACGGCACTCCGAGCTGTTCACGATCGAACGCCACGTGGACCGGCTCGAGGTCGTGTACGAGGAGGCCTGGAACCGATGACGCACGTCGCGTTGCTGAGTCTGGAGCCGTGGGATGAGGTCTGGCGCCGGAACCAACACCTGGCGAGCCGACTCGTCGACCGCGGCTCGGCATCGTCGCTGACGTTCGTCACCCCGCCGACCGGTGGGCTCGCTACCCAAGCGGCGCGGTGGTCGCCGCACCCCGGGATCACCGTCGTGACCCCGCCCCTGGTGGTGCCCCGACGCTTCGGTGGCCACCGGGTGCTCGGCGAATGGCTGCGGTACGAGCTCCGCGGAGCGGACGTGATCTGGGTCAACGATCCGGTGGCCGGGGCGTCGGTGATCAATCGCACCAAGCCGATGGCGTACGACGTCACCGACGACTGGCGCTCGATGCCGCAGCCCGAGGCGGATCGGCTGCGGATCATCCGGGCGGAGGATCGGTTGGCGGCCGTCGCCCACACGGTCGTCTGCTCCTCGGTCCTGCACGAGCGGTGGCTGCATCGCTATCGGATCGACGCCACCGTGATCCCCAACGGCGTCGACGTGCGGGCCATCCGCGCCGCGGCCCCGCACGCGCTCACCGGGCCCGGTCCGCACGCCGTCTACGTGGGGACCCTGCACGAGAACCGGATCGACCTCGACCTGGTCCGCGACCTGATCACCGAGTGGCCCGGCACGGTCCATCTGGTCGGTCCGTGGCACCTGCCGGTGAGCGTGTCGACCCAATGGCGCGCGCTCGGCGCTGACATCGTCGGACCGGTCGCCAGCGCCGACGTCCCAGCGTGGCTGAACGCGGCCGATGTGTTGATCTGCCCGCATCGCGTCGACGACTTCACCCTCAGCCTGGATGCCATCAAGGCTCACGAGTACCTCGCCACCGACCGTCCGGTGGTGGCCACGCCGAGTTGCGGCTTCCAGCTCCTGTCGGGTGCCGGGCTGAGTGTCGTCGGTGCTGAGGGCTTCCTCAGTGCGTGCCAGGACGCGCTGGCCGGTCCGGCGATCTCGCGTACGGTCGCCGTGGACTGGGACGAGCGCACCTCCGCCTTCGCCGCAGCGCTGGGTCTCGGACAGGCGCTCGCCTGATCAGTCGCTCAGACCGGCAGCCAACGCCTCCAACCAGCCGCGACCCCAGCGCCGATCCGGCTCGAGGTGGTTGCCCTCGGCCCATTCGTTCCAGGATTTCACCCAGACGATCCCTTCACCGTCGGGCAGTTCCCGCGCGCGGCGGGCAGCAGCCGCCACGTGCGTACGAAAACGCTCGGGCGAGGATCCGGTGAGGACGACCCCGTTGCGACCCGACCGCGGGGTGTTGTCCCACGCCGGCCAGACGGCCGGCTGGAAGAAGTCCGGGTCGACGAAGTCCGGCAGCGGTTCCGGCTGTGGCAGGTAGGGATAGCTCTCCGGCATGCCGAGCCGCCGGGACAGATTGACGCGCCTCGCCGAGCCGCGCCTCCGCAGGGCAGGAAGCCGCATGAACACAGCCGCGTCGAAGCCATCGATACGCGCGGTGGCGTACGTCGGCTCCTCCTCGGTCCGGTTGGTGACCTCAGCGACGAAATACAGTCCGGGCAGGCCGGCAGCCTCCGCCAACGCCCGCCAGTGGGCGATGAAACCGGCCACGTCCGGCAGATTCTCCGGGCGGAAGACGTAGAAGATCGGCCGGCCGTCGACCGTGAGATAGCGAGGATCCCGGAACGCCGGCAGCACCGCCTCGAAATGGGCTTCCTCGTCGGCAGCACCGGGGTACGTCTGCTCGATCAGGATGGTGTCCTTGGCCCCGTGCCACACGCCGCTCCAACTCTCGTTGGCCCAGCCCAGGCAGAACCCCAGATCCGGCTCCCCCGACTCGATCACCTCGGTGATCGGCCGCTCCAGGATCCGACGGCCGCCACCGAACCAGTAGTGCCAGTAGCAGAACCCCGAGACGCCGTAGGCCCGCGCCAACTCCGCCTGTGCGTGCCGGTTCTCGGCGACCCGGAGGTCGTAGAAACCCAACTCCCCCGGCAGATCGGGCTGTCGGTGCCCCGGGAAGAGTGGCCGTGCCTTGGTGACGTTGGTCCACTCGGTGAAGCCGGTGCCCCACCAGGCGTCGTTCTCCGGGATCGGATGGAACTGCGGTAGATAGAACGCAATCGACCGGAGCGAGGGTCCTGAGGGCACGCGCCGAAGCATAGGATGCCCGCGTGAATCCAGCGGCCGACTCGTACCTGACCCTGCTGGCCGAGACTCTCACCCGGTATCAGCGCGGCCAGCACCTGCGAGCGGTCGATCCGTTGGGGCGTGGCCGGGTCGTGACCGGCGCCGTACGCACCGCCTCCGGACTCCTGGCCCGGCAGGGTCTTGTCGTGGCTCGGCCGGTCCCGTCCGATGATGCAGCGCGCGAGATCGGGAAGGAATGGCCGTACGACGGCGCCGAAACGATGATCGGGCTCAAGCGGCTCGCCAACATCCGCCAGTGCATCGAGACCGCCCTGGCCGACGGCGTACCCGGTGACGTCATGGAGTGCGGCGTCTGGCGGGGCGGGGCTGCCATCTACATGGCCGCCACCCTGGCCGTGCACGACGCCACCGACCGGGCGGTGTGGTTGGCCGACTCCTTCGAGGGCCTCCCGGCTCCCGAGACACAGCGGTACGCCAAGGCCGATCAACTCGATCTGTCCGACATCGCGCACCTGGCGGTGGGCCTCGAGGAGGTGCAGGCGAACCTGCGGAAGTACCACCTTCTCGGGGACAACATCCGCTTCCTCCAGGGCTGGTTCAAGGACACCCTGCCCACGGCGCCGGTCGAGAGCCTGGCCGTGCTCCGGCTCGACGGCGACCTTTACTCCTCCACGATGGACGTGCTGGTCAGCATGTACGACAAGGTCAGTGTCGGCGGGTTCATCCTCGTGGACGACTACAACGATCTGGCCGAATGCCGTGAGGCAGTCACCGATTTTCGGGCCGAACGCGGGATCACTGACGAGATCGTCCCGGTCGACTGGACCGGGGTCTACTGGCGCAAGTCCTGACCCTCAGGCTGCGCTGAGGGCGTGCAACCGCTCACGGCGCTGCGCAATCACTGCGCCGGCCCGAACCCTGATCGGCTGCTCGACGAGGTAGTAGCTGACCGCCGCCAGCGCCACCGCGGCCAGCGTCCTGATGAGGGCAATCGCAGGGGTCGACCAGTCCGCCATCCAGCGATCGGTGGCAGCGTTGAACAGCCCTGAGTACAGATACGCGCCATAGCTGATCTGGCCGACCCAGCGCAGCGGCGCGACGCTGAACAGCCGCGCCGGAACGCTCGTCTCGCGTTGAGAGAGATGACCGATCAGGAGCATCGAGGCCAGGGCCGCCAATGGCACGCACTCATTGAGGAAGTCGAGACGGGTACGACCGGCAGCGATGATGACGCCGACCAGCGCAACCAGACTCAGGACCCCGGTCAGATGCGCGGCGAGGACGCGCCGCACCCGCAGGTCGCGCACGACCAGCGCCAGCAAGCCGCCGAGCAGCAGGGAGCCGGCGCGCGAGTCCGGCCGGAAGTACGCCTGCGGGATCCCGTCGATCGACGGACCGTGATGGAGGACCAGGGACGCCCAGGACGCCGCGACCCCGAGGACGACGAGCGCGATCGCCCACCGCTGACGACGAAGCCGCAGCAAGAACATCAGGATCACGGGCCAGAGCAGGTAGAACTGCTCCTCCTCAGCCAACGACCAGGTGTGGCCCAGACCGTCGAGGTTCGACCATCGCAGCGACACCGCGATGTTGGCGGTGTAGGTGACCACGGCGGCGACGGCGCCGGCGTACGCGGCGAAGGTGCCGTCCGGCAGGAGTCGGTACGCCATGCCGGCAGCGACCAGGGTCAGCACCAGAGCCGGAGCCAGTCGAGCGATCCGGCGCAGATAGAACGACGAGAGCGACACCGAACCCCACCGCTCGCGCTCCTGGATGAGCAGTGTCGAGATGAGGTAGCCGCTGAGGACGAAGAAGATCTCGATGCCCAAGCCACCGCCGAGGAAGTGCGGTCCGTACCCGGAATGGAGCGCCAGGATCAGGAGAACCGCGGTGCCTCGCACGCCGTCAAAGGCAGCGATCCGGGCAGGCATGGGCGACATCGTGCCACGCAGCTGAGGTCAGCCGAGCAGACCCGCGGGCAGCGCCGCGACGTACGCCGCCTTCACCTCGTCGACCGACATGCGGGCATGCGCGTACGCGGCCGCCCGCTGCCGGAGTTGGTCGCACGCGGCCCGGTCCGTGACCAGGGTGGTGACGGCGTCGCCGACCGCGTCGGTCTGCATGACGACCCCCTCGGCTGCCAGCTCGCTGGCCCCGGCTCGAGGATCATTCGTGATCACAGCTGCGCCGGCACCCAGCGCCCAGCACAGCGGGCTGCTGGTCGCCAGAGGATTGGCGTACGGCCCGGTGACCAGGCGCACCACGACGGCAGAACGTCGATAGACAGCCAGCAGGGTGGCCTCGTCGACGAAGCCGAGGAGTTCGATGGTGAGGTCCGTCCCCTCGGCCGCGCGCTGCACCGCGTCACGCACATTCTCAGAACTGGCACCCACCACGACTCGCCAGCCACCCGACCTCGGCAACGCCTCGACCACTTCGGCGGCGGCGACCTGGTCGGAGAGGTAGCCAGGCAGGAAGACGGTCCTGTCGGGCGACGGAGACGAGAACTCGACCGGATGGGCCAGCGCGACTGCGGCGATACCGCGTTCAGCCGAGACGGCCTCCGCGCCCGCACGAGTGAGAGCGAAGACCCGTATCGCGCCGCCGAGAAGGCCACGCTCCAGACGCGCACCGACCACCCGGGACAGCCACATCCCGATCCGACGCAGTCCCCGGCGGTCCAGCACCCCGAACAGCATCGAAGCACCCACCACCGACGGCGGATCGTGCAGGGTCAGTGCGTACGGCACGCTCCGGCCGCTCAGGCGCAGCCCGAGACCGAACCAGAACTCGAACAGTGCTCGGCCGCTGAGTTCAAGGTGCACCAACGTCGGCTTGCGCCGGCCCGTACGGAAGCCCGAGACGCATCCGGCGATGGCTGACCGCAGTGTCTGGGACCGGTGCGGGTCCCCCGGCACGGCGACCCACTCAACGTCACCGATCTGGCGGAGGATCTGTGAAAATGGCTCGGCGTAGAGCGCCACCCCGCTCGGAGACGGCGCGCGCTTCGCGACGTACACGATCCGGGGCCGACCAGAGCGGAGAGGACCGGGATGTTCACTCACCGCGCCACCCCGCCCGTACGCCGCTGCACCAGACCACCGTATCGACACCGCGCGGACTGATGAGCAACCTTCGGACCCAGACGCTGCGCGGCTCCGTGTGGACCGTGATCGGCACCGTCGCGAACGTGCCGCTCGCCATCGGGCTGACCCTGGTGCTCGCGCGAGCGCTGTCGCCCCAGGGGTACGGGCGGTTCGCGCTGCTCACCTTTGTGGTGCTGCTCGTCAACGCCGTGGCCGGGCTGGGCCTGACGAACGTCGTCCAGAGGCGGGTGTCGCTGGATCACGGACGGGCGGACCCCGCCGCTCAGCGTCGCTGGCTGCAGATGGCTCAGACCGTGTGCACGGGCCAGATGATCGTCGTGCTGGCGGCCTGCGCATGGCTGTTCCACGGAAGCGCGCCCCTGCTCCTGATCACCGGGTACGTCGTCCTCAACTGGCTGTCCACACCCGCGGCCACGTTGCTGACGTCGACCAACCAGAGCGCGATCGTCGCCAGGACGGCCATGGTCTCCGCCGTGGTCTCCGCCGCCGTCGAGATCTGCCTGGCGGTCTGGAGCCACAACCCCGACCTGGTGCTCGCGAGCGGCATGCTCGCCGGCACGGTGCCCCACCTCGCCCTGATCTGGCTCGCTGGACCTCGGGCGATGACCCGGCCCGGATGGGGCGTCGTCCCGATCTCCCGCAGCGACTGGCGGTTCGCCCTCACCAGCCTGGCCAGCGGACAGATCGCAGTGCTGGTGTTCAGCCGGTCCGAGTTGCTGTTCTTCGGTCCGACGATGGCGTACGACCGGGGCCGGTTCGCAGCGGCCGGGTCCATCGGCGCGCGTACGTCCCTGCTGATCGACTCGCTGTTCGGCAGCATCCCTGCCGCGCTCACCACCTTGCACGGGCGAGATGAGGCCGACTACCACCGCGGCGTCGCGGCGCTGTTCCGGCTGTCAACGGTCCTCTTCACCGTGCTGTTCCCGAGCGCGTTCGTCTGCGCGGTCATCGCGGCGCCGTACGTCTTCCCGGCGCAGTACGGCGACCTGCGCTGGTGGGTGCTCCCCCTGATTGCGATCTCACTCCTGCAGACGGCCGCGCAGCCGGCCCTCGCCGCGTGGTCGGCCCGCGGGTCGGCGGACGTCCCGCTCGCTGCAGGGATCGCCGGTGCCGTGATCGATGTGGTGCTGAGCGCCTCCCTGGTGCCGTCGTACGGCCTGCGGGGCGCGGTGATCGCCAACGTCGGCGCTGGTCTGGTCTACCTGATCGTGATCGCGTGGGCGTTCCGTACGAACATCGCCCGATCTCTCTATCGGACCTATCTGGTCACCACGGCGGTCGCGACCGCACTCGGCGCCGCGGTGGCGACGGGCGTGGCGCTGATGTTCGCGACCCGCGACCCACTGGTGTTGGCTGCGATTCCTGCGGCACTGCTGCTCAGCCTGATGGTGCTGGCGATCGTGCGGCCGCTCGGCGCTGCGGACGCCGAGCTCCTCGGCTCTGGGCGGCTGGGAGGGCTCGTACGCCGAACGCTCCAGTGGTGCGTTCGTACGCGCTCGACGCCGGTGTGAGCGTGGAATACTCCCGGGCATGTCGACCGCTTCGTACGCGACCTTGAGGCGTTGGCTGCATCCGCTGCGCGCGATCGCGGAGCTGTTCCACAATCGGGCGCTGACCCACCTGCCGTGGACCTGGTTGCGGGTCGCGTACCTCCGCCGACTGGGCATGGAGGCCGGGCCGCACACCTACCTGTTCGGCGGCTCGGAGGTGCTCGAACCGCGCAACCTGACGATCGCCGGGAACTGCCACATCGGTCGGTTCTGCCAGATCGACGCGCGCGGCGGGATCTCGATCGGCCGTAATGTCGTCATCGCCAGCCACACGCTCCTGATCACCGCCGACCACGACCCGGACGACCCGGAGTTCGGCGGCCGGCTCGGTCCGATCACGATCAGGGACCGCGTCTGGCTGGGCAGCCGGGTCACGATCCTCAAGGGCGTGACCATCGGCGAAGGTGCCGTGGTCACGGCGGGATCCGTTGTCCATCGCGACGTTCCGCCGTGGACGATCGTCGGCGGCGTACCGGCGGTCCCGATCCGGGACCGTTCACGGGAGCAGACGTACGAGATCGACTCCGGCCCGAGGTTCTACTGAGCGGTCACAGACCGTCGTAGACGGCCAGGGTCTGGCGCGCGCAGCGCTCCCAGGTGAACGTGGCGGCGTGCGATCGGCCGGCGGCAACCGTGGCTGCGTGCGCTGCTGTATCCATGCCGAGGACGTCCACGATCCCGTCGGCGATCGATGCGACCGACTCGGGGTCGATGTAGCGGGCGATGCTGCCGCCGACCTCGGGCAGCGAGGTGGCGGACGAGGCGACGACGGGGCAGCCGGCGGCCATCGCCTCCAACACCGGCAACCCGAAACCTTCCGCGAGCGAGGGGAACACGAACGCCGCGGCGCGCTGATAGAGCGCCACCGCTTCGGCGTCCGACACGTACCCGGTGAAGATCAGCGCGTCGGACGGCAGACCGGTCGGGGCCGTACGCCGCAGATCGGCTTCGGCGCGGATCGACGGTCCGGCGAGGACCAGCCGAAGGTCGGCGAAGCCGGGAGTCGTACGCACCGCCGCAAAGGCTTCGATCAGCCGCGGCAGGTTCTTCCGAGGCGTGTGACCACCGATGTGGAGCAGGTAGGGACCGTCCGGGACCGGCGCGTCGGACACCTCGGCAAACCGCTCCGCGCGTACGCCGTAGAGGGTCACGTGGACGCGCTCCTCGGGTACGCCGAACGCCTCGCAGATCGCATCTCTGGATGCTGCCGATCCGGTGGTCACGGCGGCGGCGCGGCGCAGCAGGCTCCCGGCGCCGACGTACATCGCGCCCTCCTCGGCGGGCCAGCGCCGGGCCACGACGTCGTGGAGGTTGACCACGAGCTTCCTCGAGGGGACCGCCGGGTCGGCATCGGTGTGGAACTGGTGGAAGACGTCGTACGCGCCACCGAGAACCCGTTCGCTCGGGAAGCCCACGGAGGCCTGGAGCCCACGCACGGCCCGTTCCGGGATCCGCGTCGTACGTGCGCGCACGCTCGGGTGGACCGCGGCTGCCGAGGCCGGACCGATCTCCGGGTGGCGTGCCGAGTTGTGGCGCAGCGCCACGGCCAACTCGGGGCGCTCGGCGACCAGCGCACGCAGCAGTTCGGTGAGGTGTACGCCGGGCCCTGATCGTTCGCCCGCGAGCGGAGGCCCGCTGACCAGAAGTCGTCGTACGGTCATCGAAGCACCAACTCGTACGCGGCCAGATAGGACTCGACGGCCGTGTCCCAGCCGTACCCGGCAGCCACAACGGCCGCGGCGGCAGCGCGTCGAGCTGCGCCGACCTCGTCGTGAAGCAGGTCCCGGACTGCGGCGACCAGCGCATCCGGATCGTCGGCGGCGGCAAGTGACCCGGTGACGCCGTTGATGATCAGATCCGGGAGGCCGCCGACTGCTGCGGCGACCACCGGCGTTCCCGCAGCCATCGCCTCCAGCGCGACCAACCCGAAGGCTTCGGCATGGCTCGGCACGACGACCGCCGAGGCGCTGCGCATCAGCCCGGCGATGCGGACCGGCTCTGCGTCGCCGACGAGCGCGATCCGGTCGGCGGCTCCGGAGGCCAGCCTGAGTGCTTCAAGCCGCGCCCGGTCCGGACCTTCGCCTGCGATCAGGAGCCGGTGCGGGAGGTCCGCGGACAGGCGGTCCCAGCGCTCGATCACATCCCCGAAGCCCTTGTTCGGGACCAGCCGACCGACCATCAGCACGTACGGCTCAGCGGCGACGATCCGTGGTCCGGAGAAGAGGTCGAGATCAACCCCGTTGGGGATGACCCGGACGTCCTCGAAGTCGGCGCCCTGGAACGCCCGGGCCCGCCGCAGGGTGTCCCGGGACGGGGCGGTGACGAGGTCCGCATCGGCCGCCAGTCGTCGCCACGATCGCCCGGCACGACGGTCTCGCTGATACAGCCCGGTCGCATCGCCGGTGAGCTCGCCGTGGGTCGTGACGACGAGCGGCACACCCGCGGCGCGGGCTCCGATGCGGGCGTAGTCGGCGTTGGAGGACACGCAGTGCACGTGGATCAGATCGACCTCGCGCGCAAGCGCGGTGAACTCACGTCGGTGCGCCCGGGAGAGCAACGCCCATGAGGTCATCCCGCGGACGGACCGGTGCGGCGTACGGAATGGAATCCGCACGACCTCGATGCCGTCGACGACCTCGGTGGCCGGCAGGTCCCGCGGCGCCCGGTTGGTCACAACGAGCGGCTGGTGCCCTCGCTCAGCCAGGCCCCGGGCAAGGTGGGCGGCCACGCTCTCCACCCCGCCGACGTGCGGGTGATAGCTGCTGGGGACCACCATCACGCGCACGACTAGAGGCTAACGGCTGAGCCCTTCTCTCGGCCTGTCCTCCTACGCTCAAGGCATGAGCCGCATCGTGTACGCCACGGCCACCTCCCTGGACGGCTACCTCGCCGACGCGGACAACTCTCTTGACTGGCTCTTCGCAGTCGACGGCGGTGACGATGCAATCGCCGAGGGCGAGACCTTCATGGCGGGGGTCACCGTCTACGTGGAGGGCTCGACGACCTACCTCTGGGTCCTCGAACACGAACGGGTCCTCGATGAACCCAGCAAGTGGCAGACGTTCTATGGCGACCGGAAGACGTTCGTCTTCTCGTCTCGGCCAGACCTCACCCTGGTCCCAGGAGCCGACATCGAGGTGCTCAACGGGCCGGTCGAGCAGCACATCGACACCATCCTGGCCGCTGCGGGCGACGGTGACGTACTGCTCGCCGGCGGCGGGGCGTTGGCCGCGGCATTCGCCGAGATCGGGAGGCTGGACGCGATCTACCTGTCGATCGCACCGGTCACTCTGGGGGCCGGCGCACCATTGCTTCCCGCCCGCTTCGACTCGACTCGGCTTCGTCTGACCGCGGTCCACCAGACCGGTCAATTCATTCAGGCCGAGTACGAGGTCCTCTCCGACTAGGACGGGGCCTCGGCTGCTGCCAGCACCTGCCGCATCGAGTCATCCCACGAGAACCGGCGTACGTTGCGCTCCCCCGCCTCGGCGAGCTCCCCAGCCAGCAGCGGATCCGTGAGGACCCTGAGGGCGGCGTCCGTGATCGCGCTCGAATCGTACGGATCGAAGAGCAACCCCGACCCGTCCAGGACCTCGGGGAGCGACGCGGCGTCTGCCGCGATGACCGGGCAACCGCACGCCTGGCTCTCCAGGATCGGCAGCCCGAAGCCCTCGTACAACGACGGCAGGATGCTGAGTCGCGCTCCGCGGTAGAGCGCGATGAGTTCGTCATCGGTGACCCGCCCGACCATCACGACGCCGGGCCGGGCCGCCAGGCCGCCTGCACTTCCCGCGACCAGTAGCGGGTCGCCGACGATCCTCAACTCGATCCCGGTCTGCTGGTGGACGTGCTCCCAGGCCTCCACGAGCCGGGCGATGTTCTTGCGCTCACTCGGAGAGCCGACGGCGACGGCGTACGCCCCGCGCTCCTGCAGCCCGGGTGAGAACTCGGGTCCGACGGCGTTCGGCACCACGAGGATCTTCGACCGCTGGATGCCGTACGCCTCGGCCAGCTCGCGTCGGGAGAACTCGCTCACCGTGACGACCGCCGCGGACACCCGGAGCAGCAGCCACGCCATCACCCGGTACCAGGTCCGGAATCGCCACGAGTAGTTCGACGGGAGCCGGAGGTAGCCCACATCGTGATGGCTGGCGACCTGGCGTCGGTAGGTGATCGGGCCGGTGTTGCACAGGCCGATCAGGACCGGGCGGCCGAGCCGCCGCAGGTACGCCGGGAGCTCGATCTGTTCCCAGGCGTGGCCGTGCAGGCGGCCGGTCGTACGCCACGACTCGACCGGCACCCACTGGGGCCGACTCACGCCGGCGGGAGCCACCACGACCGTGTCGGGGCGAGCGACGAGCAGGCGCCTGGTGATCTCGGTGGCGAACCGTTCCACGCCGGTGATCGGGTGCGTCAGGAAGCGCCCGTTCACTGCCAGCGGCCGCCTCGTCACCGCCGGTACGCTACCCGGGATGAAGGTCCTGCGCATGTATCACGCCGGGCGTGACGCAGCCCATCGCGAACGCGATCGTGCGCTGGCCGAGGCGGGCGCGGACCTCACTCTCGTGGTGCCGTCGCAGTGGCCCGGACCGGACCATCTCGGCGACGAGGACTTCCGTGTGATCGAGCTCCCGGTGCTGCGTCCGGGGGACATCAATCGACACACGTACGCGGACCCGCGGATGGTGGCGGACCTCATCGCCGATCTGACTCCCGATGTCGTCGACATCCACGAGGAGCCTTACAGCGCGGCCATGCATCAATTGCTCGGACTGCTCGGCCCGCAACAGGCAGTCGTTGCGTACACGGCGCAGAACATCGACAAACGCTTCCCCCCGCCCTTCGCCCGCTGGGAGCGCGCGGCGCTGAGGCGGCTCAACGGGCTGTATCCCTGTTCGCGGCAGGCCGCGAGCGTCGCTATCGGCAAGGGGTACGCGGGACCGGTCGAGGTGCTCCCCCTGGCAGCTCCGGCAGCGATGACCGCCGGCGACCAGCGGCTCGACGGAGACCTGAGGCTGCTTCTGGTCGGCCGGATGGTGCCGGAGAAGGGCGTGCTGGATGCCGTACGCCTGCTCGCCGACGCGCGGCTGTCGCACGCGCGGCTGCAGCTGGTCGGCGAAGGACCCGAAGTCGTCCGCGCCCTCGAGCTGGCCGCAGCCCTGGGCGTACGCGACCGCCTCGACATCTCCGGATGGCTCGATGCGGGGGCCTTGGCAACCCACTACCGACGAGCCCACATCGTCCTCGCGCCGAGCAGATCCACCCGATCCTGGACGGAGCAGTTCGGCCGGATGGTGGTCGAGGCTCAGGCCTGCGGCGCCGTGGTCGTCGGCTACGCCAGCGGGGCTCTCGACGAGGTGATCGGCAATGCCGGGCTCACCGTGCCGGAGGGGGACGAGCAGGCGCTCGCGGCTGCCGTGGCCGGGTTGGCGACCGACCCGTCGCGCTGGAACGACCTCCGCACGCGCGGCTTCGAACTCGCCGCAACCCGGACCTGGGATGCAGTCGCTCGGCACCAGATGGCGTT
The DNA here is from genome assembly GCF_003945325.1 of Nocardioides baekrokdamisoli. NCBI lineage: Bacteria > Bacillati > Actinomycetota > Actinomycetes > Propionibacteriales > Nocardioidaceae > Nocardioides > Nocardioides baekrokdamisoli. Next base: position 1,416,906 of record NZ_AP019307.1, read on the forward strand.
GTACGAACGAGCCCTTGCCGGCCCTGCGCCGACAGCGTCAGGTCGCGCCGCGGCCCGTGAGACCTGGGGCGCGCCCGCGCTGGACGGCGTACGCCCCTGGGCTCTGCCCCACCTCGCTGACCGAGTCCGCACTCGGATCCTCGGAGCGGATCGATGACGCACTACCGCGGCCTGCACGGGCTGCGTGGCCTCGCTGCTCTCACGGTGGTGATCTCGCATGCGTTGCTGACGGACAACCGGATGTTCGCGGTGACGCTCGGCAAGCCGGTCACCGGCGCCAGCGCCTGGATCACCTACTCGCCACTGCACCTGTTCTGGGACGCATCGGAGGCGGTGATCGTCTTCTTCGTCCTCTCCGGGTTCGTCCTCGCGCTGCCATTCGTCCACAGCACCCCGATCGCACAGTGGCTGGCCTACTACCCGCGGCGGCTCGCACGGCTCCTGCTGCCGATCTGGGCGGCCGTGGCGCTGGCGTTCGTGATCGCGGTGCTCATCCCGCGCTCACCGGACACGGCCAGCTCGTGGGTCGACCAACACGCTCATGCGGCCACGTTGCACAACGCCGCCCAGGCCGCGGTCGTACGCGGAGACCTCCCGCTCAACACGCCGTTGTGGACGATGAAGTGGGAGATCATGTTCTCGTTGCTGCTGCCTGCCTATGTGCTGGGTGGGCGTCTGCTGCGCAAGGTCTGGCTCCCGATGGTCGTGCTGGCGATCCTTGTCGGCGTCTGGGGCGGCCATCGCGCCAGCGCGTACATCGCGTACCTGCCGGTCTTTGCCGTCGGAACGTTGTTGGCGCTCGGCCGCGAGCGCTGGATGCCCTGGTTCGGCCGCCTCACCGGCTGGCGGATGTGGCTGGTGCTGGTCGCCGCGCTGGGCCTACTCAACGTCCACTGGGCCACCCGGGCCACCGCCGGCACCGGGCCGGGCAACCTGTGGATCCCGGGATCGATCGTCCTGGCCGCGGGCGCGCTGGTCTGCCTGTTCGCTGCGACGCCGGCAGTCGCGGCGTTCGGCACCCATCGCGTGGTGGCCTGGCTCGGGCAGATCTCCTTCAGCCTGTATCTGATCCACGAGCCGATCGTGGTGTCGATCGCGCAGATCGACGGCGGCCGGATGCCGTGGCCGGCGACGCTGGCGATCGCGCTACCGGCCTCGATCGCGGCGGCAGCCGTCTTCCACCGATGGGTCGAGGCCCCGGCGCATCGGCTCTCCCGCCGGATCGGGAATGCGTTCAGCTCGCGGTGAGCAACTGAACCGACGGCCTGCTCATTCGCAGGACCGCGCCAGACCCTGCAACTTGGTGTGATCAAGTGGCAGCGAGCCGGCGTCGATCGCACGGAGTTGTTCGGGGGTGTACGCCTGCACGACGGCGGTGGCATAGCAGACCGCGAACGCAGTCGGGACCGATCCCTTGCTCTCGACTGCGCTGACGATCACGTTGCGCACAGTCAGCACGTACAGCGCGTCGAACGAATGGTCACCGCTCGCCTTGTAGGTCTTGCCCGGGTCACATGTGTTGAGCGTGACCACCGAGCCCCTCGACGTGACGGTCGCGCCCGTCCTCGCCGCCGCAGCCCAGCGCTTGAGCCCGGCATCGATCCGGGCGGCCGCGGCCGAGCTGGAACCGGCGAAGTTGGTCCGCATGCACGATGTGCCGTTCTTCGTGTACTGCACGTAGAGATCGCCACCGTCCCCGCCCGCGGTCTGCAGTGCAGTGCCGATCGAGTTCCCCTTGGTGAGCAGGAAGTACAACCACATCACGCCGAAGGTGCCGCGATCCACCTCGACCTCACCGGTCGCGAGCTTCGGCTCGGAGACGGGAGTGGGCTTCCAGTTCTCGTCGAGCAACCACGGTTCGACGATCTGGATGTCGTGCTCAGGGGCCTTCTCGAAGAGCTTGTTGACTGCGTCGTTGCCGCCCTTCCTGAAGGTTTCGTCGACGACGTCGTTGCCCAGCGGATACGGCGCATAGTCGGTCGCCTGCAGGATCTCGGGTACGTCCTTGAGACCGGCGTCGCTGTTCTTGGCGAACTTCGCCTCCTCCTTGGCAACCTCAGCAGCATCCGCCTTGGAAAGGGCCTTGCGGTAGCCGTTTTCGATCCGGCGGGCGTCGCCCTCCACGATCGACGTGAAGGCGGTGTCATCCACCGTCTTCGAGTCACGCAGGCGCTTCGTCGTGCTCTCGAGATCGAAGTACTGGTCCTGAAGCACGTGAGTGAGCTCATGCACCAGCGTGACCTTCGTGTACGGGGTGAGGTGGTCGCCACGCACCCGGATCTTCTTGTCCAAGTACGAATAGAAGCCGATCACGGACCCGCTCTGGCTCTTGTTCTCCAACTTCAGCAGGTCCTGGCCACCTGACATCACGCCCAGCGCGCGCACCATGCCGTTGGCCTGCTCGCGCCTCTTGCGAGCATCGCCGCTCTCCGCCTCGTCCTTCACGGTGACCTCGGCGTTGAACTCCTTGTCGGAGAGGAACTCGACATAGACAGGGTGCTTGAACTTGAGGCCGCGGTGCTCTTCGACGTACGCAACGAGGCTCGCGACCCGCGGGTCCCAGGTCGAGGGGTACGTCGGTCCGTGCTCCGAATCGGTGCCGCGGATCCAGGTGGCGCCGATGCCGGCAAGGATGCCGATCACCAGGACGAGCCCGATCAACGCGCCTGTTCCCAGGCTCTTCTTCGCTACCTCTGGGGCCTCAAACTGGTCACTCATGCCCGAACCCTAAGACATCGCGGAGCGGCATGAGGGTCACTCGCCATTACCATTGGCCAGTGCCCGAGACCAAGCGCCACATGGACCTGCTGCGATTCGCGACCGCTGGTTCGGTGGATGACGGGAAGTCGACCCTGATCGGTCGCCTGCTCTACGACAGCAAAGCAATCTTCGAAGACCAGTTGGACGCCGTGGAACGGACCTCCGAAGCCAAAGGCCACGGCTACGTCGACCTGTCCCTGCTCACCGACGGACTCCGCAGCGAACGCGAACAAGGCATCACCATCGACGTGGCCTACCGCTACTTCGCCACCCCCAACCGCAAATTCATCATCGCCGACACCCCCGGCCACGTGCAGTACACCCGCAACATGGTCACCGGCGCCTCCACCGCCGACCTCGGTTTGATCCTCGTCGACGCCCGCCACGGCCTCACCGAACAATCCCGCCGCCACGCCGTGCTGCTGTCCCTGCTCCGAGTGCCCCACTTCGTCCTGGCGATCAACAAAATGGACCTCGTCGACTACTCCGAAGACGTCTACCGGGGCATCCTCGAAGAATTCACCACCTTCGCCACCAAACTCGACGTCCCCGACCTCGAAATCATCCCCATCTCCGCACTCCAGGGCGACAACGTCGTGGACCGGTCAGTCAACATGGACTGGTACAAGGGCCCCACCCTGATGCACCACCTCGAACACGTCCACGTCGCCTCCGACCGCGACTACCGCGACGTCCGGTTCCCCGTCCAATACGTCATCCGCCCCAAATCCGACCAACACCACGACTACCGCGGCTACGGCGGCACCGTCGCCGGCGGCGTCCTGAAACCCGGCGACGAAATCGTGGTCCTGCCCTCCGGGATGACCACCACCATCGAAGCCATCGACCTCTTCGGTGAAGAACTCGACGCCGCCTACCCACCGATGTCCGTCACCATCCGCCTTAAGGACGACGTCGACGTGTCCCGCGGCGACATGATCGCCCGGATCCACAACGCCCCCGTCCCCAAACAAGACATCGACGCCATGATCTGCTGGATGTCCACCACCCCCCTACAACCCCGCCAGAAACTGGCCATCAAACACACCACCCGCACCGCCCGGGCCCTGGTGAAGGACATTCAGTACCGGCTCGACGTCAACACCCTGCACCGCGACCCCGACGCCACCACCCTCAGCCTCAACGAAATCGGCCGCATCCACCTCCGCACCACCACCCCCCTACTCGCCGACGTCTACGCCCAAAACCGCACCACCGGCTCCTTCATCCTCATCGACGAAGCCACCGGCATCACCGTCGGCGCCGGCATGATCAACAACTGATCCCCTCGTGTGGTTCAGCGGGGGCCAGAGCACGCGCTGAACCACACGAGCCGGGCCTGTGGATAGCCGTTTGCCGCAACCGCGGACCTGTCGCACAGTCTGGGGATGCAGCGCACACCCCTGGATCGACTCATCCTCGCCCAGGACGGCGTTGTCCGTCGCGATCAGTTGGCCGGTCTGGCCATCTCCCGCGACACCGTCCGCGCCAACCTGAGAGCGGACCGGTGGGTTCGACGCAGCTCGACGGTGGTGACCACGTTCACCGGCACTCCGACCGCGATCCAGCAGCAGTGGATCGCGGTCCTGCACGGCGGTCCGGACGCGCTCCTCGGCGGCCTCGCGGCAGCAAGCGCAGCAGGCCTCAAGAACTGGGCCCGGGAGGAGATTCCGGTCTACATCCCTGCCGACGGCGGACCAGCGAGGCCGGCGCCGGACTTCGCCCGCTACATCCGAACTCGCCGCGACCTGAGGTCGTTGCGCGCCGGCCGCCCCGGCGTCCCGCGCCTCCGCCTCGAACCCGCCGTCCTCCTGTGGGCAGCGAATCAGAGCTCGCCCTCGACGATCCGCGGGGCCCTGAGCGCATGCGTGCAACAGCGTCTGACCGATCCCGCCCAACTACTGGACTGGATTGACCGTCTGGCGCCGCTGGCCAGATCCCCGCTCATGCGGGACACCCTCGAGATGATCACGGGCGGCGCCCACTCGAACGCGGAGATGAACCTCAAGCGGCTGTGCCAGCGCTTCGGGCTCCAGCCGCCGGTCAGGCAGACCAAGCGTCGCGATGCTCATGGCCACGTCAGGTTCACCGACGCGGAGTGGCGCACGGCAGACGGACGCACCGTGGTCCTTGAGATCGATGGGGCGTTCCACATGGAGGTCGAGCACTGGGAGGCCGACATGGCCCGGGCACGGGCGCTGAGCAGTCCTCTGGTGAATGTGTTGCAGTGCACCGCTGAGGAGGCCGGGGAGAGCGCCGAGTTGGCCGCGGATCTGGTTCGTCTCGGCGTTCCACGGGCGGCCTGAGGTCTCGCGTGTGGCTGAGCGGGTGCCAGGAACCCCGCTCAGCCACACAAGACGATCAGGGGCGCTGGGCGACCACGACGATCTCGGGACCAAGCGTCTCCCGTTTCTCGGCGAGCCAGGCGAGCGCCCGCTTGCCGGCCCGCGCGACCGGCGTCGTACGCCCGATGTCGATGTGGAAGTGGCGCGAGCAGGTCTCGACCACGTCGAGGTCGGCGTACGCCATCAGCTCGCGCACCTCGGCGAAGGTGTATTCGCGGAAGTGCCTCGCGTGCGGCAGTCCGGCGATCCAGTCGGGCAGTGGGGTCGCGATGCTGCGCCCCGAGATGACCCGCACGCGATTCAGGACGTACGCGGCATTGGGCGTGGTGAAGTAGAGCCGCCCGCCCGGCCGCAGCAACCGTCGGATCTCCTGCAATGAGCGCACCGGATAGCCGCTGAGGTGCTCGTACACCTCGGTCATGATGATCGCGTCGAAGGACGCGTCGGGGAGCGGATAGGGCACCTGTTCCAGATCCCATCGCACGTCGACGACGCCGTTCTCGGCGTAGAGCCGAGCCATCCGACCGGCCTCGCCGCTCCCCCACTCGTCCGGCGCCTCGCCGAGGTCCAGAGCCGTGGCCCGGTAGCCCTCTCGCGCCAGCGCGGCGATCTGGTCGCCGGGGGCAGCGCCCAGTTCGAGGATGTCGGCCGGGGCGGCGAAGTCGCGGCGCAGCAGGTCGGCCACGAAGGCGTACCGCGCCTGCGATTCCACTCCGAGGTCATGCCGTTCGCTCACGCGCGCAACCTAGCAGCCACCGGCGGCGGGGCATCGTTACGATCTGGCCTCATGAGCACGTATGAGAACGTCACCCTCGAGACCACCGCGAACGTCTACTTCGACGGCAAGTGCGTCTCGCACACGTTCCACACCGCCGACGGTACCCGCAAGAGCGCGGGCGTCATCCTGCCGTCGAAGCTCACCTTCGGCACCGCGGCTCCCGAGGTCATGGACATCCTCACCGGCTCGTGCACGGTGACCCTCGATGGCGTGATCAGCACGTACGCCGCGGGCCAGTCGTTCTCGGTGCCGGGCGACTCGAGCTTCGACATCGAGGTCGCCGAGGCTGTGTCGTACGTCTGCCACTACGGCTGAGGCGTCACTGCACCTGGTTCTGGTTGATCGAGTAGCCCGCCATCTGGTCGTGGCGCAGGTCGTACCCCAGTTCACTCATCCCGGCGGGGTCGTACGTCAGCACCTGTCCCACGCCCGGGATCGTCAGGAAGGACGTCCCGTTGTGGACGTACGGCGCGGTGAAGTAGCTGACCTTGAGGTTGTGGATCGCGACGTCGCGACCGAGCCCGATCAGGTAGCCCATGCCCATCCGCTGGTCGACGATCGTGTTCGACAGCCCGTCGCTGATCACCTGGGGCAGCTCGACCGGGTTCAGGAGGACGCCGGACTTCGTGAGCTTGCGGAACACCGCCGCCATCCACGCCTGTTGGTCGCGTCCGCGGTCGATGTCGCCGAGGGCGAGTTGGTGGCGTTCGCGTACGAAGCCCAGCGCTTCGAGCCCGGTCATGTGGTGCATGCCGACGGTCCACCGGCCGTATGCACCTCCATTGGCGCAGGTCGCGTTGGCCGGCTGCACCCCTTCGTCGTACGCCTGGGTGACGTCGATGTCGACTCCGCCGAGGTCATCGGTCAGGTTCGCGAAGCCACAGAAGCCCATCATCATCACGTGGTCGATGTGGAACGGTGGCTGCCCGGGGGCGCTGAGGAGGTCCTGCAGCGTCTTGACGAGGAGTTGCGAGGCGCCTTCGGAGCCGCGCAGGCCGGGCTGGTGCCACAGCGCGCCCCAGGAGAACGAGGCGTTGATCTTCGCCTTGTTGTCGGCCGGCGCCAGGCCGCCACAGTGGGTGGGGCCGCACGGGATCGAGACGTAGAAGTCGCGCGGGAAGTGGATCACGTACGCCCGCTTGCGGCCTTCGTCGATGTGGATCAGCTGGATCACGTCGGCCCGACCGTTGTTGTTGAGGTCGGAGAAGTCGTGCGAGTCCGAGCCGATGAGGAGGATGTTCTCGCCGGGGCTGGTGCCGGGGTCGTACGGCAGCAGGAGCGCCTGGTGGAGGTTGTGGTGGGCCCACCAGAGGATCCAGAACAGGTATGCGATCAGCAGCAGGAACAGCGCCAGCAGGGACATGAGGATCCGCCGGCGCCATCTCGTACGCCCGCTGTTGCGCTTCGCCGCGTGTCCGCCCCCCACAAGTGCAGACTGTAAAGCCTCGAGCATCGACCGCGAGTACCGCAGCATGGCTCGGGGCTGTTGTACGCACGACTCCTCACGCATCGTCTGGCGAACCGCTATGTGATCGCGGCGGACTCCCTCTATCCTTCAACGACCATGCGGACCATCACCGACGTACGCCAGCGCGACCGACTCGAGGCGGCGCGCGAGCGGAAGCGTCTGAGGCGCTACAACCGTGAGCGGCTCGTCCGCAACGCACCTCTCCTTGCCACCTCGGGCACCGTCATCGCCATCGCCTTCTGGATGGCGCTCACTCGCTGATCAGTCGGTGAGCACCTGGGGTGCCCACCGTGGCCACTCAGGCTGCCCCACGAGCGACCCGTGGACCATGGTGGCGCAGGGCCGGTAGGGACGGCTGGCTCTGGCGTTGTCGAAGAAGTGGGCCTCGTCAGCAACCTTCGCGGCCTGAGCCACCAGGTCCCACAGGCGCTCGTATCGTTCGCGGATCTTGGTCTCGGGGACGGCATGGCCGCCGTCGATGACCCTCTCTGCGACGCGCTGTACGGTGACGTCGACCGGCAGCATGATCACGTGAAGCACGACCAGGTAACCCAGCGCCGATGCGTCCGAGACGAGGATGACTTTGGACTGGTGGGAGCACACGGTCTCGGAGATGAACGACTCCCCTGCGGCCATCATCGCCCGCCGCTGCGATTCCGCGATCCGGGCGGCCTCGTAGGCATGTTCGGCCTGCGCTTCGGGCCAGAGCTGCGCTGCGATGTTGTCGGCGTTGATGAACGGGAGCCCAGAGGCGGACAGCACGCGGTTCACGTAGGTGGTCTTGCCGGCGCCGTTGGACCCGACCAGTAGGTGCAGAACCGGCACAGGGTCAGCCGATGGCCGGGCGGATGATCAGGTTGCCATCCTCGTCGGCCTCGGAGTACGAGCGGCCGGCCGCCTTGAACTCGGCCTCAAGATCCAGGCCTTCCCGCAGGGCGGCCCACCGCTCTGCCCAGTTGCCACGGACGACCGCTTGCTCGCGCTCCCCCAGCAAATCGTAGGAACCATTGCCGGCCAGAACTTGCTGAACGGCGCGGTGGTTGACCTGAGGCGACATCTCGAGTTCGCGTCCGATCCGGGCCCAGTGCGCAATTTGCTGAGGGACGGTCCGCGAAGCGCCGGGCGCCTCGGCCGCGGCCGGCTCGTAGACGTCAGCGGGAAGACGGGTCGCGGGGGTTGTACGCACGCAACGAATGTAGCACCGTGCTACATCGATCGAAAGCTTGTTGCTCTAGTGACGGGGTTCGTACTTGGAGTGCAGGGTCCACGTCGTCCCGTCGAACGACTGCCAGACCGACTGCATGTTGTGCGTCCGGTCGGCTCGCTGCTGAGCCAGCGAACTCGCATCGGCGAGCGAACGCGTGGCCGGGGACGGCGTCGGCGGAGTCATGTTCGACGCGCATGCGGTGTAGAAGGTCATGGCTCCACCATGCGCCGACCGGGGCCGATTCTCAAGCGTCGACCATCTAGTCCGAACGGACGAAACATGTCGTCCACATGCAGTTACCTCAACGTGACCTCTATCCCCCAGAATGGGGAGGCGGCGTCAGGGATGGGCGCCGTACGTACGCTGGGGAGCGGTTCGTTCCAGGCGATGGAGGACCCTTGATCTCGGTAGCAGAGGACGCAGGCGCAGCGGTATCGGTGACGCCGAGCCGCGGGACGTCGCTGCTGCCCGCAGTCGCCCTGACGATCGATGTGGTCGTACTGACGGTGGCGATGATCGCCGCGTACATCGGTCGCAACACACCCTTCTTCGGCGCGCTGCGTCAGCAGCACCTCCCCGAGATCACGCCGATCATCGGGATCTCCTGGCTGATCCTGCTGTGGGGGTACGACCTCTACAGCCGTGAGACCTTCGAGCCCGCCAGCGACGAGCTGCGCCGGCTCTGCGAGGCGAGTTTCATCAGCGGTGGCCTGGTCGTGGTCGGGAACTACCTCGCCCACCACCAGCTCTCCCGCGCCTTCTTCATGCTCGCGTACGGCATCGGGCTGGTCGGCCTCGTCCTGGGCCGTCTGGCGCTCCGTACCTTCTTGCATGCCTCTCGCTCGCGCGGTCATTTCATGAAGCGCGTCGTGATCGCCGGCGGGTCCGATCAGGTGGACGAGGTCGCGGCCGTCTTCCGTCGCGAATCCTGGGTGGGGTACGAGGTGCTCGGCGCATTGACGCCTACCGGTGTGGGCGCGACTCGTGGCGGTGTCCGGTCGTTGGGGCGGATCGATGACCTCGTGTCGGCAGTGGTCACGTCGGGTACGGACATCCTGTGCATCGCGGGCGGCGCGGGTGTGTCGGCGACCGCGCTTCGCGAGGTGATGTGGCAGTTGGAGCCGTACGGCGTCCAGATCGCTGTGGCTCCCACGATGACGGACATCGCCGCCGACCGGGTACGGATGCGGCCGATCGGCGGACTGCCACTGGTCCTGATGGACCCCGCTCGGTGGGCGGACTCCTCCAGCGGAGCGAAGCGTGCCTTCGACGTCGTGGTCACCTCGTTGATCCTCTTTGCCATGTCCCCGGTGTTGGCGGTTGCTGCGTGGCGGATCAGACGCTTCGACGGCGGCCCGATCATGTACCGCCAGCGGCGCATCGGCCTGGGTGGTCAGCCGTTCGACTGTCTGAAGTTCCGCACGATGGTCGTCGGTGCGGAGACGATGAAGGCCGCCCTCGAGGCGGAGCACGGCTCGGACGGCATGCTCTTCAAACTCAAGGACGACCCGCGGGTCACGAAACCCGGCGCATGGCTGCGGAAGTACTCGATCGACGAACTCCCACAGTTGTTCAACGTCCTGCGCGGCGACATGAGCCTGGTCGGCCCACGTCCCCAGGTCGATGCCGAAGTCGCGATGTATGACAACGGAATGGCACGACGGCTCAACGTACGCCCCGGCATGACCGGCCTCTGGCAGGTCTCCGGGCGCTCGGATCTGTCGTACGAGGACGCGCGGCGGCTCGACATCTACTACGTCGACAACTGGTCACTGGGCCAGGATCTGTCGATCTTGCGGCGGACTGTCCGTGCCGTCTTCGCCGGTCACGGCGCTTACTAGCCGCAGATGCGAGGCCTAGCGAGCATCCGTTAAGACACTCGCGCGATCACCCATTGTCGCCAAGCGACCCAGGCGTTTCGCGAGCCGATGAGACGGTCGCTCTGCGATCCAGAAGAAGAGCTCCGCGGCGATGGGCGAGGCCAGGAGCGTTAACACCAGGTGCACCAACAGGGGTGTGGTGGATCACCGCCAGGCCCTGTAGCGCGTCAAGGACATGGTTCGACTCACGCCAGCTTCCTACCTACCGGGCCGGTGTGCTCGGTCGCAACCGCCACACAGCTTTGTCACCAACCACGAACGAGCAGAATTTCCGAGACCACCAGAAGTACGAGCGACGCGGCGACGAGTGGGCGGTTACGTAACCCAACACCGCCGACCGTCATGGTCACGGCCTGCGATATCGCAAACGCCGCTAGGTACCCGGTGAAACTTGGATGCGCAAAGAGCACGGCGACCGTACCGGCGGAAACGATCATGTCGGCCGCGGCCTTTGCCATCACAGTGCGTGCCATCCGGCGCGCGTTTACTTCCCGGAGGATCAGTGGAGCTGCCACGAGAGGACAAAGCCACCAGACGATGGCAACGCCGTACGAAGCGCCTCGAAACCCAGACGTGTGCAGAAGCAATGCAATCCCAGCTGCAACGGCTGCTGCCGACGTCAGGATCAGACTCGAGCGTCCCGTTACCCGACGCTCGGAGGCCCAGTTGTAGCGGACCAATAACACCGAGTTGACCGTGATGCCAACGAATGAGCTCCCAACCTTCGTGACAAGGAAGAGAGCTGTTGCCGCACCTGCGCGGATCCCGGAAATCGCCGTGATGTAGAGCGACGGAAAGACACTGCTCGTAATGACGCCGGCGGCCAGTGCGGTGGCTTGCAATCCCTGGCTATCCGCGTCCGGCGCGACGCCATCAGATGCGTCACGAGCACCGGACCGACTTCCGAAAGTTGCCAGCGCTCCGCACGTAGCAGCCCAGGCGATCGCGGGCGCCAAGCTCAGTCCCGATCGATCTACTCGCCAGGCGATCAGGGTCGCGATGAGCATCGACACGTTTGGAGCGATCGTGAGCGAAGCAAGCCACATTGGGCTGCCTTGACACGCCATTCGAACTGCCCCGACCCCAGCAATCGCGAGCGCGGCACCGCCCAATCCGAAGATCAACGCGACCTCGCCTCTGACGAAAAGGGAGTCAGAGGTGTGCCGCGAGACGGCGTTGGCACCGATGACTACTAGCGGCAGGGCGATCGAGAATCCGGCCGCGATGACAGCCCAGCGGCGCCACTGATCGAACCAGGGCCGGCCAACGGCCAGGAGATAGACGACTCCGATCACCACGCCCGCCAACGACGCGTTCCCGATCTGCAGACCGATTGCATACGCATCGGACGTCGAAAGCCCGAGCAACGGCGTGGCAGCTAAAGCGGCGGCCGCGGCGCCTTGCGACGCAAGAGTCGCCGCCATGACGCCGCCCAAGCGCAGGTTGACCCGTCCCAGTCTCTCCCTAAGCACGGGTCAACCAGGTGTCTGCATGTAGCCGTCCATCAATGGCGGGCAACTGGCGAAGGATGCTCGACGCCGGTTCCGTATCGGCTAAGGCAGCACGCACGGCCGCCGTCGTCGACTGGCGGTCCGGCTGACTCAAGACCACATGCCCGTGTTCCAGAAGCCACGGAGCAATGCCTGTCTCCGTGGTCGTCACGATTCGGCAGCCATGGCTCAAAGCCTCCACGATCGGCAAGCCGACCTGCTCTCGCCAGCCTCCATCTCGCTCCGACAAGAGCACTAGGACCTTTGTGTGTCGCAAGACTTCGTGAACTTCGCCTCGTGGAGGGTCAATTCTGAGCGTCACTTCGGTTCGGCTCCGAGCCCACTCCGCGACCACGGCTTCAAGCGGGCCCTTCCCGAGAATGGCCAGTTCGGCATCCGGCTCTGCGGCCAAGACCCCGGGCCAGCACGCCATCAAGTTCTGGAGACCCTTACGGCGTTCGAACGCGCCAAGGAAGGTCACACGCGGGAGCCGCTCGTCGGGCAGATCGCATGCATCACAAACGGCTGACAACGCCGGAATCAGTGTGACTTCTGCTCGCGCCAGCGCCCTTGCATTGACAGCTCGGTAGAGCGCGGCGGCCTGATCAGTCCCGAATGCGATACGAGTACCGGAGGGGATGAGCCACCGGAATGCGAGCGCCGAAACACGTCGCGCGACCCACAGCGGAAGGTGGAGCCTGACGCGCAAGAAGTCGGCGACGTCAAAATTCTCGATTGCGTAATAGAGCACCCGAACTCGGCGGCGACGCACGAGGGACGAGAGGCGTAGAACCGTCACATACAGCACGAGGGACGGCCAGTTTCGGATCGCCGCCGGCTCATTGAGTTCGACTAGCTCGTAGCCTCCTGTTGCCAAAGCCCAGGCCGTCTGGAGGCGAGTAAGCCTTCGGGCGCCGACGTCTACGGCAAGCTGTGCGTCGAAGTCATATCTGCGGAGCCTGTAGATGAACGCGCCATCGGCGCCAGACTGTAGGCGTTCTAAGTGCGCAGTGCGTGCCTCATCAAAGACTCGAACCAACCTACGACGTGAAGGCAAGGCCGCCACCCCCGTCGAACGCAACCGTGGGGGCGCGCTCTCTCGCCCGAACGGTCACCGCCATGCCGAGCAGGAACCAGATCAGGGGACCGAACTGCGTAATGAGCGCCACGGTTCCAAGAACCGGAAGCTCAGCAATGAGGATCAGGTCGAGCGTCGAGGCCCGGCGCCGAGCAACCCGCACGAGCGGCGGCCCAAAAACAAATAGCACGCCGACTGCGATTACCCATCCGTAGTTGGCGGCGATATACAAGAACGTATCGTCGATCGAGGCGGACCCGCGATAGTACGGAGCCCCATTAACGACGAGGGTGTTGTTTGCGAAGCCGAAGGCGTGGAGATCAGGTATCAGCGAGGAGAAGATGTTCGAGCGGTAGTTGGTACTCGCTTGAATATCGGCACTACTCGTAGTCGACACCTGCAACAGGGTCGGCACCAGTCCGACGACAAGTCCGGTTGTCACGAGACCCGCAACGACGCGCGCGCCAGCGCCGAGGTCAGCCTTGACGAAAAGAATGAGCACCAACGCCAGGCCCGCAGCCAGGATAGGTCCGCGGCTGAGAGTCGACGCGACCCCACAAACGACGACCACCGTCATCAACGCCCGCAAGCCAATCCTGCCCTTGCCATGCCAGATCAACGGAATCGCAGCCACCAGCGCGCCACCTAGCGCGATTGGGTGGCCCCACGTGGCGGAACTCCGAGCAGCGCCTCCGCGATAGAAGACCGTCGCCCATTGGTTTTGTGCCGGAACTGGTCCTTGCAAATTGGCAAACGGCTGCCAGCCGGCAACGTATTGGATGACAGCAAAGAGAGCCAACGCCGTGAATAGGACGCACAACAACCTCGCGACCCAATCCGTCCCCGGTACGTCAGCCATCGCGCGACCGAAGACATACGCAGGGAGCCACTGTAAGAGCATCTCCGCCCACATCGACTGCGACCCTTGTCCAAACCAAAAGACGACCGTAGCTAGGACGAACAGCCCGGCAAGTACCGCGTCCGTCCGAGCCGGCACGATCCGTCGTCGCAGGATCGACGGCGCGAAAATGATCGCGGCCAGGGTGACAGGCGGCAAATACGCACCGATCTTGAGGCCAACCCAATGAGGCACTGCTACGAAGATGACGAGCCATGCAGCACTAGCGACGCGCGGATCCAGGACAAGCAGTAACGGAACGAGCACGAGCAGGAACGGGATCGCGAGTAGAGCCGTCGTCATAGCGCGCTCCAGTCGGAGCCCGTGGAGCGCGCCTCACGCCAGCCGCGGATCGCATCGCGCACAGGACCGATTCCGTTTCCACGAAGCAGATTGCTGAGAACGTTTCGAACGATAAGCGCAGGGACACTGAAGGTTCGGCGCAGCCAACCAGCCCACCTGGAATAGAACATCTGAAGGTTGCGCGCCTGGTAATAGGCGGGCGTTCCGTTGGTCGTCTGCGAGGCAACCGCTCCGGGCACCGACAGCACCTCCCACCCTCCAGCGCGAAGACGGACGTGGAATTCCAGTTCCTCGACATACATGAAGAAGGCCTCGCTCATCCCGGCGCCATAAGCGTCAAGGCGATACATCACCGCCGCGCCGTCCAACCAGTCCCTCGCGACGACGTGCGCACCACCCAACGACTGCCGATAGTGTCTCGGGAGGCCGAGAATCCGGGTGAATCCACCCCCTGCCGACCACAAGGGACCATCCAAGGCCCCCTGCCGCAGGATCGGCCCAACTGCGGCAGCGCGCGGCCGCTCCACCAAAGTCCGCGACAACCGGTCGAGCGCCCCATCGGCAAAACGGACCTCATGCGTTGCGACGAGCGCGTACCGAAGGCCCAAGTCCATCAATAGACGTGTCCCTGTGTTGACCGCCGCTCCATACCCGCGGTTAGGAACGGTAACCAATCGGACCGCCGACGGAAGGAGTCTCCTCAGGTCGCTGGCGAGCCCCGCATCCTCGCTGTTGTCGACTAGGACCAAGTGTTCGGGAAGCACACCACTCTCCAGGATGTCCCCGACCGTGTCGAGCACATCTGGGAAATGCCGATGGTGCACGACGACCGCTCCGACCTCACGCATAGGCGCTCCACTGCGAGCGGTGGGCCTTGGCGTGCGCCAAGCCGATCGGATATCCGCACATCTTGGCAACGTCTCCAATGGCGACAACCACAGGCACGAGCGCCAGCGCCAGCATCCATCGGGCACCGAAGACGCCCCGCCGTGCAAACACCCTCGCAGCGAACTTCCGACTGTAGATCGACCCAAGGACAGCAAGCAGGAGCAACCAGTACACCGAAACGGCTACCGAAAGAGCGACGAGCGCAGCCCCGACGGCGTAAGCCGTGTAACGCGCCGCGTGTCGACGGCGCCAAAGACCGGCTTTCCCGTCACCGCGCGCATACCGAAAATACTGTTTGAAGTACGCCGAAAACGTGCCTCTGGCATCCCAACGAGCAATGGCTCCCGGAGCAAATTCGAATCGCGCGCCGACCTTCTTCAGCATGAGATCAAGCACGAGATCTTCACAGTAGTCGAGCCATTCGGGATATCCGCCGACGCTCTTCAGGATCGAGGTCCTGAAGATGACGGAGCGACTCGATGGGAGGAATGATTTTGGATCAATCTCAGCAAGCAGCGGAGTGATCGTTACCCCGATCACCGACTGCTTGAAACTCCCCGGGAGCGGCTCGAAGAAGCCCGCCACAACGTCAACGTCTGGCGCAGTACCGTTCGCTAGTTCCTTGAGCCACGTTGGATCAAGAGAATTCCCGGCGTCCGTGACCGCGACCCACGAAGCTTCGCACTCTGCCAGAGCGATGTTGCGGCCGCGGGATATCGAAGCCCCGTGGGAAACGATCACTTGGACTTCGAGATCGCTAACCTCGGCCCACTCGCGCAACGCCTCGACGGTGCCGTCGTCTGAGCCTGCGTCAACGATAACCACTTGTGAAGGGCGAAACTCCTGCGCATCGATGGAACGCAGAAAGGAATGTATCGAACCCGCTTCGTTGTAGACCGTTGTCAACAGGGCAACCCTCGGGATCTGTTCAACTGACACGGGGGCCTCCACCAACGGCTCGATCAGCCTCACGCATGGTCCGCCCCCGGGGCCCGATCGGAATCAAGCAATAGGGATGGGAGGCGTAGAATTTGACGGCACTCGAGAATTCAATCTTCCAAATCGCGGATGACCGCTCGTGGACGGTGGCCCGGCTCCAGCCGTGAGTCACCTTGACGTCGCCGAGCACCTCGGTTCGAATTCCCTTATTCAACGCTCGCAGGCAAATGTCAGAATCCTCGTAATAGATGAAGAACTGCTCGTTCCAGCCACCGATCTCGTCGAACACTTCGCGCGTAGCAAAGACCGCCGCACCCATAACCCAAACGACATTTTCGATGCCACTACTGATGACACGACTGTACTTTTGGTTGGCTCTGGACGACGGCCTGAACATGTGGGCCAACTTGCGGTGGGGATACGGCGCTCCTCGGCCGTTCTCCTGTGGTGAGCCATCAACGTTGACGAGCTGGGGGGCAACGAGGCGCCTGCCCCCAGCAGCGCGCTCAGCCAGCGCACGTACCGCAGGCTGCTGGATCGCGACGTCTGGATTGACGAAGCCCAATACTGACCCGCTAGCAGCGCGCGCCCCAACATTGTTAGCCCCAGAAAATCCGAGGTTTGTTTCGAGCCTGATCACCCGAGCACCAAGGTCGCGTGCGACCTGAGCCGAGTCGTCGGTCGACGCGTTGTCTACGACGATCCACTCTGCGCTGCCGTCCCAACCGCTCCAGTATTCGAGGAGTGCGGCGCGGCTGTTGAAGGTGACCGTAATGATGCTGACAGTCGGCTCGTCAGCGTCCGCCCAGTTCAACTTTCAGTCCTGCGCCGACGCGTCAGGGGAGTAGCCGTACCCGTAGCCGTATCCATACCCGTAGCCGCCGCCCTTGGCGGGCGCCATGTTGAGGACCACGCCGACCAATTTGCCGTCGACATGCTCAAGGCGCTCCTCCGACGAACGAACCTGATCACGGGTCGTCTTTCCGTGCCGGACGATGAGAATGGCACCGTCAGCTTGAGCGGCGATGAGCGCGGCATCAGTTACCGGAAGCAATGGCGGCGCGTCGATGAGCACTACTTCGTAGCGGTTCCGAACGGTCTCCAAGAGGTCTGCCATTGCCTGAGACTGCAACAGCTCGGCCGGGTTCGGGGGAATCGGACCTGATGCCAGGAAATCGATGCCAGTGGCCGTGTGCCTCTGGATCGCATCCTCGAGCGACACTTTCCCGACCAATGCAGTGGTCACCCCGACCGCGTTGTCCAGGCCGAGGCGGGTCGCTGCGCGAGGCCGCCGCAGGTCTCCCTCGATCAGAAGCGTGCGCACCCCCGCCTGAGCGAGGGAGAGGGCGAGATTGATAGACGTGCTGGTCTTGCCTTCTTCTGGCACTGCGGATGTCAACACGAATACCTTGTGCGCGCTGTCGACGTCGAGGAACTGAAGGTTCGTCCGCAACATCCGGAACGCCTCAGCACGCGGACTGTGGGCCGCGATGTCCGTCAGCAAGGGCTTATCCTTCGTGGCGCTGTCAAAAGCGATCACGCCAAGAACTGGCTTGTCGGCCACGCCGCGGAGGTCTTCCGTGTTGCGGATCCGGGTGTCGAGCGTCTCCCGCAGAACCGCGATGCCGTAGCCCACCAAGAGGCCAACCACGATGCCGAGCGCGACGTTGAGTTTGGTGTTTGGCGATGCCGGCGTGGTTGGAAGAGACGCGTGGTCGAAGATTGTCGCCTTGATCGGAGCACGAGTGGCGCCGGGCGGGGTCGTCAGGACGCGCACCTGATCAAGCAGCGCCTGGGCATAGCCCTCTGCCAGTGTCTGCGCGCGGCGGGGATCCGGATCCGTGACAGTGATGGTGAGATTCGACGTCTGCGGGACGACGGTGGCTTTGACCTCGCCTGCGAGCGTCTTGGCTTCCATCACGATGCCGGTTGAGGAGGTGACCTGCTTAGCGAGATCGAGGCTGTTGACCAGATTGGCGAACGACTGCGAACTCTGCAAGGAGGACTGAACACCTTGAAAGACAGCTGTGGCGTCTCCCTGCGGCGCGGACACAAACAGCCGGACGCTGGAGGCGTACTTCTTGGTCGAGACCAGTGAGTATCCGAGGGCAGCGCCGCCCACCAGCAGGCCGATCAACAAGATCGAGATCCAGCGCCGACGCAGCAGCCGCAGATAGTCCTTCAGTTCCACAATCAACCCTCTCTGAAGGCGTACTAGCAGGCAGGCGCGACGTTGGCGGCCGCGTTGCCGGGGACGATGCTCGGGGTCATTCCGACCACCGGCGAGCCGGTCTGACCATCACCAGACGTCATTGTCCATGTGATGTCGA
Organism: Nocardioides baekrokdamisoli; assembly: GCF_003945325.1. Taxonomy (NCBI): domain Bacteria; kingdom Bacillati; phylum Actinomycetota; class Actinomycetes; order Propionibacteriales; family Nocardioidaceae; genus Nocardioides; species Nocardioides baekrokdamisoli. The sequence goes on from NZ_AP019307.1 coordinate 1,435,270, forward strand.
TGGTCTGCCCAGGACCGAGTCCGAGGTAGTTGGACAGCAGCGGTCGGTTGCCGAGACGACCCGTCTGGCTGAAGTCCGGCAGTGCCGTGGTGTTGCCCGGGTCCTTGGTGAGCGGAGCGCCATCGACCAGCATGTTGCTGATGGTGCCGCCGAGCGGGCCGACGATCATGTACTGGACCGACTGACTGCCCGGCTTCACGCCGTACAACCCGCCGCCGGTGATGAACAGCGGCAGGGTCTTGGCCGCGTCCGCGGGGGCCGTCGACCAGATCTTGAGGTGGGCGCTCATCCCCTGCCTGCCGGCATTGCAGCTCGTCGTCGTGATGTCGAGGCTGTAGCGCAGGTAGTAGCTCATCTTCGCGCCAGTGAAGTCGTTGAACAGGACGTTCACCCGCGGGCGGCCCTTGATGTCGGTCTGGAGGTCCCCGGCGACCGGGGTCCCCTGCAGGACGCCGCGCGCCGGCTGGTCGAAGCTCTCGACGTACAGACGGTGCTCGGAACCCGCCCGACCCAAAGCCTTGAGCAGGCTCTGCGCGCTGACGCCGCCGCGGGTGAGCCGTGCGAAGACGGCGTCCGTGGTCGCCGCGAAGACCACTTCCTGCTGCGCGACATCCGGATAGTCGATGTAGACCTGATGCTCCAGGTAGTCGACCACGTTCGCCTGGGTGAGCGTGCGCTGCGGGAAGGTGACCAATCGGCCACCGATCGGCAGCGTGACCGACGGAAGCGTGACCGGACCGGTCGCGCCGATGATGTAGCTCAAGGTCACCGGATCCACCGCGATGACGCCGTCAAGGTTGCCGCCCTCGACCTCCTGCCACCGGGCACGCCACAGGTCGGCCGCGCGCGAGAAGTCGGGAGTCAGGTTCGCGTCGCGCATGTCGACACCGGGCTGGGTCGAGAACAGCTGGGTCTCGAGAGGCGTCAGGGGCAGGACCGGTGTGGCGCGTACGCCCAGGCTGCTGGCGAGCACCTGCTTGCCGAAGGTGAGCTTGCCGTGATCGGCGGTGACCAGCGCCAGCGCGCCGGGCAGGCCTCCGCTCGCACGGAGCTCCGCGTTGTTCTGCATCACCAGCAGGTAGTTCTGCGGACCGCTCTCGCCGAGCATCTGCGGCATCACCTTCAAGGCCAGGTCGGCCGAGGTGAGGCCCGTGCAGGCAGCGTCGATCTCCTGCTGGAGCTTGAGGTACTTGCTGCGCAACGGCTCGATGAAGCCGTTCGCGTTGGTGGCGTCGATCTCGGCGCACGCCGTACTCATCGACTTCTCCGCCGACACCACTGTGGGCTGGAGAGCGCGGATGGCGGCGAGATCAAGCGTGCCGTTGTGCGGAGTGAGCGCATGCAGATTCTTGGCAACGGTCGCCAGATCCTGCACGGGACCGTCGCCGATCCGGTGCGCCACATCAGCGGCAGTGCGTACGCCCTTGGCGTCGGCGCCGATGAACGGCGCATGCGTCAGCACGCCCCAGGTGACGCCGTGGGCGGCGTCGCTCGCCTTCTTGGCGTCGGCACGGAACTGCTCCAACGGGCCTTGCAACTGGTCGAACTTGCCCTCGGCGATCAGCGCCTTGATGTGCTGCCCGTCGTCCGCCGCCTTGGAGAGCAGGCTGGCGACGTGGATCAGCGTCCAGACCAACCAGACGATGACAAGGAGGACGAGGAGCCCGATGGCGGCCAGAATCGACTGGCGACGAGTCAAGTTCTTCATGATTCCTAACGCGCGGCGAGGCCCCACCGGACTACCGGCGGGGCCTCGCTCAAGACGCAGACGACTACTTGATGGTGGTCGAGAACGACGCGCTGCACGCACCGAACCCGGCGCTACCGCTGTAACCGATCTTGACCGTCAACTTACCCTTGCCGGTCGTGACGCGGTTGACGACGGTGCCACCGGCCAACGGCAGCGAGAGCGACCCGCGAGCCGCGCCGGAGTAGGTGACGTGGACCGAACCGTTTGCGACGGCGCCCGGGGCCTTCACGAAGAACTGCGCCGGGTAGGTCTTGGTCCGGCCGAGCTTGAAGGACGAGGCGTTGTGGCCTGCGCCGAGGATCTGACAGAGCGTGGGCTTCATGCCGTACGCCTCAGCGGGCTGCGACATGGCGGTGACGCCTGCAGTCAGTCCGCCGGCGATGACAACAGCAGCAATCTTCTTCATGGGTGTGGGTCTCCCCCCAACAGCGCCGATCCGAGGTTTCGGCTGTGTCCGAGTTGTAGTCTGAGTATCCCCTGAAAGGGGGATGTAGATCACAGTATGCCCCTCATGTTTCGGGAACAAATCATTCAGTGAAATTGTGAGATACAAGATCCAGACGCCAACGCGACTCCCCCGAAAGGGCTAGTTGATCGGGTGCCGAAAGAGTGATCGGCGTCACATCTACGCCACTTGTCGACATCCAGCGGGAACGCAGAAGGGCCCCGGGTCGCCCCGGAGCCCTTCGTACGTCAATCGGAATCAGCCGACGCTGATCTGGACCTCAGCGATCGAACCGACAGCTGCGACGACCTGGCGGTCGACCGGCTCAGCCTTCGGCGCGAGCGTACGCAGCGTCCACTGGCCATCTCCCGCGAAGAAGCGGAAGTGACCGCTCGCCGAGGTCGGGACCTCGGCCGTGAACTCGCCCGACTTGTCGAGCAGGCGTACGTACGCGTTCGGAACCGGCTCACCAGCGCGGGTCACCTGACCCTGGATGATGGCCTCGATCTCGGTGTTGATGCCGTTGAGCGACAGACCGCCCTCAGTTGCGCCGCACATCAGGCGTCAGCCGAACCCGGCTCGTCGCCCAGCGCGATCGGAACACCGACGAGGGAGCCGTACTCGGTCCACGAGCCGTCGTAATTCTTCACGTTCTTCTTGCCGAGCAGCTCCTGCAGGACGAACCAGGTGAGCGAGGAGCGCTCACCGATGCGGCACAGCGCGATGGTGTCCTTGGTCTGGTCGAAACCGACCTCGGCGTACAGCGCCTCCAGGTCGGCGTCCGACTTGAACGTGCCGTCGTCGTTGGCGTTCTTGCTCCACGGGACGTTCACCGACGTCGGGATGTGGCCGGCGCGCTGCGACTGCTCCTGCGGCAGGTGAGCCGGGGCGAGCAGGCGGCCCGCGTACTCGTCAGGCGAACGCACGTCGACGAGGTTCTGGACGCCGATCGAGGCGACGACCTCCTCGCGGAACGCGCGGATGGACTTGTCCTGCTCCTGCGCCGTGTAGGTGGTCGCGGCGCGGGTCGGGATCTCCTGGGTCAGCTCGCGGCTGTCCAGCTCCCACTTCTTGCGACCGCCGTCGAGCAGCTTGACGTCCGCGTGGCCGTAGAGCGTGAAGTACCAGTACGCGTACGCGGCGAACCAGTTGTTGTTGCCGCCGTAGAGCACCACGGTGTCGTCGTTGGCGACGCCACGGCTGCTCAGGAGCGCCTCGAACTGCTGCTTGTTGACGAAGTCACGACGGACCTGGTCCTGCAGGTCGGTGGTCCAGTCGAGCTTGATCGCACCGGTGATGTGCGACTTGTCGTACGCAGTGGTGTCCTCGTCGACCTCGATGAGGACGACCTTCGGGTTGGTGAGGTTCTCCTCCACCCAGTCGGCGGAGACGAGTGCGGATTCGCGGCTCATGGTTCTTCCCTTTCTCGGAAATCTTGGTTGGTGATGGTTGTTCGTGGATGGTCGTGGTTGTCAGTGGACGGGCTGGAAGCGCTTGAGGATGACGTAGAGCTCACAACCCAGACAGAAGTTGAAGACGGCATTGAGCAGGGCAGCGACCAGGGCGAAGCCGGTCGCGATCTCGCCAGCCAGCGTCGCGCCCAGGACGTACGCCAGGAGCGCGACGGCCAGGAAGATGAAGCCGACCAGTTGGCTGAACCGCGGTCCGGCGGCGTCCTCGAGTTCCTTGGGGGCGCTCAGCCTGGGGCGGACGACCGTCTTGAACACGGTGGCGACCGGCGTGTGCTGGATGCCGGCGAAGGCACCCCACGCGAAGAGGCCGGCCTGGATGGCCGCCAGCACGATCTGGGTGGTGCCGTGGGTGGCAAGCGTGGCGATCAGCACCGCGCTCGTGACAGCCGCGTTGAACCGCGGGCCGCGCGGATCGATCTGGGTGGACATGGTGCTCCTGGTGTCGAACGGACTGGTCACTCGCGAGCCGTACAGGCTCCAACGGCGCGAACTGGCGCAACGAGCAGATGCGGCAGTCAGGCGCAAGGACGACACAGCGCCGAGCGCGTGCGGCAGTGATCCACTGCGCGGCGCTTGGTCAACATGGTCGAGAACACGTAGATGAGAGTAGGAGCGGGTCTTGCGCGATGCCAACTCGCGTCTCGTTTGCTGAGACGGCTGTCCATATTTCGGGATGCCCCACAGGGATTCCCCCCGAAACCGTCCCTCAACGGCCGGATCCGGGGTCAGCAGGTGGCTCGCGCGGAGCTACCGGCGGCGCTTCTTGGCCACGAACGCGCCCTCGAAGACGGCCGTGTCGACGCCCGGCGTGGGCAAGCCGGCTGCGTACCGGTAGATCAGCGCGCGGGCGTACGTCGAGACGGCCGCGACCACCGTGGCCAGCGCGAGGAAGCCGACGATGCTCACGGTGAGGAGCAGGATGCCAATGGTCCGGGCCGGTTCGTCGCCGGGGATGACCAGCGCGATGCCGGCGATCACGCCGACCATGAGCGCGAGCATCGCAACGACCTGGATCACGCCGAAACGCAGCGTCGTACGCAAGCTCGTCCCCCACGTGTCGCGCAGCAACTGGGCCGACCGCTTCAACGCCTGCACCGGGCCGAGGCCCTCGGCCACGAGGACCGGCACCACCAGGAACGAGGCGATCGCCCAGGCCAGACCTCCGAGGAAGCCCAGGATCCGACCGAGCCACCCCAGCCGCTCCTCGAACGCGCGGATCGCCATGCCGACCGTGGTTGTCAGCAGGGCCCAGCTCAGCACCTTGCCCTTGACCTTCCACGTCGCCGCCAGGGCCGAACCGACAGTCGGCGTACCACCGTCGGCGCGGTCGTACGCAGCGATGACCAGCGCCGCCTGGAAGTAGATCGCCACCACAGACGCACCGAACGACGCCAGCGCAGCCCCGACATAGAAGCCGAAGTGCGGGGTGCTCTCGACCTGGCGGCCGAGCAGGTAGCCCGGGATGAACAGCGCCGCTGCCGCGAGGAGCGAACCAACTGCGGAGATGACCGGCAGCCAGAACATCTGCTTGTCCTCCAGCAGCATGCTCCAACTGGCCGACAGGATCGCCTTGCCGGTGGGCGCGGCGTCCCTCGGACGCATGTTCTCAGGGGACCGGATCTCGCCGTACGACATCTGCGCAGCCTCTCTCGAGCGGTGGTGGCTACTTAACCGTAGCCTTCGCCCGAGAGGTGCCGCTCAGGATCGACTCGAACCGATCCGTGATCGTGTCGAGGTTGAACTCGCGTACGGCCAGGTCCCGCGACGCCGCACCGATCTTCGCCCCGAGCGAGCGATCAGCCAGCAGATCATGCACCCAGGCGGCCGCGGCCTCGACCGACCCGGACTCCGGAGGCAGTACGCACCCGCCGGACTCCTCGATCAGATGAGCGGCCAGGTTCTCCGCCGGCACGAAGCCCAGGATCGGACGACCAGCACACAAGTACGACAGCGTCTTCGACGGCACCGAGAACGCGCCGGCATCCGCCTCCAGCAGGACCAGCAGCACGTCCGCCGCGCCCAGAACGTCAGGCAGCCGCTCGTACGGCTGGAACGGCAACATCGTCAGGTGTACGCCCTTCGCCGCCGCATCCTCACGCAGGACGGGTTCGGTCACCGTCTCGGAGACCACGACCAGGTCGACCGGGGTGCCGAGTGCTCCGACCGCAGCCGCAAGACCGGTCAGCAGTTCCGGGTTGTGCTTGAACCCGAGCGTGCCCGAGTAGACCAGCCGCGGCCGTTCACCCAGTCCGTGCTCAGTCGACCAGGCGTTGTCCCGCTCGCGCGGAGTGATCTCACCGATCGGGGCCCAGTTCGGGATGACCGTCGTCTTCGCAGCCGTCCCCCACTGCTCGTGCACCGGGACGAACGAGTCCGCGATCACGACGACCGCAGCTGCGCGCCGCGCGCAATAACGCTCGGCCCACCAGAAGATCTTCGCGACCGCATGGAAGTGCGAGCCGAGCTTGCTGCCGGCCAGGTGCTTGAGCGCGATCGCGTACACGTCCTGATGCCAGAGCACCCACGGCCGACGCAGCACCGACATCACGAACGCGAAGATGACCATCGTGGGGATCTGCACGTTCGACAGCACCACGATGTCCGGGTTGACCTGCAGCACGTGCCGTACCAGCGCGAACCCGCGGGTGACCTCGCGGAACAACCGCTGGACGTACCGCCGCTGCTCGACCTTCTTCTCGCCGCCGATGCCGACGAAGGTGATCTGCTCCCCCGGGAGGGCCTCGAGCCGGCCCTTCCCGGAGACATAGCCCGAGACGTACGAGTGCGTGACGTCATGTCCACGGCGGGCGAGCTCCCGGCTGAGTTCAGCCTGGAACGGATGCCCACTGTGGTCGTGGACCAGAACCTTCATCAGGCGCGCGCGGCCTTCACCTGGTCATAGACCCAGGCGTACGTCTTCTCCATGCCCTCGAGCAGCGAGACCGACGGCTCCCAGCCGTAGATCTCCTTGATCAGGGTGTTGTCGGAGTTGCGACCGCGTACGCCCTGGGGCGCGTCGAGCTGGTAGTTCCGCTTGCAGGTGATGCCGGCGAAGCCCTCGACCATCGAGTACAGGTCGTTGATCGAGATCAGCTCGGAGGAGCCGAGGTTGACCGGGAGCGGCGAGTCCCCCTTGAGGAACATCTGCGAACCCTTGACGCAGTCGTCGACGTACATGAACGAACGGGTCTGCTCGCCGTCGCCCCAGATGTCGATCTCGTGCTTGCCGGAGATGACCGCCTCGGCGATCTTGCGGCAGGTCGCTGCCGGCGCCTTCTCGCGGCCACCGGTCCAGGTGCCCTCGGGGCCGTACACGTTGTGGTAGCGGGCGACGCGGGTCTGCAGGCCGTAGTCCTCGAGGAAGTGGCGGGCCATCCGCTCCGAGAAGAGCTTCTCCCAGCCGTAGCCGTCCTCCGGGTCCGCCGGGTAGGCGTCCTCTTCCTTCAGGGCGGTGATGTTCGGGTCGGTCTGCTTCGAGCCGTTGTAGACACAGGCCGAGGAGGAGTAGAAGTACCGCTCGACCTCGGCAGCCTTGGCCGCCTCGAGCATGTGCGTCGAGGTGTTGACCGTGAGCATGCACAGGGCCTTGTTGTTCTCGATGAAGCCCATGCCGCCCATGTCGGCCGCGAGCATGTAGACCTCGCCCGCACCGTCCGTCTGGGCGAACGCGTTCTCACGCAGCGAGAGGTCGGCGACGACGTTCTCCACGCCCTCGTGGACCTGGTACCACTCATCCATCGGCTTGATGTCCACCGAGCGGACCGTGAGGCCCTGCTTCAGGAGATCGGCCACCAGGTGGCCGCCGATGAAGCCGCCGCCACCGGCGACGAGTACGTCAACGTTTCGAGTCACAAGTCAGCCCTTGATCTGAGGTTTGCAGTGGCCCCCCATGCACTGTGTTGCCACAGCAGGAAGAACACTAACCCGCCGACAACAGGTTCTAGTGGCCACCCCCATTTTCGACACAGGGCACGTCGTCCGACGAGGGCCTTCTCGCACGTTTCGGACCGCATGGAAGGATCGTCCGCGGGGAGCCAAACAGGAGGAACGGCGATGAACGACCCGGACGCGGGCCTGAGCGTCATCGAGCGAATCCGGGGGAAACTCCGCTTCATCCCCGCTTGGGCATGGCTCCTCCTGACCCTTCGGGGCCGCACGCCGCGCGAGCTCTGGATCGGCGACTCACACGCCATGTCGTTCAACCAGGCGATCAGCAACGCGATGGTGATGCGCGGTCCTGAGGGAAGCATCGTGCTCCGCGCAGGTGCGCGACTGATGCACTCACTCGGGCGACGAGGTCACCCGCCGCACGTCCTGCGGCCGATCGCCTTGATCAATCGGTTCGGACGCGGGACGTACCTGCCGATCTTCGTCGCCGGAGAGATCGACGTACGGACACAGATGGTGTCGCGGCCCGACGACGACCTGAGCTGGGTCGAGGCGTACGTCCAACGCTCGGTGGGACTGCTGCGCGAAGCCCGTGCGCCCCGGGTCTGGTTCCTTGCTCCGCCACCGCCGGCAGACGTCCAGCCGGCCCAGGCATGGGTGTACGCGACCATCAACGGCACCGTCGAGCAGCGGCTGCTGCAGTTCGACCGGTTGCGGACTGCCCTGCGTACCGCCGTGGAGGCGCAGCCGCGCGCGACCTACCTCGACTTCACCGACCTGATGACGGACGAAACCGGCGCACTCGCCGCCAACCTGACCGCGGACGGCTGCCACAGCACGGTGGCCGTCGCCAGGACGATCCGCGCCCGGCTGCACGAGACCGGCGTCCTCAGCTAACTCAGCGCGGCTCGTACGGTCTGCGCCATCGCGCGCCAAGACAACGAGTCCGTGTGCGTACGCGCCGCAGCCAACTGCTCCGGGGTGCGGGCGATCGCGGCCGCGATGCTGGCCGCCAGCGGACGCGGGGCCAGGTCGGTGGCGACCTCGGCGTGACCGTCCGCCATCTCGAGGAGAGCCGCGTCGGTGGAGATGACCACGGGGATACCGAGCCGCATCGCCTCGACCGGCGGCAGGCCGTACCCCTCGAACTCCGAGGGGAAGATCACCAGGCCAGCACCGGCGAACACCTGGACGAAGGTGTCGTCGTCCAGCCACGGCATCAGTTCGACGCGATCCCCCAGGCCGAGGCGGTCGACTCGCTGCTGAGCCGCCTCCCGGTCCATGCGGCCCATGCCGATCAGGCGCAGGACCCAGCCCTCGGCCTCCGGGCGGCCGAGGAAGGCAGCCCAGGCGTCGAGGACCGCATCAACGTTCTTGTTCGCGAAGTGACCGAACGCCAACGCATACTTCGGGCGATCGGCTGGCGGAGCAGGCCAGCGATCCACGTGATCCGCCCCGAGTCGGGCCGCGATCGCGGTCTCGGCGGCCCTCGGGTGGGTCCGGACCAGGTCGTCACGGGTGCGCTCGGAGATGCAGAAGATGCCGTCAGCGGTCCGGAAGGACCAGCCGTACGAGATCCCGCGGACCAGTCGGCGCTTCTTCGAGAACTGATCGGGGCGGACCTCGTGACGCAGGTCGGTCAGGATCACCCCGCGCGGGCAGTGCGCCCCGAAGAAGGCGCTCGCGGTCACGCCGGACACCAGTGCGTCGGCCTTCAGCGTCCGGGTCAGGCGGCGGATGCCGGCGGTACGGTTCCAGAGGTTGCCGGCCGATCCCCTGAACGGCGGCTCGACGATCCGCAACTCGACACCGTCGGCGACTGCAAAAGCGGGCTCGCCGGAGGCGACCAACGTGAGTCGGTCCTCCGGGGCACACTCCCGCCACCCCCGCAGCAGCCCCTCGAGAATGACCGCGCTGCTCCCGGCGCGGACGGCGAAGGCGTCGAAGACAACGTGCACCTGTGGAGCGTATCGAGGCTGCCCATGGCCCGTTCTCGCGGTTCTGCCGTCGAACCCGACACATGTCATGGATAGGGTGACCGCCGGGGACCACGGACCGAGCAGGCAGGGACATGACCAAGCGCGCATTCATCACCGGCATCACCGGGCAGGACGGCTCGTACCTGACCGAGCTCCTTCTCGCCAAGGGATACGAGGTGCACGGGCTCGTCCGGCGCGCGTCCACCCTCAACCGCAGCCGGATCGACCACATCCAGGACTCGAACCTGCACCTGCACTACGGCGACCTGACCGACGGCGTGTCACTGGTCAACCTGATCCGCGACATCGTCCCGCACGAGGTCTACAACCTCGGCGCGCAGTCGCACGTCAAGGTCTCGTTCGAGGTGCCGGAATACACCGCTGACGCCGACGCCACCGGCACGCTGCGCCTCCTCGAGGCGATCCGCGCCGCCAAGATCGACTGCCGCTTCTACCAGGCCTCGACGTCGGAGATGTTCGGCGCGACCCCGCCGCCGCAGGATGAGACGACGGTCTTCTACCCGCGCTCCCCGTACGGCGCCGCGAAGCTCTACAGCCACTGGGTGACGGTCAACTACCGCGAGGCGTACGACCTGTTCGCGGTCTCCGGCATCCTGTTCAACCACGAGTCCCCGCGTCGCGGCGAGTCCTTCGTGACCCGCAAGATCACACTGGGCGTCGCCGCGATCAAGCTCGGCCTCACCGACACCCTCACCCTCGGCAACCTCGACGCCATTCGCGACTGGGGTTTCGCCAAGGAGTACGTCGAAGGCATGTGGCGGATGCTGCAGCACGACACCCCGCAGGACTACGTGCTCGCCACCGGCATCGGCACGACCGTCCGCGAGTTCTGTGAGTACTCGTTCGCGCACGCCGGCCTCAACTGGGAGGACCACGTCGCGTACGACAAGGGCTACGAGCGACCGACCGAGGTCGACGCCCTGATCGGTGACCCGTCGAAGGCGAAGTCAGTCCTCGGCTGGGAGGCCCAGACGCATGCCAAGGGCCTGGCCGAGCTCATGGTCGACAGCGACATCGAGCTGCTGCGGACCCACGGTTCAGCGCGTTATTGAGCGCGCGAAGAAGGGGCCGAGATCATCGATCTCGGCCCCTTCTTACGTTTCATGACCTGACGCGCGCGGTCGCAAGGCGCGCGAGCGAAGCGGGCCTCAGAGGGCCCGCGAGTCGAGCGGCAACGCCGCGAACGCGCCGTCAGTGGCCCCAGATGCCGCCGGAGTCGACGCCGGAGCGTACTTTCCTTGCCGCCTTGGGGAACTTCTTCTTGAACGCCGCGACCTCCTCCGGGAGGACGAGCCGGGCACCCTTGACGCTCGAGCCGACGACGTCCTTCACGATCGGCTTCCACGCCGCCTTGCGCCAGGCCGCGAAGGCCTCGGCGTCCTCGGCCCGGAACGGTGACGGCGGCTCCTGGCCAGCCAGGGCCTGCTGACGGTAGATCCGACGCAGGTGGCGGGTGAGCGGCTTGCCGGCTTGGTCGTGGGTGAACGGGTACGGCCTCGCCGGAGGCAGTTCCTTCTCCCACTTGACCACCAGCGCGCCGTACCGGCGGACGATCTCGGCGACTGCTTCGTCCGACAGCATGTGGGCTGTCGTCCGCTCATACCGGGTCGACAGCTCCTGCGGCCGCTTGGAGTCGTACGCGTGGAAATGGAAGAGGCGCAACGGTTCGCCGGTCGTACGCATCACGAAGCCGTCGCCGTCAATCTCGATCGGTCGCTCGTGCAGGTTGGCAACCGAGACGTTGTAGCCATAGTGGTACCAGGCGCCGGCCTTGAACAGCACCGACCCGATGTCGCAGAACTTCTGGTCGACGAACAAGCCGTTCATCGGGTCCCAGAGGCACTCGTTCTTGAGGTGACCCCACCACCAGTCGAGGAAGCCGACAGCGCGGCGGTCGACGGCACAGAAGCCGAGGTTGTAGACGCCTACGTGCAGCAGGTGACCTTCGCTGAGCCCCGAGTCCGCCGGGACCGGCTCCAGGAAGTGCGGCGTGAGCAGGATGCCGCCGGCTGTGGCGGCGAGGTCCGGGCCGAGCTCGAGCATCGGCGCGGTGAGGAAGGTGTCGGGATCGAGATAGACGGCGTTCTCCGCCTCCTCGAGCAGCCGACGGAACACCATCGGCTTGATCGCCGTTGCGAACTCGATGAGCTCGTAGATCATCGTCAGTCGCAGCACCTCGGCCTCACCGAGACCCAGGAAGGCGGTGGACAGCAGGTCGACCGATGGAATCGTGGGCAGTTCGTCGTCGGAGAGAGCGTCGATCAGGACGACCTTGAGGCGTGCGCCGGGGTGGTGCGCGGCCAGGCTCTCGGCGAGGGACATCGCCTTCGGCATGTAGTTCGAGGACAGAATGGTGAAGTACGCGGTGGGGACCGTTTCAACCGTGGTGGGGGGCACGGCAGAACCCTAGCGCCGGACACGTGGCGAGATACCCCGACCAGTGAGCCATGTCACCGCATTCGCTTGCTACCGTTCGCGCGTGACGAACTCCCCCAACTCGGCCACCGACGCCCGCTCCCTCTACCTCGACCTCCTCAAGGGCACCCTCACGGGCGCCATCAGCGAGGACAACGACTCGATCCTGGGAGGCGTACGCACCCAGGGTTCGGTCACCCTCAAGCGCAAGATCGCCAACGCGGTCGGCGTCCAGGCCAACAAACTCGGCCTCGAGATCGCCGTCAAGAAGCCGTACGACGCGTCAGCCCGGGCCCAGGGCCTGGACTGGCCGGTCCGCTCGGAGTCGATGATCGGTCTCGCCCGGATGAACAACATCCAGATGGCGATCGAGTCGGTCATCGCCGACGGCGTCGAGGGCGACATCATCGAGACCGGCGTGTGGCGCGGTGGCGCCACGATCTTCATGCGCGGCGTGCTCAAGGCGTACGGAGTCACCGACCGCAAGGTGTGGGTCGCTGACTCCTTCGAGGGCCTCCCAGCCCCGGACGCGGCTCGCTACCCGGCCGACGCCGGCGACAAGCTCTTCACCCAGACCGGCCTCGCGGTCGGCCTGCAGACGGTGAAGCACAACTTCGAGCGCTACGGCCTGCTCGACGACCAGGTCGAGTTCCTCGTCGGTTGGTTCAAGGACACGTTGCCGACCGCGCCGATCGAGAAGATCGCCGTGGCCCGCCTCGACGGCGACATGTACGAGTCGACGATCGACGCGATCGCGGCTCTGTACCCCAAGCTCCAGCCGGGTGGCTTCCTGCTGATCGACGACTACGGCAGCCACGCCTCGCAGTGCGGCGCCGCGATCCACGACTACCGCAAGGAGCACGGCATCACCGAGGAGATCGTCCAGATCGACCCCTTCGGTGCGTACTGGCGCAAGTCCCTCTGATCCTGCTGAGACGGGGCCGCTTCCACATCGGAAGCGGCCCCGTCGTCGTTCTCAGGCGGTGCGCTGTTTCGCGTAGGTGATGAAGGCGTCGATGTCGTCACCGGCGAGCAACGGCGTCGCGGCGCGTACGTCCTCCTCGGGCCAGTCCCACCACTTGACCTGGAGGAGCGCCTCGATCTGTTCGGGGCTGTGTCGGTACCGGATCACCTTCGCCGGCACGCCGCCGACGATCGCGTACGGCGGAACGTCACGGGTGACGACGGCCCCAGCGGTGACTACAGCCCCGTCGCCCACGGTGACCCCGGCGAGGATCGTGGCTGCCTGACAGAGCCAGACGTCGTTACCGATGACGGTGTCCTCGACCGGCAACGGGATGCCGTCCTCGCAGGCACCCTCCATGTCGAACATGATCCGGTGCGGGTACGTCGTCACGCGGTCCACCGGGTGGTTGCCGCCGATCATCAGCACGGCGGTCGCGGTGATCGAGCAATAGTCGCCGATGACCAGCTTCGTCTGGGGCCGGTCGGTGTGGAAGTCCCGGATGACCGCGGCGCCGTACGAGTGCGGGCCCATCACGACCTTGCCGCTCTTGCGCAGCCTGTGCAGGTGGTAGTTGTTCTCACCGCCGTGCCAGGCGATGACGAACACGCGCAGCACCGACCGCACTCTCCACAGCAGGGTTCTCATCTCAGTCCACTCCTCAGGCGGTCTCGGGCTCGACGACGACCGGTTCCAGGGCTCCCACAGCGGATCGCCAGGCCAGCAACCGCCACCACATCAACACCGCCACGCCCTGGACGATCGTGGCCCCCCAGACGGCGCCGAGGGCTCCGTTCTGCCAGGCACCGACGAACACCGCGATCATCATCAGGACCGTCGTGACGATGTCGAGCGAGACCGTGTACTGGGTCTGCTTGCGACCCATCAGCGCTGCGCGCAGACCGGTGGTCATGCCCAGGAAGACGATCTGCACGCCGGTGGCGAGGAGCAGCGGCTTCGCAGCGTCCCAGGTGTTGCTGAGGACGGCTCTGCCCAGGAAGGTCGGGAGCGCAAGCATGACGATGGTGTTCGCCAGTGCGACCAGGGTGGCGAGACGCGAGGTCCGGAACGCATGCGCGCGCACCTCCGCCGCGCCGGCGTCGGACCGAGCCACCTCGCTGACGGCCGAGGCGTTCATCGCGGCTTGCACCAGACCGTACGGACGGGTCAGCACGATCGAGCCCTGGAGTCCGCCCAGCTGCCGAGCGCCAGCAATTGCGTTGACACCCACGAGGGCGGCCAGCCCGGCGGTCTGGGTGGTGAGGTACGAGGCGAGATAGCGCCACGCGAACCACCACGTGTATGCCAGCCAGCGATGGCCTGGGCGTACGAACGGGTGCCGGTAGTAGAACGGCACGAGCAAGCCGGCCAGAGCCCCGGAACCGGCCCAGGCGAGGATGAAGACCGGCAACGTACGCTCGCTGCTCAGGAACACGAACGGCAGGAAGATGGCCAGCAGAGCCAGCCAGAGCCCGTCGAGCACGATCGCGCGGCCGGGACGTTGGTTGATGATGCCGAGGTAGCGGCCGAGGTCCTGGAGCCCGAGCAAGGGCAGGCAGGCACCCAGGATCATCAGCGCCTCACCGAGGTCCGGGGACCTCAGCCGCGCCAGCGCGCCAGTACCGACGACCAGCAAGCCGACCCCGAGTCCCAGCATGAGGTTTGCGCCGACGACCTCGGGGCGCCGACCGGTCGCCTCCTCGGGATGGACGAGAGCGGGGTCGTTGACCAGCGCCCGGATCACGCCCGCGGACAGGATGTAGACCATCGCCACAATCCCGTACCGACCGAAACTCTCCGTAGGGAGGACGTGCGCCGCCACAATGGCGACGAGCAGGTTCGAGCCGCCGGAGAGCAGCTGGTCAAACGTGATGAGGCGCATCCGCCGACGCGTTGCCGCGCCGCCCAGAACCTCAGCCTCATGCGACTCGGCAGTCACGCGCAAGGCCGCCGTCTCGCCCGGCTCCTCGGGAAGCAGGTCGGACCAGTCGGGCACACGCACGAGCCTCATCCTCCCAGCGGGCACTCCGGACATTCGCGGCACACGCTAGCAACGAGCACGCACTTCCCGGCATCCGCTCTGGATCTGCGTCAGCTGGCCCCGAATCACGCTCAGCAAAACCTCAGTCACTTACCATGATCGAGGTCCGGCGACACTCGGGAGGTGCCAGGGATGGGCCTGCGTTCCCTCGCAAGCAGCACGGTGCAGTGGCAACCTGCGCGCAACGCGATCAAGGTCGGCGTGCGCGGCTATGCCCACGCCCTGGGCACCGTCAGGACCGTGACCGGCACCCTGCCGGCGGTGGTCAATCTCTACACCGCCAGCTCACCCAAGGGCGGCAGTCAGTTCATGAAGGAGCTGTTCAGCCACCCGATCGTCGAGGCTCACACCAGCCTCTTCACGCTCCCCCAACGGCTGTACCAGGAGCACCTCGACCGCCCGGTCCCCGCCGGGACGTACGTGCCCGGTGTGCACATGAGCTGGGACGAGTTCCTGACCTGGCCGAAGCGCGGCACCTGGCGGGTGATCTACATGCACCGCGACCCGCGCGAACTGTTCGTCTCGGGCTATTTCTCCGCGGTGGGCGTCCACCGGCCGATGCCGCACGTGGAGGAGTTCCGGGCGCATCTGCGTACGCTCCCCCAGGCCGAAGGCCTGTTGGAGTCGATCAGATTCGGCGCCCATCGGGTGGCAGAGATGGGCACGTGGGTCGACGTCCAGCACCCCGACGTGCTGCAGGTGCGGCTCGAGGACGTTGAGGCCGACCCGGAGACCTGGCTGCCGAAGATGCTCGAGCACGCCGGCGTATCCCTCTCGTCGCAGGAGATGGCCGCTGTGATGGCCGATGTCTCGCGCGAATCCATGCAGGCTCGCGATCTGGCGCTGCGTCCTGCGGGCTCTGAATCGCACTACCGAGTCAACCGGCTGAGTTACCGCGACCTGTTCGGGCCCGAGCACTTCGCGGCGTGCGAAGCCGCCTCGTCGGGCCTCGCCCAGCGCCTGGGCTACCCGGACTGATCAGAGCGCGGCCAGCGCCGCGATGACCTGATCCTTCGTCGGCGCACCGACCGCGCGGCCTGCCTCGCGACCGGATCGGTCGAGGATGATCGTGGTCGGCGTACGCGTCACGCCGAGCGTCCTCACCAACTCCAGGTGGTGTTCGGCGTCCACGTCGAGGTGGCGTACGCCGGGGGCGCTGGCCGCAACGTCCTCCAGGATCCGCCGCGTCACCCGACACGGGGCGCAGAAGGCGCTCGAGAACTGGAGCAGGGTCCCGCGATCCCCCGGCTCTCCGACGGCCACCTCGCCCAGGGCGGCCCATACGTCCAAGCGATCGTCATGCTCTGGGCTGTCAGCGCCGGCGACCTTGTGGGTGCCGCGGAACCGCCCGTCGGTCGCGGCGCGGTAGATCCCGAACGCGAGCGCGACAGCCACGGCTGCGACAGCGATCCACACTCCGGTCATGACGGACGAACGTACGCCGTCGGCGACAAATTCCGGGTCTCGGGGTGACGGATGTCGGGTTTCGAGGTGACGGATGCCGGGTCTCGGCGGATGCGGCGGTCAGCCGCCCGCGAACGGGGGCAGGAACTCGACGCGCTGGCCGGGTTCGACGATCACCGGCATGGCGTCCTCGTACAGATACGTCTCGCGGCCGAGGAGCACCCGGCAGACCGGCATGATCTTCGCCAGGGCCGGGTGCTGAGCCACTGCCCAGGAGGCCACGACCGAGATCGGCACCGGACCCTCGACCACCATCTCGTCACGATCGACAGCCGTCGCGGCGCGCGCCCCCGCCCAGTAGCGGAGCGTGATCTGAGCCATGGAACCTTTCCTTACGTTGCCGAGGTACCGGTAGTATTGCGCGCACATCAACTCACCGAGGCTCAACGTTGCGTCCCGGTGCTCCTGATTCTTGGGTCGTTTCGACCAGATGGGAGCCACTCGTGAGCACTCTCTTGATGCTGACAAGTTCGCTGCAGGCCTCCACCGAGGTGCTGCCTGCGCTGTCGCTGCTGGGCCACACGGTCAAGGTCCTGCCCGCCGAGGGTTCAGCTCTGCTCGAGGCGCCTGACAACGATCTGCTGCTGGTCGACGGTCGCACCGATCTCGCCCACGCCCGCGACCTGTGCCGGCTGATCCGTACGACCGGCACCGACGTGCCGGTGATCCTGATCGTCACCGAGGGCGGACTCGCCGTGGTGGCACAGGACTGGGGCATGCACGACGTCGTCCTCACGGCTTGCGGTCCCGCCGAACTGGAGGCACGCATCCGGCTCGCGATCGGACGCCTCAACGCCGAGCGCAACGCCGCCGACCCGGATGCGCACGTGATCCGCTCCGGCGAGGTCGTCGTGGACGAGGCGACGTACACCGCCAAGATCGGCGGCCGAGCGCTCGACCTCACGTTCAAGGAGTTCGAGTTGCTCAAGTACCTCGCGCAGCACCCGGGCCGGGTCTTCACCCGCCAGCAGTTGCTGCAGGAGGTCTGGGGTTACGACTACTTCGGCGGCACGCGTACGGTCGACGTGCACGTACGCCGCCTGCGCGCCAAGCTCGGGCCCGAGAACGAGACCCTGATCGGCACGGTACGCAACGTCGGCTACCGCTTCGTGCTGCAGAAGCAGATCGACGCCGACACGCGGGTCCCCGCGAGCAGCTGAGTTTCAGCAGCTCGTCGGACCGACCGAGCCACGCCCGTCGCCGAACGCCGCCGGAGTCGTACGCAGCAGCGGGTCCCCGGTCTCGCCCTTCATCGCCTGGAACGAGTACCTGAGCGTCTTGGACTCCCCGGGCTTGATCAGCACCGTGCGTGAGACCACCGGATGTCCGTCGTGCACGAACTTGCCGGGCGAACCCGCCTGGCCATCGAGAGTGGTGTCCAGCAACGTGCCGTTCAACGGCCCGTACGCGTACACGCTCAGCAGCAGATCACCCGGTGAGTCGTCGACCAACGGCCCCACCAGGAGCGCGCGCAGCGCGAGGTTGCTGAGGATGTCCGACGGCACGTACGAATGCAGGGTCGTGGTCACGTTCAGCACCTGACGGCCGCCACCGCAGCTGACGCTGGTCACGCTCGTCCTGCTGGTGACGTAGTAGTCGAGCTTCGTGGACGTCGAGTCGTTGAGATAGACGCCGATGTCCGGCGAGTGTGCAGCCACAGTGCTCAACTGCTTGGTGGCCGGGGCATCCAGCAGAGCGGACTGCTCGGTCGGAGCCGCCATCCAGACCATGGCCCGACCCTCGTCGATCCCGTCGAAAACACCCTTCAGGGCGACCCCAGCGTCGCCCTGGCCATGGACCAGCGCGTCGAACACGTTGTGCACAGCCGACGCGAAGTAGTCCTGCTGCTCGGCGTACGCGCCCAGGACCACGTACGGGGCGTTGAGCAGCTGACCCACCGCGTTCTGGGCCGTGAGCATCACGCCGTTGTTCGCCGCGACCGGACCCGTGCCGCGCAGGACGTAGCTGAGCGCCACCGGGTCGATCGAAAAGACACCGTCGATGTGGTGTCCGGAGTGCTGCTTCCACATCGCCGCCAGCAACTGCGCCGACCGCGGGAAGTCAGGCGTCAGATTGACGTCCTGGGTGTACTGCGCCGGGCGGCTGCCGTAGAGCGCCGTCTCCTCCGCCGTCAACGGCAGCACCGGTGCATCGAACTTCGGGACCGTCGAGGCCGACTGCTTCGGGCCGAGCTTCATGTGCCCGTCGGTCACGGTGAGTTCGGAGAACGCACCCACGATGCCGCCGGTCGACCGGAACTCGGCGTTGTTCTGGAAGGCGATCAGGTAGCGCCGGGTGCCGTGGGTGCCGAGCGCGGCCGGGACCATCTTGACCACGTTGTTGGTGAGTTGCGCCGCGAACCCGATCTTGTCGATCTCGTTGCGGAATTCCGCCCACTTCGCGCCCAGACCCGGCAGCAGACCCCCAGTCGGAACCGCATCGGTCCGGCTCTGGACCGGCGCCATCCGACCCGCCAGATCCTGTGCGGCACTCTGGGCACCAGCGAAGAAGTCCGGGTTGATGTAGGAGTTGACCGGCCTGATCCGCTTCGGCGCCAACTGCTGCTGCAAGGTGAGCAGATCGTCGGCGACCGGACCGGTCACATCGCGCGCAGCCGTACTCATCGTTCGGACAGCCCGGACGTTGTCACCGACCCACGGCAACTGCTCGACCAGCCAGAACTGCGGGCCCCACGTACCCCACGAGGCTCGGGTCGCCTCGTCATGGGCCTCCGCGATGTACGCGCGAGCTGCAGCCGTGTCGCCCGAACGGGTCGCCTGCAACGCGAGGCGGAACTTGTCCGGGAGGCCATGCAGGTTGAACAGGGCCCAGATCAACTGCAACGCCGTGACGACGAGGAGGATGCCGACCGCCCAGAGGATCCGGCGGGTCAGCCGCTGCTTCTTGAACCGCCGACTCCGGCGACGTACGAGGACCCGCTCGCGCTGGACCTCGGCGGACTGCTCATGTGGGAGGCCCTCAGGTTGCCCCTGCGGGTCGTCGTGAAGCTCGGACATGGGGCTCCGACTAGCTGGTCGCCGGAGCCAGGACGGTACGAGTCGGCGTCGCCCACACGAACACGTTGGTGAGGTAGCCGTGGCCGGTCCAGTCACCGCAGGTGATGAGCACCAGACGGTTGGTGGGGCTGGACTGGCCGAACAGCTCCGGAGACCTCAGGTCGACGTCGCGCTTGCTGAGCTTGAAGACCTTGGTCACGGTGTAGTAGACCGTGAAACCCTGATCGACGATCTCGACCTGGGAGCCGACCTTGACCGTGGCGAGGTGATCCATCTGGCCGCCGCCGGTGTGAACGGTGTGGCCGGTGACGACGGTCTGTCCGTACGAGGCGCCCGGAGGTGCACTCGCGGTCCAGTAGCCGACCTCACGAGGGTTCGCGGGCGGGTCGAGTACGCCCCCGCGCGTCGTCTGGATCCCCCTCATCGGAGCATCAATGTGCAGGGAGGAGACCAGCAGCCGGTAACCCGTCGGCGTTCCGGTGGTCGGCTCCGCCTTGGGCGTGCTCTTCGGGCCGGCGATCAGCCAGGGAATGAGAGCAATCAGCAACAGCGCCAGAACCACCGCGACGACAGCCGCGAACAGGCGACGACGCCGACGCTCCTGACCGGCGTCGACGTCCTCAGTCGTCATCGAGTGGCGCGGCGACGGTAGACGGCGACGACTCCGAGAGCCAGCGCCATCGCGGCGCCGCTGATCGCAGCGCGCAGGTCAGAGCCGTTGCCGGCACCCGCCTGGTTGAAGGTCGTCAGACCGGCGTCAACGCCAGTCGGAAGGCCGCCCGTATTGCCCCCGGTGGTGGGGGCGTAGATCAGGATGCTGGTCGACGCCGACGCCGCCTGCCAGTTGCCGGTCGGGACGTACGCAGCCTTGAGAAGGTGGGTGCCCACGGAGAGGCCCGGAGTGGTCGCCGCGGTGCTCACGAAGGCCACGTCCTGGACGGTGTCGCTGCTGGTCGTGCCGTGCAGCTCGCGACCGATCGTGCCGACGGCGCCGCAGTTGATGGCTTCAGTGAAGGAACCGCTGCTCGGAACAGCGCGCGTGTCGAGGATGTGGCCGTCGATCGAGAAGTTCACGGTCCCGACCGGCGTACCCGCGTCCGAGGAGACGGAGATGTGTACGTCGACGCACGTGCTCTGCAACTGGCGCGGAATCACACTGATCTTGATGATGGTGGTGATCCCACCCTGGTACGCGGCAGGCGCGACCGACGCGGCGCCGGCAACCGAGCTGCCGAGGACAACAGCACTGGAAGCAGCGACTGCCAGCGTGGCGTTGGCGATGACGGACATTGCCGAAGACCTACGAAGCATGGGGGACTCCAAAGTACCGAGTTGAGTCGGGGACGTGGATGTTGATCCACTACGTGCGCAGCGCGAGCGTAGCATCTGAGCGCAGAAGTTGTCCTCAGGACGAGGCGATGTCCCCAATGGCGCGGCCTCTCCGCTACCGGTGGATGTCACCGCTAGGGTGGGCGGGCATCGACTCGCCTCACAACCAGGAAGTTCAACGGTGGAACTTGACGACCTGATCGGGATCGCACGAGCGCGCTGGCGCATCATCGTCGCGGTCTTCCTCAGCGCACTGGCACTGGCGAGCGCTTATGTGTTCCTCACGCCTGCTCAGTACAAGTCGACGGCGACGGTGTTCTTGAGCATCAACCTCGACCAGAACAACCTGTCGAGCGGCTCGTACGCCCTCAGTCAGAATGTCGCGTCCTACGCCAGCCTCGTGACGACGGACCTCGTCGCGAAGCAGGTGGCGGCCGACCTGCCCGACCTGAACCTCTCCCCGCAGGCGCTCGTCGGCAAGTTGAGCTCGCAGGTCCAGCAGGGCACCACGTTCGTGGACGTCTCCGCACAGGACCACGACCCGGTCAAGGCGCAGCGGATCGCGCAGGCGGCTGCCGACGAGTTCCGCAAGGAGGTCCAGAGCCTCCAGACCGGATTGCACGCCGCAGCGACCGACGCGGCCAGCCTGCCGATCAAGCCGACGTCCCCGAAGACGACGCTGGATCTGCTGGTCGCGGCCATCATCGGCCTGCTCCTGGGCATCGCCGGCGCCGCGATCCGCGACCGCCTCGACAAGACGATCCGCACCGACAAGCAGGTCGAGAGCGCGACCGGAGCGGCCGTTCTGGCCAAGGTCATCCACGACTCGCAGGCTTCCACGAAGCCGTTGCTCACCGACATCGGCGAGTTCGCGTCCCGCGCGGAGGCGTTCCGCCTGCTGCGTACGAACCTCCAGTTCGTCGACCTCGACCACCCGCCTCGGGTCTTCGTGGTCACCTCGTCTGTCCCGGCCGAAGGCAAGACGCAGACGGCGACGAACCTCGCGATCTCGATGGCCAAGGCCGGCCACCGCACGCTGCTCGTCGACGGCGACCTTCGCCGGCCGACCGCCGCCGGACTGCTCGGCCTGGACTCGTCCGTGGGCCTCACCACCGTGCTCACCGGCCAGATCGATCTGTCGAAGGCGATCCAGGTGCACCCGGAGTCCGGCCTGCACCTGCTCGCCGCCGGCAAGCGCCCGCCGAACCCGACCGAGGTGCTCCAGACCCAAGCGACCCGCGACCTGATCGGCGCGCTTCGCGAGGCGTACGACGCGGTCATCATCGATGCCCCGCCGCTGCTTCCGGTCGCCGACCCGGCCGTTCTGGCTTCGGCCGCGGACGGCGCGATCCTGGTCACCCGTCACGGTGCCACGACGGCGGCACAGCTCGAGGTCGCCGCCGCGCGCCTGCACAGCGTCGGTGCGCGGATCTTCGGCTCCGTCGTCAACATGGTCCCGCGGCCGGACCCGGGTGCCTACGCGTACTACATGGAGTACGCGCCGGTCGCGAACAAGCAGTAGAGCGAGGCTCAGCGCACGTAGTGCGCGTGCACCTCAGCGATCACGAAGCCCGCTGACTCATAGAGTCGGCGGGCTTTCGTGTTGTCGGCCTCGACGTACAGCTGCACCGCGAAACCTTCGAGTCGCTTGAGGCCAGCCTCCAGAACGACCGTACCGAGGCCCTTGCCTGCGTACGCGGGATCGACAGCGAGGACGTACACCTCTGCCGGACCATCGGGCTGGCGCTTGACCCAGTGGAAGGCCGCGAGACGGTCGCCGTCCCAGAGCTCGATCAGGTCGTCCAGATCGAACCACGACTCAGCCATCCGCTCCTCGAGGCTGCCGAGCGTCAGGCCGCCCTGCTCAGGGTGGTGCGCAAACGCAGCGGCGTTGACGCGAAGGAGCTCGCCTTCGTCGCCGGGGGCAAAGGCGCGCAATCTTCCGAACGTTCGGAAGGTCCCGGCCTCATCGTCCGAACGTTCGGAAGATCGGTCGAGGCGGTCGGGCTGTCGGACCATCCGCAGAAGTTCACGATCCCGGCGCCAGCCGTACTCCTCGGCGAGGTGTCTGGCTGCTGGGTGATCGCTGTGGGACCAGGCAGACGTCACGCCGCCCGGCACCCTGGCCAGCAGTGCGCGCGCCCGCTCGTGACCGCGCCGATCCGGGCGTACGACCATCGCCAGCACCGACCCGGTGACCAGCACGAAACCGTTCTCGTTGACGACGCCCGTCACGCCCTCGGGGCGATGCTCCAGCTCGAGGCGTGCCGCCTCATCGAGGTGGTCAACTCCATCGACCGCCGCAGCCGCAGCCGCGATGGCGAGTACCCGGTCGACCTCGGCCGGATTCATCCGCAGGTCATCCGCGCAACTGCGGGCGTACGTGCAGCCCGACCTCGGGATCGACAACGACCTCCTGAGAGGCCGGCATGCCGTCGACGGTCAGAGCCGCCGTGACGGACACCGAGCGCTTCACCAGGCCGAGGGCGATCGGACCGAGTTCGAAGTGCCGGGCCGAGGAGCCGACGAAGCCCACCTGGGTGCCGTCCAGCAGCAGCGGCGTACCGGCCGGCGGCAACCGATTCTCCGACCCGTCGAGGTGCAGCAGCACGAGCCGTCGAGGCGGCCGACCCAGCGTGTGCACCCGCGCGACCGTCTCCTGACCGCGGTAGCAACCCTTGTCGAGATGAACCGCCGGCCCGATCCATCCGACCTCGTTCGGAATCGTTCGATGATCGGTGTCGATACCGAAGCGCGGCTCGCCACGGGCGATGCGGAGGGCGTCGTACGCCCAGCGCCCGCAGGCGGGCCCGACGGCCTCCGCGTACGCCGTCAGCTGATCAGGTGCGATGAAGGCGAAACCGGTCGGCGGTCGCCAGACGGTCGCCAGGGGCTCGGCCGTGATCGTGACCTCGGACCAGAACTTCATCCTTTCGACGAACGCGATCAGATCCGCGCCGCGGCCGGGTTCGGTCCAGGCGGTGAAGGCGGCACCATCGTCGAGACCGCAGAAATAGTGCTCGACATGACCCTGCGGCGACAGCAGCAGCGCCGAGGTCCACACGCCGGGTTCGAGTTCGAGGAAGAACTGGGACGTCAGATCATGGAGCCACTTCAAGCGGTCCGGGCCGGCGATGCGGACGACGTCGTAGGACGACAGGTCGACGAACCCGTCCCCGGAGACGAGGGTGCGTTGCTCGCCGTTGAACGAGCCGTAATGGGCCGCGACCGAGCCATCGGGCGCGTCGGCCGCGACCGCATCCGGAAGATCCAGCCCCGCACTCCTGAACTCCGCGCTCATTCACACACCTCACAGTCACCGAAGATCGTCAAGTGGTCGACATCGATCACGAACCCGAGATCCGCACGCACGCGCTCTGCGAAAGCAGCCGCCACATCCACGTCAACGCTACGGACCCGCTCACACTTCCGGCAGATCGCATGGAAATGAGCGGGACCACCCACGGAGTGGTACGTCGCACCCCGATCCGACAGGTGCGCGTGCCGCACCAGACCGACCTGCTCCAGCACGTCCAGCGTCCTGTAGACGGTCGAAAGGTTGAGCGAGACCGACGACTGGCGGACCTCGGCGAGCACGTCCTCCGGCGTTGCGTGCCCGAGTCGGTCGACCGCCGCCAGCACGAGCTCGCGCTGGGGGGTGAGGCGCAGACCCTCGGCCTTCAGCCGTGCCCTGAGGCCATCGGTGGTCATGCGCGTTGGAGCCGTGCCCACAGGTGCGGCTGGAGTTCCTGCCCCATCGCGGCCATGTCGTACGCGTACAGCAGGTCGCCCTCGACGTTGCCGTACAAGCGCTTGCCTCCCTGCACCGCCTTCGCCGTCGCGGTCACGCCGATCGCGTCCGTGACGATCTCGAGCTTCCCTCCCGAGGCGTTGCCGACGTACACCTCGACGATGCCGAAGTTGTGGGCAAGCACGAACTCCACGCTGCCCACGCCCATGCCCGTCTGCTTGCAACGCAGGAACCCGGTCTCCTGATGCGCGTCGCGGACCTTCTCCCCGGTCTCGGCGTTGATGATCTCGGCGCGCGCCATGTAGTGGAAGAACGGCCGTCCGTCCTGCTGGAAGAGGATCTCCTCGCGGTACTCGAACCCGTCGATCGTCGGGTAGTCACCGTGGCCGTTGCCGCGCCAGGTGCCGAGCATCCAGGCCACCGGGCCCATGTCAGGGTGCAAGTTGGAAGGGAGCTCGAACGCCATGGTGCGTGAGTCTAATGTGGTCGCATGCCCCGCCCCCTCGTCGTGAAGGTCACCGTCGGCGCGGACCAACCCGAACGCAGCAACCAGGGTCTGATGGTGGCCGCGACCGCTACGAGCAGCGGAGCCGAGGTCAGCCTCTGGTTGGCCGGCGAGGCGGTGTTGTACGCCACGCCCGACGGACCCACGCCCGACCTCGAGCTCGCGACTCCGGTGGGCGACCTGATCGACGTGGTTCTCGACTCCGGAACGGTCACTGTCTGCGCCCAGTGCGCCGCGCGTCGAGCGCTGACACAGGCCGATCT
The DNA here is from genome assembly GCF_003945325.1 of Nocardioides baekrokdamisoli. NCBI lineage: Bacteria > Bacillati > Actinomycetota > Actinomycetes > Propionibacteriales > Nocardioidaceae > Nocardioides > Nocardioides baekrokdamisoli. The sequence continues at coordinate 1,460,574 of NZ_AP019307.1, forward strand.
GCTCGAGGGCGTACGCATCGCCGGGGCCGCCGCATTCGTCGAGGAGATTCTTCGGCCGGACACACAAGTCGTCGTGTACTGATCCGAACCCCAGTGGTGGGTCGCGCCGACTACGATCTTGATCCATGAACGCCTCGCAAGACTCCCGTCGCTGGTTCCGTCGCGCGGAGGCCGAGGATGACACCCCCAAGGTGACCACTCCGATCGACCCGGAGCGCGCTTCGATGGACCCGTTGCGCATCGCTGCGGAGCGTGATCTGGATGCCGAACTTGCCGCGCAGGCGGCTGCTCAGGTGGAGAAGCGGAGTCGTCCGACGAACCGCAACGCACCCGAGAGCGCACCTGAGCCGGTCGCGCCCGCCGAGCCCACGGCGACGGTCGACGCACCAGCGCAGGGCGACTCCGACGAGGCCGCAGCCGAGCGGGCCGAGGCCGAGCGCGCCGCAGCAGAGCAGGCGCGCCAGCGCGCCGACGCCGAGGGACAGGCGGCCGTACTCGCCAACCAGCGCTCAGCGATCGAGCGCGCCGCAGCAGAGCAGGCGCGCGAGCGCCTCAACGCCGAGGAACACCTGACGGCACGAGCCCACGACGCAGCCGAGGCACAGAACAACGTGGTCGCCGCGCTCGCTCAGGCCGAGCAGGCCCACAACGAGCGCGTTGCAGCGGAGCAGGCGGCAGCGCGCAGCGCCGAGGACGCCGCGGCGGCGCATCAGGAGCGCGTACGCGTCGAGGAACTGATCAAGTCGCTCAGCGACGAGGCCAAGCAGGCACACCTGTCGGTCATCGACATGCACAAGTCGACCAGCGACCTGGTCACCGCTCGCGACGAAGCAGACCGCGCCGTCCAGGACCAGCTCGACCGCGCCCACGCGGCCCTCAAGGACCACGCGGCGGCCTCGGAGTTGGCTGCGGCAACCGCCGCCGCGGCCAACGAGGCGCAGGCTGCTCGCGAAGCCGCCGAGGAGCGTGCCCAGAAGGCAATCGAGGAACGCGCCGAGTTGGCACGTCAGGCCGACGAGCACCGCGCTGCCGCCGACCGCGTCACCGCCGAGCGCCTCGATGCGTTGTCTGCGGAGTACACCGCCCGGCTCACCGCGGTGGACGATGCGATCGCGGCCGCGAAGCAGCAGGCCTTGGCCCGTCTCGACGAGCTCGGTGCGGCTCACGCCGACCAGATCAAGTCGATCCGCGAGGAGCAGGTGGCGGCCGAGCAGACCGCGACCGCGCACGCCTTGCAGATCGTTGACGACAGCGCCGAGTACGCGCGTCAGGCCGAGGCGAACCTTCAGGCTGCCGCCCGTGCCACCGACGAGCGCCTCGCCGCGCTTGCCAGCGAGCACGAGGCCCATCTCGCGTCGGTCAACCAGGCACTGCAGGCAGCCGAGCTGGCCGCGGTCGCCAAGGTCGACGATCTGACCGCTGCCCATGCCGAGCGGGTACGCGCCCTCCACGACGACCAGCTCAAGGCCGAGGCCGCGGCCGCTGCTCGCGCGAAGGAGGCCGCCGACCGGCACGCCGAGCAGCTCGCGCAGGCGCAGGCGGACCGGGTCGCGGTGGAGCAGGCGGCCAGCGCCCAGATCGTCGAGGCGATCCAGGCCCAGGGGGCCGTCGTACGCCAGGCCCACTCCGAGCGTCTGGCGGCCGAGGAGGCCGCCGGTCAGCAGGCCCAGCTCGTCGCGCACGCCCACCAGGCACGCCTCACCGCCGAGGAGATGGCCCAGCAGGCGCACGAGGCACGTGCCGCCGCCGAAGAGGCCGCCCGCGAAGCCTCCGAGCAGCGCCTCGCCGCCGAGGAGTCCGCGCAGGCCCAGATGGCTCAGGCCCGAGACGCCCTCGCCTCGCGGCTCGAGGCCGAGATGAAGATGCAGCACCTCGTCTCCGAGGCGAACGCCGCCCACGCCGCCCGCCGGGACAGCGAGACCGTGGCAGCCAACGCTGCCGCCGAGGCAGCTCGCGCGCACCTCGCCCGTAAGGACGTCGAGGAAGCCACCACCAAGGCGATCGCCGAGCGCGTCGCCGTCGAGGAGAAGGCCCAGGCCGCGATCGCGGCCCGCGAGGAAGCCGACGCCCAAGTCACCGTGCACGCCGAAGCGCGCGCCGCCGCAGAGGCTTCCGCGGCGAACGCGATCCAGAGCGCGCAGGAGTCCGCCGAGGCACACGTACGCGCCGCCGAGCATGCACACCGGGCACGCCTCGCAGCTGAGGAGATCGCTGAGAAGGCACACGCCGTCGCCGAACGTGCGCACCAGGAACGGCGCGAGGCCGAGGACGCCGCCCGCGCTCAGGCCGAGCTGACCGCAGCAGCCTCAGGTCGTGAGCAGGAGGCGCTCGGGAAGATCGAGACCGCTGCCGTGGCCGCGGCGGCAGTGCACGAAGCCGCAGCCGCGTCGGCCGCAGCCGCGCACGCGGCAGCGGAGCAGGCTCACCAGGCCCGTCAGGCTGCGGACGTACGCGCCAGCAACCACGCCGACTCGGCCTCCGAAGCGCATCAGGCGCGTCTGGCCGCCGAATCGACCGCCACCGACGCTCTCGAGGCTCGTCTGGGAGCCGAGCGAGCCGCCGAGCAGGCCCACCATGCCGCAGCCCAGGCCGCACAGCAGCGCGCCGAGGCCGAGCAGCGCGCCGCCGACGTCGTTGCCGGGATCGAGGCGGCCTCGCAGGTCGCCGCTGCCCGGGCGGACGAAGCACAAGCCGCGCGACAGGCAGCCGAGAAGTTGGCCGAGGATGCCGTCCGCCAGCGGATCGCCGCTGAGGAGCGGGTCGCCAACGTCGCGATCGACCGCCAGGCGATCGAGTCCTCGATCCGGCACCACACGTTGCTCGTCGAGCAGGCGTACAAGGAGCGTCGCGCTGCCGAGGAGCGCGCACAAGAGCTCGCCGAGGAACTCGCCGACCTGCGCGCGGCCGTCGTGGACGCGCTCAAGTCCCGCAACCCGCGTCAGGTCGTGAAGTCACTCGAGGCCCAGCTCGCGGAGTCGGACGAGTTGCCGGAGAGTCCCGCATCGGCTCCGGTACGCGGCGCTCACGCGGGGCCGTCGGCCTCGACGCTGTCGATGCGTACGCGCGCGGCCCAGGCTGCCGGTGCTCCGGCGGCGGGCGCCGACGTCGCAGCGACCATCCGGGCTCAGCTCGAACTCCCCGGCGCGGAGCCAGCAGCGTCGACCAACCCGGTCGCCATCCCGGCCGTCGACCTGCCCACCTCGACCGGCACCCTGTCAGCCCTGGACCCGGCGGTTCTGGCGGCGATGGACGGCGGCGTGGACGACGTACGCAGCTTCAACCCGACCGGACGCGTCGGCATCGGCCCGAGCAGCAGCGTCACCGTGAGCGCGCACGGCGTGGTGACGGTGCGACGGGGTTCGCGGACGTACGCCTTCGACCTGTATGACCGCGACACGAAGGTGACCGTGACCGGTGAGCCGGCGACCCGGAGCTGGAAGGCCACGCTGTCGAACCAGACCGAATCGGTGTCGTTGGACAACAAGCAGGTCGACGCCGAGCCGTTCTCGACCGAACTGCTGCGCTGGCGTCCCGAACTCGCTGACTGACCGGGTCCCGTTGGTTCTGTAGGGCCGAAGACCCGTATCGAGACCTACCCGAGGCGCAGCGCCACGACGCCAGCGAGTTCGCGAACGGCGGCACGGGCCGTGTGACCCGAGCCGACGATGTTGAAGAAGCCGTGGATCAGGCCTTCGTACCGTTCGAGGTCGACATCGATGCCTGCGGCAGCAAGCTTGGCGGCGTACGCCTCTCCCTCGTCGCGCAGTGGGTCAAAACCGGCCGTGGCGACGAACGCTGGTGCCGTCGTCTTCCTCACGGTCGCGAACAGCGGCGACAGCCGTGGGTCGTTCGAGGCGACCAGGTCCGCCGGCGCGTACGTGTCGTGAGCCAGGTCCATGAACTTCTTGGTCAGGTAGAAGCCTTCACCGAACATCGCCCTGCTCGCCGTGGTCGACCCGAAGTCGACCACCGGGTAGATCAGCAACTGGAAGGCACACTTGCGTCCGACCGCCAGGGCGACTCCTGCGGCCAGGTTGCCGCCCGCCGAGTCGCCGCCGACACCGATCCGCTTCGGGTCGGCGCCGTACTCGTCGGCATGCTCGACGATGTGCTTGAAGGCCACGATCGCGTCGTCGTACGCCGCCGGGAAAGTGTGCTCGGGTGCGAGGCGGTAACTCACCGACAGGATCCGTACGCCCGACTCCTCGGCCAGGAACCGACATGCAGGGTCGTGGCTCTGCACGTCGCCGTACACGAAACCACCGCCGTGGAAGAAGACCAGGAGTCCGCCGTTGCCACTCTCGTTGGTCGGCACGTACAACCGCGCCTTCTGACCGTTGATCCAGTGGTCCGTCGTGCTGCCGATCGGCTGTACGCCGCCGGCGATCTCGGCCTGTCGGGCCATCCCGATGCGGCCGGCCGGGATCGGCAGGTCCTCGACCGACGGCTCGCCACTGATCTTCTTCAGCATCAACATCAGCTGCGTGTCGGCGGCCAGGACCTGGCCATCGCCTTCGATGACGGGTCCGGAGATCCGACGCTGGACGCTCAGCGGGAGGCTCATCGTGGCCTGGAACGCGAGGCTCTTGGCGATCACGGCGGCTGGACCGATGACCGGCACGTAACGTCCGATCGCGGAGATGCTTGGCATGCTCGCGACGGTATCGCGTGCCTGACAGAATTGGGCCATGACCCTCGACGACACCACCTCCCTTGAGGCAATCCGCGACACGGAGTACGACGTCGAGCCGGTGTACGTCCCCGATCACGAGGCGTTGGCCGCTGTCGAGAAGTTCGAGGACCGCTTCCTCGACCGCGAACTGAGCTGGCTGCACTTCAACCAACGCGTGCTCGAGCTTGCGGCCGACGAGAACATCCCGCTGCTGGAGCGAGTGCGCTACCTCGCGATCTTCACCAGCAACCTCGACGAGTTCTTCATGGTCCGGGTGGCCGGCCTGAAGCGCCGCATCGCGGCAGGGCTGGCCGTACGCGCCGCCTCCGGTCTGATGCCGCGCGAGGTGCTCGAACAGATCTGGCTCACCGCGCGAGACCTCTCGGAGCGTCAGGCCGTCCTGTTCCGCGACCAGATCGCACCGGAGCTGGCCAACCGTGGCATCGAGCTGCTCCGGTGGGAGGACCTCGACGTCGACGAGCAGAAGTACTGCAAGAAGCTCTTCAAGGAGCGGGTGTTCCCGGTGGCGACGCCGCTGGCGGTCGACCCGGCGCACCCGTTCCCGTACATCTCGGGGCTGAGCCTCAACCTGGCCGTGCTGCTGCGCGACCCGCAGAACAACAAGCAGCACTTCGCCCGCGTCAAGGTGCCACCGATCTTCAGCCGCTTCGTGCCCCTGGGGAACCAGCGGTTCGTGCCGCTCGAGGACATCATGCGCGAGCGGCTGCAGAAGTTGTTCTCCGGCATGCAGGTCCTCGAGGTGCACGCGTTCCGGGTCACTCGCAACGAGGATCTCGAGGTCGAGGAGGACGACGCCGAGAACCTGCTCGCGGCGCTCGAGAAGGAGCTGTTGCGACGACGTTTCGGCCCGCCGGTGCGGCTCGAGGTCGAGGAGACGATGTCGGACTCGGTCCTCTCCCTGCTGGTGTCCGAGCTCGGGATCTCCGACCAGGAGGTCTTCCGGCTTCCCGGCCCGCTGGACCTGCGCGGCCTGCACGGGATCGCGGATCTTCCGCTCGACGAGTTCAAGTACCCGGCGTTCGTACCGACCACGCATCACCGGCTCGCCCCGGTCGAGTCCGCCGCACCGGTCGACGTCTTCAAGGCCGCGCGTCGGCGCGACATCCTGCTGCATCACCCGTACGACTCGTTCGCAACCTCCGTGCAGCGGTTCATCGAGCAGGCGGCCGCGGATCCGCACGTGCTCGCCATCAAGCAGACCCTCTACCGAGCGGGCGGCAACAGCCCGATCGTCGACGCCCTCATCGAGGCTGCCGAGGCCGGCAAGCAGGTCCTCGTCCTCGTCGAGATCAAGGCGCGCTTCGACGAAGAGGCAAACATCCGATGGGCTCGCAAGCTGGAGCAGGCCGGCTGCCACGTCGTGTACGGCCTGATCGGCCTCAAGACGCACTGCAAGCTCACCATGGTCGTCCGCGACGAGCCCGACGGCATCCGTCGCTACACCCACATCGGCACCGGCAACTACAACAGCAAGACCGCCCGGATGTACGAGGACATCGGCCTGATCACCACCAACGAGGCGATCGGCGAGGACGCCGCCCACCTGTTCAACAATCTGTCGGGATGGTCGAGCGAGCCACGGTACGAGGGCCTGCTGGTGGCTCCGGGCACGGTGCGCTCCGGCCTCATCGAACACATCCACGCCGAGATCGCGCATCATGAGGCCGGGCGAGGCGGGCACATCCGACTCAAGGCCAATTCGCTGGTCGACGAGGCCGTCATCGACGCCCTCTATCTCGCCTCGCAAGCGGGCGTACGCGTCGAACTGCTGATTCGCGGCATCTGCGCGCTGCGTCCGGGCGTCCCGGGGTTGTCCGAGCTGATCACCGTCCGAAGCATCCTCGGGCGTTTCCTGGAGCACTCGCGGGTCACATGGTTCGCCAACGGCGGTGACCCCATCGTCTACATCGGCTCGGCCGACATGATGCACCGCAACCTCGACCGTCGGGTCGAGGTGCTCGTACGCATCCCGCGGCCCACGGCCGGCACGGAGACCGACAACATCGCGGATCTCACCGCGTTCCTCGACACCGCGTTCGACGAAGCCACCGACGCCTGGATCCTCGACGACGAGGGCAACTGGCTGCGCAACGGCGGCGAGACCGACCTGCAGGCGTACCTGATCGAACGCCAGCGGCGCCGTCGTCGCTCGGGGAACTGAGCCTCGCTCGAGCGCTGGGGTTGCACGCGAGAAGCGCTACTCGCCTAGCATGTGACCCGTTCGCATCCCCGACGCCAGGAGTTCTCCGTGCGTTTGCGCCTCCGTCCGGTCGACAGCTCTTTCTATGATCTGTTCACCGAACTCGCCCGCCACCTCGTGGAGGGTGCGGACCTGCTGGCCGAGATGCTCAGCGAGGATGCCGATCACGCCTCGGTCGCCGAGCGGATGCGCGAGGCCGAGCACAAGGCCGACGAGGCGACCCACGCCATCGTGCGGCGGGTGAACTCCTCGTTCGTCACGCCGTTCGACCGCGAGGACATCTACGCCCTCGGCTCGGGTCTCGACGACATCATGGACGCGATGGACGAGGTCGTCGACCAGATCCTCGTCTACGAGGTCAAGGTGCTCCCGGCCGAACTGTCGGACCAGGTCGCGGTGCTCCAGCGCTGCGCCGAACTGACCGCGAGCGCCATGCCGAGGCTCAAGGCGATGCACTCGCTCGACGAGTACTGGATCGAGATCAACCGTCTTGAGAACCAGGGCGACAAGAACCACCGACGTACCCTCGCCAAGCTGTTCTCCGGTGATTTCAAGGCGATGGAGGTCCTGAAGCTCAAGGACATCGTCGAGTCGCTCGAGGAAGCCGTCGACGGCTTCGAGCGCGTCGCCAACATCGTGGAGCAGATCGCCGTCAAGGAATCCTGACTTGACGCTCGCCATCCTGATCACGGTCATCGTGATCGCGCTCGCGTTCGACTACACGAACGGGTTCCACGACGCGGCGAATGCGATCGCCACGGCGGTGTCCACGCGTGCATTGACGCCGCGGATCGCGCTGCTGATGGCCGCCGTCATGAACTTCGTCGGGGCTCTCCTCGGTCAAGCGGTCGCCAAGACCGTGCAGGGCATCCTCGGGCTGACAGCCAATGATGTGCACCACTCGCTGGTGATCGTGCTCGCCGCACTGATCGGCGCCATCGTCTGGAACGTCATCACCTGGTACTTCGGCCTGCCCTCGTCGTCCTCGCACGCACTGATCGGCGCCCTGGTCGGTGCCGGCATCGCTGCTGGCGGGTCGCACGCCGTCGTGCACTGGTCGAAGATCACCGACAAGGTCCTGCTCCCGATGGTGCTGTCGCCGGTGGTCGGCTTCCTCCTCGCGTACGCGCTGATGATGGCGTTCCTCTGGATCTTCCGGCGGAGCAACCCGCACAAGACCTTCCGCGGCTTCCGGATGGGCCAGTCGCTGTCCGCCGCCGCGCTGGCCCTCGGGCACGGCCTGCAGGACGCGCAGAAGACGATGGGCGTCATCTTCCTGGCCCTCGGCGTTGCCTACCCGCTGACGTACGGCAAGCAGCACAACCTGCCGCTGTGGGTCGTCCTGCTGGCGGCGTCAGCGATCTCGCTGGGCACCTACTCGGGTGGATGGCGCGTGATGAAGACCCTGGGCCGCAAGATCATCAAGGTCGATCCAGCTCGCGGCTTCGCCGCGGAGTCCGTCGGCGCCACCGTGCTCTACGCAACGGCGTACATCTTCCAGGCGCCGATCTCCACGACCCACGTGATCACCTCCGCGGTCATGGGCGCCGGAGCGACGCAGCGGTTCAACTCGGTCCGCTGGAACGTCGCGCTCAACATCGTCGGCGGCTGGATCCTGACCTTCCCCGCGGCAGGCCTCGTCGCGGCGGGGATGTACGAGCTGCTGAAGCTCGTCCTGCTCTGAACCAATCCTCAGCAATCAATCGCCTTGGGATCGCCGGTCTGGCCGTGCTCCGGCAAGGCGGGAGCCCGAAGGCGTGCTGGAGCACGTCGAGGGCGACCAACGCAGTCCGGTGCGTGGCCAGGGCGGTGAGGCCGAGGCGATTTAGCCGAAGCGGCCGGAGATGTAGTCCTCCGTGGCCTTCTGCTCCGGGTTGGTGAACACCTTCTTGGTCGGGTTGAACTCGACGAGGTGACCCGGCTGACCAGCACCCTTGAGGTTGAAGAAGCCGGTGTCGTCGGAGACGCGCGCGGCCTGCTGCATGTTGTGGGTGACGATCGCGATCGTGTAGTTCTGCTTGAGCTCGTGGATCAGGTCCTCGACCGCAGCGGTCGAGATCGGGTCCAGGGCCGAGCAGGGCTCGTCCATGAGGAGTACGTCCGGCTCGACCGCGATCGCGCGAGCGATGCACAGTCGCTGCTGCTGACCGCCGGAGAGGCCCATACCGGGCTTGCCGAGGCGGTCCTTCACCTCGTTCCAGAGGTTGGCGCCACGTAGCGACTTCTCGACGATGACGTCCGCGTCGGCCTTCTTGATCCTCTTGGCGTTGAGCTTGTTGCCGGCCAGCACGTTGTCGTAGATCGACATCGTCGGGAACGGGTTGGGGCGCTGGAAGACCATGCCGATCCGACGACGCACCTCGACCGGGTCGACGTTCGGCTCGTACAGCGACTGCCCGTCGACCATCACGGTGCCCCGGACGTGCGCCCCGGGGATGACCTCATGCATGCGGTTGAGCGAGCGCAGGAAGGTCGACTTGCCACAACCGGACGGGCCGATGAACGCCGTGACCGCCTTGGCCCGGATCGTCATGGTGACGTCCTGCACAGCGTGGAACTTGCCGTAGTAGATGTTGAGGTCTGAAACTTCGATCGCCTTGGCCATCTCGGTCACCTTCCAGTCTTGGGAGCGAAGATCTTCCCGATCAATCGGGCGATGAGATTGAGGATCATGACGAGCAGGATCAGCGTCAGCGCGGCCGCCCACATGCGGTCGTCGCTGGGTGCGCTGACGTTGTTCTTCTGATCAAGGATGAACGTCGGCAGGGTCTGCATGTGGCCGTGGAACGGATCCAGGTTCATCTTCGGCGCCACAGTGCCGAGGACGACCAGGATGGGAGCGGTCTCACCGATCACACGCGCCGTGGCGAGGGTGACACCGGTCAGGATGCCGCCGACGGACGTGCGCAGGACGACCTTGGTGATCGTGCGCCACTTCGGCACACCCAGTGCGTACGAGGCCTCGCGGAGGTCGTCCGGCACCAACCGCAGCATCTCCTCGGTGGCGCGCACGATGGTCGGCGTCATCAGGATCGAGAGCGCGACCGAGGCCGCGAACGCGATCGCCATCACCTGACCGAAGATCAGCGTGAACATCGCGACCGCGAACAGACCGGCGACGATCGAGGGGATGCCGGTCATGACGTCGACCAGGATCGTGACGACCCGGGACAGGCGGCTGCCACGGCCGTACTCGACGAGGTAGATCGCGCACATGATGCCCAGCGGCACCGCGATGATCGCAGCACCCGCGGTCACGATGAGCGAGCCGACGAGGGCATGCGCGACGCCGCCACCGACGCCTTCGGTGCTGACCTTGCGCATTGTCCTGGTGAGGAAGTCGAGGTCGAAGACCTTGAGGCCGTCGTGCAGCACGGTCCAGATCAGCCAGCCGAGCGGGATGCAGACGACGGCGAAGGCCAACCAGATGAGCGCGGTCATCAGACGGTTCTTGGCGGCACGCGAACCCTCCACGAACCGCGACCAGATGTAGAGACTGGCGACGAAGACGACGGCTCCGATCGATGCCGCACCGACGAGGTTCACGCTGGTCAGCAGCACGAGACCGGCGATCGCGATCGCGCCCACGCCCACCAGGGCCGGGCCGAACTGCGGGAGCCTCGCCGAGGTGAGCCCGCGCTGAGCGGTCGGGATCGAGGTGAGTTCGGTCATCAGCGGGCCGCCTTCTCGCTACGGGCGATGACCCAGCGGGCCACGAAGTTCACCGCGAAGGTGAGGGCGAAGAGCATGAGGCCTGCGGCGATCAGTACGGCGCGTCCGTCAGCGGTGTCGGTCTCACGGGCGAACGCCGTGGCGATGTACGCCGCGATCGTCGTCGGATCCGTCTGGCCGAGCAGGTCCCAACTGACCACCGGCGCGGCAGCCTTGTTGACCATGTAGACCGCCATGGTCTCGCCGAGCGCGCGACCCAGACCGAGCATGACACCGGCGACGATGCCGGACTTGGCGTGCGGAAGGACCGCGAGCTTGATGACCTCCCAGCGAGTGGCACCGAGCCCGAGGGCGGCCTCCTGCTGCAGCGTGGGGGTCTGTGCGAACACCTCGCGGCTGATCGCGGTGATGATCGGGAGCACCATGATCGCGAGCACGATCACAGCGGTGAAGGCCACCTGGCCGCCGTTGGCCGCAAGGCCGGTGATGCCGTTGCCGCCGCCCTTGAAGAACGGGATCCAGCCGAGGTGCTTGGTCAACCACTCGTACCCGGGGAACAGCGCCTTGGACAGCACGATGCCGCCCCAGAGGCCGTAGACGATCGAGGGGATCGCAGCGAGCAGGTCGATGACGTACGCGACGGGGCCCGCCAGGCGCTTCGGCGCGTAGTAGGTGATGAAGAGGGCGATCGCGATCGCGAACGGAACCGCGATCAGCAGCGCAAGGGACGCGATCAGGACCGTGCCGAACAACAACGGCAGGACGAAGCCCCAGAAGGTCGAGTGGCCTTCGTACAACGTGGCCTTGTCAGCGACGTTGAAGCCGGGGAGGCCCTGGACCAGCAGGAAGACGAAGACCGCACCGAGCGCGAGCAGGATGGTGAGGCCGGCCGCCCGAGCAAGCCCGGCGAAGACCTTGTCACCGATCGGTGGACGGCTCCGGCCGGCCGGCACTGACTGAGTGGACACCAGGGCTCCTGATGAGAATTTGTTGTGCACGAGAGACGTACGGCGGCCTGCCGAAGCAAGCCGCCGTACGGACTGTCGAAAGGTTATACGGTCACTTGATGGTCGCGACGACAGCCGCAACCTGCTTCTGGATCGCGGCCGGGAGCGGAGCCGACTTGGCGGCGTCCGAACCGACCGTCTGACCGTCGGTCGAGGTGATGTACGTCAGGTACGCCTTGACCGCAGCACCGGTGCCGGAAGCAGCGGCCGGGGAGGTCTTGGAGTAGTCCTGGCACGCGATCACGTACGAGACGAGGGTGATCGGGTAGGCAGCCTTGTTGGTCGGCGTGCGGTCGACCGAGTAGATGAGTTCGGTCGCCTTGGTCGCGTCCTTCAGCTTCGAGTCGGCGAAGTCAGCAGCCGCGCCAGCAGCCGACGGAGCGGTGTAACCGCCGCCCACGGCGACCGAGACGATGCCCATGCCAGCGTCCTTCGACGCGTCGATGTAGCCGATCGCACCCGAGGTGCCGGTCACGGCCTGCTTCATGTCGCTGGTGGCAGCGGCCTTGAGGCCCTTGTCGGCCAGCGCCGTCGGCCAGTCAGAGCTGGCGGCGGTGGCCCACGCAGCCGGAGCAGCCTTGTACAGGTAGTCCGTGAAGTTGTTGGTCGTGCCCGAGGAGGTCGAACGGTGCGCGACCTGGATCGGCAGGTTCGGCAGGGTGGCCGACGGGTTGAGGGCCTTGATCGCCGGGGCGTTCCAGTTGACGATCTTGAGCGAGAAGATCTTCGCGATCGTGGCGGCGTCGAGGTTGAGGCTCGTCACGCCGGGCACGTTGAAGACAACCGCGATCGGGGAGATGTAGACCGGGACCTCGATCGGGGCGATGCCACCACAGTGGGCCGTCGCCTTCGAGAGCTCGTGGGTGTTGGTGGCCAGGTCTTCCTTCAGCGCCGAGTCCGAGCCGCCGAAGGCGTACTCACCCGAGCTGAACTTGCTCTTGCCGATGCCCGAGGACTGGCTGCCGTCGTAGGTCACGGTGCCGCCGTTGAAGGCGTTGGTCCAGGCGCCCTGGGCGTCCTTCTGGGCCGACGAACCACCAGCGGTGAGGTCGGTTCCCGAACCCGAGCCACCGTTGCCGGAGCTCGAGGAACCACAGGCGGTGAGCGTCGCGGCCATGGCGGCTGCGGCGATACCCGGGACGACGATGCGGAGGGTCTTGTTCACGTCAAACTCCTGACGAGGCGGACTCCGCCCCATGCATTGAGATCATTTGCTCGGCAACCAAAACACGTGTTGGTAGACGAACGGCTGGCCGAAGGTGAACTGGGGGCAAACTCAGCGTGTCGAATCAGTGGCCCGTAGTCGCACGTAGTGCAGATCACAGGTGAACAAGGTCAAGTCAGGCCAGATGTCGCTCGATCGCGAGGACAGCACCCCGACGCAGATGGACGACGGCCATCTCCCCCTTCGCCAACTTCTGGTCGGCCACCCCGAGGGCGGCGAAGACGTCCGGAAGGACCGGCCGGTGGCTGCAGATGACGGTCGGACCCTGCCGCTTGGCCTGCCGTACGAGCTTGGTGACCAGCGCGGCGACACCGCCTGGCGCGAAGCCCTCCTCGCTCAACATGCCGATCGCCTCGAGGGGGTGCCCGGCACGTTCGGCGTATGGCACGACCGTCTCCAGGCACCGCGTACTCGACGAACTGACCACGCGTGCGGTGCCGTACGCCTCCAACACCGGGGCCACCCGTTCGGCCTGCCGACGTCCGGCCACCAGGAGCGGGCGCAGTTGGTCGTCAGTACGCCAGGCGCCGCGCGAGCGGGATTCGCCGTGGCGCAGCACGATCACGGTCCGGGTCGCGAGGCGCGTACGCAGTGCCTCGCGGAGCGTCTTGCGGTCGTAGCGATAGGTGAGCATGCGGGCGGCCTTGTCGATCGGCCACCAGGTGGCTTCATCGATCTCGTCGTTGGGGACGTACGCCTCGGCGCCGGGCGCGTCCGGATCGATCACGATGCCGGACCAGTAGTGGACCGTCTTCACCCCGCCCTTGACCGGATAGCGCTGCGACCGCAGCGGGACACTGAGGCGGATCCGGACGCCGGTCTCCTCCTCGACCTCGCGGATCGCGCACGCCGTGACGTGCTCACCCCGGTCGACCTTGCCCTTCGGGAACGACCAGTCGTCGTAGGTCGGACGGTGCACGAGCAGCACCTCACGACCACCGATGCCGTCACGAAGAACGACCGCACCTGCCGCCTCGATCTGGCGAGCCCGGATCACCATGGACGGTAGGTTGCCACAGATCCCGCCTCGGCGCAGGCCCGCCGACGACCCCCTTTGCGGGGGATCACACGCTCCGGCGGCGAGCCGACTCAGCTGACCTCAGGCGGCGCGATGGTGAGGTCCTCCCCGGGTGTGAGATTGAGGCCCAGGTAAGCGACGTCGTGCCATGCGTCGTGCTTCCAGCCGATGTTGCGCATGACACCCATCTCGGCGAAGCCGAAGGCGCGGTGCAGCCGCATACTGGGCTCGTTCGGCAGGGCCACTACGCCGACGAACCGGCGGTAGCCGCGGTCGCGCAGGCGTTCGATGAGGGCGGCGTACAGCGCTCGCCCTCGACCAGCGCCGCGCCGGTTCATGTCGAGGTACACGCTGCCCTCCGTCGCCCACCGGTACGCCGCTCGCTGCGCGAACTTGCCGCCGTACGCGTAGCCGACGATCTCGCCGTCCACTTCCATCACCAGCCAGACGTGCTGCTCGTTCGCGGCCGCGATCCGACGAGCCATCTCCTCCACCGAGGGCGGGTCCGTCTCGAACGTGATCGCGGTCTCACGCACGTACGGCGCATAGATGGCCGCGCACGCGGCTGCGTCATCCGTCGTCGCGGTTCGGATCGTGTAGTCGTTGCTCATCGCACTGCCAATCTCGTCGTCGTGAACAAGGGTCGTGGGCAGAGGCGCCCGGGTTCCACGTGATGTCATGCGCCGACCGCACCGTGCAGCAGCATGAAGGATCCAAGAGCCACCATCACGCCACCCGACAGACGGCTGACGACCCGCGCGGCTCGTGGTCGGCCGGTGAGGGCAGCCTGCGAGCCGGCCGACACCAGCGAGTAGATGATCGCGCAGTTGACCACGTGGGCTGCCCCGAGCGCGAGGATCTGCACCGACTCCGGCCAGGCAGCCTGCGTGTCAGTGAAGCGGGGTAGCAACCCGACGAACAACAGCATGGCCTTGGGGTTGAGCGCGCTCACACCGAACCCGGTGAGCCATTGCCGACGCGCCGACCGTGGAGCCTGAACTGTGTGATCCGCGGCGGCCGTGCTGGCCAGGGCGCGGTATCCGAGCAGGATCAGGTAGCCAGCGCCGACGGCGGTCAGGGCGCTGAGCAGGAAGGGCACCCGGCCGATGATCGCTGCCAGTCCGGCCGCTGCGACCAACGTGGTCGTCGCATGGCCGGAGAGCAGACCACCGACGCCGGCAATGCCAGCGCGTCGTCCTCGCTGGCCACACGTGATCGCGTACGCCCAGTCCGGACCAGGGACGACGACCAGCATCAGCGACAGCAGCCAGAAGGCTCCTACGAGCTCGATGTTCATGAGGTCGACGCTAAAACAGAATCAGCGAAAAGTGTTCCCAACTATTGCTCGCAAACCACTCATCAGTGGCAAACTCTGAGTCATGGACGCCACTGATCGACAGATTCTTGCCGAGTTGCAGTCCGACGGGCGTCTGACCGTCACCGAACTGGCCGACCGGGTGCAGCTCAGCATCTCGCCGTGCCACCGCCGCGTACGCACGCTTGAGAAGTCCGGAGCCATCGCCGGATACCGCGCCTACCTCGACGCCGAGGCCCTCGGCCTGGGCTTCGAGGCGCTGGTGTTCGTGACAATGGCGTCCGCCGACCGGGACACCGTCGAAGCGTTCGAGCAGGCGGTCGTCGACCTGCCCAACGTGCTGGAAGGCCACCGCCTGTTCGGCGATCCTGACTACCTGCTCCGTGTCATCGCAGCAGACCTCGGCGCGTTCCAGATGCTCTATGACGAGCGCCTGACCACCCTCCCCGGCGTCCAGCGGCTGAGCTCGACGCTGGTGATGAAGACCATCGCAGCCAACCGCCCCCTGCCGCTGCCCTGACCCAGCCCGCAGAACTGGCCAGGCGCAGCCGCACTCGTAGGACGGTGGCTAGGCTCAACGGATCGTCCCGGTCAGCGCGGATGATCGGATGCAACAGCCCCGACTCAGGTGAGGCATCCAGACCCGCAGTAGTCCGGCGAAAGTAGGTGCCATGTATCGAGGCGGGCGGTCGCCCTACATGCAGAGATCGGTCATCGCAGTGGCGGCCATTGCGCTCGTCGGGGCGCTTGCCTGGTGGCTGATCCCGCTGCACGAGCCCAGCCGCTGGCGTACCGCCATCGCGGAGGCGCCGGCCGGTGCCGACAGGTATTCGTGGACGGACTGGGCAGCGGTCCGATCGGCCCTGCACCACCCCACGGCGGACGCGATCGAGAACGCCGCGTACGGCGCGGACCTGCTGGAGACGACCGCACTACGCAACTCATCCACTGATCTGACTCAACTGGGCTTCACGCTGAATTCGATCGACTCCGAACTGTTCGTGCAGAGCAAGGCCGGCGACGCCGACATCCTCCGACTGAACACCCCGGTCGACCCCTCGACCTGGAAGGGCTGGACGAAGACCGGGGGGTACTGGACGGCGCCGAACACCATCGTGAACCAGGTGCTGGCGTACGCGCAGGTGGTCGACGGCGGGCGCATCCTGATCACCTCGAACCTTCCCACCTACCTCACCCAGGCTGTCGCAGCGCTCGGCCAGTCGAACGCGGTGCCCGACACCGTGTCCGGCTCGCCGCTGTCGGCGTTCACCTACTCCGGCAGTTATGCCTGCTCGGCCTTGGCGATGGCTCATGCGGGTGCGGATGACCAGGCCTCCGGACAGGACCTTGTGGCTCGTGCGGGGATGCTGAACCCGATCCTGAGCTACACGCTCGCCCGGAACTCCGCGACCGACGTGTCCGTCTCGATGGGCTTCGACAGCGGCGACCAGGCGCGTACCAATGCGATCACCCGACAGAACCTGGCGGTCGGGCAGGCGCCCGGCATCGGTGGGAGCTTCACCGACATCTTCAAGCTCAACCGAGCCAGTTGGAGCGGCAAGGTGGCGACCCTGGACCTCACCCCTGTCGCCGGCAAGCCGCTGATGGGCATGCTGGCGACCAACGCCGTCCTCTTCGCGACCTGCTGATGTTCGACGCGATCGTGCTCGTCGGCGGTCGGGCCACCCGATTCGGGGGCTTGGACAAGACCGCGATCGAGATCGATGGCGTACGCGTCGTCGACCGGGTCCTGGCCGGTGTCGCGGCGGCTGCTCGGGTGATCGTTGTGGGTCCCGAGGTGTCGGGCGGACCCGTTGCTGCCGTGGCCTCTGCGCTGGACTCGGTGACGTCGCCGATCGTCGTCACGCTCGCAGGCGACCAGCCGTGGATCGCGCCGGCGGTGCCGCTGTTGGTCGCCGCGGTGGCCGACTACGACGTAGCCGTACTCGTCGCCGACGATCGCCGGCACTATCTGGCGGCGGCCTGGCGTACGTCCTCGCTGCGCGCTGCAATCACCGAACTGGACTCCCCCGTCGACGCCGCCGTCCGGTCGCTCTTCGAGGGCCGATCGGTCGTGGACGTACCCGACACCGGCGGCTGGTCGCGCGACATCGACTCCCCGGCCGACCTACCGGAGTAGCGCCGAAACCCGACATCCGTCAGTGCGAGACCCGGCGTTTGTCAGTCCGAGACCCGGCGTTTGTCAGGCCACGCATGGCACTTGTCGGGTCTCGACGTGGCAGATGTCGGGTCTCGGCTGTCATTCGTCGGGTCTCGACCGGAAACGGTCGCAGATGAGATCGACGATGGTCGGGTGGGTACCGAGGACGTCGGACACGACGGCGGCGCCAGCCGTACGCGCCTCGTCGGCGAGCGTGCGCGAGAAGTGACCGGGCGCGAGGAGATAGACCGAGACCGCATCACCGGGGCGTACGACCTCGCCGATGTCCCCGGCGGCCATCGTCGCCATCCGACACTCACTCCCCCACAACGCACCAACCAACACGGCCGCCGCTCGCAGATCATCGGCGGCGGTCGGGTCCTGTGACCCGGCGGCAGCCAGGACGACCGGTTGACCGGGCGTCGCGCCGGCCTCGATCAGACGGTCGACCTGCACCCTGGCCAGTGCGGTGGACGGACCCAAGGGGTCGGTGATGACAGCCGGTCCCCCGGCCGAGTCCAATGCAGCCGGAAGGTCGACGCGGGTGTGATAGCCGCGCGACAACAGCAGCGGCACCACCACGGTCGATTCGGTCGAAGCACCCAGTGCGTCGGCGAGCAACGGCTCCTGGAGTTCCACGTACGAGGTGACCGATTCGACGCCGAGTGCGAGACCGGCCAATCGGGTGAGTTCGATCGCGACCGCGTTGCCCTCACCGGAGCGAGTGCCGTGCGCCACGGTGACCAGGCGCGTCATCAGCCGGCGACGGCCAAGCGGTAGCCGCGCTTCACCACGGTCTGGATCGCCCGCGTACCCAGAGCGGCGCGGAGGCGCGCGACGGCCATCTCGACCGCGTGTTCGGATCCGGCGTTGCCCGACGGCAACATCGCCAGGAGCGCGCGCCGCGAGACTACGTTGCCGGGGTTCGCGATCAACGCCTGGAGTACGGCCGCCGGCGCCGGCGAGAGCTTCACGACGGCACCGTCGAGCAGGACCTCGTCGCCGTGCAGCAACAGTTGATGCTCACCGACCAGTTCGATCGTGAGACCGGCACGGCGCGAGGGCAGCTCCGTCTCCAACAACGTGATCATCGGCAACAGGCGGGAGCGCTCGGGGAAGATCGTAGGCACACCCCACATCTCGAAGGCTGCGGCCGTGACCGGTCCGACCGACGCCGCGACCACGTCGGCCTGGAAGGCTGCGATCACCTCGTCGCGACGCCCGACCGAGCCGGCCGCCTGCATGAAGGAGGCGACGGCTGGCGCCGAGGTGAAGGTCACTGCGTCGACAGTTCCGTCGGCCACCTGCTCGACCAGACCGAACATCGGCTCGGGGTCGATCGCCGGATCCACGCGGTAGACCGCGACGGAGACGACCTCAGCACCCATCCGACGCAACGCATGGCCGACCATCGACAGCGACTGGCCGTGCTCCTGCACCACGATCCGCTTCCCGGCGAGATCGCGCCCGCGCAGGTGCGCCATCACGTCGTCGAACTCCTCCGACTCCGGCGCCCACAGCTCCCGCAGCCCGCGAGCTCGCAACGCACCGACCGACTTCGGACCGCGGGCGAGGATCTCGGCGCCCTTGAGCCGCTCCAGCAGCGGGTCCAGCAGACCCCAGCCCTCCGCGGCGTCGAACCAGCCGCGCAGACCGATACCCGTGGTCACCAGGAAGACATCGACCGGTGAGCCGATGACCTCCTCGGTGGAGGCGCGCAGCGTGGCCGGGTCGATCCGGTTCGGATCCAGCGACAGCGCCGGCGCGTACACCACCTCGGCACCGCGGCGCTCCAGGAGCGCGCCCTGTTCGTCGGCCTTCCGGGTGGCCGTCACGCCGATCCGAAAGCCCGCAAGCGGATGACCTTCGGACACATTCACTCCTCGACGACGGCCTTGACCGAACCCACGTACACGACACCTTCGCGCACCACGACCTCGTACGCCGCGATCGACACCTCCGGCTTGTCCAGGCAGATGCCGGTACGCAGGTCGAAGGCTTCCTTGTAGATCGGGCTGGCGACGAAGTCGACCGACTCACCGTCGACCGTACGCGTCCCGACGATGCCTCGCGACAACACCGAGGCGTGCGAGAAGGGATCGTAGTTGGACAGCGCGAAGACATCGCCGGCGTACGTCCGGAAGACGGCCACCGCCTCACCGTGTACGAGCGCAGCCACGCCGGTCTCCACGTCGATGGCATCGACGGGACAGATCTCGATCATCTGCCGAGTCGGGTCGAGTGTCATCACAGCGACGCTCCGATCTGCGGCATGCCCAGTGACACTGGCCCGGCTGACTCCTCCGGCACGATCTGGCCGCGGGTCGTCCCGAACGAGATGTTCGGGTCCGGGGTCTCGGGTGCGTTCACGAACGACATGAACCGGCGCACCTTCTCCGGGTCCTCGATCGTCGCCTTCCACTCGTCGAAGTAGGAGTCGATGTGGGAAGCCATCGCGCGCTCGAGTTCCTCGGCAATGCCGAGGGAGTCCTCGATGACCACCTGACGCAGGTAGTCCATCCCGCCCTCGAGCGAGTCGAGCCAGGTCGAGGTGCGCTGGAGGCGATCGGCCGTACGGATGTAGAACATCAGGAACCGGTCGAGGTACTTCCGCAGGTCCTCATCCGACAGGTCCTCGGCGAGCAGCTGTGCGTGCGCCGGGATCGCGCCGCCGTTGCCGCCGACGTACAGGTTCCATCCATTGGTCGTGGCAATGATGCCGAAGTCCTTGCCGCGAGCCTCAGCACACTCACGGGCACAGCCCGAGACGCCGCCCTTGAGCTTGTGCGGGCTCCGCAGACCGCGATAGCGCAGCTCCAGTTCGATGGCCATCGCGACCGAGTCCTGCTGGCCGTACCGGCACCACGTGGAGCCGACGCACGACTTCACCGTACGCAGGGACTTGCCGTACGCGTGGCCACTCTCGAAGCCCGCGTCGACCAGTCGCTTCCACACCGCCGGGAGCTGCTCCAGCCTGGCTCCGAACAGGTCGATCCGCTGGCCGCCGGTGATCTTGGTGTAGAGCCCGAAGTCCTTGGCGACCTCGCCGATCGCGATCAGACCCTCGGGTGTGATCTCGCCCCCCGCGATGCGCGGGACGACCGAGTAGGTGCCGTTCTTCTGCAGGTTGCCGAGGTACGCGTCGTTGGTGTCCTGCAGCTGACGGTTGCCCTGATCGAGTACGTGGCTGTTGAGCTGCGAGGCGAGGATCGAGGCGACCGCGGGCTTGCAGATGTCGCAGCCGCGTCCCTTGCCGTGGGCCTCGATGATCTCGTTGAAGCTCCGGTAGCCGTGCACCAGCACCACGTCGAAGAGCTCGGCCCGCGTCATCGGGAAGTGTTCGCACAGGCTCTTGTCGACGACGACACCCTGAGCGGCGAAGTGGTCCTCGATGATCTTCTTGACCTGCACCTTGCACGAGCCGCAGGTCGACCCGGCCTTGGTCTCCTTGGTGACGTCGGCCTGGGTGGTGCAGCCGTTGTCGGCGGCGCCCTTGATCTGGCCCTTCGTGACGTTGTTGCAGGAGCAGACGACGGCCTCGTCCGGGAGCTCCATCTTCGACAACCCACCTGAACCCGCCGGCAGGATCAGGTCCTCGGGGTTGTCCGGAAGTGGCAGGCCGCTGGCCACCATCGGGCGCAGGATTCCGTACGCGCTCGCGTCACCGACCAGGACGCCGCCGAGGAGTCGCTTGCCGTCCTCCGAGATGACGAGCTTCTTGTAGATGCCGGCGACCGCGTCGGAGTAGACCAGCTCGAGCGATCCCGGGGTCTCAGCGTGCGCGTCGCCGAAGGAGGCGACATCCACGCCTAGCAGCTTGAGCTTGGTGGACATGTCGGCACCCTCGAAGGTGCCCTCGCCACCCAACATCGAGTCGACCACGACCTCGGCCATCTGGTAGCCAGGCGCCACCAAGCCGTACATCTTCCCGTTGGGAGCCGCGCACTCGCCGATGGCCCAGATGTGCTCCTCGGACGTACGGCAGTGCTCATCGACCAGGATGCCGCCGCGCTCCGCGATCTCCAGGTCGGCCGCGCGGCCGAGGGCGTCCTGCGGCCGGATGCCAGCCGAGAACACCACGATGTCGGCGTTGAGCGTCGCGCGATCCTTCAGGGCTAGACCGCTGACCTTGCCCTTGGTGCCGAGGATCGCCTCGGTCATCGCACCGGTGTGGACGGTGAGGCCGAGGTTCTCGATCTCACGGCTCAGGGTCTTGCCGGCGCCGGAGTCGATCTGGACGGCCATCAGGCGGGGAGCGAGCTCCACGACGTGCGTCTCGAGCCCGAGCTGTTTGACGGCGTTGGCCGCCTCCAGGCCGAGGAGTCCGCCGCCGATGACGACACCGGTCTTCGCCTTCTTCGCGGCCTTCTTGATCGCGATGAGGTCCTCGATAGTCCGGTAGACGAAGACGTTCTCGAGGTCCTTGCCGGCCACTGGCGGCACGAACGGGTACGCACCGGTGGCGAGGACGAGCTCGTCGTACTCGACCTGGCGGCCGTCCTCCAGCGTGATGATGCGGGCGCGGGGCGAGACGGCGACGGCCTTCGCGTTGAGTTCGAGGCTGACCCGCGGATCCGCGTACTTGCCACTCGGCAGGAACGAGAGCGCCTTGTCGCCGACCTCGTAGTAGGAGGTGAGTGCGACACGGTCGTACGCCGCCCGCGGCTCCTCGCCCAGGATGACGATGTCGTACGTCTCGGTCAGGCCACGTTCGATGGCGGCCTCGACGAATCGGTGCCCGACCATGCCGTGCCCGATGACGACGATCCTCTTGCGGTAGCTACTCA